>CAZVZG010000012.1:0-142874 GCA_964630785.1 uncultured Phycisphaeraceae bacterium | reverse complement strand
ATTAACCGATTGGGTCTCCCTGTCAGTGCTGTTCGGTACAGGGCAAGTCATTCGGCTCGTTAGTCTCGAAGAGCGATCAGGGACGGCCATTGCCAACATGAGTGAATTCGTGCTAATATGGCTTGGATTCTGTATTCTGGCGATTCGCACATGGTTCAGAGTTCGAGAGTTATGTGACTCTGGCCTGCCGCCAAAGTTCTGATCCATCGGCCATAAGAGTGCCATCTGGCAGCGGTGCGGTGTGTGCAGGGCCTGCCAAAAAGCACGCTGTTTTCGCGTGAGCGTCCAGCCAGCCGTATCTTGCGGCCGGTGCGGCGGGTTGGCGGGTGGCGTGGCAGAGCCGGCTCTGCGGCTCTGCCACGCTCGGGCGACCAACATCGCCAAGACGCGTTCCCAACCCATGTCGAATCACGGAGCTCCATCGCCAAGCGGCGGGTTTGGCTGGGCTCGCGTGCGTGTTCAACGGGAACGGCCGTGACAGCGACATCAACTCGCGCCACGACTACGCCCGCGGCCTGCAGACGGCCATGTGTGTGGGTTTCATCGGGGGGGGGAGGGGGTGATGGTGGACGGAGCGGGCACGGCTAGACCGCCCAGAGCGGCGGTCTAACCGTGGCACCCAGCCCCTCCTCCTCCCCCCACCCTTCCCCCTTCCCCCCTCTCATATTCGCCATTCGAGGTGAATGGCGAATAGTGGTCCGGGCCGGATGTGCGTGCTCTGCTGTGGGTTGTCGGCGTGCGCGGCCGGGCCGCCCCGATCCCCCCTTTCCCCCCTTCCCCTTTCCCCCGCCCCGATCCCCCGGCCAACGTTTCCGAATCACGCCCAAAGCGAGGACTCACCATGAGCAAGCCCGTTGATCGTGTTGTTGCTTCACCGCACAAGAGCGAGCCCGCCAACGGCGCGGCGTTGGCGGCCGCGGGCCGGGCGTCGGCGGCGTCGCGGCGGCTGAGCCCCGGCCGGGCGCGGGCCGTCGCGGCCGGGCGAGCGGTGGCCGTGGCCCTGGCCCTGGGCGGGATGGTGCTGGTGGCGTGGACGTCGGTGCCGAGCCAGCGTCAGCCGGCCGCGCCGCCGCCGCTGAGCAACTCGGAGTTGGGGGTAACACTGCTGCGTGTGGGCCTCTCGCCGGAGGCGCTTACGGCCGCGGGTTTCACGGCTACCGATGCGAGGGCCCTGGTCGGCCGGGCCCGGAGCGTGCTGGGCGAGGACATCGCGGGCCTGCGCGCGGCCGACGACACGCTGGCGACCGGTCGCCGGCGCGTGGACGGGCTGGAGCGGCTGGTCCGCTCGGGCTTGGGTCGGGATCAGGACGTGCAGGACCTCGCGGCGGCGCGGACGGCGCTGGCGTCGGCCCGGACGGCCCAAGCGGCCGCGCTGGAGTCGGTGCGGACGTACGCGCTGGGCGACGGCGCGTCGCCCGCGGGGGCGGCGGTGCTGGACCGCGTCCGCGGCAACGGCCGCTGGCGGTTCCCGACCCAGTACCTGTGCAGGTCGGCCACCGAGGCCGAGTGGGTGCGGCTGCGCGATGCGTTGTCGATCCGGCGGCAGGCCCAGAGCGAGGGCGGGTGGCGTGGTAGAGCCGGCTCATAGCTTGTCAGCCACCTGCAACGCCCGCGGCCTGAAGACGGCCATGTGGTAGGGTTCATCGGAGGTGGGGGGGGCCATGGTGGACGGTGCGGGCACGGCTAGACCGCCCAGAGCGGCGGTCTAACCGTGACACCCAAGTCAATCGATCATGGGACCATCAGAACGTCGCCCGGCTCACCACCCGCACCCACGCCCCGTCGCTCGGATCGAGGAACCCGAGTTCGGCCGCGTGCAGCAGCAGGCGCGGCGCGGCCTCGGCGGTCTGCGGCTGGGGCCCATAGAGCACGTCGCCGAGGATCGGCCAGCCCATGTGGGCGCAGTGGACGCGGAGTTGGTGCGTGCGGCCGGTTTGGGGTTCGAGGCGCAGGCGTGTGCGGTCGGGCTCGATCGCCTCGATGCGCCAATGGGTGACGGCCGGCCGACCTTGCTCAAAGTCCACGATCTGCACGGGGCGGTGGTCAACATCCAGCCGCATGGGCACGTCGATGATCCCCGTCTCCGACTCGGGAACGCCCGCGACCAGGGCGGTGTAGGCCTTCTCGACCCGTCGCTGCTCGAACTGTCGGGACAGGTGCTTCTGCGCTTCAACGTCGAGGCCGAACACGAGCAGCCCGGAGGTGTCCATGTCGAGGCGGTGGACGACCAGCGGGCCGGAGGCGTCGGGGAACGCCGCCCGCACGCGTGCGGCCGCGCAGTCTTGCTTGTTTTGGCCCTTGCCGGGCACGCTCAAGAGACCGGCGGGCTTGTCGACCACGGCGTAACGCCGGCGCGGGTCGAGACGGACCACGCGCAGAACGTTACCGGGGTCGATCGGGGGAGCGGCGGGTGGCGATGGATCGCGGGGCATGGGGGGGTAGTCCAAGTTTCTGGCGACGGAGAATCGCGGGCTGGGTACCCCGCCTTTTCGAGGCGAGCGGCGCGACTTGGACTCCCCGTGATCCGGCCGCGTCGGAGACACGGGGTACCCGCCGCCAGAAACTTGGACAACACCCGGGCATGGCGGCGGTGAGCGGCGATCTACACTTGGCCGATATCGCGGCGGGGTTGTGCGATGGGTGGCGGCGGGCCCGTCTCGCCGCGGGAGGATCGGAATGAATTGGCAGATCGTTGCGTGCCTGGCGGGGGTGGGAATGGCGATCGGGGGAGGGGGCTGGGGCGCTCGGGCGAGCGCCCAGCCGGTCAAGCCGGTCGCCGCGGATGCGCATGTCGAGCCCGCGGCACAAGCGCCGGCGGCCCCGCTCGATTGGAAGACCCTCGAAGCGCCCCTCCTGCTCAACCACCGCCAGTTGACCGGGCGCGGAATGGGCACGCTGGGACCGGGGTTCGTCAAGGCCGGCGAGGCGTATTTCGACCATCACCAGCCGGCGCAGTACATCATCTTCCAGGCGGTCGCCGTGCCGCCGCAGGGCAAGGAGGCCGAGCCGTTCTACGCGATGTACGTTGCCCGGCTGCTGCGGGACGACGCCGGGCACGTCACCGGCCTGGACATGCCGATCCAGATCAGCCCCGAGCACTCGGCCAACACCTGCGGCTGGTTCCACCCGACGATTCCCTGGCGCGTGCTCTTTGGCTCGACCCTGACCACGCCCGTCGAGGACACCAAGTCGGGCTTCCAGGTGGGCACGCGGAAGTATGTGTGGATGTTCCCTAAAGAGATGAATGTCGTCTACCGCGACCTGAAGCCGGTGCATCGCGAGCTGAGCGGCGCGACGGCGGGCAACATCCCGTCCACGCCCGAGGGGTGGCAGGGGCCCGTGGCGGCGCTGGTGGATACGCCCAACTACGACGCCGAATGCTCTTGGTCGAAGGACGGGCGGTTCGTCCTCTACGCACACGTGCGAGACGAGCCCACCCACGGCCGACCCGACGCGGACATCTGGGTGTACGACACCAAGACCGGGCAGCACCACGAGATCGTCCACGGCGAGGGCTACGACGGCGGGCCGTTTTTTTCGCCCGACGGCAAGATGATCTGCTACCGCTCGGACCGGCGCGGCGACGACCTGCTCCAGTTGTTCGTCGCCGAGCTGAAGTTCGACGCCGACGGCGTGCCCGTGGGCGTCGAACGCGAGCACCAGATCACCGACGACCAGAACGTCAACTGGGCCCCCTATTGGCACCCCAGCGGCAAGTTCCTGGTCTACGGGTCTTCGGCGATGGGCCACCAGAACTACGAGGTCTTCGCGATCGAGGTCGATCCCGCGAAATCGGCCTCGGAACTCCGCAAACGGCGGGTGACCTTTGCCAACGGTGCGGACGTTCTGCCCGTGTTCAGCGATGACGGGAAGTTGATGATGTGGACCGCGCAGCGCGGCCCCACGGTCGAAGGCGAGACCAAGCCCTCCAGCCAGGTCTGGGTCGCGGAGGTCAACCCCGCGCCCGGCGGCTTCTCCGATCCGGCGCACCTGTTCGATAACCCGCCCGAGCAACGGCCGGAGACCGTGAGCGGGCCGTCGCCCGCGGCGCATCCGACAAACAAGTAAAGGCTTGCACCCACGCTTCCACGGGCGGGGCCGACCGGACAAGACGGGCCGGACCGCGGCCGAATCCCCGCTTGTGACAACCTCCACACCCGCGGTCCTCCGGCCCGAAAGACTCGTCAAGCCGATGCCTTCTCGCGCCAAATCCCCCGCTGCCAACGTGCCGCCCGCCGCACCCGCGCCGTTATCCAAGGGGGCGGCCGCCGCCAAGCCCTGGGAGCACGCCAAGGGCGGCGAGGGCTCCGCTCAGGACCCGGTGGCGATGCGATTCGTTGAGTCGCTGTCGTATGACACTCGCCTGTACGACGCCGACATCCGCGGCTCGCTCGCCCACGCGCAGATGCTCGAAGAGGTCGGGCTGGTCACTCGGTCCGACCTGGACGCCATCCGGCGCGGGCTCGGCGAGATCAAGGCCGAAATCGAGGCCGCGGGTGTCACCGGGTGGGCGGGCTGGAAAGTCGAACTCGAAGA
Organism: uncultured Phycisphaeraceae bacterium; assembly: GCA_964630785.1. GTDB lineage: Bacteria > Planctomycetota > Phycisphaerae > Phycisphaerales > UBA1924 > JADLCX01. The sequence continues at coordinate 138,338 of CAZVZG010000012.1, read as the reverse complement.
CGTGCATATGTGTATCGAGGCGGCGCTGATCGCCAAGGTCGGCGACCCGGGTCGCAAGCTGCACACCGGGCGATCGCGAAACGACCAAGTGGCGCTCGACCTGCGCCTGTGGCTGCGCGACGCTTCCACGCTCGCGGCGGCGGCGGTCGAGCGCGTCAGGTCGGCGATGGTCGGGCTCGCCTCGCGCGACGGCGACATCATCCTGCCCGGCTACACGCACATGCAGCGGGCCCAGCCGATCTGCGTGGGCGCGGAGCTGAACGCGTGGTGCTCGATGCTGCGGCGCGACGCGGGGCTGTTCGCCGCCGGCGCGGCCGACAACGACGAGTGCCCGATCGGCTCGGGTGCTCTGGCCGGATCGAGTTTATCGATCGACCGGGCCGCCACCGCCGCGTCGCTCGGGTTCACCGGGCCGTCGCCCAGCAGCATCGATTCCACAGCCTCGCGCGACGAGGCGCTCGATTTTCTCTATGCGCTGGCCCGCACGGCCATGCACCTCTCGCGCTGGGCCGAGCAGTGGATCCTCTATTGCACCACCGAGTTCGGGTTCCTGCGGCTCGACGGGCGGTACACGACCGGCTCGAGCATGATGCCGCAGAAGCGCAACCCGGACATGCTCGAGCTCATCCGCGGGCGCTGCGGCGGGGTGTACGGGCACCTCGGCTCGCTGCTGACCATCTGCAAGGGTCTGCCGATCGGTTACAACCGCGACCTGCAGGAGGACAAGCGGCACGTGTTCGCGGCGTTCGACACCGTCATGGACTGCCTTGAGATGGCGGCGCGAATCGCTGAGACGGCATCGTTCGATCAGGACCGGATCATGGCCGCGGGTGGGGGTGGTGGGGGTGGTGGGGGTGGTGGGGGTGGGGGGCTTGAGCGCGGGTACCTCGACGCGACGGCCTTGGCCGAGCACTTGGTCAGCGCGGGCGTGCCCTTCCGTACGGCCCATCAGGTGGTGGGCGAGCTCGTTCACCTGTGCGACAACAGCGGGCGCACCTCGCTGCGCGAGCTCAGCGCGGCCGAACTCACCACCGCCATCCGCGAGCACGGATTCGGCACCGCCACCTTCGACGCCGCCGAGATCATCGCCGCGCTCGGCTCGCAGCGCGTGGCCCAGTCGTACCGGACGCACGGGCACGCGGGCACCGGGCCGCAGGGGTACCGGCAGACCATGCTCGGTGGTGCCAGCCCCGGACCGGGCACGAGCCCCCGCTCCGCGTCCCGCCAATCGCGCAAGCCCGCGCCCCCGCAGCCGACGGTGACGCTCTCGCCCGCGCCGGCCGCGCCTTCGCTCTCGGTCGCTCCGTCGATCCCGGCGGTGCGTCCGAAGATGCCGGTACTTCGCGCCGATCGGCGCATGTCCGAAGCCGCGGCGACCCCCGCCCCGCCCGTCAATCTCTTCGGCGCCGAAGACGACGGCGGCGGGGCCACGGTGTCGCAATACAACGAGCGGCTCGTCGCGGCCTACGTCGAGATCGGGCGCACGCTCGACGACCTGCCCTACACGCAGGAGTTCCTGCAACTGTGCACGCTCGCCGGGACGACCGAGGCGGGCATGAGCGAGCAGGCGGTTTTCCGCCGCCTTCAGAACATCCGCAAGGCGGGCAAACTCCCGCCCATCGGGCGGGCGCCGAGCAAGCCGCCGCGCGTGAGCGAGGCCGAGGAGCAGTGGCTGCGCCAGGGCGTTGAAGAGGCCGCGGGCTCGCTTGGGCAACGCGACCAGTTGCCCTTTACACCCAGATTCGACAACCTGCTGGAGCGGTTCAACCAGGCCAGCGGTCGCACGCTCAGCCCGCACGACTTGTGGCGGATCGTCGCCAAGATCGCCAAGTGAATGTGCCACGGGTTCGCCGGCCCCGCGGCGTACCTGTAGCGGTCTCGCCCAATATGCACGAATCACGACAAGCTCGGCCTCAAGGCAGGCCGAGCCTGTGCCACGCGCTCGCGGTATCCTTGCGGTCCATGGGCGAGAACCAACCCCGGCACGAACAAGCGGAGCCCGGCCTCCGGCCCATCCACGCCTTCATGTCGGGCCTGGTGGACTACGCCGGCCTCTACCCCCCGGCGCGGCTGGGGATGGCGGAGGCGGTCCGCAACTACGCCGGGTACCTGCGATCGGCGCACTCGTGGATGCTCGGGCGATTTATCTGTCCGGTTTCGCGTCTGGAAGAGTTCCGGCGCGAGGCCCGGGGCCTGTTGCCCACTGGCACCCCTTCCGGTTCGCCCGCCGTCCACCCGAACGGCACGGATGCGTCGCCGCTCACGCCCGACACGCACGAGCACCACGCCGACCAGCCCTGGCCGATCTCCGCGATCATCGACGGCGACCTGGATGAGAATCTCGACGCGATCTTCGCGTTCAACCGGGAGCACTCCGAGCCCGAGAAGGGCCTGGCGATCATCGATGCGGCCGAGATCAAGATGCCCGGCGACTCGACCGCCTCGGCGGCCGTGTTCATCGACGAGGCGCTGGACCTCACGCCCCAGGAGATCTTTCCTTTCTTCGAGATCCCCGTGCAGGCCGACGCGAAAGCCAGCGGGCGCGAGCCCGATTTTCGCGGTCTGATCGCCGCGCTTTCGGGAGCCGACGCGGGTGCCAAGGTCCGCACCGGCGGCGTCACGCCCGACGCGTTCCCATCGCCCGAGCGGGTGGCGGAGTTCATCGCCGCGTGCGACGCGGCCGACGTCCCGTTCAAGGCCACCGCCGGCCTGCACCACCCGATCCGCGCCGAGTACCCGCTCACCTACGAGCCCGGCTGTCCCTGCGGCGTGATGCACGGGTTTCTGAACGTTTTCGTCGCCGCCGCCGCCATCCGTGACCGTCGCGCCGATGTTCGCGAGGCCGCGGAGATCATGCGCGAGACTAATGCCGCGGCGTTCGTCTTCGGTGACGAATCGCTGAAGTGGCGGAAAATCGTGCTCGACGCCTCGGCGATCGGGGTTGCCCGCGAGACGTTCGCCCTCAGTTATGGCTCGTGCTCGTTCATCGAACCGGTCGAGGAACTCGGCGCGTTGCGCCTGATCTGAACGAATGGGCCCGCACGCCGACGGGCGTGATACCCTGCGGCACGATGCCCACCAACGAAACCCACGACCCCGTGCTCCAGTCCTGGGTCGAGTCCGCCAACGACCCGGCGACCGACTTCCCCATCCAGAACCTGCCCCTGTGCGCCTTCGAGGCCGAGCACGACGGGCACACGCACGACCACCTCGGCGTGCTCATCGGCGACCAGGTCCTTGATCTGGGCATGCTCGCCGGCGCGGGCGTGTTCGACGACGACGAGGCGCTCGCCTACGCCCTGCACCTGCCGTACTGGAACTTCGTCGCCTCGGCCCCCGCTTCATGGCCGGGCGTTCGGCGCCGTGTCCAGGACTTCCTCCGGACCGATCGGCACGCCGGGCAACAGGCCCGCCGTCTCAGGCAGAAGGCGATTCAACCGATCTCTCAGACCAAGTTTATGGTGCCGTTCTCGATCGGCGACTACACCGATTTCTACGCCAGCAAGCACCACGCCACCAACGTCGGCGCGATGTTCCGCCCCGACAACCCGCTGCTGCCCAACTACAAGCACGTCCCCATCGGGTATCACGGGCGTGCGTCGAGCATCGTCATGAGCGGCGAGGCGATCATCCGCCCGCGCGGACAGACCAAGGCCGACGACGCCGCGGCGCCGATGTTCGGGCCGTGCAAACTGCTCGATTACGAGATGGAGCTCGGTGCGTACGTCGGCGGGGGCAACAATCAGGGTGAGGCGATCGCCATCGACGACGCCCAGCGTTGCCTGTTCGGCCTGTGCATCGTCAACGACTGGTCGGCCCGCGACATTCAGAAGTGGGAGTACCAGCCGCTCGGGCCCTTCTTGGCGAAAAACTTCGCGACCAGCGTCTCGCCGTGCATGGTGACGATGGAGGCCCTGGAGCCGTTCCGCGTCCCCGGCCCCGAGCGAGACCCGGACGATCCCCGCCCACTCGATTACCTGCAATCTGCCGATCCGGCCGGTCAGGGCTACGACATCACCGTCGAGGTGCACCTGGCCAGCCAGCAGATGCGCGACAAGGGTGTTGCGCCGGTCATGCTCAGCCGCGGCAACTTTCGCCACATGTTCTGGACGTTCGCCCAGATGCTCGCACACCACACCAGCAACGGCTGCAACGCCGTGCCGGGCGACCTCCTGGCCAGCGGCACCATCTCAGGTCCCGAGAAGTCTTCGCGCGGTTGCCTGCTGGAGCTGACGTGGGACGGCCTCGATTCATCCGGCAAGCCCAAGCCCCGCGCGCCGATCTCGCTGCCCACCGGAGAGGCCCGCACGTTCCTCGCCGACGGCGATGAGGTCATCATGAAGGCGTATTGCCAGCGCGAGGGTTTCCGGCGCATCGGCTTTGGCGAGTGTCGGGGGACGATCTCGCCGGCGAAGGATTGAGCGCTCGCTACGCCTCCGCCTCCCGGAACAACGCCAGGCACGCCGTCTGGCCGTGCACGAACACCTCGTCGTTCACGGGCCCGATCTCTCCGGCCGCGAAGAACCCGGCCAGTTGCAGCGGGCGTCCGCTGGTGCGTGTCGCGCTGGGGGTGATGGGGTAGCCGGCCTTGGCCGCGTCCTCGCCGGCCAGCACGCCCGCGAAGGCCCGGCTGACCTGCTGAGCGTCGTGGTTGGGGTGGTCGAAGAGCCGCGTGCCGCGCCCGTTGCAGGTGAAGAGCAGGGCGCCGACGGGCGTGTCGTAGAGCTGCTGGCCGTCCAGGAGAAGGGCCAGGTCCTCGGTGGCCGTGGCCTGGTCGCGCAGGTGGAACTGCACGGTCTGACCGACCTTGAGCAGGTCCGTAACCGCGATTGCGCCGTTGGACTGGTCCACGCCGAAGACGTTGCGGATCAGGAAGTCGTCACGCCCGAAACGCTTCTTGTACTCCGTGATCGCCCGCCCGAGAAACAGGCCGCGGCGTTGGAGTTGGTTCCGCTGTTCCTCGTCCACCCCGTCGAGGATGTCCGTCAGGGCGTCGATCGCCGGTCGCCCGCCCAAGCCGGTGATGAGTTGCCCCTTGACGCCCGTGATCACGAACGTCGGCCCGATCGGCTTGCACCCCTGGCTCACCAGCGTGTCGATCCGCACTCGACCCGAGATCGAGACCCCCACGCCGCCGCTGCGCATCACGCGGTCGTTGAGGATCAGCACGTTGCCGCCCGGCTTCTGCGCCGCCGACGCCATGCCGCCGAGGATCGGGCCCAGGTGATCGCCCGTGCGGGGCAGCGGCGGGGCCACGCCCGCGGCCGCGAGCGGGTCGGGGATGGCCCGGGCCCGCGACATGGCCGGCAGCAGGTGGTTCACCGGCACTGTGAACGGATCGGCGAAGAAGAAGGTTCCCCGATGGTCGCGCCCCAGGCCCGCGGTCTCGCGCAGGGCCTGAAGATCGCCCTCGGCGTTCTCCCGCACCATCGGCAGTTCGTCCACGGCGAAGGGCTTGACCGTCGCCCCGGGCATCGACACAGTCAGCATCGACAGCCCGGGCGCGCCCTCAAGCTCGCTCTCGAACCCGATCACGGCCTCGGTGGACACGCCGACGATGCACGACGGGTTCAGCCGCCGCTCGATCGCATACACGATCGACTGCGCCGCTTCGACATGATGAGGGGAGAAGAAGACGAAGGCGACGTCCGGGCGCTGGCCCTCCATACCCGCGGCGCACTGCTGGGCCGCGCGCTCGGCCGCCTGCACCGCGTAAAGGTGGTCGGACAGGCCGGCGGCCGCACGCAGCGTCAGGGGCGACATGATGAAATCTTATCGCGGCCGCACCAATGCACCAGCCGAGAGTGAGCCGAACAGACGTTATTGCACCCTAACCAGCGCGCCCCTCCGTATCCTCACGGCTCAATGGCCAGGGAACCGGGCAATCGACATCGGCGGGTGGTCGTGAAGGTCGGCAGCGCGGTGGTCGCGAAGGCCGGCGTGCTCGACTCCGCGTGCGTCGCGCGCCTGGCCGCCGATATCTGCGCGTGCATGGCCGCCGACCCCGAGCGCCGCTTCGTGCTCGTGTCATCGGGGGCGGTCGCGTCGGGCTTCCGGGCCCTGGGGCTCGACCGGCCTCCGAAGCGGATCGCCGACAAGCAGGCCGCCGCGGCCGTCGGTCAACCGCGGCTCATGGCGGAGTACGCAGCGGCGTTCGCCCGCGCGACCCCGGCTCGCGCCTTGGCCCAGGTGCTGCTCACCGCCGAGGACATCGACCACCGCACGCGATTTCTCAACGCCAGGCACACGCTCGATCGCCTGCTCGGGAGCGGCGTCGTGCCGATCATCAACGAGAACGACTCGGTGAGCTTCGACGAGATCAGGCTCGGCGACAACGACCGGCTGAGCTCGCTCGTGGCGACCCTGATCGGTGCGGACCTGCTGATCTTGCTCTCGGGCGTGCCGGGCGTGCTCGCCGCGAGGAACCATCGGCGCGAAGAAGTATCCGATTCCACACGGGTGGTGCCTGTCATCCGATCGCTCGCCGAAGCCCTCGGGCACGTCGATCCCGACACGTCGTCGGTCGGCACGGGCGGCATGCGGACCAAGGTCGAGGCGGCCTGTCGGGCCGCATCGCTCGGGGTCCCCGCGATCATCGCTTCCGGAGAAGAGCCCGGCGTGGTCAGGCGGATTCTGTCGGGCGAAGAGTTGGGCACACGCTTCCCGGCCGCACGCTCGTTCCACGCGGCCCGCAAACGCTGGATCGGGTTCTCGGCCCGGCCCAGGGGCGTGATCCGTGTCGATGACGGGGCCCGCCTGGCCATCACCTCGCGCGGCGCCAGCCTGCTGCCTTCCGGCGTTGCGGCGGTACAAGGTGAGTTCGCCGTGGGCGGGCTCGTCGAGCTCGCCGGCCCCGACGGGCGTGCGTTCGCCCGCGGGCTGGCCTCGTACCCTGCAGAGGACGTCGCCCGGCTCCGGGGGCTCAAGGCCTCGCAGATCGAGTCCACCTTGGGCTACCGCTATTGCGATGAGGTCGTGCACCGCGATGATCTGGTGATCCTGAAAGACGAACCGCCCGCGCCAGAACAAGGCGACTAACCGTGAACCCTCCGCGTCCGGAGCCCGCCCGTGACCCCCGCGACCCCTGACACAATCTCGATCGAGCAATCCGCCAAGGCCGCGCGAGAGGCCTCGCGCCTGCTCGCGGCCGTGTCCGGGCCGATCAAGAATCGCGTGCTGCTCGACCTCGCCGACGCGCTCGAAGAACCCGGCGCCGCCGATCGGGTTCTCGCGGCCAATGCCGAGGATGTGCGTCTTGCGAAGGACGCCGGCCTGCCGCTGCCCAAACTTCAGCGCCTGGGCATGAGCACCAGGTCGCTGGCGCAGATGGCCGCGGGGCTACGGCAGATCGCCCTGCTTGCAGACCCTGTCGGCGCGGTCACGCGCGATGCGAACGTGCCCGCGGGACTGCGCGTCCGCAAGGTGCGCTCGCCGCTGGGTGTCGTGGCGATGATCTACGAGGCCCGCCCGACCGTCACCATCGACGCCTTCGCCCTGTGCTTCAAGGCGGGTAACGCCTGCATCCTCAAAGGTGGGCGGGAAGCGGCGGGCTCCAACGCCGCGCTCGCCGGACTGGCCCACGAAGTTCTCGCAGCCCACGACCTGCCCGAGGCCGCGCTCACCCAGGTCGGTACGGCCTCGCGGGATGAACTACGAGAACTGCTCCAGCTCAACCAGTACATCGACCTGGTCATCCCCCGCGGCGGGCGCGAACTCATCGAGTTTGTGTGCGGCCACTCGACCATCCCGACCGTGCAGCACTTTCAGGGCGTCTGTCACATCTTCGTCGATGAATCGGCGGACTTGGACATGGCGGTCAATGTCTGTGCCACCGCGAAGACCAGCGCCCCGGCCGCGTGCAACGCCGTGGAGTGCGTCCTCGTGCACCGCGGCATCGCCGACCGGTTCGTTCCCGCCATGATCGAGCGGTTCGAGCGCGACGGCGTCGAGGTCCGCGGCACACCGCTCATCCTCGCGTTGGCGGGCTCTATGGACCCCGCGCGTCAGGTAGGGGTGGGTGGGGGGATGCGAGCAACCGGGCGCGTGGTGCTCGCCCAGGCTGAGGACTTCGGGCGCGAGTTCCTCGACCTGACCGTGGCCATGAGGGTGGTGGACAGCGTGGACGAGGCCATCGATCACATCGCCCACTACGCGAGCAACCACACCGAGTCGATCCTGACCCAGGACCTCGGCCACGGCGGCGCGGCCGAGCGCTTCTGCAACGAGGTGCAGAGCTCGTGCGTCCTGGTCAACGCCAGCACACGGTTCAACGACGGGTTCAGCCTCGGCCTCGGCGCCGAGATCGGCATTTCGACCAGCCGAATCCACGCGTACGGGCCGATGGGGCTCGAAGAGCTGACCACGCAGCGGTGGATCGTCGAGGGGAACGGCCAGACGCGTTGAGGCCGCGTCGCCCCGCGCCCGCTGTCGCGGGGCGGACCGCACGCCCGTATCCTTTGCCCATATGCGCCGCGCCTACCGCCCCCAGAGCCGCTTCATCGACGAGCAACCCGCAGAACCGTCGGACCAGGGCGCGGGCTGGACCAAGCAGGAACTCCTCGACGCCGTTGGGGAGCACGGGGCGTCGCTCTCCAGCAAGACCTTCGACACCATCCGCAAAGCGGCCCGCGTTTCCGGCCCCAGCCACGGCGGACGCAACCACGTCTTTGACCCGCAGGACCTCTTTGCGCTCATCCACGTATGCGAGGGCGGGCGATTCACCGAGCGAGGGCCCGAGGCCGCCAAGGCCTGGCGGCACCTGCTCAACGAGGCCGGCATCAAGATGCCGCCGGTGATCTCTCGCTCGCGGCGATAACAGACCGCAAGTTTGTCAGAGAGCCCGATCGCGCAAACGACGGGACGAGATTTCCGATCGCGCGATCCGGAACGGAAACCGGCGACCGCTTGCGCGGTCGGCTCCTTCCACCCGGGGGTGAAACTCCCGTACACTCCTTCCGATTCACACCCTCGGAGGGCACACGCCATGGGCATCTGGGACCGTTTGCGTCACGAACTCGTCGACATCGTCCAGTTCCTGGACGACACCAACAACACGCTGGTGTACCGCTTCGAGCGGTTCCAGAACGAGATCAAGTACGGGGCCAAACTCGTCGTGCGCGAGGGCCAGGCCGCGGCGTTTGTGAACGAGGGCAAACTCGCCGACGTCTTCCAGCCCGGCACGTACACCCTCGAGACCAAGAACCTGCCCATCCTCGGCACGCTCAAAGGGTGGAAATACGGTTTCGAGAGCCCGTTCAAGGCCGAGGTCTATTTCGTCTCCACCCGCCAGTTCACCGACCTCAAGTGGGGCACGATGAACCCGATCATGGTGCGCGACCCGGAGTTCGGGCCGGTCCGCATCCGCGCCTACGGCACCTACACCATGCGCGTCGCCGATCCCGGGGCTTTCATCCGCGAGATCGTCGGCACGGACAACCGTTTCACCACCGAGGAGATCGTCAACCAGCTCCGCAACGTCATCGTCGCGGAGTTCACCGACGCCATCGGCGAGAACCGGATCCCGATGCTCGACCTGGCCGCCAACCAGAACGAGCTCGGCGAGATTCTGGCCGCCAAGATGCGTCCCGACCTGGGCAAGATCGGCGTCGAACTGCCGAAACTGATGATCGAGAACATCTCGCTCCCGCCCGAGGTCGAGCAGGCGCTGGATTCTCGTTCCAAGATGGGCGTCATCGGCGACCTCAACGCCTACGCCAAGCTCCAGGCCGCCGAGGCCATGCGCGACGCGGCCAAGAACCCCGGCGGCGCGGGCGCTGTCATGGCGATGGGCATGGGCGGGATGATGGGGAGCGTGATGGGACAAACGGCCTACGGCTCGGGCCCCGCGCCCGCCAATGCCGGGCCGGGCGCCCCTCCGCCGCTGCCGCAGAACGCGCCCTTTTACCTCGCCATCGACGGCCACCAGGCCGGGCCGTTCGAGCTCGGCCTCGTCTCCATGAAAGCCCGGGGCGGCGAGCTCAAGCCCGAGACGCTCGTCTGGCGTCAGGGCCTGAGCGAGTGGACCAAGGCCAAGGACGTGCCCGAACTGGCCGCGATGTTCGCGCCGCCTCCCGCGGGGCCGCCTCCGATCCCGTCTTGATGGTGAAGGCGTGCGAGTCTGATCGACCGGCATCCGCGAGCGAGCGTCCAGATTGAGCCAGTCCAGCGGCCCAACACCCATCCGCGTCGGCGGTGACCACGGCGGATTGCAGCAGTTCGCCTGCGCCGAGTGCGGCGCCAAGCTCGAGTACATCCCGGGCACCACGGTCCTCAAGTGCCCGTACTGCGCCCACGAGAACCAGATCCCCGACGCCGTCGACGCCCAGGGGCAGGCCGTCACGGTCCGCGAGCTCGACCTGCTCGCCGAGCTCGATCGCCTGAGCAGCTCCGCCGAGAAAGTGGAGGTCTCCGACATCGAGTGCGGCGCGTGCAAGGCCGTGTTCCTGCCCGCGCCGAATATCACGGCGACGTCCTGCCCGTTCTGCGGCACCAACCTCGTCCTCACCGACCACCAGTCGAGCCTCATCAAGCCGGGTTCCGTTCTGCCCTTCCGCCTCGCCAGCGAGCAGGCCACGGAGCTGTACCGCCGCTGGGTCCGCTCGCGATGGTTCGCGCCCAACAAGCTCAAGACCCGCGCGCTGCTCGATGCCTCGCTCCGCGGCATCTACATCCCCGCCTGGACGTACGACGCGCACTGCACCACCGCTTACACCGGCGAGCGCGGCGACGCCTATTACGTCACCGTCGGCAGCGGCAAGAACCGGCGCACCGAGCGTCGCATCCGGTGGACGAGCGTCAGCGGCGTGGTCGGCGACGACTTCGATGACGTGCTCGTGCTCGCCACGCGCTCGCTCCCGCAGGATAAGGCCGACGCACTCGCCCCGTGGGACTTGGCCGACCTCCAGCCTTTCAACCGTTCCTACCTCGCCGGCTTCACCGCCGAGGCGTACACCGTGGGCCTGCCCGAGGGCTTCGAGATTGCCAAGCAGATCATGGCCGAAACGATCCGCGCGACCATCCGCCACGACATCGGTGGCGACGAGCAGCGCATCAGCTCCATGCACACCGAGTACGCGGGTCTGACCTACAAGCACCTGCTGCTGCCCATCTGGCTGAGCGCGTACCGCTTCCGCGACAAGACCTACCGCTTCCTCGTCAACGCCCGCACCGGCGAGGTGCAGGGCGAGCGCCCGTACTCGTGGATCAAGATCACGCTCGCGGTGATCGCGGGGCTGATCGTCGCGGCCGTGATCGCCTACCTCGTGGCCATGTCCAAGTAACTCCCGACCCGGCCCCGCGCGGGACATACACTGCTCTCCGTGCCCGAGCGGTTCCTCAAGCAGCTCTTCGCCTCGGCGTGGCTGGGCGTTGCGCTCGGTCTGATCGTCGAAGTTGTGATGCTCGCGGTGAGCGTTGGTTTCGGGCAGACCCCTTCCGTCACGGCGTTCACCGCCAACCTGGTGCAGAAGGCTTCCTTGGCCGCGCTCGTGTGCGCAGGTCTGGCGGTCGGGCTCTCGGCCCGACGACGGCGGATGGAGCTGATGGGCGTGCTCGGCTTCTTCGCCGCGCCCGCGGCCTTCCTGATCGCCGGGGCGCTGCACAGGGCCGCCGCTCACGTGCTCCAGATCGCGCCGGCCGTGACCGTCTCGCCGACGCAGGGCCAGTTCGCGATTTTGCGGGCGATCGAGTTCGGCTTGCTCGGCGCCGTCGTTGGCATCATTTCGCGGAGGCCTTGGGGCACGCTCCGCACCCACGCCGCCGCCGGTCTGGCCTTCGGCCTGGTGTTCTGCGGCGTGGTGCTGCTCATCGCGGTGCAAGGTTCGCGAGCGCTCCCGTCGGCGCACTCGCTGACGGCCATGGGCGTGAACGAGGTGCTCCTCCCGCTCGGCTGCTCGCTCATTATCTGTGCGGCCAACGCGATAGGACCTCGAGTCGGGGCGAAGGACGCGGAGGCTCAGGCCACGCCCTGACCAGGCGACCCGGCCTCTTTGCCGCCGCCGGCGGGGGGTGGAGGAATGGGGGGATGGGAGGCGGAATCGACCTCCTGAAGGCGCCCGAGCTTTCTCAGTTCGGGCAGGTAGACGGCCACGGCGCCCACGACGATGATCGTCCCGATCCCGCCCGCCACGACCGAACCGATCGCGCCCAGCACGGCCGTGCCCAGCAGGCGCTCAAAGCCCACGGCCGCGACGCCCGACTCGAACGCACCGAGCTGGTTGCTGCTCTCGATGAACACGCTGTTGACCGCCGAGACGCGCCCGCGGAGCTGGTCGGGCGTGCGCATCTGCACCAGCACATGCCGCACGACCACCGAGATGTTGTCAAAGAGCCCCGAGACGATCAGCGCGGCCATCGACAGCCAGAACCAATGCGAAACGCCGAAGACGATGATGCACACGCCGTAGCCCGCCACCGACCACAGCAGCGTGCGCCCGGCGTGCCTGAACGGCGGGCGGTGCGCCAGCACGAGCGACATCGCCACCGCGCCGATGAAGTGCGCCCCGGTCAGGTAGCCCAGGCCTACCGGCCCCACGTGCAGGATGTCCTTGGCGTAGATCGGCAACAGCGCCGTCGCGCCGCCCAGCAGCACGGCGAAGAGGTCCAGCGTGATCGCGCCCAGGATTGTCTTTTCGTGCCACACGTGCAACGCGCCGTTCAACATGCCGGCCCGAAGCGTCGCGAGGTTCAACCGCTCGCCCGATCGCTGCGTCGCCCGCGGGCGCAGCGACAACGCCGACACGGCGAACACCAGGCAACCCAGGCACGTCAGGGCGTACACCGGCCACGCGGCCGCGGTCATCGGCGGGCCGCCCCCACCCGGGTTCGCGTGCGCGTGGGCCTGCATCGCGGCGATGATCTGGCCCGCCAGCAGCGGCCCGGCCACGGCCCCGAAGTGGAACACGCCGCTGTTCCAGGTGACCGCGTTGTGAAAGATCACGGGATCGGTCTTCCCGTCCGGACCGGCGGGCACGAGCTGCGGCAACAGGCTCGACCGCGACGGCCCGTTGAACACCCGCGAGCACCCGCTGAGCACCACCAGCACATACAGCCAGAACAGGCTGGTCTGAAAGTACGACGCCGTAGCGATGCCCGCCGAAACCAGCGCGAAGGCGACCTGCGTCCAGATCAGCACGCGCTTGCGGTCGAGCATGTCCACGATCTGGCCCGCCGGCAACGCCAGCACGAGCACGGGCAGAGCCCGCAGCAGGCCCATGAGCCCGAGTTGGAACGCGCTGTGCGTGCGCTCGTAGACCTCCCAACCCAGCGCCATGCCCTGCATCTGCAGGCCCATGCTCGCGAATATCCACCCGCCGATGAACCGCCGGTAGTTCGGCACCCGAAGCGCGGCGTACGCATCGTGCCGATGGTCCTCGACGAAATCCGCGGCGTCCAGCGGGGCCTCGACCTCCTCCGGCGCGCCCGCGGCGTCGGTGTCCGCCCGCATGTCGCGCCGGATAGACTGCTCGGGCGGGTTGTGGGGGCCTCCGGTGGTCACGGGTCAGTCGAGCGTAGACGGCGAGCCGACGCGCCAAGGCGCCGGAGCAGGCGCGTGGAAGTGTGCTTTGGCCGAACGGGCGTCACGCAGACCTCGCAAGCGCTGCCGCGATCGTTCCCGTGCAACTTTCAACGGGCGACCCGCCACGCTTTCCCATCTCGCACCACCGGCCGATACACCGTGTCCCGCTCTACAGGTCGGAGGCCCGCGTCGCGGATCGCCTTGCGCAGCGTCGCGGCCGTCACCTCCTGGTGCGTGCCCGCTCCGCCAACTTTGGTGATGTCGTACCACACCACAGTGCCGTCGATATCGTCCGCGCCGTTCTGGAGCATCAACTGGGCCATCGGCAGCGTCTGCATGATCCAGAACGCCTTGGCGTGCGGGAAGTTGTCGAGCATCAGCCTCGCCACCGCCAGCGTGCGCAGATTCTCCAGCCCACTCGGACCCGGCAGGTGCTCCAACTCGCTCCCGTCGGGGAAGAACGGGAGCGGGATGATGGTCTGGAAGTAGCCGGGCCGATCCGTCGCACCGGACGCTCCAACGCTCCGCATCGATGAGTCGCCGAACGCCACACGCTCGGGCAGTGGTGTGCCCGGGCGCGTCAGCGTGACCACCGGGACGTCCTCGCCCTCGTCGTGCGAATAGCCCAGATGGCCCGATTCAGATTCATCCGTGCCCGCGGACGCGGCTCGGCGAGGTTCTTCCGACGCGACGCCCTTGTACCCCAGCCGCACCAGCGCCCGGTCCTGGGCCCGGCGGAGCATCTCCATGTGCACGAGCCGGTCCTGCCGCCGCTCGATGTGCCCGTAGAGGATCGTCGCGTTGGTGTTGAGCCCGAGTTCGTGGGCCACACGGTGCACGTCCAGCCACACGTCCGAGCGGATCTTGCCCTTGAACGCCTCGTCGTGGATGCGATCGTCGAACACTTCAGCGCCGCCACCCGGCAGCGACCCGAGCCCGGCCTGCTTGAGCTCGCTCAGCACGTGCCGGATGCCCGCCGCGCGGTCGTTCGATTTGTACACCCGCGCGATCTTGGCCAGGTGCACGATCTCCACCGCGGTGAACGCCTTCACGTGCAGGTCCGAGCCCAGCGAACTCGCCGTCTCGCGGATCGTCCGAACGAGCTCCGGGTAGTAGTCCCACGGAAGGTACGGGTGCAGCCCGCCCACGATGTGGATCTCGGTCGCCCCGCCCTCGACCGCCCCGGCCGCCTGATCCCTCACGTACGCCATGTCGCGCGTGTACGCGCCGTCCTGGCCCTGCTTGCGGTAGAACTCGCAGAACTTGCACGACAGGGCGCACACGTTGGTGTAGTTCAGGTGTCGGTTGATGTTGTAGAACGCGACATCGCCGTGCAGGCGCCGGCGCACCAGGTCCGCCAGTTCGCACACCGTCCAGATGTCCGGCGTCGCAAAGAGCATTTCGCCCTCGTCCAGCGACAGCCGCCGGCCCGCTTCGATCTTTTCCCGGATCGGCTCCAACCGCGGGTCGAACCGTGGACGGGACACGCGGGCGGCGGGACGGGACGGTGCGGCGAGTGGAGCGGTCGGCATGGCGATTTCAATGGTTCCTGAAACTTGAAGAAGCATAGCCCCGGCCGCTCCGCGGGCGTTCCCGGCGGAATCAGGGGATTACACTCCGCCCCCGATGCCCGGCGGCCGCCGTTTCCCCTTCTTCGCACTTCCCCACCCGCACTTCATGGGGCTGGCGTCCCTAGACGTGTGGGTGCGGATGTTCCTCTCTGGTGGTCGGGGTGCGGGGGGTGCGGGGGGTGGGGGGAGCGGGGGGAGCGGGGGAGCGTGGAAGCGGGTCCATCCCCGTTTCTGGCTCCGACTGGCCTGGTGCTTCTTCACGTCGGCATTGGGGACGGTGCTCACGCTGCCCGAGCGCGCGGTGCTGGGCGCCTGCCTCTCGGCCCGCGCCTCGTCGCGCGAGCGTCGGGCGCGGCTCAGCCGCCCGTTCGTCGGCCCGGACGGCGAAGCCGTGCCCCAGAGGGCGGCCGCACCCGATGCCGGCGTTGAGGTGTTGTGCGTGCTGGGGTATTACCGCTCCGGCACCACGCATCTGCACTACCTCCTCTCGTGCGATCCGGCGAACGTCACGCCGCGATGGCACCAGGTGCTCGCGCCGCAGGGCTGGGTGATCTCGTGGACGTTCCTGCGCTGGTTCCTCGTGCCGTTCCTGGGCAGCACACGGCCGCAGGACGACGTGGCGATCGGCCCGGAGTGGCCGGCAGAAGATGACTTTGCCCTGTGCAACTGGACGCTGAGTTCGGCGATGCCGGGGCGGATGGTGTTGCCCCGCGAGTGGGGCTTCTGGAAGCGCATGAACGCGATGCAGGACGTTACGCCGGAGCAGCGCCGCCGATGGCGCCGCGCCGTGTGGGCCTTCGCGTGGAAGGTGTCGCGTGCGGCCGGATGGTCGAGCGCGGCCCGCCGTCGGCGCGTGATCCTCAAAACCCCCAGTCACACCGCCCGCGTCCGCGAGTTGCTGGAGGTGTTCGGGCCGGAGCGAGTCCGCTTTGTCCACATCGCCCGCGACCCCGCGGCTGTGCTGCGCTCCAACGTGGCCATGCACCGGCGTTTCGGGCCCTACCTCTTGCAGGAGGCCGCGAACGACGACGAGGTGCGTCGGCGCACCGTCGAGGAATACGACGCGACCGAGCGGGCGTTCATCGAGCAGTTGCACGAAATCCCGCCGGGTCGGCTCGCGCGGGTCCGCTACCAGGACCTCGTGGCCGATCCGATGGGCGAACTCCGGCGCATCTACTCGGAACTCGGGATGGCGTGGGGCGACGACCTCGAACAGCGGTTCGCGCGGTACCTCCGCGGCGTGGCCGACTACCGCGCCGCGTCGAGCAAGCCCGCCCCTCACACTTCCCTTGCCGGCGCGAGCGGCTCTGACGCCGCGGTCGAACCGCTCCCCTCCGAGCTCGGGTGGATGATCGAGGCCTTCGGGCACGACGCTCCGGCGCGCCCGGTGTCGTCCCTGCCTCCGCCGCCCGCACCCATCGCCGCGGCCCCGGCGCCCACGCAAGCATCGCGCGGCGCCCTACTCGACACGCTCACGCTCGCACTGGTCTGGTCGGCGGCGTGGATCGGCGTGTCGTGGGCTTTCCGCGACCGTCTCGACTGGATGACCTGGCCCACGGGCGCGGTGCTGGGCATCGCGGCCCTGCGACTGGCGGGGCGCGGCTCGGTGCGGCTGGGCCTGTGGACGGCCGGGCTCACGCTCGGCGTGCTGGCCGTGAGCGCGTACCCCGCGACCTGTCTGGCGTTCTATCGCGGGCGCACGCCGATGCCCTTCCGGGACGTCTGGGACTCGACCCGCGACGGCCTGCTGGCCATCAACAACATGGTGTGGCTCTTCCTGGGCCTGATGACCGCCTACCGCTTCGCCTCAAGAAAGCACATCCACGCCCCCGGAACCGCCTGACCACCACACCCCGTCTCTACGGTCTCGCTCCCGCTGCTCTGCTGATTGCTTTCACGCCTCATGCTTCTCGAGCAAAGACCCCGCCCACCACAAGCCCAGCGGCAGGCCGACAAACGCGCCCGCGATCCAATCCAGCGGCATCGGGCGGGCGAGAGCGAACAGACGGCCTTCCAGCGCGGCCCGCGTTGGTCCGAGGTCGCCCGAGTACATGAACGCCGCAATCACAGGCCCCGCCGCGGCTACGGCGACCAGTCCGAGGAAGAACCAGGCCGGAGAGACGCGCTGCGAGGCGAGCCGTCCGGCGACCGCCGCGAGCAGGCCCGCGACCACCGCGCCCGCGAACGTCTGGCCCTTGAGCGTGGATGCCGCCACGAACCAAGCGCCCACCGCGGCCCCGATCACCGCGGCCACAAGGGCGACCCCGGCGGTCGGGTCGCGCAGGGTCGTCGGCTCGTGGTGCGAGCGCCGGCCGCGATCGCGTGTTGCGTCGCCCGCGACGATGAAGCGGGGCATCCGCGTGGGCACGCGAAGGATGACGATGGCCGCGACGACCGCGAGCAGGCCGAAGACGGCCGATTCGATCGCGACGGTGTACAGCGTGCCGCGAGAGTGCGTGAGCGCCAGCACGCGGTCCATCCGGCCGGTGTTCCACGCCGCCCACGCGAGCACGAGCCCCGCGGCGAGCAGCCCTGATCGCTGCTCGATGAACCTCGCCCCCACGACGCCCGCTACCAGGGCCAGCCCCAGGGCGATGAGCCCGCCGACGAGGCCCTTCACCGGCGTAGTCGAGACCAGCAGCGAAACCTGTCCGCTCCCATCGGGCGCGCGCAGGTGCGAGACCACGATCGCGGCCAGCGGACCCAGCACAAACAGCGCGGCCAGCGGGATCGCCCATCGGACCAGGACGTTGAGCATGGGCGGAGGATAGGGGGAGGAAGGGAGCGGAGAGGGATGAGGGATGCGGGATCAGGGAGGGTGGGGAAGTGCGGACTACGGGCGAAGCGGTTTGAGTCCGGCGTTGGTCCGTTCCGTGTTCCATCGAACCAGCGCGGGCGGGTGGGCCGCGACAAGCTTGATGAGTTGGCTTGCCGAGCACTCCAACCGAAGTGACGCGGACTTGGCGTCCCACGCGCCCGCCGCGATCACGTCCATCGCCTCGGCCAGGAGCGACGGGTAGTCGTGGTGGTCCGGGTTGATCAGGATGAAGCCCGTTCCGCCGCCGCGCCAGCGGCCCAGGGGCGATCGTCCCCCCCCGTCTTCGTGTTGCGGGTCCGGTGATCGCCTCCGGCTTCGCCACAAGTCCGAGCCGACCTCGCCGATCGGCACCGGCGTGCGGACCTCGACGGCCAGCGCCAGCCGCAAGCGGCGCAACGCCACACGCCGGTTCTCGTGCTGGCTGCGACGTTCGCCCGCGTGCGCCTCGACACCCGTGGGCGTGTGAACAATCCGCACCAGCGATTGCACCTTGTTGCGGTGCTGGCCGCCGGGCCCGCCTGTGCGGCCAAAGCCCAGCTCGCATTGCGTGAATAGAGCGTCGTCGTCCAGACAAGCCGGGTGCGGCCAGGGTCGGAACTCCGGGTGCTGGGTCGATCTTGGCTCGGTCATGCTCGCGCCCGCTCACAACGCGGCCGTGGTCGGGGCCGCGGTCATCGTGAGGTCGTCGCCACGCCAGCCGCGCTCCGCGAGCGTCACGGCGCCCAGTGCGGCGATCATCGCCGCGTTGTCCAGGCAATACTCCATCTCGGGCAGCCGCACGTCCAACCGCCGGCGCTCCCCCAGCGATCCAAGCCGCTCACGCAAGAGCGAGTTGGCGCTCACGCCACCGCCCACGAGCAGCGTCCTCGCGGCCGGGTAGCGGTCCAGCGCACGTTCGAGCTTGAGCGTGACCGTCGCGACAGCCGCCTCCTGGAACGTCGCGGCCACGTCGGCGGCCGCCAGCGTCGGGCCCGGGCCGGGTTCGCCGCGTGCCTCGCGCTTCGCCCGTGTGCGCTCGTCCTCGGGCACACCCCTGAACGCGTAGATCGCCGCGGTCTTGAGCCCGCTGAACGAAAAGTCCAGGCTCGCGGGGTCGAGCCGCGAGATCGGGAATCCCGGCTTGGCGGGCACGCCCGTCCGCGCCAGGCGGTCGAGGTTCGGCCCGCCGGGGAACGGCAGGCCCAGCACCGTTCCCACCTTGTCGTACGCCTCGCCGATCGCGTCGTCGATCGTTGCGCCCACACGCGCCAGGTCGGTCGCCGAACGGCAGAAATAGATTGACGTGTGCCCACCGCTGACCACCAGCCCGAGCGCCGGAAACTCGGTCGGCGCGGGCACGTGGCCCGATCGACCGATACAACCCGCGAGAAGATGCGCCCGTACGTGGTCGACGCCGACCACCGGCACGCCAAGCGACCACGCCAGCGCCTTGGCCGCGGCCACGCCCACCAGCAGCGAACCGATCAGCCCCGGCCGGTTGCCCACAGCGACGCCGTGCAAGTCGCCGAGGCGCACGCCCGCATCGCTCAGCGCCCGGCGCACGATCGGCAGCACCCGCTCGGCGTGCGCGCGGCTGGCGATCTCCGGCACCACGCCCGCGTACTCCGCGTGCAGGTCGTGCTGCGACGCGATCGCGTTCGAGAGCACGGTGCGTTCGCCGAGCACAACGGCCGCGGCCGTCTCGTCGCACGAGGTCTCGATCCCCAGCACAAGCCGGTCGTCGATATTCACGGCACAAGCCCAGAAAGTCCTGGCCCGAGATCAGGGGTCATGGTGGGCCTCACCACTCGGGGCGGGTTTCCCGTCCGCGGGCGTCTTCTCCGCGGCCGCCTTGCCCTCGGGCTGGACGTCGGCGTTGAGGAGCCACCGCTCCAAGTCTCGCCCGGTCACTTTCAGTTGCGCGACCGGCTTGCCGTCCTTATCGAACACGTCCACCCGTCCGCCGGTGAGGTCGAGGTCGTCGGACCACAGGTCCTTGATTTCAGGGGCGGCCCCGCCACCGTTGGCTTGCTTGCGCAGGGCCGCGATGCGCTTGTCGATCTGCGCGAACTCAAGTCCGAGCAAGCGCTGGGACTTCCGCAGGTCGCGGAGTTCCGACACCTCGATCTTGCCGTGCTGCTCCTTCGCGTCGCTCACGGGCTTCCACTCGCCGGTGGCCACCCGGGTCTGCTCGGCCTCGACCGCCGCGGCGAGCTGCTTGTCCTCCGCCGTCGTGCGGACCCACGCCGGGTCCGCCCAGTGCTGATCGGCCGCGGGCTCACCGCCCGCCTTGCTCAGCACGTCCCACTGCCGGCGCTTGAGGATCGCGTCCACCTGCTCGCTGTCGGTCATGGGCACGTAAAAGCCCGGCGACGGGTCCACGCCCCAGTCGGTCGAGTCGTCCGTCCGCTGGATGAGCCGGCCCGACGGCAGGTAATAGCGCTGCGTGGTGAACTTCACCTGCGCCTTGGGCGCGTGCGGCAGGTGCGCCACCGTCTGCACCAGGCCCTTGCCAAAACTGCGCGTGCCGACGATGATCGCCCGCTTGTGGTCGCTGAGCGAGCCCGAGACGATCTCGCTTGCCGAGGCCGAGTTTTCGTTCACCATCACCACCATCGGGAAGTCGGGCAGCGTGCCCTCGGCCTGGGCCCTGAACTCCACCGGCGGCGACGAGCGCCCGCGGATCGACATGATCACGCCGCCGTCGAGGAACATGTCGGCGATCTCCAGCGCCCCGTCCATCACCCCGCCGGGGTTGTTGCGAAGGTCGAGGATGAGGCCGCCGAGCACGGCCCCGTCGCTCTCGCCTTTCCCTCCGGCCTGCCGCCGGGCTTCCTGGATCGCCTCGGCGAGCTCCTGCGCCGCCGTCGGCGTGAACTGCGAGAGCCGGATGTACGCGATGCGCTTCGCCGGGTCGATGATGTAGTTCCAGTGCCCCGAGCCGTCGTTGATGCGAGAGATGCCCCGCACCGACTTGCTGGTGATCATCGCCCGCGTCAGCGTGTACGGGGTTTCCACGCCGTTGCGTTGCACCGTGAACGTCACGGGCGTGCCCGCCTCGCCCGTGAGCAGCTTGATGCACTCGTCGGCGCTGAGCCCGAACGTGGACTTGTCCCCGATTTTGACGATCCGATCCCCCGCCATGATCCCCGCGTTGAACGCCGGCGTGTCTTCCAGCGGCGTCACCACCGTCAACCAGCCGTCGCGCATCTCGATCTGGCACCCGATGCCGGAGAAGTGCCCGGTCATCTCCTTCTCGAAGTTCGCCGCGTCTTCTTCGGGAATGTACTCGGCGTAGTCGTCGTTGAGCGCTTCGAGCATGCCCGAGATCGCACCGTTCTGCACCTTGGTCGCGTCCGGGGCGTCCACGTACCCGGTCATGATGGCCTTGTAGACGTCGTCCACCGTCTCGAGGAACTCGGCCTTGCCGGTGATCTGGGCCAACGTGGCGGGCAGGCGTGCCACCAGCACGCCGATGAGGAAGATCAGCACCGCGTTCATCACCGTGCGGCGCACGCGGGCCCGGTGCGCGGCGTGCTCGTAGTCGGACGTGCTCATGGTCGGGTTTTCCTTGTTGGTCACGGTGGATGGTAGGTGTTCAACCCCCACGTCCTGATGCCCGCGCTGTTCCGGAGCAATGAGTTCGGATGAAACCGGGCCGCCGCCGCCGATACAGACGGTGAGAACCACCCGCGTCCGCCCCCGGCGCGATCGCCACCCCGCGATAACGCCTCAGATCGTGCGAGTTGACCGAGAGATGAGCGACCGGACACAAACCTCCGAATCGACGGCCCCACCCGCGCCCAACGGCGGGCGCGCCTGCGGCGACTGCCGCGTCTGCTGCAAGTCACCGGAACTGCCCGAGCTCGGCAAGCCGATGGACACTTGGTGCCGCCACCTCAATCCCGACCGGCGGAGCCATGCTGGGTGCACGGTCTTCGGCACCGACGCTCGTCCGGCGGCCTGCGTGGGGTTCAAGTGTGGCTGGCTCCTGGGTCTGGGCGAAGAGGACGACCGCCCGGATAAGCTCGGGGTGCTCATGCAGCCCACCGTCCGCGGCGAGAGCGAGCAGGTGCTCGCGTTCGTCGAGCACCGCCCGGGCTCGCTGGGCTCGCCCCGGGCCCAGGCGCTGATGGAGGCCTGGGCCGCGCACATCAACGGCCCGGTCACAATCCGACGCGCCGGCGTGCAGTCCTTCATGCGCGTTCCGGTTTCGATCGACCGGATCGTGGTCCGCCCCGGCCTGCTCGCCAAACCCGAACGCGAGGCCGTCCGTCCGTAGGCCGTCCCGAGCGTCGGGCGCACTATCCTCTGGCCGACTATGCCGGCCCCGAAAGAACGCACATCCATCAAGGTTCAGTCCGAACGAGCGATCCTCGCCGCCGTGCGCCTGCCCGATTCGGTCTACGACCAGGCCAACCCTTTCGGCGAGCTCCGGGCCCTGGCCGAGCAGGCCGGCGCGATCGTCGTCGGCGAGCTCGAGCAGCGCAAGCAGAAGCCCGAGTCGGCAACGTTCATGGGTTCGGGCAAGGTCGAGGAGCTCCGCGCCATGTGCGAGCAGCTCGACGCCGGGCTGGTGATCTTCGACCACGACCTCTCGCCGCGCCAGATCGCCAACATCGAGGAGATCGCCGGGCGCAAGATCGTCGATCGCAGCGAGCTGATCCTCGACATCTTCGCCGGACGCGCCACCACGCACGAGGCCAAGCTCCAGGTCGAGCTGGCCCAGATGGAGTACACCTACCCGCGCCTCCGCGCCATGTGGGACCACCTGGAGCGCATCACCGGCGCGGGCGGGATCGGCGGCATCGGCACGCGGGGCCCCGGCGAGCAGCAGCTCGAGATCGACCGCCGCCTCGTCCAGGCCAGGAAGCTCGACCTCAGACGCGAGCTGGACGCCATCTACGCCCGCAAGCGCCGCATGGTGCAAGACCGCAAGAAGGACCACTTCACCGTCGGCATCGTCGGCTACACCAACGCGGGCAAGAGCACGCTCTTCAACGCCCTCACCGCCGGCGGTGCGTACGCCGACGACCGGGTCTTCGCCACGCTCGTCACACGCACACGCGAGTGGGACCTGGGCGGCGGCGTCGTGGTCATGCTCAGCGACACCGTCGGCTTCGTCCGTGATCTGCCTCACCACCTCATCGCCTCCTTCCGCGCCACGCTCGAAGAGGCCACGCACGCCGACCTGCTGCTGATCGTGCTCGACGTCTCCGACCCCGCGGCCGAACTGCAATACCAGACGGTCGTCGAGACCCTCGACGAACTGGAGCACGAGGTCCGCGAGTACGAGGACCGGGACGGCAACCTCCCCGAGAGCGACGCCTGGGGCGACGACGAGGGCTGGCGCCCGCCGCGGCGGGTGGTCCTGCTCAACAAGGTCGATCGCCTCGCCGACAACCGCGACCTGCTGGTGTGGCAGCGCAAGGTGCCCGGCGCGATCCCGATCTCCGCGATCAGCCCGCCGCCGGACGGCCTGGGCCAGCGCGAACTGCGCGACCTGGTGCTTGCGGCCGCCCAGGCGGGGATCGTCGAGATCCGCACGCTCGTCCCGCTCGCCGATGGCAAAGCGATCCAGCGTCTGGAGAACCGCGGCCACGTGCTCGACCGCGAGTACACGGACGATGGCAACCACGTGCGTATGCACGTGCGGATCGGGCGGCGGCAGCTCGCTCAGCTCCGATCGGGCTCGCCCGGCTTGGAGATTGTCGAGTCCGCTCCGCCATCGCGATAGGGACCTCGCGGGGACCGGCCGTCTCCCGGACTGGACTCCGCCCCGCACCGCGCCGATACTCTGGGCTCACACCGAGGCCTCTCCGTGAGGAGTCTGTCCGGTGTGTGGCCACCTTAGCTCAGCGGTAGAGCGATGCTTTCGTAAAGCATAGGTCCAGGGTTCAAATCCCTGAGGTGGCTCTTTGCGCCCCAAGCACTTGCGCTGCGACCGATGTTGTTTCTAGGCTGATTCTGGCTGGTTTCTAGGCTGATCGATCGGGGTGGCAACCGTTGCCACCTGTCCAGTGACCCGCCCGATAATCTCCGGCCGCGTCTGGTGATAGTGCCGCGCGGCGACGTCCGGGCTGTTGCCGAGCCACTTGACGACGTCCAAAAGCGGATATTTTGCGAGCCAGTCCGTCTCGAGCGATTTCCTCAGCGAATGGAGCGGTTTGGGCCACGGCTTGAGGTCGGCACGCCGGACGATGACGTCGATGTCCCGCTCCACGTTGTTCCTCGGCATCCCACAGATGATCCCCGCCGCGTCGGGCGCCGCGGTGAACCCTTCGAGCAGGATGGAGTAGAGGCGGGGCGATAGCGGGCACGTTCGCGTTCGGTGCTTGGTGCTCACGCGGCGTTGTCCGTCGCGGAGTTTGGGGAGCACGGTGATTGTGCGGGCATCCCAGTCGATCCAGCTCCATTCCGCGCGGGCGATCTCGTTGCGGCGGAGTCCGGCCCACCGGGCGAGCGCGAGCCGCTGCTTCCACGCTCCGGGCGCCTCGGCAATGACCCGCTCGATGTCCGCGTCCGTGACGTAGGGCCACTCATGCTCGATGGTCGGCTGGCTGGTGACTTCGCGGTCAAAGGGGTTGTAGACGACGAGATCCAGCCTCAGCGCGTGGCCGAAGATCTGCTTGGCGCGGGACAGATGCGAACGGATCGTCGAAATCGACAGACTTCGCTCCGGTGCTTCCTCGCCACGGCGGTAGGTGTGCTCCTCCAGCCACAGGCGGAATCCGGCGGCCTGGCCGCGGCTGATCTTGTCAATCTGGCGCTCGGCTCCGAAGTGCTCGCGCAGGTAGTCGGCGGTCAACTCGTGCAGCGCCTGCGTGGATTCGTCGATGTCAGTCCTCAGAGCGGCGTACCGCTTCAACCACTCGCCCAGCGTCGGGGAGCGATCGGCGTCGCGGCGTCCTGGGTTGGCGTCAAGCTCGCGCTGGATCTGGCGACACTGGCGGAGTGCTTCCGCGCGGCTGACGGTTCGGACGGGTCCGAGTCCGCGGCTCCGTCGCCGGCCGTCTACCCACCATCGGGCCTGCCAGTAGTCCCCCGCCTTCTCAAGCCTGACGCCGTCGTCTTTGCGTACCATCGTGCCTCCTGTGTGCGGCCGTTGCGCCGTGCATCGAAACCGGCCACCCTCGCGGGTGGTCGGTTCGTGTTGCAATCGAATTGCAAAACCGCCCCGCGCCCTTGCGAGCGAGGAGCGGCCACAGGAAACGTCAATCCACGCGACACCAGTAGTGCAGGCTGCATCCGGCACTACGGAGAACATTTCCGACCTCAGAGAATGAGCGGCAAGCCTTGACGTTCTCCCAGACCTGGGCGGCGAGTTGGTAGGCCCTGGCGCCCGTCTGCTTGTGCGTGCAGAGTGCCGGATCGTTGTACCGGTCGGCATCTTCGGAAACGAAGATGCCAGACTCGTCAACCTTCGCAGTCCACTTGCCCTCGACGCCGGCGGTAAGCACGGGACGCGGTGCATCTACTCCCCTAATCAACTCCTCGTAGATCTGGGCGGCGTGATCGGGAAGCGGCTGATACTTGGCGACGAGTTCTCGAAGCGAGGCCGACGCATCCTCAAACGCTGTGTCGGCTGGCAGTTTGGCGGCCCAGTCGATGGCGACAAGTGCCAGCGTGTGGGCTCGTGCAATCTCCTCGTCGCTTGCGACGATTACGAGCTGCCTTGGCAATTTCATCGGGCTTGAGCGCTGGCGGCTCTACAGGCACCGGTGGAGAGTCGGGGCCGTTGTCAAGGCCTTGGCTGATCGCGTAGCCGGCGCTTGCCGCGGAAGCTGCCGCGCCAATTGCAAGCGCGATTTCTGCGCCGGTGTCGCTCATGGTTGCCTCATTCGAGAGTGGTGGATCTGCTCCCTTGGCACAACAGCCAGTCATGGAGCTGTAGGGGCGTGACGACGTTTCGAGGAACAAACAACCCGCCAAGTCTCAAAAACTCGGCGATGTCGCTCACGCAGTCATTGCTAGGAATCCGACCACGGAACACGCGACGGATGATTGTCCGAGCCACCCATAGGCGGCCGCGGGGACGCGCTCGAAGGTCGATCGGCAACGCCAATTCCACAGTCACCACGCAACATAGTCGCGGATACGCCGCGAGGTAAAGGTCCATCGGCCAGAACCGAACCCGCTTGATCGTGCGGTCGCGAACACACCGGCCATCGCCGATGGTGGCGTGGATGAAGTCGCCGGCGACCATTGCTCGTGTCAACGCGCTATAGGCCGCGTCTTTGGCCCATTGCCTTCGCCGAATCGCTGCGCGCAACCAAGTTCTAACTCTCGGTCGTCGGCCGGCTCGGAGAAAGAACACGTGCGCGTGTATCAGCATTGTCTTGGACTGCCCGGATCGTGTTGCGGATGTCCTGCAGAACGGCGTGTCGGCCAGCGTCAAACATCATCTGGAGCCGGGCCTGTTCGTCCGCGAGATTCGATGCACTCTGGACAAGCGCAGGGGGACAGGAGGCCACGAGTCCCGACTCCACGGCTATGAGCGCGTTGAGAGGTACATCTCGCAAAGTCATGGATGTGGTGTCCCTCCGATCGGAGCCAGTCGTAAAGCTGCTGGGGCGAGACCATCCGCGGCGGAACGGCGATGCCGCACGCGCGGAGTCGCTCGACAACCTCGGTGACGCAGTTGCGGGCCGGGAATAGGCCGCGGGTGGCCCACCTGAGAATCGTCGGCAACGTCGGGGGCGGCTTGAGTCGGGTCGCGGATTCGTGCCGCGACCAATCGGGGTGGCTGGTCACGGGCACCTCCACGCACCACAAAATGGGCCGGTCGCTCCACAGAAACGCCCAAAGCGAGTGGAAACGGTTGCCGGCGAACGTGGGATCGAGGACTACATTGGAGTCTCCGACGAGTACATGGCCGATGTGGTCGTTTGCGATCGTCAGAAGCGCGTTCTTGTAGCGGAGAATCTCCGCGTCACGCTCGGCGAGGGCGGCGGAGGCGGCCCGTGCGAGTGCGGCGTCCGCTTCACAGCGAGAACGCTGTATCGCCAAGTGGTCCGCAATCTCGTGGTCTTGTCGGCGTCCGCGAGCGCGGAGGACCTTGATGGCTTCATCGGTGGTCATGAGAAGAAGTACCTCGCGTTTAGGACTTGGCGGATGTCGAAGTCGCCGCGGGGCGGTGGCTCCGGGAAGTCGATGCCAGGATAGATGCGGCGCCACTCCGCAAGCAGATCATCAAGCAGCGGGCGTTGGTGTAGAGCAACAAACTCCTCGCGGATGATCGTGTCCATCTCGTCGCGGGTGCCGCCGTGCGTGCGATCGCAGTCGTGGACGGCGGCAAACCAAACGCCCGCCTCCTGGCACGCGAGCGCCTTGTTGAACATATGGCACTTGTCGAATGAGTGGATGATGTTGGGGGCGACGCCGTTGAGCTGGCGACGAACGGAAACCGGGATGTCGCCGACGTCCCGAAGGTCTTGGAGTTTGCCGGCGTGCGTCGTGATGGTGACGGCCGAGAAGCGGCGGTAGGGCTGCACCACCGGAAAGCCGATGGGCGTGGTCCATCGAATGTCTTCGCCGGTCGCGACGATCCTCGCGCCACAGGCCTTGATCCATGCCATGATTGCCGAAGCTGTTTCACAGACTTTGGCAACGGTTGCCATCGTCAATGCCGAGACGTACTTGACGGCTTCACTCAGTTCCTCGCGGTTGGTGAGTCCCGCTTTCTTGAGCACAAGGCGTTGTTGGTTGCGGACGCCGCTCGCGGTGACGTCGTACACAAACGTCATGGTCGGCTGCTCGCCGCTCGTCGGACGCGACCTCGGCGCGAAGGTCTTGAATGAACCATCGCACCGCGTGCATCTTGCACCATTCGATACACGCTTCATCGAGCGAGTTGAGCATGGCGCGTTCGGCGGCATCAACCGATTTGTGGTTGGCAAGGGCGGCTCGGGCCATGCCCTTCATGCGGCGGCGAACGGAGTCGTTGATGTTCATCACTCCCCTCCACTGAGTTCGGGATGGATGTCGTCAATGCGCGTGAAGCCTGCGGGCACCTTCTCGCTCGCGTCAACGCCGTTGGTGCAGATGTCGAAGTAGGTGCACTTGCCGAACATCAAGCACGCGGCCGCGTTGCGGAAGTGCCTGCCGGTCTTCTGTGTCTCGCGGAGCTGCTGTTGGAGTTGCCAGAGTTCAGCGTCAAACTCGGCGAGATCGGCATCGATGCGGGAGCGTGGTCATGGGTACATCCGCTCCTTCATGCGGGCGAGTTTGCGATCCCGACGCTGCCGCGCCTCTCGCTGGTCCTGCGTCTCGCGGCGATCGGTGTCGAGTCGGTGGAGGGTCTTGTCGCGGCATGCGCCGCAGCGCGTGCCGTAGACGGCGAGGGCGCGATTGCAGTCAGTGCACTTCATGCAGCCCTCCCTTGGAGAATGGCCGACGTTGCGGCGTCCAGCTCGAAGAGCCTTTGCCGGGCGCGATACGGAATGGGCTCGGGAAGTTGGATGACCCCGTCAGTTCGCCAGCCGAATCGGCCGACGCGGTAGTCGCCGAAGTGCCGCTCGTTCGGTTGATCCGACAGGCCCCACTTCGGCCGGTTGTCCTCGGTGAACTGGATGCAGTCCACGATGCGGACAAGGCAGAGGATGTGACCCCGTGCCGATTTGAGTCGGTCGATCATGGCTCGATCGGCGTCGGCTTCGTTGCGGCGGAGAGCGGCGAGAAAGGCCGGCGCGAAGCAAAACGCCTCTATGTCTCGCGTCCAGTGCTGGGCCGCGTGGATCGCAATCCAGCCGCGGTGCCTGGTGGCCCACGAACGAGTTTCGATCCGCTTGGCGCCGATCGCCATGAGCGTTGCCCACGGTTGCCAGAGGGAGAGGCACTTCATGCGACGGCCCTCCTCTCGCCTTGGTTCATCCGCCCGCGCGGCAGGCTCGCACCGATCAGCGCCGCCGCCACATCCACGTGCACGGCGTTGCCGATCAGGCGCGTGGCGTCCCGCTGGCTCGGCGGCCACTGGTACTCGGCCGGGAAGCCCATCGCCGCGGCCAGCTCGTGCGGCCGCAGCATCCTGAACAGGATGTCGATGATGATGAACTCGCACCCGTCGATCAGCACGGTGACCAGGGCGTGGCGATCGAGCGTGGTTACGCACCCGAGCGAGTCGTCGGCGCGCCGGAGCGACGTTGAGTTGCCGTAGTACTCGCACAGCAGCGCCGAACGCTCATCGGCCTGGATGCGGGCGAACAGACCGCCATCGATGTAGCCTTCCGGACAGGTCACTCTTCTCCCCTCCGATCCCGACCGTCCCGCCACAGCGCCCAGAGCAACCTGATCGGCGGGACGAAGTCGAAGAGATCGCGCAGCGCCTGTGCGGCGCGTCGGATCGCGTTCATTGGTGGAACCCCTGTGCTGAATAGCGGGCCTGGGAGTCGAACCCAGTAGCGGCGGGTTATGAGCCCGTCATGCGTCCACACGCGCCCGCAATCTGGAATCCCGACCGACAGCGACGACTGCCGCCGGCCGGGTGAACGGTGTTCAGGCAGCGCTTGAGCGGGTTCGCCGCGGTGAGGTCTCGCCCGGCGCGAACGTCTCCGTTCGCTGTTCCTTGGTGAGCAGGTGCCAACCCGCGACT
Organism: uncultured Phycisphaeraceae bacterium; assembly: GCA_964630785.1. Taxonomy (GTDB): domain Bacteria; phylum Planctomycetota; class Phycisphaerae; order Phycisphaerales; family UBA1924; genus JADLCX01. The sequence continues at coordinate 108,864 of CAZVZG010000012.1, read as the reverse complement.
AGCATGTCGATGGCCCGCCCAACCGAAACGTCGTGTCGCTGGGCGATCGCGCGGATCTTCGCGTAGCTCTCGGGCCGAATCCTGACGCTCTCGCCTCTGGTCTTGAGTGCTGTCATGGGGCCAGAGAATACAGGCCAGCCAGCCAAAAGCAACCACAGAACGCCACAGATTGCCAATCAGAGCCACACGGTACCACAGAAAGCCTTGTGCGGCAGTCGTTTACGGACTTATCCACATCGAAAATGTGGTAGTTTGTGGTACGATTGCGGCATGACAGCGATTGGCGACGCTATCAAGCGACTGCGGGAGGAGCGAGGATGGAACCAGCGAAAGCTAGCCACCCTCGTCACGGAGGCCGGCTTCAAGATCGACCACAGCAACCTCGCGAAGCGTGAGCGTGGGGAGATCAAGAACGTCAAGCCTCCGGAGCGGCGTGCGTATGCCAAGGTGTTCGGACTCACGCAAGAGGAGTTCGACGCCGAGTGGCGAGCATCGCGGATCGACCAGACGAACGGTGGGGGGCCCGGCATCCCGGTGATCAATCGAGCGCCGGCCGGGACGATCGTGGACTACGAGGAATATGGCGTGGATTCCGGGCAAGGCATGGAGTACATCGAACGCTGCAACGTGGAAGATCCACTTGCGTTTGCGGTGATCGTGGTTGGCGACTCGATGGAGCCAGAGCTGAGGAGTGGCGACTACGCTGTCTTCTCGCCAGTGTTCCGCGTGCCGAAGCCGCGAGCAGAGGCGAAGCCTGGCTCAATCTGCTTCGTGCGGATCGGGGGCGGCGCCAAGCGGAACGGTTGCAGCATCGCCCGGCTCAAGGCGGCGACTTCGACTTCGCTCGAGTTCTCGAAGGACAACCCAAAGCACAAGGGCTTCTCGGTGGATCAGGAGCACCTGGAGCAGTTCGCGGTTCTGGTGGAGCTGCGGAGGAAGTTCGCGTGAAGCCTCGCCGCGTCCATCCGCTCGCCTGGGTGGCCGGCTTGATCCTGCTTGCGATCGTTCTACTCCCAACCGGATCGAATCCTGACGGACCAATCCCAGCGCCCTATGGCCTCATCGGAGCGGTGCTGGTGGTGGCACTCGTTCTGGTGGGATTGACGGCGGGGCGGAAGATTTAGGCTGGAATCTAGGCTGATAGAGTGCGGATTGAGTGTGTAGTGACTGCGTACTGACTCGTACCCCCCCAATGGGAGAGTGCGAGACGAGTATCCAGTGAGTGTGTAGTGATTCGTACCCCCGAACCGCTTTCGTAAAGCATAGGTCCAGGGTTCAAATCCCTGAGGTGGCTCTTCGCGCCCATTGCACGCGTGTCGCCCCGGTTGAACTCGTGCGGGCTTGGGCCCCACCCGGTCCTGCCTCTACCGCGCGACAACAATGAACCGCAAGCCGGCCCGAGCCGTTGGTCGCCCTGTTTCCCTTGTGAGGAATGCCGCGTGAGTGTTGTCGCCGCTTCACCGCCCCCGACCGCCACCGACTACCCCGCCCTGTACGCCGACTACTGGTCCCGCGCCGACCGCTGGGGCACGAGTTCATTCTCCAGCGCGGACATGCTCGCCCACCAAGTTTTGGTTACCTGCGGCCCGGGGTCCGTTCTCGACGTCGGCTGCGGCATGGGCGAACTCGTCCGCACGCTGCTGGCCCGCGGCATAGACACCCGCGGCGTGGATATTGCCTCCCGACCGATCGCCCACGCCCAGGCGCTCACCCCGGGCCGCTTCTCGGTCGCGACGGTTCTCGACCTGCCGTTCGAGAGCGAATCGTTCGAGACCGTCGTCTGCACCGACTGCCTTGAGCACCTCGCCGAGGCCGACGTGCCCCGCGCCATTGCCGAGCTCGCCCGCGTCGCCCGGCGTTCGATCTTCCTGACCATCGGCACTCGCCCCGACCGCGACGGTTGCTGGCACCTGACCATCCGGGACCGCGCCTGGTGGGAGCAGCGGCTGCTCGCGGCCGGACTGCGCAAGCACGCGGCCGCGCCCGGCATCCAGCCCTTCGAGTCGTTCGAGGCCGAAGGCCCGAGCATCACCGTCGTGATGGAAAAGGTCCCAGCGGAAGCGGCGCTGGCGTTCCCGCTCCAGTCACTGCGCGAGGGGCGCGGCCTCCACATGGACATGCTGCGCGAGACCGGACGCCGTTCCGACGCGCACATCGCGCGCTACACGTTCGCCGCAAGGTACCTGCGGCGCGGCGACGTGGTGCTCGACGCCGCCTGCGGCCTGGGGTATGGCGCGGCCGTGCTGTCACGCCTGAGCGACCTGTCGCGTGTTGTCGGTATCGACAACGACCCGGGCGCGGTCCGGTACGCGCAGGCCAACTTCGGCCCGACCGATCCCCGCTGCGAGTTCCGCGCCGGCGACTGCGAGGACCTCTCTTCCATTCCCGATGCGTCCATCGACGCCGTGGTCTCGTTCGAGACGCTCGAACACCTCGCAGAACCGAAGCGGTTCCTCGCCCACGTCCGCCGCGTGCTCCGTCCGGGCGGGCGGCTCATCGCCAGCGTGCCCAACGCCTGGACCGACCAGAGCGGGCGTGATCCCAACCCGCACCACCTGCACGTCTACACCTGGGATCGGCTCGCGGCCGAGCTCAAACACGACGGCGGGCTCATTCCTGAACGGGCCTGTTCCCAGACCGCCGGCGGCGGCACGAAACTCGGCGATCAGCCCCGGCGCATGACGGAGCTCAGGGTTGACCCCGAGGGCCAGATCGTCGGTGGTGAACAAGCCCCCGCGGAGTGGTGGCTCGCTGTCGCGATGAAGCCCGCTACGGGCGAATCGGCCGGCGTCGATTACTCGACCCACAAGCCCGAGCGGGGCCAGAGCGACGACTTTCACCCGTTCTCGTTTGGGACCGAGTACGCCGATCCCTGGCTTGGAGACGCCATGGTCGTGATCGGCCACCGCGCCACCGAGCCGGCAGTACTCGAACGCATCGCGCGCGAGGTCCTCGAGACCGCCGACACACACACTCCCGATTACGGCGCGGCCCTGTGTGTGCTTGCTTATCGAATGCTCGAACCGCCGCAGCGACCCGCCGCGGAGATCGACGCCATTCTCGCCCGGCTCGCGGCGTTTGACGCCGCCGTGCGACCGGAAACGCCCCACCGACTTCGCTGGCTGATTTCCAATCGGTTCGTGGCCGCCCGGCTCCAACTCGCGCTCGGCCGGCGCGACGAGGCCCGAGCCTCGTTCCTCCGCTGTGCCGAGCTCGATCCGACGCCCTTCAGCCCGCTGCTGGCCAGCAAGACCGTCGAGGCGCTCTTCCGCGCCGGTCTGCTCGCGGCCGGCTCGGGCGACCTCGCCGCCGCCCGGGGCTGTTGGGAGCGGGGGCTGATCGAGACCCGCCGCGCCCTGGGCGCCGACTGGCGGCAGGTGTGGGATTCGCCTTCGCGCCCCGCACCGTTCGCCCTACCCGAAGTTGGCGCGATCGCCGACCTTGCCGCCATGTGCGCCGCGGCGATCAACGGGATCGAGTCCTGGGCCGACCGGCCCGGCAGGGTGTGGCGATCACTACACGCCGGCACCAAGTCCGATCTGCGCTCCTGGATTGCCCACCTGGAACTCAACCGGCCGATCCCGATCTTTCGGCCCGCGCCATCCGATGCGGCCCTCAAATCCGCGGAGTCCGCGCGAGCCTGGGCAGAGCAACAGATGTCGAACTGGAAGGCTGCCGCCGACCATCGCGACGGCATCATCTCGGAGCTCAAGTCCTGGAGTGAGCAGCAAGGCAAAGCCCGGGCATGGCTGGAAGGCCAGGTCGCCAACTGGCGGAGCGAGGCCGACCGGCGGGCCGAGTCGATCGTGCAACTCAAGGCCTGGGCCGACCAGCTCGCGACGGCGAAGGCCTGGCTCGAAGGGCAGTTGAACTTCGCACGCGAGCGGGCCGAGGCCGCGGATCAGCGGATCGCCGCGACCGACGCCGCTGCGAACCAGGCACGGGCCGCGGAGCAGGAGGCCGTCTCTCGCCTGGGCCAGCGGTCCGTCGAGCATGGCGCTGAGGTCACCCGCCTGCAGACGGCGGTCGGCGATGCTCACGAGATCATCCGCCTGTTGCGCGAGCAGGTCACGACGCTCAAGTCCGACCTCAATCGCCGCGACGAACAGATCCGCGTCATGCACACCGCCGCGGGTGTGCTCCGAACCGGCGCCGCCGTGGTGCTGCGGGGCGGCCGACCGGCGCAACCGATTCAAGTCGACGCGCCCAGACCGTCCCAGCCGCCGAAGTAGCACGTCAAAAACAAAAGCGGGCCCGTTCGCGGGCCCGCCGAGTGAAATCGGGTTCAGTCGCGATTCACAGCGTCGCGGACGTGTACGGAAGCAGCCCCATGAACCGGGCCCGCTTGATCGCCTGCGCGACCATCCGCTGCTCGCCCGCAGAGGCCTGGATCCGCTTGCGCCCGTAGATCTTGCCGTTGGGCGACATCAGCCGGCGGAGCGACTCGACGTCCTTGTAATCCACGAACGCCTTCCCGGCGGGGCCTTCCTTGAGGACCTTGATCTTGGGCTGGCTTCCGAATCGAGAGAAACGGCTCATTCTGGGCAAACTCCGTCGTGGTCTGCGGCCGGGATCGGCGGGGCGACACGCCCGCGACCCCGGCGACGGGGGTGGTTTCAGGGCCGGGATGTTAGACCGCCCGGGCCGAGCGGGCCAGCCGGCTCCGCGGCGTGAGAGCGATGATCAACCCGAACGCCAGCAGAATCGAGTTCTGCACGATGTTGCAGTACCCGACCTTTTTCGGGCAGAACGGCGAAAGGTCGCCGAAGCACCCGCACTCCAGGTCGTACCCGTTCATGATCGCCCGCAGGATGAGCACGATGAACATCGCCAGCATGAGGCAGAGCACCGTGGCCGCGGCACGCGACCACACGCCCAGCAGCAGGCACACGGCCGCAACGACCTCGACCCACGGCGTCACCGCGGTCGCGATCTGATTCGCGAACGCGCTGTCGGTCACGTGGAACGCCCGCACGCTCTGCGAGAAGATTTGCAGCGCCTGCTCACCCCACAGCTTGTGGTACGCCGCGAACAGGAACAGCGCCGCCACCGCCACCTCGCACCGCGTCACCAGCACGCCCCAGGGCGTGAGGTTGGACCATCGGGCGACGAAGACGTTCGAGTGCGGATGAGTGGACGGGGCTGGCGGAGGAGGGGTGGGGGGGAGGGGGGGGGCGGGACGAGTTGTTGATTCAGGTGTCGGTGTGCTCATGGCTGAACCTGGGGTTGGAGTTGGACGGGCGGCGACAGGGTGACCGCAAAGTCACTCGCCGGTCGCGAACGGGTAGCCCACGGCCTTCCATCCGGGGAACCCGTCGTGCATCACGAACACCTTGCCGTAGCCCGAGTTGGACAGGAACTTGGCTACGTTCTCCGATTCGTCGCAGTGTCCGCCGTTGCAGTAGACCACGACGACCGCGCTTCGCGGGATCAGGCCCAGCGCAGGCGGGTCGCCGTGACGGAACATGTCGCTCTCGATGCGGATCGCGTTCTCGACGTGACCCGCGGCGAAGTCTTCAACCTTCCGGGCATCCACAAACATCGCGCCCGCGTCGAACGCCTGCTTGGCCTCAACGAGCGTGATCTGGCCCTCCGGCAGGTCCGACTTCTTGGTGGGCACAAACGCCGTGGCGCCTCCGGCCGTGCCGGTCGGGGCGGGTGAGGGTGAGGACGAAGCGCCGCCTGTTTCGCTCGGTCTGGCGTGGTCCGGCGGTTTGGAAGTGTCTTGCGACTGCGCGGGCGGGTGGCCGTTGGACGGCTCGGGTGGGCGGACCGTCGCGGTGCCGGCGTGCCCGCCCGTGGCGGGCAGCAGGTCACCGATCGTGCCCTTCGGCGTCTCCCGCTTGCTCAGGTCCACCGGGCGCACGATGAACACGTCCACGAGCCCGATGGCAAACCCGATCCCGATGATCGCGGCCATCTGAAGCACGATTCGACCCGATCTCTGTGTGACCATCGTGTGAATCCTCCGGGTGAGTCGATTGTTCGCTCAGACCCCAAACACCGCCGCCCTCCCCGCCCATGCCGCCTGATACCGGCCATCGGCCGGGGCAGGCGAGCATGTGCGACGAGGGCGGCGGGGAAATGCCAATGACGCCGTCAGTCCGGGTCAGTGAGCGACCTTGATCGACGGGCGCTGGATGTTCGCCTTCGGCTGCGTGGCCAGACCCGCCGTCGGGTGGCCCATGTCGGTCCTGCGGACCGCGGCGGTGAACGGCACGCGGATCGACTCGCCGCCCTGCGCATCGGTCGAAATCACCATCGTGCCGTTGACGATGCCGGGCTGGTCGGGCGTGTAGCCGCTGAGCGTGATCATGTAGTACTTGCCGTCATCGCTCTTGACCGCGTCGGCCGCGAGCTTCATGTCGTTGCGACCCTCGATCTCGATGCCCGAGATCGCGAACGGGTTGCCCGAGCGGCTGTCCACCCGCACCTGTGTCGTGAACGGCGTCGAGACGCTCGTCACCCGCAGCATCGCCTGGGGCGGCGTGGCCTTGATGTCGCCTGTGACATCGGCCCCGATGAAGTAGGTCGGGATCTTGACCTTATTGTTGCCGCCGGTCGTGAAGGTGAGCTGGCCGTTGAGGTTCCCGATCGGCGCGCCCTGGCCGATGTCCATCGTCACCTCGTACTTGGTCAGCTTCTCGCCGTTCTGGTCGATCACCTGCGGGTCGCTCAGCTTGGCCTTGATGAACTCGCTGTTGGACTCCACCGAGTCGATCTTGAAGTCCGGCACCCGGCCCAGGATCGTCACCTTCGAGGTCTGGCCCTTCTTGTGGTCGACCTCGCTGAGGTACATCTTCGGCGGTTCGAGCGTGACCAGCGCCTTGACGTTCGACGTCAGCGTCATCGTCTGCTGCGCGAACACGCCCTGCGGGTTGAGCACCGTCATCGTCAGCACTTTCGTCTGCGAGCCGTTGCGACCCTGCGGGTTGAACGTCGCGGTGATCTTGCCCGACTCGCCCGGGGCGTAGGTATCTTTCTCAAGCCCCGCCACCGTGCACCCGCACGAGGCCGCCACCGTGATCTTCACGGTCTTGTCCGAGATGTTCTTGAAGTCGAACTGGTGGCTGACCGGTTCGGTGTCCGGGATATCGCCCCAGTCGAACGTTGGCTTCTCGATCTCCAGGCACGTCGGCAACGCCGCCCCGGGTTGGGTGGGCGTAGGCTGATGGGCCGCGTTAGCCTTCATCTGCTCCTTGAGCTTGGCCACCTCGTCGGGCGTGAGCTGCTTGGGTTGCGCCGGGGCGGGCTTGGTTTGCTGAGCCAGGGCGCACGGAAGGCCGATAACAGCCGTGGCCGCGAAGGCCGCCACGAAACGGTGGGTACGGGTGATGCCTGTCAACACGATCGGGCTCCTTTGCGGTGAATCGAGGATAGAAGCGAACTCTAGCCGACCCAGCGATATTCCCGCCGGGGCGGGCCGCGCTCGCCGCGCCATGACACAATCGACCCGAACATCCCGAAGGGTCAGGTAAACCCACCCCCGTCCCAGCCCCACTCCGCCCGCGCAATCGTTGCCCCGCCAAGCCCGTCCACCCGTAGGGTGCCGAACTTTGCAGCCACCGCCGTCCTCCCCGAACGACCCCGCCGCGCACCTGCGAGCCCTCGCCGAGGCCTGCACCGCCAGCCGCGGCGAGGACCGGGCCACGTTCGCGGAGCTAAACGAGCGGTTGGGGCCCGCGATTCGGGCGTTCTTTGTCAGGCGTGTGCGTCCCGGACGTGCCGCGGAGTCCGTGGACGACCTCTGCCAACGGGTCTGGATCGGGCTCTTCGAGGCGTTCGCCCGCGGCCGTTACGACCCCACCCGTTCTTCCGTCACCACGTTTGTGTACGCCATCGCCGCCAAGACGTGGCTTCGGCACCTTCGCAAAGCCACCCAAAGCGGGGCTCCCACGACGGAGTTGGCCGGCGACCCCGGCATGGACTACATCGAGGCCGCCGGGTTCTCGGACGGGCCCGATTCCGAGGCCGCCGATGCGGAACTGCTGGAGGCCGTCCGTCGATGCTTGCGCGAGCGAGACGCTCCCGGCTGCCTGACTGACGAAGAGCACGCGATCGTTGTGGCGGCCGCGGCGGGCGCATCTGATCGGACCCTGGCCGAACGCTTTGGCTTGGCCGCCAGCACCATCAACGCCAAGAAGCAATCGGGTTGGGAGAAGCTCCGCCGGTCTCTGGCCCGGCTGGGCCACCGGGCCGATTCCGCCGAGCGCGGACACGGCGGGGACGAATAAATCGGTACGGGGTGTGACATGGACAATCGCCGACTCGAGAATCTGATCCGAATCGCGGCGGAGATCGAGGAGATGGAGCGCTCGGCGCTCTTGCCGGCCGCTCCGCTCCGGATCCACGAAGCCGATGGGCGCCGCCCGCAGCCGCGCCGACGAGCCCCGCGAACCTTGTGGCGGATCGCGGCGATCTCGTCGGCCGCGGCGTGCGTGGGGTTGGCAATCTATTTCTCTCGCCCGGCGGTGTCGCCGTCACCGGTCTTGCCCGTTGCGGTCGGGCCGCAGAGGCCACCGCAGGCCGGTTCGCCGGATTCGAGCATCGGTCCGAACGCGATCGCCGACGCCCATCCTGCGGAGTTAGTTAGCGCCCCGCCCAGGATCACGGCCGAGCACGCCCGGCACATTATCGACGACCTGCTCCATCCGCCCCAGATCGGTGCGGGCGTGCTGGCGATCTATGAAGATGCCAGTGGCGTGGTGCGGTGCGTCCGCTGGCAGCCGCACGACTTCGGCGGCCGGCGGTTCGACCAGTTGCGGCCCGGCGAGCTCGTGCGCGTGTCTTACGGGACGCACTGCGCCATCGTCGGCCCGCACCGGTTGATCGCTGTGGCGGTGCGCGGCCCCATCGAAAAACTTCCGGATTCCGACGAGCGCGCCCAGGAACTCGCGGAATGTATCGTGGGCGAATCACCGACACGGTGCGAGGCCCAGCCGACAACCGTTGGCCCGAACAGCCCCGGGTGTTTCCCGACGGGCTTGCAGGTGATGGTCGAAACACTGGCGATGGGAAAGCCCTGAATCGCCGGACGGATGAGACGAAAACGGGGAGGGAAGGGGGGGCGCACACACAGAAACCACGCGTAGCACAGTCAGGCGCCGGAGTCGTCACCGGCGTCTGCTGTGCGCTTTTGCATTTTGCAATTGTCGTGTCCCTGCGGTGAACGAGCTCGGGGTGGGGGTGGAGGTGGGGGTCGCTACTCGTCGATCGCACCGCTGAGGCTCACCTCCGCGTCGCGTTCGGCGTCCCCGGCGAGGTAGGCCTCGATGGCTCCGTAAACAGCCGCCGGATCGGGCGCGAGCCGGACCTCCTCTCGGAATGCCTTGCACGGTCCGCGCAGGCGCTTGGCGAACCACGACACGCGTCGGCGAACCTGGAACATCGCGTAGTGGTCGCCGCGGTATTGGCGCATCAGGTCGAAGTACCGGCGCATCACGGCGAGGATTTCCGCCTTGTCCGGCGCGGCGGGGCGTGCTCGCCCGGTTTGCATGGCCCACGCATCGCGGAAGATCCACGGCGTCGAGAGTGCGCCGCGTCCGATCATCACCCCGTCGCAGCCTGTGGCCGACATCATCTCCACCACCTGCTCCGGCTCGGTCACGTCGCCGTTGCCGATCACGGGAATGTCCGGGAACCGGCTCTTGACCGCCTCCACCACGCCCCTGATGCCTTCGAGGCTGGCCCGGCCTTGGAACTTCTGCTCGGCGGTCCGCCCGTGGATCGTGACCATCCGTGCCCCGGCCGCCACCAGGCGCGGGGCTAACTGCTCGGCCACGGGCGGCGAAGGGGGCTCGAACCAGGCCAGTCGGGTCTTGCAAGTGACCGGTGTCGTGTCACCGACGGCGTTCACGACCGCCTCGACAATCCGTTCGGCGGTGTCCGGGATGCACAGCAGACGCGACCCGCCGTCTTTCTTGCAGACCTTGTCCACCGGGCAACCCATATTGATGTCGATGATCGTGGCCCCGTGGTCGCGGGCCCAGCGGGCGCCGTCGGCCATGATCGCCGGGTCGGACCCGTAGAGCTGCATCCCGATCGGCTTGTCGAAGTCGTTGGTCTGGGCCAGGTCCAGGCTGGTCGCCGTGCCCCGCAGCAGGCCCTGCGGGCTCAGCAAGTCGGTGCACGCCAGGCCCAGCCCGCCGTACTCGCGGCAGATCGTCCTGAACGCCAGATCGCAGTACCCCGCGATCGGGGCGAGCAGAAGGTTCGTCGCGAGTTGAACGGAGCCGACCTTCAACACGTTTCAACTTTAGGGCGTACGGTTGTCTGCCTCTCCCTCTCCCTCTCCGTTCCCGATCCCCCGATCCCCTGATCCCTGATCCCCTGATCCCCTGATCCCCTGATCAACTGATCCCTGATCCCCTGATCCCCTTGTACCAAGCCCTCCTCACCCGCCGCTACTTCACGTCCAAGCTCATGCCGCTGCTCGCGGCCGTGGCCGTCATGCTCTGCACCGCCATGGTGCTGGTCACATGGTCGATCATGGGCGGCTTCCTGACCATGTTCCTCGACGTTGGGCGCAACGTCGAGGGGGACGTCGGCATCACCTGGCCCACCATCGGCTTTGCCCATTATGAAGACCTGATCAATCGGCTCGAAGCCGACCCGATGGTCGCGGCCGCGTGCCCTTCCATCGAGGCCTTCGGCATGGTCAGCCTGCCGGACAATCGCCTGATCGGGGTCAAGATCCGCGGCATCGACGAGCGGTACGCGGACGTGGCGCAGTGGAAGGATTCGATCTGGTGGAAACCGATCGACCAACCTCTGCCCAAGGACCGCGGGCGGCAGGACCCGCGTCTGGAGAACCACAAGTTCTTCGCCCGGCTGCTTGACGGCGCGCTCAAGCTCGAGGCAATCGATCCGCAGACCGGGCGGGCCCAGCCCGGCGTGGTGACAGGCATCGAGATGACCGGGTTCTCGCAGCGCCAGGACGGCGGCTGGTACGAGCCGGCGGCGGGCATCCTCAAGCGCAAGATCGGCGGTGCTGACCCTTACGCCTCCATCCCCGGGTTCATAGTCGGCCAAAGCGTAACCATCAACGTGCTGCCCATGGACAGCGGCGGGCGCAACATCGGCGTCGTCTCGCGCCGTCTCCCCGTGGTCAACGAGTTCCGCACCGGCGTGTTCGAGTTCGATAAGAGCGTGCTGATGATGAACCTCGGCGAGCTTCAGCGCATGTTGAAGATGGACCAGGCCGAGCGTCTGGAGGCCAAGCCCACCAACCCCTACGAGATCCGCGATGAAGGGACCGCCGGCCAGGAGGGAGGAGGGGGGGGGCCGCAGCGCAGGGTCATTGGCGTCGAGCCCGCGCGCGTCACGCACGTGTTCGTCAAGGCGAAACCGGGCGTCCAGCCCGATAGATTGCAGAAGCGCTGCGAGGCGATCTACTCAGACTTCGCCGCCCAGTGGGGCGACGGCGTGCCTTCGCCCGCGGCCCTCGCCCGCGCCCACGGCATCGCGACCTGGGAGCAGAACTACGGCCTGTTCATCGCCGCCGTGAAGAAAGAGATCGCCCTGGTGCTGGGCCTGCTCGTGTTCATCTCCGTGGTCGCCGTGTTCCTGGTGCTGGCGATCTTCTGGGCGATGGTGAGCGAGAAGACCAAGGACGTCGGCGTTCTTCGCGCCGTCGGCGCTTCGCGGGCGGGCATCGCCTGGCTCTGGCTGCGCTACGGCCTCACGCTCGGCATCGTCGGCACGATCTTGGGGCTGGCGTTCTCGTTCGCCATCGTCTGGAATATCAACCCGATCCACGAGTGGCTCGGGCGTGCCTTCGGTCTCACGCTCTGGGACCCCAAGGTGTACTACTTCTCCGAACTGCCCCACCACGTCGAGCCGGAGAAGGCGGTCATCGTGGTGGTCGGCGCGGTCGTGTTCAGTGTCGTGGGCGCGCTCGTGCCCGCGCTCCGTGCCGCCAGCTACGACCCCGTCAAATCGCTGAGGTTTGAATGAGCGCGGCGACACCCGGCACGACCGCTCACCCGACCCCGGCGACCACGATTGCCGCGCGCGCCGCCGCGGACGGAGGCAGAGGCAAGCCCGTGGTGCTCCGCGCGACCGCTGTTCACAAGACCTACCGCCTCGGGCGGATCGACGTGCCCGTGCTCAAGGGCGCTTCGATCGATGTTCGCGAGCACGAGTGGGTCGCGGTGCTCGGCGCGTCCGGTTCCGGCAAATCCACACTCCTGCACCTGCTCGGAGGGCTCGACCGCCCCGACGCGATCACCGGCGGAACCGTCGAGTTCCGTGATCGGTCGGTTCGGGAGATGAGCCGCCGCGCGCTCGACCGCTACCGCAACGTGTCGGTCGGGTTCGTCTTCCAGTTCTACCACCTGCTCCCCGAGCTCACCGTGCTCGAGAACACCCTTATCCCCGCGATGGTCCTGCACAAGCGATGGGGCTTCCGGCGGAGGCGCGCCGAGCTCAACAAGCGTGCCGAAGACCTGCTCGGTTCGTTCGGCCTCTCGCACCGCCTGCGACACCGCCCCGCCGAACTCTCCGGCGGCGAGCGCCAGCGTGTCGCCATCGCCCGCGCGATCATCAACGACCCGCCCCTGCTCCTGGCCGACGAGCCCACCGGCAACCTCGACCGAAAGACCGGCGAGTCCATCCTCGACCTGCTCACCCAGCACCGCCACCAGACAGGACGCACGATCGTCATGGTGACCCACGACGCCGAGGTCGCGGCCCGCGCCGACCGCATCGTTCATCTGGTCGATGGTCGCGTAGCCGAGGCCCCCAGGTAACGGTCGCTCGCAGGGCGGCTCCGATGTTCGGGACATTGTCGGCATCTTTCAGGTGTGATCGCACCCCATCTCGGAGCGGCTCCCATCTCCTTTCTCCGCAGCTCCCACCTTCCGCTACTTTGTGCCCGCTAGCATCTGGCGCGATATCATCGCAATCCCCATGGAGGACCCATTGCCGGCCGCGCCGCGAACCAGCCCTGAGAAAACGACCGAATGGCCCTTCGGCGACGCCGAGAGTGGCCTGTCGGCCCGGGTGGTCGAGGTGGGCGAAGGCCTGCCCGTCGTGTTCCTGCACGGCCTGGTCGGGCTCAACGAGCACTGGGAGGGAGTCGTCGAGCGCGTCCAGCACAAGGTCCGCTGCATCCTCTTCCAACTCCCCCTCCTGCAACTGCGCGGCGAGGATTGCTCCATCCAGGGCGCCACGCGCCTCACCGCCCGCTTCCTGGACGGTTACCTCGACGAGCCCGCCGTGCTCGTGGGCAACTCCTTCGGCGGACACGTCGCTCTTCGCATCGCGATCGAGCATTCGCCGCTCGTTCGGGCCCTGGTCCTCGCCGGTTCCAGCGGGCTGATCGAGAAGACGATGGTGGACAAGCCCGAGCACCGTCCCAGCCGCGAGTGGCTGCGGCGGAAGATCGGGGAGCTCTTCTACGACCAGTCCAAGATGCGAGAGGCCGACCTCGACCGCGCCCACGCCGAGCTGTCCGATCGCGGCGGCGCCCGCGCGATGGTGAAGCTCAGCAAGTCCGCCAAGCGCGACCACCTCGGCGACCGCATCGCCCGGATCGATCAGCCCACGCTCCTGCTCTGGGGCCGCCAGGACGTCGTCACGCCCCCCGAGGCCGCCGACGGGTTCCGCCGGATGATCCGCAACTCGCAGATCGCCTGGTTCGACAACTGCGGCCACGCCCCCATGATGGAGTGCCCGGACCAGTTCGCCGACGCGCTCCTCAAGTTCGCCGATGAGCTCGCCCCCGCGGGGGCGACCTCCACCTGAGGCGCCCGGCCGTGACCTCCCCGTCCGTTCCCGCAGCCGACTCCGGCCGCCCGCCCGCCGGCCTCCCCGGGGCGCGGCCTGCTCCGCGATGGACCTCCCTCGTGGGGCGGGGCCTCTCGCTCAAACTGGCTGCACGCCGCCGGAAGCTGGACGACACCGCCTGGTGGAACCGGCACACGGCCCGCGTGCAGATCGGCCAGCTCCGCCGGCTGATCCGGCTGGCCCAGGACACCCGATTCGGGCGCGAGCACGGGTTCGGTCGGCTCGTCGCTCTGCCCGACGCGGACCTGCTCTCGGCTTACCGCCAAGCGGTCCCGACCCACGACTATTACGCGTTCCGCGCGCCCATCGCCGAGATGCGCGAGGAGGCACGCCCCGACGTCCTCTGGCCCGGCCTGGTGATGGATTTCGCCCAGACCTCCGGCACCACGGCCGGCGACAAGTTCATCCCCGTCTCACGGCAGATGATGCGGTCCAACTACCGCGCCGCGCTGGACATTTTCGTCCACGCCGAGCGATCGGGCGTCAATCTTGCTCAACTCACCGCGGGGAAGTGCCTCTTCCTCGGCGGCTCGACCGACCTGACCACAAGCCGGCACGGCATCCGCACCGGCGACCTTTCGGGGCTGGTCACGCCGCTCATCCGCTGGCCGATCTCGGAGATCTACGCCCCCGGCCCGCGGATCGCGCTCATGAGCCACTGGCCCGCCAAGATCGAGGCCATGGCCCACGCCTGCCTCGATCAGGACGTCCGCATGATCAACGGCATGCCCAGTTGGGCGATCGTGCTGATGGACCGCGTGGTCCAACTCGCCCGCGAACGCGGCCGCCGAGTCGAGGGCGTGCGCGACGTGTGGCGGAACCTCACGCTCTTTGTTCATGGCGGCGTGAAGTACGCCCCGTTCGAGCCGCGCGTGCGGCAGATGTACTCCGGCCGCCCCGATGGCGACGACATCCCCCACAGGCTGGAGCTCTACCCCGCCAGCGAGGGATTCATCGCCATCCAGGACACGCCCAACGAACCCGGCCTGCGCCTGCTCACCGACATCGGCAACTTCTACGAGTTTGTGCCCCTCGACGAGATCGACAACCCGAACCCGACGGCTCGCGCCTGCTGGGAGGTCGAGAAGGGTCGGCGGTACGTCGTGGTCATGAGCACCTGTGCCGGACTGTGGCGCTACATCATCGGCGACGTCGTCGAGTTCGACACCGTGCCCGCGGGACTCGACGGACGTGGGGGAGGTGCGGGGGGCGGAGGGGGGCCGTGCCGCCTGCGCATTGTCGGTCGCCACCGCCACTTCATCAACGCGTTCGGCGAGAACCTGATCGTCGAGCACATCGAGAACGCGGTCGCCGCCGCCGCGGCCAAGTCCGGGCTGGTGGTGGGGGAGTTCACGGCCGCGCCCGTGTATCCGGGCCCGACCACGCGGGCCGGGCTCGAGCTCGCCGTCGAGATCGAGAGCAAGGCGTCCGTCCCGCCCGCCGCCGGCAGCCTGGCGGCCTTCGCGGCCGAGTTCGACAGGGCGCTCAAGGCCCAAAACGTTGATTACACCACCAAGCGCACCGACGACGTGGGCATGGCCCCGCCGACCGTCACCCCACTCCCGCCCGGCGCCTTCCACCGCTGGCTCACCGCCAGGGGCAAGCTCGGCGGTCAGCACAAGTGCCCCCGCTGCGCGAACCACCGCGAGATCATCAACGACGTCGTCGCCGTCGGTGCGGCACGCGACTGAGCGGCACGCCGTTCGGGTTCCGATCGTTGCGGATCGTTCCAATCCGGTCTAACGTCCATGCGGCAAGACGCCGCGAACCGCCGCCGACGCCCCATGAGCCAGATCACCATCCGCTCATCCCAGCCGCCCTCGACGGCGGGCTATCTGCGCCCGACCGGGCTGCTCGCCACGCTGCGCGCCCACTCCGACCTCATCCGGCAGTTCGCGGGGCGCGAGATCGTGGAGCGTCACCGCGGCTCCTACCTCGGCATCGTCTGGGACGTCGTCCACCCGCTCATCACCCTGGCCATTTACACCTTCATCTTCGGTTACGTCTTCAAAAGCCGATGGCACGACCCATCGGGCATCGACGGCGCGGCCGGCACCGCGTTCGTTCTGCCCTATTTCATCGGGCACGCGCTCTTCCACTTCTTCAGCGAGTGCGCCAACCGCGGTCCCACCGTCATCTCTACACGCCCCAACTTCGTGCGCAAAGTCGTGTTCCCGGTCGAGATCCTCCCGGTCGTGAGCGTCGTCTCGGCCTCGGTCTATCCGCTGGTCTGCCTGCCCTGCTTCCTCGTGGCGCAGTACGCGCTCACCGGGCACCTGCAAGCCACCGCGCTGCTCCTGCCGATCGTGATCATCCCCCACGTCCTTCTGAGCCTTTCGGTGTGCTGGCTCCTGGCCGCGTTCGGCGTGTTCGTCCGCGACATGCGCCACATCGTCATCGTCGCGACTCAGTTGCTCATGTACATGACCCCGGTGTTCTACTCCGTCGAGCGCATCCCCGCGTCCTGGCGCGGCCTCTACGAGCTCAACCCGCTCACGATCGTTATCGAGAACGCCCGGCGCGTCCTGCTCTGGGGAGTCCAGCCGCACTGGGCCGAGCTGGGCGCTCTCACCCTCGTCATGCTCGCGTTTACGCAGGTGTCCTACGCGGTCTTCATGCGCATGCGCAGGGGGTTCGCGGATGAAGTCTGACACCGAGCCGGGGCCGTCGCCCGATCCCCTCCTCGCTCCCGCCTCCGCCGCCGGCGAGCCGGCGATCAGCGTGCGAAACGTCGGTAAGTGCTACCGGATCTTCCACCGCACCACCGACCGCCTGGTCGAGCGGGTCACCGGTCGCACGCGCGCCCGCGACTTCTGGGCCCTCCAGGACGTCAGTTTCGACGTCTATCCGGGCCAGTCGCTGGGCATCATCGGTCGAAACGGCGCGGGCAAGAGCACGCTCCTGCAGATCATTGCCGGCACGCTCACGCCCACCACCGGCGAGGTCCGTATCCGCGGACGGATCGCCGCGTTGCTCGAGCTGGGCAGCGGCTTCAACCAGCAGTTCACCGGACGCGAGAACGTCTTCCTCAGCGGCGCGATCCTCGGTGTCCCGCGGAAGCAGATGGAGGATCGGCTCCCCGAGATCGAGGAGTTCGCCGACATCGGCGATTTTATCGACGAGCCCGTCAGCACCTATTCCAGCGGCATGCACGCGCGGCTGGCCTTCGCCGTGAGCGTCTCGCTCAAGCCCGACGTGCTCATCCTCGACGAGATCCTCGCCGTGGGCGACGCCGCGTTTCAACAGAAATGCATGGGCCGCCTCCACGAGCTGCTCGCCTCCGGTGTCACGCTGCTCTTCGTCTCGCACGCGACCGACGCCGTGCGGAGCATCTGCCGCCAGGGACTGCTCCTCTCCGGCGGCCGGCAGAAGTACTTCGGCGCCGCATCGGAGGCGGTCGATCGTTATTTCCGTATCGTCCGCGAGCAGCAGACCGCCCGCGGCCTGCGCCGCCATGAGACGCTGCTCGAACCCCCTCCCGCCCCTCCCCCGTCGGCTCTGCCGATCACCGATCCCGACGAGGTTGCGGCGGGGACCGACCCGGAGGGCGCGTCGGCATCTCCCCCGACCTCACCCGCCGACGCGCCGGTTTCGGCTCCTGTCGCCGCTTCCGAAGAGTCCCGCTACGGCACCGGCCACGCCCGCGTCGAATCGGTCCAGCTCTTGGGCGACGACGGTGACCCGCGCGACGGCTTCATCTTCGGCGAGCACGTGAACGTGGAGGTCCTCTTCCGCACGAGCGTTGATCTGCCCAAGTCTGACGTGATCATCAAGGTCCGCGACAAGACCGGCATCGAGCTCTTCGGCGTTTCCGTCAACGACGAAGCGGACGGACGCAAGATCACCGCGCTCCGGGCCGGCCAGACCGTGCTCGCCCGCTTCCGATTCCTCAACAACCTCAAGGCCGGCCCGCACGGCGTCTCCGTCACGGTTACCCGGCCGCCCGCGAGCCTCGGAGACGGGCTGATCACCCTCGACCACATCGACGTCGCGGCCGCTTTCGTCAGCCTGCCGCAGTCCAAGGGCGTTGTTCGCGGCAAGTACCAGCACGCCTGCCAGGTCCAGTGGTCGGTGGTCAAGGGTGCGCCCGTGACTCAGGCCGCAAACTCTTCCGCGGCCCGGGACGGCGCGGCCGCGGCATCCTGAGGCCGGCCCGCGCGGGGTTGGGGGGTTGTGCCGACAACCCACGCGCCCCCGATCCCGACTACGATCCCGCCTCCATGAACCCCCCCGATTTCCTGACCGCCCAGTTGATCGTGAACGTGGTCATCATCCTCGTGATGGTTCACGTGATCCTCGGCCTCGCCGGCTACAGCACCTACGCCGAGCGCAAGGTCTCCGCCTACATCCAGGACCGCATCGGCCCCAACCGCACCGGCTTCGACTTCGGGCAGCCCTTCCTCGGCTTTCTCAAGGGCCGCTGGGGCCTCGGTCAGCCCGCGGCCGACGGGCTGAAGTTCATCCTCAAGGAGGATTACCGCCCCAGGCGCACCGACAAAGGGCTCTTCAGTCTCGGCCCGATCATCGTGGTCATCCCCGCGCTCATCGGGTTCGCGATCATCCCCTGGGGTGGAACACTGCACCTGCCCGAGACCGTCCGCATCCCGCTGCTCAACTGGGACATCCCCGGCGGCGACGTCGTCATCGCGGGCGCGAACATCAACATCGGCATCATCTACCTGCTCGCGGTCGGCAGCATGAGCGTCTACGGCATCACCGTTGCCGGCTGGGCCAGCAACAACAAGTACTCGCTGCTGGGCGCCCTCCGCTCCAGCGCCCAGATGATCTCCTACGAGATCCCGCTCGGGCTCTCGGTGCTCACCGTGCTGCTCATGGTCGGCTCGTTGATGCCCGAGAAGATCATCTCGTACCAGGTCAATCACGGCTGGCTGGTCTTCTCTCAGCCCCTCATGGCGGTCGTGTTCTTCACCTGCATTCTGGCCGAGAGCAACCGCACGCCCTTCGACAACGCCGAGTGCGAGCAGGAGCTTGTCGGCGGATACCACACCGAGTACGGCGCGATGCGCTGGGCCCTGTTCTTCCTGGCCGAATACAGCCACATGGTCACCGCCGGCGCGTTCTTCGTGCTGGTCTTCCTCGGCGGGTACCACCTGCCCTTCCCCGGCGGGCTCCTTGAGCCCCAGTCCATGGGTATCCTCGCCGTGCTGGTCAAGTTCGCCGTCTTCCTCATCAAGGTCGTCGGCATGATCTTCTTCATGATGCTCGTGCGATGGACCATCCCCCGCCTCCGCTTCGACCAGATCATGGCCGTCGCGTGGCAGGGGCTCATCCCGATCTCGCTCGTCATCGTCGTCGCCACGGCGATCATGGTGCACGTGGGCCTCTCCGGCCTGTTGCCCATGCTCGCCCTGAACGCGGCCATGGTCTTGGTCATGCTCGCCATCATCCCGCTTATGCCGCGGGCCACCGCCAACCGCAAGGTCCGCCTCGCCGGTTCGCGGTTTTTTCCTCTGCTCGGTGAGTCCGTCCAGACCGCACCGTCCGAGCCCATGGCGATCGAGGACCGGCCCGTTCAGGGCACCGTCCCGGTTTGACCGCCCTCCCCTCGGTTCCAGACTTCGCGGCCTCTTGTTTGTCGCCTCCGCGGACTCAGCGTCTCCGCGGTGAACCCAACCGCCATAGCCGCTCACTGCGTCGGCATCACCTGGTCACCCACCCGGTTGGCTTGGTACGACCTGAGCAGCAAGTAGTTCTGACCGCGGTAGGTCAACACTTCTCCCGTGACCGTGTACGTCGCGCCCTCGCCCGAGCGCTCGGCGATCTGCTCCACCGCCGCGAGGTTTTGGCAGGGCAGCAGCACGATCGGTTGCGGCACGCCGCCGTCCACGCCCGAGTCGAAGATCAGCACCATCGCCCCGTCCGCCGAACGCATAATGCGCCCGCGCCGACCCACGATCACACCGGGCGACAGCAGCGTCCGTCCCGGTTTGCCGGTGTCCGCGTCGCTCGGCTCTGCACGTCCTTCGGCATTGAGCCCCGGGATCGATGTGTTCGATCGTTGAGGCGACGTCGCCGCGACCCTGCGCGCGGCCTTGTCCAGTTTTTCCACGATCTCCTCGATCGACGGTTCGTCGGTCACCTTGGCCGCGGGCGCGGTCGTAGCCACAGTCTTCGGGGCTTCGGCCGCAGGTGATTCGGGTGGTGTTGAAGCCGTGGGTGAGGCGGAAGTCGAAGCGGGAGCGGGAGGGGTAGGGGGGGAAGGGGGGGGAGGGGGGGTAGGGGGGGCCTCGGGCGCTTCCGCTTCAACTCGCAGCACTACCGGCGGCGCCGTCGCAAGTAGGTAGTTCAGGCCTTGGTACACCGTCACCTGGCCGGTCACGCCTAGACGGGTGCCCGGCGGCGAATGCTCCGCCAGCCGCTCCACCGTCGAGAGGTTCACATTGGGCAGCAGCACCATCGGCGGCAGCGTCCGCCCCGCGATGTCCGGATCGAACACGAAAAACCACCGCCCGCTCTTCCCCTTGACGGCCTGGCCGCGGGCGTTCGACACGAAGGTTCCTTCGCGTGCCAGCCCCGGGTTGACCCGCAGACCGAGCTCTTCGCCGAGAGAGTCCGGCAGGTTTGGCCGAACCTGCACGGGTTTGGAATAGGGCGAGGGCTGCTGATTCTGACCCAGCGCGCCGGGCGCACCGATCACACCGACCGCCGCGGCCAGAATCACGAGCCTACTTGATACGATCCGCATGGTTGGGGCCTTGGGCATGTCGCATGGTATCGGACCCGCGCCCTCACCCGGAGCAGTGTTCGCGCCCAACGGGACCGCCCCGATCGCCCAATACCGCCGTTGGGACGGCGATCGGGTCCGCCGCGATCCGTCCGCCTTGACCCGGGCAGGATTGCGATGTACGGTCTGTCCACCACCGCGGCCGCGTACCAAAGTGGTCTAATGGAGCGGATTGCAAATCCGTTGGCGCAAGCCTTCGTCGGTTCGAATCCGACCGCGGCCTTTTCCGGGATCCCTTCCGCCGTAGCGTCGTCGGGCCCGGTCCTGATCCAACCACCGAAAAGCCTTCGACCGCCGGCGCGACTCCGGTGGCTTCGCCGAATGAAAAGGCCCGAGGTCAAACCCCCCGGGCCTTTTTCGATGACGTGGAACGCCGCGCGGCCCTAGCAGCCGGCGAAGTACGACGCGAGGAAGTCGAAGATGTCCTGCACGCTGATGAAGGTGTTGTTGTTGAAGTCGGAGTTGAAGTTTCCGGCGAAATAGGCGGCCAGGAAGTCGAAGATGTCCTGTACGCTGACGATCCCGTTGTTGTTGTAGTCGGCCGGGCAGCAGGTGGTCGGCATGCAGACCGTGCAGTCGCCGCGGTAGGCGCCGTCGGGTGTCGGTGACGGGTTGCACATGCCGGGCGCGACCACCTGGCACGTCTTGCCCAGCCCGTAGCCCGAGCAGCAGGCGCCGACGGCCGGCGTGACCGTGACGGTCACCTGGGCGCAGGTCGATTCGCCGCAGACGTTGGTCCACCGGGCGTAGTAGGTGGTCGTGGTGAGCGGGGCGGTGATCACCAGCGGCGAGCCCGTGCCGATCTGGTTGCCGCCGCATGAATCATCGAACCACTCCAGCGTATCGCCCGAGCCGCCGAAGGCGGTCAGCGTGAGGCTGGCGACGGACGTGGAGCAGTAATTGTCGGCGCTGGAGGTGAGCATGGTCGGCGCAACCGGCAGCGGCGTGACCGTCACCGTGACGCTCGCACACGCCGAGGCGCCGCAGGTCGCCGTCTCCCACCTTGCGTAGTAGGTGGTGGTCGTGATCGGGGCGGCGGTCACCAGCGGTGAACCGCTGCCGATGAGCACGCCGCCGCACGAGCCGGTGTACCACTTGAGCGTGTCGCCCGATCCGCCCGCGGCCGTGAGTGAGATATTGCCCGGGCCGCTATTTTCGCAGTAGGTTGGAGCATCGACCGAGGCCGAGGTTGGGGCCACGGGCAGCGGGTTCACGGTCACGGTCGCCTGGGCGCAGGTCGATGCGCCGCAATGCGCCGTGCTCCACCGGCCGTAGTAGATGGTCGTAGCGCTCGGGGCCGGGATGGAGAGCGAGGTGCCGGTGCCGACGGGCGTTCCGCCGCACGAGCCGGTGAACCACTCGAACGTGTCGCCCGAGCCGCCGACGGCGCCGAGCGTGATGTTGGCGGGGCCGGACCCGGCGCACCACGTGTCCTGGCTGAGACTGACCGAGGTCGGCGCCACCGGGTTCTGGTAGACGGTGACGGTGACCGATGCGCACGCCGAGCCGCCGCACGCGTTGATCCAGCGGGCGAAGTAGGTGGTCGTGTTCGCGGGGGCCGCGATGGTGAGTGGCGATCCGTTACCGACCGCCGTGCCGCCGCAGGACCCGGCGTACCAGGCGAGCTGGTCACCCGAGCCGCCCGTGGCCGAAAGCGTGATGTCGCTCACACTGCCCGCGCAGAAGTTGGTGTTGTTGACGCTCGCGCCCGTCGGGGGCGTCGGAAGCGGCTGGATGGAAACGGTCGCCATCGAGATCGCCGCGCCCGAGCACGGCGCAATGGGCTGGGCCGTGAGCGTCAGCACGATCGAGCCCGCGGTGACGTCCGCCGGGCTGGGCATGTAGACGGTCGTCTCCGACGACGGGTCGAGGAATGACCCCGTGCCGCTGGTGGTCCACGCCACGCTCGCGGCGTTCATCGCCGAGCCCGTGAGCGCGGCTACGCCGTCGGCACAGATGCCGTACGGCCCGCCGGCCGAAACCACCGGCGCGGCCTGGACATTGACCGTGACATCGGCGCACGCGGAGGCGCCGCAGTTGGCGGTCTCCCAGCGGGCGAAGTAGGCGGTCGTTGCGCCCGGCGCGGCGATCACGAGCGGCGAGCCCGTGCCGATCGGTGTGCCGGCGCACGATCCCGAGTACCACGCGAGCGTATCGCCCGAGCCGCCGACGGCTGTCAGCGTGATCGTGCCGAGTGATCCGGCGCAGAACGAAGTGGAGCTCGCGCCCGCGCTCGTCGGGGCCGCGGGCGACTGGTAGACGTTCGCCGTTACCGGGCCGACGCACGGGGACGTGCAGCCGGTGGCAAGGTCGCGTGCCCTGGCGTAGAACGAGGTCGTGCCCGAAACCGTGGTGTTGAAGGGCGAACCGGACCCGATCGGCGAGCCGCCGCACGAAGCGTTGGCGAACCAATCGACCGTCTCGCCCGGGCCGACGCTCGCGGTGAGCGTGACAGGCCCGCTGTCGCAGATCGTCGCCGGGCTGGCGTTCAGCCCTGTCGGCGAGCCGGGGTTGGCGTTGACGGTGACGGTGACCGAGGCGCACGCGGAGTTGCCGCAGAGGGCGGTGGTCCATCGCGCGAAGTAGATCGTCGTGGAGCCCGGCGCGGCGATGTTGAGCGGGCTGCCCGTGCCGATCGGCGCGCCGCCGCACGAGCCGGCGTACCACTCGAGCGTATCGCCGGAGCCGCCCGATGCGCTCAGCGAGATCATGCCCGGCGCGGACGCAACGCAGTAGCTGGTCACGTCGGACGATGCGCTCACCGGATCGACCGGCGAGGCGTTGACGGTAACAGTCACGTCGGCGCAAGCGGACGATCCGCAGAGCGCGGTGGTCCAGCGGGCGTAGTAAGTCGTGGTGGAAGTAGGTGCGGTGATGCTGAGCGGACTGCCCATGCCGATCGGCGTGCCGCCGCAGGAACCGCTGAACCACTCCAGCGTGTCGCCGCTGCCGCCCGAAGCGGTCAGATTGATCGTGCCCGGAGCGCTCGCCGAGCAATAGCTCGTGACGTCCGACGAGGCGCCGGTCGGGGCTACGGGCGAGGCGTTGACCGTCACGGTCACGCTCGCGCACGTCGAGGCGCCGCAGTTGGTGGTCTCCCAGCTCGCGAAGTAGGTAGTGGTTGCGACCGGCGCGGCGACCATCAGCGGTGACCCCATGCCGATGGGTGTGCCGCCGCACGAGTTGGCATACCAGACGAGTGTGTCGCCCGTGCCGCCCGTGGCCGTGAGCGAGATGCCGGCCGGGGGCGAGCCAGAGCAGAAGGAAGTCACGTCCGCCCCGGCGCCGGTCGGCGCGGCCGGGTTCGGGAAGACGTTGAGCATGACCGCGTTGGAAGTCACCGAACCGCAGGCGTTGGTCACGGCGACCGTGTAGCTGCCGGTGTCGGCGAGCGTCGCGCTCGTGATCGCGTAGGAGTTCGAGTCTGTGCCCACGGGTGTGGCGCCGTTGAACCACTGATAACTCAGCGGCCCGGCGCCGGTCGCGCTCACGGTAAAGGTGAACATGCCGCCCACGCACACGCCGCCGCCGGTGATGGGCGTGAGGATGTCGGGGTCATCGAAGGAGACCTGACCGGGGAGGCTGAAGGGGTCGTCGGCGTCGACGACGCAGGTCTCCTTCTGGGCCAGGGTGGTGGCGCCGGCGAAGGAGGTGGAGCAGGAGGCGTGGGCGCCGCCGGTGTTGTACACGGCCAGCGATGCGTATCCGCCGCCGGGGCAGGGGAAGGCGGTGTTGCCCAGCTCCAGGGGCGTGGCCCCGGTGTGGTCCAGGATCATGCCCGCGACCGAGAAGGCGGTGTTGGGCGGCGAGACGCTGGTGACGCCGGTGAGGTCGACGTCGTTGAGCGAGAAGCCCGAGACGTCCGAGTAGACCTGGATGTACATGGCGGGCCGGTCGGCCGAGCCGGTGACGGTCAGGCCGTCGATGGCGACGGTGCCGGCGGGCAGCCAGGTGCCGGGGGAGCCGTCGGTGCCGCGTCCGCGGAACTGCACGGGGACGCGTCCGGTGGTGGCGATGGTGACGTCGGTGATGGAGGCGTTGCCGTTGAACTCGTAGAAGGAGAGGTCGCCCGAGCCCTGGAAGAGGTTGCTGGAGGTGCCGTTGGCCGAGAACTGGGAGTTGGAGACGGCGATGTTGGTGGGGTTGAAGCCGGAGGTGGAGTCGCCGAAGACGCCCAGGCCGTTGAAGGTGTTGTCGCGGACCTCGCAGTTGTCGATCGTGAGCCCGTCGAGACTGGCCAGGGTGGTGGAGTTCTGCACGCCGCGGGCGTTGGAGCAGAGGCTGGAGTTGGTGACCCGGGCGTCGGCGAAGGAGCCGGACCCGGCGAACTCGACGCCGGGCCCGGTGTTGGCGGCGACGGCGAGGTTGTCCAGCAGGAAGAACGAGCGGAGCGCAACGGAGGTGAACCGGACGCCCGCGGCGGTCGAGCCGGTGACGCGGAGGTCGCGCAGGGTCAGCCGCGCCGAGTCCGAGGCCCCGCCGGCGTCGCTGATCGAGACGGTCGGGAGGGCGGGGTTGGCCGCGCTGAGCACGGTCTGGGTGAGCGGGTCGGCGCCGGTGGCGCAGTCGCCCGACCCGGCCCCGTCGATGGTGACCTGCTTGGTGATGACCAGGTTCTCGGAGAACGTCCCGGCGTCGACCGACACGCTCCCGGCGGCGTCGGCGGCGTCGTGGCCCTCCTGCACGCGTCCGGTGGGGCCGGTCTGGGCCAGCTGGGAGGTCACCGCCAGGGCGGAGTGGCCGCCCTGGAAGCCGAAGGTCCCCAAGCCGGTCGAGACGTCGGTGTCGGTCCCGCTCGCCAGCATCGGGGTGATGTCGAAGCTGGCGATGGCGTCGCCCTTGACGTCGGCCACGCCGGGGCCGGGCCCGGGCGGGACGGCCGTGCCGCCGTAGGCCACGGGGACCTGCGCGGAATAGCCGGGCTCGCCGCCGTTGCTGGGCTGCTGGGTGGGCGTGGTGGTCCCCAGCCAGTTGCCGCTGAAGTCCTTGAGGGTGAGCGGGTGCGCGTCGGGGTTGCGGTACTCGATCTGGGCGTACCAGTTGCCGCTGATGTTGTTGTTGGTGAAGGCGGTGCCGGTGGTGTCGCTGCCGCCGGGGGTCTCGTCGCGGAAGAGCACCCCGATGGTCCAGTTGTTGGTGATGGCGTTCTGGGTGAAGGTGGAGTTGGTGACGTTGTCCACGCACTGCAGGCCGGTGCGGTTGAAGTCGATGACGTTGTTGCGCAGGGTGGCGTTGTCCATGAACTGCAGGTTCACGCCGTTGCGGTTGCCGGTGATGATGCAGTCGTGGACGGTGAGGCCGGGCGAGCTGCTGGCCAGCAGGCCGTTGTTGTTGAGCGGGTCGTCCCAGGTGGCCGCGGTGTTGCCCAGGCGGGTGATGGTCAGCCCGGAGATGGTGACCCCGCTCTTGCCGATCACCTGGAGGGTGGCCGAGCCCAGGTCGTTGGGATGCCCGGTCGGCACGCCGCGGACGATGGTCACGGCCGCGCCCGAGCCCACCAGGTTGGTGTTGTTGATCGCGATGTTCAGGTCTTCGTCGTAGGTGCCGGGGGCCACGTTCACCGTGCTCCCCGTCACCGCGTTCAACGCCGCCTGGATGCTCGCAAACGCGTCGCAACCGATCATGTGCGGGCCCGCCGAGCCGTTGGCGGGCCAGTTCACCGCCGTGCCGAAGGGCAGGCCGATGTAATCGTCGTCGGCGTAGGCCACCGGACCGGCTGCGCACGCCGTGATGGTCAGCGCCGCGTTGGAGGCCGCGGGCGTGGCGCACGGCGCCGTCGGGCTGGCCGTGAGCGTGAGCGTGACCGAGCCCGCGGTCTCGTCCGCGGGGCTGGGTGTGTAGGTGGTGGACAGCGACGAGGCGTCGGCAAACACGCCGGTGCCGCTGCTGGTCCACGTCGTCGAGGCGGCGTTGGACGCCGACCCGGAGATCGCCACGGGTGTCTGGCCGATGACGCTGTAGGGACCGCCCGCACCGGCGGTGGGCGCGGCCTGCACGTTCACTGTCACGTCGGCGCAGGTCGAGCTGCCGCAGGCGTTGGTCCAGCGCGCGTGGTAGGAGGTGGTGCTCGCCGGCGCGGCGATGACCAGCGGGCTGCCGGTGCCCACGGAGGTGCCGCCGCAGGACCCGCTGAACCATTCGAGGGTGTCGCCCGAGCCGCCGGAGGCGCTGAGCGAGATCGTGGCGGGGGCGGCGTCGGAGCAGTATGCCGTCACATCAGAGGCCGCGCTCGACGGGGCGACGGGGAGCGGATTCACCGTGACGGTAACGCTGGCGCACGTGCTGGGAACGCACGGAGCCGCCTCCCAGCGTGCGTAGTAGGTGGTGGTCGTTGCCGGCGCGGCGATGACCAGCGGGCTGCCCGACCCAATCGAGGTCCCGCCGCAGGAGTCGGCGTACCAGTTCAGTGTGAGGCCCGATCCGCCGCTGGCGGTGAGCGAGATGGTGGCCGGAACAGCGTTCGCGCAGTAGGCCGTCACGTCCGAGGCAACGCCGGCGGGCGCGGTCGGCGGTGTCGTGACCGTGACCGTCGCCGAAGCGCAGCCGCTGTCACCGCAGGTGTTGGTCCAGCGCGCGTGGTAGGTGGTCGTGGAAGCCGGGTAGGCGATGACCAGCGGGCTGCCCGACCCAATCGAGGTCCCGCCGCAGGTGTCGTCGAACCACTGCACGGTGTCGCCCGAGCCGCCCACGGCGGTAAGGGTGAGGCTGCCGGAATCACCCGCGCAGATGGAAGAGGTGCTCGCCGTGACCGACGACGGCGCGACCGGCAGCGGCAGGACCGACAGGCTGACCGGGCCGCTGGTGACCGTGCCGCACGGGTTGGTGATGTCCACCGAATAGCCGCCGGCATCTGCCGCCGTGGCGTTGGTGATGGCGAAGGAGTTTGAGTCGGCGCCGACGGGGTTGCCGTCGTGCCGCCACTGGTAGCTGATCGGTCCCAGTCCGGAGACCGAGACGGTGAAGGTGAACATGCCGCCGGTGCAGACCGAGCCGGCCGCGGGCGGGGTGATCACGATGGCGTCATCGAAGGAGACCTGACCGGGGAGGCTGAAGGGGTCGTCGGCGTCGACGACGCAGGTCTCCTTCTGGGCCAGGGTGGTGGCGCCGGCGAAGGAGGTGGAGCAGGAGGCGTGGGCGCCGCCGGTGTTGTACACGGCCAGCGATGCGTATCCGCCGCCGGGGCAGGGGAAGGCGGTGTTGCCCAGCTCCAGGGGCGTGGCCCCGGTGTGGTCCAGGATCATGCCCGCGACCGAGAAGGCGGTGTTGGGCGGCGAGACGCTGGTGACGCCGGTGAGGTCGACGTCGTTGAGCGAGAAGCCCGAGACGTCCGAGTAGACCTGGATGTACATGGCGGGCCGGTCGGCCGAGCCGGTGACGGTCAGGCCGTCGATGGCGACGGTGCCGGCGGGCAGCCAGGTGCCGGGGGAGCCGTCGGTGCCGCGTCCGCGGAACTGCACGGGGACGCGTCCGGTGGTGGCGATGGTGACGTCGGTGATGGAGGCGTTGCCGTTGAACTCGTAGAAGGAGAGGTCGCCCGAGCCCTGGAAGAGGTTGCTGGAGGTGCCGTTGGCCGAGAACTGGGAGTTGGAGACGGCGATGTTGGTGGGGTTGAAGCCGGAGGTGGAGTCGCCGAAGACGCCCAGGCCGTTGAAGGTGTTGTCGCGGACCTCGCAGTTGTCGATCGTGAGCCCGTCGAGACTGGCCAGGGTGGTGGAGTTCTGCACGCCGCGGGCGTTGGAGCAGAGGCTGGAGTTGGTGACCCGGGCGTCGGCGAAGGAGCCGGACCCGGCGAACTCGACGCCGGGCCCGGTGTTGGCGGCGACGGCGAGGTTGTCCAGCAGGAAGAACGAGCGGAGCGCAACGGAGGTGAACCGGACGCCCGCGGCGGTCGAGCCGGTGACGCGGAGGTCGCGCAGGGTCAGCCGCGCCGAGTCCGAGGCCCCGCCGGCGTCGCTGATCGAGACGGTCGGGAGGGCGGGGTTGGCCGCGCTGAGCACGGTCTGGGTGAGCGGGTCGGCGCCGGTGGCGCAGTCGCCCGACCCGGCCCCGTCGATGGTGACCTGCTTGGTGATGACCAGGTTCTCGGAGAACGTCCCGGCGTCGACCGACACGCTCCCGGCGGCGTCGGCGGCGTCGTGGCCCTCCTGCACGCGTCCGGTGGGGCCGGTCTGGGCCAGCTGGGAGGTCACCGCCAGGGCGGAGTGGCCGCCCTGGAAGCCGAAGGTCCCCAAGCCGGTCGAGACGTCGGTGTCGGTCCCGCTCGCCAGCATCGGGGTGATGTCGAAGCTGGCGATGGCGTCGCCCTTGACGTCGGCCACGCCGGGGCCGGGCCCGGGCGGGACGGCCGTGCCGCCGTAGGCCACGGGGACCTGCGCGGAATAGCCGGGCTCGCCGCCGTTGCTGGGCTGCTGGGTGGGCGTGGTGGTCCCCAGCCAGTTGCCGCTGAAGTCCTTGAGGGTGAGCGGGTGCGCGTCGGGGTTGCGGTACTCGATCTGGGCGTACCAGTTGCCGCTGATGTTGTTGTTGGTGAAGGCGGTGCCGGTGGTGTCGCTGCCGCCGGGGGTCTCGTCGCGGAAGAGCACCCCGATGGTCCAGTTGTTGGTGATGGCGTTCTGGGTGAAGGTGGAGTTGGTGACGTTGTCCACGCACTGCAGGCCGGTGCGGTTGAAGTCGATGACGTTGTTGCGCAGGGTGGCGTTGTCCATGAACTGCAGGTTCACGCCGTTGCGGTTGCCGGTGATGATGCAGTCGTGGACGGTGAGGCCGGGCGAGCTGCTGGCCAGCAGGCCGTTGTTGTTGAGCGGGTCGTCCCAGGTGGCCGCGGTGTTGCCCAGGCGGGTGATGGTCAGCCCGGAGATGGTGACCCCGCTCTTGCCGATCACCTGGAGGGTGGCCGAGCCCAGGTCGTTGGGATGCCCGGTCGGCACGCCGCGGACGATGGTCACGGCCGCGCCCGAGCCCACCAGGTTGGTGTTGTTGATCGCGATGTTCAGGTCTTCGTCGTAGGTGCCGGGGGCCACGTTCACCGTGCTCCCCGTCACCGCGTTCAACGCCGCCTGGATGCTCGCAAACGCATCGCAACCGATCATGTGCGGGCCCGTTCCTCCGACGGCCGGGTAGGTGACCTCAGTGCCGTTGGGCAACCCCACGTAATCGTCATCGACAAACGCTGTTGTCAGCGGCGGCAGCACCGTCAGCGTGAGCGAACTCGCGGCCGGCGTAGCGCACGGCGCGTTCGGCTGCGCCGTGAGCGTCAGCGTGACCGTGCCGGCGGTGACGTCCGCGGGGCTCACCGTGTACGTGGTCGCCGGGCTTGTCGCATCGGCGAACGTGCCGGTGCCGCTGGTGGTCCACAGGCTGTTCGCGGCGTTCGACACCGAGCCGGAGAGCGCGACGGGGAACGCGGAGCAACCGGAGACGCTGAGCGATGGGC
Organism: uncultured Phycisphaeraceae bacterium; assembly: GCA_964630785.1. Classification (GTDB taxonomy): domain Bacteria; phylum Planctomycetota; class Phycisphaerae; order Phycisphaerales; family UBA1924; genus JADLCX01. Next base: position 78,898 of record CAZVZG010000012.1, on the reverse strand, counting down.
CGGCCAGCGCGGTGGGTGGGGCGACGACGTTGAACGATACGGTGTCGAACGCCGTGGTGCAGGGCGAGTTGCCGGTGGCCGTGAGCGTAAGCGTCACCGGCCCAGTTTCGCTCGTGCCCGGCGTGTACGTGGTCATCGGGTTGGTGGCGTCGGTGAACGTTCCGGCGCCGCCGGTCCACAGGTAGCTCGCGGCGTTCGTTCCTGAGCCGGAAAGGCTCACTGCGACCTGGCCACAGGTATCGGCGGCCGTGCCCGCGTCCACTGTGGGCGCGGGTGTGACCGTGACCGTCGCCGAGGCGCAGCCGCTATCACCGCAGGTGTTGGTCCATCGTGCGAAGTAGGTGGTCGTGGCGGCCGGGAAGGCCACCACGAGCGGGTTGCCCGTGCCGATCATGTTGCCGCCGCAGGTGTCGTCGAACCACTGCACCGTATCGCCCGAGCCGCCCACGGCGGTCAGGGTGAGGCTGCCGGAACTACCGGCGCAGATCGAGGAGATGCTCGTGGTTACCGATGTCGGCGCGACTGGCCCCGTGCACGCCGTGATGGTCAGCGTCGCGTTGGACGTGGCGGGGGTGGCGCAGGGGGCCGTTGGGTTGGCCGTGAGCGTGAGCGTGACCGAGCCCGCGGTCTCGTCCGCGGCGGACGGCGTGTAGTTGGTGGCGAGCGACGAGGCGTCGCCGAATGCGCCTGTTCCACTGCTCGTCCACAAGGTCGAGGCGGTGTTGCCAGCCGAGCCGGAGATCGCCACGGGTGTCTGACCGACAACGCTGTAGGGCCCGCCCGCGTGGGCGGTTGGCGCGGCCTGCACGCTTACCGTGACGTCGGCGCATGTAGAGGATCCGCACGCATTGGTCCAGCGTGCGTGGTAGGAGGTGGTCGACGTGGGCGCGGTGATGACCAGCGGGCTGCCGGTGCCCACGGAGGTGCCGCCGCACGAGCCGCTGAACCATTCGAGCGTGTCGCCGGAGCCGCCGGAAGCGGAAAGCGAGACCGTCGCGGGCGCGGCGTCGGCGCAGTACGAGGTCACGTCCGAGGCGGCGCTGGCCGGCGCGGTTGGGGTTGGGTTGACCGTCACCGTGACGCTGGCGCAGGTCGAGGATCCGCAGGCGTTGGTCCATCGTGCGAAGTAGGTGGTGGTCGCACCCGGCGCGGCGGTGTTGAGCGGGGTGCCCGTGCCGATCGCGGTGCCGCCGCAGGAGCCGCTGAACCATTCAAGCGTGTCGCCGGACCCGCCGCTTGCGCTGAGCGAGATCGTGGCGGGGACGGCGTCGGAGCAATAGCTGGTCACACTCGAAGCCGCGCTGGCCGGCGCGACGGGGAGCGGATTCACCGTGATCGTGACGCTGGCGCAGGCCGAGGATCCGCACGCATTGGTCCAGCGTGCGTGGTAGGAGGTGGTCGACGTGGGCGCAGTGATGACCAGCGGACTGCCGGCGCCCACGGAGGTACCGCCGCACGAGCCGCTGAACCATTCCAGCGTGTCGCCCGTGCCGCCGGAGGCGCTGAGCGAGATTGTGCCGGGGACGGCGTCGGCGCAATAGCTGGTCACACTCGAAGCCGCGCTGGTCGGCGCGACGGGGAGCGGATTCACCGTGACGGTAACGCTGGCGCACGTGGAAGCGCCGCACGGGCTGGTCCACTGCGCGTAGTACGTGGTGGTGGCCGTGGGCCCGGCGATTACCAGCGGGCTGCCCGTGCCGATGGAGGTTCCGCCGCAGGAGTCGGCCGACCAGTTCAATGTAAGACCCGACCCGCCGCTGGCGGTGAGCGAGATGGTGCCCGGAACAGCGTTCGCGCAGTAGGCCGTCACGTCGGAGGCTGCGCTGGCGGGCGCGGTGGGCAGCGGCACCACGACGATGTCCACCGTGGAACACGTCGAGAGCTCGCCGCAGTCGGAGACACAGCGCGCGTAGAACGTGGTCGATGTCCCCGGCGCGGCAACTACCAGCGGACTTCCCGTGCCGATGGAGGTTCCGCCGCACGAGTCGGTGAACCACTGAATGGTCTCGCCCGAAACGCAGGCGGCGGACAGGCTGATGTTCGCCGGCCCGGAGCCCGCGCAGTACGAGGTCACGTCGGCCGTGGCGCCCGTGGGGGCGGCCGGGGCGGGTTGACCGGCGCAAGTCGATGCGTCGCCCTTGTAGCTGCCGCTCATCGCGGCGCAGGCGTTGGCGGTCAGCACCGTGCAGGTTCCAGTTGCGCAGCACGCGCCCGTGGGGCACGGCGTGGGCGAGCAGGACGAGCCGTCACCGAAGTAGAACCCGCCGCCCGCGGAGCAGTTCGCCGAAGTGACGATCGTGCAGACGCCGACAGAGTCGCAGCAGGCGCCCACGGTCATGGGTGCGCACGGGTCAGGTGTGCAGGTGGACATGGCGCCCTGGAACGTTCCGCCGGCCGCGGCGCAGGCCAAGTCGTCGCTGACGGAGCAGACCGTGCCGACGCAACACGCGCCGCCCACGGGCGGCGCGCCGAGGCCCGCCGAGACGAGGTAGGGGAACGGCCCCCCGACACTCGTCGTGTTCACGCGAACGTAGTACGTTCCGGTGTACCTCGCCCGCCAGAGGATGCCCTCGGCGGGCACGTTCGGCGTGTTGGCCGATAGGCCGACCCCGGGGTTGGGCGTGGTCGTTGCCGAGTCCGATGAGCCGTTGACGGCGACAAGGGTGCCGCCGAGCGCATCCAGCAACGCAAGTTGGCCGTCAAACGCCGTTCCGATCCGCGATGGGAGCGTGTCGAGCCCGACAAAGATCATCTGTCCCGCCGTCGCCGTCAGGGCGTAAAGGTCGGAATCGGACGCCGACACCAACGAGCCACTGAAGAAGTTGCCAGGATCGGAGTTCGCGTTGCCCGTGGAGTCGTTGGGCTCGCTCTCCGCCGTCGCGGAAGCGCTGGACGGGCGGATGGTCGCGTATACGCGGTAGGGTTCCAGCGTCTGGCTCGCCGCGAAGGCTGTCACGCGCAGGAACAGCGGGTTCCCGTTGGCGATGGTCCCGGCGATCACCGGGGCCTGCCCGGTGGTCGAGTAAGGCGTGTCACCGTTGTCGTCGTCGAACTCAAGCGTGTCGGTCGTGTCGGTCACACGCATGGCCAAGTCGCCGTTGGTGCCGGCTGCGACCGCATCGACCATGGCGAACACCCGGGACCCGGCCGCAGGCGTGCCGATCGAGTAGTAGTCCGCATCGCCCATCGGCGAAATGCTGCCCTCCATGCCCTCGCTGCTCATCACCATGACCGTCGCGGCCGCGGGCGTGTCGTTGGGCTCGACCTCGCGGATGCACCGCGTAACCTCGATCTCGAAATCGCTGCCGAAGTTGCTCGCGCCGGCATCGTCAACAACCACCCACACCTGTTGGCCCGCGGTGAGCGGGAGGCACATCGCCTCTTCGCCGCGGCTGTCGTTGTCGCGGTTGTTGGCGCTGAGAATGTCGCTGACGCCGATCGTGCCGGGCGAGCCCGGGCAGGCGCTCAGAACGTACAGGATTGGGTTCTGCGAGTTCGAGTAGCCCGTGACGCGCACCGAGTAGTCGGCCGTACCCGGCGCGATGAACGTGTAGACCACGTCACGCCCGGGGGCCGTGCTGGTCGTAATCTGGCCGACGCCCGCGTACGGCGGGTTGCCTGTCGGGATTGTGTAGTCCGCCGTGGCCGATTCCGTGGTGCCGGTGAGGGGCGTGTCGAGCGTCAGCGCCGCCGCCGATCCGCACGCGTCGTTCGGGGGCGGCACGTCGAGCGTGATGCTCAGGCAACCTGTGCTCAAGCATCCCGCGGCCGCATTCCTCGCCTGCACCGTGAACTGGTAGGTGCCGTAGGTCGGTGGCGTGAACGCGAGCGTATCGCCTGTGAAGATCACGGTTCCGCTGCACGCCGCGCCGGCTCGCCAATCGGCCACTTCGCCCCCGCCGACGGTCACGGGCATCGAGACCTGAACGCTGGGGCTGCCCACGTAGGCGGTCGTTCCCGTCGGTGTCGCGGGGAGCGCATTGACCGTCAGACTTGTGATACTCGAGATGACCGTTCCGCGCGGCCCGACGATCTGGCAGCGGAACAGGGTGCCGGAGATCGCGCCGCCATCGGTGGTCATCGTGGCCGCCGCCGTCCCGCTGCCGCCGGCATCGACCCAGGTCGCGCCGGCATCGGTGGACTGTTGCCATCGATACAACAAGTTGCTGCCGGTCGCCGCCACGGAGATCATGGAGGTTGAGCCCGCGCATTGCTGCACGCTCGCAGGGGGCTGGGCGGTAATCACCGGCATGGTCGTCGGCACGGTGACGGGGGTCGCGAGGGAGGTCGACCAATTCCTGAAGGACGAGTCGTTGAAGTTGCCGCACGAGGCGCACCCACCGAGCGATTGGTTCGCCGAGCCGGCGTAGTCGCTGCTCATCACCATCGCAAAGACGGTGACGTTGCCGGCCGGGCTGCCGATGACCGAGAGGGGGATGGCCATCTCGACGCCCCTGGAGACCCCCGCGCCCGAGGCGGCGCCGTTGCCAGCCGTCACGCCCAGCGTGTTGGAGTTGTTCAGCGTCGCACGGACGCCGTTGGCGGTCCCGCCGGACAACACGCCCGAGCCCCCGGCAAAGGTGGAGTTGCTGCCAAAGAACGAGCTGGTTCCCCCCGCGCTCGTGGGCAGTGTGCCGCCGTCGACGAACAGGGCGCTGGTCACGTTGAAGGCGAACCAGTAATCAGCGGCCATCCCGCCCGGCAGGGTCATGCCGCCCCCGCCGGTGTTCGCCGGGCCGCCGTTGACACCCATGCGGTCGATCCCGGCGTTGTCGCCGCGCAGGTTGTTCTGCCCGCCTCCGACCGAGTCGATGAACAGCACGAGCTTGTTGCCGTTGCTCTCCAGGTTGCCCGCGAGCGTCACGTGGAGTTCGCCGTTGACGATCGTGCCGAACAACTGGTCAAGCTCGGAACCGTTGGCGGTCTGATTGTTGCCCGAGGTGGCATCGCCGTAGCCTGTCTGGGTGTTCTGCACGGCCAGCGCGGACCCGTAGGCGGCGGCCGCAACGCCGTTGGTTGTTGGGACCGTGCTCGTGTTGCGCGGATACCCCGTCCCCGTGCCGGTGGTGACGATCATGAAGTCGCGGGCGTTGTTGTCCGTATCGGCGTTCGGGTCTCCACGCACCAGCATGACCGACGTCGTGCTCTGTCCGGGCGCGTTGTCGGAGGTTGAACCGCTGGAGATGGGTTCGCGGCAGGTAGCCGATCCCCACCCGACAAAGTCGGCGAGGCTCGTGGTCACCGGGCAGGCGGCGGTGTTGGTGGCAGAGCCCACGCCGTACAGCGCGATCTTGCCGTTGGATGCGCTCATGTCGATGCTCGTGCCGGCGAAGTCGGCCTGGATCGGGGCGCCGTTCGCGCCGGCCGCCTTCGTGCGAACGAGGAAGAACCCGTGCGGCTGGATCACGCCGAAGTTGATGACGAAGTTGGTCCAGCTCGATCCACCAGCGCTCGCATACTGCAACAGGTAGTTCGTCGCCGCAAAGTCCACCGGGTTGTTGCCCGCGTTGTACAGCTCGACGAAGTCCGCGTTGTACGCGGGGGTTGGGCCGTTGCCTCCACTCCCGTAGAGCGCGGAGATCCGTACTTGCGCACTCGCGCCCGCGGTGATCGAGCAGGCCGCCGAAATCGCGACCAACCATCGAGAGGATCGTGCGAGGCCACAAGCCGCCCGGCGGATGTTGGACCTTGCGGTGGAGAGAAGGTTTGCCATGTTGGGTGCCTCGGTTTGGCCGTGTGAGTTGATCGATACCCCGCCGGTTCAGGTGGCCCGAGCAAAGGCGTCGCGGCCTTTGATCGCAATGCGGTTGCCGATTCGAGCGAACGACAACCCGATTGCCTGAAACCGCCCTCCGACCTCTGCACGACGTGATGCCTCCTGCGTCGTCAACACCGCCTGAACGACACCGAGAGCTCGGAGTGCCGGGCGCGTCAGTCTGCCACAACCTCGCTCCGGCCGCAAGCCGCGAGTTGCAAAAACGTCGGCCTTCGGTTCAGCGGCGCGAGAGGTCCCGCATCGACTGTTTAGGGGATAGACCGCCCAGCCGGGCGTACGGCGCAACACTCTGATTCGCCGCCTGTTGCGTCGTTTCGGCGGGGACTGCGATTTCTGCGACCTCGGGCACGCCGGTCGGTGTCATGGACATCCCGCGAACCACGCGGTCAAATAGTCGAACAGGTCTTCAATCCCCGATTGCCCGTCGCCGTTCAGGTCGGTAGGGCACGCGACCGCTCTCGCAACGGGCGGCGGCGCGACCACACCCGGCCGAGCGCCGATCCGAAACGAAAGGTCCTCGGTCTTCGGGCACCACATCACCCCGCCGCCGGCACCCACGTTCCCCATCCACGCCGGCGAGATGTGAACGTCGCAGCCTGTGCCGCAGGTGTCGGCGATCGCGAAGTAGGAATGCTGGTTGATCGACCCACCTGCGCAGGTCGCGCCGGCCGAGAGCCAGTATGTTCGTCCGGCGGGCAGAACCCAGCTCAGGTCGTAGAAGCGAAGCAGGTAGGCGTGCACGTCCACCCGGCCGATCCTGACCGTTTCGCCGGTCGGGATCACTTCGCTGACCTGTGCGCTCTGGAGCCTTGCGCCCGGGCGCTTGCAGTCATTGGCGTACACCTCCACAAACCCCGTGTTCGGATCGCCGTTGGTCCAGATTGTCGCCTCGATAAAGCAAACGGTCTGGTCGTTGCAGGGCATGACGACGAAGTTGTCCGCGGAGCGTGATTGGAACGCACCGTTGCGCCCGGAAGCCAGGCCGCCGCCGCCGGGGCAGTGCCAATACGGCCCGTTGTCCCAGATGATCGGGCAGATCGCGCCGCCGACCTTGAAGGCCATGTTGCGGCACGGGCCGCCGGACATGTCCACGGGCTGCCACGGATCAAAGTTCACGTTCGTGCACACGTAGGGCGAGGGCCGGCCGAGCGCGACCCGCGGCGTGGAGCCCTGCACTCCGCTCGCCGTCGCCGCCCCCCAGAACGACTCCGAAGCGTCGGCGCACCCGGCGACCGCGTAAAGCGAAACCCAGTACGTCTTGCCGCCGTCGAGCCACAGGTTGGCATCGCAGAGGTTGAAACTGAACGTGACCAGCGTGCGCCCGCCCTCGCCCGGCTCTGTCGCGATGACGGTTGAGTCGGAGAATGTCGCCAGGGGCGAGCCGGCCGGCGAACCATCACAATCTTCGTAGACATCCAGCCGGGCCCGGCGCAGCGCGGGCGCGAGGTTGGTCTGCATCTGGCCCATGAAACTCGTGACGTGGCATACCACGCCCGGCTCGATGTAGAAGTCATCGGCGACCTTGGCCGCGACCTGCGCCCTCCCGCCGAGCTGCGAATAGCGGCCTCCCGACCCGGCCGCGGCCATGCCGTTGTCCCAGACGCACTGGCACTCATCAGGAACGCCGTCGTGGTTGCAATCGGCGCTGCCGCCGTCGGCGATGTCGCAGGCGTCGGGCACGCCGTTGCCGTTGCAATCCGAGCCGAGCACGGTGACGGTGGCGACGCAGCTCGACGATGCGCCGTGCGGGTCGGTCACGGTCAGCGTGACGCCGGTCGAGCCGATCGGGAACGGGCCGGAGTTCGAGACGGCCAGCGTCAGCGATTCGATCGGGTCGTCGGGGTCGTCCGAGCCGTTGTTCACGTCCGCCGCCGTGATCGTGAACGAGGCCGGGCACGAGTTTCTGGCATCGATGACCACGTCGCGGCAGCGGGCCACCGGCGGCAGGTTGCCCTTTCCGCGGACGGTGATCGAGACGGTGGCCGGGTTCGAGTTGACCAGCCCGTCGCTGGCGAGATACGTGAACGAGTCCGGCCCGGTGTAGTCGGACGCGGGCGTGTAGATAAAGGACCCGTCGGACGCGAGCATCACCACGCCGTGGGACGCCGCCGATGCGCCCGTGGCCGTCAGCGACGGGCTGTCCGTGTCCGAGTCGTTGCCGAGCACGCCCGGCGCGGCGACGATCAGCGGCGTGTTCGCGTCGGTCGTGTACGCATCGTCGTTCGCGACCGGCGGATCGTTGAGCGGCCGGACGATGATCGATACGGTCGCGGTGTTGCTCTGGGCCTGCCCGTCGCTCAGGCGATAGGTAAAAGTGTCCGTGCCGTTGAAGTTGGCGTTCGGTGTGTACGTGAAGCCACCCGAGGCGACGCCGCTCAGCGTGCCGTTTATCGGCGGCGCGACGATCGTCACGCTCAGCGTGTTCACCGCGTTGTCCACGTCGCTGTCGTTGAGCAGTACGCCCGGCGGCGGCACGGTCAACGGCACGTCCTCATTGGTGAAATACGAATCGTTGCGGGCGACCGGCGGGTCGTTCACCGGCGCGACCGTGATCGTGACCGTGGCCGGGTTGCTCTGGGCGATGCCATCGCTCAAGCGGTACGTGAACGTGTCGGTGCCGTTGAAGTTGGGCTGCGGGTTGTAGGTGAACGTGCCATCGGCGTTGAAGGTCAGCGTTCCGTGCGAGGTCGTCGAGACCTGGACCGCCGTGAGCGTTTGCGGCGGCACGTCCGGGTCGGTGTCGTTGGCGAGCACGCCCGCGGCGGGGCTGCTCACCGTGAGCGGTGTGTCCTCGTCGGTTGAATAGGCGTCGTCGACCGCCACGGGTGGATCGTTCACCGGCGACACGTTGACGGTCACCGTGGCGGTGTTGGAGTCCGCCTCGCCGTCGCTCGCGATGTACGTGAACACGTCGAGCGGCGACCCGCTCACATTCGGCGGCGGCCGATAGGCGACACGCTGCTGAGCATCTGTCACGACAGTCCCGACGCTCGTAATCGGCGCAAGCGTGCCGAACTGCAGCAGTTGTCCTAGCGCCGGCAGGGATGCGATCCTGAGTGTCAGCGTCTGGCCGTCCGCGTCGGTGGCCATGAGCGCGACGGTAACGTCCGTGTCCTCCGGGGTGGTGACCGACAGCGACTCCGCCACCGGCGGCGTGTTGCCCCCGCCTGTGCCCACAAAGAGAGCGCGCGAAAACTCCGACGTGCCCGTGGGCGCGGCCGGCGCTATGCCGCGCAGGCCGATCTCACCGGAACGTGTTGGCGGGAGCGCGGTCGCCGTGGCCGTCACGTACCGATCGCCCGGGTCGCGCGTGTACGGCTGGGACATCACCACCCCGCCGCCGGCGCTAGTCATCACCTCCAGAGCCCCGATGAACCTTGCCCCCTCGCCGAACTGCGTCGGGTCTTGCCCCGCGTTCGCGAAGAACTCGACGCGGAAGCGCCGGTTCGGCAGCGAGTTGAGCGTGGCCGAGATCGTCCCTCCGGTGAACGATTCGATCACCGGGTAGTTCTGGTAATGGTTGGGCCCCACGTCCAGGTCGAGGTTGTCGTTGTCGGTGACGCCGTTGGCGCCCAGGTCGATCCCCAGCGCGCCGTTGTCGTGGATCGAGTTGCCCAGGATTGCGTTACCCACGTTGGACGGCACGCCCGTGGTCACCACCGACACGCCAATCCCCACGTTGCCCGCGATCACGTTCATGGTGCCCGGGTCGGTGCCGCCGATCGTGTTGGCTACCCCGTTGGTGACCAGCACACCCGTGCCGTTACCGACGAGCGCAAATCCCGAAACATCGGTGCCGATGAAGTTGCACGAGATCACGCACCCGGTCACGCCCGTGAGCGACACCCCGCTGTCGATGAACCCGTTGATCACCAGCCCGCGGACCAGACAGTCGTTGGCGAGCACGGCCAGCCCGTCGCCCGTGAACGAAGCGCCGGCCGCCGGCCGCAACTCGATCTTCGGCGCCGAGCAAAGGCTCCCGGTCTGGGTGAGACCGTTGATCACGGTCGGGCGCGAGATCGGCGGCAGGGGCGAATCGATCGCGATCCGCCAGGCCCCGGGCGAGCCGGGCAGGTCGAACCCCGGGTCCGCGACAGGTATGGCGAAGTTGATCGTCCCGCCCGGCCCCGCATTGGTGTCCTCGATCGCCCGCCGCAGCGAGCCCGGCCCCGAGTCGGCCGTGGTGGTCACCGTGATGGTGGTCTGAGCGTGCGCCATGCACGCGGAAACAACCACGGCGAGCGCGCCCGCGCGGGCCCGTTGAAGGAAAGACCGGGCGACCATGCGTGCGGCCGCGGCCGTGCGGGTGAGCAGGTCTACAAACATCACTGCCTCCGTTCAGTGGTCATCGAGATCGGTTGGGGTCCGGCCGTGCCGTGGGCCGGAGGACCGTAGGCGGGCGATTACACTCGTTTTTGGCGTCCGTGGCAAGAGGCTTGTCCGAGAGCCGAAGCCGATCTGCGCCGCTTGGGCCGGCATCGTGATCGTTTCCATCAACGATCGCCCTCCCCCCGGCCCCCTCCCGCTGGGAGGGGGAGCAGACGCTCGATCCTTTGCGCGGGTACCGTCCATCCGAAATGCCCACCCCGTCTGAGCTATCCACCGACCCGATCCGGACCCAGGCCGACGCGCAGGCCGCCATCGACCGCTTCCGAGCGGACTACGCCGCCGTTCGCGCGGAGGTCGCCAAGGCGGTCGTCGGCCACGACGAGGTGGTCGACGGCGTGCTCACCTGCCTCTTTACGGGCGGGCACGTGCTTCTTGAGGGCGTGCCCGGGCTGGGCAAGACGCTGCTGGTGCGCACGCTCGCCTCGGCGCTCAGTCTGAGTTTCGCCCGGGTGCAGTTCACGCCCGACCTCATGCCCGCGGACATTTCGGGCACCACCATCGTCGCCGAGGTCGAGCGCCCCGACGGCAGCCGCGCCCGTGAGTTCACGTTCCAGCGAGGGCCGGTATTCGCCCAGATCGTTCTGGCCGACGAGATCAATCGCGCCACGCCCAAGACCCAGTCGGCGCTGCTCGAAGCCATGCAGGAGCGAAGCGTGACGGTGGGGGGACACACGCACACGCTCCCTCGCCCGTTCCTGGTCATGGCGACGCAGAACCCGCTGGAGCAGGAGGGCACCTACCCGCTCCCCGAGGCCCAGCTCGACCGCTTCTTCTTCAAGCTGCTGGTCGGCTATTCCAGCCGCGACGAGATGGCCGAGATCCTCAACCGGACCACCGCGGGCGTCGCGCCGACAATCGCTTCGGTGCTCAACGCCGAGACAATCCTCGCGCACCAGCAGCTCGTTCACCGTGCCGTCATCGCGCCGCACATTCAGGACTACGCCGTGCGTGTCGTGCTCGCGACACACCCCAAATCTCCTGCCTCCGCGGCCGGCGGCGATTACGCAACGCCGATGGTCAACCGATTCGTGCGCGTCGGGGCCTCGCCCCGCGCCGCTCAGGCGCTCGTGCTCGGGGCCAAGTGCCGCGCGCTCCTTGACGGCCGGGCGGGCGCGAGCATCAGCGACATCCAGGCCATCGCCAAGCCCGGCCTGCGCCACCGGATCATCACGAACTTCGAGGCTCAGGCCGAGGGCGTGAGCGCCGACGCCATCATCGACAACATCGTCGCGACCCTGCCCGTGCGAACCGAGGCATAACCCGCTTGGACTGCCTCACGCGGCGATCCGCAGCGCCCGCTCTTCGTGCACGTGCAGTTGGCTCACCCAGCCCCCGAACCCGTTGGCTCGCACGCCGCTCGCGGCGTAATCGGCCATCCACACCGAGCCGTCCACGAGGTAGCTGAACAGGTGCTCCCCGGGCTCCATGTCCACACGGGCGGTCCACCACCCGCTCGGCTCCCGCATCATCGGCACGGGGCGCACGCGCCAATCGGTGAAGGAACCGACCAGCTCCACCCCCCGGACCTCGGGCAGATAGACACGAAAGGTGTGCTTGCGTCCGTTTTCGCAGATGACCATGCTGCCGACTCCCCGTGGCGTGCGTACAAGTTGCGGTGTTTTTCACCGCCGCGAGCGGGATTATCGGGTCCGAACATGCCCCACTTTCGCCGTGATCGCCGATTCCGACGAAGTTCCCACATTCGTCGTTGGGTCGCGCTCGCGGCCGCGAGCTCGCTCGGGGCTTGCACGGGTTCGACATCACCCCGATCGTCCGTGAGCCCGACCCCATCCGCCCAGACCGCACCCAACGTCCGTGCCGCACTGACTGGCCCGCGATCGTCCACCACGATCTTGCCCGCCGATGACCGTGCCGCACTGCTGGTGCTTCCCGGAAGCGCAGAGAGCAACCCGCCTCCGACCGTCCGAGTTCGGGCCGGGGACGCCGCCGAGCAGCCCTCCCCGGTTTGGCGATTGGCGCCGCTTTACTCGGCCGCCGCCGCTTCGTCGCCCGACTCGCCCATTCCGCCGTCCATCGCCGCCCGCATGCGCGGCTGGATGGGCGTCCCGCTCACCTGGGCGGCCCGTCCCGTCGAACCCTCTGAGGTTCCCAGCGCAACTCCAGATCGCGGGGCCGGCGGCGTGTCAGTCGTTGCGCTCCCTCCCGCGGTCGGTGTCCGTGCGGGATCGGTCGCGCTCGACGGCGTGCCCGCCGACGTGCGATGGCTCGCCCCGCAGAGCGGTCGGTACGACTTCGCGTCCATCGCGGGCACGCCGGGGGCCGGCAATCCCTGGCTCCAGGCCGCACTCGCGCTTACACCCGGCCAACCCTGGTCGTTGTGGCGGGCGAGGCTGGCCGCGCCCGGGCGTGAGTTCGAGCGGGCCGCGGCCGCGCCCGACAGCGTCGCCTCCCGTCTCGCGTCCCAGCACGCCGAGGTCTGGGGGGTCGCCCTGCAACGCCTGGCCCGCGCCGACGACGCGACCGCCCGACATCTGGCCCGGCGGCTCGGCGGGGCCGTCGATTTCGGTCGCGGCGTGGTGGCGCCCGTCTGGCTCGCGTGGCCCGGCGCCGCCGTCGCCGACGACGGATTCGGCCTGCTTCTGTCCGACCTGCTCGCGGACGACCTGAGCGATTCCGAGCGCGCCGTACGGGCCCGCTCATGGCTCGAATCGCTCCCCTCCGGTGCGGCCTGGGTGCTCGACGACGCCGGCCTGCGCGACGGAACTCTCAAGCGCAACGTCTCCACACTCGCGCTGGCCAACCTCAACGACGCCCCTGCCGCGGCCTCGGTGTCGGTCGACGGTGTCGCCGCGCCGCTGGAGATGCTGACGATCCCGCCGCTCTCGGTCGCGGAAGCGCGCGTCGTCGCGCGTTGGCCCGATGCGGCGCCGGTCGATGGTCCGGCGAGAACCCTGGTCGTCCGAATCGGCGCGTGGCATGGGCGAGTTTCCGTGGTCGCCGACGACATGCCCGCCCGACCGCCGGGCGTGCCGATCGGGCCGCTGCGCTTCGATGTCAACATGCCCGCTCTCGTCGCGGTCGCGACCACCGGCGGGGTGCTTACTGGCCAAACTCCCCAACCCGACGCCCTCACCGCGGGCATGTTGCTGCGGAGGTCCGACGGCGCCAAGCCGCAATCCGGCGATTCTGGATGGACGCTCTACTTCGAGTGCATGGCCCCGCCCACCGACGCATCGGCTCCGGGCGATGGCGCGACCGACACACTCACCATCGCGTTCGGACCCACCGACACACCCACGGCCGTGTGGACCGTGCCGCGATCGGGCGAAGCCCGGCTTCAGCAATCCGGATCGCCCGTCCAACTCTCGGTGACGCGCTCCGAGCAGCCCGACCGCTGGGTGGTCTGGGTGCCGGTGCCTGCCAGTGCGATCGAACCGGGCTCTCGACTTCGCTTCGGCGTCATGCGCGAGCGGCCGCTGCCCGATGGGTTGATCGAGCGAACCGCGTGGCCGCGACCGATACTCCCGTGGATCGATCGCCCCGCTCGCCTCGGCGTCGACCTCACGGCGTGGGACCGCTCCGAGCAGAAGTAGCCAGCAGCGCGAGCCACTCCGCATTGCCCGCCGCGTTCTTCTTGCCCGCGCCGCCCGCGATCGGCGATCGAACGCACCCCAGCACGCCCACGCCGAGCCCGTCCATCTCGCTCAGCACACGGTCCTTGATCCGCTCGGCGTCGGCCTCGTCCAGCACGCCGCCGCGCAGCAGCGATTTCTCCGACTCCCGCGTCTCGTAGTGCGGCTTGACGAGCGAGACGATCCTGCCGTCCGCGTTGAGCCACCTGAGCGCCGCGGGTACGCACAGCCTCTGCGGCGTCCAGCCCATGTCGATAACCACGAGATCGACGCCGCCCGTCGGTCCAGCGTGCAGAGCGTTGGTCCGCTCGCGCACTGTCACCCGCGTGTCCTGACGCAGTTTCCACGCCAACGCCCCGTAGCCGGTATCGACGGCCACAACGCTCGCGGCCCCCCGTTGCAGCAGGCAGTCGGTAAAGCCCCCGATGTTGCACCCGAAGTCCGCGCAACGCAGCCCGGCCACGTCCACCCCGAACGCCCCGAGCGCGTGGGCCAGCTTGATCCCCCCACGCGAGACGAACCCCTGTTCCGCCATCAACCCTCCCGACCCCGTCCCTTTCCCCTCTCCCCACACCCCAAGTCCCCGGTTCCTTTTCCCTACCCCAAAGGCACTCCCATCACGGCCACTCCCAGCCGATCTGCCAGCGCGATCACGTCGGCCTTGTCGACCATGATCACGTCGCCCGCGGCCAGCGCCAGGCACCGCCCGCCCGCCTTGTAAAGATTCTCGATCGTCCGCGTCCCCACTGTCGGCACGTCGCTGCGCCGGTCGTGGCCCGCCCGCGCGCCCTTGCACAGCGTCCACCCCGGAGAGCGGCAGAGCTGAGCCACGCGCTCGATCATCCGATCCGTGCCCTCGACCGCCTCGACCGCCACCACGTCGCGGTCCTTCACCGCGATGGCCTGGCCGATATCGAGCCGGAGCGTCTGGGCCAGCAGCGGCCAGGCGAAGGTGATGTCGCCCCGCTGGGCCTCGGAGGGTTGACGCCGGGTCATGACGCCGGCCTCGGCCAGCGAGTCCTTGATTGGGGCGGTGGAGTCCAAAAGGTGTACGCCCTCGCGTCCGAGTTCGTCCGCGATCGCCGCGAGCACGGCGTGCGAACGTCGGTCGTGCCGCAGGTGCCGGTACCACGCCCGCAGCGTCTTTGCGTCGGGCAGGTTCCGGATGATACTCAACGGGTCGTGCATCATGCGGGCCTTGTCGACCCGGCCGACCATGATCGCGTGGGCCACGCCGCAGCGGCGGAGCATCGCTCCCCAGCGCCCGACCTTCAGCACGCCAACCCGCTGGAAACTCACGCACAGCGATTCCAGGCCCTCGTCGTATTGATTCGCCAGCCCCAGAGCGTGCACCGGGTGCCCGAGTTCGCGCAACCCCTGCGCCACCATGATCGGCAGCCGCCCGCCCCCGGCGATCAGCCCGATGGGCGTGGGCGGTGGAGGGGGGTCAGGAAGGATCGTCAGCGTCGCGGCCACACCCAACCCTAGGAGCCGATCGCGCAAGCGATCGATTACACGATTCAATCCCCTCCCGCGCCTCCCCAATCCCCCATCCACAATCCGATATCCGCTATCAAGATGGCCCCCGACCCCTCCCACCCCCCGCACACCCCCGACCCCCGCGACCACCTCGACCTATCCACCCGGCCCCCGAAGGCCGCCGACGCCGCCGCGTCGGACGCCGCCGCAGGCTCGTCGAGAAAAAAGTTCCTCAGCCTCTATTTCGCCTGCGCCCACGCCTACGGCCGGGCCCACCGGACTGCCGACGGAAGCTGCTACCGCGGCCGCTGCCCCAAGTGCGGCAAGAGCATCGAGTTCCCCATCGGTCAGGGCGGAACCAGCCGACGCATGTTTGAGGTGAGGTGTGGGGGATAGCGGCTTTCCGATTCCCAATTTCGGATCGCGGATCGCGGAAGGGGAAAACGAGACCGAGCGAGGACGACTGCTCCAGCCGTCCCTCAGCTCTAGTCCCCAGTCCTTAGTCCCCAGTCCCTTTCTCCTCAAACATCCTCCGCTCAACACACTCAATCAGCGTGTGCAGCACGAGCATGTGGATCTCCTGGATGCGGTCTGCGGGGGTGGGCGGCCGGGTGGTTCCCACGATCCATTCGTGGTCGCACCGGCCCGCCAGCCGTCCGCCGTCGCGCCCGAGCAGGGCGACCGTGCTCACGTCCGCGCTCTTGGCCGCCTCGACCGCGAGCAGGACGTTCGGCGAGTTGCCGCTGGTCGAGAGCACCAGCAGCACGTCGCCCGGCTGAGCAAGCGCCTCTACCCAGCGGGCGAAGACGCGGTCGAAGCCGTAGTCGTTGGCTGTGCAGGTGATGTGTCCGACGTCGGTGCAGGCGATCGCGGGCAGCGCGCGCCGGTCGGCGCGGAACCGGCCGGTGAGTTCCTCGGCGAAGTGCATCGCGTCGGCCGCGGACCCGCCGTTGCCGCAGATCATCGCCTTGCGCCCCGAGGCGAACGCCCCAGCGAGCAAGTCGGCGACGTGCTCGATCCGCGCGGCGTGACCGGTGTCGGCGATGAACTCCGCGAGCAGGGACTGCGCGGCGAGGAGGGATTGGTGAGCGGTGGGGGGGGGGGTGGGCTTCTGGGAAGGCGCCATGGGCGCGGAGTTTAGGGGCCATTCGCCTCAGGCCCCGAACCGAGTACGCTCTTGGCGTTCGCCGCCCGCCCGCTTACGCTGGGGTCCGTATGGCCGCAACACCCACACACGTTCCCGATGCCCTCGGCCGCTTCGGCCCCTTCGGCGGCTCGTACGTCCCCGAGACGCTGATGGGCGCGCTGGAGCAGTTGCGCGAGCAGTACGCCGCCGTCGCGACCGATCGCGAGTTCTGGTCGCGGCTCGAAGACCTGCAGCGGACCTTCGTCGGGCGGCCAACGCCGTTGTTCTGCGCGAGGCGGTTGACTGAGTGGGTTAGACGGGGCGGGGGGGGGGAGGGGGCGGCCGCGGAGCCGGCCGACATCGGCCGGGATGCCGATGCCACGCGCGGGGGGGAGAAGGGAGGGGCGACCATCTGGCTCAAGCGAGAGGACCTTGCTCACACGGGCGCGCACAAAATCAACAACACGCTCGGCCAGGGCCTGCTCACCCTGCGCATGGGCAAGAAGCGGCTCATCGCCGAGACCGGCGCGGGCCAGCACGGCGTGGCGACCGCGACGGCCGCGGCCCATTTCGGGCTCAGGTGCGACGTGTACATGGGCAGCGAGGATGTCCGCCGCCAAAGGCTCAACGTCGTGCGTATGCGACTGCTCGGGGCCCGCGTGATCGAAGTCAACTCCGGCTCGCGCACGCTCAAGGACGCCACCAACGAGGCCATGCGCGACTGGATGGGCAGCGTCGATCGCGACGGCGGCACGCACTACATCATCGGCAGCGTCGTCGGTCCGCACCCCTTCCCGATGATGGTCAGAGACTTCCAGAGTGTGATCGGGCGAGAGTGCCGCGAGCAGTGCCTGAAGCAGATCGGCCGCCTCCCCGACGCTGTCGTCGCCTGCGTCGGCGGCGGCTCCAACGCGGCGGGCATCTTCTACCCGTTCGTGGCCGACGAGGGCGTGCGGCTCATCGGCGTCGAAGCCGGCGGTCGTGGCAACAGGCCGGGCGAACACGCCGCGCCGCTGAGCTTCGGCTCGCCCGGCGTGCTCCACGGTTCGCTGAGTTACGTGCTGCAGAGCCCCGACGGCCAGACTGCCGACGTGCACTCCTGCTCGGCCGGCCTGGATTACCCGGGCGTCGGGCCGGAGCATTCGTACTGGAAAGACTCCGGGCGGGCCGAATACACCGCCGCGACCGACAACGAGGCGCTGGACGCCTTCCAGGCGCTCGCGAGGCTGGAAGGGATCATTCCCGCTCTGGAGAGTTCGCACGCGATCGCCGAAGCGGTCAGACGCGCCGCCTCGATGCGTGCCGACCAGCATCTGATCATCAACCTCAGCGGCCGCGGCGACAAGGACGTGGACGAGGTCGCGAGATTGCTGGCCGAACGCGCCGAGCAACCGTTCCCCTCCGCGCACTCAGCGTTTTCGCGGTGAACCGCCTCAGGTCACACGCGCCGAACTCGCGCCCACGCCCGCAGCAGCCACACCTTGGCCCGCAACCGGCGCAGGTCCGAGTCGTCCGGCTCGGCCGCGAGAGCCCTGCGGACCCACGACAGCGCATCGGCCCAGTCGCGGGCCTGCACCGCGGCGACGGCCAGGTTGTGCATCGCGGGCACGAACTTGGCGTCGTGCTCGAGCGCCCGCTTGGCCCAATCCACGCCCGCCCCACGATCACCGAGCTGGAACGCGGCCACGCTTACCCCGTGCAGAGCCTCGACCGAGTCGGGCTTGCGCTCGACCAGCACCCCGAGCACCTCGCGGGCCTCGGCGGGCATCTGGGCATCCAGCAGCGTCTGACCGAGTTCGTCGAGGTCCGCTTCGTTGAACGGCGGTGGGCCGGCCCGCTCCGCCTTCCAATCTCGCAGGATGCCCACCTCTTCGGTGAGCAGTTGTCGGGCGGCGGTCGCGTCGTCGCCCCGTCGGCGCGACAGCAGCAGCGCGGCCATCCGGCGCCGAGCGTTGGGGAACGCCGAATCCAGCCGCATCACCACGCCGAAGCCTTCGAGCGCCGCGTCATGCTGGTCTTGCCGCTCGGAAAGATCGGCCAAGAAAAAGTGCGCCTCGGCATTGTCCGGCTCGATCTCGAGGATCCGCCGGAACTTCTCCCCCGCCTCCACCAGCCGGTTCATGTCGGTCAGCAGACAGCCCAGGTCCAGCAGCACGTCGATGTCGCCCGGGTCGTTGCGCAGTTCCTTGAGCAGGAGCTGCCGGGCTCGCTCCAACCGGCCGGTGGCGGCGTACGCCTCGGCCAGCCGGGCGTGCACGCGCGGCAGGTTCGGATCGTGGCTCGACGCCTCGCGCAGGCACCACACCGCCTTGTCGTTCTTGCCGCGGGCCAGCAGCGACTCGGCCAGATTCGCGAACGCGCCCGCGTGCCGCGGGTCGATCTGCTGGGCCAGGTAGAACATCACCTCCGCTTGCTCGTGGTCGTCCAGCCGGGCGTAAGCCTCGATGCGGTGCACGTACGAGTCGGCGGCGTTCGGGTCGAGCTTCTCGGCCTTCTCCAGCCAGCCGATGGCCTCGCGCAGGGCACCGGTCCGCAGCGAGTTCACCCCCAGCAGCAGCAAGCACTGCGGGTCGTCCCCGTCGAGCTGGTGGCAGTCCTTGAACGCGGCGAGCGCTTCCTGATACCGCCCCGCGGCCTCGAGCGTCAGCCCGAGGTTGAAGTGCCATTCCGGCTTGTACGGGTTGAGCGACAGCGCCCGTCGCAGCTCGCGCTCGGCCTCGGCCCAGCGGCCGTCCTCAAACAGCTCGTGGGCGCGCTCGATGTGACCCTCAGCGTCGTGCCAGTCGTTCATGCGCGCGTGTCGCCTCCCACCGGGGTGCGCGGGCGGGGGAGGGACGGTTCCAACGGCGGACTGTATTCGGTGGATCGGCGAGGGGCCAGCACGCTTTCGGCCGATCATACCGTTGGCGGGATCCCGGTATAAGTGAAGGATCGAGCGGGGAGCCCGATCCTGCTTCCAACCGGACAAGGCCCCTCCAAGCGCACTGATGCGACGGAACTTCCGAAAACTCTCACGACAGGCTGCCCTGGCCGCGGTCGCGTTGACTTCCGCCGTATTCCCCGGCCCGTTGGGTGCGGCACAACCGGCTCCGCCTCCCGCGTCGTATCGCCCCCCCGTGGATGACGTAGCAACCCTGACGGGCGAGGAAACCATGCCGGCCGATCGAGCGGCCGCGGCGCGCCGCCTGCTTGCAAGCCCGGCGGCGGAGTCCAGAAATGCGATCGAGCGGATTCTGGACCCCGCCGCCATCACTCAGGACGACTCGGCCCCGGTCGCCGTGCTGCGCGAGATCGCGGCCATGCCCTCCCCCCCCGCGTGGGCGCTGCCGATGGTGGAGGTGCTGGTCAAGGAGCGGAGCCTTTCCGACGACGAGCGTGTCGAGGCGATCAACGCGATTTCGGCGTTCCGGTCGCGCGACGCCGTCCGCGCCCTGCTCGAGGCCGCCCGCAACGGAAGCGCCGACAGGCCCGAAGTCCGCGACGCCGCATATGCCGGGCTTATCCGCTTGTCAGGGCACGCCGAGTTCGGCGCCGACCTCAGCCGCTGGGAGACGTGGTACGGCCAAGTACAGTGGCTGTCCGAGGCCGAGTGGAGGCGAGACTTGTTGGAAGCGTTGTCCGCAAGGGCCGACGCGCTGAGCCTCCAGAGGGACCAGTTCGCCTCACGGTTGGTGGACGCGCTCCGCTTGGGATACTTGGGTTTGGACTCGCAGGCCGAGCGTTCCAAGCGGCTGGTCGAGCTCTTTCGGGACCCCCAGCCCGAGGTTCGGCTGCTGGGCTTGACCCTGGCCCAACAGGAGATCGCCAACGCCCGTAAGCTCGATCCGTCGGTGGGCGAGGCCGCCGCGGCGCTGCTGCTCGACCCCTCGGTGGCGATCCGCAAGCGGGCCGCGGAGGTCGTCAGCATCGTCGTGCCCGCGGACCAGATGACCACGATCATCGACGCGCTGCGCCGTGAGACCGACCCCGCCATCGCCGCCGTGCTCCTCAAGACCGCCGCGAGGTGGCCCGCCGAGAATCTCGCCCCGATCCTGGTGAACTGGCTGGAGGCCGGCCCGCCCGCCGCGGCCCCGGCGTGCGACTCGCTGGATGCCGTCGAGCAGCGAGGATGGCTCTCTGATCCGGCCTTGCGTCAGCGAACGCTGGCCGCGCTCCGGGTCTGGCGCCTACGGGATGCCGGCCACCTGCCGGCGTCGGCCCTGCGCCTGTTGTTCACGATGGGCGACGGTGATGACCGCGAAAAGGTGCTCCAACTGCTCCGCTCCGAACAGCCCGAGCAGCGTTGGGCCGCGGCCACGGCGGTATCTCAGGTGCCTGAGGCGCTCGGACCGCTCCTGGAAGCGGCGTCCACCGACGCCGACCTCTTTCCACTGGCGGCCAAAGCCGTTGCGGCGTTCCGACCGACCGCCGAGGGGTTCAAGGCTCTGGCCGACCTTCCCGCGCCAGACCCGGCCCAACGCCGGGAACGGCTGCTCGCGTTCACTCAAGACCTGAATCACAGCGAGTTATTCCGGTCCGCCCAGGCCACGCAGGACCTCTCTCTCCGCGAAGCGATGCTGGCGCGGCTGCTCCGAGAGCCCGTCGATTCACAGCGCGTGCCCGGCGCGGCCAGAACGGTCAAGCCCGCTGTCATCGCGGGCCTGCTGCTGCTCAGCGACACCCGGCGCGACCTGGGCCAGCCGGCCGGGGCCCTCGCCGCCCTTGATGCTCTCGCTCCCGCGGCCGACCAGATCACCCCGGTGGTGCTCAACGATCGGCGGTTGATTCTCCTCTTGTGGCTCAACCGGATCGACGAGGCCATGAAGATAGACGCCGGGCCTGAGGTCTGGTTGGAGGGTCTGGAACGGTGCCTGCCACTCCAGCACGCGCCGCGCATCGTCGCCGCGTTCGAGGCCAAGTTCCCCACGGGCGTTCCCGAGCCGATCCTGAAGCGTGTGGATGAGATCAAGGCCCAACTGGGGCTGCTCCCCGCGGGAATGCCCTGAATAGGTAGTTGTTCGGCTGAGTAGCGGCTTGTTAGTAATCACTTTCCGATTGCTTGTAGACGCGGGTGCGGCGGCATAAACTGGGGCCCTTGCGATCCACGGGACGATACCCCGTGGCTCGGCGGGCGTTGGGCAGGGTCGCCCGTCTTGCAGGATTCTCCACGCGATGGTTGAGCTGGCGGAAAGACAGGCGGTCGGCCGTTTCCTCTTGTTGCGGGCGCTCGAGCCCTCGCCGCTGGGTGAGCGGTACTTGGCCCTGCACGCCGACGACCAGTCGAGCCACGTCGCCCATCGCCTGCCGCCGTGTGCCGATCGCGACCAGATGAGGCGGTTCGTCCACGCCGTGCGGACCGCCGAAGCCCTTCGACAAGAGCACGTGCTGCCGATCGAGTACCACACCATCGACGGCGACGGCTATCCGTGGGTGGTCACGCCCTTTACTGGGGACGTTGACGGGGTACGCACTCTCGCCAAGCTCCTGCGCGAAAAACAGGGCCAGATGCACCCGTTCGAGGCCGAGCGGGCACTCGTCCATATCCTGGAGGCGATGGCGCTGGCGCACGGCGCAGAGCCAGCCCAGGACGGTCGCGAGGCCCGTCTGCCGCTGGTGCACGGACCGATGGGCATGGACGGGGTGCTGGTCGACCGGCACGGCCGGCTGCTGCTCGAACTCTACGGCCTCGGCCGGTTGCTTCGGGGCGAGCCCGCGGCCGGCGATGCCGAGACCATCCGCGACGAGGTGCGTTCGGTCGCGGAGATCGGGTACCAACTCGTCACCGGCCTGCGGGCCGAGGCGCCGATGATCCCCGCCGGACGGCTGGTCAAGCGGCTGGACCCGCGATGGGACCGGTGGCTGGCGCGGGGGCTGGACGAGATCACCGGGTTTGAGTCGGCCCGGGACGCGCTGGCGATGCTGCCGTCGCGTCAGTCGGCCGACTTGGACGTGGAGACCGTGGCCGGCGTGAAGGGCGTCTTTGGCCGTCGGCGGTCGAGCCGGTAGCCACACCAAGTTTCATGGGCGCGCGTGACGCTGAGGGTGCAAGGTCCGCACCAGGAAGTCGGTCTGCAGATTCTTGGCCTCGTTGCCCACTCGACCGAAGCCGGAGTGCTCGTGCGGCGCGCCGGTTGTGGGCCAGGTGTGGAACTCGATCAGGTCGGGCGATGCACCCTGAGCGACGTAGTGCTGCGTGAGGTCGTCGAGGTATCCGCGTTGGAGTGCGCATGGCACGATCCGATCGGCCTCCGAGTGCAGGGCCAGCAGCGGGATCGGGCGGAAGTCGGCCACGTGTTCCCGGGGGTCGAGGGGTGCGATGCGTTCGGGCGTGTAGGTCGCGCCCCACGGGCCCGGCCCGCCCCGGGCGTAGAGGCCGGTGAGGTCTCCCGTCGTGCACTCGACGGCCGCGCAGACGAATGGGTGCGGGTCGGACAGGCGGCGGAGCGTGGCCATGCCGCCGAGCGACATGCCGCCCAGTCCCGTGCGGTCGAGATCGAAAGCGTTCTGCCAGACCGGATCGGCGAGCGACTCAAACACGTCGTCGATCTCGGGGATGAGTTCCGTGAGGATGTCGAGAGCGGCGGACGGGTCGTCGGCTCGACGGTCGCGACGCTCGCCGTGCCCGGGCAGGTCGATCGACACCGCGGCGATGCCGGCCTTCAACCACCTGACAAACCGCCCGGCGTCGATCTCCTTGTACGCGGTGCGTCCGTGCATCCAGACGACGGTGGGCACGCAGGCGATCCAGTCGGGGTGCACGAGCAGCGCGGGGATGTCGCGCTCGCGTCCCAGCCGGACTGTGCGGGCGTGGTCGATCAGAAACGAGGGGAGCCGTGCGAAGCGGTCGATCACGAGTCGGAGAGTAGAGCGTGCGTGCGCGGTGGGAAGGTGAGACGCTCCGCGGTTCCGGGGAGGTTCCAGCCCTTCGGGCCGAGCACCCGCATCAGAACGCCACCCTCGCGCCGCGCTCGATGGCTTTGGGCAGGTGCACGGGGCGGAGTTCGTCGGCCGCGCTCGCGGTGCACGGGGAGATCTCAAGCACGCAGTCCGGCGAGCCGTCGGGCCTGCGTGGCACGCGCACGCCCACGGCTTCGAGCCATCCGGCCGCGCGGATCGTCTGTACATGCGAGCAGGTCGCGGGGCTGTCGGCGCCGGTCGCGTTCTTGATCGGCGCGAACTCCTCGGTCCGGTCGGTCTCCAGGACGATGGACCTCTCGCACATCGGCAACGCATCGAAGACGAAGCGCTCGAGCTTCACGCCGTTGTTCCCCGTCGGGTTGACCGGCTCGCCGGTCTCCGGGTCGATGCACGGGATCTTCTTGTCGGCCCGGTGGTAGGGAAGGTCGAGGCGGGCGTCGGTGTTGAGCCTTTCCACAAACTCCACGCCCAGGATGTGCACCGCGATCGAGCCCGCGCTGTAGACCAGCGAGCCGTCGGGGTTGGTCATGGCCGCGAGCTCGGCGGGGAGGTCGGAGTACTCGACGACCTCGACCCTTCCCTTCCTCGGCCCGGAGCCGGCGGTGCAGAACACGCCGACCTTCTCCGCCGCGTCGGCCTTGGGGACCATCTTGCTCGACATCTCGCGCGAGCTCACGGCCGGGTCGGCGTGCAGGCCGATGAACACCGGGTCGAGGACGTTCACGATCGGGTTGTCCACCTGGAAGTAGCTGATGAACTCGACGCCGCGCCGGCGCATGTCGGCCAGCGCGCCGCCCGTGTGCAGGGCCTTGAGCGACCCGCCGTGCCCGTCGGGGTTGGTCGCGATCTCTCCCGGGCCGGTCATCAGCACGCGCCCGCTCGCGGCGTCGAAGCTCGGCATCACTCCTTGCGGGAAGAACATCACGTCGGCGGGGTCGAGGCCGAAGTGGCGGTTTTCCTTGAAGAACAAGCCCGTGGCGTCGTGGTTGAGCGGGCTGGTCATGATGTACCACGGCACGCGAACGCCGTAGCGGTCCCTCGCCCCGAGGATCGCGTCGGCGAAGACGGCGAAGAGTGGCTTGCGCGTCACCGCACCGGCGGGGTAGCAGCCCTTGGGCCCCTCGAAGCCCAGGCGCGAGCCCTGGCCGCCGGCGACTGTGAAGGCCGCGACCTTGCCCGCGCCGATGAGCGAGCGCCCGCGGGCCGCGGCGGCCGCACGGTCCCAGCCGCGCCCGTCGCGCGCGAACCACGGGGCGGGCCGGATGTCCTGGGGCAGCGGGAATCGCGGCCGGTTCTTCACATACCGAGAGATCAGCCCCGGCAGCGATTCGAGGTCGATCGCCGCGATCTGCGCGTGGAGACTTGCCCGGGCCGCGTCGTCGAGACCGGACTCGAATCGCAGCAGGTGTTCCTGCCCGTTCTTCGCCAATCGGGCGGACAGTTCGGCGTTCGCGGCGGTGTGCGGCGGGTTCATGCCCGAGTGTACGGGGGAGCGGTGGGGGAGCGGGAGGGCAAGCCGGCGCGCGGCCCGGGTTCTAGAATCGACCACGCGTTCAGGAGCCCCGATCATGACCACGCTGTCCCCGTCTGTCAGCCCTTCCAAGACCACCGACCCGCTCCAACTCATCGACGTCGACCACGTTCGCTTCCACGTCGGCAACGCCCGCCAGGCGGCGTTCTTCTACGCCCACTGCTTCGGCTTTCAGGTCGAGCAGGTCCGCGACCTGACCACGGGCGCCCGCGACGCGGCCTCGTACCTGCTCACCCAGGGAAACATCCGTTTTCTCCTGACCAGCGGCCTCTCGGCCGAGCACCCCGCGAGCATGGAGGTCGCCCTTTACGGCGACGGCGTGAAGGACGTCGCCTTCACCGTGTTCGACGCGGAGAAGGCCTTCGAGCGTGCGGTAAAGAACGGGGCCGAGCCCGCAAACGGCGGCGAGCCCCGCACGGTTTCTGACGCCCACGGCTCGGTGACCACGGCCACGATCAAGACTTACGGGCGCTGCGTGCACTCCTTCGTCAGCCGCACCGGCGGCTACGACCTCACGAAGGTCAAGCAGGGCGGCGTGTTCGCCCCGAAGTTCCGCCTCACCGCCGATTCGCCGGGCGGTGTGCTCTCGATCAACGACCACAACAAGAAGAACCCGTGCGGGCTCAAGTACGTCGACCACCTCGTCGGCAACGTCGAGATGGGGAAGATGAACCACTGGGTCAGGTTCTACGAGGACGTGCTCGAGTTCACGATGTTCAAGCACTTCGACGACAAGGACATCTCGACCGAATACTCCGCGCTCATGTCCAAGGTCATGGCCAGCGGCAACAACCTCATCAAGATGCCCATCAACGAGCCGGCCGAGGGCAAGAAGAAGAGCCAGGTGCAGGAGTACCTCGACTGGCACGCCAACACCCCCGGCGTCCAGCACCTGGCGCTCCGCACCGACGACGAGCTGCACTCGATCGCGGCCCTGCGCGGGAGGGGGGTGGACTTCCTCACGCTCCCCGACGCGTACTACGAGCAGGTGTGGGGCCGTGTGAACAAGATGTTGACCGCGCACGGCCACGAGGCCGTCCGCGAGGACCACGAGCGCGTCAAGAAGCTCGGCATCCTGGTCGACGCCGACGACGAGGGGTACCTGCTGCAACTGTTCACCAAGCCGCTGCAGGACCGCCCGACGCTGTTCTTCGAGATCATCTGCCGGCGCGGCAGCCAGAGCTTCGGGAAGGGCAACTTCAAGGCCCTGTTCGAGGCGTTGGAGCTGGAGCAGGAGCGGCGAGGGAACCTGTAAAGCAGCAAAGCCGCCAATCAGCAAAGCCGCAGGTCAAGGCCATGTTCAGGCGGCCCCCGTGAGATTCACGGGGGCCGCTCTCATTTGATGCTGGGCTGCTTTACTGATGTGCTGATCCGCCGCACCGCCTTCAAGCCGCGACCGGAGTGACCGTTTCCGCGACCGGAGACACCGGAACCTCCCCCCCCTCCCCTCCCTCTCCTCTCGGCCCCAGTCCCTGGTCCCCATTCCCGAACCCTTTCACGCCGTCAATCCGAACCTCGCCCGCACCCGGTGCTCGATCACCGCGAAGACGAAGCGGTCGATCGCCATGCCCACCGAGACCATCACGGCCATCATCGCGACCACCTGCGAGACGTCGGCGAAGTCGCGGCCCGCGGAGAGGAGAAAACCCAGCCCCCGCCGCGTGGTCATCAGGATGAGCTCGGCCCCCAGCAGCGACCGCCACGCGAACGCGAAGCCCTGCCGCAGCGTGCCCGCCAGCGCGGGCAGCGCGGCCGGGAGCAGCACGTACATATAGAGACGCGGGCCGCGGGCCCCGAGCATCGTCCCCGCCGCCCGGTACACTGGCGGGAGCGCCCGCAGCCCGTCCCGCAGCGCGATCGCCGTGCAGAACACGCTGCCCATGACGAGCACGAACAGGATGCCCCGCTCGTCGATTCCCAGCGTCAGCACCGCCAGCGGCACCCAGCACACGCTCGGCAGCGTCTGCAAACCCAGGAACAACGGGCCCAGCAGCGTGTTGAGGAACGCCGACCGCCAGAGCAGGAGCCCGCCGACCACCCCCAGCACCAGCGCCGCCCCGAACCCGACGGCCAGGCGCGTCAGGCTGATCCACAGGGCCGCGACCAGCGGGCTGCTGAGGACGCCGCCCCCACCGCCCGCCGCCCCCTGGACCGACAGGATCG
This sequence comes from uncultured Phycisphaeraceae bacterium, assembly GCA_964630785.1. Classification (GTDB taxonomy): domain Bacteria; phylum Planctomycetota; class Phycisphaerae; order Phycisphaerales; family UBA1924; genus JADLCX01. The sequence goes on along the minus strand of CAZVZG010000012.1, from coordinate 51,944 downwards.
GCGAGAGCAGCGGCCAGCCCGCGCCCACCGGCTCGCCGAACCCCGTGCGGATGTTCAAGAGCCACAGCAGCGAGTCGAGCACGTGCGACGGCGCGGGAAAAACCCAGGGCTTCCAGCCGATGAGCCGGTAGGCTGCCTCCCAGAGCGCGACGACGGCCACCCACACCGCGATCGCCGGGATCGACCTAGCGAGCGCCCGCTTCCAGCTCGGCGTTGACACGCTGGACCTCCTCCTGGATCTCAAGGCGGACCGCGTGCCCGAGCTCCCCGAGCTCCGGGCTGTCCATCGGGCGCGGGTGCGGGATGCGGACGGCGATCTCCTTGCGGATCCGCCCCGGGTGGGCGCTCATCACGATGATGCGGTCGGCCAGCCGAACCGCCTCGCCCACCGAGTGCGTCACGAACAGCACGGTCTTGAGCGAGCGGGCCCAGAGCGTCTGGAGCTGGTCGTGCAGGAGCGTGCGGGTCTGGGCGTCCAGCGCGGCGAAGGGCTCGTCCATGAGCAGTACCGCCGGATCGACGACCAGCGCCCGGGCGATCGCGACCCGCTGACGCATGCCCCCGGAGAGTTCGTGCACGAGGCGCCCGGCGCACGAGGAGAGGTTCACCATCCGCAGGGCCTCGGCCACGCGATCGTCGCGCTCGCGGCGGGGCACGCCGAGCATCCTGAGCCCGAACGCGACGTTCTGGGCCGCGCTGAGCCAGGGGAACAGGCTGTGCTCCTGAAACACCATCGCCCGGTCCGGGCCGGGTCCGGTGATGGGACGGCCGTCGAGCAACGCGCTGCCCCGCGTGGGAGCGACGGTGCCGGCGGCGATGTAGAGGAGCGACGTCTTGCCGCACCCGCTCGGGCCGACGACCACGACAAACTCGCCCGGTTCGCAGCGGAGGGTGATGTTGTCGAGGATGGGGCGGTTGGACCCGGGCGCGAGCCGGTCCACGCCGACGAGCTCGAGCCTCCCCCGTGCGGCCGGAGCGCGGGGGAGAGCCACCGATGGAGCCACGCCGAGTGTGCTGAGAATGCCCACGCCGCAGTTTACGGCAACGCGGGCGCGACCGTTGGAGTCGGGGAGGCTGGGGGGGGCGGGGGGGACGGAGGAAGAACTTGTTCGAGCGCGGAGGTGTCGATCATGACCGAGACGTCGGGCACGCCACGGGCCATCCCCAGCGACGCGGCCCGATCGGCGAACGTGCGGATCGAATCGGGCAGCGGATCGGTCGTGAAGCGGATGCGAGTGAGGGCCTGCGAGACGACCTCGTTCGGCAGCCGCTTGCCCGTCAGCCGCTCCAGCGCGTCCGTAAGCGCGGGCGCTTGCTTGTTGGGGTCGGCGGCCAGCCGTTCGGTCCAGCCCCGATGCACCGCGAGAAACTCGGCCACGATGTCAGGGTGCGCGGCGAGGAACTCCGGCGAGACGACGACCAGGGCCAGCGCGAACGTCCCGCCGGGCCAGAGGTCCTTCTCCTGAGCGACGATCACGCCGCCCGTGTCGAGCACGAGCCGCGACGCCCACGGCTCGACCGCCCACGAGGCGTCGATCTCGCCGCGCTGCATCATGCCCGCCTGCTCGGCGTTGGGCACGGGGATCACGCGGTCGGCGTTGTCCGCGCCCAGTTCGGCGATGACCCAGTGCCGGGCCGAGATGTCCTGCGTGTTCCCGAGCTGGGGCGTGGCGATCCGGCGGCCTTTGAGGTCGGCCAGGGCGTGGACCCCCGACCCGGCCCGCGCGACGATCGCCACGCCGTCCGCCGATGCCCCTGCGATGACTCGGATGCCGCGCCCGCGGCTCTGGATAAAGGCATTGACCGCCGGGCCGGGGCCCACGTAGCCGATGTCGATCTCACCTGCGAAGAGAGACTCGATGAGCGTGGGGCCGGCGTTGAACGTTCGGGTTACCAGTTCGTTCGGAGCCAGGGCCCGGGCCAGCTCGCCGGAATCGACCGCGAGCACGGCCTGGGCGTGCGCGAGGTTGGGGAAATAGCCAAGTCGGACCTCGACGCGGGCGGGTTCGGATGCGGCTGAATCGGATTTCGGCGCGGGGCGCACGGGCCGGAGTGCCGAGGCCAGAACGATGACGCAGGCGCCTACGGCCGCGAGACGCACGGCCCAGACCGCCCTCCTCGCTCGGGGCGCGGGTGTCGCGCTCATGGGGTCAGGCCCGGGTTGGAGATGGAGGAGGGCATATCGGTCGGCGATGGTACGCGGTGCGATCGGGAACCCGGGATCGCGTGCGCTAACCTTCGGCGTGTTCCGAAACCTCTTTACCCACCCCCCGCGATTACCCCTGATCGCGCCGTCGATCCTGTCCGCCGACTTCGCCGATATGGGCGCCGAGTGCCGGACCGTCCTCCCGGCGCCGCCGCCCTCATCGGGATTCGGAGTCATCACCCGCCGGCCGCGCCCGGACTCCGGGCACGCCGACCTGTTGCACGTGGACGTCATGGACGGACACTTCGTTCCCAACCTGACGCTCGGGCCGGACATGGTGAAGGCCCTTCGCCGGCACATGCCCGATGCGTTCCTGGACGTACACCTCATGGTCACCGACCCGTGGCTGCACGCCCAGTCGTTCGTGAAGGCGGGGGCGGACCACATCACTTTCCACGTCGAGGTCCTGCCCCCGGGCGAGATCGAGCCGATGGCCCGGCGGATCCGGGAGCTCGAATCGCCCCAGGGGGCGGTCTCGGTCGGTCTGGCAATCAACCCGCCTACCCCGGTCGAGCGGATCATGCCCCACCTCGAACCGTTCGAGTTGATCCTGGTGATGTCGGTGAACCCCGGGTTCGGCGGCCAGTCATTCATGGCCGAGGTATTGGACAAGGTCCGGGTTATCGGCCCAGAGCTCACGCCCAACCAGCGGCTCGAAATGGATGGGGGCATCCACGCACAGACCGTGGACGCCTGCCTGGACGCCGGGTGCGACGTAGTGGTCTCTGGGAGTGGGGTCTTTGGCGAGCCAGTGGCCAGGCGGGGAGCAGCGATCCAGCGGCTCAGGGGCTCCAAAACCGACCCAATCAAAGACCGATAAGCCTGCGAACCCGCGTCCGAAGATGGCCTAAACAGGCGTGGTCATGGCGGTCGATCGGGCTTGGAGCAGCCTGTTCGGGTGTTGATAACCCAATTTACGGCTTGGTTGGCTGAACCGCCGATGGCTACACTGCCGACCTTCGTAAGGGGCAGGATGCCCCAAACCCATCCCCGCCATACCCCGCCGACCCCGGCGGGCGCGGCCTCGCAACGGGGGCATGGGCCGACGATCAAAGGCGTCACGGAACGCGGAGGCGTACAACGGCCTATGGCCAAGATCGCCACACAACGGATCCTGATGTTGAGAACGGGGGCCACGGAGTGGGTCGATGCGGCCCGTCTCCAGGGCTCGACCGACCTGCCGCTCTCGCCCCGGGGGGTGGAGCAAATCCGCCGGGAAGTGGCCGCGTTGGGCCATCCGCCGTTGGCGGCCATCGTCTGCGGCCCGGACGAGGCTTCCACATCCACGGCGGCGGTGCTCGCGGAAGTTTCGGGGGCGAAGGTGATCCCGGTCCAAGACTTGGACGAGGTCCATTTCGGACTTTGGGAGGGGATGCTCCGTTCCGAGTTGGAGGAGCGGTTCTGCCGCGCGGGCAAGCAGTGGGACGACGACCCCGCGTCGGTCGTGCCGCCCGAGGGGGAGAGCCTGGACGTGTTCGCCCTCCGCCTGTTGCCGGCGCTCCGGAGGGCGATCGGCAAACTCGGTGGTCGCCGGGGGGCGACGTCCGTCTCTCGCATGGGGGGAACAGGGGAAGGGGTGGGTGTTGTCCTGCGTCCTATTGCGGACGCGCTCGTGCGGTGTGTGTTGGCGGGTCGTCCGAGCAACGAACTGTGCTCGGCAATTGAGACCCGGCCGCAGCCCCAGTGGTTCGAGGTCAAGCCGGATCAATCGTGGGACCTGTTGGTCGGGTCGCGGCGGGAGCCGTCGATCTCGGCGGCGTGACCGCGGACCGTGCAAGCGACTGATCGAAGATGCAGCCAACACCGGTCGAGCCCAAGGATCGTGCAATGAGCAAACTGGCCACGCCCCCAGCCCCAGCCCCCTCCGCTCCGTCCGCGACGGGCACCGGTCCCGCGTCCGGCGCTGCGAAGACCTGGACGGACGCGAAGTCGCCGCGCAAGACCGCCATCCCGGAGGGGCTCTGGCTGCGTTGCCCGGGCTGCGGGCAGATGATCTACCGCAAGCAGATGGAGGCCAACCTCCACGTCTGCCCTGAATGCACGCACCATTTCCGGATTGGCGCGCCCGAGCGTGTGAAGCAACTGGCCGACCCGGGCTCGTTCGAGGCGATGTTTACGAACCTTCAGCCGACCGACCCGCTGAAGTTCCGCGACGTGAAGGGCTACGGTGATCGGTTGCTCGCTGAACAGATCAAGAGCGGCGCGAACGACGCGGTGCTCGCGGGCACGTGCTTTGTCAAGGGCCGTGCCGCGATGCTGTGCGTGCTCGACCTGTCGTTCATGATGGGCTCGATGGGCAGCGTGGTGGGCGAGGTGGTGACGCGATCGATCGAGACGGCCACGTCGCGCAACCTGCCCGTGGTGATCGTGAGCGGCTCGGGCGGCGCGCGGATGCAGGAGTCGGGCCTGTCGCTCATGCAGATGGCCAAGACCAGCGCCGCACTGGCCCGGCACGACGACGCCCGCGGCCTGTTCATCAGCGTGCTGACCGACCCGACGACCGGCGGCGTCACCGCGAGTTTCGCGATGCTCGGTGACGTGATTCTCGCCGAGCCCAAAGCCCTCATCGGGTTTGCCGGGCCGCGGGTGATCCAGCAGACCATCCGGCAGGAGCTGCCCGAGGGCTTCCAGCGCTCGGAGTACCTGCTCAAGGCGGGCATGGTGGACCGCGTGGTGAGCCGCACCGAACTGCGCAGTGAGATCGCCCGTGTGATCGACTACGCCGGCAAGTGACCGCGCCGGTCCGCGGCGAGCACCATCCCGACCCATCCCCCCAATGCCGGCCTCAACGCCGAAGACGTCCAACTCGCCTCCCGGCCGGTTCACTCCCTTGTGGAGCGGGCTCGCCTACGGACTGCTGGTGTACCTGTCGCTCCCACCGGTGTCGCTCTGGCCGCTCACCTTCGCCGCGGTGGGCGTGCTGCTCTGGGCGGCGTGCCGAACAGGCGCGGCGGGGGGATTGGGCGGTGGGGGCGGTGGGGGGGGTGGGGGGATTGGGGGAGTGGGGGGCGGGCCGTCGCCTCGACGTGCGGCGTTCCTTTTCGGGCTGGGCACACTGCCGCTGTGGTTCGCCGAGCAGGCGTGGCTGCTGAACGTCACGCCGGTGGGGTATCCGCTCCTGGCGATCTACTTGGCGGCCTGGTCAGCCCTGACCGTGTATCTGCTGGCGGTGGTGCGGACGTGCGGGCGCCGGGTCCCCATGGTGGTCGCCGCGCCGCTGGTGTGCGTTGCCGTTTCGGTGCTGCGGGGAGAGGTGGTGCTCTCCGGCTATCCGTGGTTTCTCGCGGCCCACCCCTTGATCGACTCGCCGCGTCTGGCCGCGCCGGCCGCAGTGTTCGGGGTGTACTTCGTCAGCTTCCTGGTGATCGCGCTGGCGGGCAGTCTGGCGGACGCGGCCGGATGGTCGGGCGTTCAGCGGCGGTGGGGGGGCGTGGGCGCGGGCGTGGTGCTCATCGTGTGGATCGCCGCATCGATCGTGGGGCGGGAAGGAGAAGGGCCTGCAAACACGCAGCGAGAACTTCGCGTCGGCATTGTGCAGACCGACGTGCCGCAGGGCGCGAAGATGCAGTGGTCGACCGATTCGATCACCAGCGACTTCGGCCGGTTCATGGTGCTCACGCGCAAGCTGACGGACAATCAGCCCGCTCCGCAGTTGATCCTCTGGCCCGAGACGATGTTCCCCGGCAACAGTCTCAACGCGCCGGCGGTGGAGGTGTTCGAGGCGGTGGTCAGGGCCAACCACCCCGAGATCAGTTCGGACGAGCAATCGCTGAACATGCTCCTGGTGCGGGCCTTGCTCCGTTTGCAGACCGAGAGCCGGATACCGATGCTCATCGGTTCCGACGAGATCGACGGCGCACGGCTGGAGCGGGGGCCCGATGGAAAAGCGAAGTTCGCCTACGACCACAAGTACAACAGCGTTGTGCTGCTGGACAACGGCAAGGTTTCGGCGGCGCGTTACGACAAGATTGCCTTGACGCCCTTCGGAGAGGTCATCCCGGTCGTGTGGCGGTGGCCATCGGTGCAGCAGGAGGTGCTCTCGCTGGGCGCCGGCGGGATGAAGTTCGACCTCTCGGTCGGCCGGCACCCAGACCCCATCACGATCTCCGGACTGACGATCGACGGCCGCGAGGTGGCCGCGGCGACACCGATCTGCTTTGAGGTCACCCGGTCGGACTTGTGCCGCCGGCTGGTGTACGGGGGCCCGCACGGCAAGCGCCGGGCCGACCTCATGATCAATCTCAGCAACGACGGCTGGTTCGGCGACATCACCGATGCGCCGGTGCCGTCGGATGCGGGCCGGTATCAGCACCTGCTCATCGCCCGGTGGCGGTGCGTGGAGCTGGGCGTGCCGATGGTGCGGGCGGTGAACACGGGCGTGTCGGGCGCGATCGACGCCGCCGGAAAGATGCTCCCGCTCGCGGCCGTCGAGCCTCTCAAGAGCCCCACCCGCTCGGACGGCGCGATGATCGCGACCGTCGAACTGACCGATCGAACGACGATCTTCGGGTCGATCGGCAACCTCTTCGCCTGGGTCACGCTGTGCGCGGGCTCGGCCCTCGCGGCGTGGGCATGGATCGTTGGCCGGCGGTCCCGCGCGATCGGCCGCCGGTTGAGGTAGCATCTGCGTTCGAGCCCGCAGAGTCGGGCCGCTCGCACGGAGGAGTCCCTGTTCATGCAATCAAACACGATCGTCGCGACCGTCCTGATCTGCGGGTGCGGGTTCCTGGTCGCGTGCGAGAGCTCGCCCGCGAAAAAGACCTCGCGCCACCGGACCCGCGAAGCCGCCCCGGTGGCGGCGGCGGATCGGGCCGCCGACCCGGGCGTGTACCGCGATCCGGTCATGCGGGCGACGTTGCGCGAGAAGGCGCTGACGTTCCTGGCCGCGTCCGCGGCGTCCGGCCCGCCCGAGGAGCGGGTCAACGCGATCGAGGCTCTGCAGGTTTCGCCGGCGCGGCTCTATCCGGTGCTCGATGCGGCCGTGAACGACCCGGTCATCGCCGTGCGGGCGGTGGCGGCCATGACCGTTGGCCGGGCCAAGCTCGACGCGGCCGTGTCCAAGGTCCGCCCGCTCGTGAACGATGCGACCCCGCAGGTGCGTGCCTCGGCCCTGTACGCTCTGCACCGCTGCGGCGAGGGCACGGACCTGACGCCCATGGCCGCGATGCTCTACGACAAGGACCTGCGTGTCCGCTCGCAGACCGCGTTTCTGCTGGGCGACATCGGCGATCCATCGGCGCTCGACCTGCTGCGCGACAGCGCCCACGCGAGCACAAGCCGCGCCTCGCCCGCGGAAGTGCGGATCTGGGCCTTGCAGCTCGCCGAGGCCGAGACCAAACTGGGCGACGATCGGGCCATCCAGGAAATCCGCGCGGCGTTGTTCCCCGCCAAGCCCGAGGACCTGGAGGCGACCGCCCTGGCCTGCCAGATCGTCGGACAACTCCGCGACCAGGCTTCGGTCAACCGCCTGATCGTGCTCACCGCGGTGCAGGACGACAGCAAGCAGTTCATGCCGGCGGAGATCCGGCTCGGTGCGGCCGCGGCGCTGGCGAAGATGGGCCAGCGGCAGGGCTCTTACATCGCCGACCAGTACCGCCAGAGCGAAAAGGACTCGCTCCGGGCCCAATCGGCTTTCGTGTACGGCGCCACCCGGCAGATCGACAACCTGCCCACGCTGGCGGACATGCTGGGCGACCCGGTGGGCCGGGTGCGGGTCGCTGCGGCCGCGGCGATCGTCAAGATCACGGACGCGGAGACCCAGGCCGTGTCGGGCGTTCAGACGGGGGATCGGTAGGGGGGTCCTGCTCGCCGCTGCCGGGCCACCCGCGGGGCCAAAATCCGGGGATGCAACGGAAGATTGAGCGGTCCGATTCAGGCGATCCCGCCCGCTCGCAAGGCCCGGCAAGGCCTTGAAAACCCGGCGGTTGACACAGACGGGCCTTGTGCGGTATCACTGTGCTCCCCGCCCCTCACTTCCTCGCGGCGCGTGGCCGGCGAGGGTGGGGAGGCTACCGTTGCACCCACTCCGTGCGGCCGGCCAAAGTCGGCCGAACCGTGCGGAATCTGGTACGGATAGAAGGCGCCGCCGGCCGCAACCCGCCGGCGGTCGAGAACCGGAGCCTCCCGCGCTCCGGCGGCCCGAGTGTCGGCCCCGAAGCAGGGCCCGGGCGACCGTGTCGAATCAGGGCGGGAGCGGAACGGACCGGGCCGGACGGGCCCGAGATCGAATAGAACCCAGGAGCGGACTGTGCACGTTCTGACCAAGATTCTTGTGGTGTTCTGTGCGGTGTTGAGCCTGCTGCTCGCCGCGCTCTCGATGGCGTACGCGACCAACGCCGACCGACTCAAGGCGAGCATTGAGCACGAGCGCGAGTTGCGCCTTTCGACGGAGTCGACGGCCAAGGAGCAGGTCACCAGCTCCGCGTCGCAGCAGGCGGCGCTTCAGGAGAAACTCCAGGCCACCCAGAACGACAAAGCCTCGCTCCTGCAACAGCTCTCGACGCTGCACGCCGAGCAGACCGACCTCCGCTCGCAGGTGGAGCGGGCCAAGGCCGACGCCGACGCGATCCGCAACCAGATCTCGCAGCTCGGCGCGACGGCCGACACCCAGGCCGCGCTCATCAAGAACTACCGCGATGAAAACTCCAAGCTCCGCGACGACCTCGTCAAGTCGTCCAAGCGAGAGATCGACCTGGTCGATCGCGTGAACGAGCTCACGGGCCAGCGTGAAGTGCTGGAGCAGAACTCGCGGGCGCTCAAGGAGCAGCTCGAAGAGGCCAAGCTCTCGCTGCAGGCCGTCCAGCAGGGCGGCTCGGCCCTCACCGGCGCGACCGCCGTCACCGAGCCGCGTGAGTTCGTCGGACCGCTCGTGCGGGCCACCGTCACCGAGGTCACCCCCAGCCCGACCGGCGACCTGGTTGTGATCAACGAGGGCTCCAACCGCGGCCTGAAAGAGAACACGCTGATGCACGTCATCCGCGGTAACGACTTCGTCGCCAGCATCGCGCTCGTCCGCGTCGAGCCCAACTCCGCTGTCGGGCGCATCACGCTGACCCGCAAGGGCATGCAGGTGCTCAAGGACGACGTGGTCCTCAGCCGGATCGAGTGAGCGTCAGCGATCCCAAGCCCCCTCCCCCGCCCCCGGCGGGGGAGGACAGCATCAACGCGCAGCGTTGATGCAGGAGGGGGTGTGGCGTCGGATTGGGTGGAGCGGGAATACGTCGAATCAACCCGCCGCGGAGCATCACCGCCCCGCGGCCCAAGACAGGTGACCCATGAGCCAGTTCGGAATGCAGATGCCCGGCGGCCAGATGCAGCGGGGCCCCTCGCTGAACATCTACACCGGCTTGCTCGCGCTCGCCGTCGTCGCGCTCATCGCGGCGTCGGCGTACGTGTTTGTCCAGGCGTCCAAGATCGGCAAGGGCGGCTCGGCGTTCGGCCTGCAAGAGGTCAACAACATCGACCTGCCGCCCCAACCCAATCGCTGAGCGTCATCTCATCAGCCCCGCGAAACGAAAGGGCGCCCCTCGACATCCCGCACACAAGCACCGGCTCTCCTGAAGCCCAGTGCCCGATGCCCGATGCCTCCTCCTTGACCTCCGGCGCAAGCCGACTACATTTCCCCTCGCCCGACCGGGCGGCCGCGGGGCCGGCCGGAGGGGCGAAACAACCCGTTGGGGCGGTAGCTCAATTGGTTAGAGTACCGGACTGTCGATCCGGTGGTTGCGGGTTCGAGTCCCGTCCGCCTCGCTTCGATAAACCTTGCTGAACCCGTAAGATACGGGTACCCCCCGACGGTCGGGGGCGCAGCTCGAAACGATTTCCGCGCGGTGCGCGCACCGCGCTGGAGTTTCGGGAGGTGCCCCCGTGCCGAAGACCCCGGGCTATCGCAAGCGCCACGACCGCAACCAGGCCATCGTCACCCTGACCGACGCCGCGACCAAACGGCGGCGGGATTACTGGCTGGGTGAGTACGGCTCGCCCGAGAGCCGCGAGCTGTACCACCGTGTCGTCGCCGAGTGGGAAGCCAACGGACGCCGCCTGATCGACCCGGACTTCGAGAAGCCCGCCGCTGGCGGGCCGGACGGCTCGGGCGGCATCACCGTCTCCGAGCTGTGCGCCCGCTTCTGGCGGATGCGGGCACCGCAGTTCAACGCGAACGAGCAGGGGCACTTCAAGGCCCTCATCCGGCTCCTTCGGCGCTCGTACGGCTCGACGCCCGCTTCGGCGTTCGGGCCGAGGCGGCTGCAGCGGCTCCGCGACGAGATGATCCGCGACGACGAGGAGAGCGGCCGTCGGGGCTGGGGCGTCACCTACACCAACGCGCAGGTGCGGCGGCTGTGCCGGCTCTTCAAGTGGGCCGCGTCGCAGGAGATCGTCTCCGCGAGCGTGAGAGTGGAGCTGCTGGCGGTGGACCCGCTCAAGCCCGGGCGCTGCGAGGCGCGGGCTGGGCGGGTCGTGAAGCCCGTGCCGGTCGAGGTCGTCGAGAAGACGCTGCCGTACATGGCCAGCCCGGTCGCTGCGGCCGTGCGGTTGCAGTTGCTCACCGGAGCGCGGCCCGACGAGGTTCTCAGCCTGCGCTCGTGCGACATCGATACCTCCGGCGGCGACGGGGTCTGGGTGGTCCGCCCCGAACGGCACAAGACGCAGTACATGGGGCACGACCGCGTGCTCTTCCTCGGCCCCAAGGCGCAGGCCGTGCTGGAGCGGTTCATGGACCGCCCGCCGGCCGCGTACCTCTTCTGCCCCGCCGAGGCGGACGCGGAGCGGCGGGCGACACGGGCCGCGGCGCGGAAGACGCCGCTCTCGTGCGGCAACCGCGCCGGGACCAACCGCAAGGCCGAGCCGAAAAAGACCGCGGGCGACCGCTACGACGCGCGGGCGTATTACCGGGCCGTGCAGTACGCCTGCGACGTGGCCTTCCCGCCGCCCGCGCCTCTGGCCAAGCGCGACGATGAGACCCGGGAGGCGTGGCGGAAGCGCCTCGCTTCGACCGGCCTCAAAGCGGCCCTGGACACCTGGCGGAAGGAGCACCGGTGGTTCCCGTACCAGCTCCGCCACACGGCCGCGACGCTCTACCGGCGGGAGCACGGCCTTGAGGCTTCGGCCCTGGTGCTCGGGCACGCGAGCGCCCGCGTTACGGACGCGGTCTACGCCGAGCGGGACCAGTCGAAGGTGGCCGAGATCATGCGGCTGGTCGGGTAGGTCGGATCGTGACGGGTCGGCGTCGCCTACTCCGGCTGGGCCGGCGGCTCGGCCTCCTCGTCCGGGACGTCGATCATCGCGTACCACGTCGCGCCGGAACCGTCCGAAAGATCGAACCGCGTGACCTGCCGCACCGCGTTGGAATGCACCGGATCGCCGAGGATCGCCACCTCGAAGCGAGCAGTGTCGTCGGGGTCACGGAACACTCGGTACAAGAAGTACCGCTGCCGCGCCGACTCCGCCTTCCGGTACTCGTTCTCGGTGAGCTCGATCTCGCCACTGCGGCTGCTCCGCCCCTTGACCTCGATGTACCGAGCGATGCGAGACTCCTCAACCTCGTTGTGGGCCAGTACCCGTTCGTACTCCTCAGCCGAACCGAGGCTGATGATGTCGCAGCCGAACGCCTCCGAGCCGTGGAGGTGGCTGACGCGGACCGGGTAGCGCCCCTCCAGCCGCTCATAGTCCTCGACCACTCGGAACGTGACGTCCTCCGTCGCGAGCGGCCCGCGCCTATGCACCCCGCCGGTGCCCGCCCTGGCGGTGATCACGAGCTTGCGGCGCGCGCCTGCTCTTCGCTTCGGGGGCTGCACCGGCTCGAAGGTGACGTCGCCCGCCCCCGGTTCGTGCCCGGCATCGTCGCCCGGGTCCACGTCCGGGGCATCGCCGGTATCGCCCCCGGATGGCTCCGATTCCTCGTCGGCTCCCTCGGCGGGCGGGGGCAACGGCTGCGGCGCCGGAGGTTCCTCTTCCGCTTCCGAGCGGAACCGCTCGTGCGCCTGCGCAAGTTTTCCCTCGGCACCGTCGTCCACCAGCCCGCGAACGACGTCCTCCATTTCCGCCACGGTCCGGCACCGGAAGACGTTGGCCGCCTCGGCGGCGACATCCGTTCCCAGGAGCTCCGCGACCAAAGCGGCCACGCCCTGCCAGAAACGCACGAGCGACGGCGCCTCGCGGTCAAAGTCATCGATCATGTAGAGCGTTCGATCGAGAAGCAGGCGGTCGCCCTGGCTGTCCATCTCGATGGTCTGCGTCTCCCCGCTGGGGAGCTTGGCCTCCGCCCGCATGCGCGTACACAGCCGGAGTTCGGCCTGGTGCAGCAGGTTGCGCTCCCGATTGTCCTCGTCGAGCTTCTTCCCAAGCCGGATCGCGTACAAGTACGGGAGCGCGCGCCTGAACGCGGCGTTGTCCTCGGCCAACGCCACTCACGGAGGACGACCTGCTGAACACCATTCGCCGCGTGGTGAAAAAGTACCCGCAGGTCAAGGTCTGGAACCTCTCGCTCAGCCGGAAGGACATGGTGTGCTGCGATGACGCCTTCTCCGAGTTCGGCATGGAGCTCGACAGGATTCAGCAGAAGTACGACGTCGCGTTCGTTTCATGCGCCGGGAACTTTGAGGAGCTCCCACTGCGCGGATGGCCGCCTGAGGACCTGGGCGAACGCGATCGCATCCACCCGCCGGCGGACTCCGCCCTGGGAGTGTCCGTTGGGGCGGTGGCCCACGTCGATCGCCCGAACTCGAGAGTGAGGCTCCGTGACCCGTCGCCCTTCTCACGGCGCGGCCCCGGCGCGGCGTTCCTGCCGAAACCGGAAGTGGGGCACATTGGTGGCAACTGCGATGGTCAGTTGAACTACAGACAGGTGGGCGTGCTCTCGCTCAGTACCAACGGGCAGGTGTGCGAGGCCATCGGCACCAGCTTCTCGACGCCGATCGTGTCCTCGATCCTTGCGAGCATTCGGTCGGGAACGGCGGCCACAATGTCCCGCACTTTGGCGAAGGCCCTCCTGGTTCACTCGGCCGCGCTGCGCCACGGACCGATCGACGCCGCCGAACTGCGGTATCGCGGGTTCGGTGTCCCCGGCGACCTGAGCGAAGTGCTTACCTGTCCACCGTGGCAGGCAACCTTGATCTTCGAGCCCGAGCTGCAGCCGGCCAAGAAGATCTATGCCCGCGCTGACTTCCCCATTCCGAAGTGCTTCCGCCGCCCCGACGGACGGGTGGAGGGCGAGTTTCTGATGACGCTCGTGTACGATCCGCCGCTGAGCCCGAACGCCGGCGCGGAGTACTGCCAGACAAACGTGGATGTGTCATTGGGCACTTACGACGTTGGAAAGAACGGGAAGGCCGCGCACGAGAGCAAGATCCCGCTCGAACCGCGTGACTACAGCAAGCTCTACGAACAGCACCTGGTGGAGCACGGGTTCAAGTGGTCACCGGTCAAGGTGTACCGCAAGGCGCTGGAGGCGACCGGCGGTCAGAGGTGGCGCCTGATGTTGAACCTCCTGTATCGCGCCACCGTGCAGCCCGCCGCGGATCCTTGGGCTCAAGGCGCTGCCCGATCCGCGGGCCAATCCGCCGTTCAAGCTGGACGTGCTCAAGCGGGGCGACTTCGCGTTCAAGACGGACCCCGCCGACAACGTGGATCGCGTGGAGCTGCGACTTCTGCGCTTCGACCTGCCCGGGAAGGGGTACCGGCGGCTCGTGCTCTCCGGCCGCCCCACCCCCGAGGTTCCCAATGTGCTTCGAACACTCATCGAGGAGGCCATCGACAAGTCGAAGGTCCCGCTCTCCGAGTTGCACGTCTCCCAGGCGCGCATGTCGTTCAGGTTCCGCGGAAAGAACGGCAAGCGGGGAAAGGCGTTGACCTTCGAGGTCACGTACCCTGATCGCTGCAACCTGAAGGACCACGGGCTCGACGTGGTGGCAAAGAAGTACCTCGCAGAATGGACGATCGCGAGTGCATGACCGGCTCCCCGAATTCCTGGCTCGCGTGGAGCACCTTCGGGACGGGGTGGTCGCTCCGGGCGACGCCCGGTCCTGGCCTCGCGAATGGCTGGCGTCGATGGAGAAGCTGGGCGTCATCGAGGCCGCCGGCCTCGCCGACGAGATTGTCTACGCCGGCTGCGACCACGAGTGCGGCGTCCCGAACCTCGGGTTCGAGAAGCACCCGGACGACCCGGGCAGGCTTATTTGTGTCCATCGGTGCCTGAACGGCTGCGGGCGCGTCGTCCTCGAGCCGCGCGACTTTGAGCAGTGGCGCTTCAGCCTGCCGGGCCTCGCCCAAGCGATCCGGGCCGTCGTCGGCGCCTCGGGTACGGTTGTCGAGGACGCGCCCGGGCGGGTGGTGCTGATCGGCGCCGCCAGCGTCGGGGGATGCGCCAGCGAGATCTTCCTGGGCTACGGCCTTGGCCGCGCGGACGCGCCGGCGGTCGTCGCCGCGGCGCGCCGGCTGGCGGCGTCCGAGCGTCCCGTCGTCCTCTCCGTTGGCGTCAAGCCGGGGGAGATCTGGTCGATCGGTAAGCGGCCCCAAACGGCGGTGCTCGCGGAGCACGCCCGCCTGGGGCCGAGCGGAATCGCGTTGGACCTGGCCAGCGCCTTCCCGGCCTCGGCCTTGGTGGAGATCAAGGGAAACGCCTGGATCACGGTGACGGCGGCCGCGAAACTGCTGCTCGAGGACGTCTCGGGGATCGACCTCGACAAGGCCAAGGCACGGGTGTCGAAGGCGGCGAACGAGGGGAAGTTCCGGACAAACGGCAAGAAGGGGTCTGCTCGCCGTATTGGCCACGACTCCTTCAGCACCTGGCGGCTCGAGCAGCGCGCCAAGGACCTCGCGGCCTGTGACTAACCCGCGGTCGCGCGGTGCGCACCGCGCTCCGCCCCGAAAACGGCCGCAAAACGGCCCAAGGGCCGCATCGCTTGCAATCCGGAAATCCCGCCCGTATCGTGGTTTACGAGTTTCGGGCCCGGGCAAGGTTCCTCTGTCGATCCGGTGGTTGCGGGTTCGAGTCCCGTCCGCCTCGCTTGAAACGGCCCTTTTATGGGGCCGTTTTCTTTTCGGCTAGGAAACGGCTAGTTTGGGGACGCGGAGCCGCGGTGCGAAGTTTTTTTCGCGGGGCGCGCCCGAGAAGTCATGCCGCCCGGCGTGAGAGCCCGTCCAGCGTCTTCGATTCAACCAAGCGGTTCGAGAGCGACTCGAACGCACGCCACCCCGCCCACAAGCCGGGGACGGTCCAAGAGCGTTTGGGAACGCCCATCGTGCGGACGGTGAGCCCCGCGGTGGAGAGTTCGAGTTCGAGGTAGCACCGATGCCCGGAGGAGCGAATCTCCGCGGTGGTGCGAGCGATGACAAACGAGCGGGTGAGGTTCATAGCCTCATGGTGCGATCCGGCGAGCGGGCGCGCAAGGCATCGTGAGCCGCGAGCGTTACGCACGCCGCTACAGGCCCGGCGCGTTGCACAATCCGACGCGCGTATCGGGCGCGTACACTCATGCACCATGATCGCACCACTACTAGCGACAATGAAATGGGGAGCGACGGAGGTTTGGCCCTCTATCGGGTTGGGCTTTATCGCTTCCGGAGCGGTGGTCCTGTTTCAATGGGCGCTGCTTGAAATCCAGTTGCGGCGTGCCGGTCGAAGGTTCATCGGAGATTGGCGGCAGTTTCTCAACAACACGAACAACCCTGATGAGGGGTGCGTGATCCACATTCGACGGCGATCGTGGTACAGTGCGGTTCTGAGAATGACCACATCTCATCCGGTCAACGGGGCAACCTACCGATGGGAAGGGGACGTAGTGATTGATCGTGGAGTGCATACCCGCGGCGTGATCGCGTGGGAGTACGTCCAACCTCCGGAGCACAAACTGTTTGGAGCGTATCAGTTGCTCCTACACGCCAACGGGAACGTCTTCATGTTCCCAGCCGTGCCCACGGAGCCGGGCGACTACAGAAAGTTCGTCCTCAAACGGACCAAGTAAACGGCGCGACCGGATTACTTCTGGCGACCGTGTTGTGTGCCGTGGTGCATCCCCAAGTTGGTTACGGCCGACCATACCGCCCATTTCTGCTCGCTCTCCTGCTTGCTGCTCGCTCCTGATTGGCCGCACTTTCCACACGTCCATTCTCCCCACAATCCGCCCTCTCGCTGGACTACGCGAATCTCGTAGTCGATGCTGTCTTTCGAGTGCGTTTCAGTGTGGACTACCTTGTACTTTGGCATTGGGCGTCTCCTACCGCGGCCCGCTAGAGCATCCGTTGCTCATCGGTGCCGTCTCTCGCCACGAGTCAGAAAACAGTTCTTCCGGCAAGCCCGCGTGTGCGTCCATATCCCGCGAGAGTTTCGCGGCATCGTCGGTAGTTCGCACGGTCACGAACTGACGGAGTGGCGATGACCTGCCTGACTTTCCTGTACCAGTTCAGATGAGAGGAACTGTGTCCAAGTCTACCGACTCCTCTCGCGGGGTGCAGGCGGGCGACTGAGGGAGGGCGAGCGCAGCGAGACCGACCGAAGGAGCCCGCCTGCACCCCGCCGCGAACGCCGCGGGGGTGGGGGGTGCGGCAGCCCAGCGAGCTGTGCGGCCGCCGGTGGTTGTGCTCGTCCTTGAAGTCTCCGATCACCACCCGTGCCTCCGCCAGGCTCGTGAACAGCTCCAGGTTCAGGCGCTCGTCCCGCAGCTTGCCGTTGAAGCGCTCGCCGAAGGCGTTCTGCCACGGCGCCCCGGGCTCGATGCATAGCGGGCCCACCCGGTTCTCCTCCAGCCAGCTCCGCACCTTCTTCGCGATGAACTCCGGCTCGTTGCCCGAGCGGATGTGCCGCGGCACGCCGCGCGTGGCGAACAACTCGCGCGGCACGCCCGCCACCGGCGCGGCCGTATTGCTCCGTGCCGGCGCCGCCAATCACCCGCCGCGCGGCGGCTTTCGGGGCTTGCCGCCTCTTCGCGGTATACTGCCCGGCCCACCATTTCGGGCGGCCGCGCCGGTGGTTTCGGCCGGTTGCCGCCGGCTGTGCGAGACTCTTTCATGCCCGACCTCACCACCCACGTCGACGGCCTCCGACTCCCCAACCCCTTTGTCATTGGGTCGGGGCCGCCGGGGACCAACGCCAATGTCATCGGCAAGGCGTTCGACGAGGGGTGGGGGGCGGTGATCGCCAAGACGATCAGCCTGGACGCGTCGAAGGTGGTGAACGTCGCGCCGCGTTATGCGCGGATGCGTGCGGGCGGGGGGGATGAGGTCATCGGGTGGGAGAACATCGAGCTGATCTCGGATCGGCCGCTGGACGTGTGGCTCAAGGAGTTCCGGCAGATCAAGGAGAAGTACCCGGACCGGGTGCTGATCGCCTCGGTCATGGAAGAGTGCCGCCGGGAGGCGTGGGTCGAGATCGTGGAGCGGTGCCAGGAGGCGGGGGTGGACGCGTTCGAGCTGAACTTTTCGTGCCCGCACGGCCTGCCCGAGCGGCGGATGGGCGCGGCCATGGGGCAGGATCCGGCGATCCTCGAAGAGGTGTGCGGCTGGGTGAACGGCGCGGCGAGTGTGCCCGTGTGGGCCAAGATGACGCCCAACATCACGCACATCGAGGAGCCGGCGCGGGCCGCGTTGCGTAGCGGGGGCGGCGGGTGCGAGGGCGTCAGCGCGATCAACACGATCCTGAGCGTGATGAGCGTGAACCTGGACACGCTGCGGCCCGAGCCCACGGTCGAGGGCTACACGGTGCCGGGCGGGTATTCGTGCAAGGCCGTGCGCCCGATCGCGCTGCGGATGGTGATGGAGGTGGCGACGATGATGTACGGGCGGGAGGGGGGGATGGGGGTCAAGGCTGAGTTCCCCGACCGCTCGATCTCGGCGATCGGCGGGGTCGAGACGGGCGAGCACGCGGCCGAGTTCCTGCTCATGGGCGCGAGCACCGTGCAGGTATGCACCGGCGTGATGATCCACGGCTACAAGATGGTCAAGGACATGTGCGCCCAGTTGTCGGCGTTCATGGACCGGCACCGGTTCGCCACGATCGACGAGTTCCGCGGGCGGTCGCTGCAATACTTCACGACGCACGCCGACCTGGTGAAGCGTCAGGCCGAGGCGAAGGCGGCGGAGAAGGCCGCGGCCAAGGGGATGGTGACCAAGGACGCGGCGTGGAGCGGGGAGAAGTTCGTCGAGCAGAGCTCGAAACTGGTGGCGAACGAGTAGCGCGGCATCGGGCCCGCCGATCCGCGCGTCGCCGAGTCTGCCCGGTCTGGCCACAGATGCACACGGATGGCACGGATGGGAGGGGGGGAACGGGGGACTAGGGGAGTTGGACGGCGCGAGGAGTGCGAATGTCTGAGTCGCTGCTTGTGCGAAGCGGGCGCGTGGTGACGGCCACGGATGACTATCAGGCCGATATTTTCTGCGCGGGTGAGACGATCACAAGGATCGAGCGCGGCATCGACCCGAAGTCGTGCCCGCCGGGCACGGAGGTTGTGGACGCCGCGGGGAAGTATGTGTTCCCCGGGTTCATCGACCCGCATGTGCACGTCTACCTGCCCTTCATGGGCACTTATGCGAAGGACACCTGGGAGACGGCGGGCAGGGCGGCGATTGTGGGGGGTACGACCACGCTCATCGAGATGATCTGCCCCGGCAAGGCCGACGAGCCGATTGGGGCGTTCGAGACGTGGCTGGGCAAGGCGAAAGGAACCGCACCGTGTGATTTTACGTTCCACATGGGCGTGACGCGGTTTGACGCCGAGGCTGAAGAACAGTTCCGCGCGATCGTGAAGCGCGGCGTCCGCTCGTTCAAGGTGTTCCTTGCGTACAAGGGTGCGCTGGGGGTGGACGATCGCGAGCTCTACCACGCGCTGCGCCTGGCCCGCGAGCTGGGCGTGGTGGTGACGGCGCACTGCGAGAACGAGACGCTGGTGGCCGAGCGCTGCGCCGAGCTGCTCGCGGCCGGCAAAGCCGGGCCGGAGTTTCACGAGCCGTCACGCCCGGTGCAGGTGGAGGCCGAGGGCGTGCATCACCTGATGACCTTCGCCGAGCTCACGGGCGCGGAGGTGTACGTGGTGCACACCTCGTGCGACGCGGCCGCGCGCGAGGCCGTGTGCGCGATCGAGCGGGGCGTGCGGGCGCACGTCGAGGTCGTGCTGCCGCACTTGGTGCTGGACAGGACCTACGCCGAGCGGCCGGGATTCGAGGGGGCCAAGTACGTGATGTCTCCGCCGCTGCGGGCGCCGGGCGAACCGGAGAAGATGTGGGCCCACCTTCGCTCGCGAGTGGTGGGCACGGTGGCGACAGACCATGCGCCGTTCGACTTTGAGACCCAGAAGACGATGGGCAAGCCGCCCAAGTCGGACTTCACCAAGATCCCCAACGGGATCCCGAGCGTGGAGGACCGGGTGAACCTGCTCTACACACGCGGCGTGTGCGAGGGGAAGATCGATCTGAACACGTTTGTGGACGCCGCGAGCACGCGGGCGGCGCGGGTGTTCGGGCTCACGGGCAAGGGGACCATCGCCGTGGGCGCTGATGCGGACCTGGTCGTGTATGACCCGGCCTACCGGGGCACGATCTCGGCCAGGACCCACCATATGGCGACGGACTACTCCGCCTTTGAGGGGTGGGAGGTCAAGGGGCGGCCGAGCGTGGTGACCGTGCGCGGGCGCATCATGGCCCGCGATGGGAAGTTTGTGGGCCCGCTGGGGCACGGACGGCTCGTGCCGCGGGCGTGAGCGATGGGCGGTGCGGGCGGCGGGAGGGGGAAGGGGGCGTCAGTTCTTCGGCGGCGGCGGAAGCGAGATGGTCCTGGCCAGCGTCGCGTCTTTGTCAGTATCGCTCAGTTTGGCCCATTGGGGCTTGCAAGCGTCGCAGCAGAAACCGACCCTCTGGCCCTTCCATGTCACGGGCGTGATGTCCGGGTCGACGGGGTCCTCGTTCATCATCACGCACCACTTGTTGACGGTGCCGGCCTCGCCCTTGAAGGCCTTGCACTGGGCTTCGCTTTCGGTGGTGGTGGACTTGGTGTTGGCGCAGCCGGCGAGCGTGGCGGCCGCGGCGGCGGTGGCGAGGAGGAAGGGGATGGTTCGTCGCATGGGTTTCCTCTGCTTTGAATGTTGGTTGTTCAGTTCGGCGTCTGCGGCGGCGGGCGGAGTCCGATCGTTGCGGTCACGGGGAAATGGTCGGAGGGGTAGTGTCCGTCGTGCGAGGTGTGGTCGATCCCGGCGCTGAGGACGATCGCCGAACGCGGCACGAAGATGTAGTCGATCTTGTCGTGGTCGGTGTTGCCCTTGAATGCGTGGAACGTGCCGACCTCGGCTGCAGGCTGCGTGGGGTGGACGACGCGGTAGGAATCGACCAGCCCCGGCCAGGTGTCGGTCGCGGCCTTCATCTCTCGGATGCCGACGCTTGACTCGCCGCAGTTGAAGTCGCCGGTGACGATGGTCATGGCACCGGCGTCCTTGCGGTGCGTGATCCGGTCGATGAGCAGGCGGACGCTCTTCTGGCGCGAGTTCTCCGATTGATGGTCGAGGTGGAGGTTGTAGACGTAGATGGGCGTGCCCGCCGGGCCGCCGTCGGGGACGCCGCGTTCGCGGAGCTCGGCCCAGGTGCAGATGCGGGTGATGTGGTTGCCCCAGTCCTTGGAGCCGGGCTTGTCGGGGGTGTCGCTGAACCAGAACGTGCCGCTCTGGTCGGAGGCGACGGTGAAGCGGTCGGTGCGGTAGAGGATCGCGGAGTATTCGCCCTTGGTCTTGCCGTCGTCGCGCCCGACGCCGATCTCGGTGTACTGCGGCAGCGCGGCGTGCAACTCGTCGAGCTGGAAGCGGAGGGCCTCTTGCACGCCCAGGATGTCGGGGTCATGGGCGCGGACGGCGTTGAAGAGCATCTCCCGGCGCTTCGGCCACGCGTTCTCGCCGTCGTCGGCGGTGCCGTAGCGGATGTTGAAGGTCATCACGCGGAGCTGCGCGCCGGGCTTGACCGTTTCCGGTTCACGGGCGTGCGGCAGGATGCCCGTGGTTTCCAGCAACCCCGGCTCCTTGGAGTAGCCCTCGCACCCGACGAATAGCGTGCCGGTAAAGACCAGCAACGCGGTGATGATGTGCAGCATCTTGATCCTTTGTTCAGGCCTTCTCGGCCTCGCCGATCGCCACGTCGAGTACCGCGAGCAGGAAGTCGATGTCGGCCTCGGTGATGCACATCGGGGGCTTGATGCGAAGGACGTTGCCGAACAGGCCGCCCTTGCCTACGAGCAGCCCCAGGTCCTTGCATCGCTCGAAGACCGCGGCGGTCTGGGCCGGGGCGTGGGCCTTGGTGGTGCGGTCGGAGACGAGTTCCACGCCGCACATCAAGCCGCGCCCGCGGACGTCGCCGATGAGTGGGTGCTTCTTCTGCAGTTCGCGCAATCCCGCGAAGAGCCTCGCGCCGAGGCGCTTGGCACGCTCTTGATAGTTCTCGTCGAGCAGCACGTCGAGCGTGGCCAAGCCCTGGGCCATGCTCACGGGGTTGCCGCCGAAGGTGTTGAAATGCACGCGGCTGGTGAGGGCCTTGGCGATCTCGGGGCGTGTGACGACGGCGGCGAGCGGGCAGCCGTTGCCGATGCCCTTGGCCATGGTGACCATGTCGGGATAGACGCCGGGGCCGCCGACGGACTGGAACCCCCAGAAGGCCTCGCCGGTGCGCCCGAAGCCGGTCTGGACCTCGTCGGCGATGCACAGTCCGCCGGCCGCGCGGACGTGCTCGTAGGCGGCCTTGAGGTATCCGGGCGGCATCTCGACCACGCCACCGACGCCCTGCATGGGCTCGGCGATGAACGCGGCCACCTTGCCGCTGGTTCCGGTGCGGATGAGGTCGGGCACGTCGGCGGCGTACTTGACGCCGGCCTGCGGATCGTCGTATCCCCACGGGCCGCGGTAGCGGTCGGGGAGGACGGCGTGCTGCACGCCGATATTGTGAGCGACGTTGTACTTCCAGGTGTGGTGGGCGGTGAGGGCCATGGGCGTGGCCGAGCCGCCGTGATAAGCGTTGCGCAGGGCGATCACGTCGTGGTTGCCGGTGTAGGCCCGGGCCATGAGGATGGCCAGGTCGTTGGCCTCGCTGCCGGAGTTGACGAAATACACGCAGGAGAGGCCGGACTCCTTGGGGAAGGTGGAGGCGAGCTTCTTCGAGTATTGCGCGATCGTGGGGTGGAGGTAGATCGTCGTGGTGTGCTGGAGGAGCGCGTTCTGCGCGTTGACCGCGGCCATGACCTTGGGATGGCAGTGCCCCACGCTCACGGTGACGATGCCGCCGAAGGCGTCGAGGTAGCGGCGCCCGGTTTCGTCGAAGAGGTACTGCATCTTCCCCTCGACGATCATGATCGGGTTCTTGTAGAACGTGACCAGCGCAGGCGTGCAGAACTCCTTGCGCATCGCGAGGACGTCGGCCTTAGAGGGGCCGGTGTACCTGGCGGGCTGATGGGCGAAGGGCGGAAGTTGAGGTGTTGCGGCCGAGGGGCGCACGGCGGTGGGTGCAGTGGTCATGTGTCAATGCTACCCGGCCCGCGCGCGGCCCCGCGATCGGGCATCGACGCCGGGCGGGCGCCGCGCATCAGCACCCAATACACGGCCGCCGCGATCGCCAGCCCCACGAACCACGCGTACCCGTAGATGCGATCGAAGACGGCCGGGAAGTGCGAGGAGTTTGTGGCCGCGTTGACGAAGCCGGGGAGGTTGGGTGCGACCGCGAGCGCGAGCGCGAAGACGGCCCGCCCGTTCACGCCGCGCTTTCCGTAGGCGTACTCGCCGTCGGGGTCGTAGAGCGCGTCGGCGTTCAGTCGCGTCCTTCGCAACAGGTAGTAGTCGCAGAGCATGATGCCCGCGATCGGGCCGAGCAGGGCGGAGTAGCCGATGAGCCAGGTGAAGATGTACTTGCCCAGGTCGTTGTAGAGGTACCACGGCATCATCACCACGCCGATGACGGCGGTGATGAGACCGCCGGTGCGGAACGAGATCCGCCGCGGCCAGAGGTTGGCGATGTCGTTGGCGGGGCTGACGACGTTGGCCGCGATGTTGGTGCTGAGCGTGGCGAGCGAGAGGGCGACGAGCGAGACGATGATGACGAGCGGCGAGCCGAGCTTGCCCACGAGTTCGACCGGATCCCAGATCGCGTGCCCGAAGATCATGACGGTGGCCTGGGTCACCACGATGCCGATGAAGCAAAAGAGCGTCATGGTCGTGGGCAGGCCGACGGCCTGGCCGACGGCCTGCGACCTCTGGTCGCGGGCGTAGCGGGTGAAGTCCGGGATGTTGAGGCTGAGCGTGGCCCAGAAGCCCACCATGGCCGTGAGTTGGGGGAAGAAGACCCGCCAAAACTCACCGCGGGACTCGAACTTCGAGCCCTGGTCGAGGAGCGCGCCGACGTCGCCGACCTTGACCATCGCCCAGACGAGCAGGGCCAGCCCGGCCGCGATCAGCAACGGCGCGGCCCACGATTCGAGCCACTTGATCGAGTTCATGCCGAACCAGATGAAGTGCAGGTTGATCGCCCAGAACGCGAGGAAGCAGGCCAGCTGCCACGCGGTGATGCCGATGAGCGGGAGCGCCCCGCTCGCCTCGGCCGCGGCGTCGATCCAGCCCAGCGCGACAAAGACCTGGTAGACGGCCGCGCCGCCGATCCAGGTCTGGATGCCGAACCAACCGCAGGCCACCAACGCCCGCAAGACCGCGGGGATGTTGGCGCCGCGCGTGCCGAAACTGGCCCGCATGAGCACGGGAAAGGGGATGCCGTACTTGGCGCCCGGGTGGCCGTTGAGGATCATGGGCACGAGAACGATGAGGTTGCCGAGCAGGACGGTGAGCACGGCCTGCCACCACGACATGCCCTGCTCGATCATCCCGGCCGCGAGCGTGTAGGTGGGGATGCAGACGGCCATCCCGACCCAGAGCGCGGCGATGTGCCAAGTGGACCAGGTGCGCTGATCGGGGCGGGTGGGGGCGAGGTCGGGGTTGGAGAGGGGGGTGGGGGGGGGCATGAGCCGACGAGCCGCGAACGCAGTGAGCGGCGGCCCGCCGTACTCGTCAGGATCGGAGTGTCTCGGCGTCGGGCTTGAGTTCCGGTCCGGGAATGCCCGGCCGCGGCCGCTGACCACCGTCTGGGGAAGGCTCCGCGACGGCCGCCGTCAACTGGTGAGCCGGCAGGTTCTGTTCAAAGAGCCAAGCGCGGAGAGCCCCGAGGCGTTCGCGGATGCCCTGACGGTGTTGCTCCAGCAGTTCTCGGTTCGGGCCGGACTGCCAGTCGTTGACGTAGGCGATCGCGGCGGCGAGTCCGGGCGCGTGGTTGATCCAGCGCGTGCTGCCGTGGCGGGTCCAGAGTTTGTCCGTCGGTTCGACGAGGCTGGCATCGCGCAGGGCGAGTGTTGCGCGGGCCTTGAGCTGCGACATTGCGCGTTCGGGGGACGAGCGGCCGGCGCAGTTGACGACGATGTGGACGTGGGTGGAACGAACATTGCACGCGAGAAGGCGCCAGCGGCGTTCTTCGCAGAGGGAGGAGAAGGCATCCGCGACGAGCGGAGCCATTGTCGATGAGATCAGGAATGGGTCGCCGATCATCGATTGACGCGCGAGGTTCTCGAGCGCGGGATCGGGCGGGAGACAGGGAGTCCCCGGCGTGTTGTGAAAGCGATCGACAGAGCCTCGATCGTCGCCGTGCAGGCGCTGGCCGCGGCAGGTCCAGGTGAGGAAGTAGGCGAGGGGGAGAGGCACGGCGAATGGGGAGAAGATGGGGTATTCACGATCGAGAACAGGTGGTGGAGGTTCCGCTCACTTCGTTCGCGGCTCGTTACGCCTCCGCGATCCGCCGGTACGTCTCCGGCCTCCGGTCGCGGTAGAACTGCCAGACGTTCCGCACCTCCCGGATCATGTCGAGGTCGAGGTCGGCGACGACGACCTCGTCTTTGTCGCGCGAGGCCTCGGCGATGATCTTGCCGCGGGGGTTGCAGAAGTAGGACTGGCCGTAAAACTCGCCGATGCTCCAGGGCTTCTCGACTCCGACGCGGTTGATCGCGCCGACGTAGTACTGGTTGGCGACTGCGTGGGCGGGCTGCTCGAGCTTCCAGAGGTATTCGCTCAGGCCGGCGACCGTCGCGCTGGGGTTGAAGACGATCTCGGCGCCGTTGAGGCCAAGCTCGCGGGCGCCCTCGGGGAAGTGGCGGTCGTAGCAGATGTACACGCCGATCTTTCCGAAGCGGGTCTGGAACACGGGGTAGCCGCCGCCGTCGCCTTCGGCGTTTCCCGGCTTGAAGTAGAACTTCTCCCAGAAGCCGGGGTGGCAGTGGGGGATGTGCTTCTTGCGGTACTTGCCGAGGTAGCGCCCGGCCTCGTCGATGACGGCCGCGGTGTTGTAGTAGACGCCGGTCTGGTCGAGCTCGTAGATGGGCACGACCATGACCATGCCGTGCTTGCGGGCTTGCTCCTGCATGAGCCGGATCGTGGGGCCGTCGGGGATCGGCTCGGCGGTGGCGTACCAGCGGGTGTCCTGCTCGGCGCAGAAGTAGGGGCCGTAGAAGATTTCCTGCAGGCAGCAGACCTGGGCCCCGTTCTCCGCGGCCCGGCGGATGAGGGGCAGGTGCTTGTCGATCATCGCGGCCTTGACCTTGGCCAGATCGCGTTCGTCGGGGAGAGCGTTGGAAGCCTGGATGAGGGCGGCTCGGGTGATGCGTGGCATGGGGGGAGTCTACCAACCGACCCTCCCCCCCCCCGAGTGAGCCCTCCGCGCAAGCGGAGGGTCGGGGATGAAAAGCGGCAAAGGCGGCAAAGCGGCAAAGGCGGCAAAGAAAACCAAAGGCCGTACGCAGAAGACGCCGAGGCCGTGCGGAGGGCGCAGAGGGGACACGGAAGGTCCGATATGGGCGACGACAACGATCATCGCGGGCCGACGACGACCATCGGCGGACCGACAACGACCGTCGGCGGGCCGACGACGATCATCGGCGAGACGACGACGATCATCGGCGAGACGACGACGATCATCGGCGAGACGACGACGACCATCGGCGAGCCGACGATGACCATCGGCGGGCCGACGACGATCATCGGCGAGCCGACGACGATCATCGGCGAGCCGACGACGACCGTCGGCGGCGGGACGCCCCCCGTCCCGCCCCCCCACAGCCCCCCCACGCCGCTTGCCGGGCGGGGGGCGTTCGGGTACTTTCCCGCCGTGGCCAAGCGAACCAGCAAGAACGCGAAGAAGCCGGGCACGGCCCGGAACAAGGGAGCCGCGGCCGTCGCGGCCCCGGCGGCCGTGGACGGGCCGGCGGCGGGGGGGGCCGGGGGGTTGGGGGTTCGGCCTTCGGCCCTGATCGACACCCGCGTGGTGTATTGCGGCGACAACCTGGAGCAGCTCAAGCGGCTGCCCGACGGGTGCATCGACCTGGTCTACATCGACCTGCCCTTCAACTCCAACCGCAACTACGAGGTGTTCTGGGGCGAGACCAAGGAGAAGCGGGCCTTCGAGGACCGGCACGCGAGCACGCGGGCGTACATCGACTACATGCGGCCGCAGTGCGTGGAACTGGCGAGGGTGCTCAAGAAGACCGGGTCGTTCTACTACCACTGCGACTGGCACGCCAGCCACTACGTCAAGGTGATCCGCCCCACGGGCGAGGGCTCGAAGAAGACCAGGGCCGGCCACACCGGCGAGAGCATGTTCGCCGACGACTGGTTCCCCATCCAGGTCAAGCAGGAGGACAGGGTCGGACGGCCCGCCATCGACCAGATGGAGGCCGTCATGCACCGCGAAGACCGCCAGCGCGGCTTCTTCGTCGCCTTCGGCTTCTCATCCGATGCCGAGGCCGAATGCGCCGCGTTCTTTAAGAAGACCAAGCGCGTCATCAAGCTTATCACGGTTCAAGAGATTCTGGATGAGCAGCACGTGCAGAAGATGTGAGGCGACAAATGACGCATCTCGACCGCAAGTTCGCGGCCTTGGAGCATTTTCGTGAGTGGAGCAACTATCTCCTGATTGCAACCGTTGCCTCGATCGGCTGGATCGGATCTGGTTCACGTCCGCTGGCGACTCTCCATGCCGTTTCGCTCGCGTGCCTGACCTGCTCACTGGTGATGGGGATTCTGGCGATCTCGACACTGCCGCATCTCACGCGCGATGTGCGGGATGACGACGAGTCGATCTACCAAACGAAGACGATTGTGTGGATCTTCCCGTGGCAGACCGGGGAGAGGCGGTTCGTACGACTCAAGTGGCTGTGCTGGCCGCAGCACGCGCTCTTCCTCGCCGGAGTCCTGCTGTACTCCCTCGCATTGTTGCTCGCGCAATGAACGTCACGGCCCACACAGCAGGAGGGCAGGGTCGGACGGCCCGCCATCGACGCCTTCGAGGCCGTCATGGAACGCGAGGGGCCGAGCGGGCGCTCGCGCGGGTTCTTCGTCGCCTTCGGCTTCAGCGCCGACGCCGAGGCCGAGTGCGCCGCGTACCACAAGCGCACCGGCCGCCTCATCAAGCTCATCACCGTGCAAGACATCCTCGACGAGCAGCACGTCCAGAAGATGTAGCCCGCGCCCCCTCCGCGTACGGCCTTCGGTTTTCTTTGCCGCCTTTGTTCTCGATCGCTTGCGCGATCGGCTCCTATTTGCCGACTTTGCCGCTTTGCCGCTTTGCCGCATTTGCCGCATTTGCCGCTTTTCCCCCCCGACCCTCCGCTTGCGCGGGGGGCTCTCTGGCGCGAGCATCAGAGCCAGCGCGTGACCACCACCTTGCTCTCGGTCCAGAACTTCGCGCCGTCCTCGCCGTTGGTGTGCAGGTCGCCGAAGAAGCTCTGCTTCCAGCCCGAGAACGGGAAGACGGCCATCGGCGCGGGGACACCGACGTTGATGCCGACCATGCCGACCTGCGAGAGCGTTCTGAAGCGGCGGGCGTGGTAGCCGCTGGAGGTGAAGATCACGCCCATGTTGCCGTAGCGCGAGCGGTTCATGGTCGCGATCGCGGCGTCGAGCGTTTGTTCGCGGACGATGCTCAGCACCGGGCCGAAGATCTCTTCGTCAAAGATCTTCATGCCCGGGCGGACGTGGTCGAAGACGGTGGGGTTGATGAAGCAGCCGGCGGATGGGGCAACTGCGGATGAGTCCGGCCCTCCCCCCGGCCCCCTCCCGCTGGGAGGGGGAGTTTGGCGGCCGTCCAGTACGCATTTGGCTCCGTCCTTGTCGCCGCTGTCGATGAAGCCGAGCACGCGTTCCTTGCTCGCGGGGTCGATGAGCGGGCCCATGTTGACGCCGGGCTGATCGCCGGGGCCGACCTTGATGGCCTTGGCCGCGGCGACGATCGCGGGGACGAACCACTCGGCCGCGTCGCCGACGACGATCGCCACGCTGCCGGCGAGGCAACGCTGGCCGGTGTTCCCGAAGGCCGATCCGACGACGCCCTCGATGACGGCGTCGCGGTTGGCGTCGGGCATGATGACCATGCTGTTCTTGGCGCCGGCCATGCACTGGGCCCGCTTGCCCGCGCCGGTGGCGGTGGTGTAGACGTGCCGCGCGACCTTGGTCGAGCCGACGAAACTCACGGCCTTCACATCATCGTGGGTCAGGAGGTAGTCGACGACGCTCGGCCCGCCGGTGACGACGTTGAGCACGCCGGTAGGGAGGCCGGCCTTGTGCGCCAGTTCGACCTCGCGCACGGCGCTCAGCGGCACCTTCTCGCTGGGCTTGAGCACGAACGTGTTGCCGCACGCCACGGCCATCGGCCACATCCACAGCGGCACCATGACGGGAAAGTTGAACGGCGTGATGCCGACGCACACACCTAGCGGGACGCGATCGACGGTGGAGTCGATGCCGACCCCCGATTTGTCCTCGGTGCGGCAGAAGCTCGTGCTCACCGCGATCTGGGGCAGGGTCCGGCCCATCATCAGCAGGGGCGCACCGCAGGCGAACTCGACGCAGTCGATGCCGCGACGGACGTCGCCGCGGGCCTCGGCCAGCGTCTTGCCGTGTTCGCGGATGATCATGGCGGCGAGTTCGTCGAAGTGCTCCTCAAGGACCTGCTTGTATCGGAAGAGGATCTGGCAACGGTCGCCCACGGGTGTGGCCGCCCACGCTGGGAACGCCCGGCTGGCCGCCTCGACCGCGGCCTCGGCGCTGCGCCGGGATTCGAGCTCGGCCAGGGCGAGGGTCTCGCCGGTGGCGGGGTTGATGACGGCGTGGGCCTTGCCGCTCTTTCCGCCGAGGGTCTCTTCGCTGGTGCGCTGGCCGGCGATGAACTGATCGACACGGGTGGTGGGGGAGGGGGGGGTGGGCATGGTGGGTCCTCGATGGTGGCCCCGGATCGTATCACGGGCGAGCGGCACCCTTCGTGCCGACCGCGCGAGCGGTCGAGGCCATCGAAGCTCGGGCTACGCTGTCGCGTCGCGGTGCGCCGATCGACGCGTTTGCGCGTAGTCGGCTATTGAGCTGCGGCTCAAAGAGGATCGAACACTGACCGCAAGATGCTCACAAGGATGGGCAAGGTCAACGCCGCGATCAGGACGATCGCCACGATGGTCCAGACGCGGCCCATGCCGCTTCGGCGCGGCGCGACGGTGCCGATGCCGCGTCCCTCCCCGGATTCGTCGCGGTGGCCACACTCAGGGCAGACGGACTTGTTCTTGAGTTGGTGGAGCGAGCAGCCGCAGTTCTTGCAGACCTCGTCGAAGCCCTCGGCGCCGAGCTCGGACCAGTCGAAGTCGACGGACTCTTGGCGCACGCGGGCCAGAGCCAGGTGGGCACGCTCCAGGTCGCACCGTCGCACCTGCACGCGGATGGGCCGGCTTGCGGCGATCTCCCATTGCAACGTCGCCCCGGCGGCCGAGAACGCCTTGGCGGGGATGCCCTCGGATTCCAGCGCGTGCACGAGGACCTCGGCCTCAAAGTCGGTGCGGCAGGCGGTGAGATCGACGAGCTGCAGGGGGTCCTTCGGCATGTTCAGGGCATCCAGAGGTAGTACGCCCGCCCGCCCGAAAAACTTGCCAGGCCGATCGGCCCCTCGATGTTCACGAGGTTGAACTCCATGCCCGCCGGGGGCGTGCCGTCGCTGGCGTAAGCGCTCCGCGGCCGACGTCCCTCGGCGTGATATTTGACCAGCCGCGCGTGCTCGAGCCCCAAGAGTTGCATGGCTCGGTCGAATGCGTCTCGCACGCCGCCGGTCGCGTCCACGAGGCCGATCTCGGCGGCCTCTTTCCCTGTGAACACGCGTCCGTCCATCAGTTCGTCGGCGCGCGAGGCCAGATCGTGGTGTGCCGCGGCGCGACGCTCGAGCACCAGGCCGCGGAACTGCGCGTAGAACTGGTCCACCATGTGCTGGAGCACGGCGTATTGCTCGTCGCGCATGGGTTCGAGGGGGTTGGCGAGGTCCTTGTTCTTGCCGCTCTTGACCGAGCGTGCGTGGATGCCGATGCTGCCGAGGCCTTCGGAGACGTTGATCGTCGGGATGATGACGCCGATGCTGCCGGTGATGGATGTGGGCTGAGCGATCACCACGTCGCCGGCCATCGCGAGGTAGAAGCCGCCGCTGGCCGCGACCTCACCCATCGAGACGACCACCGGTTTGCCCGTGGATTCACGGAAGCGTCGGACCTCCTGGTACATGGATTCGCTCGCGGCGACCGTCCCGCCCGGCGAGTTGATGCGGAGCACGACGGCCCGGACTTCCCGATCCTGCGCGGCCTTCTCCAGGCGGGCGACGAGGTCGTCCACGGGGTTGGTGCCGTTTCCGAAGAGTGCGGAGCGCTCCTCGTCGGCGATCAGGCCGCGCACGTCGATTTGGGCGACCTTGTCACCCGTGCCCTCGATCACGGTTGTTTCCTTGAGGCTCTCGTCGTGCGGGCCGAGGGAGAAGGTGACGCTCGCGGGTCCGCAGCCGGAAAGGCCGAGCACCAGGACGATCAGAAAGGCCGTGATTCGCATGGAGCCAGTGTACAGGTCGGGCGAGCGCGCGGCCGAACGCGGAATTTCACCCCGACTTTCGATGCGCTCGCATCCGTGCGCCGGCCGGATCAGAAGGGGGCTCGCGCTGACCGCGGCCACTACCCTTGGGCGTGGCGTTGACTCCCGATGTGCATATTCCCGTGCTTCCGGAGGAGGTGTTGACCCTGCTCGCGCCGCGCGCGGGAGACACGATCCTGGACTGCACGGCTGGGCTGGGCGGTCACGCGGCCGCGCTGGCCGCGGCGGCGAGCGCGGGCGGCGCTCCGGCGAAGGTGGTGCTCACGGACTTGGACCCGGGCAACCTCGCGCGGGCGGCGGAGCGGGTGCGGGCAGCGCCCGGGTCGCCGACCGTTCACGCGATCCACGCCTCGTTTGTCGAAGCACCGCGCCGGATGAACGAGCTGGGGCTGCGGGCCGACGTGCTGCTGGCGGACCTGGGGTTCTCATCGAATCAGATGGCCGAGCCGGTTCGCGGGTTCTCGTTCTCGGCGGACGGTCCGCTGGACATGCGGCTGAACCCGCGGAGCCCGATCACGGCCGCGGAACTGGTGAACACCCTCACGGAGCGCGAACTCGCGGGCCTGCTGAGTGAGCACGGGGAAGAGCCGCACGCGAGGTCGATCGCCCGAAATGTTGTTCGCCGGCGCGCCGACGGACCGATATTGACGACAGGCCAGTTCGCGTCGATCGTTCGTGACGCTGTGCCCGCCCGCGAGCGTTTTGGGGGCGGTATTGACCCGGCGACCCGGTCGTTCCAGGCGCTGCGGATCGCGGTCAACGACGAACTGGGCAATCTCGCGGCCCTGCTCACGTCGATCCAGCAGGCCGCCAGGCGGATCGCCGCCGATGAGCCGGCGTTCTTGAGGTCGGGCGCGAGGGTCGGCATCATCGGCTTCCACTCGCTCGAAGACCGGCCGGTGAAGCAGGCGTTCGCGGCATTGGTGGAAAAGGGGCTCGCTCAACACGTGACACGCAAGGCCGTCCAAGCCGGTGAAGCCGAGATCGCGAGCAATCCACGGGCGCGATCGGCGAAGTTCAGGGTGGTTCGGATCGGTCCCGAGACGTTGGCGCACACGAGTTCGATTTGACGCGGGCGCCGGCGCGGCTTGCCGCCGCGACGATGCTTCCTATCCTGATGAACCGATCTTCGGTCCCACGCCCGGGAAGGCACGGGCGATCGGAACTCTTCCCGCACCCGTTCATGCAAGGACGCACACGAACGTGACCCGCGAACACAAACTCGCTCTGATTATCGGTTTCTCCCTGGTGCTGGTCCTGGGCGTGCTCATCAGCGACCACTTCTCCAAGGCCCGCTCGCAGCAACTGGCGACCGACATGTCGCCGGGCACGGCCGAGCGGTTCGGCGCCGACACCCGCGGCCTTCGGGTGGTCCCGGCGCCGTCGCAGGGGCCGGTGGTCGCTTCAGGGCCGAGTGCGTCCCAGAGCACGCCGCCGATCGAGCTGCCCCCGTCGGACACCACACCGCTGGGCACACCGGTGAAGACCGAAATCGTGATGGGCCGACCGCCGGGTGTCGCCGGGGAGGACGGGCAAGACAACGGCCTGCTGCATCGACTCGGGAACGAGTCCGTTCCGCTGGTGAGTCCGCACAAGACACCGATCGAGCCGGGCGGACAACGGGACGGCGTGCGTCCGATCGACCCGCAGACCGGCCTGCACCAGCCCGAAGGATTTGATCGGGTTCCGAAGCAGGGGCCGCTCGGCGGCGAGCCCACGCCCCCCCCTCCCTCCCCCGCCCTCGCGCCGCGAAACGACCTTGTGAACGGTGTGCCCCGCGAGCAGATGACGCGGCACGACGTGCGCGAGGGCGAATCGGTTTTCCGGATCGCTCAGGAGGCCTACGGCGACGGCAAACTCTGGCCGAAACTGCTCGAGTACAACCAGGGCAAGATGTCTTCCAACGGCGCGGTGCGTGAGGGCGTCACGCTCCTGCTCCCGCCGAAGGACGTGCTGCTCGGCAAGTCGGTTCGTTCCACGGAAGCCGCCGCTGACGGCACTCCGCACGGAGGTGTGCAGGAAGCCCGGGTCGAGCCGAAGTCGTTGCCCAGGTCCGAGAGCAAGCCCGAGAGCGGCGGGCGCACGTACGTCGTGCAGAAGGGCGACACGCTCAGCGAGATCTCCCAGAAGCAACTGGGCACGAGCCGGCGCTGGCAGGAGCTGGTCGAGTTGAACAAGTCCACGCTCCCTGACGCCGACGCGCTGGTCGTGGGCATGACGCTCAAGCTGCCGGCGAAGTAGCGCGGCCTTCAGACCGGGTCGAGGAACGATCATGTTCGCCAAACTCGCGGCCGTCATCGTGAGCATGGGGGTGGTGGCCTGCATCCTGCTGGCCGTGCGCCAGCAGCGCGTGCAGGCGGCGCACGAGATGGCCGACGTGCAGCGCCGGGTGATGGAGCACGATCGCACCCTCTGGCACCTGCGCGCGGAGATCGCGGCCCGTGTCACGCCGGAGCAGGTGGAGAAGGCCGCGGCCGGGCTCGGGCCGACCGCGCCCATCTCCGCGGAACGCTTCCGCGAGATGGTGCGGCGTGAAACCGAAGCCTCAACGCTCGTATCTGCCGATCAATAAGGACCGTTCGGGCCGACAACGGCGTGACCGTGCCGTTGGAGGGGTCCGCTGCGCACTCGGTTCTCTTTGGAGCCTTCTTCATGGCCTCCCCTGATCCGGCCGCAAGCCAGGCCGATTCGGCCCGAATCAACAACGTCGCTTACTGGGCGGTCGCGGGTGTGGCGGTGTTGCTCATCGTCATGGTCGCGAGGGTGGCCCAGCTCCAGCTCGCCCCGGGCCAGAAGCTCGCCGGGTTCGTCAGCGATCGAGTCACGAACGTGCCCGAGCAGGCTCCCCGCGGCGACATCAAGGACGCCCGCGGGCGGATCCTCGCCGCCACGCGGTTCGGTTACCGCGTCTTCGTCGATCCCACCGAGTTTCCTCAGCCACCGGACGACGCCATCGTGCGCCTGGCCGACGCGGTGGGGCTCCGTCCCGACGAGGTGGCCAGGCGGGTCATCCCGAAGATGCTTGCCAACAAGGCCCGCGAAGGTGCGACAGCCGACGCCGACCCGGCGAACGACCTCGGGCCGATCCGGTACGTGTCCGTTGGCGACGTGCTGGAAGACGGGCGGGAGTCGATCGTCCGCAACTTGCACATTCCCGGTGTTCACTTGGAGCGGCGGTCCGTCCGCGAGACTCCGGCCGGTCCGGTCATCGCGGACCTGTTGGGCAAGGTCGGTGTCGATCACAACGGCTTGCTCGGCGCGGAGCTCTTTCTTGACAAGACGCTCGCCCCGGAGCAAGGGCGGCTAAGTTACGTCCGCGATGCGCGGGGCCAGCCGCTGTGGGTGTACCCCGGCAGCTATCAGCCGCCGCAACGCGGCGAGGATGTACGGGTCTCGATCGACCTGGAGATCCAGCGCATCGTCTTTGAGGAGCTGACCAAGGGCGTGGCGGACGCCGACGCCGCGGGCGGCCGGTGCATCGTGCTCGATCCGCTCACGGGCGAGGTGCTCGCGATGTCGGACGTGCTTCGCCCTGTGCACGTGGTGGACTATCCGTGGACCTACCCAATCGGACAGGAGCCCGACGGGCGCCGGCCGCGGTACCGGACGATCAAGGACGATGGCGGACGCTCCGCGGCCGGACTTCGCAACCGCTGCGTTGAAGACGCCTACGAGCCGGGGTCCACGTTCAAGCCGTTCATGTGGGCCGAGGTGACTTCGCTGGGCCTGGCGCGCCCGGACGAGGTATTTGACACGGGCGGCGGCGACTGGACCACGCCGTACGGCCGTCACCTGCACGACGTCGAGGGCTTCGGCCAGCAGACGTGGTCGCACATCCTGGTCTTCTCCTCGAACATCGGCATGGCCAAGGGCACGTCGCGCCTGTCGTTCAAGCAGATGCACGACGCGGTGGTGAAGTTCGGCTTCGGCTCGCGGACGAACATCGGGCTCCCCGGCGAATCGACCGGCCTGGTCACCCCGATGAAGCGTTGGTCCAAATACTCGCAGACCTCGGTGGCGATGGGGCACGAGGTGGCGGTCACACCGCTGCAGATGGTGAGGGCGTTCGCGTGCTTCGCCCGCCCGAAGGAGCTCGCGGGCACGCTCCCTCCCCTGCGGCTCACCGCGATCAACGGCGAGGAGGTCGTGATCGCCGGCGGGCGGGTCCTTCCCGCGGAGATCGCGCTGCTCACGCGGGAAACCATGCGTGGCGTGACCGACCGGCTCGACGCGAGAATGTCACGCAAGGCCGATGCCGTGCCGCTGCGTTATGAGGCGTTCGGCAAGTCGGGCACGGCCGAGATCCCGCTCGGACCGGCGCCGAAGGGCAAGCGCCGGCCGAAGGGTTCCGACGGGTACTACCAGAATCAATACAACTCGTCCTTCATCTGCGGGGCCCCGCTCGAAAACCCGCGGATCGTGGTGGTCGCGGTCATCGATGATCCGGGGCCGCAGCGGGTGGCGACCCGCACGCACTACGGGGCCTCGGTGGCTGGTCCGGTAGCCCGAAGGGTGATCGAACGGAGCCTTGCATACTTGGGCGTCCCGGCGTCGCCGGGGCATGGAGACGGTACCCGTTCGGTCGCTTCCGCCGACCGGTAGTCGCAGATTTTTGTGCCCTGGGACCCGGATTGGTCTTGGCATCAGGGCGGAGAATCGTTTATTCTTGCTTCTGAGAGATACCCCGCCCCGGGTTCACCGGGCGCGGTGTGTGAACCCTCGCAGGAGTGAGAGAGATGAATCGTCTATTGGCAGTTGTGGCGGTGGCCGGTCTGAGCGCGAGCGCCATGGCCCGCACGGTGTACAACGACGCGGCTGGTGACACGTTCACCATGGCCGGCGGCGGCATCCTCGACATCCTGTCGATGGAAGTGACGAACACCGCCACGGACATCTCCTTCCAGTTCACGCTGGCGGGTGACGTGGTTGCGACCGACTGGGGCAAGTACATGGTCGCGATCGACGACGCGCCCGGCGGCGACGTCGCGAGCAACGGCTGGGCCCGACCGATCTCCATGCCCACCGGGATGGACCATTGGCTGGGGTCTTGGGTCGACAGCGGCAACGGCGCAGAAGTGTGGACGTACACCGCCGCATGGGCGAGAACCCAGGCGACCTATGACCCCGCTCCCAACAACCAGGTCAGCATCTCGAAGTCCACCAACACGGTGACGATCACCACCCCGCTCTCGGCCCTGGGCCTGAGCGTTGGCGACATCTTCTTCTTCGACGCGTTCACCTCCGGCGGCGGGGGCGGCGACGGCGCGGTCGATTCGCTCGGCAACCCCGCGCAGCAGATCGGCGACTGGGGAGTCCCGTCGGAGGCTCACCTGCTGACCTACCAGGTCGTTCCGACTCCCGGAGCGGTCGGCCTGCTGGCCCTGGGCGGGCTCTTTGCCGCACGCCGCCGGCGCTGAGTGTCGTTTCGCACGTCATTCACGAACGGCCGGCGCTCCGACGCGCCGGCCGTTATCCTGCGCCAAGGCCGCGTGCCGGTTGGATGCTCGCACGCCGCCGGAGCAAGCGATTGAACGACCCCGCTTCGAGCTCTCGCCCCGCCGCTTGCCCGGCGACGGCACGTCGCCGACGGCTGCTCCTGAGAGCCCTGCTCAGCGTCGTTGCGGCGGCCCTCATCCTGCTCGTGCTTGAAGGGGTCCTTCGGCTGTGCGGGTTCGGCGGATACCCGCCGACGTTCCGACGGGTCGGGACGCTCGCGGACGGATCGACGCTTGTGGTCACGGACAACGCGGGCCCCGCTTCGTATTTCTTCGCCAACCGCTCGCGCCCGGGCACGCTGAACCAGTGCGCGCTGGTGATGCCCAAGCCCAAGGGCACGTTCCGCGTCGTGCTCGCGGGCGAGTCGGCGATGAAGGGGTTTCCGGAGCCCAGGGCGCTCTCGGCGGGCGAGTTCCTGCAAGCCATGCTGAGCGACGCCTGGCCCGACCGGAAGGTCGAGGTCGTGAACCTGGGCACCACGGCGGTGGCCTCGTTTCCCGTGCTGGGGATGCTCACCGAGTCGCTCGAATACCAGCCCGACCTCTGCGTGGTGTACGTGGGGAACAACGAGTTCTTCGGTGCCTACGGCGTCGCGTCGCTGCACTCGGAGGGGCGATCGCCGCGGGCGATCAGGGTTATCCGCGCCCTGCGCTGGCTGGCCATTGCCCAGTTCGTTGATTCCTTGATGCCGAAATCCGACGCGACCGGGGACAAGACGCTCATGGAGGCCATGATGGCCCGTTCGAGCATCGCGCCCGACGACCCGATCCGAGATGATGCGGCGAGGAACCTCGGCGTGTTCGTGGGCGAGATGATCGACCGTTGCCGCGAGCGCGGCGTGCCGATCCTGGTCTGCACCTTGCCTGACAACGAGAAGGACCTGGCCCCTCTGGGGAAGTTCGACCCACCGACGAGGTCGGACGCGGAGCGCAAGCAGCGAGATGCGCTTCTCGCCGCGGGCGATCCTGCTTCGATCGAGATCGCGCTGAAGATCGATTCCGCCAGCGCGACGGCGCACTACAGGCTCGGTCGGGCGAGGCTCGCGGCGGGCCAGATCGAGGCGGCCCAGGCGTCTTTCCAGAGCGCGATCGACCTGGACCCGATGCCCTGGCGTCCGCCCAGCGGATCGCAGGAGGCGCTCCGGCGGGCGGCCATCGATCATGGCGCGGTCCTGTGCGATCTTCGCGAGGCGTTCCGGCACGCCGATCCGGCCCACGCCGGGCCGATCGGGTGGGAACTCATGGACGACCACGTGCACCCGTCGCTCAAAGGGCAGGAGCTCATCGCCCGGACGATCGTCAAGACCCTGACCACCATGCCGGGCGCGTGCGCCGTGAGCCCGGAGGCATTCGCCGCGATGCCGGCGCCCGGGAAATACGCCGAGCGGCTCGGCGCCAACGAGTACGATCGCTACGGCGTGTCGCACCAGATGCGCGTGCTCGCGAGCATCCCGTTCTTCAAGGAGACCAACCCGGACTTTCTGAATAGATGCAACGCAACCTGCCGCGAGATCATCGGCGCCCAGCCCGCGCCCGTGCGCGAGGTCATGCAGGAGTGGCAGAAGAAGGAGTACCACGTCGGCGAGATGCGCCCGATCACCGGGATGGTTGGGCGGGTGCTCGTGCAACTGCGGGACTACGCGAAGGCCGAGCCGTGCTTCGACGTCGCCGCACGGTCGGTCTCGGAGTACTCGTCCTGGAACATCGAGTTCACCTATTTCGAGCTCAGTTGCCGGGAGCGGACCCGGGGCCGGTTGGAGCCGGCCGACCTGGACGAGGCGCTCGCGGCCATCCATCGCGGCGAGCTGCTGCTCGGCCAGGGCCGCAGCCTGACGGGCGAGGCCGAGCGGTACGTCGGACGCCTGCGCCAGATGCGGGGCGAGTTCGATCTCGCCATCCCGTTCCTGCTCACCGCCAGGGACAAGCTCACCGGCATGGACCTGGTGGCCAACGACTTGGCGCTGGTGGAGTCGTACGTCAAGACCCACGACGTTGAAAAGGCCCGCACCCTGATCCAGAACGGTATCGACCACAGCGGGCAGTACGCCGAGCTGTACAAGCGCATGCTGCCGATGCTTGAACCGCAGAAGCCGTGAGCGTCATCGCTGCGGCTTGGCCATCCTGTCCAGTTCGCTCGGACGGAGGGCGGTTTCCAGGGCCCGCATGTCGGCGATGGTCACCTGGCCGTCCGCGGTGACGTCGGCCGCGGCGACGTACTGCCCGCTCGCGAGCACCTCGTAGGCGAGGTACAGGTCGTCGAGCGTCACCTGGCCGTCACCGTTGAGGTCGCCCGAGCCGGTCGTCGCGGTCACCATGAAGGAGGTCACGCTGCTCCGTCCGTTCGCCTCAAACGCGACGACGACGACGGTGTTGGGCCCGCTTCGCAGGCCACCCATCGTGCGCCGCCACTCGAAGCGGTCGTAGCGGGCGGCCTGGTTGGCCGCGTTGACCTGCGTGAGCGGGTCGCCCGCGGGCGGGTTGAGCAGCACGTGCACGCGGGTGACGGTGCGGTCGGCGGTGGTGACCCGGAAGGTGTTGATGGGCGTCACGATCGGGACGGCCGCGTCTTCGAGCGTCACCGCGGGCGGTTGGCGGTCCACGTAGATCACGCCGCGGAAGTCGGTGTAGATCGCGTCCGAGTTGCTCGGCCGGTTGCGGAAGCAGATCACCGAGATGTAATGCAACCCCTCGCTGAGCAGGTCGGTGTTGACGATTTGCTCGTACGTACCGTTGCTCAGGGTCGGGTTTGTGTGCAGGGGCGTGAACGTGGTCAGGAAGTTTTCGTATCCGGGCAGGTACGCGTCGCCGGAACCGAAATCGACGCCGCCGTTGCCGTTGAAATCCCGGAATCCCTGGTCGATCCGGAACGCGGCGAAGTCGTCGAACGCGGTGTCGAGCGGGTCGGTCTTGGTTGTCAGGAGCCTGAGGGTGAACGTCGGGCCCGTGACGACGTCCACGGGCGTGATCCGGCGGCGGTAGCTCGGGACGCTCGCGCCGTCGGGCGCGAGAGAGCCCGAGGCGCCGACCATCGACAGCGTGCCGCTGGGCGCGGGCTGTCCGTACACGACGTAGCCCTTGTGGTGGGCGACGCCCGAAACGTTGCGGTTGTTGGGGACGGGCAGGAGCACCCGCCGGTTGGCGTCGACGACGAGCGTCTGCGGGATCTGGTTCGACGGATCGACGGTGGTGTTCTCGCTGTTGCCCGTCAGTTCGCGCAGGCGGGTGCCGGGCGGGTACGACACCACCACGCTCCGGAACTGCACGCCGCTGGAGTAGCTGTCGTTGACGCCGACGACGCAGTTGCCGAGATAGTTGCCGCCACCGAGGTTGCGCCGGCGCTCAAAGACGAGCACGTCCGCGTTGCTCTGGTTCACCGGGTCGGTGTTGTTGATCGGCGTGAACTCGCCGCGGGCATATCCGTTGCTGAGCTGGACGAGCTTCACCAGGTCGCCGTTGAGCGAACCGCCCGCCGTGCCCAGCGCCGTGGGGTTGCCCTCCCGCGGCCAGAACCCGCGGAACTGGTACAGGTCCTGAAACTCCCGCGAGTTGTAGTAGATGTTCGCCGGGCCGCCCTTGAAGAGGATGTAGCAGTTCTCGGGGAGCGCGTAGCGGTCGGGCCCGGGGAGCGGGGGCTTGCTCCCGCCATCGCCCGCCGAGCCGTTGTCGTGGCTGAACACGTGCATCACGCCCAGCGAGCCGTTGTTGAGGCCGTCGTCCTGGTTGTCCAGGTGGGCGTTGAGCACGTTCTGCCACGAGCCGAATCCGCCGGCGTTGAGCAGGTCACGGAGCTGGCCCGCGCCGTTGAGGTCGAGCGCGTCGCGGTTGCCGAAGCCGTCCTTCCGCGTGTAGGTCCGCGTGAACGAGTTGCTGTCGACGATCTCGCCGAAACTGAACGGGGTGACACGGTTGCCGGCAAAGTCCACCCGCGACTGGAACACGGCCGAGTCCCAGATGTTGTTCCAGTACCACTGGGGGATGTGCTTGGCCGCGTCGAGCCGGAACCCGTCGATCCGCACGTCCTCGGCCATCCAGCGCGTCGATCGGGCCAGGTACGAGGCCGCGTTCTCGACCACCGGGTCGCCCGCATTCGGGTCGGCGAGGTCGAACGGATAGAGCGTCACGTTCCGCAGCGGGTCGCCCACGGGCAACGCGGGGTTGACGAAGCTCCGCGGTGAGCCGGCCGTGTCGGGATAGAACCGAGCGTTCGCGGCGTTGGGTTTGTTGCGGACCGTGCCCGCGGGGATGTTCTGCGGGTTGCCCGGGGCGATCGGCTGGCGGATGAGGAGGTGGTTTTTCTCTTGCGCGATGTCGATCAGGCCGACGAGGTCGCCCGTCCACAGGTCGTAGTTGGGGTCTTGCGGGGCCTGCGACTGGTGCGAGCCGTCGTGGAAATCGCCCCAAAAGTCTGATCCGACGCGCATCGCCAGCCCGGGATAGCCGCCGTCGTCGTAGAACGTCTGCGATCCGTTGCGCCCCGAATCGTGGTTCATGATGAGATCGACGGTCACAAGCCCCGCGGCCCGGTGGAACTCGTCTACCAGCGCGCGGAAGTCTTGCTCGGTGCCGTAGGCCGTGGGCGAGTTCGGGGAGCCAAGATCGAACCGGTCGAAGCAGTCGTAACCGGCACTGGTCGGGTCGGCCGCACGCCAGACGGGCGGCAGCCAGGTCTGGTCGTAGCCCGCCATGAAGAAATCGGGCATCCGGTACTCGACGGTCTGCCACCGCGACTCGAACCACTGGAGCCAGACCGGATTGCCATCGGCCCTCGCCGCGTTGACGCCCAGGAGCGAGCCGACGATCGCGAGCACGGCCGCGACCGGCCGCCCCGCTCCCGTCCGCCGCCACCATCGGCCCACACACTTCCGAGCCAGACGCCTGGGCATCACCCGTTCCTTCCGGTCACACACCCGGCCATCATCGGCCGAGAATCCCTCAGATTACACCCGAACTCGGGCCGCACCAAGCGTTACAGCGGAGATGCCGCTCAATGTTCCCGCCCCCCCGCGGCCAACTCGGCGCAATAGCGCCGGTACCCGGTTTCGAGTGCGTCCAGACCGCCCGGTCCGCTCCCGAAGTAGGCCTCCAACACGGCGAGCGAGCGCCCCTGGCCGGTGGAGTTCAACAAGACCCCGGCTCGCTCGGGTCCCAGAACCCGAACGATCGTGCCGCCCAGCCGTCCCATGCGGGCGTCTTCCAGACACTCGGTGAGCGAATCGGCGTGCCGGCCACCTTCACCGTTGGACAAGTAGGCCGCCAGCGCGAAGACCTGGGCGTAGTAGTCGAGCGCCCCGCCGCTGTCGC
This sequence comes from uncultured Phycisphaeraceae bacterium, assembly GCA_964630785.1. Classification (GTDB taxonomy): domain Bacteria; phylum Planctomycetota; class Phycisphaerae; order Phycisphaerales; family UBA1924; genus JADLCX01. Next base: position 10,020 of record CAZVZG010000012.1, on the reverse strand, counting down.
CTGCGGCGAGGTCGGCCGGCGCGTTGAGCACGATCGATTGGATGCCGCGGAACCGTCCGCCATCCAGCACCCCAGCGAGCCGGCGCCGACGCTCGAGGTTGTGCAACGGCTCGAACGACACGACCGACGGCCCGCCCGTCCATGTGTACCCCTCGCACATGGTCGCCAGTCCTTCTTCCAGCCACGGGGGAAGCGGCTGGCCGAAGGTGGCCTGGGTGAACTGGTGCCAGCCCTCGTGCGCGATCAGGGACAGGGTGTCGCGAGAGGCTCCACCGCCGCCGTCGAGGTCGAAGAGCACGGCTACGCCGCCCCACGCGTACCCGCCGCGCCGGATCCGGAGGAACGGGCCCGCGCTCTCGCCGAGCAGTTGCCGCGTCATGCGCTCCCACTCGGGCCGAGTTCGGAACACGTAGGTGGTCAATGGATGGGCGGGGGCCGGGGTCGGGGCGGACCCCGCACCTTCCGCGGCCACGGCGCGGTAGTGACGCATCGCCGCCTCCAGAAACGCAGGCACGCGCCCGACGAAGGCCGGCTCGGTCTGGGTAAGGAAGATGCGGTAGTGGGGGGTGGTGATCGACCGACCGGCGCGGCCGTCGTACACCCAGGGTTCGTCGCGGTACGTGTGCTCGGCGGCGGCGTTCGTTTCGCTAGCGGCGTTGACGGCGGAAGCGGAGGGCTCGATCGGGCGCGGCTTGGCGCACGCGCCGGTGAGAAACGCGACCAAGACCAGGCCCGCGACGAGCAGCCTTTGTCTCCCGCGGTTCAACCCAGGCCCTTCAGTTTCGATTCGATCGCGGCGATTTCTTCGCGGGCTTTGGCGAGCTGGGCCTTGCTTTCTTCAACCAGTTTGGCTGGCGCCCGCTCGACATAGCCGGGATTGCCGAGGCGTCCGGCGATGGTGGCTTCGGTTCTACGCAGGGTTTCGAGCTGCTTGCTCAACCGGTCCCTCTCGGCGTCGGCATCCACCGACACCGCGTCGGCGAGATTGGAAAGGAACAGCTCTTCGCCGCCGGCGCGGAAGGCGACGCCGCCGGGGCCCGGCGCGTGCCCGTTCACGGCGAGGTCGATGCCGCAGAGCGTTTCGACCAGGCCCGGCGACCGATCCATCAGTCCGCGGGCCGCGGGCGCGGCGTGCAGCGTCACGCGACGCCTGGGCGCGACCTGGTGCTCGCTGCGGACGTTGCGGATGGCGGTGATGAGCCCTCGGACTTCCTCGAAGGCGGCCTCGGCGGCGTCGTCGATCCAGGACTCCGCGATCTGCGGCCATCCCGCGGTGCACAGCAGGCCGGCCTTGCGCGAGGGTTCGAGCGTTACGCCGGCGACAGGCGCGGTCTCGATCTCCATGAGTTGTTCCCAGATCGCCTCGGTGATGAACGGGGCGATCGGGTGGAGAAGGCGGACGATCGTTTCGAGCGCGTGCGCGAGCACGGCCCGCTGAACCGGGTTGCCCTCAACGGTCGGCTTGACGCCCTCGAGGTACCAATCGCACAGGTCCCACCAGAGCACCTTGTACATCGCCTCGCCGTATTCGCTGAACTCGTAGCCCCGCAGCGCGTTGTCCACGGCCTTCACCGTGCGGGCCAGGCGCGACATCATCCAGCGGTCCAGCAGCGACATCCGCGATTGGGAGAGCCCCGAGCGCAAGCTCAGGTCGGCGGGTGAGCCGGCGGCGTCGCGATTCGCCAACCTGGCGGCGGGCGGACTGGGCGATTCACTCGAACCGTGGTTGTCCGGCCGGATGCTTGGATGCGATGGCGGTTCGGCGACGTGGTTGCTCCCCGAGCTTGCGCTCGGGGCTCCCTTGCCGAGTTTCTCGATCACGAACCGGGCCGTGTTCCACAGTTTGTTGCAATAGTTGCGCCCGTTGTCGAACTTCTCGCTGGTGTTCTTGCCCGTGCGGGAGTCCTTCTTGACCGGCATCCGCACGTCCTGCGTGTTGGTGGTCATGCCCACCAGCGTGAAGCGCATGGCGTCGGCGCCGTGCGACTCGATGATGTCGAGCGGATCGACGCCGTTGCCCAGCGACTTGGACATCTTGCGCCCCTCGCCGTCCTGGATCATCGCGTGGATGAACACGTCACGGAAGGGGACCGGGCCGCGCCCGGGGGAGCCCTCCGCGCAAGCGGAGGGTGGGGGAGCGTCATGCGCGCCGCCGCTCCCGAGCTTGCGCTCGGGGCTCTCTGGGAGAAAGTACCGGTTGAACATCACCATGCGGCTCACCCACAGCGTGATGATCTCCCGCGCGGTGCAAAGCACGCTCGACGGGTTGAACGCTTCCAGTAGGCCCCTGTTGGCCGCGGCGTTGTGCGCGGCCGGGTCGGGCCACCCCAGCGTGCTCAGCGGCCAGAGGGCCGAACTGAACCAGGTGTCGAGGACGTCGGGGTCTTGGACGAAACCGAGCGACTCCAGCCGTCTTTCGGTGGCCGCATCGGGTGAGCGGACGCAGGCGAAGGCGGTGTCTCCGACTCGGGTGATCGCGACATTGCGGAGTTGCAGCCGGTCGATCGAATCCGTGTCCGCGCTCGCGCGGCTCCACACCGGAATCCGATGCCCCCACCACAACTGCCGTGAGATGCACCAGTCGCGGATCCCGTTGTGCCACTGCTCAAACGTCCTGGCGTACCGCTCAGGATAAAACGTCAGTTGACCGTCCCACCGGCTCGGGTTCTGCTGCTTGGCCGCCTTGCCACTCCGCTGATCCTGCACCAGCGCCCGGTTTGCCGAGGGCGCCATCCGTTCGTCGGTCACGCGAACGTACCACTGGTCGCTCAGGTACGGCTCGACGATCGCCTTGCTCCGGTCGGAGTGCTTCACGCTGTGGCGGTAGGCCTTGACGCCCTCCAGCAGGCCGCGGGACTCGAACTCCTTCACGGCCAGTTTCCGCGCGACCTCGCGCTTCTGGCCCACGAAGATGTGCGCATCGCCGACGTCGCTCCATCCGTGCTTGTCGCTGATGGTCGCGTCCGGGGCCATGACGTTGATCAACCCCTGGCGCGAGCTGTTGCCATCGATGGTCGCCTTGTGCCGCTGGTACAGGTCGTAGTCGTTCTGGTCGTGCGCGGGCGTCACCTTGAGGAACCCGGTCGCGTACGCGGCTTTGGGGTCCTTCGCGGCCGCCTCCGGGTCCGGTTGCATCGCCGCCGGAAGGACTACGTAGTCGTCCTCCACGATCGGGATCACGCGCCCGACCAGCGGCAGCTCGATCCACAGGTGCCGCAGGGCCGCAGCCCGCGGATCGCGCGGATTCACCGCCACGGCGCTGTCGCCCAGGTAAGTCTCGGGGCGCGTGGTCGCGACCGTGACCCAGGCCGGCTGCTCTCCCGGTTGTTGGTCGGCCCCGGGATACCCCCGCGTCGCCAGTTCGCTCCAGGTCACGGGCACGGCGTCGTCGGGCGGGAACTCGCCCCCAGCCCGCTCGTGCAGCGTCTCCGCTCCGTATCGATGCACCAGCGGGTAGCGCAGGTAATAGAACCCGCCCTCGATCTCCTCGTCGTAGCACTCGTCGTCGGCGACGGCGGTCTGGAGCGCGGGGTCCCAGTTCACCAGTCTCTTGCCGCGGTAGATCAGGCCGTCCTTGAAGAGCAGGAAGAACGCCTCGCGCACGGCCGCGGCGCACTGCTCGTCCATCGTGAAGCGCTGGCGGGCCCAGTCGCACGAGCAGCCCATCGCCTTGAGCTGGGCGGTGATGGTGGCCTCGTACTCGTCCTTGAAGGCCTGGATCTTCGCGACAAACTCCTCACGCGAGAACTGCTGGCGGCGCTTGCCCTCTTCCTTGAGCACGCGCTTCTCGACCACGGCTTGCGTCGCGATCCCCGCGTGGTCGGTCCCCGGCATCCAGAGCGTCTCGAAGCCCATCATGCGGTGGGCCCGGACGAGCACGTCCTGCAGCGTGTTGTTCAGCGCATGGCCCAGATGCAGCGCGGCCGTCACGTTCGGAGGGGGAATCAAAACACAGTACGGTTTGGCCCCGCCGCGAAGGACGCGCTGCGGATCGGGATGGAACGCGCCGGCGGCGTCCCAGCGGGCGATCACCGTGGGCTCGGCCGCGGCGGGGTTGTACGTTTTCGGCAGGCCGCCCGCGACCGATGCTTGGGGAGAGTGAAGCGTTGGAGATGGTGTCGATTCGGGGTTCGGCATGATGGTCGGAAGGACGGGTGTTCGATGCCGGGCTCGGGCAGGCGCCCGCGGATGCAGCCTCCTCGCGGACCGAGCACGGCGAGCCGGGGCTTGTTGACGATCGACTGTAGGGAGAACCGCGCATCGATCCCCGAGTGCCTTGATTCCGCGATTGAGTTGGCAGGGAGCTCGGGCTGAATGACCGGAGTTCCGAATCGCCCTTTGCCTGCAATGGATATTCGGGTTATGGACGGTGTTTGGTGGATAATCCTGTCGCGGCGAGGTGCCCCGGGGTGAATCACCCCGGGACTTTTTTTGCGAATTGCGCGCCGCACCCCTCGACAGACGGGAAACCCTGCGGTATGTTGTTCCTACGGCTGGTGGAGACAGCCGCGACCCCTGGCGCACACGCTGTGCCACAAGTTGTCATAGGAGAGAGTTGAAATGAAGAAGGCTGCTGTTTTGGCTACTGTTGCTCTGCTCGCCTCGGCGGGCATGGCGTCTGCGCAGACCGGCGCGGCTGCGGCCGCGACGCTGCACCTGCGGATCGTTCCCGTCGACGTGACGTCGGCGAGCCCGCTGAACCTCGCTTACCAGAGCGACAACCAGCACAACACGGTCCTCACGACCGATCTGGGCACCAACCGCACCCGCCGGTTCTCGGTGCAGTACCAGATTCAGGAAGGCGTTGATTTCCAGGCCGGCCTCGCGAGCCTGGCTTCGATGCAGTTCAACATCACCGGTTCGCTCGCCGGCGGCACGCTGTCCAACTGGGGCGTTGATCGCGCCCTGCTGACCGCGGCTCAGTCCCGCACGAACCTTGCCACGAACGCCGTGCTGCCTGTCGGTGCGACCGACAACAGCGGCGATGCCGCCGGCACGTTTGCGGGCATCACCGGCCTGTGGCGCACGTACCGTGGTGGTCTGTCTCCCTCGACGGCCGCCGGCAACGGGCTGCCCTCTAACGGCACGATCGCCGCGGACGGCATCTACTTCATCACGCCGCTCACCCTCAGCCAGCTCAACCAGTACCCCGCGAACGACCCGACCGCGTGGTACGGCCTGTACGACTTCAACGTGATCGTCGGCGACAACAACGGCCCGGGCGAAGTGACCGTGAACCTCGCTGTGAACGCCGTGGTTGACGGCCAGACCGGCAACGCTTGGGGCGGCTACGAGGACGGCGACGTCATCCCCCGCACCAGCCAGCATTGGGACAGCGCTGGCGCTTCGTTCAACGTTGAGGCCATCCCGGCTCCCGGCGCGCTCGCCCTCGTCGGCCTCGGCGGCCTCGTGGCTGCTCGCCGTCGTCGCGCCTGATCGCTTCGGCCTCGGGTACTTGGCTCCCGTCTCCATCACGGGCAGCCTCCATTCAGCTCTTTCGCAAGGGTCCCGGCATCCGCCGGGACCCTTGTTTGATTTCCCGCCGCATCGTCGCGTCGACGCACACGGGCGCACGGCACCGCCCGCGAGCGGGGATCTCGCGGCGTGCGAATCGTCGATGCGTTCAACACACGGCGTCAATACCGCGGCACGCCCGGGTCCACGCCGATCGACCAGGCGTCGATCCCGCCCGCCAGCGAACGGACGTCGGTGAACCCCATCGCCCGCAACGTGCCCGTGACGCGGAGCGATCGGGCGCCGTGGTGGCAATAGACCACGATCGGCCGATCGCGTCCCCCGTCCTCGTCCTCCAGTTCGTCGGCCCGCCGCTCGATTTCTTGCATGGGGATCAAGGCCGCGCCCGCGATCCGGCACTTGTCCCATTCATCCGGCCGGCGGCAGTCCAGCAGCACCCCCCGCGCATGAGCGATCTCACCGCCAAGCCGTCCGGCATCCAGCCGTCTCTTGGCCTCCGCGGGTGTGATTTCCCAATCGGGCTTGAACGGATACCCCGGAGGCAGCCCGGCCGCTTCGTGTGTGCCCGCGTCGTCCGTGTTACCTGGTGGTGGTGATCTCATCCTCACCCCGTGTCCTCGTTCCCGCTCCCCGCCCACTTCGTCAAGGCTCGGTCGTGCTGCCCGCAGGCGGCGCGGCCGGGTGGTATTCACCAATGGGCACTTGCACCGGCGCGGCCGCGGGATCGACCATCCCCGGCTTGCCCGTCGCCGGGCTCACCCTGGGCTGCGTGAGCACGGGCGACACCGACGCCCTCGGCGCCGGTGCCCGCCGGTACGGCTCGAATCCGGTTCGGACGGTCTGCCACGGGGGATTCATCACGGCGCGGGGAATGAAAAGGATGATATCGACCGCGGCTGCGAACGGTGCTTCAGCGGCTTCCAGCACCTGCGCGTCCTGGCTGGTTTCGTCGGAAATCTGGTTCACGCTCAGCGCGGTGGGGTAGAGCCCGCGGTTCCGCGCCACGGCGTCGTTCTCAAACAGGCTGCGCGTGTAAATCGGCTGGTGTTCGGCCCGGTCGTTGGGCACGCTCACGATCGTGATATCCCAGTTGTTGCGTTCGATCCCCGTCAGCGATGGGGCGGCCGGCGTGGCAGCCTGATCTCCGGCGGACGGCGAGGCCGGGGCTCCGGCCTCGGGCGCCACACGCCCGAACGTCGGCTTCAGTGTTGCGGGTTCGTAGGCCGCCTGCCTCGTACCTCCCTGCCCGATCGCGAGCGAATCGTTGAGGTCCGACTGCGTCCCGATGCACGCGGTCAGGAAGAGCGGGGCGGCGAGGAGCATGGCGGCGCCGGTGTGTTTCATGGTGTCCGTACAGGATAGCCGGAGCCCGGCGCGGGCGGGTCACTCCGCGTGCCCCTCAGCGCCGGTCGGCGGCAGCACGGCATCCAGCACCCGTTCGATCAGTTCGTCGTCGAATCCGCGGCGTGCCAACACCCCGGCCAGGCGGCGTCGTTGCGTGCGAGCGTCGAGCGTGCGGAATTGCCGGCGAACCCGGCCCCGAGCGAGGGCCAGAGCACGGTCCCAGTCGGATTCCCCGCTCTCGGCGAGGGCCGCACGCACAGCTCTGTTCGCGGTCGCACGATCAAGCCCGCGTGCCTCGACCTGAGCCGCGGCCGCCCCAGCCGCGTGCCTGCGGCCCAGCGATCGGGCCGCGGCGCCGGCCGCCAGCCGGGCATCGTCGATCGCCCCCGCACGTCGGAGCGACGCGACGACCTCCGCGACGGCCGCGGCGTCGGCGCACTCGGCCGTGAGCCGTTCGACCATCTCCGCCTCGCTCAGCGCCCGCCGGGCCAGCAGGCGCTCGGCGACGCGTCGCACGTCGGATCGGGCCTGGGCGCGGGCCAGATCGTGCCGCAACTGATCATCCACAGCTCGGCCCGGTTTCAGGTCGAGCGCTTCTGCCTCGCGCGGGTGGAGCAGCGCGAGCGTTGTGGCGCCGCTCCGCACGCGGAGAAATCCCCGGGGGCGCGAGGCCGGCGTCAGCCCGGTGATCTCCACCGCGCTCGAAAACAGCGCCCGGCCCGTGTCTGCCTTGCCCATCGGAACTCCGGCCGCCCTCCGCGGCGTCGGTGCGCTCGCCCTCGGGGCAGTCTACATCGTCGCCAGCAGGCTGCTGAGTTCGCTCACGGCCTTCGCGTCGTTCGCGGCCTTGGCCACCGCCAGTCCCGCCTTGGCCGCGGCCTCGGAGTCGGCACGGCGCGACAGCGCCTGCAGGGAGACCGCCTTGTGGTAGTACGCGTAGCAGTAGTTCGGGTCGGCCGCGAGGCACCGATCGTAGAACTCGATCGCCCGCTCATGGCCGGCGCCGGGGGCGCGAGAAGTGTCTTTGGCGTGTTCCTGGGCGATGCCGTAGAGCACGAACGGATCGTTCGGATCGAGCGCCAGCAGCTTTTCGAGCTTGGCCAATCGTGAGGGGGTCGCGGACATGGGGCCCTCGGCGGCTTGGATGGAAAACTCAGAACGCCCCGACAATAGGCCGCGCGGGCCCGAGCCTTCGACCGCGTTCCAGGTGGGGGGCAGGGGAGGAGGGGGGTGGGCGATATGCTTGGAATCCGGCGGCTCGCGTCGCCTTGTCGAATCAGGATCCGGACGTCCTCAGCGGAGTTTGACCCATGCAGAGCATCAAGACCGTCGGCGTGATCGGTGCCGGGCAGATGGGCGGCGGCATCGCCCAGGTGGCGGCCGTCAGCGGCCTCTCGACCCTTGTCTACGACGCGCACCCGCCGTCCGTCGAGCGGTGCAAGGCCGACCGCAGCAAGCGGCTGGCCCGAAGCGTCGAGAAGAATGAACTGACCAGGGACGCCATGGACGCGGCCCTGGGGCGCATCGAGTATGTGTCGAGCCTCGACGCGTTCGGCAAGTGCGACATCGTGATCGAGGCGGTGGTCGAGGACGTGAAGGTCAAGATCGACCTGTTCGTCAAGCTGGCCGAGATGTTCGCGAAAATTCCGGGCGAGCAGATTCTCGCCAGCAACACGAGTTCGATCTCGATCACCGAGATCGCGGCCGCGACGAGGCACGTCAAGGGCCCGTCGGTCTCGGCGCCCGAACAGGTGATCGGGATGCACTTCTTCAACCCCGTGCCGGTGATGAAGCTCGTCGAGGTCATCAAGGGTCTGGCGACCAGCGCCAAGACGACCGAGCGCACCATCGAGCTGGCCCGGGCGATGGGCAAGACGCCGATCCCCGCCAACGACCGGCCGGGCTTCGTCTCCAACCGCGTGCTGATGCCGATGATCAACGAGGCGTTCTATGCGCTGATGGAGGGCGTGGCCGAGCCGCAGCACATCGACGAGATCATGAAGCTGGGCTGCAACTTCCCGATGGGCCCGCTGCGCCTGGCGGATTTCATCGGCCTGGACACCTGCGCCCACATCATGGACGTGCTGGCCGACGGGCTGAATAACGACCGCTACCGGGCCTGCCCGCTGCTCAAGCAACTGGTGGTGGCGGGGCGGCTGGGCGACAAGACGGGGCGCGGGGTGTTTGACTACGCAAAAAAATGAAGCCGGTAGACGACCAGATTGAAACGGGCAATCCGAAGGGGTCCCAAGCCGGCCGCCGTCATCGCCGGCGATGGGTGGTGTTGGTCGGAATCGCCGGTCTGGCGATCGCCTTTGTCGGAGCGGTACTTTGGTACGCGTTTGCGATACCGGGAGGGCGGACGTCCTTCAGGGCGGAATACTACGAGAAGTTTGGCGGCCCGATGAGCCCACGGCTTGACGCAAGGCCGATCGTCGACGAGGTTGGGGAGCAGATATCCGCCGTCTACCACCAAGTCATCACCGATTCGTTCGACCGCGAACGTGTGAGAATGGAGTTCATCTACGATCCCAACGCGGGCGATCCGCTGGGTGAAACCGACCGCCTCCGAAACCTTACGAACGAGTTCGTGGATCGGTTGTGTGCGACCGACTTTCCCGCGACGGTCGATCAGTTCGCGCAGGCGGACGGGTACCGGCGGCCGCCTCTCCCCGGAAGGCTGATCGACTGGGTTGGCCCCGACCTTGGGCGCGTGAGGTTCATCGCGCGGATCAACCGAATCCGGATGTACCGCGCTGCGAACAAAGCCGATTGGACGGAGTTTTCCCGTGCCTACGAGTCGTCTCTTGCGCTCTCCCGACTCCTCAGCACCAGGGGCACGATGATCGAGACTCTGCTGGGGTGCGCTGTTCGGCAAATCTCGGACGACGAGCTCCGCTGTGCGTTGATGGAGCACGACCTGGGTGAGTCTGTTCTGAGCGGGTTGGAGCAGGCCAGGGCACGCCAACGAGTTCGGGAGTTTTCGGCCAAGCACGGGCTGGAGGGTGAGCGGATAATCACTCTCGATACTCTCGATGCTCTTCACACACCGGGAGGCACACTGCTGCTCTCCGAACTGACGAAACTGGGGGGCCAGAAGGACTTCTTCGGCATTCCTGTCCGGCACGTCCATTGGGTGAACATCGCCGGCTTGCTTGACCTGCCTGACTTTCCTGTACCAGTTCAGATGAGAGCAACCGT
>CAZVZG010000011.1:0-143489 GCA_964630785.1 uncultured Phycisphaeraceae bacterium | reverse complement strand
GGGGGGGGGGGGGGGGGGGGGGGGGGGGGGGGGGGGGGGGGGGGGGGGGGGAAGGTGGCGAACAGACGGGCCGACGTGACCTCCTTCGGTGTCAACTTTCATCGGCGTCGATCGTATCATTCATCATGGGCAATGCCGGGGCGGTGGCCAGATCGGCTCGCAGGCGCATGACCGTGCGCCTGCTGCTTGCGAGGCTGGGCCCGGCCCTCCTGATCGCGTCCGCCGGCTCGCTCGTGCTTGTCGCGGCCGATAAGTTGGCTTCGATTCACATGCCGTGGTACCTGATGATCGGCGCGCCCATGATTGCGGCCGCCGGTGTCGCCGCTTGGCTCGCGTGGCGGGATCGACCATCGCTGCTGGGCGCGGCCGGCGAGGTTGACCACACGTTACGGCTCAAGGATCAGATTTCCACGGCCATGGTTCTGGATCGTGGCGGTGGCCCTTTCGCCGCCATCGCCGTCGATCAAGGGCAGGCCGCGGCCTCGGCCGCTCGCGTTGATCGCGCGGTGCCCATCCGCCTTGGGCGGAGCTGGGCGGCCTGGCCGGCCGTGCTCGCCGGCGCGATCGCGGCGGCTTGGTTTGTTCCCGATCTGTCGCCAACTCTCCGGCGCGAGGCCGCGGCCCGTCAAAGAACCATGGCCCAGGCCAGGGACGTCGCGCAGCGCCTCGACGAGGCCGTGCAGGCGGTGGCCGATACCTCGCGAGACCTGCCGCAGGCGTCCGAGGAGCAGCTCGCGTCCCTCCGCGATTTGCAGCGAGAGCTGGACGCGACCGCTGACGGCAAGCCGCCGGCGTTCACGCCGGACCAGGCGATCGGCCGGGCCGCCGAGGCGCTCGAAACAGCCGCGACCAAGCAGGACGCCAGGGCCGACGCCCTGCGACGCGAAATCGAAGGCACGCAGGGTGAACTCGACAGGCTGAGAGCGTCCAACCCTTCTGAAGGGCGAGACGGTGCGGCGGAGTCACCCTTGGCGCGGGCCGTCCGCGAGGGCGATCTGGAGACCGCGCGGCGCGCCGCCGATCGACTCTTGCGACGAGACCGATTGCCGAACGAGAGATCTCGGGCCCAGGAGGCTCGCGACCTAGCCCGACTCGCGGAGGAACTCCGGCAGCTCGAAGCAGCCCAGGCCGCTTCGCGAGCTGCTTCTCCGGACACCGGCGATCGGTTGCCGGGCGATTCCACTCCAGCCGGAGACTCGGCCGACGCGGTGAAAAGCTTGGGCGACTTGGGAGAATCGCCTGCGCACGAAACCGCGGGTTCACGCAGCATCGACGAGTTGCAGCGTCGCCTCACCGAGGCGGCACGCGAGCTCGACCCCGCGGCGGCACAGGAGGGCGAGCGGGCGGCCCGTAATCAGGCCCCACTCCCGCCCTCCCCGCCACCGCCGGAGCCCGCGAAGCCGTCGAATGAGCACGAAAGCACCGGTGCGCCCAACCCGCGTCCGAACTCCGTCAGCTCGAAGAACGAGCCGACGAATGACGAGCAGCGGCCGGGCGAACAACCGACTTCGCCGCAGTCCGGCGTCCAGCAACCTGAGGCTCAACCGTCCAACAACTCGCCTTCGGGCGGTCCCAAGGGCTCCACCGGCGATCGCAAGCCTGAGTCACCTTCAGGCCAATCGCCTGCGAGCGGCGGCGACAGCAAGCCGGCGTCTACCCCGTCGAGTTCATCCGGGCGTGAATCGTCGCCAAAGCCGACGCCTGAACAGAGCCCTTCGGCACCCCCGTCTGGTGGCGAGAATCGTGGTCAGGACGACCGGAGCGGGACGAGCGGCCAAGGCCAGAAACAATCGGGGAAAGGCCGATCGTCCGCCTCACCATCCGAGCAGACTTCGCCGACCAAACCCGCGCCCGCATCCGGCCAATCTTCCGATGCCAGGCGCCAGGCAAGCAAGCCGGGTGGTTCCAATCAATCGTCTTCCGAACGGTCGGAAAAGGAGAGGGGCGAATCCTCGCCGCCGAATCCGCGTTCGGCTGCTCATCCATCCGCCGAATCAAAGGCCGGGGGAGGGAAAGGGGAGGGAGAGCGCGGCCAGGCGCCTGAGGACCAGTCTTCCAAGCCGCCCGCGAGCAGCGAGACACCGCGTGACGCGGCTGGCGGGAGGGAGGGAAAGGGGGGGGAAGGGGGTGGACAGAAACCCCAAGGCGGCGAGTCGTCCGCCGCACCCGGATCGTCGGCAGAAGCGGTTCGGCCGAATGCCGGCTCGAAGTCGTCCGGTGGGCCAGTCGGGCAATCGGCACAGCGACTGGGCGCGGAACAGGAGAAAGGGCCCCGGTCTTCTCAGGCCGAGAGCGCGCTGGCTCCCAATCAAGCCACGGAGCGAGATGAGACTTCCCAGCAGCGGCTGGGGCAACAAAGCTCCAAATCGCGGCCCGCGGCCGAGCAGCAGACAGGCGAGCATCCCCCGGCAGACTCGATGACGCCGGCGCAGCGCCGGGCCGTCGAGCGATTGTCCGAGCAGCTCGAAAAGATGTCCAAGCGGCCCGGCGATGCCGCCGATCACGAAAAGAACGCCGACCGTCTGCGAGAGCAGGCCCGACGCCTGTACGAGAGTGCCAGCCCCGAGCAGCGCGAGCGGATGGAGCGTTGGATGCAGCAGGCCGCCACGGGGCAGCCCCCGGGAGGCAACAACAATCGGCCAGACTCCGCCAATCCCGGTCGCGCTCTCGCTCAAACGCAGCAGAGCGATCAAGGCGATCGCGGGCAGCGGGGCGGCAGCCCGGGCAGCGGCAGCACGCGGGGCGGCGGTGAACCCGTGCACGATTTCGCCGCGGCGGCCGGGGATCAACCCGTTCGCACTACGCCCGTCGATGCTCGTTCCGCCGAGGATCTTGCCCATTCCGGCCATGAGCAGGTCGTGGCCGAATGGCTGGGGAGCGGCGACGACCGACGCACGCCCGCCGAAAAAGCCGCGGTGGTCGCCCGACTGCAACAGGCGGCCCGCAGCGCCGAGGAGGCGATCGGCGATCGTGTGGTGCCCTCGCGGTACGACCGGATCCTGCGTGAGTATTTCCGTCGGCTCCCGGCGAAAGTCGCGCCGGGCGCCACGCCAGCCCAGCCCGCCCCGGCCCCCGCGCCCGCGCCCGATGGCGGGCAAGGCGGGCCCAAGTCGGGGCAGAACCGCTAGCCGACCATGAGCCTGAGCCTGCAAGACCCGTGGTGGCTCCTGCTTATCGCCGCGGCCGTCCCGCTGGCGGCGCTCGGCGTTCGCTGGTTCCGCGCCATGAGCCGGACCCGCCGCTGGACGTGTGTGCTGCTGCGCGCGCTGGTGCTGGCGGCGCTGGCCGCGGCGCTGGCGGGGGCCACGCTGCTGCGCGAGGTTGACCGCCTCGCCGTCATCGCCGTGGTGGACGTCTCCGGGTCGGTGGAGCGACTCTTTGACCCGGGACGGGACGCCGCCGGCCGACCGTTGACGCTCAGCGAACGGATCGGGGCGTTCCTCGACGCGGCCTCGGGTCGGGCCGAAGGCGCCTCGAATGTTCCAACACGGCGCGCCGACGACCTCTCCGCCGTCGTCGCGTACGACTCGTCCCCGCTGGTCGTCGGCGCGCTCGAATCTCGCTCGCCCGCGTCTTTCCTCCCCTCGCCGCTCCCGATCGAGCCCGACGCCGAGAACGAGGGCACCAACACCGCGGCGGCGTTGCGCGTGGCCGGAGCGCTCGTCCCGCCCGATGCGGCCGCGCGCATCCTCCTGTTCACCGATGGCAACGACACGGCGGGAGATGCCGTCGAGGCGGCGAGTGCCATCCATCGTTCGGCTCCGCGGGCCGCACGTGCGGGGCGGGGGAGGGGGGGGGGGGAGGCGAAGAGCGAAGCCGCCTACACGATCCCGATCGACGTGGTGCCGCTGACGTACACCGTCCCGCGCGAGGTCGCGCTGACCTCCCTTGAAGCACCGGCCGCCGCGCCCGCCGAGTCCACGGTGCAGCTCCGCGTCACCCTCACCGCGACCGCGCCCACAATCGGTCTCCTCCAGGTCTCTCGCGAGGGCCAGCCGATTCCCATGGCCGACACCGATCCGTCAGGTGGCGGAGGCCGCAGGCTGACGCTGCAACCGGGCACCACGATCGTTCGTGTGCCCGTTCACCTGCCCGCGGGGCGCGTGCACCGATTCGAGGCGATCTTCACACCGGACGATCCTCGCACCGGCGATACCATCGCCGTGAACAACCGCGCCCAGGCCGTCACGCTCACGCCCGGACGCAGCTGGGTGCTCATCGTCGACGGCGCGAGCGCCACCGGAGACGACCCCGCGGCCGGAACACTCGCCGCGACGCTCCGCGCGGGCGGGCTCGCGGTCGACTCGCTTCCGCCGGTCGCCGTGCCAAACGACCCGCTCTGGTTCCAGCAGTACGACCTGATCATGCTCCAGAACGTTCCCGCCGACGCACTGGCCGATGGTGTGTCCGGCACGCTCGCGTCGTACGTCACCGATCAGGGCGGTGGGTTGGTGATGATCGGCGGCCCCGACTCGTTCGGCGCCGGGGGGTGGAAGGGCACGCCGATCGAGCCCATCCTGCCCGTCCGGCTTGACCTGCCCGAGCAGCTCATCTCGCCTGCCGCCGCCGTGATGATCGTCATCGATTGCTCCGGCTCGATGGGCTTCCGCGTGGGCAACTCGCGGCGAAGCAAGCAGGCCATCGCCAACGACGGCGCCGCCGTCGCCGTCAAGGCGATGGACAAGACCGATCTGGTCGGCGTCATCATCTTCAACAACCACCATGAGCAGCTCATCCCGCTCGGCCCGAACACCGACCCCGACCGCTCGGCCGAACTGATCCGCGGCATCACGGCCGACGGCGGGACCAACCTGCCGCCCGCCCTCGAAGCCGCGTGGCATGAGCTCCGGGCGGTGAAGGCGGACGTCAAGCACATCATCGTCCTCAGCGACGGTCGGTCGCAGGGCACCGAACAGCTCGTGCCGCTGGCGCAGAACATCCACGCCGACGGCATCCGCGTTTCGACCATCGCCGTGGGCGACGAGGCCGACGTGGCGACGATGGCGAGCATCGCCGGCGCGGGCGACGGCACCTACTACCGGGTGATCGATCCGAGCCTGCTCCCCCGGATCTTCCTCAAAGCCGTTCGCGTGGTCCGCAGCCCGCTCGTGCGCGAAAAGCCGTTTCAACCCGTGATGCTCGCGACCGGATCGCCGATCACGCAGGGGCTGGGCACGCCGCCGCCGCTCGACGGCCTTGTTCTCACCCAGGCCCGCACCGAATCCGGCGTGACCTACGCCATGGCGACCCCGACCGGTGAGCCCCTGCTGGCCCATTGGAGCGCAGGTGTCGGTCGCGTCGCGGCGTTCACTTCCGACGCGTCGCGATGGGCGGCGCCGTGGCTCAACTGGCCCGGCTACGCACGCATGTGGATTCAGATGGTGCGCACCATCGCCCGCCCGCAGCCCGACCGCGGCCAGGAACTCGCCGTGGACCTCGACGGCGACGAACTGGTTGTCCGCCTCGTCGCCAGAGACGCCGATGGCCGCCCGATCGATAACCTCGATGTGCCGGCCGTGCTCAACGGACCGGGGGGCAGAAGGGTTCAGGTCCGCCTTGTGCAGACGGGCGCGGGCGAGTACCGGGTCCGCGTGCCCGCGTCCGACCCCGGCAGCTACGTGGTCTCGCTCACTCCGCGGCTGAATGGCCGGGCACTGCCGCCGGTGGTGGGGGGCGTGGCCCGCTCGGGCGGGGCGGAGTATCGACGGCTAAGCAGCAACGAGCAGCGGCTCCGTCAGATCGCCGCCGCTGGCGGCGGCCGCGTGCTGAGCCTCGACCGGCCTGCGGAGGCGGCGATCTTTTCCCGCGACGGCCTGAAGCCGGCGATCGCGAGAGCGCCGATGTGGCGCTGGCTACTCGTGGCCGCGATCGGGCTCTACCTGCTTGATGTCGCCTCACGCCGAGTGGCGTGGGACCGATTCTTCGGCGGTGAGTTCGGCGCGGCCGCTCGCCGACGTGCCGCGGAGTTGGTCCGAACCCGAGGGCCTGCGGCGGCGGCCACGATGGAACACCTGCGCCGACGCGACGACGAACTCTCTCGCGCCGGCGAGGCCGCGACCGGTCCGGCCAAACTCACTTCCGAAGACGCCCGTGTCCTGGTCAAGTTGGAGGCCGAACGACGGCGGCAGGCACGTGCGTCGGCACGACGCCGGGATCAACCGGCGACTGTACCTACCGCGGTGCCCGACACCCATCCAAAGCCCGCGCCCGACGTGCCGGCCCAGGAGAGTGAAGCGGCTCCGCAAGCCGAGGCCGACGATCGCGCGTCGAGCCTGCGCGAGGCCAAACGGCGAGCACTCCGCCGCCTCGGCGATGCCGGCGACGATCGGCCCGACTGATCGGTGTGTCAAAGGCGCAAGGCCGCCGCGGGCGACGTCGCAAGTTCGCCGTTCAACGACAACGCCATCGCCGACACGATCCGTACCCGCACGATCTTGCCCACGAGTTCTTCGGCTCGCCCGTCGGCGGGCCGGTCGATATGCACGATGAGGTCCCCCTCGGTGCGGCCCGTGAGTTGCACCGGCGCGTCCGAGACCTCCTCAGGCTCTTCGACGTGCGTGCCCTCCGTGCCGCAGGCAACCTCGCACGCGCCTTCCATGCCGTCGGGTGTGTGCCCACGCACGGTGAGCCCAACAAACCCATCGCCCTTGGAGGCCGCGGCCGCCCGTCTTTTCTGCTCGCGTCGGCTCAAGCCCTCGATGAACACGCTCACTTCCCGGCCGACGTACTCGCGGCTCACCGACTCGCTGATGCGCTGCTGGATCGCCAGCAGCGCGTTGTTGCGCCGGCGCTTGACGGCCTCGGGAACGTCATCGGTGAATTTGTTGAACGCGATCGTTCCCGGGCGGGCCGAGTATTTGAAGATGAAGCAGTTTTTGTACCTCGCCCGCTCGAGCAGAGCCACCGTGGCCTCGTGGTCCTCCTGGGTCTCGGTCGGGAAGCCGACGATGATGTCGCCCGCGACCGTCAGCGGCCGGCCGATCTCGGGCTGGTGCAGGGACCCACGGGCGCGGTCCAGGAACTCGAGGTACTCCTCGACGGTGTACCCGCGGTTCATCATCTTCAACATTCGGTTGGAGCCGGTCTGCGCCGGCACGTGCAGGTAGCGGCAGATGCGCGGGTGGTCGCGGATGACGCCGAGCACGTCGTCGCCGAAATCCCGCGGAAAACTCGTGACAAATCGCAAGCGTTGGATCGCCGGCACTTCCTCGTGGATCCGCGCGAGCAGGTCCGCGAATGTCGTCACGCCCTCGCCGCGGAAAGGATCGGCCCGGTGACCGCCCTGGTACGACCGGCCCTTCTGCGGCTGGAGCACGCCGCCGACGGTCACGGCCGCGCCGTGCTCGAAGCGGTAGTGGTTGACCGTCTGACCCAGCAGCGTGATCTCGACGACGCCGGTGTCGGCCAGACGCTTGCACTCGTCCACGATGTGGTCGGGCGGACGGTGGACCTCGGCCCCGCGCGTGAACGGCACGACGCAGTAGGTGCAGAACTTGTTGCAACCGCGCGTGATGCGGACGTACGCCGAGCCGCGGCGGTCCTCATCGACCGGCGAAACAGCGCGAGAGAGGTCGAGCAGTTCCAGCGTGTCCTCCGCCGCCGCGAGCGTCGCGCTGCGGCGAGAGGTGTTGCCCTGCAGGGCCACCTGCTGCGCCGAGACGAGCTTCCGGGCTTGGAAGTTCACCACTGAGGGCACAGAGGCCACTGCGTGAGACTCACGGGCTGATTCATGGTTTCTCGCCGTCTCTGTGCCCTCTGTGCTCTCAGTGGTGACCTCCTCGTCGGCCAGCGAAGTCTGCGTGCGCACCGCGTTGTCGAGCAACGCCGGCAGTTTGTCGAGCTCGCCCGGCCCGCACAGGATGTCCACGACCGGCATGCGTCGGATCAGGTCCTCGCCGTCGCGTTCCGCCATGCAGCCCAGCACGCCCACAACCAACCCCGGTCGGGCCTGCTTGCGGAACTTGTCCTGGCCCAGCCGCGACCACACCTTTTGTTCGGCGTGCTCACGCACCGAACAGGTGTTGTACAGAATGACGTCCGCCCGATCAGGGTCGGCCGTGAATCGGTACCCCAGCGCGCGGAGTTGCCCGGTCACCAGTTCCGAGTCCAACTCGTTCATCTGGCAGCCGAAGGTCTCCAGATAGACCCGGCGGGTGTTGGCGGTTTGAGGTGCGGCCATTGGCCGGTGAGTGTATGGACGCCGCCCGGGCCGACCCGGGCGTTCTTCCGCCTCACACGCCGCGCGTGGTCACCCACTGCGAGATGGCCCCCAAGAGCGACATGCACACATCCTTGCCCCGCGCCGAGTTGCACAACACCGCCGCCGCGGCCCGAGGCCAAACGATTCGCGACCTCGCGGCCTCCGGCCCGACTCGCGGGCCCACCCCCTCCGCCGCGCCCCAATGCGAGTCGCTCCAGCCGGCGTGCTTGTACACGCGACGCCCGTGGCATTCGGCCACCGCGAAACCCAGGCCGAACGCCCATCTGTTCTCGCCGTAGGCCTGCGGCGACACCGCCTCCCCCGCCCGGATCGGGCCGAGCAGCCGAGACAGGCGGGCGTACGTCATCGCCAGGTCCGCCGCGGTCGTGTACAACCCGCTCGCCGCGATGGCCGGGTAGAAGCGGTCCGGCTCAGGCCGGTCGTCATCCAAGTGGCCTGTCACCAGCCGGTGCGCGCGATCCTGACGCCGGCCGAGCCAGATCGACCGCAGCCTCAGCGGCGCGGCGATCAACCGCTCGAACAATTCCCGGATCGGTCGGCCCGTGGTCTCCTCCATCGCCAGTTGAGCAAGCGTCGTGTTGTCGCCCCCATAGGCGACCAGCGTTCCGGGTTCGCTGGTGAGGCGAGGCGTGAACGCGTCGCCGAAGCACCCATCCATCAGTTCACGGGCCCCGGGCGTGTGCGCTGCGGGCCAGTCCATTTGCGGGAAGCCGCGCAACGAGAAGCCGCTTTGGTGGCACAGCAACCGCCGGAGCGTGACGCCTTGCGGATCGTGTCCCGCGCACCGATCCGCCGGGATTTTCCACGATCGCACGTACCGCCAGATCGGCGAATCCAGGTCCAGCACGCCGCGATCGCACAGGCGCAACGCGATCATTGCGGCCAGCGGCTTGGCGTTCGAGCAGGCCTTGAAGACGTGGTCGGGTCGCAGAGGGGTCGCGGTCGCCAGGTCGGCGACGCCCCACGCCCGATCCACCACCACGCGCCCGCCGAGAGCGACCGCCGCCTGAACGCCGGGCACCCGGTGCTCCCCCATCAACCGCGGACCGGGCTCATCCACCGCGCGGATCAGGTCGGAGAGTTGGTCGCGTCGGAAGGCCATTGAGGGCTGATCGCTGATTCGGGCTGATCGGGCGTCGGTTTGTAGGGATCAGGAACGGGCTGGGAAGTCGAGGATAACCCGCGCATCGGGGGTTGGCGGCCACTAAACTCCATCACCATGTGGCGCGGCATCAGCCTGGCCAACAAGTGCCTCCTGCTCTTCGGCGCCGCGGTGCTGCTCGTGGTCGTCGCGGCCCTTTCGATCCCCTGGCTCCGAATGAACTCTCTGGTCGACGAGGCCCAGAAGGACCTCTCGCACCAACTTGTCGAGGTCTGGCAGCAGTCGGTAGAATCCGGGCCGGGCCCCACGCTCAAACCCACGGCCAAGCAGCGCATCGGCGAGGCGGACGTCGAGCTCATGACGCCCGATCAGGCGATTGCCGCCTCGCGCGACGACCCCTTCATCGCCAAGGCGTGGGACCGGTTCGGCCAGCGGGTCACAGGCGGGCCCGCGGCCGGCTCGGTCGAGTCGGAGTTGTACGACGCATCGTGGGTTGGCACCGACCGCGAATATCGCTACGCCAAGGCCGTTCGCGGGCAGGACGACCAGCTCCAGGGCCTGGTCGTGCTCAAGCGGCTCTCCACCGGCGCGGCCCGGCTGCTGCTCATCAACACCGCCTACCTGCTCAGCGCGGGGCTCATCGCCCTCGGCCTGGCCGTGCTCGTGTTCTATCTCATCACCACGCGGCTGATCCTCAGCCCGGTGCGGACCTTGCGCGAAACCGCCGAGATCGTCCGCGAGGGCAACCTTTCCACAAGGGCCGACATCCAGACCGGGGACGAGTTTGAGGAACTCAGCGACACGTTCAACCAGATGCTCGAGAACCTGACCGAGTCGCAGAACCAGTTGCGCTCGATCAACACCTCGCTCGACCTGAAGGTGAACGAGCTGGCCGAGCGGAACGTCGCGCTCTTCGAGGCCAACAAGCTCAAGGGCGAGTTCCTGGCCAACGTCAGCCACGAGCTTCGCACGCCGCTGAACTCGATCATCGGCTTCACGGAGCTCCTGCTCGAAGCGGTGGAAAAAGAGGCGGAGGCGGGCGACGACTCCACTCGGCTGGGCAAGCGCCGCCGCTACCTCGAGAACATCCACAACGCCGGGCGATCGCTCCTCGAGATGATCAACGGCCTGCTCGACATGGCCAAGATCGACGCCGGCAAGATGGCCGTCAACGTCGCGCCCGTGAGCCTCAAGGACATGGCCGAGGGGTGGATCGCCCTGTTCCGCCCGCTCGCCGACCGTGGCGGCGTGGAGCTCGTCGCCGACATCGCTCCCGACGTGCCCGTGATCGAGACCGATTCGGACAAACTCCAGCAGATCGTCGTCAACCTGCTCTCCAACGCCGTGAAGTTCACCAGCGAGAAGTTCGCCGATCAACGTGTGGCCGGCGGATCGCCCCCATCCCCTCCCCCGCCCGGCGCGGCCCGGGTCACCATGCGGGTCGAGCGCCTCGTGGCCCGCGGCAGCGACGGCGCGGCCGCGGAAGACCGTGTGCGCATCAGCGTGCTCGACACGGGCCCCGGCATCGCCCCCGAAGATCAGAAGAAGATCTTCGAGAAGTTCCAGCAACTCGACAGCGGACACACCCGTCGCCACGCGGGCACGGGTCTGGGCCTGGCCATCTGCAAAGACTTGACCGGAATCCTGCAAGGGGAGCTACAGCTCGAGAGCGAGGTGGGGCGCGGTTCGATGTTCAGCGTGATTCTGCCCAAGTCCATCGACCGTGGACGTGCCGCGGAAATGCGGCTGGAAATGGCGTTCCGGGGGCAGCTCGCCGGACGGGGAGCCGACAAGTAGGGCAATCCCGCACCTTGCCACAGCCAGCCTGCTCTGAGGCTGGCTGTGCGGCTTTCGCGGAGACCGCTCGGTCACACCCACTCCCCGTGCCACAGCCAGCCTGCTCTGAGGCTGGCTGTGCGACACCAGCGCAGTCCGGTGCAACCGATACACTCCACGGATGCCATCCGGCGTCCCCACAGTCCACCGCAAGACAGCGCATCGGTGGTCTCCCAACAGTGGAGTCCATTACATCACCTTCTCCTGCTATCAGCGCCTTCCCCTGCTGGGCAACCCCCGCATCCGCGCCGAGTTTGCCCTGGCCCTTGCCAAAGTCCGGGATCGTCACCGTTTCCAACTCATCGCGTGGGTCGCGATGCCCGAGCACGTCCACCTCATGCTCTTACCGACCGCTGCGCCCGGTCACGGCCGACCCGCGGACCACGGCGCGCCCGTGTGGGTGATCCTCCAAGCCCTCAAACGGCCCTTTGCGGCCAGGGTCATCGAGCGCTGGCGGCAACTCCGCTGGAACAACCTCGCTCGCGTCACCGATTCCCGCGGCGATCCGCACTTCTGGCAACCCGGCGGCGGGTTCGACCGCAATGTGCGCGACGAGTGCGAGCTTGTCCGCGAGGTCCGCTACATCCACCAGAACCCGGTCAAGCGCGGCCTCGTCGATTCGGCGACCGACTGGGACGCTTCTTCGGCGCGTTGGTACGCGGGGATCAACGGAGCATTCCCGACGATCGACCGGGTCGTGATCGATCAGCGTCAGTTCCCCGGCCCAAATCCTGAACGCTACCTGGGGTGAATCGGGCGATTCAAGCGAGGCCGCACAGCCAGCCTCAGAGCAGGCTGGCTGTGGCACGGACTCAGGATTCCCGGGTTTGGAACTTTGTCGCGGCTCCCCTACCCTTCCGCCCACTCAACTTTCTGGAGCACAAAATGGAAACCTCCCTCATCATCCTCAAGCCCGACGCCGTCCAGCGCGGTCTCATGGGCCGCATCCTCTCCCGCTTTGAGGACAAGGGCCTGCAGGTCGTCGGCTGCAAGCTCATGCAGATCTCGCAGGACTTGGCCGCGAGACACTACGAGGCCCACAAGGCCAAGCCCTTCTACCCCGGACTCGTCAAGTTCATGACCTCCAGCCCCGTGCTGGTGCTGGCCATCCGCGGCAACGGCGCGATCACCGTCGCCCGCAACATGATGGGCGCGACGTTCGGGTCCAAGGCCGCGCCGGGCACCATCCGCGGCGATTTCGGCGTGAGCAACTCGTTCAACCTGATCCACGGATCCGACAGCCCCGAGGCCGCGGAGAAGGAGCTATCGCTTTTCTTCGGCAAGGGCGAAGTGATGAACTGGACCCGCGCGGGCGACGCCTGGGTCTACGACATGTCCGGCGGCAAGGCCGAATGATCGCGACACGGACCTCCGGTCCGTGGAACGACGTCGCGTTTCACCACTGTGTCAATTGCAGAGAGCGTTCGCGCCTCCCGGCGCGATCTTGCGTCGGCTGTGATTTTCAAGACTCCAGGATTTGACGCCGAGTCCACGGGCCCGAGGCCCGTGCTACGGTAATCAGCCCGGCTGCGCCGCCACCCCGCCCTTGATCGCCCCGATCACCTGAGGCTTGTCCTCGATGATCTGGTTGGCGACCTCGCGCCGGTGAACGTCCACCGAGCGGGGAAAGTCGAACGCGATGCGCACGCGATCGCCCTTGATCGACGCAATGCGAACGATGCCGATCGGGCTGCTCGGGTCGCCGATGACCACTTCTTCGCCTTCGCGACGGGTGATGACGAGCATTCGGACCTCCAGTCCCCTGTGCCGTGCGTGCGTTCGGCTTGCTCCCGACTCGACGCCTTTGGCCATGATACCACGGGCGGGCGGCCCGCCAAGCCCAAACCACCCCGGCCTCGACAATTCCCCTCTTGTGGGCAATCTATTCCACAGATTCCACACCGGATATTTCCGGGATGTACTCCCGCAGATTGCGTTCGATGCCCAGTTGCAGCGTCACGCTCGCCGACGGGCACCCCACGCACGCCCCGTGCAGGCGGATCCGCACACGGTTGTCCGGCGTGATTTCCACCAGTTCCACGTCGCCGCCGTCGGCCTGAACCGCGGGCCGGATCATCTCGACGATGCGGGCCACCCGCTCTGCGAGCGTCCCCTGCGTGCCCCCCCCTCCTCCTCCCGGCGCGGCCGCGGAGGGTGTGGACGAGCGGTGGGCGGAGATGGTCGGCAACTGCTTGGCCAAGTCAGATCGGGCTCCGGGGTTCCCAACATTCTACGACCGGTCCGGCGTGCGGGTGGGGAGTTCTTGGGGGATGGGAGCGGATCGACCGTTCAATCAGCGAGGCACACGGTTGGATCAGCCTCGTAGCACTGATGGCCCACTTACCGCCAGAGTGGTCGGCCTCCGCAGGCCGCTCCATCGCTTGCCCGCCTCTACCCTTCGGCCTCATGAACAAGCACGGTCACGGGTGGTGGTTGGCGATCGCGGTGGGGGGGATGTTGGCGTTCACAGCATGGGCCGCGGTTGCAACCCCGGCAAGCGGCGAGTTCGATCCCGGCGCCGACACGCTGACCATTCTCGATTCCCAGGGCGGGGCCAACAAGCGTAACCAGGCGCTCGATCGGCTCTGGCAGGCGCTTCAGGACGGCCAGGCCGATCGAGCGGCCGTTCGTGAAACGCTCAAACAGGTGCTCTGGAAAAGCAGCGCGCCGGTCTCGTTGCGGCAGAACGCGCTGGGAAAGCTCTTCCTCGACACGACGCCCGAGGGCCAGGCCGACAACCGCAAGTTCCTCCGCCTGCGCATGCCCACCGAGGTGCAGTGGCCGGTGATCGACATCATGTGCAAGGAGATCGCTGACAAAGGCGCTCAAGACCATGCTTGGCGTGAGATGGACGGCGCGCTGGTCCGTTCCTACTCGAGACGAGTGCCGACGCCGCTGGATGCGGATCGGCCTGAGCGTGCGGCCCTGCTCGCCCTTCACCCCGGCCAGTCGATCGAACAGGTCGTCTTCGGCGTGTACGTGAAGCCCGGCGGCGAACGGGGCGAGCTGCCCGGTCAGTCGTCGGAGATCATTGAAAAGCAGCGTCAGGCCGCGTGGGAACTGCTGGGCCGACTCGACCCGAGCGGCGCGACCCGGCGCGATCTCCTTGCAGCGGTGTCGGCGGACGATCCCGCGGTCAAGCCGATCGCCCGGGCCGCGGCCGAACTGCGCATCGTGCCCGTGACCGGCTCCGAACTGGCGTGGCTGAACGAACTCATCGAAAACAAGGACCCCGGCGCGGCCGACTGGTGGTCGAGCACCCAGGCCGCCGTGCAGAAACTGTCCGCGGCCCAGGCGAAGGGCCTGGTGCTCCGTCACCTCGAACCGGTGAGGTGGGCCGCGAAGAACCACGCCGAATGGCTCACCGCCGACCGCGACACGCTCCTGGCCGAGCTCTCCAAGCGTCTCGAACCCCGGCGCAAGTGGCGAAAGGGCGAGGGGCTGGGCGTGGGCGAGATCATGAGCCGCGAACTCCTGAGTGATTGGCAGGACCAACTGGTCTGGGGCGACGTGCTGGCGATCCTGGTGATCGACGAGTCGCTGAAAGACCCCCGCGTGATCGATTCGCTCTTCGTGCAGGCCGCGGCGGACCGCAACGACTCGTCCGCCGAGTACGGCGGCGCCATCTTCGCCACCGACGCCGTGCCGATGCAATCGGTCGGAGGGAACATCAAGCCGAAGTGGGATATCGATCCCGCCCGTCCGGGGTTTGTCGTGCACGGCTATGCGCCCCGCCCAGCCCAGCGGGTCAACGATCGCACGTTTGTCGCATCCGATGACATGTTCCAGGCAGAGGGCGCCGGAGGCCGCGCCCTGGCCCACTACCACTTCCACGCGCAGTCCGTCAACAACGCCGATTATGCCGGTCCAGGTCGGGGCGATTTTGAGTACGCGGCCACTCACGGCCGCTCGTGCGTCGTGTTCACCAGCGTGCGCCCGGGTGTGCTCGACGCGGATTATTACCAGCGGTCCACAGTCTCCGGCGTGCCGGGGGTGCAGATCGACCTGGGCGAGGTGGTCTCGAAGCGTTAGGAATGACGCCGGCGACACCCGGCCGCGCAACAGTCCCGTTCCAAGCCCGAGGTGCCCGAGCCTTGCTGCACGTTCTGGTCATCGCGATGTTCATGGTGATCGTCGTGCACGACCAGTTTCCTGGGTCGTTGTTCGCGGATGGCGGCGGGTTGGTGGGGGGAGGTGACGCGGGAGCCAGCGCCTGGGCATGGCTGGCGTCGCTGGGGCCGATGACCCTGCTCGCTGGCGCGACTTGGCTGGTGATCGCCACCCTGGCCCGTGCCCTTCAGCGGAGTGGAACGTACCGTGCCGCGTTGCTCGCCGAGCGGATGCTGCTGGCGTCGCGCTGGGCGGCCGTGCTGCTCTACGCCGCCGACGTGTTGGCGCTCGGATTGCTGGACCGCGTGCGAGAAACGGTCGGCGACCTGATCGCCGTCGACGAACTGGCCGTCATCTCGCTGCCGATCCTCGTGTTCATGGTCGGATGGTGGGCTTACGAGCCCATCGAACGGCGCCTGCGCGAGGCGACCACGCTTCGCATGCTCGACCAGGGACTGCCGGTGTTCACCCCGCCGACGCGCTGGCAGTACGTGCTGCTCAATCTGCGCCACCAGGTGCTGCTCAGCCTCGTGCCCATCGGGCTCATCGCCGTTTGGAGCGAATCGCTGGACCGCGTCCTCGCGTGGCTCGCGGGCAACGCCGGCCGCGCCGATTGGCTCGGCCGGATCGGCCGGCAACTCGCCGACAGCGACGCCCGCCAGTGGGCTCGCACCGTCCTGCAGATCTCGGGCGTCGTGGTCGTCTTTACCCTCAGCCCCGTGGTCCTGAGGCGGGTTTGGGACACCGTTCGCCTCGCTCCCGGCCCGCTTCGCAGCCGGCTGGCCGCGATCTGCACCGCCAGCGGCGTGAAGGTCCGCGACGTGCTCGTCTGGCGCACGCACGGCACGATGATCAACGGTGCGGTCATAGGGCTCGTCGGTCCGCTCCGCTACATCCTGCTCACCGACGCGCTCCTCGAGCACCTCCCCGCCCGTCAGGTCGAGGCCGTCATGGCCCACGAGGTCGGGCACGCCAGGCACAAGCACATGCCCTGGCTCGCACTCTCGATCCTCACGGGCATCAGCGCGGCCGCGGCCGCCATCGGGATCGTCGGCGTGGCGGTCGTCGAGGTGCTCGCACGAACCGGGCGAGCCCGGATCGCGGGGATCCTCGACGGGTCGCTCGCCTTCGAAGGCGTGATGACGCTGGCGTCCCTCTTGCTCGGGCTCGCCTGGTTCGGATTTGTCAGCCGGCGGTTTGAGTGGCAGGCCGACGCGTTCGCCGTGCAGGCGCTCAGCCGCGTGCGCCCCTCGCCCGACGACGGCCCCACGTTGTGGGATGCTCAACCCGAGCCCGGCGCCGCCGACACTCAAGAGCCGCCAAGCGTTACGCCCGAAGCCGTGGCCGCGATGACGCGGGCGCTGGATCAGGTCGCCGTGCTCAACCACATGTCGCGCGAGCGGAGGAGTTGGCGTCACGGCTCGATTGCCTACCGCCAACGCCGACTGCGAGCGATTGTGGGCGAACCGATCGAGCGGCTGCGGATCGATCGCACCGTGCGCCGGCTCAAGTGGGCGCTCGCGGGGGCCCTTTGCGCCATCGTCGGGCTCTCGGTTTGGGCCCAGTTCTGAACCAGACCGCACGTCCGTGCGCAGTCAGTGTCCGCCCGAACCGGCTGCACCTTTGCGTGAGCCCGCGGGCTCGGCTTCGTGAGCCGAATCGTTGCCTTTGTCGGCCTCCGCCGCGAGTCTTGCCTGCGTGAGCCTGGTCTTGATCGCGGCCGCGTCGTGATCCCACGCCGCGCCGGCGGGCAGCAGGCCCCGGGCCTTGAGATCGTCCAGGCACTCCAGCGCGATCGCGATGAGGCCGTCGGCGGTGGCGTGCAGGCCGTTGGTGACCAGCAACCCGCGGGCGGCGGGGCCCTCGAACGTGCGCCCGCCCAGCGTGACCTTTCCGCCGGCCATCGCGTTCTTGACCGTGTCACGCAGGTGCACCACCACCACGTTGGGCCTGCCCTTCGCCCAAGTGTCGAGTTTCCCGTTGAGCTCGTCGAGGATGGCCGCCGATGGCACCTGGCTCTTCATGAGCATCTTGCCGATCGCGTGCGACATGTCCGGCAGGTCGGCGACCACCACGGGGCAGGTGAACGCGCCGAGGCGCTCCAGCCCCTTGTCGAACAGCGCCCGCCGTGCGTCGTCGCTCAGGGACGAGCCGTAGGCGTGCCAGAAGAGGTAGTCGATCGCGAACACGAATCTGGGGTTGACGGCCTTGGCCTCTTCTAACTGCTTGCGGGCGTTCGCGTCGGCGTTCATGAAAAACATGATGTCCGCGAAGTCGGCGGGCGCCGGGCCCCGCGTCGCGGCCGCGAGCGCGTCGGCCAGATCGGCATCACCTCCGAACATCTGCGGCGGGAGTCCGGGCAGCGTGACTTCGGCCCCGGCCGAGACGCTCGCGCCGATGACCACCGTCTGGTCCAGCTTGAGAGG
Organism: uncultured Phycisphaeraceae bacterium; assembly: GCA_964630785.1. GTDB lineage: Bacteria > Planctomycetota > Phycisphaerae > Phycisphaerales > UBA1924 > JADLCX01. The sequence goes on along the minus strand of CAZVZG010000011.1, from coordinate 125,794 downwards.
AACCGGGGCCGGCGCGGCGGGCGTTTTGACGGTCGCGGCCGCGGCCGCAGGGTGTCCGCCCCGGTCGCACCCGGCGAGCGAAGCAACCAGAAGGGCGGCACTCAGAACGGTGGCAAGGTGGCGGCGAATCATCATTCGGGCTCCTGTGACGCCCCGAGGGGCGCGGGCTCAGCGTGCCGAGCATACCGCCGGATTGATCCGTGGCGGCAGGGGGCCCCGATTTCTGGCTAAACTCCACTCGAATGACCGCCGCCCACCCCTCAGCCACGCCGCTTCCGCTGTCCGCCCCATACGCAAACGTGCTCGACATGATCGGGCGCACGCCGATGCTGGAGTTTCGCCGCCTCGACACCGGACCCGGCAAGCACCGGCTCTTCGGCAAGATGGAGTTGATGAATCCGGCGGGCTCGATCAAGGACCGCATCGGCCTCTCCATGATCGCCGCAGCCGAGAAAGACGGCCGGCTGAACCCCAAGGGCGTGCCGCCGCCGACGATCGTTGAAGCCACCGCCGGCAATACCGGGCTGGCCCTCGCCCTGGTTGCCGGCCAGCGAGGATACCGGATCAAGGTCGTCGTGCCCGACAAGATGAGCCAGGAGAAGATCCAGCACCTCAAAGCGATGGGCGCCGAGGTGATCCTGACGCGCAGCGACGTGGCCAAGGGGCACCCCGAGTACTACCAGGAGGTCGCGGCCGCGCTCGCCAGAAAGACCCCCAACTCGCTCTACGTCAACCAGTTCGGTAACCCCGACAACCCGCGGGCCCACGAGCAGGGGACCGGCCCGGAGATCGAGGAACAACTCGCGGGGCTCGGCGGGGTCGATGCCGTCGTCTGCGGCGTCGGTTCGGCGGGCACGCTCTCGGGGATCGGACGGTACTTCAAGCATCGTGCCGAGTCTGGCAAGCACAAGCCCGTGAAGATGATCCTGGCCGATCCGGCGGGCTCGATCCTCGCGCCGCTCGTGAATGAGGGCCGCAAGGTCGAGCCCGGCTCGTGGCTCGTCGAGGGCATGGGCGAGGACTTCGTGCCCGACATCTGCGACCTCTCGCTCGTGAGCGAGGCCATCACCGTCACCGACGGCGAGTCGTTCTTCGCGGCCAGGGAGTTGCTGGCCAGAGAGGGCGTGCTGTCGGGTTCGAGTTCGGGCTGCATCCTCTCGGCCGCGCTCAAGTGGTGCCGCAAGCAGCCCGCGGGCAGCAAGCCGCTCAACGTCGTCACGCTGGTCTGTGACAACGGGGCCAAGTACCTCTCGAAGATGTACAACGACTTCTGGATGATGGACAACGGGTTCATCCAGCGGGAGAAGACGCACGACCTGCGCGACCTGATCGCGCGGCGGCACGACCTGGGCGAGGATTACACCCTGGGCGAGACGCACCCGGTGCGCCAGGCGATCAAGTGGATGCAGCTCTACGGCGTGAGCCAGATGGCCGTGCTCGACCAGGCGGGAAAAGTCGTGGGCATCCTCGACGAGGGCGACATCCTGATCGCGATCTCGACCGACGAGGGCGCGTTCCACCGTCCGGTGTCGGACTTCATGATGCGCCGGCTAGAAACGCTCTCGCCCGAGGCGCCCGTGAGCAGCCTCATGCCGATCTTCCGGGCCGACCGGGTGGCGATCGTGGTGGACAAGTCCCGCGGCGGTCCGGGCGGCGGCGAGTTCCTCGGCCTGATTACCAAGATCGACATGATCAACTATCTGCGGAGCCAGTTGCCGCGGTAGCGGATCGTGGCTCGCGGCGGTTCTCGGGCCGCGACGAAAGGGCGGCTCACGCCGCACGGCGCTCTCTCGATGCCGGCGTGGTCCGTTGTTATAGTTGGCCATGACACCCGACAGCGCCAAGCTCCACATCGACACCCAGGTCATCCACGCCGGCCAGCACGCCGAGCCCGTCACCGGCGCGGTCATGCCGCCGATCTTCACGTCCTCCACCTATGCCCAGCGTTCTCCCGGCGAACACACCGGCTTTGAGTACAGCCGGTCGCACAACCCCACGCGATACGCGTACGAGCGGCTGGTCGCCAGGCTGGAAGGGTCCAGGATCGACGAGAAGGACGACCCGTCCTGCGGCGGGTTCGCCTTCGCCAGCGGGCTGGCGGCCATGGACTGCGTGCTCGAACTCCTGACCGCGGGCGACGAGGTCGTCTGCATGGACGACGTGTACGGCGGCACCAACCGCCAGTTCCAGAAGGTCAAGGCCCGCTCGCAGGGCCTGAAGATCAAGTTTGTGGACATGACCGACACGAAGAAGTTCGAGGCCGCGCTCACGGCCGGGACCGCCCTCGTGTGGGTCGAGACGCCGACCAACCCGACCCTCAAGCTGGTGGACCTGTCCGCGATCTCCCAGGCAACCAGGCGAAAGTGCCCGGCCTGCCTGCTGGTGTGCGACAACACCTTCGCCACGCCGATCAACCAGCGTCCGCTGGAGCACGGGTTCGACATCTCTCTGCACTCGGGCACCAAATACCTCGGCGGGCACAGCGACGTGGTGAACGGCGTGCTGGCCACGGGCAACCTCGAACTGGCGAGGAAGGTCCGCTTTCACCAGAACGCCGTTGGCGCGGTGCTCGGCCCGTTCGACAGCTATCTCGCGCTTCGCGGGGCCAAGACTCTCGCCGTCCGGATGCAGCGGCACTGTGAAAACGCCTCGAAGATCGCGGCGTGGCTCGAGAAGCACGATGGCGTCGAGCGCGTTGTCTATCCCGGCCTGGCCTCACACCCGCAGCACGCGCTCGCGAAGAAGCAGACGGCGCCCGGCGGGCTTGGATTCGGCGGCATGATCACGTTCTTCATCAAGGGCGGGCTGGACGAGGCCCGCCGCTTTCTGGAGACGGTGAAGATTCTCACGCTGGCCGAGTCGCTCGGCGGCGTCGAGTCGCTCATCGAGCATCCCGCGATCATGACCCATGCGAGTGTGCCCGCGGAGATGCGCCGCGAACTGGGCATCTCCGACACGCTCATCCGCCTGAGCGTCGGCATCGAACACGCGGACGACCTGATCGCCGACCTGGACAACGCTCTCCGCGCCGCCCGCGGCGCCGTGTCGCGCCCGACCGTCGCGGGAACGAGCCGGTAAAGCGAACCCCCGCTCAGCCTCCGATACGCTCTCGTTTGTCGTCGCGCCCGCTCTTGGCGGCATCGAGCCCGGCCTGCTCCGCGAGGTAGTTGTCGATGATCTCGACCACGTCCTCGTGGAACTCCTTGCTCTGGGCGACTGCGCCCGCGGGAACGTTATTGATCAACACGCTGTAGGCGAGGCGGCGGCCCGACGCCGGCTCGGTGACAAAGCCCGAGAGCGTCCGCACTTGGCGGATGGACCCGCTTTTGCCGCGGACGACGCACGCGAGCTTGTCGCCCTTGAACCGCTTCTTGAGCGTGCCTTCGCCCACGGTGGCCAACGAGTTGACGAACGCCGGGCCGAGCGTGGGATCGTCGGCGATGCTCGCAAGCCAGCGGGTGACCATGCCGGGCGTCACGCGGTTACCGCGGGAGAGCCCCGAGCCATCGGTCATGATCAGTTGCGAGGCGAACTCGGGTCCGATCCGCTCGCGCACCTGCATGCGGACGACCGCCGTGCCGTTGGCCCACGAGCCGGGCTGCCCGGTGGCCTTGTGGCCCGACGCCTTGAGCAGGCTTTCGGCGTAGAGGTTGTCGCTGTCCACATTGCACCTCTCCAGGATCGTCGTCATGGGCGTCCGGATAGTCGCCAACGTTTGAACGCCGGGACCGTCGCCGACGTGTTCGTCGGGAGTTGCCAGACGCACCGGCATTGTCTCGCTCGTGAGCCCGGGCGCCGTCAGCCCGGCCGCGATGAAGCGGTCGGCCAGCAGCCGCCCGAGCATGAGGCACGATTCGCTGACGGTCACCTGCACCGGCCCGTCCGGGGCATATCGAATCGTCCCGGAGAGCTTGAACGAATACGGGCCGTCCTTCTCGCGGTCCAGCCTCAGTTCCGTGTTGCCTTCTTTGACCTTTCGCAGCGATCGTTTCACCACGATCCACGGCGCTTCGGGCTCGCTCCGCGCAGGGTCCACGTACACGCTCATCAGGTTGGCGTGGAAGTTGAGCCCGCTGATCGGTGCGCAGTACGACAGGTGCAGTTGGTCCCGCGGCCACTCGGGATGCACGTACTCGCGATCGAAGACCCGATCGTCGAGCACGATTTCGCGGATGTGCCCTGCGCCGTCCGCCCCCATCGATTGGCGGGCCATTTCGACCAGTCGATCCAGCAGCGCGCTCAGCCCGCTCCCCATCTTGTCGAGCAGTTCCGGATCCGCGAACCCCGGATCGCCCGAGCCGCGGACGACGAGTCGGTCGCCGTCGAGGATCAGGTCGGTTCGGAACTCAAAGTCCTTGCCGAGAACGCACAGGGCCGTTCCGCTGGTAAACAGTTTCAGGTTCGAGGCGGGAATAAAACCGTGGTCGCCGCCGCGCGAGTTGGCTTCGATTTCGACGAGTTCGGTCCGTCGCTGCACGTCAAAGACGCTCACGCCCACGTGTGCGTTGCCGAGCCGGGCCTTCGCCAGGGCGTTCTCGACCTGCCGTTGCAGGCCCTGCGCCGCACTGAGTTGCGCCGAGCCGAGCACTCCGGCAACGGCGATGCCCAGGATCCAGCCACAACGCACGCCCGAGAGCAACAACCCCATCTTCACCTCCAACCCGGCCGGATGCCCGACCCGCCGACAACTGCCACACGCGGCCCGTGCCGAGCACGAGGCCCAACTTTGCGCCGTGTGGAACAATCCATTCATCGGCCGCCGGCCGCTATCGTCTCAAGCGCGGATGCCCGCGATGTGCGCCCGGATCGACGCTCAAGCGGAGAGGGCCACCGAAGCATCCGAGGCGTCCACCATCCGATGCTTGCGGATGATCAGTTCCGCGAGGTCTTCAACCGCAGTCTTGGCGGGAAGGTCCCAGCTCGGCCAGCTCAGGCCGGACACGGTCCGCGCGTGGATGATGGATTCGCGAAGATGCTTCTTGAACCGCCGGATCGGCAACGCGGTGACCTGTTCTCGGCTCAGCGGCACGCAACACTGAAGCCGGACCGGGTCCGGGATCAGGTACGCGAACGCCCGCGTGCAGGCCGCGGCGTCTTTCTCCCTGTGCTTGTACACCAGGGTCCACCGCCACGGAACGCCGTGCCAGACCACGCTCTCCGAGACCCCGTTCAAACCGAGAAGCATGGCGCGTGCCGTGTCAAAGACAGGCAGCAGCGGCCTGGAGACGCCGTCTCGGAGCTGGGACCAAGTTGGCGTGTGGAACTTGCTGCTCCACAAACACTTGCTCGAACCTTGCCAAGGCATACCAGTCAGGTCCTTCTGGTTCTCCCACCCCCCAACCGAGTCGCGTAGAGTCGGCTGCCTTGGACGACCGGCGACCAGAAGCCATTTGGCTGGATGTGTCCGCCTCCGTGCACAACGTGGGTGCTCGGGGCCTCCCTGCCGCCGACCACTCGGGCTGAGGGGCTAATGCCCGCTCGACCCTTGATACCATAGTCCGGTATCCTCCGTTTCAGCCACCCGCTTTTCCCCCGTGCAGAAGGTTTCTCCAGACCGGACAGGGGCTTATGCCGACCCGTTCCTCTCAAAATCCCTTGTGCTCCCCGACGGTTGATGCATCCGGTCCCGGGGGAGGGGGGGGTGCGATTTCGGCGGCATCATCCGTGCTTGTTGTGGATGACAATATCCAGAATCTAGAACTGCTCCAAGCTTACCTCGAAGACCTGGGGTGTTCGATTCGCACCGCCCACGACGGCTTGGAATGCCTGCGAGAGGTTGGGGCCGCCCAGCCGGACCTTGTTCTGCTGGACGTGATGATGCCGCGCATGAGCGGGTTTCAGGCCTGTGAGAAACTCAAGGCCGACCCCGCGACCCGCGACATCCCCATCATCATGGTGACCGCCTTGAACGAGGTGTCGGACGTCGAAAAGGCGGTCGAGTCGGGCGCGGACGATTTCCTCACCAAACCGGTGAACAAGCTCGAACTGCTCACCAAGGCCAAATCCCTGCTCAGCCTCCGGCTGATCAAGCGCGACCGGGACCGACTGCTCAAGGAACTCCGGCGGTTGGAGCGCTCGGAGGAGACTGGGGAGACTTGACGGGTTGGATTTTTATCCATTTATCCGGATATAGCGATATATACTCGGCAATCAGGTTCCAGGCTCGAACGGCCGACCGAGGGCCCAGGAGACACGCCGGGTGCATTTCCGCGAGTTGATCGAGAAGCAGCGGACGACTTTTTCGTTCGAGTTTTTTCCGCCCAAGACACTCGAGGCCGCGGAGTCGTTGTTTTCCGCGATCAGCGAGCTCGAGACGCTCAAGCCTTCGTTCGTCTCGATCACGTACGGCGCGGGGGGCTCGACGCGCGACCTGACCCACGATCTGGTGCTGCGGCTCAAGGGCCGGGGCGGGCTTGACCCGTTCCCTCACCTGACCTGCGTTGGTCACACGAAGGCGGAGATCCACGAGATCCTGCTCCGGTATGGGCGGGCGGGTATCTCGAACATCATCGCTCTGGGAGGCGACTCGCCCCAGTCCGCCGGGCCGCTGGACCGCTCCCGGGACGCTTTCCGGTACGCCGCGGACCTGGTGCGGTACATCCGTGTATTCAACGACAGCGGGGCCCACGCCGACAAGCGGGGGTTTGGCGTGGGCGTGGCGGGCTATCCGGAGGGGCATCCCGCCACCCCGAATCGCGTCCGGGAGATGGACTATCTCAAGGCCAAGGTCGAGGCTGGCGCGGACTACATCTGCACGCAGTTGTTCTTCGACAACCGCGATTTCTACGACTTCCGCGACCGGTGCGTGCTGGCGGGGATCAAGGTGCCGGTCATCGCCGGGATCATGCCCATCACCTCCCTGGCCGGGATGAACCGGATGGCGGACATGGCGCAGGGCACGCGGTTCCCGGCGGCGCTCATCCGGGCGGTGAACCGGACCAACGGCGACCCCGAAGCCGTACGGCGCGTGGGCATCCACTGGGCGACCGAACAGTGCCGTGATCTACTGGACCACGACGTGCGGGGAATCCACTTCTACACGCTCAACCGTTCGACGGCGACCCGGGAGATCTATCTGAATCTCGGGGTAAAGGACTCGCTGGGGCTCATGCCGACCGAAGCGGCCCGGCGGCGTGACGACTGATCCGCGCAGGCAGCCGCGATCGAGTCTCCAGCGATCGCGGCGACCATCCGATAACTACAGTGCACGACGTTGCGAGATCGTTCTGCGCGTGTCCGGAGCCCGGTCCGCTTGTCCAAACTGAGCCGCCTCATCCCGAGCATGTTCCAGCGACGCCTGTTGCTCTTGGGGGCGCTGGGCATGGTCGGTCTGGCCATGCCGCTGGCGCAGATGGCCCGGCTGAGCGTGGTCAAGGGCGACGACCTGCGCGTGGAGGCCGAGAAGCGGCTGGTCAGCGAGCGCTGGCTGGAGACTACGCGGGGGCGGATCTTCGACCGCAAGGGGCGCGTGCTGGCGATGGACCGGCCGTGCTTCGACATCGCGGTGGATTACCCGGTGATCACAGGGCAGTGGGCCTACACCCAGGCCGCGATTCGGGCCAGAAAGCTGCACAGGTCCGAGTGGGCCCAACTGAGCCCCGACCGGCGCGACGTGCTGATTCAGCAGGCGCAGGCATCGTTCGACTCGCAGATGGAGGCGATGTGGACGCGGTTCAGCAGCCTCGCGGGGATCAGCCGCGCCGATCTGGACGAGCGGCGGCTGGAGGTGCGCCGGCAGGTGCAGGATCTCGCCCTGACCGTGACGGAGCGCAAGCGTCGGAGCCGCGAACGACGGCTGGAAGAGCGGCTGGGCAAGGGCGAGGAGCAGAGCGTGGACGTGGCGACGGCGGATGTTCGCCGGCCGATCCGCGAGCAGACCACGGCGCACGTGCTGCTCAAGGGCGTGCCCGAATCCGTCGGCTTCGAGTTCGCGCGGCTCATCGCCGAGGACCGCAACCGCAAGAAGCAGGACCCCGCGGCCGTCGCGCTCATGCCCGGAGTGGAAGTCATCGACTCGGGCAAGAGGGAATACCCGTTCGATGTCGCGGAACTGGACGTGGACCTGTCGAGTTTTCCCGGCCCCCTCAAGCAGGATAAGAAGGCCACGGTCCGCATCGACGGGGTCGCGACGCACGTGATCGGCTGGATGCGCTCGAAGTTGTACGACGAGGACATGCTGCGCCGGCCGCGGCTCAAGCCCGACGGCACGCTGGACCGCGGGCACTATCGCCCGGGCGACACGGTGGGGCAGGGCGGGATCGAGCAGGGGGCGGAGGACGTCCTCCGCGGCCTGCGCGGCGTGCGCACGCTGCACCTGGACACCGAAGCCGTGGACCGCGTCGAGCCCGAACCGGGCAAAGACGTGAATCTGACGATCGACGCCGCGTTGCAGGCGAGGGTCCAGGCGCTGTTCGATCCCTCGCTCGGCCTGACGATCGTGCAGCCCTGGCACCGCAGCGTGACGCAACTGGCCGAACCGTCGCCGACAGACCTGCCGTTGGCCACGCCGCTGGACGGCTCGGTCGTGGTGATCGACGTCGCCAGCGGCGACGTGCTGGCGATGGTCTCGATGCCGTCGTTCTCGCACCACACGCTGGAGACGCGGCCCGAGTCGGTGTTCGGCGATCAGGTGCGGATGCCGTACCTCGACCGCGCGATCGACAAGGCGTACCCGCCGGGGTCGATCGTCAAGCCGGTGATGCTGTGTTCGGCGATCACGGCGGGTAAACTGGGCGTGGATGAACGCATCCACTGCACCGGCGCGTTTTACCCCGACAAGCCCAACATCTACCGGTGCTGGATCTACAAGATGTCGCACAACCGCGCGACGCACGACAGCCAGTTTCCCGATGGGCTCACCGGCGCGGAGGCGATCCAGGTCTCGTGCAACATCTTCTTCTTCGAGATGGGCCGTCGGCTCGGGCCGATGGGTGTGACGAACTGGTACACGCGATTCGGGGTCGGGCCTGAAGCCGAGCGATGGCAGCTCTTCGGCACACCGCCGGAGATTGCCCGGCTCCCGGGCGAGTCCGACGAAGAGTTCCGGACCAGGGCCGAGGCGATCCTCGGCCAGCGAACGCTGCTGCACGAATACGCGGGCTCGCTCACGCCCTTCGGCCGCTCTGACATCACGCCCGGCGAGGCCGTGCTCATGGGCATCGGACAGGGGCCGATCACGTGGACGCCCATGCACGCCGCCGACGCGTACGCCACCATCGCCCGCGGTGGTATCAAGCTCACGCCACGCCTTCGTCGGGACTCGCCCCAGAAGCGGACCGATCTGGGCATCGGGCGTGCGGCCGTGAACCTGGCTCTCGAAGGGCTCCGCCGATCGGCCAACGAGGCGCACGGCACCACGCACGAAGTCTCGTTCACCATGCCCGACGGCAGCACGCGTCGCGAGCGGACGTTCAACACGCCCGGCGTCTCGATCTGGGCCAAGTCGGGCACGGCCGATGCGCCACCGTGGTATGAGTTTGTCTCGGACGATGGCGCCGGAGCGGGGGCCGAGCGAAGGAAGGTCGAGCACGACGCCGACCACGCCTGGTGCGTGTTCCTCGCGGGCGTAGGGGATCAGCCCAAATACGCGGTCTCGGTGGTCATCGAACACGGCGGGTCGGGCGGGCGGGTGGCGGGCCCCGTGGCCAATCAGGTTGTGCGGGCGCTGGTGGCCGAGGGCTACCTGCCAGACGCGGGCAAAGGCGACGGCGAGCACGCGGCCGCGGACGCGATGTCCGGGCGTGAAGGGCGGGGGGAGTCGCGATAGCCATGCGCCGGTCGCTGCTCAAGAGGCTCGTCGGGAACGACTTCAGCCCGCTCACGGGGGCGTGGCTGAGCGTGCTGGCGGCGCTGGCGCTGTCCGCGCTGGGGATCTACTCGATCGATCTGGGCTACGCCGATCCGTCGGACGCCGGCCTGATCACCATGAGCGGCGTGGTGCTCAAGCAGACGATCTTCCTGGGGGTGGGCCTGTTCGGTGCGCTGGCTGTGGCCGTGCCGCACTACCGATTCGTCCGGGTCTTTGCGTGGCCGCTGATGGCCGTGGTGCTGGCGCTGCTGGTGTTCTTGCTGGTCCCGTTCGTGCCGGCGTCGATCGTGACGCCGCGCAACGGCGCCCGGGCCTGGATCGACCTGGGGCCGGTCGATCTTCAGCCCGCGGAACTGGCCAAGATCGCGTACGTGCTGGTTATGGCCGAGTACCTGCGGTTCCGTGAGAACCACCGGACCATCCTCGGTCTGATCCCGCCCGCGATCATCACGTTCGTCCCGGTCGCGCTGATCACGCTCCAGCCCGACCTGGGCACGGCCTTGCTCTTTGCGCCCGCGGTGTTCGCGATGCTCATCGCGGCCGGCGCGCGGCTCAAACACCTGTCGATCGTCGTGCTCGTGGCCGTGCTCGCGGCGCCGGCGGCGTTCCCGCTGCTCCAGCCGCACCAGAAGGCCCGGATCATCGGCCTCATCCACATGGTGCAGGACCCGCTCGCGGGCGCCGACGATATCAACTACCAATCGCTGACCGCACAGCGGCTGGCGGGGGCCGGCGAGATGAACGGCGTCGTGGACGCCCGGTCACGGGCGCTGATCCGTTTCAACAAGCTGCCCGAGCGGCACAACGACATGATCTTCGCGGTGATCATGAACCGTTTCGGCTTTGCGGGCGGGGTGCTGGTGCTGCTGCTGTACGTCGTGTGGTTCACCGGGGCCTACCTCACGGCCGCGATGTGCCAGGACGCTTTCGGTCGGCTGCTGGTTGTGGGGTTCTCCGCGTTCATCCTGGCCCAGACGCTCATCAACGTGTGCATGACCATCGGGATGCTGCCGATCATCGGGCTCACGCTGCCGTTCGTCAGTTACGGCGGGTCGAGCATGTTGACGGTGTGGGTGATGACGGGTCTGATCGTGGGCGTGGGCTTGCGCCGCGCCAAGCGCTTCGCCCGCCCGTCGTTCGAGTTCGACCAGACGCCCTACGACCCCGCCCAGCTCACGACGGCGCACCGCGCGGCCCCCGCGATGGCCGGGCGCGACCGGTGAGTGATTGCGCCCCGCCCTTCAACTCACCCGGTTCCGGTACACTCTCCGCCGATGAGCAAGACCGTTCTTCCCGACGCACGCCGCTCGCCGCGCTTCTCGGGCGTCGCCACGTTCGCCCGCTACCCGCGCCTGCAGGATGTCGGGCCCGACGCCAGGCCGGTGGATTGGGTCGTTTACGGCGTGCCGTTCGACGGCGGGGTGACGTACCGCCCGGGCGCCAGGTTCGGGCCGCGGGCGATCCGGGCCGAATCGCAGTACCTCAAACGCTACTCGATCGATCACGGCGTGGACGTGTGCGATGCGCTCAGTCTGGCCGACGGCGGCGATGCCCCGGTATCGCCGTACTCGTGCGAGCAGAACGCCCAGGCCGCGGCCGAGTTCGCCGAGGCCGTTGACGGCGGCGGCAAGCCCGCACAGACCCGGTTGCTGGCCCTGGGCGGCGACCACACGATCGCGTACGCGAACGTCCGCGCCGCGTGGCGACGGCAGGGCCGGTCGCAAGGGAAGGGGGGCGGGTTGGCGCTCGTGCATTTCGACAGCCACCTCGACACGATCGACTCGGTCTGGGGAGAGCGGTGGGGGCACGCCTCGGTGTTCAGGCGGTGCATCGAGGAGGGGCTGATCGATCCCCGTCGCATGATCTCGATCGGCGTCAAGGGCCCGCTGAACAGCCAAGAGGACCTGAAGTTCGCCAAGCAGAGCGGCGTGCGGGTGATGAGCCCCGCGGAGTTTCAGGCCAAAGGGAAGGCCGCGGCCGCGGATTTCGTGCGGGCGCTCGACGGCGCGCCCGCGTACCTCACGTTCGACATCGACTGCGTCGATCCGGCGTTCGCGCCGGGCACGGGCACGCCGAGCGTGGGGGGGTTTACTTCGGCCGAAGCTCTCGCCGCGCTGCGGCTGTTCGCGGGCGTAAACATCGTGGGGGCGGACGTGGTCGAGGTTCTGCCCGACCGTGATCCGCAGGGCATCACCTCGCTGCTGGCCGCCCACGTCGCGTTCGAGGTGCTGGCGATGGACGCCGCGCGGCGGGGCGTGAAGGGCCAGAAGCGCAGGCGCGAGTGACTCGCCCTCAGCCCCGGCGCAGGGCGAGGATCAGTTCGACCTTGCCGGTGTGCTGGCCGAGTCGGGTGGCGATCTCTACGGGCGGGAGACCCTCGTCGGAAAGCCGGTAGATCTCGCCGGCCATCGGGTCGCCGGCGTGGACGATCATCGAGGGTTCGACGACGTTGACCGCTCGTGCCTGTCGGCCTGGTCCTGAGCCCTCCGCGATCGCCGACGGCTCCTGGCCCGGCGATCGGGTCGGCGCGTGGGCGGGGTGCGGGGCGCTCTCCAGGCGTGCGATCCGGGCGTCGGCCTCCCGCAGGAGCCCGGCCAGTTCTTCGGCCCGCCCGTCGAATCGGTCCGCGAGTTGATCGGAGAGTTGCCTGGCCTCGGCGATCAGCAGCCGGAGCTCCTCGGCGGCCTCACGCGCCGAACCGCTTGATTCGTTCGGTTCGGCGGAGAAGAGGGACCTGACCCCGCCGGGTTCGCGGGCCAGGTTCCGCAGTGCGGCCGCGAGCGCGAGCAGCGCGAGCATGAGCAGCGCGATCGCGCCCATCTCCAGCCCGGTCATGGCGAGCGTCACGTTGCACGCGGGCGTGAACGGTGCGGCGATCGCGGCGGCGGGATGGTTTGCGAGGGTGTCGAGCACGGTGGCGAGCGGGCTTGCCTCCCGCGGTCTGGTCCTTTTCCTCCCACCCTCTCCGTCTCCGCAGCGAGCCCCGAGCGGTCGCTCGGCCTCGGCAGAGTGTACCGGGCGGCGGGCTGTTCGCGGGGCCGGACGAGGCGGAACTACGATCACCGGTGCCCGCGAAACCGCCCATTGCCGTGACCGATCCGCGGCCTCTCGGGGCGGGTGCGCTCGTCAGACCGCCCCGGACGGACGCCCGGGTCGCCCGCATCGTCCGGGCGTGGCGTTCGCTGACCACCCCGGTGGCGAGCCGGAGGGCGGGAAGGGGCGAACGGACGATCGTCGCGTGCTCGGGTGGGGCGGATTCCTCAGCGCTGGCCATCGCGCTGGCGGCCGCCAGTGACGACCTGGTGATCGCGCACGTGGTCCACGACCTGCGGGCAAGGCCCGAGGCGCTGGCCGACCGCGACGCGGCGGCGATGCTGGCCGAGCGGCTGGGCTTGGTGTTCGTCGGGGCTGAGGTGGCGGTCGCGGGGGGAGGAGGGGCGGTTCCCGGGGTTGGAGACACCAACGCCGAATCCCGGGCCCGGCGTGCTCGGTACGGTGCGCTGCGTCGGCTCGCGACGGAGAACGGGTGTCGGTTCATCGCGACGGCGCACCACGCGGACGATCAGATCGAGACGATGCTCATGGCGATGCTCCGGGGCGCGGGCCCGCGGGGGATGTCGGGCATCGCCGTGTCTCGCAGCGACGGCCCGCGATCCGCGAGGATCGAGATCATCCGGCCCTTGCTCGGCGACGGGAGCACGATCCCCGCGTGCACGCGGGCCGACACCGAGGCGATCTGCCGAGCGGCGGGCTGGGTTTGGCGGGAGGACGCGACCAACGCCGACACTCGTCTGCTCCGCAACGCGATCCGGCGAGAGGTGCTGCCGATCCTCGAACGCCTGCGCCCGGGGTCGAGCATGCGGGCCGCACGCGGGGCGGTGCTGCTGCGCGGCGCGGCGGAACTGGTCCGATCGCGGGCCATCGCGCTGTGGTCGATCGGTGAGCGGGTCGGATCGGGGGGGGGAGGGAGGGAGGCGAATGCCCGGGTGTGGACGCGAGCGTCGCTCCGCTCCGTGCCCGAGATCGTTCTGGGCGAGATGATCCGCTTCGCTCCGGGCGTGCTGGCGTCTTTGGTTCCGTCCGAAAGAAGCGAAGGGCTCGATCGCCTGAGCCGGCGGACCGTGGCTCCGGCGGCTCGGGCGATCCGCGACGCCTGCACCGATCCGCGGGTGTTCACGACGGCGGGCGTGAGGATCGTCGTGACGGCCCGCACGGTCAGGTTGGAGGCGGCAACGGCTTGAATCCGGAGGGGGAGGCGGCGAGCGATCGGCTACCCTGACCGCCATGAGCCCCACTTCCCGTCCCCTCTCCCGCACCACCCGCGCCGCATCTATCACCGCCGCCCCCGCCGCGACCTCGCCGATCGTGCGCCCGGACGGCGTGCCGCTCGCCGAGTACGCCCGTCGCCGGGTCCGGGTGCTGGAGATGCTCAGCGGCGCGGGGCGGGGGCGGGGGGGGCGGGGGGGGGCCTCGAAACGGGGCGGGCGATCCGACGGTGGGGCGGTCGGGCTCGTCTTCGCGGGAGACGCTTCGGCGCACTCCGCCGGTCCGTGGCGGCCCGACCTCAACTTTCTGTACCTCACGGGCATCCAGACCGAGGCGGGGGCGGCGCTGGTGTTCGACCCTTCGCACCCCAACCCGGACCGCCGGATCGCGTTGTTCCTCCGGCCGCTGAACCCCGAGGCCGACCGGTGGGAGGGTTACCGCGACGGTTTGTCGGCGGGCCTTCGGGCCGCCGCGGGCTTCGCGTTCGTGGCTCGAACGTCGATGCTTCCGGCGTTCCTGGGCGCGGGGTGCGCCAGGATCAAGCGTGCGGCGTGCCTGCACCCGCTCTCGCCCCACACGGCCGAGGTGAGCCCGGACTTGGCGGTCTTCCGGCGGGTCGCCGAGCGTGTTCCCGGGATGAGCATCGAGGACCGATCGACGATGCTCCCCGCGATGCGGTCGGTCAAGAGCCCGGCTGAGCTCGCGATCATGCGTCGGGCCGCGAAAGCGACGGCGGCGGGCTTCGCGGCCGCGGCACGGACGATCAGGCCCGGCCTGAACGAGTCCGACGTCCAGCGCGTGATCGAGGCGGCGTTCGTCGAGAACGGCGCCGAGGGGACCGCGTACGGATCGATCGTGGGCGGGGGCGTGAACTCGACGGTCCTGCACTACGAGCGCAACAACCGGCCGCTGGTCGCGGGCGAGGTGCTGCTTATCGACGCGGGGGCGCGCGTGGCGGGTTACGCGTGCGACGTGACGCGGGTGTTCCCGGTGAGCGGGCGGTTCACTCCCGAGCAAAGGCGGGTGTACGACCTGGTACTGGCGGCCGAAGCGGCGGCGATCCGCGCGGCCCGCCCGGGGAAGCACCTTTTCGAGGTCGACGCGGCGGCGCGGGGGATCATCGATGCGGCGGGGCACGGCGACCACTTCCCGCACGGCACCTCGCACCACCTGGGGCTGCACGTGCACGACGCCGATCCGGACGCACCGCTCGCGCCGGGCATGGTGATCACCGTTGAGCCGGGGGTGTACGTGGCCGATCGCGGGCTCGGCGTGCGGATCGAGGACGACGTGCTGATTACTCGGGGTGGGCCGGAGGTGCTCACGGCCGCGATCCCGAAAGCGGCGAATGACGTTGAGCGGGGGATGGGGCAGGGGTGATGGGGGTCATGTGGGCGTAGTGCTCGGGCCATTGGCCCGACATCGGCTGGAAGCCGATGCCACGGAAAAGACAGCGGCCGCACCTTTCGGTGCGGCCGCGTGGGGATCTGATGATGCTCAGACCTTGGTGAAGGCTCGGACGAGGCCGAGGATCAGTCCTTCCAAAGCTGGAGCGTCGGGCCGGTCGAGCCGGAGCCCTGGTTGGTCACGCGGGCGATCGGGCGGAGGTAGGCGTTGAGGCCGTTGCCGATGTTGGTGCCCGTGTCGCCGCCCTGCTCGTCGCTCTCGTTCACGAAGAGGTTGTCGGGCTTGGAGCGGTTCGTGGTGGCGGTGCTGGTGTAGGTCACGCCGTCCGGGGTCGGCTTGGTCTCGAAGGCCACGTGGCCGTCGTTGTAGCCGATGTTGCCTTCCCAGGTGGTGCGGCCGCCGTGGATGAGCAGCGTGTTGGAGCCCGTGCCGGTGGCGTCGTTGGTGAGCGTCCAGCGGCCGGAAGCGGGATAAGCGGCCGAATCGTTCTGGGCGTACGTCGGGCCGCGGTTGCCGAAGACGGCCTCGGTGGTGCTGAAGGTGTCGCTCCAGCGGGCCTGACGCTTGCCGAAGAAGACGAGCGAGGCGTAGGAGTTGTTGCCCACAGCCACGGTCGGGTTGCCCTGCGTGCAGTTGAAGACCTCATCGACCGGCGTGCCGTGGAACGTGGGGTCCCAGAGCGTGTTGTCGCTGTTGCACGGACGGGTGAACTGGTAGCCGTCGAAGCGCTGCACCTGGCCGGTGTTGCTCTCGGCCGGGCTGACGCACAGCTCGGTGGAGATGTTGCCGTTGTAGATCAGGACCGACAGCACCTGGCCGAGGGTGTCGCCCTTGAAGGCGTTGGCCGCGTTGAGGGTGCCGCCGCCGACGGTGTAGCCCTGCGGGTCGAGCCTGGAGGGCAGGGGGTACTGGCTGGAGTTGTTCTGGGCGTGGATGACCATCGCCTGAACGATGCCGCGGACCTGGGTCGAGTCCTTGAGCTGGCGGGCGCTCTGGCGGGCCTTGCCCAGGGCGGGCAGCAGGATGCCGACCAGCAGGGCGATGATGGCGATCACGACCAGCAGCTCGATCAGGGTGAATGCGCGATTCTTCTTCATTGAGCGAAACTCCTAAGTGGACTGTGCAGAGGACTGTTCATGCTGCCCGGGCGACGCTCGAACCGAGCGGTTCGGCCCCGCACCGGGCGTTGTGCTTGGTGAATCCCGCGTTCAACGCGGCGACTCGCCCTACACACGACGATTCGGCTTTCGACACCTCCGCGGCCGACCAGCCGGGAAAGCGATCGAAGGCCAGTTCCTGCTGAACACGCTCGGTTGGGGTGAACCCGGCGAACGCTCGATCCTGAAACCCCTGTCGGGGTCCTGATCGGCGGTCACGCGAGAACGGGAAGAGCCCACCCGCCAAGCGAACCGACCTGACGCCAACCGCGATTCCCGGCCGCCCGGTCCGTCGAAGATCGGTCAATCCTCGGCGACGTTGCGGCCCTCGCGGGGGCGCCCATCTGGTTGTCGGCGGGTGTTCAGCGTCGTCGAGTTGGACGATGCTCGCGGCTTGCGACCGCGGATGAGGACGTGATTCGAGCTGGAATGCGACTGCGCTTCTCGCCCGCCAAAGAAGAAAAACGGGATGTCATGCACGTGCAGACGATCAGGGTACAAAAAACGCTACGCACGTCAAGTCGGGAGGGATGCGGGGTCTTGAAAAAATGTCTGTGGATTGCGCAAAAGAGGGGGTGCGGCCGTGTGGTTGGGGTGGGTTAGGGTATACCGAAGGGGCGGCGAGCAGAGTGCGAAATCGGCCCCGAGCGGCCGTACCGTGCGGCGTCGGCCTCCCCCCCGCCTCCCCCTTCTCCTCCCGGAGTCCCCCATGTCGCCAGAAAAGCGTCTCGCTGAACTCGGACTCACCCTGCCCGCGCCGGCCGCGCCCGTCGCCGCGTATATCCCAACACGACGGTCTGGAAACCTGCTGTTCGTCAGCGGTCAAATCCCCGTTCGCGAGGGCAAGATGATCGCGACCGGGGTGGTGCCGTCGGCGGTCAGCATCGAGACGGCCCGTGATTGTGCGCGGCAGTGTGCGCTCAACGGGCTGGCCGCGGCCCGAGCGGCGCTGGGCTCGCTCGATCGCATCCGGCAGGTGGTACGTGTGGGGTGCTTTGTCGCGTGCGACACGGGGTTCGGGGATCAGCCCAGGGTGGCCAACGCCGCGAGCGAACTGTTGGTAGAGGTGTTCGGTGAGTCGGGGCGCCACGCCCGCGCGGCCGTGGGCACCAACGCCCTGCCGCTGAACGTGCCGGTGGAGATCGAGTTTGCCTTCGAGTGCGAGTGACGCGGGCGTGATGCCGGTCACTTCGCCAGGGCGCGGGCGTCGCGGAGCAGCCGCAGCATGTCCTCGTCGTTACCCGACTGGTAAAGGCCGACGACGTTGACGGCCTTGCCGTCGCGGGCGTCGATGAGGAAGAACCACGCGGGGTGCAGGATGTTGAGCATCTCCGAACCGTCGGTTGCCTCGATCTTCAGGTTCGGGTCTTCATCAACGGCGCACTTCAGGCCCTCGCGAACGACGGGGCCGATGTAGTCGGTTGAGCCGTCCGGGCTGGTCAGGTGGGCCCATCGGTCGGCCGCGTTGCCGGTGATCTCGTGGACCTTGCGGTACTCGCGGATCGCGGCGGGTGTGTCGTGAGCGGGGTCGATCGAGATCGAGACAAACCGCACGGGCGTGTCGGCGAGCGACTCGGCCATCGCGTGCATCTTCTCGGTCATCATCGGGCAGACCAGCGGGCACGAGGTGAAGAACACGTCGAGCACGCTCACGTGTCCGAGCAGGTCGTCGCGCGTGAACGCGCGCCCGTCCTGATCGACAAGCGAGAAGGGCGGGAGGTGCAGAAGGCCGGCCACGTCCGGGCGGGTGGCGCTCCCCTCTGCTGCCGGGGCGGCCGCGGCGGCGGGGAGCACGAGCCGGCGCGCCACCATCAGCCCGCTGGCGATGAACAGGGCCAACAGGACGCCGGCCAAGATTCGGACGATCCGGGGAGAGCGGGGCACGGGAGATGGTAGGAGAGCGAGAATGGCGGATGTCGGATGGGAGCAGTCGGCTGGCCCTCCGCGATCCCCCATCCGCTATCCGAAACGTGAAATCTGAAGTCCAAAATCTGAAATCCGATATCGGCTGTATGCTTGGGGCTATGAGCAATGAGGCAGAGTTGGCGCCGGTCGCGAGTGAGGTCGCCAGCGAGATCGAGGCGGTGTTGCTGAGCGTCGATCGGCCCGTGTCGGCGGCGCGGCTGGCCGAGGCGCTGGGGATGCTGGATGCCGCGGCGGCCGATCGTGCCGAGGCGGCGGGTGATGGTGAGCCGAAAAAGGGCAAGGGCGGGCGCGATTCGCCCTTGGGCGTGGTGCGGCGCGCGGTGGGCGCGCTAAACGAGGAATACGAGCGCACGGGTCGGTCGTTCCGGGTCGAGAGCGTGGCGGGCGGCTACCGGATCATGACGCTGCCGCGGTTCGCGCCGGTGATCGAGGAGTTCCTGGGCAAGCGCGAGCGCACGAGCCTCAGCCGGGCCGCGGTCGAGACGCTCGCGATCGTCGCGTACCGCCAGCCGATCACGCGAGCAAGCCTGGAGGCCGTGCGCGGCGTGGCGTGCGGCGAGGTGCTCAGGACGCTGGTCGAGCGCCGGCTCGTGACGATCACCGGGCGGGCCGAGGAACTCGGGCGGCCGATGCTCTACGGCACGACCAAGCAGTTTTTGGAGGCTTTCGGGCTCGCGGGGCTCAAGGACCTCCCGAGCGTCAAGGAGTTTCAGGCCCGGCACGCGGGGGGATCGGATGAATAGGTGAGCCGGGGATTGCAGCCGGCGGGCGCGCGGTGCGTATATGCCGGGGCGGGGAGCAGGGGGAGCGGGACGGGGCAGCGGGGTCGGGAGCAAGAACATGGACGAGCGCGGACTTTCGCGTCGCGAGGCGAACCGGTTTCTGATCGGCGGCGCGATCGCCGCGGCGGGCGTGGGCGGGGCTTTCCCCTCGCATGTTCTGGCGCAGCCGGGCGGGCGGGGCAGGAACACCGGCGCGGCCGGCGCCGGGAACGGCCAGCCGCCGGGGCCGAAGTCGTTTCTTGAGGGCGTGATCAAGCGCGGACGCTCGCACGATTGGATATTCAAGCCGACCGTGCACGTGCAGGCGTATCAGGAAGACGTCAACGCGGCGCCGCACGACCGCCCGCTGGTCATCGGGAACTTCTCCTTCAGCACCGCGGCCGTGGTGTTCCCGGTGATCAAGGGGACGGCCTCCAGCGAGACCGATACCGAGGGGCTCAAGAGCGAGCTGACTTTCGACGACGCGGTCGTGGACGCGAAGCCTGAGTTCAACGACGGTTACCAGTCGGGCGTGCGCCTTGGACGCTGGGAGATGCGCGACAAGACCGGGCGCGAGACCGAGCTCAAGCTCGAGATCCCGATGACGTGCTGGGAGACAATCTTCGACGAGAAGGCGGCGGCCAAGGCGGTGTGGCCCGCGGGCGGGGCGTGGCCGCGGATGGCGCAGGCGACCTTCACGCCGCAGGCCAAGATCGACGTGGACGATCCGGGTCAGCCCTCGAACTCGCAGGCGCTCAAGGACCTGGTCGCGGCGTGGACGAACGGAAAGGACCCCAAGTCGGTCTCGCCGCTGATGCTGGCCAAGAGCTTCGCGGGACGCGTGGTGGAGAAGTTCCAGCCCAGCGGCAACGGCGAGGACTATGACCGGCAGGGCTCGTTCATCGGGATGTTGCTGCAGGGGCCGGCCGAGACGATCCGCAGGGGAACGGGCTCGCCGCACGACATCGCGTCGGTGCTGGTGGGGGCGTACCGGGCGGCGGGATTGCCGGCCCGGCTTGTGATCGGCTACGACGTGACCGACAACAAGGGCGACGACTCGACGCCGTTCACCAAAAAACGCGGCGGCGTAGAGTTGCGGTCGTGGGTCGAGTTCTGCCTGTACGACGAGACCAACCAGACCGAGGCATGGATACCGGTCGATCCGGTCCGCATGCGCAAGCGGAGCAGCAAGATCCCTCCGTTCGACCAGCCGTGGAAGTACTTTGGCGACCACGACGAGCTGGACTCGGTGATGCCGTTCGCGTTCCAGTTCATCCCGCCGACAACGGTGATCTCGTACGGGTACGCGTTCTGGGGCTGGTTCACCACGCCCACGACGCAGATCGGCGAGCACTGGCTGCGGTTCCAGTCACAGACCGCGCCCAGGCGGCCCAAACCGAAGCAGCCGCCCGGCGCCCGGTCGGGCCGCTGAGCCGATCAGCGATTGGCCGACGCGCCGGTCCACCCCGGCGAGGGCAGAAACGTGTAGTCGGGCGTGGTCGATTCGGACCCGGGCGGGACGTTGACGAGCGCCCGCACGTGCATGTCACCCATGAGCAGGTTGGCGCCGTGGCGTCGGCGGCCGTACCAGTTCATGCGGCAGTCCACCCCCAAGTCGAAGTTGCGGATGGGAAAGGAGCCGAGCATCCACGTTCGTTCGGGCGTGGTGATGGTGGGTATCGGGCCGCCGCGCAGCGGGATGAGCGTGGAGACGATCGGATCATCCGACGATGCTCGGAGCAGGCGGTCGTTGAGCACGTAACTGGTGCCGAAACGATCGAACAGCGAGGCGGCCGGGCCGCCTTCAGAAAGCTGGAGTTGACCGCCGGTGTCGGCGGGTGAGTGGAAGGCCTCGGCCTCGGCGCTCGGACCGGAGGCGGGATCGGCGATAGAGGCGCCGGAGACGTAGCGGTTCAGCGGTCGCTCGGGCACGCCGAACTGGTCGATGCCGTCGGCGTGGAGCGTGCCGTGCTTTCCGCCAAAGAGCATGGGCGAGACGACCGAACCGCCGGCGCCGGGCTCGTCGCGGACGACCTGGGGCAACATGCCGGGAAAGTCGTTCATGTAGAGGTTGAGCGCGATGCCGAGCTGCTGGACTCGCGTGGAGCACTCGATCGCCCGCGCCCGCTCGCGCGACGCGCTCACCGCGGGCAGCAGCAAACCGAGCAGCAGCACGATCACCGCCGTGAGCACGAGCAGTTCGACAAGGGTAAAGGCTCGGCGCTCAGAGCATCGCATTGAGCAGCCCCTCCGCGCCGGCGTGAACAAGGCGGTAGACCTCTTCGAAGCCGTCCGCGCCGCCGTAGTACGGGTCCGGCACCTCGCCTCCAAACCGCTCGGCCAGTTCCGGCGGGGCAAACGAGAGGAGCAGCCGCGCTTTCTCGGGCGGGCATCCCGCGCCGGTCAGGCTCCGCAGGTTGCTCGCGTCCATCGCGAGCAGGAGGTCGAACCTGGCGGGATCGGCGGCGGGATCGAACTGCCGGGCGCGGCTGCGGAGCGTCACGCCGTGCGCTCTGGCCACGGCGACGGCGCGCTCGTCGGGCGGATTGCCGACGTGCCAGTTCCCGATGCCGCAGGACTCGACGGTGAAGCGGTCGCGTACGCCGCGAGCGTCGGCGACGTGCTCGAACACTCCCTGCGCGAGCGGCGAGCGGCAGATGTTGCCCAGGCAGACAAAGAGCACGCGGCGGGCGCCACGGTGATTGTGAGGTGATAGATCACCGTTCAACACGCGGCGGCCTCCGGGACCTTGGCGAGCGCCGGGGGGATCGGCAGGCCCGGCCGGATCATCGGTGTGTTGGTGACCTCCTCCCACAGGCGGCGCAGGTCGGGCGCGAAAGCGTGGCCGCGGCGCGGCTCGCGGGCGAGTTGTTCGCTCAATGCCTCACGGCGTGCGCGGTCGCGGCAGAGGGGCAGCAGGCGCTCGGCAAGCGCCGAGAGCGTCGCGTCGCGGGCGATAAGGTCCGCGCAAGCAGAACCGAGCGTCTCGACGGAGAGCGGGTGCCTTGCCGCGACAACGGGCACGCCGCGAGCGATCGCACGCCCGATGGACACCGCGCCCGCGCTCACGATGCCGCCGCGCTCGGCGTCGCCGACGTCCCACACCGCCGCGTCGGCCGCGGCGAGCAGCAGGTCTGTGGGATGGTGAGAGGCGATCAGCCCCCAACGTCGGCCGTGCATCCGGACAAAGCGAGCGGCCCGCCGGTGGTGCGTGGCTCCGTGGCGCATGAGGCCGACCACCCTGACATCCGTGGTGAAGAGGAGCCCGAGCAGGAAGGCGAAGCGGGCGCTGTCGGCCGCCGAGGGTGGATCGGCCAGGAGCATGACGGCGACGTCGTCGGGTTCGAGCCCCAGCTCGGCGCGGGCGGCGGCCCGATCGGCGCCGCTTTGGCTGTTCACGGCGGTGGACGGGTCGAGCAGGCGGATGTTCTGTTCGAGCAGTCGCCCGCCGCGGCGTGCGGAGGCCGGCTCGGCCCAACTGGCGCGGGTGAAACGGTCGGGAGCGAAGAGCGTCGCGTAGAGCATCCCGAACCGCATCCGAGCCGAGCGGATGCCCACGATGGGCTGGGCCGGCGGCCGGAGCAACGCGCCGACCCGGGGCGGTGTGCGGTGACCGCTGGAGAGCCGGGCCAGCGCGAGCATCGACGGCGACCAGCACTGCACGATGTCGGCCCAAGGGCGCGTGGCATCGCGGCCGTCGCGGTCGTTGAGCAGACGACGGAGCCGGCGAAGCGTGAGCTCGGGCCAGGGGCCGACGGGCGGTGCGGCGGCGTCGATGGTGAGCCCGGCGGCCCGGGCGAGCTCGACGTCGCGGGATGCGCCGACGGCGACGATGCGGTGTCGGCCGGCGGCGTGGAGCGCGGCCGCCCGACAGGCCATGACGGCCTCGTCGCTGCGCTCACGGAGGTCGATGAGGTGGAGGACTCGCATCGGGGCGGCTGATTCGATGGCGGGGGAGAGCTGGTCGGTGGGGTGAAGATCGACGGTCACTGACCGACGCGCTGCGCGACGTCTTCGGGGACCCACTCGATGAACATCCTCGCCAGCGACAAGCCGGCCTGGTCGGCGAGTTTGTATTCGGCGGCCGCGCGGTCGCTCGAAGACGTCGGGACGAACTGGCCGTGGTCGGAGATCGACACCGAGAGCGGCGCCCACTCGCGGTCCTGCGTGGGCCAGATGCGCTCGCGGGTTTCAACGTCGATGACCTTGACGCGGAGCGTCGCGGACGGCGCGTACTCCTGCCCGTCCGGCGAGATGCCGAACGAGTCGACCGTGGCGTAGATCACGGTGGACGCCCCTACGGCCTTGCCGATCTCGGCGATGCCCATCGGCTTGCCGAAGCGTTCCTGGGCGGCGACCGAGAGGATGGCGTCGGATGAAAGGACCTCGCCCTTGCCCACGGCCTTTCCGGCGAGGAGCGCGTTCTCGGCGGCGTGCGCGACGCGCTGGCGCGTCGAGCGGTTGGGCAGGATGTTGCCGCGATCATCAACGAACACGACCGCCGGCTTGTCCTTGGGCAACTCGAACTGCGGGGGCGTCTTGGCCGGTCCGTGGATGAAGTATGCAGCCGGGCCGATGATGTTGCAGCCCGGCTGCAACAAGGCGAGAAGCAGGAGCGATCCGAGCGACAGGCGGACGAGGGTCTTCACGCGGGGATGCTCCGCTCAATACTCGATGATGTTGGATTCTTCGTGGTCGAAGAACAACCACGTGCAGCGGTTCACGAACCGCCGGAGCAGCTCAAGCTGCACGGTGTCGCCGGGGATCTCCATCGCGCCGACGTTGTCCTTGTCGGGGAACTTGACCTGCACGCGCTCGCGGAACGCGTAGTCGTCGAAGAGTTTGGAGTCGGCCTCAACAACGCCGACAGTGGCCGCGGCGATGCCGTTCCAGACATAGCTGTTGCCCGGGTCGGTGAGGCGGTACTCGGAGATGTCGATGAGGATCAGGCGGTCGACGCCGAGCTCCTTGGCGAGGTCGCGAGGGTTCATCGCGACCCATCCGGGCCGCCGTCCCTGGAAGCGGAGCACGTCCTCCGCGGGGATCACGCCGGCAGCCCCGACGCCCGCTCCGTGCCCATCCGATCCGGCCGCGATCCGGCGGGTGAGCTCGGTGGTGATGATGGTCACGGTGCCCGGGTAGTCGGCCTGCACGGCCCGGTCGGCGTCGACGATGACGGCGAAGGTCTTGCCTTCGAGGCCGTGGTACTTGGCCGCGACCTGGGTCGAGCCCGAGTCGTGGATGCCTTTGGCGACCCAACCGATCGCGTCGCAGCCCGTCATCCATGCCGAACACAGCACCAGCACGCCCGCGGCGATCAAGCAAGCCGGCCACGACGGGCGAGGTTGGGTGCGTGGATGGGCGGTCATGGCGTGGCGCGGTGGTGGGTGTCGGGGGTGGGGGGAGTGGGGGAGGGGACGGGCTTGGGGGGCGTTACGGCTTCGGCGGGCTGTCGGTTGCCTGCGTTCGTGCGGTGTCGGCGTGCGCGATCACCAACCCCACCGAACGGCCCCAATCTTGTAGAGCCACGCCGCGGCAAAGCAGACGGCGGCGATCGAGATGTTCCGCGGACGGAGGAGTTTACCGCCGATGGCCGCAAGACGCGACCCCAGCAGGGCGACGTGCAGGCCGCCCCAGAAGGCGACGGCCGTGCCCAGTGCGAGCACGGCCCCAAATGGTTGCACACGAAGGCTTTGCAGCGGATGAAGATGAGCGGCCGCGGCGAAGGCCGTGGTCATGCCGCAGGTGGGGCAGGGGTAGCCGGTCGCGAGAAACCACCCGCAGGGCCAGAGGCCGAGCTGGGTGTGGGTCTCCAGGCCGCGGGGGTCGGGCCGGAGCCAGGCGGCCGTGATCAGTACGCTCAAAGCCACAACGGCGATCAAAGCGGCCGTCCACCGTTGGGCGCGAGAAGCCCGAGCCGGAGACTCGGGGAGGGGGAGGGCTGCGCCCGATGCTTGCATGGCTGACGACGGGGCGATCACATGTTCCGGAGGACTGATCAGTCGAAGCGGAATACGCCCTTACGGATTCCGTAGATGTATGCGACGATGGTGGTCGCCATGAAGAACAGGATCCGCCCCAGCCAGATGATGGCCTGGCCGCCGTGCTGATCGATGTTCGGAAACGTCGTTGCCCACGGGTAGAGGAAGATGATCTCGATGTCGAACACCAGAAAGACCATCGCGATGAGGTAGAAGCGGATGTTGAAGCGCTTTCGGGCGGTCCCGATGGCGTTCATGCCCGACTCGTACGTCTGGCTCTTGGTCGCGCCGTCGCGGCGCGGGCCGATGAGCAGACTGGCCACCACGTTGAACAGGCCGAACGTCGCCGCCATGAGCAGCAGGATCAGGACGGGGATGTAGGAACCCACCGTATCGACGGCGGCCAGGAGAGGGGTCGGCATGGGACACCATGGTAGCGAGGTCGCAGGCGGTTGTGGACGGGCATGGCGCAGGCCCGGGGTACTGCCATTCCGGCAGTTTGATCGGCGGGGTCGCGGGGGCGTGTCAGGCACCGAGCGGGACTGAATGGTCGATACGCCGGATCGGTGTCCGTCGGCCACTTCGATTTCTTGGCACGCTCATTGCCAAAGTGCGGAGAGTAACAAGCCGCGCGGTCGGTACCCTTCCGCACCGCTCAACCAATCGCACCCCGAACAACCATCCATCGGGCCCGTCACGGCCCCAGACACGGAGAGCAACGCACATGGCGGTCAAAGAACTCACCTTCGACGTTGAGGCACGTCAAGCCCTGCTTGCCGGCGTGGAGAAGCTGGCCCGGGCGGTCAAGAGCACGCTGGGCCCTCGCGGGCGGAACGCGATCCTGGACAAGTCGTGGGGCGGGCCGACGGTCACGAAGGACGGGGTGAGTGTCGCCGAGGA
Source organism: uncultured Phycisphaeraceae bacterium (assembly GCA_964630785.1). GTDB lineage: Bacteria > Planctomycetota > Phycisphaerae > Phycisphaerales > UBA1924 > JADLCX01. The sequence goes on along the minus strand of CAZVZG010000011.1, from coordinate 99,588 downwards.
GATCGATCTCCGCGACAAGGCCCAGAACATGGGCGTGCGCCTGGTGAAGGAGGCCGCGAGCAAGACCAGCGACGACGCCGGCGACGGCACGACGACCGCCACCGTGCTGGCCGAGGCGCTCTTCCGCGAGGGGCTGAAGTACATCGCCTCGGGCGTGGACGCGAACGCGCTCATCCGCGGCATGAAAAAGGGCGTCGAGGTCGCCTCCGCGGAGATCAAGTCGCTCTCCAAGCCGGTCTCGGGCAAGCAGGACATCCAGAACGTCGCGAGCATTTCGGCCAACAACGACGCCGAGATCGGCAAGATCATGGCCGACGCCTTCGAGAAGGTCGGCAAGGACGGGGTCATCACGGTCGAGGAGGGCAAGACCCAGGAGACCGTGGTCGACGTCGTCGAGGGCATGCAGTTCGACCGGGGCTATCTGTCGCCGAACTTCGTCACCAATGTTGACGACATGACCTGCGAGTTCGACAAGGCCCTGGTGCTCATCCACGAGGACAAGATCGAAAGCGTGACCAAGCTGGTCCCGCTGCTCGAGAAGGTCATGCAGGCCAAAAAGCCCCTGATCATCATCGCGGAGGAGGTCTCCGGCGAGGCGCTCTCGACGCTGGTCATCAACAAGCTCCGCGGAACGCTGCAGGTCTGCGCTGTCAAGGCGCCGGGCTACGGCGACCGCCGCAAGGCCATGCTCGAGGACATCGCCGTGCTCACCGGCGCCGAACCGATCATGAAGGACACGGGCGTCGAGCTCGACAAGGTGGAGATGAGCCAGCTCGGCCTGGCCAAGAAGGTCGAGATCGACGCCGACAACACCACGATCATCGAGGGCGCGGGCGAGACCAAGGACATCAAGGCCCGCATCGAGCAGATCCGGCGCGAGATCGACGCCACCACCAGCGACTACGACCGCGAGAAGTTCCAGGAGCGGCTCGCCAAGCTCGCGGGCGGCGTGGCCCAGATCAACGTCGGCGCGGCCAGCGAGGCCGAGCTCAAGGAGAAGAAGGCCCGCGTCGAGGACGCGCTGCACGCCACCCGTGCGGCGGTCGCCGAGGGCATCGTCCCCGGCGGCGGCGTGAGCTTCGTCCGTGCCCGCAAGGCCGTCGCGGCGATCAAGGAGCACAAGGCCGTCTACGGCGGCAAGGGCGACGAGAAGACCGCCGACGAAGTCGGTCGTGTGAAGTACGACTTCGCCGCGGGCGTGGACGTGGTGTACAAGGCCCTGAGCGTGCCGCTGCAGACCATCGCCACCAACGCGGGCGAGAAGGGCACCGTCGTGGTCGCCAAGGTTGAGGAAGGCTCGGGCGCGTTCGGATTCAACGCCCTGACTCTGGAGTACGGCGACCTGCTCAAGTCGGGCGTCATCACGCCGGCGAAGGTCGATCGTTCGGCGCTGCAGAACGCGGCGTCGGTCGCCACAGTGCTGCTCGCGGCCGACTGCATCATCACCGAGAAGCCGCAGGAGAAGGACGAGCACGCCGGCCACGACCACGGTCACGGCGGCGGCATGGGTGGCATGGGCGGCATGGGGGGGATGGGGGGGATGGGTTTCTGATGAACCCGCTCATTCCGCGTCGCACCGTCAATGCGGGAAGCCACATGATCATCTGGCGAAGCGAGCCGCCGCACCGACATCTTTCCATTCCTGACCACAAAGAACTGTCCAAAGCCTGCTCCGCTGTCTGAACCGCGACGCGGGCCTCACCGTCGAAGAGTTTGCCGCACTGCTATAGAAGGAACCTGAAATGGCCATCAAGCCCATGGAAGATCGCGTCCTGGTCAAGCCCATCGAGAACGAGTCCAAGACCGCCTCGGGCATCTATCTGCCTGAGAGCGCCAAGGAAAAGCCCGTGCGCGGCCAAGTCGTCGCCGTCGGGCCCGGGCGCCGGCTCGACAACGGCCAGCGGGCCGAGATGTCGGTGAGCAAGGGCGACACGGTCGTTTACGGCAAGTACGCCGGGACCGAGGTCGAGCTTAAGGGCGACAAGCTCCTGATCCTCAAGGAGTCGGAGTTGCTCGGCATCATCGAAGGGTGAACAAAGACCATTCACCAATGAGAGCACAGGGGGCACCGAGCGGGGCTTGAGATGGAATCGAGCTCGTCTCTCCCGACTCCCACTGTGCTCTCGGTGAACTCAGTGGTGATTCCGCTTGACTGACCACGCGCCGATAACCCCGCCCGCCACGCTGGCCGACAAGGCCAAGGCGGTGTTGCCGCGCCCGGTCAAGGTCGCTCTCAAGCCCCTGGCGCGCAAGGTCGGGCTCGCCGAGCCCGACATCGAAGACCCGCTGCTCGAACTCAGCCGGCCCTCGATCGGCCCGTGGCGGGTCGAGGTGAATCACCGCCGACACAACTATTTCTTTCTCTGCGGCTGTTGGCGCTCGGGCACCCACTGGGTGGCCCGAGTGCTGAACCTGCACCCGGACGTGCACATCGTCGGAGAGTTTCATTTCAACCACCTGCTCAACGGCCTGGCCAACTTCACGGCGCAGAGCCCGGCCAAGGGCGTGGGCGGGTGGTATCAGGGGCACAAGCCCTACCTGGCGCGGATCGCTTCGGAATCGATCCAGACCCTCGCTCGCCGCTGCGTGTACGCGGCGACGCGAAGCAAGCCGAGCGCGCTCTGGATCGGCGATCACTCGCCCCGCAGGCTCGAAGAGCTCCTGCCCGGCGCGCCGAACATCCTGGTCGTCCGCGACGGGCGAGACGTGCTGGTGAGTCAGGCGTTCCACAGCCTGCGGGCAAACAAGGTGAGTTTCTTCCGGCCGGCGTTCCGATCGTTCGCCGGCCGCTATATGGCCGAGTTCAAGGCGGATCCTGAGGCGTTCAAGGGCGCCACCCGTGGATTCCTCTGCGAGGACCTCTGGGTGCGGGCCCAGGCCCGAGACTGGGCGGCGACTATCCGCGGGGACCTGGCGGCTCGCGAGAGCCTTGCGGCCGCGGGGACGCCGGTGCTGACAGTCCGCTATGAAGACTTGCACCGAGATTTCGAGGCCACGCGGGCCGAGATGTACCGCTTCTTCGGCCTGAACCCGGAGCTCGCCGCGGCGCCCAGTCACGAGACCAAGACGCTGCCGGGCTTCAAGAAGGAAACGCTCACCAGCGACAACCGCAAGGGCATCGTCGGCGACTGGATCAACTACTTCGACGAGCGGATCAAGCGAACCTTCAAGGAAGAAGCAGGCCAGACGCTCATCGACATCGGCTACGAGAAAGACCTCAACTGGTGACCGTTGGCACGCGGCCATCCCCGTTCTATCCCGCCGGGAACACGCTCATGGAACGACAGATCAAAGAGATCGCCAAGCGTGTTGTTCGGGTGGTGTCGCCGGCCCCGGCCGTAGAGGCCCCGCCGCCGTGTCCTGCGCGGTGCGAGCCGCCCGTGCTGGGCCACCGGCCCGGCGTCGACAAGAACGATTACGGCCTCTCGCAGGAACAGGCCAGGGCTTTCGAGCCCGAGCACACGGCGTACGTCAACGGACGCTCGTACCGCATCTTTTTCCTCTGCGGCCATCCGCGTTCGGGCACGCACTGGATGGACAGCGTGCTCAACCGGCACAATCACGTGGTGATCCACGGCGAGTACCGCTTCGAGGCGCTCCGCCGGGCGACCGACGACCTCACCGGCAAGTTCTGGCACGCCGCGTTCAAGGACCCGATGAAGAGCGAGGCCGAGCGGTGCTTCCGCGACTCGGTGAAGCGGATCGTGGGCGCGAGCTGCGTCCGAAAGCCGGACGCGCTCTGGCTGGGTGATCGCACGCCCCGGGTGGTGGAGGCGTACCTGCCGGGCGCCCCGCACTTCCTGATCATCCGCGACCCGCGAGACGTGATCGTCTCGTGGGCGCATCAGGAGATCAAGAACGAGGGGCACCACTACGTCACCGGCAACTACGAGCCCGAACTGGGCGAGCACCGGCGGGCGTTCCTTCTCGATCCGGACTACTTCAAGAAGAACCCCGAGGCATTGCTCGGCAATCCCCGCTGGATCCGCCAACTCGCCGGAAGGTGGCGTCAGCACGTCCGCCTCGATCTGGACATCATCCGGCGGGTGGATGCCGGCGAGATTCCCGCTCGCATCCATATTGTCCGCTACGAGCGCATCCACTCCGATCCGGAGGGCGAGCGCCGACGGATGTACGAGTTCCTCGGCGTCCGCACCGAGGACGCCGAGCCGCTGACAGAGGAGTCCCGCTCCAAGCCCGGGCACGGCAAGGAAGACCCGCACAGCATCTACCGCAAGGGCGCGGTGGGCGACTGGGAGCGGTACTTCACCCCGGACGTCCGCCGCTGCTTCAAGGAAATGGCCAACGACACGCTCGTCGAGCTCGGTTACGCCGACGACGCCGACTGGTAGACCCCTCACAACCCTCAACACACAAGCACACACACAGTCCTCAAGCCTCAAGGAACCACAACCATGTCCACCAAGCAGATCATGTTCGACGACGCGGCCCTCATCGAGATGAAGAAGGGCGTCGCCGCCCTCGCCCGCGCGGTCAAGGTCACCATGGGTCCCACCGGGCGCAACGTGATCATCCAGAAGTCCTACGGCGGCCCGAGCGTGACCAAGGACGGTGTGAGCGTCTCCAAGGAGGTCACGCTTCCCTCGCCGTTTGAGAGCATGGGCGCCAAGATGGTCAACGAGGTCGCCAAGAAGACCGCGGACAAGGCGGGCGACGGCACCACGGCCGCGACGGTGCTCGCCGAGGCGATCTTCAACGAGGGCCTCCGCTTCGTCGCCAGCGGGGCCAACCCGGTGCAGTTGCAGCGCGGCATCAACAACGCCGCCGCCGCGGCGGCCGCGGCGATCGACGAAATGGCCGTGAAGTGCAAGGGCAAGGACGACTACAAGAAGATCGCCACCGTCTCAGCCAACCACGACACCGAGATCGGCGAGAAGATCGCGACCGCGATCGACAAGGTCGGGGCCGAGGGCGTAGTCGAGGTCGAGGAGGGCAAGAGCGCCGAGACCACCCTGGAGTACGTCGAGGGCATGCAGTTCGACAAGGGCTACATCTCGCCGTACTTCATGACCGACCCCAAGACCGCCGAGTGCGTGCTCGAAGACTGCAAGGTGCTGATCTACGAGAAGAAGATCGCCAACCTGGCGGACTTCCTCCCGCTGCTGAACAAGGTCGCGGTTGGCGGCAGCCCGCTGCTGATCATCGCCGAGGAGGTCGAGAACGAAGCGCTGGCCGCGTTGGTCGTGAACCGCCTCCGCGGCACGCTCAAGATCTGCGCGGTCAAGGCCCCCGGCTTCGGCGACCGTCGCAAGGCCATGCTCGGCGACATCGCGGTGCTGACGGGCGGCGTGTTCTTCGCCGAGGACCTTGGCCGCTCGCTCGAGTCGATCGAGGTCGGCGAGCTGGGCTCGGCCAAGAAGATCGTCGTGGACAAGGACAACACCACGATCATCGAGGGCGCGGGCAAGAAGAAGGACATCGAGGCCCGGGCCGGCCAGATCAAGGCCCAGCACGACAAGTCGACGAGCGACTACGACCGCGAGAAGCTCATGGAGCGCTACGCCAAGCTCACCGGCGGCGTCGCGGTGATCCACGTCGGCGCGCCCACCGAAACCGCGATGAAAGAGAAGAAGGACCGTGTCGACGACGCGCTCCACGCCACCCGCGCCGCCGCCAAGGAGGGCTACGTTCCCGGCGGCGGCGTCGCGCTGGTCCGCACGCAGGCGGCGATCAAGACCGCTCAGGGCAAGGCCAAGGGCGACGAGAAGTTCGGCTTCGACATCGTCCACAAGGCGGTCGAGAGCTGCCTCCACCAGATCGCCGAGAACGGCGGGATCGACGGCGACCTGGTCGTCGAGAAGGTCAAGGAGGGCAAGGGCGGCTTCGGCTACAACGCCGCGACCGGCGAGTACACCGACCTCGTGAAGGCCGGCATCATCGACCCCGCGCTCGTGGCCAAGACGGCCCTGATCAACGCGGCCAGCGTCGCCGGCCTCATGCTCACGACCAACTGCCTCGTGGCCGAGGTCAAGGAAAAGGACGAGGCGGTCGTCGGCGCGGTGGATTGATACGTCAGGCAGAGAGCCCCGAGCGCAAGCTCGGGGCCACTCGCTTGTATTTCGGTCAAACAGCGTGCGACGGATCGCCCACACGGCGATCCGTCGTTTCGACCAATCTGACGCACTCGGGCGGGTCAAAGACGAAGCAAGGTCTCACCGCCCCGACTCCAAGTCCCCAGTTCCAAGCCCCTCCGCCGCATGCCCTCCACCCAGCGCGACTACTACGAGGTCCTCAGCGTCGAGCGAACGGCCGACGGCGAAGAGGTGAAGCGCGCGTATCGCCGCCTGGCGATGAAGTACCACCCCGACCGAAACCCCGGCGACGCCGAGGCGGAGTTGAAGTTCAAGGAGGCCGCCGAGGCCTACGAGGTCCTGTCCGACGACTCCAAGCGAAAGGTCTACGACCAGCTCGGCCACGAGGGCCTCAAGCGCGGCGGCGGCCCCGCGCCGCACGACTTCAGCCGCATGAACGTCCAGGACATCTTCTCGATGTTCAACGACATCTTCGGCGGCGGTGGTGGCGGCGGGTTTGGTGGGTTCGCCGGCGGGGGACGGGGGCGTGCCGGGCCCGCACGCGGCTACGACCTTGAGACCGAGGTCGAGGTTTCGCTGGAGGACGTGCTCAAGGGGTGCGAGCGCGAGGTGGACTTCACGCGCATGGACGCCTGCGACAAGTGTGCGGGCACCGGCGCCAAGCCCGGCACCAAGCCCACGACTTGCCCCACCTGCGGCGGGCAGGGCAAGGTCCAGCAGACCGGGCTGGGCGGCATGTTCCGCATGGTCACCGAGTGTCCGGCGTGCGCCGGGCGCGGCAAGATCATCAAAGATTTCTGCGAGACCTGCCGGGGCAAGGGGCGCGTGCCCAAGAAACGCAAGCTCTCGGTCCGGATCCCGCCCGGCATCTCCGACGGCCAGGCGGTCCGCGTTCGCGGCGAGGGGGAGCCTCCGCCGCCGAGCGTCTCGCCCAGCGGCGAGGGCCTGCGGGGCGACTTGCACGTGGTCGTCCGGATCGCCGAGCACGAGCGCTTCCACCGCGAGGGCGATCACCTGGTGATGGAACTGCCCATCTCCTTCGCCCAGGCGACGCTTGGCTCCGAGGTGGACGTGCTCTCGCTGGACGGCTCGCACAAACTCACCATCCCTCGCGGCACGCAGCACGGGGCGCTCTTCAAGCTCCCCGGGCTCGGCCTGCCCGACCTGCGGGTCGGCCGCCGCGGCGACCTGGGCGTGGTGGTGAAGGTCGAGATCCCCAAGAAACTGACCCAGCAGCAGGATGCGTTGCTGAGGCAGTACGCCGCGACGGAGGACCGACACGTTCTGCCCGAAGAACAAGGATTCTGGAAGAACATCAAGGACAAGTTCAAGTAGCAGACCAAGAGTTCAACAAGCGGGGTGATCACCATGTTCGGCCGCAAACCAGACAAGCCCGGCGAAACCGACGGACCCGACCGGACCCCGGAGGGTCAGGCGGAGTACACGCCGATCGACGAGGCCTCGGGAGACGAACCCGGGATGCCAGTCGACCACGTGGCCGAAGCCGACGAGATGCTCGCGAAGCTGAGGACCGAGCTTGACGATATGAGCGACCGGCTCAAGCGGACGATGGCGGACTTCCAGAACTATCAGCGTCGCGCGCTTCAGAACGAGCAGGAGGCCCGCAGGCAGGGGGTCAGCGCGGTGGTGATGAGCGTTGTTCCGGTGATCGACCACTTCGACCTGGCGCTCAACCAGAAGGCTGAAGGGGTGGGGGGCGCGGCGGGGATTCTTGAGGGCGTCCGGGTCATCCGCACGGAGTTGATCCGTGCGCTGGAGCGTCAGGGCGTCGCCGTGATCAGCCCGGCGGTCAACGAGGTTTTCGATCCCACGCGGCACGAGGCGGTCGTGCAGCGGAGCGACGCGGGTGTCGAGCCAGGGCACATCAGCATGACGCTGCAACCGGGCTTTGCGCTGGGCGATCGCGTGATCCGCTCGGCCAAGGTCGCCGTCGCGCCGGCCTGACAACCGCGAGCCGTCCGAGCTCACTTCAACACCATGCCCACGTACGAGTACAAGTGCCGGAACTGCGACCACGTGTTCGAGCGGTTCCAATCGATGAAGGACGCCCCGCTCCGCAAATGCCCCGAGTGCGGCAAGAACACGCTGGAGCGGCTCATCGGCACGGGCGCCGCGATCCTCTTCAAGGGCTCGGGGTTCTATCAGACCGATTACCGTTCCGAAGCGTACAAGTCGGCACAGAAAGCCGAGTCGGGGTCGGGCGCCAACACGGACGGCAAGGCGGGCGAATCGAAGCCGGACTCGGCCAAGTCGCCCGACGCTCCGGCGGCCAAGTCCGAGCCGGCGGCGAAGTCGGCCGCCGAGGCGAAGCCCAAATCAGACAAGCCTCCGGGCGGGAAGAAGCGCAAGCACTGAGACGCCCCGGCCGCGGGGGGGTGGGGGGGGCGAACGGCGGTTTGATCGAAGGGAAGGCGCGTGCGCATCGTCGGACACGGAGTCGATCTGGTCTCGATCGCTCGCGTCGGCGAGATGCTCGGTGAGCACGGCGGGCGGTTCCTGGATCGGTGCTTCGGCCCGGCGGAGCGGGCGTACATGGAGGGCGGTCGCCGCTACCACGAGCACCTGGCCGCCCGATTCGCCGCCAAGGAAGCCGCGATGAAGGCGCTGGGCACGGGCCTTGCGGGCGGGGTAACGTGGCTGGATTTCCAGGTTGAGAAGGACGGCGCGGGCGCCCCGTGGCTCAGTGTGAGCGGGCGTGCGGCCGAACTCGCCGCGGCCGCGGGCATCGACCGATGGTTCGTTTCGCTCACGCACACCGACGACGCCGCGCTGGCTTCGGTATTGGCGCTGGCCGACAACGGTTGACCCGGGTTGTTACTTCACGGGAGCGGGCGTGCTGTTCTTGGCCGCGAGAGCGGCGTCCGCCTTCTCGCGGAAAGGCAGGAACTCGCTGGTGTACCAGTCCCGCCACTTCTGGTTGTCCCAACCGAGTTGGGTGGTGGGCTGACCGCCCCATCCGTCGCTGGCCAGGGCGGTGAGTGCGTTGTGCACGTCGACGCGGTAGGTGATGACATAAGCGTCAATCACGCGCAGGATCACGCCGTCGGTCACCACGCCGATGGTCGGGTCGAACGCGACTGCGTTGTCGCCCACGACCGGCTGCAGATCGCTGACAAACGCCACCTGCTGCCCGACAAGGATGTACGCGAGCGCCGAATCGTCGCCCTGACCTCCTCCCCCGCCCCCCCCTCCGCCGCCCACGATCTGAGCGTTGATCAGCATGGGGATCGCTTCGTAGAGCTTGAGCACTTCGGCCAAGTGAGCCGCCGCGGCGACGGTACCGTCCTTCTTGCTCCGCAGACCCGAGGCGATCACGGACTGGACACGGCGCGAAACACCCGCGACCTTGGCCCGATCCACCACGCGCTCGGTGGCCTGTGCCCGAAACCTCTTGTCCTTGTCGAAAACGGCCGACCACGCCACTGTGGCGTCGGCCGCGTCGTTGTTCAGATCGCGAAGGTGGTCGAGCACAGCAGCCCGAACATCCTGGTCCTCGTCCTTGAAGAGTTCGATGAGCAGCGGATAGACCGCGGGATCGTCGAACTCGCGGAGCTTGGCAATTCCGACCTGTCGTACTTCCGTGTTTCTGGTCGCGCGGAAGTACTTGGCACGGATCAGCTTCAGGTCTTTTTCGATCGCGCGGCGCTGCCTTTGGGCCGCAGCGTAGGCTTTTTCAGTCGGGTCGTTGGGGTCCGGCACTCGCACCACCGCGACACCGCCGCCGGCATCCCCTCCGCCCACGACTTCGGGGGCGGTGTGGGAGCCCGGCGGTGGAGAGGCAAGAGCGGCGGCGTGGGCCGCGAAAGCGGACACCAGCAATATCACCGCCATCTCGCGTCGCTTGACCATGAAGAATGCCCTCGGCGTCCGACACCGTGCCCGATCAATGAGTCTATGGACGCCCGGATGGTCGAACGGTTCCCGATCACCGGGACGATCGGCAGGATTTCGGATCGACGTTCGGGTTACTCAACGACCGGAACCACGACCGACGCGACTCTGATCTTCTCGCTGGCGACCACGGCCGCGTAGCGGTTAATGTACCGGCCGATCAGCACGGCAAACCCGGAAGTGCCGTTGGCGGCTTTTCGGGGGGAGACTTCCGGGACACCCAGCCCGAGGCGGGCCATTTGCGGCCCGATTTCTCGCAGTTTTCGGTCTGCGTTCGGCTTGGAGCTGAACATGCCGAGCTGGATCGCAAATGGTCCGGGGCGCGTGTAGGGCTCGATCGCGTTGCGAACGGCGGGGCTCTGGGCCTTGCTCAACGCTTCGGCGTAGCTCGAATCAGCCTGGGACCAAAGTTTGAGTTCGGTCTGCGCGTGCCCCGCCCGCAGCGCGGCACGGGCCGCATCGTCGCCTTGGAGTTGACGCGCCGCTTGCGCAAAGAGCGTCGCCGCTCTCGCTTCATCGTTCTGAGCCTCGGCGATGAGCCCGAGCGCGGCGGCGGCACGTCCGGCGATTTCGGGTTTGGCGTTGCTGAGCAGGGGTTCGAGCCAGCCGCGTGCTTCGGCGGTCTTGCCGAGTGCGTGGCAGGCCATGCCGGCGATCAGGGCCGCCTGATCCCTGGCCACGCCGTTGTGACGCCGAAAATCGCTCTCCGCGACCGACCTGGCTTCGGCGAACCGGCCCTGGTTGAACAGGTCCTGGGCGCTGGCGACGGTGGCCGAGGTGCCGCGGTTGAGACTGGCGGTCCGGCTCTGGCAGCCTCCAAAAGACGCCGCACCGCCCGCGAGCATGATCACCGACATTCCTACGAGCAAGCAGCGAGCGACGCGGGACGCGGCGGAAAGCGGTTGGGACGCGGATGGCGGCATACGGGTAGCCTATCGGCCACGTTCACGAATCGACGCCAAGTTTGGCCCCCCCAATCGCCGATCCGACCCTCCTCGATCACCCGCCGCCATGAGCATCCACTGGCCCATCCTCCGTCGGCTTCTCGTCCGTCCGCGGCGCCCGGCGATCGTGGACGATCAACGCACGTATCGGCGGATCGACCTGATCGTCGCTGCCCTGCACGTCGCCGAGGCCATCCAGGCCCGCAGCCGCTCGCGGCACGTCGGCATCTTGCTTCCTGCGGGCGGGGCCTTCCCGATCGCCGCGCTGGCCGGATGGATGCTCGGGCGCACGATCGTGCCGCTCAACTTCCTGCTCAAGCCCGACGAGCTCCAGTTCGTCGTGGACGACAGCGAGATCGACACGATCGTCACCGCGGGCCCGATGCTGGAGTACATCGGGACCCACGGGCGTGTGCCGACCGGCGTGGACCTGTTGCGTCTGGAGACGCTGCCGTTTCGCTCGATCCCGGAGGTTCGCTGGCCCGCGCCCGCTGCCGACGACGACCTGGGTGTTCTGCTCTACACATCGGGCACCAGCGGTAAGCCCAAGGGAGTGATGCTTACGCACGGCAACATCTCCGCGAACATCCGACAGTGCATCGAGTTTCTCGGGGTGGACGATCGCGAAGTCGTCTTTGGCGTCCTGCCGCAGTTCCATTCGTTCGGGCTCACCGTGCTCACGCTGCTGCCATTGGCGCTGGGCGCCCGCGCGGTGTACACGGCGAGGTTCCTGCCGGGCCGGATCGTCAAGCTCATGCGCGAGCACCGCCCGACGATCTTCGTCGCGATCCCTTCGATGTACAACGCTCTGCTGCACGCCAAGGACGCGCAGCCCGACGATTTCGCCAGCGTGCGGCTGATGGTCTCCGGCGGCGAACCGCTGCCGCGAGCCGTCGCCGAGGCGTTCCGCGAGCGATTCGGCGTGACCATCACCGAGGGCTACGGCCTGACCGAGACCTCGCCGGTCACGAATGTCTGCCGCCCGTGGGAGTTCCGCCCGGGCTCGGTGGGCCGGCCCGTGCCGTGGCTGGACCAGCGGATCGTCGACATTGAGAGCGGGCAGGACCTTCCGCCATTGCGCGACGGTGAGGTGCGGATGAAGGGCCCGAACGTCATGCGCGGCTATTTCAAACGCCCCGAAGAAACCGCCGCGGCGTTCGACGAGCGCGGCTATTTCCGCACAGGCGACATCGGCCGATTCGACCTCGACGGGCACCTGCACATCACCGGCCGCCTCAAGGAGATGATCATCGTCGGCGGCGAGAACGTCTTTCCCCGCGAGATTGAGGAAGTGCTCAACGCCCACCCGGCGGTCAAGGACTCGGGCGTCGTGGGCCGCCACGACCCGGTGCGCGGCGAGCTCCCCGTCGCGTTCGTCGAACTGCGCGAGGACGCCGAGGGCGACAGGCCCGCCTTCGACCCCAGAGAAGCCCAGCGCTTTTGCCGCACGCGCCTGGCCGGTTACAAGGTCCCCGACGAGGTCCGCGTCGTGGAAGCGCTGCCGCGGAACGCTACGGGGAAGGTGGTGAGGCGGGAGTTGAGGGGGTTGCTGTGAAGCTTTCGCTCCCAAATGGAGCAAGTGGGGCGAAGGGGTGACAATCGGGCAAAGGAAGACCCCGGTGCGTCGCCTTCAACAAGAGTTTCTGGATCGGACCAGGCGGTTTGCTCATCGCGTCGTGGACGTCGCCGATGCGGTCGTCGCGGTGCGCAAACGGAGCGTCATCACGGGCCGCATCGTCGATCAACTCGTAGGTGCCGGGGCGTCGGTGGGAGCGAACGTGCGCGAAGCGGACGAGGCGATGTGCCGGACGGAGGTACCAAGTGCCTGTCTGTCGTGCGCAAAGCGCTCGCAGAGGCGCGGTAAAGGCTAGAGCTTGTGAGCGAGGGAGGCTGGATACGATCGAATCGACTGGCCCCTTTGCTGGTGGAGTGCGGAGAACTGACGCGGGTCTGCAACGCGATTGTCGTTTGTCCAACTTTGCCGTGTTTGCCCATTTTTCGGAGCCCCCCATGCAACTGTACATCGATACCGCGAACCTCGACGAGATCAAGGAAGCCGCCTCGCTGGGCGTGCTCGACGGCGTGACGACCAATCCTTCTCTCATTGCCAAGGAGAAGATCGACTATGGCAAGCGCCTGGGCCAGATCTGCGAGGTGGTGAAGGGCCCGGTCTCGGCGGAGGTCATCTCGACCGAGTACCAGGGGATGCTCAAGGAAGGTCGCGAGCGGGCCAAGATCGCTTCCAACATCGTGGTCAAGCTGCCTTGCACGATGGACGGTCTCAAGGCGTGCAAGACGCTCAGCGACGAGGGGACGCGGACCAACATGACCCTCTGCTTCCAGCCCTTGCAGGCGATGATGGTCGCCAAGGCCGGCGCGTTCCTGATCAGCCCGTTCATCGGGCGCATCGACGACATCGGCGAGGACGGCATGGAGCTGATCCACAAGATCCGCCAGATCTATGACAACTACGGCTTCACGACCAAGGTGCTGGCGGCGAGCATCCGCCACCCCAAGCACATGGTCGAGTGCGCCCTGGCCGGCGCCGACATCGCCACGGTGCCCTTCAACGTGATCAAGACGATGATGAGCCACCCGCTGACGGACGTTGGGCTCAAGAAGTTCGTCGAGGACTACAAGAAGGCCTTCGGCGGTTGAGGTCTGTTTCTGTCCGCGTTACGCCAAGCGCCCGCGGGCCGCGGCCAGAACCTCGTCAACGGTGATCCGCTCCATGAGCCGGCCGCCGGTCGCCTGATCCTTGTGGTCAAGGCGATCGGTTGGTGTGATGTGCTGGATGACGTCGTGCGTCCGCCCGTACGGACCGACAAGCGAGATGTGTGTCGGTCCGAAGAGGCCGATGAGCGGCCGGTCGAAACCGACCGCCATGTGCAGCGCGGCCGAATCGCTGGCGATCACCAACCTCGCCGGTTCAATCGTCGCCATGAGTTGGCCGATCTCGGTCCTCCCAACCAGGTCGACCACGCGCGGCTCCATCCTCGCCAACGCGGCCAGAGGTTCGCACTGCGTGCGCTCGTGCGAGGCCCCCACAAACACCACGCGATCCACGCCCGCCCCTCCCGCGGAGGTCGGATCCAGCAGCCGGCGGGCCAGCGTTGCGAATCGGTCAGCCGGCCACTGTTTGGCCGGCCAGCGTGTGGTGGGGGCGAGCAGCACGTAGTCGCCGCGGCCGTCCGAACCCAGGCCGAGTTTGCGCTGGACGAACGAGCGGTCGGGTCCGCTGGAATACAGGCGCATGTCCGGCTGGGCGGCGCCGTCGAGTCCGCCGGCCGCGCGAGCCACGAGCATCATCCGATCGACCGTGTGCAGGTTGCGGGGGGCGTTCACGCCTTCGGTGAGGCCGAGCCAGCCGAGTTCGGCGGCGTTGAAGAGCCCGACGCGGCGCGGCGCCCGCGTGGCGGCGGCGAAGAGTCCGGATCGGGCCAGGCCCTGGGCATCTACCACGAGGTCGTAGCCTCGCTCGCGGAGCGTGTGCAGGAACGCACGGACGGCGGGCCACGTCGCGGGGCTGGTCCACTTGGCCATCGCGCGACGGGGGAAGGGCACGACCTCGGCGAGGTCCGGGTGATGAGCGATTGCGGGAGCGAAAGAGTCCTGCACCAGCCAGTCGATCGCCGCGTTCGGGTATGCCCGCCTGAGGCTCACCAACACCGGCGTCGTGCGGCAAACGTCGCCGAGCGCGCTGGGCCGAATGAGCAGAACGCGGCGCGGGCCGGAGGGGGTGGAGGAGGGAAAGAGGTTGGGAAGCACGCTCATGCCGATGAAAGGGCCAATAGTACACGGATGTCACGGGGGCTCCGATGGGCCCCGGCCGCAAGGAGATGGCCCGGATGCTCCGAACCTTCATCGTGCTTCTGGTGCTTCTGGCTGTCGGTCGGTCGGCGGGGGGTGCGGAGCCCGAGCCGATCGATCCCGGCATTCGCGGCGAATGGCTCGCGTTTGCGTGGCTCGATCTGCGGCCGCTCTCCGGCGGCGGCGGGGGCTCCGCCCGTGCGGCGGCGGTTGAACCGTTGCGGGGCGCGGCGCTCGTGGGGATCGGAGCCTTTGGCCCTGTGAGCGCCGACGACGAGCGAGTCATCGACGAGGCGGCGAATGCGGCCGCGAATGGGAGCGTGGTCGCGGTCTGGCTCGTGCCCACGACCCCCGGTGAGAACGCGGGAGTCAACGCCCGCGTGTGGAGCGACGACGGTTCCTCGCGAGATATCGGCATCGTGCTGCCGGTGGGCGATCACCGGTTGAGTGCCGCGGCGGGCGTGCTCGGGCCAGAGGGCTTTGCCGAGTGGCCGGCGCACCGTCGGGCTGTCGCGGGCGCAACGTCATCTTCTCCGGCTGGGCCGATCGTCGCGGAGTTGGCCCTCAACGCCGACGCGATCCGGCATCAATGCCCGGGCGAGTTCGCTTCGATCGGGGCTCGGGGGCAGCGCCTGCTCGCGTCGGTGGGCGTGGCGAACGCGCGCGTGATCGGATTTCATGTGCGGCTGATCCCCGCGGTGTCGGTCCCTCCGCGAGACCCGTCGCTGCCTCGGATCGGCGGCGCTTTCGGGGCGGAATACGCCGGACCGCCGCTAGCGGTGGTCGAAGCTTCGTGGTCGGCCCGCTCGCAGCCGCCGGGGACGGTGCACCACGCAACGCTCACGCTGCCGTACTGGCCGGTTGCCCAGTTGGGGAGTGGCGGAGGCGATGGGGCCTTTGTCGTCGCGGGGCGGGCGGCGTGGCGGCCGATGGCGGAGCGGGTGATCGGTGTGTACGCCGCGACCGTCCCGGACCCCGAGCGGCCGGGCGTCGAGGATTCGCTCACGAAATGGAAGGCGTCGCACGGCGGGGCGCTCGGACGGCTGCTGGGCGGGCTGGGGCCGTGGGTCGCGTGGACGTGCCCGGTCGGCGGCGAGGATCGGGGGCGGTTGGTCTGGCGCATCCCATTGCGGCCCGACGCTTCCGCGGAGTCGGCGGCTGGGCTGCTCGGCGAGGTCACGGCGGGCGTGGGTGAAGCCGGTGCGTCTTCGCGCTGGGGGGGGAGGGGAGGCGGGCCGCGTCTGAAATGGGGCGTCGAGAGCGACAGCCCGGCGGCGGTATGGGGCTCGATCGGCTTTGGCGCGCTCCCCGCGTCGAAATCGACCGCTCAGCCGGGATAGGTGCAACTGGTCTTGTCGGTTTCCCAGACGGTGACGCTCCGCAGGGTCACACCCTCGCCGCGGATTTCCGGATCCAGGCGCTCAAAGCACACGCGGGCGATGTTCTCGACCGACGGGTTCACGCCTCCCTCCGCCCCGGGCCCAAACTCGGGCGTGTCGGCGTTGAGGTGCTTGTGGTCGTATCGGTCGATGATCGTGCGAGCGGTGATCCGCTCAAGGTCGGCGAGCGTGAATGGCGGCGCGCCCGCGGCGCGGGCGGCGTCGATCGCCACGCACGGTTCAATCCGGTAGTTGTGCCCGTGGCCGGTGGGGTTGTTGCACTTGCCATAGGTGGCCCGGTTCTGCTCGTCGCTCATCGACGGGCTGTGGAGCCTGTGCGATGCGGCGAACTCGAACTGCTGGCGCATGAGCACGACGCCGGGCTTGTCGGGCGGGTGTGGGGCCATCTCCAGCGAATAGTACGGGGTGAGTTGCCAGCGCAGGCGCGACACGCACCCGCCGAGCCGCCGGTCGATTGCCCGCAGCAGGTCCGGCAGCAGCGCGGCAGGCTCGATCGCAGGTTGATCGCGGCAGGCCGTTTCGACGATGGGCAGGGCGGCGGTCCGCACGGCCGCGTCGATCGCCTTGATGTTGAGGAAGTACCCCGTGGCCGGGTCGATCTCGCCGCGGCAGGTGACGGCGAGCTCGTAGTAGCGGCCGAGCCCGCGCATGGAGGGGAAGGCGGCGAACGTGTTGTCCGCGGGCTCGGCGGCGGGGACCGCCGGGCCGGTGCGGTGCGTGGCGGGGGAGGGAGAAACAGGGGGGTTGATGCAGAACCGCACGGAGCGGGTCAGTTGGATCATGTGGGACTGTACCTACGATCTGCGGGTCACACTGGAGGGCCGAACATGGGCTGCGGATGTTGCTCGTGCGGGAAAGGGGACGCAAAGGGGAAGTCAAAGCTCCTGTGCGCCTCCGGCGGGATTCTGGCCGTGGTGATCGGCGTGGCGGTCGCGCTGCAAACCGCCGCGTCCTCGCACGAACGCGCGCCGGCTTCGCCGCCCGCGAAATCGCCGCCGTTGCCCGCGGGCACGGCCGTTGAGAAGCCCGCCGCGCCCGCGTCGCCGTACGTGCTCGACCACAAGATAAAGCGGATCGACGGCGCGGAGGAGTCGCTCGACAAGTACAAGGGCAAGGTCTTGCTGATCGTGAACGTCGCGAGCAAGTGCGGCTACACCCCGCAGTACGAGGGGCTGGAGAAGCTCTACAAGAGCAAGAAGGACGCCGGGCTGGTGATCCTCGGCTTTCCGGCGGACAACTTCCGCCATCAGGAGCCGGGGACGAACGAGCAGATCGCTGAGTTCTGCACGTCGAAGTTCGGCGTGACGTTCCCGATGTTCGAGAAGATCAGCGTGACCGGCCCGGACCAGAACCCGCTCTACAAGCAACTGGCCGCCCAGCCCTCGCCCGTCGGCGGCGACCCGAAGTGGAACTTCACCAAGTTTCTTGTGGATCGTGATGGGAACGTTGTGGCCCGGTTCGAGCCCAAGGTCAAGCCCGACGACCCCGCGCTGCTGAAGCAGGTCGAGTCGCTGCTGGCGGCCAAGCCGTAACCAATGTGCGAAGCGGCCAGAGCCATCGGCGTGCGGGGTGTTGGGTGTGATCGCAAACTGGAAAAGGAGCGAGTGATGAGCGGGCGCGTGTTGGGTGTGACTCGATGGGCGGCGGTGGCGGTGCTGGGTCTGATGGGCGGATTCGGTATGTCGAGGGGTGAAGTGGGGGGATGGGGGACATCGGGACTGGCTGCGGAGGAGGCGAGGGTGACGGGCGCTGGGGCGACGTTTCCCGAGCCCTTGTATAAGAAGTGGGTGGTGGAGTACGGGCGAGCACACTCGGGCGTGATCGTCGATTACAACGGGATCGGCTCGGGTGGGGGCGTTCGGGCGTTGATGGACAAGACGGTCGGCTTTGCCGGGACCGACGCTCCGCTCTCGAAAAAGGAGATCGCGGCCCTCGGCGGCGAGGGCAAACTTGTGCAGGTTCCCTCGTGCGCCGGCGGGGTCGTGCCCGCGTACAACGTGCCCGGTGTGGAAAAGGAGCTGCGGTTCACGGGTGAGGTGCTCGCGGGGATCTTCATGGGCAAGATCGCCAAGTGGAACGACCGGGCGATCGCCGCGATCAACCCCGGCGTGACGCTGCCCGACCTGGCCGTCACGCCCGCGTGGCGGACCGACGGCTCGGGGACCACGTTTGTCTGGACCAAGTACCTCGGGACCCAGAGCACCGAGTTCAAGCACACGATCGGGGCCGGCAAGCAGGTGCAGTGGCCCCTGGGGCAGGGCGGCAAGGGCAACGCGGGAGTGGCCGCGGTTGTGCAGCAGACCGCCGGGGCGATCGGGTACATCGAGTCGAACTTCGCGGCGGCGAACAAGATCCTGTTTGGGAGTGTGATGAACCGGGCGGGGGCCTATGTGAGGGCTTCGCCGGAGGCGGTTTCGGCGGCGGGTGCGGGGGCGATCGGGGCGTTTGGGAAAGGGACCGTGCTGGCGGCGGACGTCTGGGACAGCTCGGGGCAGTCGGCCTACCCCATCGCGTCGTTTACGTACCTGATTGTCTATAAGGACCTGTCCAGCGCGGAAACGATCGAGGAGGCGGGAGCGGTGGCGGGGTTCCTGAAATGGGCGGTCTCGGAGCGGGGCGGCCAGTCGTTCGCGGCCGAGATGGGTTATGCTCCGCTGCCCGCGGCGGTGAGAGAGCGAGCGGCGGCGGCACTGGCGACGATCACCTTCAACGGCCGGCCGCTGGCGGAGCCGGTCAAGCCCTGAACCCTTCCAGCCTGCGCGATGACCCAGGACGACGACCAACCCGTGGCCGCCGCCCCAGCCTTTCCCGCCCGCAGGCGGGCGCGCGGGAGGTTCGGTGACGGTGTGCTGGGTGTGCTGACACGCGGGTCGGCGGCGACGGTGCTGCTGATGCTCGCGGTGCTGGTAGGGGCCTTGGTGTGGTCTTCGCTGCCGAGCATCCGGGCCTTCGGTCTGGGGTTCCTGACTTCGACGCAATGGCGACCGAACGAGATCGAGCGCCCGGCCCGCGGCCCGGACGGCCAGCTCGTGCTGGAAGACGGTGAGGTCGTGATGGAAAGGGTGCCCCCGGCGTTTGGGGCGCTGGCGGTGATCTACGGGACGGCGGTGAGCTCCGTGCTGGCGTTGGTTCTGGCCGTGCCGCTGAGCCTCGGGGCCGCGTTGTTCATCGTGCGCGTCGCCCCGGGGCTGCGCGTGGCGGGGCCGGTCTCTTTCCTGGTGGAGTTTCTTGCGTCGATCCCGAGCGTGGCGTATGGGATCTGGGGGCTTTTCGTGCTTGCGCCCTTCCTGCAAGGGAGCATCGAACCGGCGATCGCGTTGGCGGCCGGGCACGTTCCGGGCCTGGGGTGGCTGATCAACCAGACGATCCACGTGGGCGGGGAGGAGATCGTGCGCCCGCTGCCGCTGACCGGGCGCGACATGCTCTGCGGCGGCATGATGTTGGCGATCATGATCCTGCCGATCGTGACGGCGGTGAGCCGCGACGTGTTGCGGAGCGTGCCACAGGGGCAGATCGAGGGCACGCTGGCGCTGGGGGCGACGTGGTGGCAGTCGTGCGTGGCGATGCTGAGGCATGGGCGCTCAGGGCTGTTCGGCGCGGTGATGCTGGGGTTGGCCCGAGCGGCGGGGGAGACGATGGCCGTCACGATGGTGATCGGCAACAACAACCAGATCGTGCCGAGCCCTTTGGCACCCGCCCAGACCATGTCAAGCCTCCTGGCCAACGAGTTTGCCGAGGCGAGCACGGACCTGCACCGGGCCGCGCTGCTGGAGGTCGCGCTGGTGCTGCTGGTGATGTCGCTGGTGATCAACATCGTCGCCCGCCGGCTCGTGGTCGGCGGCGCTGGGGGGGGGCCGAGGACGGCGGCGAACTGACTGGATTGGACGAGTTCGGGAGTGAACGTGTCGGCCATTGCTCGATCATCAAGCCTTGAACCACCGGCGAGGCCGCGACGCGCCGAATCGCCGCTGGCCCCGCGACGCTTGCGGAGCGGCGTGATGTTCTGGGCGTGTGCCGGTTCGGCGGCGGGCGTGGTGGCGATCCTCTTCCTGGTCGCGGGGTACCTCGTGATGCTCGGCGCGCCGGCGATCTCGTGGAGCCTGTTCACGCAGGACCCGACGGGCGACGTGACCAACGCGGGCGGCCTTCGTCACGCGATCGTGGGCACCGCGGTGCTGCTGGCGCTGGCAGGGGCGGTGGGCGTGCCGCTGGGCCTGCTGACGGGTGTCTACCTGTGCGAGTATTCGAGGGAGACGTGGCTGTCGCGCCCGACCCGGTTCGTGTCCGACGTGCTCTCGGGCGTGCCGAGCATCGTGGTGGGGATCCTGGGGTATCAACTGGTGGTGGTGCCGCTGGGGGCGTTCAACGGCTGGGCGGGGGCGTTCGCGCTGGCGTTCATCATCGTGCCGATCGTCGCGAGGACGACCGAGGAGATGCTCCGTCTGGTGCCCGATTCGTACCGCGCGGGTTCGCTGGCGCTCGGTGCCACCAAGGCGCAGACGGTTTTGAGGGTCGTGCTACCCGCGGCCACGGGGAGCGTGGTGACCGGCGTGATGCTTGCCTTGGCGCGGGCGGCGGGCGAGACGGCGCCGCTCCTGTTCACCGCTCTGGGCAACCGCGTGCTGACGTTGGACCCATCCGAACCGTTCCCGTCGCTGACCGTGCAAGTTTTCCAGTATGTGACCGGGCCGTACCAGAGCCAGAAAGAGGTGGGCTGGGCGGGCATCCTGGTGCTGATCGTGCTGCTGCTTGTGTTGAACGGAGTGATCCGCGTGGTGACGGCGCGGGCGGTCCGCGCCCGACGTTAGCCGTGGCCCGGCGGCCCTACCTTTTTCCCGTTCCAAGTCTCGCCGTGATCAACGCTATCGAACTTCAACCCGTCCGAACCCCGCGACCTTCCACCGGGCAAGCCATGACCGACGCTCAGCCAACCATCACTCCAGCGATCAGTCCGGGCACGGATCGCGGCGCGGGGAGCACGGGCGTGGAGGGGGGGAGGGGAGGGAATATTCTCGACGCGATCCGTCGCGGCGAAAAGACCGAGGGCTTTACGCACGAACGTGTGCGAGCGGAGCCGCCGGTGGTGGACATCCAGTCGTTCGAGCTGTGGTACGGTCGCAATCAGGCCCTGCACGGTGTCACGATGCCTGTGCCGCACTGCAAGGTCACGGCGCTCATCGGCCCTTCAGGGTGCGGAAAGTCCACGCTGCTGCGAGCCGTAAACAGGATGAACGATCTTGTGGAGGGCGTGCGGACGGCGGGATCGATCCGCATTCGGGGGTCCGACGTGTATCAGCGCGGCGTCGACGTCATCGACCTGCGGCGGCGCGTCGGGATGGTGTTCCAGAAACCCAATCCGTTTCCGATGTCGATCTTCGAGAACGTGGTGTACGCCCTGCGGATCGCCGGGGAGCGGCGCCGCTCGGTGCTCAACGAAGCGTGCGAACGAAGCCTGCAGGCGGCCGCGCTGTGGGGCGAGGTCAAGGATCGGCTCAAGAGCTCGGCGTTCTCGCTCTCGGGCGGTCAACAGCAGCGGCTGTGCATTGCGCGGGCGATCGCGGTGGAGCCCGAGGTGCTGCTCATGGACGAGCCGTGCTCGGCGCTGGACCCGATTGCGACGCTGAAGATCGAGGAGCTGATCCACGGCATCGCAGGGCGGTACACGGTGCTGATCGTTACGCACAACATGCAGCAGGCCGCGCGGGTGAGTGATTACACGGCGTTCATGTACCTCGGTCGGCTGGTGGAATACGGCCCGACTGAGGCGATCTTCCAGAACCCGGCCCTGGCCGAGACCGAGCAGTACGTGACGGGCCGGTTCGGCTGACACTCCGGTGAGAGGCTGGTCCAAACCCGAGTCCGGGCGAGGTTGCGGCACGGATTCGGATTCTGTTTTCCTCTCCACGTCCGCAAAACGAACCGATGCAAGGGGCTACCATTTCGACCCCGTCGCACCGACCGGCGGGGCCGATCTGGTGGTCAATGTTCGGAAGGTGTCCTGTAGTTTCCCGCTGCGCAGGGGATGCCAATGAATGGCGTGCCGCGAGCCATCTCGCCTTCGGTCAACAGTTGGAACGCCGAGTACCTCGAAGCTGAATACGCCCGGTTCAAGGCCGACCCGGCATCCGTCAGCGCGGACTTGGCTTCATTTTTTCAGGGCTTCGACCTGGCGATGGCCCGCGGGCCCGCGGGGACCGGTGGGGGCGGGAGTTCCGGAGCGGCCGATGCGGCATCGCTGGGTTACCACCTGGGCGTGAGCAGGCTGGTCATGGCGTACCGCGCCCACGGGCACCAGATCGCCAAACTCGACCCGTTTGGCCGCGAGCGTCCCAGACCGGTTGGGCTCACCCTCGCGGCCTTCGGTCTGACCGAGGCGGACCTGGGCAAGGCGGTGTCGATCGAGACCGCGCCGCAGTTGCGGACCCTGCGCGAACTGATCGCCCATCTTGAAGCGTCGTACTGCGGCACCGTCGGCGTCGAGTACATGCAGATTACCGACGAGGACGAGCGCCGGTGGTTCCGTGATCGGTTTGAGGGTTCGCTTCGCGCTTCGCCGCTGACGCGCGACGAGCGGGTCGAGGCGCTCAAGCAGATCACCGAAGTCGAACGCTTCGAGCTGTTCCTCGGGCGGCGGTTCCAGGGCAAGAAGCGGTTCAGCATTGAAGGGGCCGATTCGACAATCCCGCTGCTCAAGGCCTTCACCCAGCGCTCGGGCGAGCGCGGCGTGGAAGAGATCATCGTCGGCATGGCCCATCGCGGCCGGCTCGCTGTGCTCAAGAACTACGTCGGCAAGGACCTGGACCGGCTGTTCACGGAGTTCAAAGACTCGTGGGTCGAGGGGCTCGACCCGGGTGCGCCCGCGGGCGGGGACGTGAAGTACCACCGCGGTTATTCGGGCGACCAGTCGATGCCCGACGGGCGCAAAGTGCACATCTCGATGCTCAACAACCCCAGCCACCTGGAGAGCGTCAACGCGGTGGTGATGGGCCGGTGCCGCGCCAAGCAGGACGTGAGCGGTGACAACGAGCGCCGGCGCACCATCTCGCTGCTGATCCACGGCGACGCGGCCGTGGCGGGCCAAGGCGTCGTCGCCGAGTGCCTGAACATGAGCCGGCTGGAGGGCTACGACGTCGGCGGCGCGGTCCACGTGGTCATCAACAACCTCGTCGGGTTCACAACCGACGTGGAGGACAGCCGCTCGACGCCCTATTGCACCGACATCGCCAAGATGATCGAAGCGCCGGTGATCCACGTGAACGGCGACGACGTTGATGCGGTGGTGCAAGTCGCTCGAATGGCGGCGGACTACCGGGATAAGTTCCGAAAGGACGTCTTCGTGGACCTGGTCTGCTTCCGCCGCTACGGGCACAACGAGTCGGACGAGCCCGCGTACACGCAGCCGAAGCTCTACGCGCTGGTCAAGGCTCATCCCGGCCCCGCCGAGGTGTACCGCCGCCGCCTGATCGCCTCTGGCGTGCTCACGCAGGAGCAGGCGGACGCGATGATCGAGGCGGAGTTGGCTCAGCTCGATGCTGCCTACGAGGCGGTGATCAAGACGCCGGTCGACCCGGTGCCGCCGCCGGGCGGCGGGTTGTGGGCGGGCTTGCAGGACGAGTACTCGTTCCAGAGCCCCAGGACGGCGGTCGACGCGGCGAGGATCGCGGAGGTGTGCGGGGCGATGGGGCGGGTGCCCGAGGGGTTTCACGCGCACCCGAAACTCGCGGGGCTGCTCCAGGCCCGCGCTTTGTTGCCCAAGCACAACAAGATCGCGCACGCCGACGCGGAGTTGTTGGCGTTCGGCACGCTGTTGCTCGACGGCACGCCCGTGCGGCTGAGCGGGCAGGACTCGCGTCGGGGCACGTTCACGCAGCGGCACGCGGTGCTGCGAGACGAGCAGACCGGGGAGCGTTACACCCCGCTCAACCACATGCGCCCGAACCAGAAGGCGCACCTGGACGCGTGGGACAGCCCGCTGAGCGAGTACAGCGTGATGGGCTTTGACTACGGGTACAGCCGCGCCAACCCGCGTTCGCTCACGCTGTGGGAGGCACAGTTCGGCGATTTCTGCAACACGGCGCAGGTCATCATCGATCAGTACATCGCTTCCAGCGAGTCCAAGTGGCGGCGATGGGCGGGGCTGGTGCTTCTTCTGCCGCACGGCTACGAGGGGCAGGGGCCGGAGCACTCCTCTGCGCGGCTGGAGCGGTTCCTCCAGTTGTGCGCCGAAGAAAACATGGAGGTGGTGTATCCGAGCACCGCGGCGCAGACGTTCCACCTGCTGCGCCGGCAGATGCTGCGGGACTTCCGCAAGCCGCTGATCGTGCTGACACCCAAGCGGTACCTGCGCATCGAGACCTCGACCGTGGACGAGCTCTCCACGGGCGAGTTCCGGCACGTTCTGGACGATCCGGCGCACGCCGGCGGATCTGCGCGGGCGGTGAGCGATGTCGTGTACTGCTCGGGCAAGGTCTATCACGAGCTGCACGAGCGTCGCGAGGCGATCGGTCGGAAGGACGTCGCGCTGGTCCGCATCGAGCAGCTCTACCCGCTGCACGTCCAGGCCCTGCGCGAGGTTGACGCTCGCTACCCCAAGTCGGCCCGGCGGGTGTGGGTGCAGGAAGAGCCGCGAAATAAGGGGGCGTACCTCTACATCTCCGACCGGTTCCGCACAGATCTGGGCATCGAGCTCCCTTTCATCGGACGCCCGGCGAGCGCTTCGCCCGCGACGGGGTCGGAGCGCGTCAGCGGCCAGCAGCAGCAGGCGATCCTCGACGAGGCCGTCGGGGCGCTTCCCGCGCCGAAGGAGCCCGCGACCCACGACGGGCACGCCAAGGCTGTCAACGGCGCGCCCAAGAAGCACAAGCCGGCCGCGCAAGCGGGCGGAAAATCGAAGCGTTGACCTTCCGGACTCCAGGTTGGATCGGACCCGCGGCCCGGACAGGGCCGAACGAGCGGAGCAGACAGCATGGCGGTTGACATCGTGATCCCTCAGGCCGGAGAGAGCGTCACCAGCGGCGTGCTGTCGCGGTGGCTCAAGAACGAGGGCGAGTTCGTCAAGCGGGATGACCCGGTGCTCGAACTGGAGACGGACAAGGTCACGCTCGAGGTCGTCTCGCCGGCGAGCGGGGCCTTAAAGATCTCGACCAAGGCCGGGGCCACGGTCAACATCGGCGAGGTCGTCGGCGCCGTGGATGAAAAAGCGACCGTGCCGGCCGGGGCGGGCAAGCAGGCTCCACACGCTCCGGCCGTGCCTACCCGGGACGCCGGCGGTGCGCCGGCCGCGAACGGGAAGGCCGCGACTGCGCCCGCGGCGGGCGGCGGTCACGCGGGAGAGGACGTCCGGGCTACGCCGCTGGCCCGCAAGCTGGCGGACGAGCACGGGGTCGACCTAGGCACGCTGCACGGTACGGGCGCGGGTGGGCGCATCCGCGAACAGGACGTCATGGCCGTGGTGGAGGCCAAGGGCGGATCGATCGCGACCGCCGCGTCGGCAGCGCGACCGGCCCCCGCGAGCGGGCCCGCCCAAGCGGTTGTCGCGGGCGGTGTGCGCCGTGAGAAGATGTCGCCGCTGCGGCAGCGGGTGGCCGCGAGGCTGGTCGAGGCACAGCAGACCGCGGCGATGCTCACGACATTCAACGAGTGCGACATGAGCGGCGTGATGGCCGCGCGGGCGCAGTACAAGGAGATGTTCGAGAAGAAGCACGGCGTGGGGCTCGGGTTCATGTCGTTCTTCATCAAGGCGGTGGTGAGTGCTCTGCGGGCTTTCCCCGCGGTGAACGCCTCGCTGGTTCCCGCGGGCGCGGGTGTTGGGGGGGGAAATGACTTGGAGATCGAGTACCACGACTCGGCCGACATCGCGGTCGCCGTGGGTACGCCCAAGGGGCTGGTGGTGCCCGTGCTGCGGGGGTGCGAATCACTCTCGTTCGCCCAGATCGAGAGCGGAATCAAAGACCTGGCGGTGCGTGCGCGCGACGGGAAGCTCGGGCTGAAGGACCTGCAGGGCGGGACGTTCACGATCACCAACGGCGGCATCTACGGCTCGCTGATGAGCACACCGATCCTCAACCCGCCGCAGACGGGTATTCTCGGGATGCACACAATCAAGGGGCGCGCCGTGGAACACCCGGCCGGTTCGGGTCAAGTGGCGATCCGACCCATGATGTACCTGGCTCTGTCGTACGATCATCGGTTGATCGACGGGGCCGAGGCCGTGCAGTTCCTGGTGGCGGTGAAGCAGGGCATCGAGGATCCGCAGCGGCTGATGCTGGCGTTGTAGGGTGGATGAGCACGAAAGCGCCCAGCCGCCCTCCACACCGAACACGGAGCGAAGTTGACCGTATGAACGGAGACTGGGTCGGTCCGCGCGTTGCGCACCGGGCTCGGTCTTGGTATACTGGCAGAACATGCGAATCCACAATCTCCTTCTCGTCGCCGCCCTGGCCCTCCCGTTGGTCCCCGGCGCGGCCGTGGCTCAGCAGGATCGAACGGCCCCGGTTGCGGCCCGCGCGGATTTCCGACAGATCGTGCAGGACGGAAAGTCCAAGGTCTTTCCGGCGGTGGTGTACATCAAAGTGGTGAAGGAGGACTACGACCGGGGCGAGAAAAAATCGCAGGTGGTGACGGGCAGCGGAGTCATCATTTCTCCTGAGGGCGAGGTCCTCACCAACTGGCACGTCGTGGACAAGGCCGAGGACGTGCGGTGCCTGCTGACGGACGGGCGCGGGGTCCCGGCGAAGGTGCTGGGGTCCGACAAGGACACGGACCTGGCGCTGATTAAGCTCGGACTTCCGGAGGGTTCGGGACCGCTCCCGTACGCCTCGTTCGGCGACTCGACGGTGCTCAGCGAGGGTGATTTCGTCATGGCGATGGGCGCTCCGTGGGGGCTCAACCGTTCGGTGTCCATCGGCATCATCTCCTGCACGCGCCGGTTCCTCGACCAGATCAGCGAGTACAGCCTGTGGCTGCAGACCGACGCGCCGATCAACCCGGGGAACTCGGGCGGGCCGCTGATCAACACCGACGGGCAGATCGTGGGGATCAACGCGCGGGGGATGGACGCGGCGGACGGTATGGGCTTCGCCATCCCATCGGACACGGTGCGAGTGCTGGTGCCGCAGCTCCGCGAGTTCGGACGCGTGAACTGGACGTGGTTCGGGCTCCAGCTCCAGCCGCTCCGCGATTTCAACCGGAACATCTATTTCGAGGGCGATACAGGCGTCGTGGTGGGCGAGACCGACCCTGAGAGCCCGGCGCGGCAGGCGGGTATCCAGCCGCGAGACCGGATTCTGAGCGTGAACGGCACGGCGACCAACGGCATCACCGACGAAGACCTCCCTGCGATACGGCGGTTCCTCGGGCTGTTGCCCAAGCAGGAGTCAGCGACGTTCGAGGTCATTCGCGGAACGGAGAAACTCACGCTCAAGATCACGCCGCGCGAGAAGGGGCGGGTGGAGGGCAAGGAACTGGCCTGCAAGCGGTGGGACCTGACGGTGAAGGAGATCAACCAGTTCGACAACCCGGACCTTTACTTCTACAAGCAAAGCGGCGTGTTCGTCTACGCGACGAAGTACCCGGGCAACGCCGCGAGCGCGGGGCTGCTGCGGAACGACATCCTGCTGACGATCGACGGCAAGGAGGTCAACACGCTGGCGGACGTCGAGGCCGCGAACAAGACCGCCGTGGAGCACGTCGACGAGAAGCCCCGGATCGTGCTCACGGTGATGCGGGGCGGTCTGACGCGGCAGGTGGTTCTGGATTTCGCGCGAGACTATTCCAAAGAGTGACCTTTCAAGCCGGGCTGCGTTCCCTACGTGGGGACGATGCCGCCCAGATGGAGTCCCAAGATGCTCCGCACGTTGATTGTTTCGGCCGTATTTTTCGGCCTGGCCGCTCCGAGCGTTCGGGCCCAATCCACGACCGAACCCGCCCCGCCGCCCAAGACGCCGGCGGAGGTCGCTGCGATGGCCGAGAAGCTCGGCGCGTCGCTGGTGCGGGTCGAGGTCACCCCGAAATACGACAAGGGCGAGTCACCGGGTGACGATCGCTACTCCGCGTGGCGAATGTATTCGTCGCGGGCGGATGATGACCTGGACTCGGGCGCATGGGAGAACTGGGAGCGGCTGGTTCAGGAGGATCGCCCGGCGGAGCGGGGCGGCATTCTCATCGCGCCCGATCGCGTGTTCACCGTGGACCCGGGGCTTCACCCCCGCTTCATCAAGGGGATCCGGGTTCGGTTCGGGGAGCAAACGGTCGCGGCACGTCCGGTCGCCTGGCCGGCTCGGGGCGCGGGCGTCGTGCTCCAACTCGATCAGCCTCTGACGGACGCCAAACCCCTGATGTTCGACCCGACCAGGGCAGGGCCCTACCTGGGCGTGAGCTACGCCAAGCGCGGCGGTGAATGGGTGACGCGTGTTGCCGGCCTGCCATCGGGCGTCGCGCTGACCTCCGACGGTCGGCGTTTCACGCCGGGATCGGGCAGCTTCGTCGTCATTGATCGGGACGGCAACCCGGTGACACTGACCGGCACGGGAGACTTTCCCGTCGATGGCTCGTGGAAGCAGTCGCCGTCCGGTTGGAACATGGTGAACCAGAAGCAGATGGACGACGCGCTCGCGGCGTTGGAAGCCGACGCGGCCAAGAACCTGCTGCGGGTAACGCTCAACTTCCGCAGCCCGCGGAACGCCGGCGAGCACAGCATGGACCCCTACGGCTACGGGGGCGCCCAGCAGGCCGAGATCACCGAGTGGAATGGTCTTGGGCTGATCGTGGACGACAAGACCGCGCTCGTATTCGCGAACCTCAAGCCCAAAGTCACCGCACGCCTGGAGCGGGTCCGGCTCTTTTCCGCGGACGGCAAGGAGATCAAGGCCGCGTTCGGCGCGACGCTCAAGGATTGGGGCGCGTTCACCGTGAAGCTGGAGACACCGGTGAGCACGCCCGTGCGGTTCAGTTCCGAGTCCGTGCTCTCGCAGCGTGGGCGACTGCTGTTGGAAGCGGCCGCCACCGTGCGTGGCGAGACTCGAACGGTCTACTTCTCCCACACTCGGTTCGATGCCTATTTCACGGGCTGGAAGGGGGAGGTATTCCCTGCCGCGGCGCTGGAAACGGTGGCTCCGGGGAGCGGGGAGACGGCGTATTCATCGTTCACGTACGGGATGGACGGCTCGTTGATCGCGGTGCCGATCGAGCAGCGCGAGCAGGTCACCACCCAGGACCGCTACAACTCGTACTCGGGCCGCACGCACGCGATGCCCGTCGCGTTGCTGAACCGTGTGTTGCACGAGGGCGCCGGCGCGATCGACGCCGAGAACCGGCCGCTGAGCGAGGAGGAGGAGAACCGGCTCGCGTGGCTGGGGGTCGAGATGCAGGGGATGGACCCCGACCTGGCGCGTGCGAACAACGTCATGGAGCAGACCAACGGCGGCGAGAGCGGCGGCATTGTCACGTACATCTATCCCGACTCGCCCGCGACCAAGGCCGGCATCAAGTCCGGCGACATCATCCTGCGGCTGCACGTCGAGGGGCACCCCAAACCGCTTGAGGTGTCGATCCACGAGTCTCCGATGTACGGCATGATGGACCAGTTCTGGGCCGCGCTGGACCGGGTGCCGGAAGAGTACCTCGACCGAATTCCCAAGCCGTGGGGCAGCGCCGAGACCGCGCTGACGCGGGCGCTCACGGACATCGGCTTCGGAACACCGTTCGTCGCGGACGTCTGGCGGGACGGCAAGGTCATGAAGGTCCCGATGACCATCACGCAGGGTCCGCCGACGTACGACGCGGCCGCGCAGTACAAGTCGGACTCGGCCGGATTGACGGTGAAAAACCTGACCTACGAGGTGCGGCGCTACCTGCAGCTCAAGCCGGACGACCCCGGCGTGATCATCGCACGGGTGGAGCGGGGCGGCAAGGCCTCGATCGCGGGGCTCAAGCCGTTCGAGACCATCCGCTCGATCAACGATCAGCCGGTGATGAACGTCAAGGATTTCGAGCGGCTCATCGCCCAGGGTGGCGAGCTGAAGCTCGCCGTGAAACGCATGACGCAGGGACGCACGGTGAAGATCACGCTCGATCCCGCCAAGGCTGGGAAGGGCGACAAGGAAGCGACGACCAGCCCGGCGCCCTGAGCGCGGGGTGGTGAGACGGTGCGGTTCGTGGCCGGATTCTCGGACGGTCGCGGAGTGTCCGCGGGATCAGTTCGGCCCGCGGCCGCGTACGATGTGGCATCTTCGCCGCGCCCGCTGAGCACCCACGCGTATGACCGTTCGTCCGTCGATCGACATCCCCTTCGCGCCGCGGTTCGTGCACAGGCTGAGGCTGACCCGCGGCGTGTTCGAGGCCGGGAACCCCGCGCTCGCGGAACTGACGCCGGGCGTGGGGGACGGCCCCGCACGCGTGTGTGTGTATGTGGATTCCGGGCTCGCGGCCGCAAATCCGACGCTGCTGGACGACATTCAGAGGTACTTCGCTGCGCGGCTCGGCACCCACCGTTTGGTCAGCCCGCCGCGGATCGTGGCCGGCGGAGAGGCCGCGAAGAACGACCGGGCTGCGTTTGGTCTGACCGTTCAGCACCTCCACGACGCGAAACTCTGCCGCAAGTCTTACGCCGTGGCGGTGGGGGGCGGGGCGATGCTGGACGTGGTCGGGCTCGCGGCCGCGCTGGTGCACCGCGGGGTGCGGCTCGTCCGCGTCCCCACGACGACGTTGTCGCAGGCGGACTCGTGCGTGGCGGTCAAGAACGGGATCAACCTGTTTGAAAAGAAGAACTACCTCGGGGCGTTCGCCGCGCCCTGGGGCATCGTGATCGACCCCGGTCTGCTGGCGACCCTCACTGAGGGCGATTGGCGGTCGGGGTTCAGCGAGGCGGTGAAGGTGGCGCTCGTCAAGGATCGACCGTTCTTCGAGTGGCTGGAGGGGCACGCGAGCGCGATCTCGGCCCGGGAAGAATCGGACGCGGCGTACGCGATCCAGCGCTCCGCCGAGGTCCACCTGCGGCACATCACCGATGGGGGCGACCCGTTCGAGCTCACCGAGGCGCGTCCGCTGGATTTCGGGCATTGGGCGGCGCACCGGCTCGAGTCGCTTTCGGGTTTCTCGCTCAGGCACGGCGATGCGGTGGCGATCGGCATCGCAATCGATGCGGAATACTCGTGCCAAGCGGGGTTGCTGGCCGGGACGGACCGAGACCGGGTGTTCGCGTGCCTGTGGGCGTTGGGGTTTGATCTCTCGCACCCGGCGATGGGCGATGGGGACGCTCTGGTCGCGGGTATCGACGAGTTCCGCGAGCACCTCGGCGGCCGGCTGACACTGGCCATGCTCAGGGGGATCGGCGAGGGCGTTGACGTGCACGAGATCGACCGTACGCTCATGCTCGGGTCCATCCGGCGGATCGCCGGGCTTCCGCGAGAATAGTCATGGCCGAGTCACCCTCCAAACCCGGGCTTCCGCTCTCACGCCGGGCGGTCGTCGATGCGTACTTCATCGAGCACCGTGGGAAACTCCTGGACATTGCGGCGTTCCTCGATCGCGTGGATCGTGGGGCGGACCCGGACGGCGGCGGCACGGCGGATTACCGGCTCAAGGCTCTGTGCGATGGCTTGTTGATCCTCACGGATGGACGGCCCGAGCGGGCGCGCCGGCTGCTCGAACTGCTGAGTGACCCGACGATCGATCCGATTCCCGCGGCGGGCGTCAAGGGCGCGACGGGTGCGTGCCCGCCCGCATCGGCTGGAAAGGGCGGGGGGGGCGGGGGTGCCGCGTGAGGTACATCGACCCGCACATCCACATGGTCTCGCGGACCACCGACGACTACCAGGCGATGGCCCGGGCCGGGTGTGTCGCCGTGACCGAGCCGGCGTTCTGGGCGGGGTTCGATCGTTCGTCGCCCGAGGGGTTCGCCGATTATTTCCGGCAGCTCACGGAGTTTGAGCCGCGCCGGGCGGCGCAGTTCGGTATCCGGCATCACACCTGGCTGTGCATCAACCCGAAGGAGGCGGAAGACGTCGGCTTCGCCCGCGAAGTGATCGCGATCATCCCGGAGTTTCTCGACCGGCCCAGCGTGCTGGGCATCGGCGAGATCGGACTGAACAAGAACAGCCGCAACGAGCTGACCGTGCTGGAGGAGCAGATCGCGCTGGCCGCGAGGCACAGGCAGATGATCCTGGTGCACACGCCGCACCTGGAGGACAAACTCAAGGGCACGCGCCTGATCATGGACGCGATCAGGCGAAACGGCGACGTCGATCCGGGCCGGGTTCTGATCGACCACGTCGAGGAGCACACCGTCGGCATGGTGCTGGAACGGGGCTTCTGGGCGGGCATGACGTTGTACCCGGAGACCAAGTGCACGCCGCAGCGTGCGGCCGACATCATCGAGATGTACGGGGCCGAACGGCTGTGGATCAACTCCGCCGGCGATTGGGGCTGCTCGGACCCGCTGGCGGTTCCCAGGTGCGTGCTGGAGATGCGCCGACGCGGGCACGCCGAGACCACGATCTCGCGCATTTGCTTTGACAACCCGCGAACGTTCCTCAGCCAGTCGCCGAGGTTCCGCGTCGATGACTGACCCCTTCGGCCCGGGAACTCTGCTGGGGTATTGCACCAACGTGCATCCCGATGCATCGTTGACGCGCGGGGTTGACGTGATCGAGGCGGCGCTGCTGAAGCACGCCTGCGCCGTGAAGGAACGGGTGAGCCCAGGATCGCCGTTGCCCGTGGGGTTGTGGCTCCCGGCCCGCGCGGCCATGGAGCTCATCGCCGACCATGCGCGGTTCGAGCGGTTCAGGGAGTTCCTCTCGACACACGGCCTGACCCCGTTTACGTACAACGCGTTTCCGTGGGGGAACTTTCATGGACCGGTGGTCAAACACCGGGTGTACCGGCCCGATTGGTCGGAGTACGACCGGTTGGAGTACACGGTCGCGGTCGCGGCCATCGCGGCCGAACTCGCGCCGCCCGCGAGCGAGGTGAGCATCTCGACGCTGCCGGTTGCCTGGGGCAAGCACGGGACGGATGACGACGGCCGGCGCGAGCCCCCGTGCGACCTGCACGCGGCGGCGAGGTCGCTGCGATCGCTCGCGGTTCACCTCTCAAAGACGCTGGAAGAGACCGGGCGGCTGATCCACGTCGACCTGGAGCCCGAACCCGGCTGCTATCTCGACACCGCCGGAGATGTCGTCCGCTTCTTCGAGGACTTCCTGCTGCCCAAGGGAGGAGCGATTCACGAGCGGTTCATCCGCGAGCACATTCGCGTCTGCCACGACATCTGCCACGCGGCGGTGATGCACGAAGATCAAGCCGGGGCGATGGAGACGTACGTCAAGGCGGGGCTCAGCGTCGGGAAAGTGCAGGTCTCCTCCGCCATCGGCGCCGACCTCGACAGCCTACCCGCCGGTCGTCGGGCGGCGGCGCTCGCCCGGCTCGGCGCGTTTGCCGAGCCCAGGTACCTGCACCAAACGACTGTCGCGGGCGGGTACGGGACCGTGAAGTTCTATGAAGACCTGTCGGATGCGCTGGCCACTGCGGGGCGCGACGCCTCGCTGCTCAGCGGGAGGTGGCGAACCCATTTCCACGTCCCGGTCTTTGTCAAAGAGATCGGCGATCTGCGAACGACGGCAGACCAGATCGCGCCAGCGATCGCCGCGGCCCGGGCGCTGCACGGCACCCGGCACTTTGAGGTGGAGACGTACGCGTGGGCGGTCCTGCCGGAGGATCTGCGGACCGGAACGCTCGCGGAAGGGATCGCTCGCGAGGTCCTGTTCGCTCGTGACCAGTACCGCCCGGACCTTGGGTCGTGAAGGCCGCACCCGGCAAGTTCGGCGCATGGCTCGAACTGGCGCGCGTCTCGAACGCGCCGACGGTGGTGAGCAACATCGTGGCGGGCTTGGCCATCGGGGCCGCTTTGTCCGGCGAAACAATCAGGCCCGAGGTTGCTGTGCTGCTCTGTCTCGGCGGCCTGCTGCTTTACAGCGGGGGCATGGTGCTCAACGATGTGCTGGACGCGAGGGTGGACCGCGCGGAGCGACCGAGGCGGCCGATCCCGTCGGGACGGATCGCCCGGCTCCATGCGCTCGCCGTTGCGGCGCTGATGTTCGTGACCGGAATCGCGGCCGTCATTCCCGCGGGCGGGCGATCTGCTCTGATCGGCGCGGCGCTTGTGGTCGCGATCGTGGTGTACAACCTGATTCATCATCGAACGGCGGTGTCCGTGATCGTGATGGGTCTGTGCCGCGCTCTGTTGTACCTTGTTGCGGCGTGCACCTTCGCAGGCGCGGCCGGTCAATCTCGGTTGATAGCACCCGTGGCATTTGTCGGGGCCTACACCGCGGCGTTCTCGTTCGTCGCGCGGCAGGAGGCGGCCGCACGGCCTGCGGTTCGACGGGTGTTTGCGTGGGCCCCGTTGCCGCTCGGGGTCGCGATCGTGGCGGCAGTCTCGCGTGGGGGGCGGGAGTACTTCACCCTGATACCTCTGCCGATCTTGATCTTCGCTTCGATAGCCGCCTGGCGCCGGCCACCGAATATTCGGCGGGCCGTGCTCACGTGGATTGCGACCTTCGCCCTCATCGATGCGGCCGTATGCGCTTCGCTGGTCCGGCTCGACCTTGCGGGGGTGTGTTTAGCCTGCTTCCTCGTGACCGTCTTTTCGCACCGGAAAATCGCGGGGACGTAGCCTGCCCACGCTCCGGCGGGTCTGGTAGCATCTCGCCGCCGAATGCCGCACCGAACAGCCGTCATCCTCGCCGTCGGGCTCACGCGCAAGGTGATCGGCCCGCACACGCCGTGGCTGCGGCGGTTGGCCGCCGAATGTGACGTGCGCACGCTGGTGCCCACGTTGCCGGCGGTGACGTGCTCCGTGCAGTCGAGCATGTTGACGGGCCGCGCGGTCGCCGATCACGGGATCGTGGCCAACGGCTGGTACGACCGGACGTTGGCGGATGTCCAGTTCTGGAAGCAGAGCAATCACCTGGTCAGCGGCGAGAAAGTGTGGGACGCCGCGCGGGCACGCGATCCGTCTGTCACGACGGCGAACCTGTTCTGGTGGTACAACATGTATTCGTCGGCCGAGTACTCGGTCACGCCCCGCCCGCAATACCGGGCCGACGGGCGCAAGTTCCCGGATTGCTATTCACACCCGGCCGGACTCCGCGATCGCTTGCAGTCGGAACTGGGTGCTTTTCCGCTGTTCCACTTCTGGGGCCCGGGTTCGTCGATCAGATCGAGCCGATGGATCGCCGACGCGGCCCGACTCACGGTGGAGTGGCACGACCCCACGCTCACGCTGGTGTACCTGCCGCACTTGGACTACGCCCATCAACAGCACGGGCCCGACACCGCAGAATCGGCGGCCGCGGCGACGGAACTGGACGGGGTGATCGGCGAGCTGCTGGATTTCTTCGATCAACGCGGCACGCGTGTGATCGTGCTCTCGGAGTACGGGATCGAGCCGGTTTCGGGGAACGTGCCCATCAACCGGGTCCTGCGCGAGGCGGGGTTCCTGTCCCTGCGGATCGAAAACGGTCGAGAAGTGCTCGACCCGGGCGCGAGCGCGGCGTTCGCCGTGGCCGACCACCAGGTGGCGCATGTGTACGTGAAGGATCCGGATCAGGCGTCCGCCGTGGCAAGAGTGTTGTGCGGCGTGCCGGGGGTTGCCGAATGTCTGGACCGAAGTGCGCAGCGTGCCCGTGGATGCGGGCATGAGAGGTCGGGGGAGTTGCTGGCGGTGGCCGAGGCGGAATGCTGGTTCAGTTACGGATGGTGGTTGGACGATGCCCGCGCGCCCGATTACGCCCGGACCGTGGACATCCATCGCAAGCCGGGGTACGACCCGCTGGAGCTGTTCCTTGACCCGGGGCTGCGGTGGCCGAAGTTTTGCGTTGCGAGAAAGCTGCTGTGGCGAAAGCTGGGATTGCGAACACTTCTCGACGTGATTCCGCTCGATGCGTCGCTCGTCAAGGGATCGCACGGGCGCACCGATGCGCCGTCTGACCGGCGGCCGGTGCTGCTCACGCGGAAGGGGCTGATCGATGGGGCTGAAGCGCTGCCGTGCGAGAGGGTGTTTGACGTGATCCTGGGCCACCTCTTCGACGAACCGGCGGTGCGCAGCGGCGCGCTGTGAGGGCTCGTCGAAGCATCAGGGCGGGTCGCTCGTGGGAGCGCCGGAAGTCCGACGCTCCCACGCGTCCAGCACCTGCGGGCGGATCACCGCCGTCCAGAGTGCGTAGCCCCGTTCATTGAGGTGGAGCCCGTCCTTTCGGAACAGCCGCGGGTCGGGCTTGCCGTTGGCGTCGAGGGTTGGGGTGACGGTGTCCAGGTAGGTGGCTCCGGGCGTGTGGGCGCAATAGGCCCGGACGATTTCGTTGGCGCGGCTCATCGCCGCCCAGTTTCGCCAGCGGGCCGGGCTGGCCTTGATGGGGATGTAGAACACTTCGATGCCGGGCCAGAGGGCCCGGGCCCGCTCGCTGAAGGTGATAAACCCGTGCGCGGCCGCGAGCGAGTCGGTGTTGTCGGTGCCCAGGTCGTTGTCGCCGCAGTAGTACACGATCACGCTCGGCCGGTAGGGGGCGACGATGCGATCGAACACGTCGAGCACCTCGCCGGTCTTCGATCCGCCGAAACCACGGTTGAGCACCGGCATCGGCGTCATGTCCTGCGCCAGCGACGACCACATACGGATGCTGGAGCTGCCGATGAAGAGCGCCTGCCCGGGAGGCGGCGGCGAGGCCCGGTCCTCGGCCTCGAAGGCGGCAATCTCGGGCTCATACCACGGAGCGGGCGCCGCTGCGGCAGATGCGGCGGTGGTTGGTTCGGAGATTCGGGCGGCTTGGCAACCGCCCACGATCGCGACGAGGAGGGACAGAGCGAGCAGCGGGAGCCGGCGTGGCATGAACCGAGGGTACGTCGCGGCGCCTGCCGTGGCTTGGACCGACAGGTGATTCATCGGGCGGGGTCGGGCACGGCCGGCATGTTTACCAGCCTTTCCTGAGCCGGGGGTCGGTCGCGCGGGCGCGATGTTACGTCCATGAGCGAGCCGGCCATGAGGAGCGAGATCCAGAATACGGCGACCACGGCCGCAGCGCGGAGCGAGAAGGGCGATCGGCGGAGGTCCATGAAGACGAGGCCGACGATGACGGCCTTGGTCGCCGAGACGATCAGGGCCGCCGGTAGGCCGGCCGCGCCCAGGTCGAAGATGGACAGCCCCGCCGTCAGGGCGAGCAGGAGCATCAGCGCGATCGTGGTCGTGACGATGCGTGCGACAGGCGGAGCGGTGTCCCGGTCGTGCGTCATGGGTTGAGGTACAGGATCGGCAGAAGGAAGAGCCAGATGATGTCCACGAGGTGCCAATAAAGCCCGGTGGCCCGGACGCCGTTGTCGAGCGTGAGGGACCGGTCCGCGTTGCGAGCTCGCAGGCGGATTGCGAACGACGAGATCACCGCGACGCCGGCCATCACGTGGAAGGCGTGCAGGCCGGTCATGATCCAGTAGAACACCAGCATCATCTCGGACGAAGCGGGGGAGGTGAACTTCGAGGCGTCAAAGTGCGATCCGGGGAGCAGGCCCTCGCGGATGTCCAGCGTGTACTCGACCGCCTTGATCCCGGCGAAGACCAGGCCGAGCGCGGCCGTGACGAAGAGCCAACGCGACTTGACGCGCGGGCGGGCCGGGTCGGTTTCCACGGCGAAGGCCATCGCCCCGCTGGAGATCAGCAGCACCGCGGCGTTGGTTACTCCAAGCCACTTGTACAGGTGATGACCGGCTTCGCTGAACGCCTGCGGCGCGGTCCACCGCGCGGCGGTGTAGCCCGTGAAGAGCACGGAGAAGAGCAGGACCTCGCCGGCGAGGAAGGCCCACATGCCCAGGTCTACAGCGTGACGCTGCTGGGCGACGTCGTCGAAGTGGTGGGCCGCGTGGAAAGTGCTCATTGATCGGCCTCTCTCATGCGTCGGCGGGCTTCGTCGAGGCCTCCGGGGACCGCGCCCTGGGGTTCCATGATGTCGTAGCGGTACGCGCCGGCGGTCACGATCGGCGTGCGGGAGAAGTTGGTCGTGGGCGGTGGCGAGGGGGTCTGCCACTCCAGCCCAGTGGCGCCCCACGGGTTCCAAGGCGCATCCGGAGGACGGCGAAGGGTCCAGAGCAGGTAGCCCAGCGGCAGCAGGTATCCGACGCCGAGGATGGTCGCGCCGGCGGTCGATAGCACATTGAGCATCTGGAACTCGGGGGCGTACTCGGCGTAGCGGCGGGGCATGCCCTCGTAGCCCAGGATGAACTGGGGAAAGAAGGTGAGATTGAACCCGAGGAACAGGATGAGCGCAGCGACCACGCCCAGGCGCTCGTTGTAGGTGCGCCCGGTCATCTTGGGCCACCAGTAGTGGGCCGCGCCGAGATAGGCCATGACCGCGCCGCCGACCATGATGTAGTGGAAATGGGCGACGACGAAATAGGTGTCGTGAACGTGAACGTCGACGGTGGTGGCCGCCACGATGATGCCGGTGAGTCCGCCGACGGTGAAGAGGCCGATGAACCCCAGGGCGTAAACAAATGGGGCGGTGAAGCGGATGCGACCGGCCCGGAGGGTGAATGTCCAGTTGAAGACTTTGACGGCCGAAGGTACGGCCACCAGGAACGAGAGCACGGAAAACACGACCGAGGCGTAAAGACTCTGGCCCGCGACAAACATGTGGTGGCCCCAGACCAGGAAGCCGATCGCCGCGATCGCGATCGTGGAGCCGGTGACGAACCAGTAGCCGAAGAGCGGCTTGCGGGAGAAGCAGGTGACCAGCTCGCTGACCACGCCCATCGCCGGCAGAACCATCACGTAGACCGCGGGGTGCGAATAGAACCAGAAGAAGTGCTCGAAGAGCACCGGATCGCCGCCGAGGTTGGGGTCGAAGATGCCGATTCCCCACAGCCGCTCGATCCCGAGCAGAGTGAGCGCGATGGCCAGCACCGGCGTGGCCAGCACAAGGATGATCGCGGTCGAGTAGTTGGCCCACACGAAGAGCGGCAGGCGGCCCCAGGTCATTCCCGGCGCCCGCATGGTGTGGACCGTGACGATGAAGTTGATCCCCGTGAAGATCGAGGAAAAGCCCGCGGTGACGATGCCCGCGATCATGAGCACCACCGGCGTCGCGGCGTATCGCACGCTGAGCGGGGTGTAGAAGGTCCACCCGGTGTCAACCCCTCCCAGAACCATGACCGCCACCGCGAAGCTCCCACCCGCCACAAAGAAGTACCAACTCGCGAGGTTGAGCCGGGGGAAAGCCATGTCGCGAGCGCCGATCATGAGCGGGATGGCGAAGTTCCCGAACACGGCGGGGATGGAAGGAATCAGGAAGAACCACACCATGGTGATCCCGTGCAGGGAGAAGGCGCGGTTGTAGACCTCCTTGCCGAGCAGGTCGGCGGCGGGCGTCAGGAGTTCCAGGCGCACCAGGAGCGCGGCCGCGCCGCCGAGGAAGAAGAACACCGTGATCGAGAGCATGTACAGCACCCCGATCCGCTTGTGATCGGTGGTAAGCAGCCAGGCTCGCAACGTTGCGCCGGCACGCGGCCGATCGAGCGCGGGGGTTGTCGATGGCGAGGCCGCGATGCTCATGGCAACTCCGATCTGCCCGGGCCTTGCACGGGCAACGTTGCGCCGGCTTCGTCGGGCCAGCCGTCGCGGATCGAGCGGATGTACTCGATGAGGTGGATGAGGTCGGACTCGGTGACCTGGCCGCGGTATGAGGGCATGAGGGAGGGCGAGGCGTAGCCCGCGACGACCTCCGCCTGCGGGTCGAGGATCGATTCGCGGATGTAGTTCTCATCCACGATGCGCTGCTTTCCGCCGGTGAGGCGGGTGGGACGGCCCCACAGCCCGTCCAGGCGCGGGGCCAGCACCGCGCTGTTGCGCACGTGGCACGCGGCACACCCGAGCCGACCGAAGATCGACCCGCCGAGCACGAGCGGCGCTTGGGCCGTGCCGGGCATTCCCGGGGTCTTCGCCTCCAGGGGTGTTGATGCCGCCCATCGATCGAACTCGTCCCGCGGCAGGGCGACCACGCTGCCGATCATGCCGGAGTGCTCGGCGCCGCAGTACTCGGCGCAGAAGAGGTGGAAGCGGCCTGGATGCAACGGTGTGAACCACAGCGATGTGTACCGCCCGGGCACGGCGTCCTGCTTGAGGCGATAGGCGGGGATGTAGAACGAATGGATCACGTCGTCGGAGGCGAGGATCAGCCGGACCGGCTCGCCCACGGGCACGTGGAGCTGGTCGATCTCGCGCCGACCGGTCGGGTGCTCGACTTTCCACATCCACCGCTTGCCGACGACGTAAACGGTGTAAGCGTCCGTGGGCGGCGTGCGGGACTCGACGAATCGGACGTTGGACCAGCCGGCGATGGCGAGGAAGGCGATGAGCGTAGCCGTCAGCCAGGCGATCTCCACACGATGGACGTTCAGCGATCTAGGCCGGATCGCGTTCGATCCCGAGCGGTATCGGATGCAGTACACCGAGACGAGGAAGAGAAGGGCGAGGATCACCGCGCCGCTGAGCGCGATCAGCACCCAGAAAATAGCGTCGGCACGGTTCGTGCTGTCCGCCGCACCGTCGGCCAGGAAGCGGAGCGGTGTCACGGCGCACCACTTTCACCCTTGGGGCGTGAGAGGAGTTCCATGGCTCGTTCGATGGGGATGCGGACGGCGGTGTGCTGAGCATCGGTCCACTGGTAGCGGCCCAGGTGACGGCTCGCGCGGGCGCGGAGTGCGTGGAGTTGCTCCACACCCGCGGGGCCCCAGTCGTGTTGCGCCGGGGTATGGATCACGCCGTGCCCGTTGGGCAAAGATGGGTGCGTGTCGGAGATCAGCAGGCGAACGACCAGCCCCGAGGCCAGCACCATCGCCGCGA
Source organism: uncultured Phycisphaeraceae bacterium (assembly GCA_964630785.1). GTDB lineage: Bacteria > Planctomycetota > Phycisphaerae > Phycisphaerales > UBA1924 > JADLCX01. The sequence continues at coordinate 58,589 of CAZVZG010000011.1, read as the reverse complement.
GCGTGGCCAAGCCGATCATGACCGCGACAGGCGAGCGCAGATCTGGCTCGTGGGCGAGTTCAGTTTGTGCAGGTTGGACGTGCGACATCAAGCGACCTCGATGGATGCCCAGGCTGGGCGGGCGCGGGCGCCCGAACGCGAGATTGACAAGACCAGCACGGCGAGCGCGATCACGGCCGGGGGGTAGAGTGCCCATGCGAGCGTCGATGGTCCACTGATCGATGGGATGGTCATCCACGCTGCTTCGAGAGCGGCGCCGACAAAGACGATCAAGGCGATTGCGGCGAACCCGCGTGAGGAAGTCTTGAGGCGGCGGAAGAGCATGGCGGTGAACGGAATGACGAACTGCGTCAGCAGCATCGCAAAGGCGACGAACACGGCCCACTCACCGGTCCGCAGGCCGAACCAGACCGCGCGAGCGGGCACGTTGCCGCTCCAGATGATGAGGAACTGAGAGAAGTGCATGTACGCGTGCAGGATCACGAAGGCCAGGAGCAGGTTGCCGATCTGGATCATCATCGAGGCGCGCCGTTCGGCCGGGACTTCGGGTGCTCGGCCGCTCGCGATAGCGACCATGCCGAGCGCGACCAGGGCCTGCGAACAGACCACGATGCACCCAAGGATGCTCGACGCCCAGTCGGGTCGGAGCGATTGGATCGCGTCCGTAAAACCCACCGTGTCGGCGAGGACGAAGACCACCAGGCCGACGCAGCACGCGGCGCGGAATCGCGGGCCGGCTCGAACGCCGTGGGGGATGGCCCGGAAGCGGCGGGCGATCCAGGGTCCGCCGATTGCCCAGACGGCCAGCACGACAATGGTGCGAAGGGCGACCCAGTGAGGATGGAAATAGGGGTGCACAGGGTGAGCGTCCGTTGATGTCGAGGCCCACGGATAGAGCCGTGCCGAAGTGAGGGCGATCGGGATGGCCAGCGGCACCAACCAGGGCGTGAGCGCGGCGGCTCGCTCGAGAACGGGGCGCACCGGGTCGGCAAACGTGCCGCCGGACGCGTGCACGAGCATCAGCAGCCCGGCCGCACCGAGCGGCACGGAAGAAAGGAGGACGTAGGCCGCCAGATAGGCGGCCGCGCCCTGACGCGGAGCCAGGATCAGCATGACGATGACCGCGGCGATCGCGCCCGCGGCCCAGGCGAGGTGGATGGCCCTTTGCCTGGTCATGGTGTCGGCTCCGGGTCCGGGGCGGCGATGGGCGTGCCCGGGGGCACGAGGTCCGGGCTCGCGCTTTGGCTGAGTTGCAGGGCCCGCACGTAGGCCACAACGGCCCACCGATCGGATGGGCGTACGAGCATCCCGTACGGCGGCATCTTCCCCAGGCCGTCGGTGAGCACCTGCATGTAGTGCTCATCACTCTTGGCGCGGATCTGGGCGTCGTGGAGGCTCGGGGGATGGGGGAACCCGTGCCGCACCACGGCTCCGTCGCTGTATCCGTCGCGAGCATGGCACGGCGCGCAGTAGATGTCAAAGCAGACTCGGCCGCGTTGCAGGAGAGCGAGCGAAGTAGCCGGTCTGGTCGTGGGCTGGATCAGGCCGCCGTCGCGAGGGATGGTTCCCATGGGTGGCGAATAGGTCGCGGTGATGCCCGAGCTGTCATGCGGGCGCTCGAAGGGCTTGAGCCTGGCTCCCTGACGCATGTCGTCACGCTCCGTGCATGCGCCGGCGAGAAGCACGCTGAGGATGAGCAGGGTGATGACAAGTTGGCGTGTCACGGAGCCGCCTCCCGCTCAGAAGCCGGTTCCGCAAGTGTGCTCTCCAACGATCGCCGGACTCGGGCGGGATTGTGCTCGTTGCCAAGCACGATGAGGCAGCGGTCCTTGGTCGCGCGGCGGAAGCCCGGGATGTCGAAGGCCGGGTGATGGAATCGAGGCAGACCGCAGGCCGCGAGCGTGGCCGCGAGCCCGGCGAGTGAGGCCCCCAGAATCGTGAGTTCGTACGTGATCGGGATGAACGAGGGCCACGAATGAAAGGGCTTTGCGTCCACAATCCAGAGGTAGTCGTACGCGGCGCATAGATACTGGAGGAGGTATCCGGTCAAGCCGCCAAAGAGCCCGCCGGCAAGAAACCAGGCGGCGATCCAGCGCGGGGCTCGCCGGCCCGCGTCGTCGAGGCCGTCCAGCGCCATCGGCGAGTACACGCGGGACGGCGTGATTCCCTCGGCGTTGAGCACCCGCGCCGCGGCGACGGCGTGGTCAGGCCCGGCGCAGATCGCGATCAGCCGGCCGTCGTGCTCGAACACGCGCGGTTGCGAGCGTGACGCGGGGGCTGTTGGACCGCCACCCTTCCGGTGATGCAGGACCATCTCGCGAAGTTCGTAGATCGGAATGGCCGGCAGCAGCCGGATGAAGAGGAGGAAGAGCAGCGTGAAGAACCCCAGGGAGCCGGTGAGGACGGCCCAGTCGATGAGCGTCGGGGTGTATTCCCGCCAAGCGGAGGGCATGTAGTCGCGCTCGAGGCTTGTGACGACGATGTCGAAGCGCTCGAGCCACATGCCCACATTGATGACGAGGCTGACAAGGAACAGCGGGATCGGCGAAGTGCGGACGCGTTTGAACCAGAGCGATTGCGCGATCACGACGTTGCAGAGCACGGTTGCCCAGAACGGGATCGCGCCGGGGCCGGCCAGACGCGAGAACAGGCGGTAGTTCTCGGCGGGCTCGTGACTGAGCCACTCGGTGAACACCTCGGTGAGGTAGCCGTAGGCCACGATGAGCCCGGTCGCAAGCATGACCTTGGCCATGAGGTCGAGGTGTCGCGTGGTCACAAGGTCCTTGAGGCCGAACGCGGCGCGGAGGGGGATCGCCAGGGTGAGCACCATCGCCATGCCGGAGAAGATGGCCCCGGCCACGAAGTAGGGCGGGAAGATGGTGGCATTCCAACCCGGGACGATGCTCACGGCAAAGTCGAGGCTCACAATGCTGTGGACCGAGACGACCAGGGCGGTGGCGAGGCCGGCGAGGATGAGATAGCCCACGCGAAGCGAGGCCCACTGGCGGGCCTCGCCGCGCCAGCCGAGCGAACCGATGGCCGCGAGCACGCGGACGGTGCGGGAGCGCGCCGCATCGCGCATCACCGCGAGGTCCGGGATCAGCCCCAGGTACCAGAACAGCACGGAGACGATCGCGTAGGTACTCACCGCGAAGGCATCCCACACCAACGGGCTGCGCCATTGCGGCCAGACGTTCATGCGGTTGGGATACGGCAGGAGGTAGTAGAACTTCCAGATGCGGCCCAGGTGAAGCAGGGGGAAGATGGCCGCGTTCATCACGGCGAAAATGGTCATCGCCTCGGCGAAGCGGTTGATCGAGTTGCGCCATCCCTGACGGAGCAGGAGCAGGATCGCCGAGATCAGCGTGCCGGCGTGACCGATGCCGATCCACCAGACGAAGTTGGCGATGGCGAACCCCCAGGCCGCGGGGATCTGGATCCCCCACACGCCCACGCCGAAGTAGATCAGGTACAACGCGGCGGCCGTGCCTGCGAGCGTGAAAGCCAGTGCGACGAAGACGCCAAACCACCAGCCGCGGCCGAAGCGGGCGAGCGGGATGCCGACGATGCGCTCGCCGAGGGAGGCGATGCTGTGCTCGCCGTCGAGAAGCGGAGCCTCGGTGATGTCGGCGTGGGCGCGGCTCATGCAACGCCCTCCGCGTCTGGTCGCGGCGGTGTCGGCCGGACGTCGGCCAGGTGCCTGGTCCGGGGGCGAGTGTTGAGCTCGCCCAGGAGCGAATAGGCCCTCGGGTCGCTCCGGAGCCCGGACACGCGGGTGGTCTTGTCGGCCACGTCACCGAAGACAATTGCCTGGGTCGGACAGACCTGCTGGCAGGCCGGGACCACTTCTCCATCTCGGATGGGCCGATCCTCCGCACGGGCGTTGAACTCGGCGCTGCGGATGCGCTGGACGCAGTAGGTGCACTTCTCCATCACCCCGCGGCCGCGGGTGGTCACGCGCGGGTTGTGCATGCGCTGGATGGGCGGGCGATCGTCGGCGAATCGGAAGAAGTTGAATCGGCGGACCTTGTACGGGCAGTTGTTGGAGCAGTAGCGGGTGCCGATGCACCGGGCGTAGTTCATCTCGTTGAGCCCGTCGTTCGAGTGCTGAGTCGCCCCTGTCGGGCAGACAAGCTCGCACGGCGCGGCCTCGCAGTGAACGCAGGCCAGGGGGATGGCCCGGATCTCGGGGTTGTCGCGATCACCTAGGAAGTAGCGGTCTACGCGGATCCAGTGCATCCGACGGCCGCGGCGAACCTCACCGGGGCCCACAACCGATCCGTTGTTCTCCGCCTGACAGGCGACGACGCACGCGCCGCACCCTGTGCACGCGGCGAGGTCGATCGTCATGCCCCATTGCTGGGGCGAGGTCATCGGTGCGGGTTCGTAAAGCGGAAGGTGGACCGGCTCTCGGGCGGTCACCGCGGGCGCGTCCGGGTGGACCGTGCGGACGATCTCACGGCCGGCCATGCTGTCGTGCAACTGGGCGATGGTCAGCGCCCGCCAGCGGCCTATGCGCTTCACGGAGGCTTGCGGGATGGACACCGCGTCAAGGCTTGTCTGCAGCGCTCGGACGTTGGTCCCGCTTCGCACCGCCACCGTGTTGCCCGCTGTTCTTCCGTATCCGAGCGTGAGTCCGATTGAATCCGGGGCGACGCCGGGCAGGACGAGCGCGGGAAGCTCGCACGAGCGGTCGCCGACCGTGATGCGGAGAAAGTCGCCGGTCTTGAGATGCAGCGTATCGGCGAGAGAGGGCCCGATGAGCGCGGCGTTCTCCCAGCAGAGCTGAGTGATCGTGTCGGGCAGCTCTTGCAGCCACGCATTGGTTGCGTTGCGACCGTCAAGGAGCGCGGAGTGCGGATTGATGGCGAGTTCGAACGACTCTGAGGACGGCGGAGTCTTGATCGGAGCGGGCGATGCGGGTGGAAGCCGTACCTGCTGGCTCTGCGTGCCCTCGATCGCTCCGGCCATCAGCACGGATCGCCACCACGAGTCCCAGTCTTGGCGATCGATGCGCTCACGCCAATAGCGGTTCACGCACTCAAGGTCGCTGGAACGGGATTCGCCGGCCAACTGTGACAGGAGCCAGAGCAGAGTCCGCCCGCCGTACAGCGGTGAGGTGAGCGGCTGGATGATGCCGGCGGTGCCGTCGTATGCGCGTGCATCGCTCCAGCTCTCCAGGTCGTGCGCCAGCGGGGCGTGCCAGTCGCAAGCGACGGCGGTTTCGTCGAGGTAGAGGCCTAGGTGGATCGATGTTCCGGCACGGCGCAGTGCGGCGGAAGCCTCCGGCTGCCCGGCGAGGTCGTAGATCGGGTTGACGCCGACGAGCAGGAGCGTGCCGACCTCGCCCCGGTCGAGCGCGGCGAGGCAGTCCTCGAACGGGCGGGCCATGCCACGAAAGGACTCGACCGGTTCGATAGCCAGGACCGTACGGCCAAATGCGCCCAGTCGCTGGTTCACCGTCAGCGCCAGCGAGCGCACGGCGGCCTCCTGGGCCTCACCGGCAAGCAGCACCCCCCGATCTCCGGCATCTCGGAGCGCCGCGACGGCCCGGGCGGCCCACGCACGGGCGTGTTCCGGCATCCCTGAAGGCGAAGTTCCAATCCCGAAGGCCGCCGCGATGGCTTGCACCAAGAGGCGAACCTCGCTTCGCCGGATCGGCAAACGATCGTCGGCTCGGAACCCGGTGATCGTGGGGACAGGCTCGGCGACGAATAGGGCGGGGCGGGGACGACGATCGCCGACTGTCCCCGAATTCATGGATTCTCGCCGGCGAGTCGAAAAGTCCCTGGCAAAGCGGACGCCGGCGGCGTGAGGGCCGAAGATGTTGAGGTCGCACGCCACCACCGCGCTCGACTCGCGAAGGTTGAGGACGAGGTCGGCGTGAGCGCCCGATTCGAGCGTCGCGCCAGCAGCGCCTGCATCGATTCGGAGGGGATCATGGCGGTACCAAGCCGCTTCGGGGAGTTTCGCTCGGACACGCTCGATGAGCCCGAGCGCGGTGGGGGAGGTCGTCGGGGGCAGGACAATGTGCAGGCCCCGTCCGTGGGCGACGGTGTGATCGACCAGCATGGTGGTCAGAGTCGATTGAAGGGCGTCCCAGGTCGACAGCCGGCCGCGGAAGCGGACCGAGCGAGATCGCTCGGGGTCGTACAAGGTCAGGAGTTCGGCCTGCGTGATCGCGTCGGTGGCCCCCAGGCTCGCCGGGTGGTCCGGATTGCCGTCGATCTTGGTCGGCCGGCCGTCGTCGCTGCGAACGAGGACGCCTATTCCCAGCCCGTTGCGAACCAGGCTCGTGGCGTACCACTGCGGGACGCCGGGGATGAACCGTGTCTGGTTGTGCGTGTGCGGGACCACGTCTTCGGGCGGTGTGCCCGCACACCCGGCCCCGGCGGCCGCGGTCAGCGCGAGGGATGCGGCCATGAGCCGCACGAACTCCCGCCGCTGCAGCGCGGTCGGCGGGATGAGCGCGTCGGCTGAAAACTCCTCCCATGTCCACTCAGGTCCGGGATGGGCGATGGGGTCATGCATGGTCAGTAGTGGCAGGCCGAGCAGTTGGTGAGGAGCCCCCGGCGATCGACGGAGGCGGTGGTCGGCTCCCGGCCGGGCTTGGCGCCGGGCTCGTACACATGGTCGAGGCTGACGAGGTGCTGTTCGGGGTGTCGGTGGCAGTCGATGCACCACGCCATCGTCATGGGCGTGGCCTGTTCGGTGAGCGATTGCTCATCCATGCGTCCGTGGCACGAGACGCACGCGATGCCGTCGTTCACGTGCACCTTGTGGCTGAAACGGAGGAAGTCGGGCACCGTGTACACGCGGCGCCACGCGATGGGGCGGTCGTCGCGCCACGCCGCTCGGATCGGTTCGAGCATCTTCGCGTCGGTGTAGAGTTGAAGGTGGCAGTTCATGCACGTTTCCGCCGTGGGGAGCCCGGCGAAATCAGACTCCGCCGCGTGGGTGTGGCAGTAGCGGCAGTCGAGGCCGATGCGCCCGACGTGGTGCTCGTGGCTGAACATGACTGGTTGAGGCTCAACCATACCGATGCGGGGTTGGCCGCGGGGCCGGGTGAGCGCGTACATGCCGATGCAGACGCCGCCGAACCCCAGCCCAACAACCATCATCACCGCCCGCGCGATCACGTCGGCCTTTGGGGTGAAGACGTTGGGCATCTGGGCTTGGTCCGGTCCTGAGCGATTGGGCGTCGATCAGACAGTGCAGACGGAGCCACGCGAGCGACGATCCGGGAGCGTGCATCCTGAGGCGGGGGCGTGAGGGGCCGGTGAATCGCGCGTGAAAACCCGCTCACGGGAAAGAATCCGCGCGAGCCGATCGGACGGTGGAGGGTCCGGGGGTCGGGCAAGCCTCAGGCTGTGGCGAGAATCGGCGGAACGTTCAGCGGCCGTTGGAAGAAGCCAGCTTGGCCCAGCGCTCGAGCGTCTGCCGCAGGTCGCCGTTGCCGTCGTGGTCGTTGCCCGGGCCGAAATACTTGAGCTCGATCGCCGCGATGTCGCCGTTGAGCAGGTCGCGACGGTCGGCATCGAGATTGCCGGCGTGGGTCGAGGACAGGCGGCGCAGGGCCATGACGGTGCTTAGCGGGGTAATGCGATCGGGCAGCACGATCGCCGTATCGGGTAGTGGGGGGGTGGGCCGCCGGCGGCGGATCACGAAAACTGTCGCGACGACGGCCAGGAGCGCGACGACGCCCAACGCGACGGGCCAGAACATCGAAGTGCGCCCCACCGGAACCAACTCGCCCGCGACGGGCACGAGGTCGTAGTCGGAGAAGTAGCGGCTGTCGAGCGTGGCGTGCACGCCGTCGCGGAGCGCTGCGAGGTGGAACTCGCTCGCTCTCGGCCCGGCCGTTGGCGTGTAGGTGATCATCCAACTCCGTTCGACGGGGAGCCGGTACATGCCGCCGGCATCGGGCTCCGGATATCCGCCCTCGGGCGGCTTCTGTGGCCCCCAGCCGAAGCGGCCGCTGGTTGCGCCGCCCTCCTGCACGACCGAGGTCGGTCGCACCTCGACGCCGCCCTCTTTGATCTCGTAGCCGGCGATCGCCGACTGGTAGCCGGTGATGAGCTCGGAGAGCTCAGGGATGGCGCCCTTGCCACGGGCGATGATCTCCAGCTTGATCGTTTCGTCCTTCTGACGATCGCGGGCGTCGCGAGGATCGACCACCTGCGTGATTTTCAGGTCCTCACAGGGGCGTTCTTGATGCGCCTTCGATGTCTGGTCACCCACGGCCAGCGGGGGCGTATTCGACGGGAGCACGAGTGTGACCGGGCCGGTCTGATCCTCGAACTGCATCTCCATGTTGATCTGCGGCAGCCGGTCGGCGGCGGGGTCTTTGCGGGAAACGACCACGTAGGCGAGGGGCTTCTCCAGCCATCCGTCCTGGCCGTTCTCGACCACCCCGCGCGAGGGCATGAAAGGATCGAAGAAGCCGATGGACTCGATGGCGAAGCCCTTGCCAAGCGCGCCCTCGATGTTCTTCTGGAGTTTGTCGCGGAAGTTGACCTCCTGATACTGCCGCCCCACTCGGACGTACGCCGAAGTCTGGAGGTACTTGGAGAAACCGCCGGTCTCGCGATCGACGGAGTTGGTGAATCGGAGCGCGACGAGGAGCCCGAACGGGCGGTTGAGCCCCACGCGGTCGTCGCCGTCGAGCGTGAGCCGGAGTTTGATTTCGTCCTTGACCAGGTCGCGATAGAGTTCGTCGAGCGCGCGGAGCGGGGCGCCCGCCGGGTGGTCGCCGACCACGCGAAGGGCCTGCTTGACCAGCCGGGGCTTGACCTCGGGGTCGGACCTCGACACCGCGTTGCTCACCGCGCGGGCGAAGTCGCTGATCTGGCGGGACGCGATGTCGGGCGGAAGCGAGTTGATCGCCGCGCGGATGAGGTCGACCTGGTCGCTCGGTGCTGTGCCTTCGCCGGGCAGTTCGTCGGCGGAGATGAAGTTGAGCTGGCTGGTGCCCATCGCGGCCCCGAACCAACGGATGTACACGTCGGCGTCCTCCCGCTCGGTGCCGGCGGTGACGGCCGCGGCGTAGCGTTTGGCGGCATCGGCGAAGGCCGCGAAGGCGGCCGCACGGTACTCGGCGTTTTTGGCGGCGTCGCCCTTGCTCTTGAGCGCACGGAACTGGAGCCGGTCGTAAGCGAGACCGGCCTTGAGCACCGAGAACCGCCACGAGTCGGGCTCCGCCGCGAGGGCGCGATCGGCCAGCTCGATCGCAAGCCCGTAGCCGCGATCAACGAGCTCGGCGATCTCGTTGTCGGTCCGCTTCACGCCCTGTTGAACCTGCACGGCGCGGTTGCGCCAATCGCCGTTGAGGCTCGCAGCCATCGACGCCGCGAGCGTCGCGGCGGTCGCGGCCGGTACCTGATCGACCGACCCGAACACTCGTTCGATGTCCGAGCGTTCGTACACCTCGGTGATCCCGTGGCACGCCTTGAACACCGGCACGATGTCGGGCAGTTGGCGGGCGTCGACACCGATGTCGGCGAGCGTCTTGATGAGGCGTCCAAGCCTGTCGAGGTTGCGTCTCTGGCGGCCGCGGGTCAGCGGGGCCTGCGCCACGTATTCCCGCCAGAAGTAGTACATCATCGTGTCGTTGTCGACGTCGCTCTTGGGCGAGAGCCGCATCTGCCAAGCCTTGAGGAAGGCGTCGGCGATCTCGCGGGCCTGATCGGGGCTGCGGCGGATCGCCGAGACGAGCAGGTTCAGCGCCGTGTCGGTCTCACCCGCGACGGTGGCGATTTCGACGCAGGCCTTGCCCGCGCGGGCGGCCAGGCTGGGTTCGAGCGCGTTGAGCCAGGCGTCGCTCGGGATCGCACGCACGAGCAACTGGGATTCAACGGAGATGGTCTGTTGAGCGCCCTTCTTGTTGACGGCCTGCTCCATCTCCGCGACCAGTGCGGTCGTGAGCATGCGCATGGGCACGCGCAGGACGGAACGGTCGAGGCCCTCGCGCTTGAGCAGGATGTCTACGGCTTCCTTGAGGGAGAGAATCGATTGCGCCTTCTCCGCTTCGCCGCCCTTGGCGTCGCCGACCTCGGAGGCTCGCACGGCGATCGCTTCCAAGGCCGCGGGCCCGAGCGCATCATCGTCAAAGACCTTCGTCAGCCACGGTTGCACGGAGGCCCGGGGCATTTCGCTCATCATGCCGACCGCTAGGCGGATTGCCTCTCGGCGCGAGGTCATGGAGGCACGCGGCATGGTGGCGACCTCGGAATAGAGCGCCCATGCGGCATCGCGGTGTTCATCGCCCCCGCCATCCTGCCCGGCCTTGTCGGCCAGTTCGGCCTGATAGCGGGCGTGGACCAGCACCAGGTCGCCATCGCCCGCGGCGCGGGCGTCGGCCAGCGGTGGGAGGAACTCGTAGGCCTGCTCCAACAGCCCCGCGCCCGCGAGCAACTCCACCGTACGGTGCCGCTTGGCCGAGTCGGAAGTGCCGAAGAACCGGGTTCCGGCCCGGATTCTGTCCAGCAGCGGGCCAGGACTGTTGCGTGCGGCCGCGGCCTTGAGCATGTTCGCCCACGCCTGCGATTGCCATTCCTTGGGCTCGCTGGGTGAGGCCTCAGCCAGGGCGAGTACCTCTTCGGGCAACATGCCGGAGTTGCCGCGGTTGAGCGATTGGAGCACCGCGGCGTAGATCGACTCGGCGTGTTCTTGAGGCAGGTTGCCGAGGAACTTAGCGAACGCCGACCACTCGCCCGCCATGACTTGCAGGTGGACCCAACGTGCGATGTCCGAGCCTCGCGCAGTGGCCGGGTCGGGCTGCGGCACCTGGCCGAACCCGAGTTTGGCCCGGGCGGAGAGCACGTTCTTGGGCGTGCGCGCGAAATCGAGTTCGCGCATGGTGTTCATGGCCTCCTGAAACCGCATGGCCGCAGCGGAGGCGGCGCTGGCGATCCCCAGGGCCTGATCGAGGTCGAGGCCGAGGTCCTTGTAATACGCCTTTATCTCGTCCTGACGATCCTTCGGCAGCGATTCGAGCAGGTGTTTGAGCGAGGCGATCTCGTCCTTGCTGAGTTTGGTCGCGGGGCCGGGTGCGGCTTCGCCCTGAGGTGGGACGGTGCCATCCGTGGGTGATTCCGCTGAGGCCGCACCATCGTCGGGCGCGGCGTCCTGTTCGGCGGGGGCGGGGGGCTCGGAAGCTCTGATCGCGGGCACAGCCCGGATGATCACCGATTGCCCGAGCGTGCTCAGTGGGCTCACGCACAAGGTCATGGCCGAGATCAGCGACGGGACCAGGAAGCCGCGGACGGGCGATCGTCGCGGGGCTTCCATCGCCGGAAGGGTTGATCGTGTGAAATGCATCGGTCTGTTCCTGTCTAGTCCGTCTCTGCCGTGATCTGCCCGATTCACCATCCGCCGTCGATGTCGCCGACGCCCCCGGCGCCGCGGGCGTCGTCCTTGTTCCGCGGCGGGCGCTTGCTCTTGCCCTTCTTGGGCGGGCCCAGCCTGTCGGCCCCGCCGCGAGGGCTGTTCTTGGGGATCGGGGCGGCCATCAGGTCTTCCTGGGCGCTCTGCTCGAGGTTGAGCACGAGCTCGAGGTTGCGTTGAAAATCGGCGACGTTCGCGCCGTTGTTCGCGCCGGACGTTTCGGCCAGGTAGCGGAAGTTCTGACGAGAGAGCTCGGCGATCTCCCGCCACTCCGGGGTCGGGCGGCCGCCCAGGCGCATGAGCCGTGCGCCGTAGTAATAGCCCGTAGCCAGTTCCTCGCGTGCTTCGCGGGCTCGATCCGATTCCGCGAGCCCGGCGTCGTCGAGTGTGTCGAGAAGGGCGGTGAGGTCGTTGACACCCGCGGAGATTTCACCAGCCCGGATCAGCGCTCGGGCCTTGGCGATGCGCACGTAGTCGGTCTGCTCGGAGCCTGACGCGGTGAGCAGGTCCTGGGCCGATTGCAGCTTGTCGGCGGTGGCCTTCCACGCCTCGGCCGCGGCCTGGTAGGCGAGGCTCTCGGCCTCCGCGGCCTTCAGCGCCTGGTTTGCGAGTTCGGACGAGGGGTTGGCCGAGGCGGCCATGCGGGCTTGCAGGGCGGCGACGTGCCGCTCGAAGGCAAGGTCCTGGGCCTGCTGGGCGGCGGCCTCCATCCTCTGGGCCTCGATGAGCACGTCGCCAGCGCGGTCTTCGGTGAAGGCCCGCTGACCGGGCCCGTAGTGATAGGAAATCACCGCCACAGGAATGAGCGACCAGACCGCCCAGCCAACTTTGTGGAGCATCATGCGGCACCTCTTGATATGACTGGGGTCGATGAACGACTCTCGGCGGACGCCAGAACCGAGCGGCGGGCGCGGGCATAGGCACGCGGAGTGCCCAGGAGCAGGAGCAGCGGTCCGATGAGGGCGGTCATGGATGCGCCGGCCGCGAGGGCGATGAGCCCCGCTTCGCGCAGGCCGACGGACGACGCGTCGCCGGGCGTGATCATCGACAACTTGCGGAGCACGGCGCTGGGGATCTGGAGCCGGTTGCCGTCGTGGTAATACCCGCCAAGCCGCGCGGCCAACTGCCGCAGGGAGAGAGATTCTTGCTTGGAACTGTGGCCCGAAACGAGCGAGGGGTGGTTGGGGTCGCCCACGCCGATCACGATGCTGTCGGCGATCGCGGGAGGGAGGTTGACATTGGACAGAAGGCCCTTGGCGTCGCCGTCGCTGACGACCACCAGGGTGGTCGACCGTCGCGGCCACGGGCGAGCCGCCTTGAGGGCTTCATTGACGCCGGAGGCCAGGTCCGTGGGGCCGGGGTCGAACGCCACGTGCAACTGGAGCCCGTCGAACATGTTGCTGATGACGTTCTTGTCGGTGCAGTCTTCCAGCACCGTCAGAGCCTTTGTGTAGAACGCGATCAGGGTGATGCGCGTCTCCTTCATGTCGATACGGTCGAGGATGCCCTGCACCACTTTGCCCGCCCACTGGCTGCGGGTCACCTTCTCGGCGTCGGGGCCGGCGTCTTTGATCAACATGCTCGGAGAAACGTCGAGCGCGATGAGCAGTTGGCGCGATGCCCTCGGCGATGGAGTCTGATCGCCGCCGACGGGGTCGTAACGGGCCAGCACGAGCGCACCCCACACAGCGCACGCCAGCCCGAGCACTCGAACCGCCGGCGCGACCCGTGCCCAGGCCGCTGGGCCCGCCGCCGGTCCGAACGCAAGGCGGGCCACGCGCCGCACCCGGCGCGCATGAGTCCGCTCGGCAAAGATCGCCACGGCGGCGGTCAGGAGCGTGATGACCCAGACGATTACCACGGGGTGTACCTCAATCCGAGCAGGGATACCAGTTGCAGACCGCAAAGCGCCAGTGCGGCGAGCGCGAACGGGCGGTAGTGATCGAGCGGCTGGGTGCCGACGCTGCGGAATCTGGCGGGCTTCATGCGGTCGATGTGGTGGAACACCTGCTTGATGCTGTTGGCGTCTGTGGCCGCGAGGGCTTCGCCGCCGGTCATGCGGGCCATGTCGACCACTTCGCTGGGCACCTCGTCCTCGGCGACGTGGATGTGATAGAGCGTGATGTGGGCTTCCTTTAGTTCTTCGGCCACGCGCTCGTTCTCCCCGCCGTCCAGATCGGAGCTGTATCCATCTGAGACAAGCACGATCAGGCGGTCGCCTTCCTGAGCCTCGGCCTCCATGTTGGCCTTGCAGAATCGCAATGCGGCCGCGATCGCCGTGCCGCTCATGTGGACGGGCTGTCGTTCCGGGTCCGCGAAGGGCATCGCGTTGCGGATGGCCTTGAGGTCCTTGGTGAGCGGGATCCAGCGGATCTGGTACGAGCCGAAGAGCGTCAGGCCGAAGGCGTCCCCCTCCCTGGCCTTGGTGAAGTCCTTGATCGCCTTGGACGCCAGCTCGTATCGCGACCCGGTCATGCTGCCCGACACGTCAAGCGCGATCTGGATATTGGTGAGTACGCGCTCGGCCTTCGGCTGCTTGAGCATCTGGGGCTCGGCGAGTATGACAATCGCGCCCGCGAGCAGCAGCAGCGGCACGGTCTCGAAGACGCCCAGCAACCCTGCCCACGCCCGCCGGCGCTCATGGGTGTGGTGATCGAAGGGCAGCACCAAGCCGGCGCGACGCCCGAGGATGGTCCAGAAGAGCAGGATCGGCACGGCCAGCAGCAACAGAAGCCAAGGATGAACGAAGGTCACGCGGCACCTCCGGTTGCCGGTTCGCGCGGACGTGGGTCGAGTGTCGAACGTCGCAGTTCGTTGAGGACGGAGCGTGCGTGCGTGCGGGCGGGCTCGCCCTGGGCGCGGGCGTGCAGCCAGCGCTCGACGGCCTCGACCAGCGGACGCGAGTCCGGGCTCTCGCGGAGCGTCCGCAGAGTGGCCGCGGCGTCCACCTCGGGCACCATCGGTCGCCCGAGCCGGGCGCTCAGGTAGCGGAGCATCAGCAGTTCAAGCCGGCCGCGCTGCTCGGGGTTGGGGCTCTCTCCCGCGGCGTCGATCGCGGCGAGCAGTTCGTCCTCGAGCGTCGGGGCGGGGGGCGGTGCGGACGCGACTTCCTGAGCCCGGCGGCGGGCCAGCCGCCGCCCGATCACGATCACGGGCGCCGAGAGCCACGCGAGCCCGACGATCCAGAGCAACTCTCGGTAGTGCGCTCGCCACGTGAGCCAGGATTGCTCGCCGCCGTAGAGGTCGGACCCGTGGCCGGGCGGGAGTGTCGACACAACAGTGATGGGGATGGGCACCAAGTCATCGATGGGTCCGCCGTCCCGCCGCTCGACGAAATCGCGGAGGTCGAACTGGCCGGCCACGGTTCCGATGAACTCGATTTTCTGGTCACCGCCTTCGGGCTGGGACACAACCCGGACGGTCACCGGCGAGAGCGGGGACTGGTTCGCCTTGGCGCGGAGCGGGCGCGAGTATGAGACGGTGACAACACCGGCCAGCCCGCGGTCCGCACGGGAGGGCTCCGCGATCGCGGGCGCAAGGTCGAGGAGCACGCAGATGATGGCGAGCGCGAGCCTCATCCGCGCCCCCGGATCAGGCCGCCCCTGGACGTGAGGAAATGCCGGAGAGCCGGCACGAACGGCTCCTGCGTGCTCAATCGGAGGTAGTCGGCGCCGGCGCGGATGAGTTCGCTCCGGACGGGTTCAGGGTCGGTCCAGCGCGTACGGGATCGGGCCAGGAACTGTCTGCCGGTTTCGGCCTCCTGCCCGCGGAAGAAGCCGGCGCGGAGCGAGCCGGTTTCTGAAGGGTCGAGCGTGTGCAGGACCATGCAGTCGTGTCGCTGAGCGGCGTGCCTGATCGTGGGAACGGCCTCGGGGTCGTGCAGGTCGCTGATGACCACGATGACGCTCATCCGGTCCGCGCGCGTGACCAGACCCCGCAGGCGTTCACTGAGCATCGTGGGCTCGGTGGCGTCGCCCACGCGGAGCGGTTCGAGCGCCCGCCAGAGGTCGCTCCGGTTCAGGCTGGGGACGATCCGTGTCTCGCGTGAGCCGCCGCCGACGATCGCGACGGGGCTGAGTCGGCGCTGCGCGATGAGCCCCACGGCGGCCGCGATCCACACGGCCATCTCATGCTTGCTCAGCGGGCCCGAGGCCACCGCCATCGACGCCGACGTATCGACGATGACGTACACGCAGGTGCGTTTGAGGGCCTCGTACTCCTTGACGAACGCCTGGCCGGTGCGGGCGGTCAGCCGCCAGTTGAGCGAACGCACGCTGTCGCCGGGGTGATAAGGCCTGGACCCGGCGTATTCGAGGCCGGCGCCAACGAAGAGCGAGTTGTCGGCCGCGAAGGCCAGGTCTTCGGCGAGGCGGCGAACAACCATCTCGAAATCGCCGCGGGCGAGGTCGTCGGGGTGCCCGAGCTCGGGGATGTGCATCGACTTCCGCATGATCCGTCGCGCGGGGGATGTCGGCCAGCAGTCGGAAGTGGGGGGTGGGGGGTGGGGGGGGGTCAGGTCAGGGAGGTGAGGATGTCGCGGAGCACGCTGTCGGCCCGGCGCCCCGCAGCCAGCGCTTCGTACGTAAGTCGCATCCGGTGCAAGGCCACGTCTTCGGCCAGCGCGAAGAGGTCTTCGGGGATCACGTACTCGCGCCCGTGGATGTACGCCCGGGCCCGCGATGCGTGCACCAGGGCTAGGGCCGCGCGCGGGCTGCACCCGAGCTCGACGTCCGCGTGCTTGCGCGTCAGGTTCACGAGCTCGACGCAGTCTCGGACAAAGACCTCGCTCACGTGCACGTTCTGCACCGCGGCCATCGCTTCGGTCAACTGGCGCACGCCCATGCGCCCCGAGGTGTCGATCGCGTCGAACGCGGACATGGGCACCGCGCCCTCGCCCTGCCGCTTGAGTTTCAGCCCCAGGCTGCGCCGGACGATCTCGGCCTCGTCGCCGGGCGTTGGATAGCCCAGCCGGTGGCGCAGCATGAAACGGTCGAGCTGGGCCTCGGGCAGCTCGAACGTGCCGGCCTGTTCGACCGGGTTCTGCGTGGCGATGACGAGGAAGGGCGCGGGCAGGTCGTGCGTGGCGTCGCCGATCGAGACCCGCCGCTCCTGCATCGCTTCGAGGAGAGCGGACTGCACCTTCGGCGAGGCACGGTTGATCTCGTCGGCCAAGAGCAGGTTGGTGAAGATCGGGCCTTGGTGCACGCGGAACTGGCCGCTGCGCTGTTCCAGGATCTCGGCGCCGATGATATCGGAGGGGAGCAGGTCGATCGTGAACTGGACGCGGGCGAACCGGAGGTCGATCGCCTTGGCCACTGACTGCACGAGGAGCGTCTTGGCGATGCCGGGAACGCCCTCGAGCAGCAGGTGTCCGCCCGTGAGCAGCGCGATCAGCACACGCTCGACGACCACGTCCTGCCCGACGACCGTTCGCGCGACGTGGGCCCGCACGGTGTCCGCGAACGGGCAGCGCCCGGGCGTGGGCGCAACGGACGGGGTGAGTCTGATCTGTTCGGGGAGCGTCGTCACGCGAAGGGTCCTGGAGGTGTGGTGGTGATGCCTTGGACAACCTGATCGAGTCGGGGGCTCAATGCTCGGACGACGCGCCGGTGCCCGGGGCATCGCCCAGGCGTTCGCCCAGCAGTTTTTCGACAATCGCCGCGATCTTGTCCGCGCGAACCCCGGCGGCCCGGATCTTGCCCGCGCGATCCACGATCACGGTCGTGGGAAAGAACTGGACACCGAAGGCACCGGCGGTCACGCCCGGTTTCGAGGCATCCGCCGTGCCCGAGTCGGGCTTGTCTTGCATGATCGGGAAGTCGATCGATTTTTCCTTGGCCCGCGCCTGCACTTTCGCCCAGTCGGAACGCGCGTCGCAGACGCCCAGGCAACGCACGCCCTGGGACTTGAGGTCTTTGCTGATCGTCTGGACCTTGTCCAGTTCGCTCAACGAGACGCCGAGGGATGTCGAGACGAACGTCACGACACTGACCTGCCCGGCCCAACCGGCATCGGTCGGGGCTGGGGCGTTCCACGCTTCGGCCGTCAGTCGCGGCGCCGCGCGCCCTTCGATCTCCGCTAATGGTCGGGGACGGTGCTCGCCACCGTAATAGTGCTCGGGGGTGAACTCGGCGGCGGGTGCCGCGGCCTGCGGGGCGGCCTCGGCGAGCAGTGCCTCGACGACCTCGTCCACCCGGTCGGGCATGAGCCCGGCCGCTCGGATGACGCCGGTCCGATCGATCACGGCGTAGGTCGGCCAGAACTGGACCGCGAAGCGCTTGGTCGATTCGCCCCCCTTGTCGAGTCCGACCGAATAGTTGATGGATTTGTCCTTGACCACCCCCGCGGCCCGATCCCATCCGGAGTTGGCGTCGTGAACGCCGACGAAGACCAGGCCGCGATCGCCGTAGTGCTTGACCAACTCCACGTTATGGGGGATTGAGGCCATGCACGGGCCGCACCACGTGGCCCAGAAGTCGACGACGACCACCTTCCCGCGGCAGTCTTTGAGCGAGACGGCGTCGCCGATCCAAGTGTCGATCGATAGGTCCGGTGCGGGCTTGCCCTCCAAGTCGCGGAGAGGCTGCGGCCGCTGGGCGCCGTCGAAAAACCATTCGTCGGGAAACGGTTTGGGGGGAGCACCGTCGGCCGAGGCGGACGGGTACAGGCCGATCGGGGTAAAGCCGACAAACAGGGCCGCGACGAACCAACCACCGTGCAGTTGCATCGATGCCTCCGTGTGCGTAACCAGCCGCCTGTTGAGATCCGTCGGGCCCCGCGCGAGTGAGTATACCAAAGCGTGCGGTCGCGGTTTCCCGGGTTCGGGTGCTCGCCTCGATGACCGCCCGGTTGGGGATGCGTCGTGCACGGCTTGCGAGTTCGCCGCCGGCGGTCAGGAGCCTGGGTGGATGGGGATCACGCCCGGGACCGGCGCGGCCAGGGCTTGCCGCCCTTCCGCGATCCGCACACGGACACGCGTATCCCCATCGCCTCCGCCATCGCCGCTTTGGCGTAGAGCGAACGATCGGCGCTCGCGGCGTCTGTGCCGTAGAAGACCTGGATGTGGTTGGCCTTGTGCCGAGCCATCATCTGGTCGCGTGAGACTCCGTAGAGCACGGCGTGCATGATGGGCCATTGCGGGGTCGTGGCTTCCCACCGGCGTTGGGTTTCGGACTCCGGCAGTTCGACCACCCCGGCCCGCCCGATGTCCATGTTGAGGCGGTCGTTGGCGACGAAGATTCGGGACCAGACGATCTCGCCGGGCTTGCTGACGCCTTTGAGCGTGCTGCCCCCCAAGCGGAAGTACATGGGCGGCTGACGCTCGCCGCTGGCGCCTCGCCAGCCGCCGATGAAGTGGGAGGGCGGCGCCGCTCCGCTGATCTCGAACACCCACACGAACCCGTCCGTCGTACCGCTGTGGTCGTGGTCGCCCCAGCGCAGGTCGTGGAGCGTGCTCTCGACGGGCTGGTGCATGGCGCGCTGCACGCGGAAGGTCATGAGCGCGTCGAGGCCGGCGCACTCGTCGACCTCGTTGAAGTGGGGAAGGGGCCGACCGGCGGCGATCTCGCGCCCCGTGCGAATCGATTGAACGGGCGGACGCACCGAATCGTTGAGCATCCCCTCGGCGAGGTCCGAAGCGGGGAGGCAATCCTTGAGCCCCTGCTGGTATTGGATGCCGATGGTGTCGCACCCGAACTCGTCGGCCATCCGGAGTGCGGCGATGTACATGCGGCACTGCAGCAGGACCTGCGCTTCGGTGAGGTCGGTCTCTTCGCTCGGGCCGAAGTGGAACGTCATGCCGGACTCGACCAGCCACCCGTACACCCCGCGCGCCTCGGCCTCGGGGACCGCCATGGCTGCGGCGTAGAGGGCGGACTGGCTCAGCCGCTCCTTGTACACACCGGTCGCGTGGAGGAGGTGGTCGGGGATGATCGCGTTGTACATCCCCATACAGCCTTCATCGAAGACGCCCATGATCGACTTGTGGCGGGCGAGGTCCGCCGCGAGCACGTCGCCGATGCGGCGGTCGGGCGCGGGGACCTTGATCTGCGAGAGCGGTCGGGCGTGGCGTGTGTCGTGACGGACCACTCCCTTGTTCAGCCAAGCGCGCAGTTTGGACCTGAAGCGGGAGTCAGAGAAGTCCTCGCTCCAGAGCGTGCTGTACTTGACGCCCGCCTTGGTCAGCGAGCCGTTGAGGTTGAGCATCCCGACCAGGCCCGGCCATCGCCCGGACCAGTTGGCAACCGTCAAAATCGGGCCGCGGTGGCTCGCCAGACCGGCCAGCACGTGGTGCGAATACTGCCAGACCGCTTCCGCGACGATCAGGGGTGCGGACTGATCAAGCGAAGCAAAGACGTCCATCCCCTCGCGTTGAGAGGCGATGAACCCGTGGCCGGGATCGGCCTTGAACGGGTGCGGTCTCACGGCGTGGTATCCGCAGGCTTCCACGGCGGAAGTCAGGGCGGCCTCCATCTCGCGCTGAGCCGGCCAACACGCCCGGTTCGCGGACTCTCGCAGGTCACCGCTGGCGACGAGGTACAGGTGCCGTCGCGGCAGGCGGGCGGATTTGGCGAACATCGGCGGTTGTTGCGCGGGCATGGTTCTCATTCACGGCGTGGTCGGCGGCGGGGATGTGTGGTCAGGTGTCCGTAAGGAGCGAGGCGGCCCCAGTGTACAAGTGGTTGGTCGCGCCTTCTGAACGAGAGGAGGGTAATCTACAACTCGTACTCGCTCGTTGGGGGCTTTTCGAGGCGGCGTGAACGCCGTCGCTCGGGGTCGGTCCCGGCTGGAATCGCACGGAGTCGTCGCCATGTGCCGTTGGCTCGCGTATTCGGGCGCCCCCATCCTCATGGACGAGGTCCTTTTCAAGCCGGCGAACTCGCTCATCGACCAGAGCATGAGCTCCAAGTCGGCCGAGACGCCGACAAACGGCGACGGCTTTGGCGTGGGTTGGTACGACAGCCGGCCGACGCCGGGGCTGTTCCGGAGCATCCGGCCCGCGTGGAACGACTTCAACTTGCGCGACCTTGCGGCGCACATCGAGTCACCGCTGATGCTCGCCCATGTTCGGGCGACTTCACAGGCCACCGTGCAGGAGACCAACTGCCATCCGTTCCGTTACAAGCGGTGGTTATTCGTGCACAACGGCGAGGTCTTCGGGATCGAAAAGTTCCGGAAGCGGTTGATCGAGCGCGTCTCGGACGAGTTGTTCCCCAACATCATGGGAACGACCGATTCCGAGGTGATGTTCTACCTCGCCCTGTCGATGGGGCTGGAGTCGGACCCCGAGGGCGCGCTGTCCCGGATGGCGGGCTTTGTCGAGGAAGTCGGCCGGGCCCACGGGATTGAGCAGTCGCTGTGGATGACTCTCGGCCTCTCCGACGGCGAAACGCTCTTCGCCGTGCGATACGCCAGCGATGGGAAAGCCCCGACCCTTTTCTGCAGCCGTGATGTCGAGGAAGCCTACCGTTCGCACCCGGAACTGCGGGGGAAGTTCTCGCCGGACACCCGGTTCGTCGTCTCCGAGCCCACGGGCAGCGCACGCAATGTCTGGATGACCGTGCCGCAGGGGTCGTTCCTGACCATCCGCGGCCGGGACTTGGACGTCCGACCGTTCGCTCCGTCGGCTTCCCGAGCAGTCGGCGGCTCGCACAAACGCTCGGCATGACATCGAAGCGGAACCATCCCGAGCGAAGCTCGCGCCCGCCGGTGTTCCGCGTAACTCCCGCAGACCCCGCCGACTTTGTGGACATTCGGTATGCTTGCACTTTCTCTGTAGATCGGCGAACCTTCCGCTCCGACCGTGGATATCGAACCATGCCCTTCCAGCCTCCTTCAAATCGCGTCCGACGGTGCTCTGCGCGGCTCGCGCGACCGTCGCGCCACGCCGCCATCGCCGGCGCGGCCGTCGCGGCCGCGCTCGCCTCGGGATGCAAAGTGGGGCCCAACTACCAGCGGCCCGAGGCCCAGGTCAACGAGCACTGGTCGGCCGACGCCGCGCCGGGGTCAACCGAACGTCAGGTCGATCAGCGATGGTGGGAAAACTTCAACGACCCCACGCTAACGACGCTCGTACAGCGTGCGTACACCCAGAACTTATCACTCAAATCGGCCGGGCTGAGGGTGATCGAATCAAGAGCGCGCCGCGGCGTCGCGGTCGGGCAGTTCTTTCCGCAGACCCAGGAAGCATTCGGAGGCGTCGAGAACCGTCAGGACAGTCGGAACGCGCCGACGGCGGGCGGTGACCGCTCCTATTCCGACGCCAACATCGGGCTGCAGGCGGCGTGGGAACTGGACTTCTGGGGCAAGTTCCGCCGCGGGATCGAAGCCGCGGACGCCGAACTGCTGGCGTCGGTGGCGGATTACGACGCCGTGATGGTGACGCTTGCGTCGGACGTGGCGACCAGCTATGTGCTGGTGCGTTCTCTGCAAGAGCGGCTCGTGTACGCCCGGGCCAACGAGTCGTTGCAGAAGGAGACGCTGGCGCTCACGCAGACCCGATTCCGTGCGGGCGCCGTTTCCGAGCTCGACGTTTCGACCGCGCGAGCCACGCTCGCCAACACCCAGGCCCTCATCCCGGACCTTGAGAACTCGCTCCGTCAGACCAAACTGGCCATCTGCGTGCTCATCGGCCAGACACCCTCGGACCTTGAAGTCGAACTCGCTCCGTCCGCCGGCGCCGCGGTGGTTGTGCCCGAAGCGCCGGCGCAGATCGCCGCGGGCATTCCCGCCGAGCTCCTGCGTCGCCGGCCCGATGTGCGGGTCGCCGAGCGGCTCGCGGCCGCGCAGAGCGCCCGGATCGGCCAGGCCACCGCCGACCTGTTCCCAAGCATTTCGATCGTTGGGGCGACGGGGTTCGCCAGCAGCAGCTTCGAGGGAGCGCACAGTTCCGACCTGGGCAACATCTTCGACGCCGATTCATTCGCCGGGTTCATCGGCCTGCAGGTCAACTGGCCGATCCTGAACTACGGACGCATCGAGGGCAACATCCGGGTGCAGGATGCGCGGTACGAGCAGTCCGTGGCGACCTACCGAGACCTCGTCATCCGGGCCGCGGCGGACGTCGAATCGGGACTGTCGGAGTTCCTCCGTTCGCGTGACCGGGCGGGATTCCTCACCGAGGCCGTGGACGCGTCCAAGCGGAGCGCCGAGATATCGCTTATCCAGTACCGCGCCGGTGCGGTGGACTTCATCCGCGTGAACGATGCCCAGACCAAGCTCGTGCAACAGCAGGACAGCCTGGTGGTCGCCCGAGCGGCGATCGCGCTGGGCGCGGTGCGGGCCTATCGCGCCCTGGGCGGCGGGTGGGAGGTACGGGAGGGACAGGAGTTTGTCGATCAGGCCACGATCGAGCAGATGACCAAACGGACGGACTGGGGCGACGTGCTCAAGCCCGAATGGCACAAGGGCAAGGACCTCGGGTTTCAGCGGCCGGAGTTGGAGCAGACCCCACCGAGCAAGGGCGAGTAATGGACTTGGAGTCAAGCATGGTCTCGAATTCCGGACGGAGAACGAGCGAGCGGCGCCGTGCCACGGTGCGGCGAGGCTCTTGGGTGCCGCTGTGGTCGGGTGCGATGCTCGCGCTGGCGATCTGCGCGGCCGGCGGCTGCGACAAGGGAAAGGAAGGTAACGCCTATGCGCCGCCGCCGCCGCCCGAGGTGATCGTCGCGCATCCGGTTCGGCAGCAGGTCGTCGCGTACAAGACGTACACGGGTGTGGTCGAGGCCTCGGAGACGGTCGAACTCCGCGCCCGCGTGCAGGGGTTCCTCGAAAAGATCGGATTCCAGCCGGGTCAGGCGGTCAAGAAGGGGGACGTGCTCTTCGAGATCGACAAGCGCCAGTATCAGGCCTCGGTCGCGCAGGCCGAGGCGAGGGTTCAGGCTCAGGAGGCGGCCCTTGTTGGGGCGGAGAACGACGCGAGGCTCGCCCGTGAGCTGGCCGACCAGCGGGCCGGCCCGGAGATCGATGCGATCATCAAGCTCGCGCGGCGCGACGTGGTGAAGGCCGACCTGGCCCAGGCCCGGGCCGAGCTCACCGAGGCTCAGCTGAACCTCGATTACTGCACGGTGACAGCGCCGATCGACGGGCGCATCACCAAGAACCTTGTCGATGCGGGGAACCTCGTCGGACGTGGAGAGCCGACGCTGCTGGCAACCATCGTCCAGGACGCGCCCGCGTACGTTTCGATCGACGCCAGCGAGGCGGACGTGCTGGAGGTCAGGCGCGACGCCGCGCACTCGACCGACGGGCGCGAACCGGGCCAGATCAGCCCCGGCAACTGGCGGCCCTGCGAGCTGGCGCTCTCCGGTGAGACCGACTTCAAGACCAAGGGCCGGGTTGATTACGTCAACCCGGAGTTGAACCGCGACACGGGCACGCTGCGTGTACGCACGCAGTACGACAACACCGACGGCCGGCTCATCCCCGGATTCTTTTCGCGGGTGCGGTTCGCGATCTCCAGCAGCGATGCCCTGGTGGTGCCGGAGGCGGCACTCCTCAGCGATCAGCAGGGGCGGTACGCGATGGTCGTGAACGAGGACAATACCGTGGAGGTCAAGCGCGTGAAGATTGGCGTCCTCGACGGGGCTCTGCGCGTGGTCGAGAGCGGGCTGACGCCCGAGGACCGGGTCATCGTGCTGGGCGCCCTCAAGGCGCGGCCGGGCTCGAAGGTCACACCGAAGAAGCAGGAAGCCGCGCCCGCGGACCGTTGAGGACTACCCATGCTTGCAGAGTTCCCGGTCCGGCGCCCGATCGTGTCGATGGTGATCTCGATCCTGATCGTGATCATGGGCGTGGTCGCCTACCAGACGCTTCCGATCGCGCAGTACCCGGACATCACACCCCCGGTCGTACAGGTGACAACCACGTACCCGGGCGCCAGCGCCCAGGTGGTCGCCGACACCGTCGCATCGCCCATCGAGCAGCAGGTCAACGGCGTGCCCGGCATGATCTACATGGAGAGCACGTCGGCCAGCGACGGCTCCTACACGCTGAAGGTCACATTCGAGCTCGGGACGAACATCGACATCGCCTCGGTGCTCGTGCAGAACCGGGTCAACATCGCGATGCCCAAGCTGCCCGAAGACGTCAAGCGGCAGGGTGTCACGACCGATCGTGTCTCATCGAACGTGATCACCGTGTTTTCGCTCGCGCCGACGGACGCGGAGGCGGCCAAGAAGTACGACGACCTCTTCATCGCCAACTACCTGACGATCAACGTGTTTGACGAGATCAAGCGCATCGAGGGCGTGGGCGACGCGAAGATCTTTCCGGCCAAGGACTACGGCATCCGAGTCTGGCTGGACCCCGAGAAGCTCAAGTCGCGAAACCTGACCACGATGGACGTGATCAACGCGCTCAAGGAGCAGAACGTTCAGGTCGCCGCGGGCGCGATCGGTCAGCCGCCCGCCCCTCCCGGGCAGGCGTACCAGTACAACGTCTCCACGCTCGGGCGGCTGAGCAGTGTCGAGCAGTTCGAGAACGTGATCGTTCGCGCCGAAGGCAACCAGATTATCCGCGTCAAGGATGTCGCCCGGGTCGAACTCGGCGGCAAGTCCTACGACCTGCTGGCCCGTTACAAGGGAATTCCCGCCGCGGCCATGGTGGTCTACCAGGCCCCCGGCGGCAACGCCGTACAGGTCGCTCAGGACGTTGAGAAACTGCTGGCCGCGAAGTCGCCTTCGCTTCCCAAGGGGTTGGCGTTTCAGACCGTGTACGACACGTCCAAGTTCGTCCTCTCGGCCATCGACGGCGTGTACCACACGTTCTTTGAGGCCCTGGTGCTCGTGCTCGCGGTGGTCGTCATCTTCCTGGGCAGCCTCCGGCTCTCGCTGATCCCGATGCTCGCGATCCCCGTCTCGATCATCGGTACGTTCTTCTTCGCCAAGCTGATGGGCTTCTCGGTGAACCTGCCCGTGCTCTTCGGCCTCGTGGTGGCCATCGGCATTGTCGTGGACGACGCGATCGTCGTGGTCGAGAACGTCGAACGCGTCATGGTGGAGACGCACCTGCCGCCCAAGCAGGCCACGATCAAGGCGATGAAGGAAGTGCTCGCGCCGGTCATGAGCATCACCGTGGTGCTGATGGCGGTTTTCGTTCCGACGGCGTTCCTGCCCGGCATCAGCGGGCAGCTCTTCCGGCAGTTCGCCCTCACCATCGCCGCGAGCACGTTCTTCAGCGGCGTGTGCGCGATCACGCTCACGCCCGCGCTCTGCGGCGTGATCCTCAAACCCCACAAAGAGGGACACAAACCGTTCATTCTGGTGCGGCTTTTCAACAAGGGGTTCGACGCGCTCGCCGCCGGGTACGCGGGGCTGGTGAAGTTTCTCGTGCACCCGGGCGTGGTGGCCTTTACGCTCGCGGGCTTTGCCGCGTGCGTGGTGGCGATCGGCTGGACCTTCACGCGGGTGCCCACGGGGTTCGTTCCGCTCGAAGACCGCGGGATGGTGCTCATCGACCTGTGGATGCCCGACTCATCGTCGCAGGAGCGCACGGTCGCGGCCGTGGAGAAGGTCGAAAAGATCCTCTCCGAGACCGAAGGTGTGCGGAACTTCACCGCGCTCCCCGGTTTCTCGATGATCAACAACAATGGGTCGAACTACGCCATGTTCTTCATCGGCCTGGAGGATTGGGACGTGCGCCTGCCCAAGGGGCGCGACCTCAACACGATCATGGCCGACCTGCGCCAGAAGACGTCGAAGATCCCCGACGGCTTGTGCATCGTCTTCTCTCTTCCTGCGGTCGACGGCGTCGGCAGCGCGTCTGGATTCGATCTGCGGTTGCAGGACCGGGCGGGCGTGGGCCGCCAGGCGCTGGGCGAACTCGTGCAGGGAATGGTGGTGGACGGCAACGCGCAATCCAAGCTCAGGGGCGTCAACAGCGCCTACCGACCCGCGGTGCCGCAGCTTTTCGTGGACGTGGACCGCGACAAGGTCAAGGCGTTCGGTCTCCCGCTTCAGGACGTGTTCAGTACGATGTCAGGCTATCTGTCGGCCGCGTACGTCAACGATTTCAACCTCTTCGGGCGCACCTGGCAGGTGAGCGTGTCGGCCGACAGCCGCTTCCGCTCCAAGCCGGAGGACATCACCCAGTTGGACGTGCGCAAGCCCGACGGGAGCATGGTGCCGCTGGGCTCGCTCGTGAATGTCCGCGAGTCGATGGGCGCCGATCGTGTCATCCGCTACAACATCTTCCCCGCGGCTGTCGTGCAAGGACAGCCCGCGGCGGGGGTCTCCTCGGGCGAATCACTGAAGGTCGTCGAGAGCATGGCGAAGGAGAAGCTCCCGCCCGGGGTGACCTATGAGTGGACGGCGCTGTCGTACCAGGAGAAGCTGGTCGGCAACCAGGCGATCATCGTGTTCTCGATGGCCCTGCTGGTCGTGTACCTGATCCTCTCGGCCCTGTACGAGAGCTGGTTCATCCCGCTCTCGGTGATCCTGTCCATCCCGCTGGCGGTGCTCGGCGCCATGGCCGGTTTGATGTACCGTGGAATGGACAACAACATCTACACGCAGGTCGGCCTCGTGTTGCTGGTGGGACTCGGCGCCAAAAACGCCATCCTCATCGTGGAGTTCGCCAAGGCCTATCGCGAACAGGGCAAGGGCATCGTCGAGTCGGCGGTCGAGGCCTCGCGCCAGCGACTCCGCCCGATCCTGATGACGGCGCTCGCGTTCATCCTCGGCGTGCTCCCGCTCATGATCGCCACGGGCGCCGGCGCGGCCAGCCGCCAGGCCATCGGCACCGCGGTGTTCTTCGGCATGATCGGTAACACCGCCCTGGGCCTGCTCTTCACGCCCGTGCTCTACGTCGTGATTCAAGCCGTTACTGAGAAAGTCTTTGGTGCTCCCAAGCCTGTTGGGCCCGCCGCGGTTGGCACGCCGCAAGCTGATGTCCATTCCACCTGAATCGGTACCGCTCAGGGTCGACTTGGCGAGCCGGCAATTGAGTAGCAGCGCGACGTAAACGGCTCGTGTCCATCAAGATGGATTGCAGATTTCTCGGTCCTCTGATATCGAGCGATCGGCGGGGTTTTTCAAATCGGACAAGGCGTTCGTGATTGCACTCCGGAGTGGGCCGTTCTGGCCGCACAGACTGGGCCACGCTTTTCGTTGCGCGGTCCAAGAACTTCCGTCGCCTTGGGGCGAGGGAGGCGTTGTTCCGTCCATTCAGGAGCCACACATGCCAATTCCTCGCCTGATTCGCTCCTTGCTGGCCCGCCGCGCGGTGCTCACGGTCGCGCTCTTGGCAGCTTCGGCGGGTGCGGCCGCTGGTCAGGTCACAACAGTTGCCCCGTACCCCAGCCTCGGCATGGCGGGCATGGCCGTCGCGAACAACCGGGTCTACTACGGAACGGGCGTGTTCGCCCAGGAGTTCTGCACGGCGTTCAAGCAGGTGTTTTCTGTTTCAACGACGGGCACGCCCGGCGCCGCGCTTCTGGATGCGACCGCTCCCGGTGGGTGCGCCGAGATGTGGACCAACCTGGTGCCGAACGGTGCGCACGTCTACTTTGCGATGGGTCACAGTGTGCAGCGCGTCTTTGCGCTCGGAGGCGAAGCCACCGAGACGGTCATCCCGGTGACGACGGTCACGCCCACTGCTCTGGCGGTTGATCAGTTCCGCGTTTATGTCGAATCGCCGGATGACGTGGTAACGGCGTATCCCCGGGACGGTGGGCCCGCGGTGGGCTCCATCTTCGCGCCGGGACTGGTGGGCAACTTCTCGCAGACCTTCACCGCACCCGGCGACGGCTTCGTCTACTACATTGCCAACGGCGATATCTTCCGCTGGAACGGCACCA
The DNA here is from genome assembly GCA_964630785.1 of uncultured Phycisphaeraceae bacterium. Classification (GTDB taxonomy): domain Bacteria; phylum Planctomycetota; class Phycisphaerae; order Phycisphaerales; family UBA1924; genus JADLCX01. Next base: position 30,409 of record CAZVZG010000011.1, on the reverse strand, counting down.
GCGGCGCCGCGCAGACGCTCGAAAGCAGCCCGACCGTCGCCAACATCATCTGGGTGGATGCGACCGACGTGTGGTGGGTAGGCGCGGGCACGTCGCAGACCATCGGTCGTATTCCCGTCGGCGGCGGCGCCAACGCCGTTCGCTACACGGCGCCGGCGGGCACCGACATCTACGCGATGATCGGCGACGCAACCAACATTTATTTCATGGCCGACCCGCCCGGAGGCGGACTGGACGTCATCCGACGGCTGCCGCGAAGCTCGATCATCGCCACCGACGTGAACGACGTCAACAGCGGCACACGCATTCTCTGCCAGGATGACCAGTTCCTCTACTGGGCCGAGTTCAGCGGCGCTGGGGCAGGCATCAAGCGGAACTTCAAGAACGCGTCCATCGCACGGCCCGATCTGTCCTGGGCTCAGGACCGGATCGAGGTCATCCAGGCCGTGCAGGACAACGTGAACTCGGTTCGATTGGTGGCTGGGCGGCCGGCGATGGCCCGAGTGTACCCGCGGGCTACGCAACTGCTCAGGGGGGTGGTGGCGTCGTTGGAGGGCACAACCACTTCGGGCGTCCCTCTCCCCGGTTCGCCGATCCGTCCGGTGAGCTTCGGTACCGATTGCGACACGTCCCCAACAGACCGGGGGGCGTTTAGCAAGAGCTTCAACTTCATTCTCCCGGATTCATGGATCGCCGCCACCGCCTTCAGCACCACCAATATCCGGCTGCGGGCCACCATCGATCCGATCAACTACATCGCCGAGTCCAACGAGTCGAACAACACGACGTCCCAGCAGACTTTCTCATTCTTCAGGACGCCCACGCTCGTGCTAGACTGTCGGCGCGTGCTCACCCACGGCGGTGATTACACCATGGGAGACGCCAACTTCGGCGAGATCATTCTTCGCGCTGGGTCCATGATCCCCTACAGCAAGGTCGCCGTTCGTGAGTGCGGAGGCCGCCTCGAAGAGTGGGAACCCACGCTCTTCCACCCCGGTCGTCACGGGCCGTGGGAACTCAACGGCAAGCACTGGGAGTGCGCCTGGTTGTGCAACGAAGACGACTTTGTGCTCGTCAAGCTCGGGTTGGAGTGGCTTGGATCGGAGATCAGCAACCTCCTCGGGGAGTCGGTTGTCAATCACCGCTTGGGCATGGTCCACGGAAACGACGACTGGAACTGGGGCGGCCTGGCGCCCCCGCTGCCGCCGGTACTGCTGGTCAAGATGTCGGGCGGCGAGAACTTCAACCAGCCCGACAGCCCCTACGGCGGCGACGCACTGGCCCACGAGTTGACGCACAACTGGGGGTACAAGCACGTCAACTGCGGCTCCGGATTCCGTGGAGGGTTCGACGACAACTATCCGTATGACCCGTGCGCGATGGGCCACAGCGACACCGATCAGACACGCACGCTCGCCTACGACTGGCTCAAGAACAAGCTTTACGACGCGCCCAGCCTCAACTCGTACATGTCCTACGAGGACAACGGGTGGACAGAGCCGTACCACTGGAACGGAATCCTGGGCTTTGGAGTTCCCCGCGGCGGCGGGATGCCCGCGAGCCCTCAGGCCCTGATGGTCTCGGGCATGTACGACCCCGTCACGGGCAGCGCCACGGTCACCAACGTGGTCAGGTTCGATCGGGCCACCGTGGGCGCCGGGAATCTGGACAAGCTGTGGAACATGCAGGAAGCCGGGATCGAGGGGAGCACCCTGTCGCTGAACATGCAGCTGCTCAACAATCTTGACCAGCCCGTGGACTCGGTTATCGTGCCGGTGGCGCGTCCGTGCTGCGCACTGCACACCGATCCCCGGCCGTTCACCGCGGTGGCGCCGTGCAGCACCGCTGTCCGGGGCGTCCGGCTCACGGCGACCTCCTCGTCGGGCGGAACAATCCCGCAGGGAGCCATTTTCCGAGCGTCCGCGGGCATCCCGACGGTCAGCGTGACCTCTCCCGCCGCGGGGACCAGTTTCAGCAGCGCTCAGAGCATAACGGTCAACTGGACCGCCACGGATTCCGACGGCGATCCGCTCACCGCGATGGTCCAGTACTCGCGCGATGCGGGCGCGACCTGGAATGTTGTGGCGGACGTGGGCAACATCGGTTCCTACACGTTTACGGCGGGCGACCGCCTTCCCGGATCCGTGTCGATCGCGGGCAACGGGTCATCTCTGTTCCGCGTTATCGTCTCCGACGGCTTCAACACCGCGTCGGGGCTTTCGCCGGCGTTCAAGGTTCCCGGTCGCGCGCCGCTCGTGCAGTTCATCGCTCCTCAAAACGGGTCGGTGTTTCCGGCCAGCCAGCAGATCCTGCTCGAATCTCTGGCCACCGACCCCGAGGACATCCAGGTCAACACCTACATCTGGACCAGCCTTCACAACGGCGTGACGACCAGTCTCGGGACCACGTCAGCGCCGCGGTTCCTGATCTCCAACGGTCTGGCGCCCGGTACTTACACGATTTCTTGCGACGTGTTCGACTCGTCCACACTGTTCGCCACCGCATCGATCACCTTCACCGTCAGCGGAAGCTTTGTCGAGCCGCCGACGGACTCCGACGGAGATGGTATCCCCGACGCCATCGACCTCTGCCCGGACGTGGCCAGCGCCAACAACGCCGACACCGACGGTGACGGGGTCGGTGATGCTTGCGACAAGTGTCCGGTCACATTCAACACCAACCAGGCCGATCGCGACGGTGACGGCATCGGCGATGATTGCGACCCCTGTCCCCTGGGAAAGATCGTTCAGATCGGTGTTGATGGAGCGGCCGAACCCAACTACGGCCCGGCGATTGCTGTACAGAACACCGCCTCGTCCGCGGGAAACAGCACGACCGGCGACGAGAACAACTCCGCGGGCTCCGAGCTGGATAACCTGCATGCGTTCATCGACTGCGACACGCTTTTCCTGCACATCGGCGGCAACCTTGCCATCGGCAGTTCCGACTCCGTGGACATCTTCATCGACAGCGCGACGGGCGGGCAGAACAAACTCCGCTTCGGCAATCCGCTCGGCCTGGCCGGGCTCAGCGAGGCCTCGCCCGGATCAGCGGGGCTGACGTTCGAGAGCGGGTTTACGGCCGACTATTGGATAGGGTTGCGCAACCAGTGGCGCACAATGCCCAATGAAGCGGAGCTCTCCGGCACCTATTGCCGGCTCTCCGCCACAGGAGTGAACCCGGCGCAGGTGAACCTCGGCACCGCGGTAGCCTACGGCAGCGGTCTGTTCACCGGCGGTGACCCGCCCAGCCTGGGCATCCACGCCACCATCGACAACTCGAACACCGCGGGCGTGCCCGCGGGAACTGGCGCCGCCTCCGGTGGGAACGTCGTCAACGGCATCGAGCTGTCGATCCCGCTCAATGCGATCGGCAGTCCGGCCTGCCAGATCAAGGTCTTCGTCCTGTTGCGGGACACGACCCAGGTCGGTGCGGACACACTCACAAATCAGACTCTGCCGGGAATCGGAGGCGGCGGGGCCCTGGGCATCGCTCGCAATGTGAACTTCAACGCCATCCCGGGCGTTCAGCAGGCGACTGTCTCCAGACCAATCGTTGGTCCGGCCGCGGCGGACTTGCAGCCATCGGACTTCGGCAAGAAGTTCACCGCCTCCGTCGCCGTTTATGCACCGACGCCCTATACGATTCAGTGGCGCCGGAATGGCACACCGATCTCCGACAACTTCCGGATCACCGGCTCGAACACGCCGGAGCTGACCATTGATCCTGCCCGTCACGGCGATCTGGGCATTTACACAGCGCAGGTGAACTCCGCCTGCGGCACGTTTGTCAGCGATGGCGCTGTCCTTGATTTCTGCGCGGCCGATTTCAACGAATCTGGCACCGCGAGTGTGCAGGACATCTTCGATTTTCTCGCGGCCTACTTCGCCGCGGACCTGCACGCCGACTTCAACGGCTCGGGTGGTCTGAGCGTGCAGGACATCTTCGACTTCCTGGCCGCCTACTTCGCTGGTTGCGCGTAAGCCCGCCCGCGGCCCCAGCTCCCGCGGGGCCGCGGCGGCGCCGACACGGCGCGGCACGGCCGCGCCGTGTCGATTTTTACGGGGTTGTTCAAGGTGCCGCAAAGACGTTCCGGAGAATCGGTCATGAAGCATCCACTGAACACCAGCGTTCTCACGGCCTGCCTGCTTCTTTGCGGTCAGTCCTATGCACAATGCGGAAACAGCCAGTGGGGAGACGTGGGCGGGGGGGCGACGTCGGCCCAGGGGTATACCGGTGGATTCTCGGTGGCGGCCATGGGGTCGCGGATCGAGTCGATCCGAGTTCCCAGCACCGGCGGAGCATCTCTGTACGCGTCGTACGACATCGGCAAAGAAATCAGGCAGGTTCGCGCAATCGGAGGGTCTACGGCGTGGGCCAACGACGGCACTACGATCTGGGCGTTCAACGGACTCAACCTCGCCAGCAACCCCATCAGGTTTCAGAGCACTTTCGCGCCGCCGGGAGGTGTGCGTGACTTCATCCCCGTGGGCTTCACGATCTACTCGTGGCAAGGCAACACGGTGAGTGTGATCGACTACACCAACGCCGCTGCGCCATCGCTGATCTCCACCATCACCCTGCCCAACACACCCTTCCAGGCCTCGTTCTTCAACAACCGTGTGTACTTCCTGTCCAGCGGGCGGACTGTGCAGATCGTCGATGTTACCGATCCCGCAAACCCCGCGTTCATTCGCTCGCTCTCGCTCGGCGGATCGACGTTCACAACCTTGTCGTCCCCGTACGTGTTTTCAGGGGGTGGTTCCCTCGTGCACTTCGCCTTTTACTCCGCCGGCTTTTTCGTGGGGTCCAACGTTCTGCGCGTTGTGGACATCAACGCCGACCAGCTCTCTGGTGCTTCGGGCAGCGTGGCGCTCAGCGGGAACATCGTGCAGATCAACGGAAACTATCTGCTTCAGTCGCAAGGACTGCTGAGTATCAACTGGGCCAACCCTCTCGCACCGGTGCTGACGCCGATCTACTCCGACTCAACCAGCCGGTTCCGTGGGTTCGGACTCGTGACCAGCTCGGGCGTAACGCGTGCGCAAATCGCGGGAAGCGAGGGCGGCTTCAGCGTCTTCAACACAAGTACGTCGGCCCTTGATGGACGTTACCGGCCACAACCCGGTGCGGCGTACGAGAGCGCCATGCTTCCGAGCGCCGGCACGCTGTACATCGCCGATGGACTGGACGGCCTCCGTACCGCGGCGATCAGCGATGGAGGCCCGGCCTCACGAAGCATCAGCCTGATCGGTGGGACGGCGACGGGCGGCGCCATGGTTCACGTCGCCGCGGGCGACGCGTTCATTGTCGCAACCGACGGAGGTTCCGTGCCGTGCTACAGCTCCGCGTCGCCGAACAGCCCGCTCCTGATCGGTACGTATTCACCCGTTGGAACCACGGAAGACCTTGCCGCGTCCGGCGATGCCGCGTTCGTCATTCGGAACGCGGGAGGTGTTCGACAGCTCGATATGGTGCGTGTTCCCGGCGGAAGCCCCGCTCTGCAGGACACGGTGCCCGTGCCGGTAGATTCCCCAAGTACGTTCCGTCGCGTGCGGGCGGTCGGGGGCGTGGTGGTCACCGTAGATTCACAACACTGTCGGCTCTTTTCCTTCTCCGCTCCTACACCGGCCAATCTCCAGGCCCGGGCGGTCATCACAATCGGCGCCGACCTCCGTGACGTGGCGGTTTCCGGAGACACGCTCTACCTGCTCGACTTCGACGGCCACCTTCACGTCTGCTCGATCGCCAACCTCGATGCCCCCACGATTGTCCGAACCGTGGACTGCGCGGCGTCCCACGCGGGCATGGCCGTCAATGGCGATTGGATGGCCACTGTGGGAGACAGTATCGAGTTTGTGAACGTCAGTGATGGGAGCAACCCCGTCGCGGTTGCTTCGTCGACGTTGCCGAACGTGTGCAGCGACGTGGCCGCGGCCGCGGGCCCTTCGGGTCCGCACTTTCTGGTATCCGCAGGTGCCTGTGGAGTGCGAGCGTTCGCCGCGCCGATCGACTGGGCACCCGTGATCATCGGTCAACCGCTCGATACCTCGGCGTGCCTGGGTGGAACGGCATCCTTCACCACGACCGTCCTGGCGCCGAACTCGGTCGCGAACCCAACGAGTTATCAGTGGAATCGTGTCGGTGCCGGCGGCGGGCCGATTTCGGGCGGAAACGGGCCGACGCTGATCATCACGGGCGTCACTCCCGACGACACCGCGTTCACCTACGAGTGCGTCGCGACCAACAGTTGCGGAAGCGCGACGAGCACCGCCGCGGCGCTGAACGTGTGTCGAGTCGACGTCAACTGCTCGGGAACGGTGAGTGTGCAGGATATCTTTGACTTCTTGGCGAGTTTCTTCGCCGAGGACCCCGCCGCTGATTTCAACGGGCAGTCGGGGATCACTGTACAGGATCTGTTTGACTTTCTGGCCGCGTTCTTTGCCGGATGTTCGTAATCGGGAATTCGCGCGGTCTCGTCGCGCACACCCGGCGAGGACTCAGGCCGAGAGTCATGAACGAGCGGGCCCGGAAAGCAGCCGTAAGTGGTGGTGCAGCAATCGTTTACAATGCAGTTGGGCGGGGTGGCGTTCCGCAGTTTCAACGGTGGGCCGGGCCACCGCTGCGACGGCAACGTCGCTAGACTGCCCATCGCCGTTCCAGGCGATCGTAGCCACTTCATGGAGGAAGCCCAGCCATGTCCGCACCCGCGACGCCTTCCGCCCGACCAACCTCAAACACCCGCTCACCCGCGCCCGGACGTATCCCGGCGGCGTGCCCACCCGTTCGATCGGCTCCCGAACGCACGGCGTGGAAGGCCTTGGCACGTCACGCCGATCTGGTCCGCGGCGTTCACATGCGACGGATGTTCGCGGATGATCCGGGGCGGGCCGAGCGGTTCTCGGTCGATGCGGCGGGACTGTTCTTTGATTACTCCAAGAACCGAGTGACGGACGAGACCGTCCGCCTGCTGTTGCAACTCGCGGAGGAGTGCGGCCTGCGGGCTTGGATCGACGCGATGTTCCGCGGCGAGAAGATCAACGTCACGGAGAACCGCGCGGTCCTCCACACCGCGCTGCGGGCGCCCAGCGGGGCAGACATCCGCGTGGATGGAGAGAACGTCGTGCCGCAGGTGCACGCCATTCTTGACCGCATGGCGGCGTTCTGCGACCGCGTGCGATCCGGTAAGTGGAAGGGGCACACCGGCAAGCGCATCCGCAACGTGGTCAACATCGGCATCGGCGGGTCTGATCTCGGCCCGGTGATGGCGTACGAGGCCCTGCGGCACTACACCGATCGAACGATGACCTTCCGCTTCGTGTCCAACGTGGATGGGGCGGATTTCGTCGAAGCGACGGCCGATCTCAATCCGGAAGAGACGCTCTTCATCGTGTCGTCCAAGACGTTCACGACCATGGAGACCATGACCAATGCGCAGAGCGCGCGGGCCTGGCTCCTCAGGTCGTCGGGCAACGATCAGGCCGCGGTGGCACGCCACTTTGTGGCGGTCTCGACCAACGCGGCCAAAGTCGCCGAGTTCGGCATCAACACGGACAACATGTTCGAGTTCTGGGATTGGGTCGGCGGGCGCTACTCGATGGACGCGGCCATCGGCCTCTCCACGATGCTCGCGGTCGGCCCAGCCGGCTTCCGCGAGATGCTCGGCGGCCTTCACGAGATGGACGAGCACTTCCGGACCGCTCCCTTTGACCGGAACATCCCGGTGCTCATGGGCCTGCTGGCCCTCTGGTACAACGAGTTCTTCAACGCCCAGACCGTCGCGGTTCTGCCGTATGAGCAGTATCTCAAGCGGTTCCCGGCCTACCTCCAGCAGCTCACGATGGAGAGCAACGGCAAGCGTGTCATGCTCGACGGGAGCAACGTCGGCTGTCAGACCGGGCCTATCTACTGGGGCGAGCCCGGCACCAACGGGCAGCACTCGTTCTATCAGTTGATCCACCAGGGGACGCGACTGATCCCGTGCGACTTCATCGCCTTCGATCGGGCGCTCGACCCGCTCGGCCGCCACCACGACATGCTCATCGCCAATGTCTTTGCCCAGGCCGAGGCGCTGGCGTTCGGGAAGACCGCCGATGAGGTTCGCGCCGAGGGCACGCCGGAGTGGCTCGTGCCCCACCGCGTATTCGAGGGCAACCGCCCGTCGAACGTCATCATGGCCGAGCGACTCACGCCTGCGGCGCTGGGCCGTCTGGTGGCGCTCTACGAGCATTGTGTGTTCACGCAGGGCGTGATCTGGGGAATCGGACCGTTCGACCAGTGGGGCGTCGAGCTCGGCAAGGTGCTCGCCCAGCGCATCCTGCCCGAGCTCGAATCGGCTTCGCAGCCCGAACTCAAGCACGACAGCTCGACAAACCGCCTCATCCGTCGATATCGGGGTGCGCGCGGGACCGCGGGGAAAGGTGGGGGCGGGGTGTAGGGCGAGCGAGCGGCCCATGCGAACGTGCCCAGACGCATGAAGCGAGACAAGCGGGAACATCCGCGGGCGCTCGATCTCGGATCGTGCGGCTGGACCGTGCGGCTCAGCGAGCGAAGTCCGCCAGACACGGGATCGTCGGTTCCGGAGTGTGTCCGCGGGCGGGACATCCCCGCCGCGATACCGGGCTGCATCCACACCGACCTCATGCGTGCGGGCCTGATCCCGGACCCGGCTGTCGCGAGCCACGAAATCGACGTGCAGTGGGTAGGCGAGTGCGGCTGGACCTATCGCCGGCGATTCGAGATGCCCCGGGCGCTGGTCGAGCGTGCACAGGTGGACCTGGTTTGCGATGGGCTCGATACGATCGCCGAAGTCGCCATCAACGGTGGAAGCGTCGGCGCCGCGGCCAACATGTTCCGGCCACACCGATTCGATCTGCGCGGCAAAGTGCGATCGGGCGAGAACGAGATCGAGGTGACTTTCCGTTCGCCGCTGAGGCATATCCGCGAGCAGGAGACGCGGCTCGGGCCGCGTCCGGTGAACGGGGACTGGGACCCGTACGTCTTCATCCGCAAGGCCGCGTGCAACTTCGGGTGGGATTGGGGGCCCAGGGTCGCGACGTGCGGCGTCTGGCGGCCGATCCGGATCGAAGGTTGGAACGGCGCGCGGATCGACGCCGTGCGGCCGCTGGTGCATCACGAGCGTAACGACCGCTGGAGCGTGCAGGTGCACGCCGACCTGGCGTGGGCGGACGCGGGTCTGGAACCAGCGGCCGACAACTGCGTGCTCTGCGTCTGCCTCGAGGGCGGCCCCGGCGAGCGGTGGGCGGAGCAGCGGGCCATCCGCCGGGGTCAAAGCTCCGTCACGGTTTCCCTGACGTTGACGAATCCGCGTCTGTGGTGGCCGCGGGGGTGGGGGGGTGGGGGGATGGGGGAGGGGGGGGAGCAGTACCTGTATCGCCTGCGCGTCTGGCTGGCGGACCAACCTGTGGCCGCCGCCGCCGTCGCGGCACCCCATCCATCCGAGTGGTGCGCACCAATCGGCTTTCGCACGGTGAAACTGCTCACCGACCCTGATCCCGCCGGGTCTCGGTTTGCGATCCAGGTGAACGGGCGCGAGGTGTTCTGCAAGGGCGCGAACTGGATCCCCGAGGGGCTTTTCCCGGCCGATCGATCGCCCGAGCGGGTGCGTCTGCGCGTGGCCCAGGCGGCGGCCGCGAACATGAACATGCTGCGCGTGTGGGGCGGCGGGTTCTACGAAGACCCCGTGTTCTACGAGGAGTGCGACCGGCTGGGGATCATGGTCTGGCAGGACTTCATGTTCGCGTGCGCGATGTATCCGGAGGAGGAGCCGATCCGAACCGAGGTCGAGCTAGAGGCGCGTCATCAGGTCGCCCGGCTGAGCCGACATCCAAGCGTGGTGCTGTGGTGCGGCGGGAACGAGTGCGTCTGGGCGCACGAGGGTTGGGGCGGCCCGCCGCACGGGTTGTGGAAGCAGCGGCTCGGGACGGCGACCTGGGGGTCGGGCTACTACTTCGATCTGCTGCCGAGAGTGGTTGCCGAGCTGGACCCGACACGCCCGTACTGGGCGAACAGCCCGTGGCCCGGGCCCGGTCTGGCGGGGGGATTGGCGACGCCGAACGATGCCGACCACGGCGACCGCCACACCTGGGACGAACGCACCGAAAGTTACACGAAGATCGTTCCGCGATTCTGCGGCGAGTTCGGGCATCAATCACCGTCGTGCCGCGCGACGCTGGGCCGCGTGCTCGGTCCGGGGGAGATGCGCGTCGGATCGCCCGGCCTTGAGCATCGCCAGCGAGGAATGGGCGGCACGGCGCAGCACATCAACGGGCCGCTCGTCGAGTGGTTTCGACCGGCCGCAAGCTTCGACGAATGGCACTACCTTGCCCAGTTGCTCCAGGCCCGGGCAATGCGGATCGGCGTCGAGTGGTTACGGGTCAATCAGCCGCGGTGCATGGGCGCGCTGATCTGGCAACTCAACGATGCCTGGCCGGGCCTGAGTTGGTCGCTCATCGATGCCGATGGACGCGAGAAGCCGGCGTACCGGGCCGTCTGCGAGGCCATGCGGGATCGGATCATCGCGATTGGCCCGCGACACGAGAAGCCCGCGGTGTGGCTGTGCAACGACCGGGAGGAGCCGTGGCGCGGTGTGGTGAGTATCGGCCGCCGAGCGTTCGACGGACGCCCGATCGGAGCACCAATGCGAGCGGGCTTTGAACTGCCGGGCCGGAGCGCTCGACGGATCGCCGAGATCGAGTCCGCCTGCGGCCGGCCCGACGATCCGACGTGCGAGCTGGTGGTGGTCGAGGCGGACGGCCTGAGGCGATGCTGGTATCACCTTCCGGATCGGGAACTGCGGTACCCCGAGCCCGAGGGGCGCGTGGAGTTGGGTGAGGATGCTTCGGGGCGGTCGATCGCGAAGATTTACGCCGCGACGCTCATCCGAGACCTCGGGGGAACGCTGGCGGGGTGCGAGGTCGCGGGCGGACTCGGCACGCTGTTTTCCGACGAGGTGGCGGTTCTCCGGTTCATGAACTCCGATTCAACGGCGGGCAGTTCGAGCTCGATCGACGCAGGACCGTGGCCGGCGGGATTGCTGTGCGCTAACCTCTTCGGCGCCGGCGCTCGCGGCGGCGCGGTGATTACTCCTTGATTCCCTGCGTCGCGATGCCGCGGATCAGCGCCCGCTGAGCGAAGAGGAACACGAGGAAGACCGGCGCGATCACCAGCACGCTCGCGGCCATCACGAGGTTCCACGGGGTGGTCGTGTGCTCGGTCTGGTACATCTGCAATCCCAGCGCGGCCGTGTACTTCTCGTGATGGTTGAGGAAGACCAGCGGTGCGGCGAAGTCGTTCCAGGTCGAAATGAAGGTGAGCAGGGCGACGACGGCGAGCGCCGGGCGAGAGAGCGGCACGATCACGTAGCGGAACACACCCCAGTATGAGCAGCCGTCGATCCTCGCGGCCTCGTCCAGCTCGCGCGGGATGCCGAGAAAGAACTGGCGCAGCAGGAAGATGCCGAACGCCCCGCCGAACCACGCCGGCACCCACAGGGGCAGGAAGGTGCCGATCCAGCCCAGGTGCTTGAAGAGCAAGTACTGCGGCGCCATGATCACGGTGAACGGGATCATCATCGAGGCCAGCACGAGCACAAAGACCGCGTCGCGCCCTCGCCAGAGGATACGGGAGAATCCGAAGGCGACGATCGCGCTGGAGATCGTCATACCGGCAACCGTCAGCAACGCGACCACCATCGAGTTGCGGAGGTAGAGGCGGAAGTCGGCCACGGGCGAGTCGAGTACGTCGCGGTAGTTGTCTCGCACCTGGCCGAGCAGGCGAGCGGCGTAGGTCCCGCCGTCTCGGGACTGAAGCGAGGGGAACAGCCCGACCGACCGCGACAGCGCCTCGTCGGCGGGCTTGATGGAGGTCGAGGCCATCCACACGATCGGCAGCGCGAACGCCACGCCTACCAGGGTGAGCAGCGCATAGAGCACCACCCGGGCGAGCGGCCCATGACGTCTTGTCGGCGGGTTGAAAGCACCGGCCATCATGCGCCCCTGTAGTGGACAAACCGGCGCGCAAACCACAACGCGCCGACGGTGACGACCACCGCCATGAGGAACTGCACCCACGCCAGCGCGCTCGCGTAGCCCATGCGCCCGTACTCGAACGCGCTGCGGAAAACGTACATCGAGTACACCAGCGTCGAGTCACGCGGGCCGCCCTTGGTCATGATGAGCGGGACCGCGAACACCTGCAGGCCCCAGATCGCGGACATCACCGCGTTGAACAGGATCGCGGGCGAGATCATCGGCAGCGTCACGTGACAGAGCCGTTGACGGGCGCCCATGCCGTCGAGTTCGGCGGCCTCGTAGAGAGTCGCCGGCACCTCGCGCAGCGCGGCCGTGCAGATGACCACCGCCGCGCCGACGAACCACGCGCTCATCAGGATCAACGACGGCATCGCCCATCGCGCGTCGCCGAGCCAGTCCGGGCCTCGGACGCCGATCGCGGCCAAGAGCGAGTTGAACAGCCCGTACTGCCCGTTGTAGAGCCAGAGCCAGCCGATGGATGCGGAGACGATGGGGATGAGCGTCGGGAGAAAGACGATGGCCCGTACGAGCGCCGTGCCGCGCAGCCGCTGCTCCAGCAGCACCGCGACCAGCACCGATACCACGCCGCCGAGCAGCACTCCGGCGATCGTGTAGAGCAGCGTGTTTCGGAGGGCGGTCCAGAACGTCGCGTCCGACACAAGTTCCCGGTAGTTGTCGGCGCCGATGTAGACCGGCGGCTCGAGCAGCGAATAGTCGGTCAGACTGTAGTAAGCACTCATCGCCACCGGGACCGCCAGAAAGAGCAGCGTTCCGACGATCCACGGCGAGATCCAGAGCAGGCCGCGCAGGGTTGGGATGCCGGGCCGGATCAAGCCGCGGCCCCGGACCGCGCCAGGTCGCGTTCACGCCGCCGCTGATCGGCGGTGTCGATCAGTTGCTGTGCCCGAGATTGCACCGAAGCGAGCGTTGCGGCGGCGTTGCTCCCGCTCCACACTCGATCGAACGCGGGGTTGAGCAGGTCCGAGTACGCCTTCCACGCCGTGGTGCGGGGCAGGACCTGCACGGCGGGGCTTCGGGCGATGGCGTCGAATGCGCGGATGCTCCGGTTGGGGTGGTTTTCCAGGAAACCGGGCGAGCACCGCCGAATCGGGGAAGGTTTGCAGTGCGCCGTGGCGAGCTCCTCCTGCACATCCTGCCGCTGCATGTACGAGACAAACTGGAACGACTCCTCCGGGTGCGGACAGCCGCGAGGGATCATCAGGACGTCCGCTTCGAGCAGACCGGCGGGGCGTTCGGGGTCGAGGAGGTCCGGCGATACGGGCACGGGCGCCGCGGCGTAGTCGAGCGACGGTGTCAACTGGCGGATGAAGTTGGCCAGCCATGAGCCCTGCACGATCATCGCCATGCGACCGGACATGAACGGGTCCTGCGCCGAATGGATGTTTCGTCCGTACCCAGAAGCGAACGCGGTCGTGGCCGCGATCCCGTAACGTTTGGCCGTCGCGCCGATCCACTCAAATGCCCGCACGCATCGGGCCTCCGCGCAGGTGGCCGTCCGAGTCGCATCGTCGTAGAGCCGTCCGCCGAACATGATCGGCCAGAAATAGTTCCACCAGCCCGGAACGTTCTGCAGGAAGCCGGCCCGTTCGATGCGCCCGTCGGAATCGAACCGTGTCAGCCGCGAGCTCAGGGCGTCCAGCGCCTCGATCGTTCGCGGCGGACGGTCGGGGTCGTGACCGACCTCCCGGAGCAGCGAGCGGTTGTAGTACATCGCCAGCGTGTAGCACGTGTTCACCCCGGCCCACGGTCGGCCCTCGTGCCAGAGAAGGTCTCTGACGCCCTCGAGGTAGAGTTCCGGATCGAGTGCCGATACCGACTTGAACTCGTCCAGAGGCATGACCGCCCGCGCGTTGGCGTAGGTGGGCACGCTGTAGCTGTACAGGCCGACGACGTCCGGAGGGTCCCCGCCGCCGATGGCGACCATCGCCTTGGACGTGATGTCGCTCACGGGCACGAGATGGATCCAGATGCGCCCTTGTGTTTGATTGAACCGATCGACCACCCTCTGCAGGGCCGCGCCCTCGATGCCGGTCCACTTCTCCCAGTAACGGAGCTCGACACGTCCGCGAGGAACATCCGCACGCCCTCGCGGTGTGTGCGGCCAGAGGAGAGCCCCAGCGCCGGCCGCGGCCGCCAATCCCAGCGCGGCACGCCGCGTGATCGATGGGGTACGGGTTGGCGGATGCTCTCCGTCGATCACTCGCTCACCATCTCCTTCGGATCGATCGGGCGGCGGACGCCGCCCGGCCCGGAGATCCAGACGTCGAGCTCGTGGCCGCCGGACTTCTCGAAGAAGTCGATCGTGACCTTGTGCCAGCCGGCGGCCAGGGCCGCCGAGCCCCGCTCCTCGTGCAGGCTGTGCAGGCCGTCGTTGTCGATGACTTTCCGGTCATCGACGTACAGGTTGCTACCGTCGTCGCTGGCGATCCAGAACGCGTAGACGGCGTCGCTCGGCACGCGGATGTATCCCTCGTACCTGAACCCGAAGCGGTCCTCGCGGCCGCTCGGTCGCGGCTCGAGGTCGAAGCCCATCGCGTTGCCGGTCGCCGCGGGTGGTGTGTGCTCGAAATCGGGGAGTCGATCCCAATCGCCCTCGAAGTACTTGTACGAGACGCCGGGCTTGGTCGCGGTGATCGTGATCGCGGGCGCAGGTGTCGTGAGGGTGAACTCACGACGTGCGATCGGGCTGACCGATCGACCGTCGCGAAAGGCCCGCGCGGAGACCGTGGCGGTGTGATCCAGCCCGATCAGGCCGGCCGCCTCGGGCGAGGAGGGCGTCGGGTCCGAGCCATCCGTGGTGTATCGAATCGCGATGTTTCGACGCGGGCTGCTCACGCGGACCTCGCAGCGACCGACGAAGATGTCGTCGGCCGCATCGATCACCGGCGGGGTCGCGACGTCGGGTTCGCCGGCAATGTCGAGAACCACCACCGCATCGATCGGGTCGGGGCACCGGTTCGGCAGGCGGATGCGGAGTTCCTCGCCCGTGTTGCCCGCGCCCGTCACACTCAGGGGCGAAGCAGGATCGCCCAGCAGGAACGCTCGACGCGGCGTGTTGTACAGCCCGGGAACCACCAACTCACCGCCGGACGGCCAGTCAAAGATATGCAGAAAGAGCCGCGCGGTGTCGGGCTCGGCCGGATCCGTCGCCCGGCGCACGGTGCAGCGACCCCAGCCCAAATGCTCGAACGGCCCCGCCACCGTGCCGTGGATCGCTTCGCCGTTCACCTCCATCCACCGCCCGATCTCCTTCAGCCGTTCGAGGCTGGTCTCGGGGATCTCGCCCTCCGCCGTGGGGCCCACGTTGAGCAGGAAGTTCCCGCCCTTGCTCGCGATGTCCGCGAGTTTTCGGATGAGGTCCTGCGTGGTCTTGAAGTGGTGGTCACGCTTGTTGTACCCCCAGTGATCGTTCATGGTCATGCAGGTCTCCCAATCGACACCGGGCAGGCCGGTGGGGGGGATTTCCTGCTCGGGCGTGCCGAAATCGCCCATGTACCGCACGCCCGTCCCCTCGCGCGTCATCTGCATGAGCCCGCCGCCCTTGTCGACGCGGTTGTTCACTATGACGCTCGGCTGAAGCTTGCGGCAGAGGTTGTACAGCTTCACGCCGCGACCGTGGGTCCAGGTGCCCTCCCACTGGCCGTCGAACCACATCACGCCGACGGGGCCGTAACGGGTCAGCAACTCGGTGACCTGGTTGTCGAGGTACATGTTGTACCGCTCGAAGTCCGCGCCGTCGGTCGGGCGATTTTCCCACGGCCGGCGCGGGAGGTAGTCCGGGTGGTGCCAGTCCATGATCGAGTGGTACCAGCAACAGACGATCCCCTGCTTATGGCATGCGTCCGCGATCTCCTTCATGATGTCGCGGTGGAAGGGCGTGGACATGACGTCCCAGTCGGTCTGCGCCGAGTCGAACAGGCAGAACCCGTCGTGGTGCTTGGTCGTGATACAAACGTATTTCATCCCTGCCGCCTTGGCCAACGACACCCATGCGCCCGCGTCGAACTTCACCGGGTTGAAGCGGTCCTTGAGTTTCTCGTACTCCTCCACCGGGATCTTGGCGGTGTCCCGGATCCACTCCGCGTGCCCGGTGCGCGGGTCGCTCGGCCATTCGCCTGCGGGGATTGAGTAGAGCCCCCAGTGGATGAACATGCCGAACCGGGCGTCGCGCCACCAGTCCATGCGATGGTCGGCGCTCTGAGTCGGCTGGGTGGCCGCGGGAGGTTCGGCGGAGGTGGCCGGTTCGACGGCGGCAAGCGCCGCCGCCGGGGCGAGCGATCCGAGCAGGAAGATCAGCAAGCAAGCGGAAAGCTTCATGGGGACGGCTCCTGGGCGGTTTGAGATAGCATACCGGCGGATGGTCAAAGTGAGGGGGGGTGCCGGGAGTACGTGGGCATGTTGCTCGGGATCGACGTTGGAACATCCGCGACCAAGGTGGTCATCATCGACGAGCACTGGCGCACGCTGGCCACGGTGTCGGCGGCCTACGAGGTCGATCGCCCGCGCGACGGCTGGACCGAGCAGCCGCCCGAATGGTGGTGGGCGGCGGTGGTGGACGGGGTGCGCCGTGCGATGGCCACTGGCGGCGTCGACCCGGCATCGATCGCCGGCGTCGGGCTCAGCGGACAGATGCACGGGTCGGTCTTCCTCGACCGCGCGGCCATCGACAACGCCGGCGCCAAAGGATGCCGGGCGATACGGCCGGCGCTGCTCTGGAACGACCAGCGCACGGCCCGCGAATGCGCCGAGATCGAGGCGGCGGTGGGGGGGCCGGAGGCGATCGTGCGTGCCGTGGGCAACCGCGCCCTGACGGGGTTTACGCTGCCCAAACTGATTTGGCTGAAAGAACACGAACCGGACGCCTATTCCCGGGTCGCCGCGCTCGCGCTGCCGAAGGACTACATCCGGCTGCAACTCACCGGCACGCTCGGCACCGACGTGGGCGACGCCTCGGGCATCCTGCTCATCGACCCAGACCGGCGCGACTGGAACTTTTCCGTGTGCCAAGCCGTCGGCGTCGATCCGATGATCCTCCCACCGCTGACCGAATCGGGTTGTATCGTCGGGGCGGTCACGCCGTGGGCGGCCGCTCAGACCGGATTGAAAGCGGGCACGCCCGTCGCGGCCGGCACCGGCGACAACCACGCCGGTGCGATCGGTGCGGGCGTGGCCGAGCCCGGCCTGGCCGTCGCGACGCTCGGCACCAGCGGCGTGATCTACGTCCACAGCGCGAGCCCGCGACGAGACCTGGGCGGGTCCACGCCTCCCGGGCGCGTGATGACGATGTGCGCCGCCGACGGGAGCGCATCCCGGCCCGGCCACTGGAGCATCACCGGCTGCACGCTCAGCGCGGCCGGGAGCATCCAATGGGCGCGAAGCGTGCTCGCGTCCGACACGCCGTACGAGACGCTCTTCAATGAAGCGGCCGCCGTTCCAATCGGGTGCGAGGGACTGGTCTTTCTACCGTACCTCAGCGGCGAGCGTTGCCCGCACCCCGACCCCCGGGCGCGAGGGGCGTGGATCGGCCTGCGGGCCCACCACACCCGAGCGCACCTGATCCGGGCGGTGATGGAGGGCGTCGCGTTCACGATGTCGCAGATGCTGGAGGTCGTCCGTGCTTTGCCTGTTGAGATTTCCCGCGTACGGCTCGGCGGCGGGGGGAACAAATCGTCGTTATGGCGACAGATGCAGGCCGACGTGTACGGCCTGCCCTGCTCGACCGTCAGCAACGACGAGGGGCCGGCGTTCGGGGCCGCCCTGCTTGCGGGGGTAGGCGTCGGGCGGTGGGCGTCGGTGCGTGAGGCCTGCCGCGAAACCGTGCTGGATGTTGAGACGCACGAACCGCAACGCGACGCCCATGCCGAGTACGCCCGGATCCGCGGGGTGTTTGATCCGTTGTACCATCAGCTTGCGCCGACCATGCGCGCCCTCACGGGTGCGCAGCAGTCGGGTTGAGTCCCGCCCGAACGTCCCCAACCCCGAGGTCACCCATGCCGCTCGCCGACCTTCGCCCTCAATCCGCCCGGCGCGATCTATCGGCACAGATTGCGCACATGAAATCGTTTCGACTGGAGCCGCGATTCTCCGCCGGTATCTGGTATTTCTCGCCGTTTGTCAGCCGGTTTCACGAGCGGTATGGGGTGCCCGTGGAACTGGAGCAGCGGTTGGACGCGGCCGCGGGGTTGGTCAAGCACGGCCTGTCCGCTCTGGAGGCGCATTACCCCAACGAGATCAACGAGGAGAATGTGGGCGTTTGGAAGCGGTTCTGCGCCCAGACGGGCATCCGCCTGCTGACCGTGATCCCGCTGCTGTTCTGGGATGCCCAGTTCGAGTTCGGATCGTTGAGCAACCCGCTCCTGGGCCCCCGTCGCGAGGCGATCGAGCGGACCAAGCGGGCTCTGGCGATGAACAAGGAGCTCGGCTGCGAGTTCGCTGTGGTGTGGCCGGGCATCGATGGGTTCGAGAACCCGTTCGGGCAGGATATGGCCGCGATGCGGGACCGCTTCGTGGACGGGCTGGCCGAAGCGATGGATGCGGCGCCCGGCGTGCGCATCGCGTTTGAGCCCAAACCCTATGAGCCCCGGGGACGGATTCTCTTCAGCACGACGCCCGAAGGAGTCCTGCTCGGGCACCTGGTCGAGAGCAAACTGCGCAACAAGACCAACACAGACCTGCTCGCGCAGGGCCACGCCCTGGTCTGCCTCAACCCCGAGGTCGGGCACGTGCTCATGGGCTTCGAGGACCTTGCCTACGCCCTGAGCTGGCCGCTCTCGGAGGGCCGACTGGCGCACACGCACTGGAACAGCCAGCCGCTGGGCAACTACGACCAGGACCTCAACGTCGGCGTGGTCTCGCCGGAGCAGATGGAGGCCGGCCTGTACACGCTCAAGATGCACGGGTACCGCGGCTGCTTCGGTATCGATATCAACCCTGAGCGCATGCCCGTCGCCACCGCCGTGCAGATTTCGATGGACGCACTGCGGGCCGCGAACGACCGCATCGAGGCGATGGACCACGCGTCGATCCTGACCTCCACCGCGCGGCCGGATCAGCACCGCGGCTGGCTTGAGGCCCACCTGGTGCGGATGCGGGCCCACCCGACCAGCAAACTCCCGCCCCTACCGCCGATCGCGTGAGCCCTCGCGACACCGCTCGTTACGGTGTGGACGCAGCCGGAGTCTGGCTGAGATTCACCGGCACGCGAGCGTCAAAGATCAGATCGGGGTCGCCGCACTCGGCGAGCGTGGCCGCGAGGTCACCGATGGTCCGCCGTGCTTTTCCGTTGAACACCTCGCGTCCATCGGCGGTGACCACTACCGGTTGGTCCAGGTCGAGCATCCGGTCGTTGAGCATCACCACGAGGTCGGACACACCGTCGTGCTTGACGATGTTGACGTGCTGACCGTCCCGTTCCGCGATCACCAACTCGCCCTTTGCGGCCTCCTTCGCCGGCACGGCCAGCCAATACAACCGATCGTGGGTAACCGAACTCTGGTTCCAGACGATGCGTTTGGGAAGCGGGGTGCGCGTGAACTTCGCCATCCAGTCCACCGCGACCGCATCCTCGCGGTTCATCCAATGCCCGCGCCCTTGGTGCAACTGAACCTCGTGGACGTATCCGTCCGGGTCGTGCTTCTGAAGCTCGTCCAGCAGGCCGTTCCACTCGGCGGCGACCTTGTTCCGGTTGTACCCGTTGTCGTCGGCCCCGACGTGGATGGTGAACGGGAGGTCCCGCAGGCCCAGGGGCGATGCGTCGTTGGGATGACCGGCCATCATCGCCGCGGCCGCGAAACGGTCGGCCATCCGCGGGGCGAGCTGGTAGACGCCGTCGCCGCCCGCCGAATAGCCCATGAGATACACGCGGTTGGGGTTGATCTCTCCCAGAACGATCGCGTCCTCGATCAGCCGCGCGAAGAGCACATCGATGTGCGGCTCGTGCCAGAGGTTCCAGGTGTTGGTCGGGGCGCGCGGCGCGATGTAGAGGCTGTCGGGCGGCGAGTAGAGCTTGATCTGGTTCTCCCACTGCTGATCGTTGACGCTCGCGGGCGCGTTGCCGCCGCCGTGCATCGAGATGTAAAGGTTCCAGCCCCCCTCCGGCTTGGTCCCGACGTGCTTGGCCTTGAGCCGCAGCGTCTTGCCGTCCACCGTAATGGCGTTGCTGCTCCACTCGGCCGACCGATCGGCCCGGATCATGGCGGCGTGGTCGTTCCAGAGCAGTTCACGGGCGGCGGTCGCCTGGGCCTTGTCCAGCGGCACGGTCGCGAACGGTTGTGAGCCGATCTCGCCGCGTGAGCCACGTGACTGCGTGAGCCACGTTTGCAGTTCGGTGATGGGATCGCCGCTCGTCGGCGTGGCGTCCGATACGGCCGCCCTGGCGGCGGCGAGCGTCAGCGTGACCCGCGCATCGGCGTCCTTCGCGAGCGTAACGCTCTGCGTCGCGCCGCGGTTCGGTTCGCTGGGTGTTCCAGCACTGACGGTGTATTCGACACCCGTGCCCAACTCAAACTCCGCGTACGCCCCGTCGGCCTGGGCCACCAGTTCGGACCCACGTCGCACGGTCACAACCCTCGCCGAGGGGTCGTCCGCGCCGGCAATATCCACCGTCAGTTTGCGCCGCCCGTTGTAGTACGCCGTCACGTCCACCGCCGGGTAGTCGCGCGACTCGGGAGCCCAGACCATCACGAACGGCGTGTCGGTTCGCTGGAACGACGAGGCGTAGACCCGGTATTGCTCCTTGGCGGGGTCGGCCTTGGATGCGGGCTCGGCGAACCACGTCTTGTTGAGTTCGCCCGGCTCGGCCGCGCCGACGAACCACCACTGCCGGTCCCACACCTCGACCCAGGTGTGGTTGCCGCTGTTGTCCGACCACATGGGCGTGCCCACGACCCGGGCCGGCACGCCGACCGCGCGGCAGGCATCGACCAGCAGGATCGAGAGCCCCGTGCACGAGGCGTAGCCGATCTCCGTCGATTCGTACGGGCTCTGGTCCGGCTTGCGCCGCTTGGTCGCGTGGTACTTGACCTTCAGGGCCTTGAAGACCTCGCGGTTGAGTACCTGCGCCGCTTCGCTTGGCGACTTGCACTTTTCCACCAGAGGCGTGAACCGCTCGGCGAAGTCCCCCCGCCAGTCGTCCCGCCGCTCGTTCAGGCTCGCGTAGGGCAGCACGTCGTTGAGGAAGAGTTCCTTGGGGACGGCCCGGGTCCACGCGCACCGGTTGCGGGCCTGCATCGCCAGGTGGACGTCCTTGCGGATGAGCTCCGGCGAGAGCGAGGCGAGGTCGCGCTCGGGCATGTTCACCAGCAGGAACGCCAGCGCCTCGCGTTCGTCCGCGGGCGCTTCGGCGATCATCGTGAGCAGCCGGTCGCGGTTGTCCTCCGCGAGGCTCAGCTGCTGCACGAGGCGGTGGCGGTACTCGCTGGGCACGAGCGAGACGGTCGCGTTCAGGTCCGGCGGCTCGGCCGCGGCCGCGGGTCCGGCCAATCCCAAGGTGGTGAGAGCGAGCGCGAGAGAGGCCAACGCCGGCGCGAGCTTGACGTGCATGTCCAAGTATTCCGGCGCGCCGGCGTCGGGACCAATCGGGAGTTGGGGAGTGGGGGGCGGGGGGCGGGTGGGAGGGGTCAGGCGCTCAGCGCCCGCACGATCTCCGAGACGGTCGTCACGCCGTCGCGGGCCTTGGCGTAGCCGTCGTCCCGCAGCGAGACCAGCAGGCCCCGCTCCCGCGCCGCTGCGGCGATCCGCGGCGCGTTCTCGCGGTGCATGACCATCTCACGCACCGACTGGTCCAACCGGAACAGCTCGTAGATGCCCACGCGCCCGCGGAAGCCCGTCCCGCGGCAGGCCCGGCACCCGCGCCCGGACCGCAGGGCGGCGCCCGGATCGATCTCGAAATCGGCGGGCAGGTCGGCCGGGTCCGCCAACGCTTCCACGGCGCACTCGTCGCACACCCGCCGCACCAGCCGCTGCGCCAGGATGGCCTCGACCGACGAGGCCACCAGGAAGGGCTCGACGCCCATGTCCAGGAGGCGTGTCGTGGCCCCGGGCGCGTCGTTGGTGTGCAGGGTCGAGAAGACCAGGTGGCCCGTGAGCGAGGCCTGCACGGCCGTCTCGGCGGTCTCGCGGTCGCGGATCTCGCCGATCATCACCACGTCGGGGTCGTGCCGCAGGATCGAGCGGAGCCCGGCGGAGAAGTCCAGCCCCACCAGCGGGTTGACTTGGATCTGGTTCACCTTGGCGACGTGGTACTCGACCGGGTCCTCGACCGTGATGACCTTGACCTCGTCGGAGACGATCTGACCGAGCGAGGCGTAGAGCGTGGTGGATTTGCCCGAGCCCGTCGGGCCGGTCACCAGCAAAATCCCGTGCGGCCGCTCGATGAGCGAGCTCCACGGTTGCAGGATCGTCTCGGGCATCCCCAGCTGCTCCAGCCCGAGCATGACGGCGGACTTGTTGAGCACCCGCAGCACCACGCCCTCGCCGAAGAGCATGGGGATGATGGACACGCGCAGGTCGAACTCGCGACCCTTGCTCCTGAAGGTGATCCGCCCGTCCTGCGGCCGCCGCTTCTCGGCGATGTTCAGGTTGCCCATGATCTTCAGCCGCGAGACGATGGCCGCGCCGAAGCGGTGGATGGAGGGGGGGACGTTGGCCCGCTCCAGCACGCCGTCGATGCGGTAGCGCACGGCCAGCTCGCGCTCGTAGGGCTCGATGTGCACGTCGGTGGCCCGCTCGGCGACGGCCTCGGCGAGCAGGTCGTTGACCAGCTTGATGACCGAGGCTTCCTGGGCCTGCTCCGCGTCCGCGTCGGCGCTCTCTCCCGCCACTGTCACACCGCGCCCGTCGGCGGCCATCGCGTCCAGCGTGTCGGTGCCCACGCCGTAGTGCTCGCGGATGAACTGGCGGAGCTCGTCCTCGTCGGCGAGCACGACCTCGATCGCGCTGCCGGTGAGCAGCCGGAACTCCTCCAGCAGCGAGAGCTCGAACGGGTCGCTGGTGGCCACCGTCAGCGTGCCGTCGCTGTGGCTGATGGGCACGCAGTTCTGCCGGTACACGAGCTTGGCTGGCAGCATCCGCAGCACGGCGGGGTCGGCCGCGACCGTCTCCAGGTCGACCACGGGCATGTGGAACTGATCGCCGATGAGCTGGAGCACCTGCTCGCGGGACACCACCCCCATCCGCACGAGCACCCGATCGATCCGCTCTCCGGTGGATTGCTGCAGAGCGATCGCCTCCTCCAGCGTCTGGCGGGAGATCAGCCCTCTTTCCAGCAGCAGCGTGCCTATACCCATTGGACCGCCGTGCCTCCGTCCCGGTATGGTCCCGAACTTCGAGAACCCAAGGATAGGATGCCCGCGTGCCGACACTCAACGCGGGGTTGTAGTAGGATGTCATCGGCGGGGTGGGCACGCCACCGCCAACAACGGGTATGCCGACCTTCCGATACACCGCCATGACCTCCGCCGGAGAGCGGGTGACCGGCGAGCTCGCCGGCGCGAGCCAGCAGGCCGCGCTGGCCGAGCTCGAGGGCCGCCGGCTCGTGCCGGTGAAGATCGACGAGGCGGAAGCCGCCGCGAGCGGTTCGGACCGCAGGCGAGTGTCAACCCGCGCCATGGCTACCGCATACGCGCAGGTCTCGGACCTCCTCCGGACCGGTGTACCGCTGCTCAGGGCCCTCCGTGTGCTGGCCGGTCAGAAAGCCAACCCGCGCTTGGCCGAGTGCTTCGAGGCCCTGGCCGAAGAGGTCGCTCAGGGTACGGACCTCGCCGGCGCGATGTCCGCGCGCCCGGCAACCTTTCCACCCGTCCACGTGGCGATGATCCGCGCGGGAGAGAAGGGCGGGTTTCTCGAGCAGGTTCTGGCCCGCCTGGGCGCTCTGCTCGCGGCCCAGGCCGAGCTCCGTGGGCGCGTCATCGGGAGCCTCATCTACCCCGGGGTGCTCGCGAGCGTGGGGGTGCTGATCCTTGCGGCGGTCTTCACGTTCTTCGTTCCGCAGTTCGAACCGATGTTCGAGCAGCTCCGCGAGAAGGGCCGCTTGCCGGCCACGACCCGGTTGGTCCTGGCGATGGGGCACCTGCTCGGCAATCACGTCTGGCTGGTGGGCGTGTTCGTGCTGCTCGTGGGTGCGCTCGGGTGGAAGGCGTGGCGGGACCCCTCGATGCGCCGTCGCGTGGCCGAACAGCAGACGCGCATCCCGATCCTCGGCCCGCTGCTGCGAGACCTGGCGGTCACGCGGGTGCTGCGCGTGCTCGGCACGATGCTCCAGAACGCGATCCCCATGCTCGCGTCCCTGCAGATCGCCCGGGACGCCGCCGGCGTGCCCGCGCTGGAGCGGGCCGTGGAGAACGCGGCCGAATCGGTGCGCCACGGCCAATCACTCGCCGCGCCCTTGGCCGAATCGGGGCTGATTGCCACGGACATCGTGGAAATGATCTCCGTCGGTGAGGCGGCCAACAGCCTCGACACGGTGCTGCTCACCATCGCGGACACGCTCGACCGGCGGATCGAGCGGCAACTGAGCACGGCGGTCAAACTGATCGAACCGCTGATCCTGATGGTTCTGGCGGGGTTTGTCGGGCTGGTCGCCGTGGCCCTGATCCTGCCGATGACGCAGATGGCCCAGGCCCTGCGCTGAATGGCCGCAACCGGAAAAAATCCGGATGGTAGTTAGCACTTGCCCACCGGCATCGGTTATACTGCGGGAGGCGGCGTGGGGCTCGGATGCCCGCGCGGCCGCAGCCCGGCCTGCGAGCCGCATCGACAACGGAGGTCAGCGCGTGAAAGCCAGAGTCACAGCCCATCGAACTCTCTCCACCGCCCGGGGCTTCACGCTCCTGGAGGTGATGATCGTCATCGGCATCATCCTGCTCATCGCGGGCCTGGTCACGGTGAACCTGATGGGCTCGCGGGCCGAGGCCACCAAGGGCACCGTCGAGATCCAGCTCCGCTCGATGCGCGATGCCCTCAAGCAGTTCAACCTGGCGTTCAATCGCTTCCCGACGGAAGAGGAAGGCCTCGCCGTGCTCTGGAGCAAGGAGACCCTGGATCCACAGGCCGACGCCACCAAGTGGCGGGCGTTCCTTGAGCAGGCGATCCCCAACGACCCGTGGGGCACCGCGTGGGGCTACGCGCCCACGAGCGAGCAGGCGCCTGAGGGCATGTTCGACCTGTGGTCCAACGGTCCCGACAAAGAGGCCAACACGGCGGACGACATCCGGCTATGGAAAAGCACGGACAAGTCGGGTTCCGGTTCGAGCTCGTCGAGCGATTCGCCGCCACCCCCACCGCCTTCGACGGGCTCGACTTCTTCAACGCCGCCACCCGGCTGAAGCCGCGTGCGGCCATCCAAATCTCGGCCGTCCGGACGCCCCGGGCTTCCCTTTCAGAATCCATGCGAACGCTCCGTTGCCGCCAACCACTTCGCCCGATCGGGCCGCACGGTGCGGCCGCTGGGTTCACGATCATCGAGGTGCTGCTCGCCTTGGCGATCATGATCGCGCTGGCCTCGATTGTGCTGCCCTTCGGGGCCGCACGGATCCGCGACGCCACGCGAGCGGAACTCACCGATCAGATCGAGGCCGCCATCTGGTCGGCACGGGCCATCGCGCAGCGTGAGGCCGCGCCGGTCCGGGTGCTGGTGGATCAGGACTCCGATGGAGCCCGGATCGTCGCCGAGGTCGTTCGCCCGAGCAGCCCAGAGCGACGGACCGTCAACGAGACGCGTGACGAACATCCTCCGCTTCCGCTGGCCAACCTCGGCGAGGCACGATTCAGCCTTTCCCCGTCGGCATCCCAGCAGACCCTGCCCGCGAGCGACACCGTGACGTCCTCGCGGATTCTCATCGCACTCGCGCTGCCCACAGATGTCTGCGTGTCCCAGCAGACGCTGTTGGTTCGGGTTGCCGACGAACCGGAGCAGCATCTGCGGATCGACCCCGCGTCCTTTGAGGCGATGCTTTCCCCTCGAACAGCGGCCGAGGACGATTCTGAGCACTCTCCTCCTCCTCTCCCCTCTCCGACCCGGTCTGCGGGATCGAAAGTCACCCCATGAAGGCGAGCGCCCGGCGCAACACCGAGGTTCGCGCACGCCGCGGCGCCCTGCTGCTGGAGGTGATCCTCGCGCTGACGATCTTCATCCTCGTCGGTCTGGCCGCCACCGATCTCGCCGGCCACGCGCTGGGCTCGATGCAGCGGACGGCGGACCTGCGCCGCGCGGTAGATATCGCTCGGACCACCGTCTCCCGAATCGAACTGGGCGAGCTGGCTCCCGAGTCGGCGAGCGGTCCGGTCCGTTCGGCGATCGAAGTCAACCCGGCCGATGGTGACGTCGCGGATGCCGGGGATGACTCGATCGGCTGGTCGATCCGCGTGAGTGCTCAACCCGGCCCCGTGTCCGAACTCACGCTGGTAACGGTGGATGTGCTGCGAACGCTGCCGGGAATGACGGGCGAGCCGAGGTCCGTCTACACGCTCAGGCAGTTGGTGCGGCTCTCGCCGTCGCTCGCCTCCGCCGGAGGGCCGCGCCCATGAAACCCGCTCCGGCACGCGGTTTCACGCTCTTTGAGGTGCTCCTAGCCCTGGCCCTGGTCGCTCTGCTCGCGGGCGCGATGTTCGCGCTCATCTCCCAACTAGCAACGCAAAGGCAGCGGATCGGAGACGATTGGCGACGCTGGCGGTCAAGCGACGTCCTCTTCGATTCGCTCGAGCGGGACCTGGCCTGCGTGATCGCCGGCGACAAACGCATCGGAGCCGGGATCAAGGGCGACGAGAGCTCGCTCACGCTGCTTATGCGTACCGTGTGGATCGACCCGGACTCGCCGGCTGGCTCCGCGGCGGCCGCCGCGTCTCGCGACCTGATCCGTGCGACCTACCGGTTCGGCGATTCCGGAGAGGCCCGGTGCGCCCGGGCCGTCGTGCTGCGCGACGGGAACGCGGGATCACCTCCGCCGCCGCGTGACGGCGCCTTCGGCGACGAACTGCGCTCGGTCAGGCTCCGCTATTTCGACGGGCGGGGCTGGAAGCCCTCCTTCGATTCGCTGCGGGTGGGCCACCTGCCGCAGGCGGTCGAGATCGCCGTCTGGCTCGCCGGGGCCGGCCCCACCGACGGAACCAACGGCGAAGTGCACTCCCCGCCGGACCGCCTGCGGGTGATCGTTGTGCCCGATGCCCGCGTGCTCGGAACGACGTCGGTAGCGCGGGCGGACGGGAGGGCTGCTGGATGAACCGCCCGCCCCTCCGACGATCCTTCGTCCTCTTCGCGGCGCTGGTCGCGATCGTGCTGCTGTCGCTCTCGGCTATGGGCATCGCCTTGGTCGCCGACGTGCAATCGGAAGGCGTGGCCGCCGGGTCGCGGCGTGTTCAGTCGCGGGCCCTCGCGTGGTCGGGTGTGCAATGCGTGATGGCGGAACTGGCCCGCCAGCGTCCCAGGCTGCTGGAGGCCCAGCCGCCGCAGATCTCGACGTCATGGACGATGTACGAGCACGGCGACGGTCGGGGAGATCGCGGATTGGCGAGGCTGGTCGATCGCTCGGGCCAGACCCTTGTGGCCGAGGCGGGGCGACTGGACGTCAACGCGGCCACCCGTGACCAGTTGATCACGGTGGGCCTTGATGCGGTGCAGGCCGATCGGGCCGTCGTCGGCCGTGCGGCGGGTCCCTACGCCTCTCCCGCGGAAGTGGGGCCGTTGATCAAGCCGCCGTCTGAGGGCGAGGCGGCCGACGGGGCAGGCGACGATGACCCGCAATCGCGCCTGACCGCTTTCGCGTTCGAGCCCAACGTGCAGGTCGGCATCGGCCCGGGTGCCGCCACCCTGACCGGGCGGCCGCGGATCGACATTTCGGCGGTGTGGTCCGATCAACTCGGTGCCGCGTTGACGGAGCGCCTCGGCGGTGAGCAGGCCGGGCCTCTCATCGAGCAGCTCCGCACAAAGGGGCCGATGAAGAGCTACGCCGACCTTGCGCGATGGTTGGCGTCGCGCGGCCCGCAGACTCCGCCGGCCGATTGGGCCGCCTACTTCGATGCCACGACCACCACCGATTCACCGGTGGTCACGGGGCGAATCGATATCAACACGGCCCCAGCCGAGGTGCTCGCCGCGATTCCCGGTCTGGATCGCGAGTCCGCCGACCGGATCGTGCTTCGTCGTCGCGCGATGGAGCCGACCGTCCGCCGATCGATCACGTGGCCGCTCATGGAGCAGTTGGTCACTCCCGAACAGTTCGCCAAGATGGCCGACTTGGTGACCACTCGATCGATGGTCTGGCGCGTGGTCATCGAGGCCGGGGTCGCCTCGGGCAAGGTCGATCCGAACGGCTCGGACCCGCTGGCGGACCGCGTCTGCTACGAGGCGGTGGTCGATCTGGTCGACCCCGTGCCCCGACTCGCTTACTTGCGGAACATCACCGAGTTGGAGTTCGCGGGCTCAGCAGACCTCGCGGCACTCGCCGCGCAGCCCGAACCGAAAGAAACAAATCTGGTTACACGAGTGGAATCTGCACCGGCCGCGAGCACAGCGGAACCGCCGCCCGAGAAACCTCGCCCCGCGGACAAACCTCCGCGTCGATCGCCTTCTCCGAAGAAAGCGAGCGATTCGTCGGCGAAGCCCGCGTTGAAGCCGACATCCGCTAGGATCGGGAGATGGACTGCCGGCGCGACCGAGAGTGAGAACGATGCAGCAACCCAGGATCGCGATCAACCTTGAAGGCCGGCGGTTCGTGGCCGTGATGGCCGACGTCGCCGCCCATCGGCCGCGGATCGAGTCTTACGTAGACGCGACGCTGCCCGATGGGGTCACCGCGGCCGACGCGCCGGGCGTCGGTCTGTGGATGCGATCGATCCTCCGCGAGGCGGGGATGTACGGCCCGGCGAAGCGCTCCGGTGTGGTCTTTCCGGTGGCCCGCGGCGAGGTGGTGCTCAAACGGCTTTCGCCCCCGCCGGGCACAAGGGCGGAGGAACTCCCCGAACTCATCCGGCTCCAGATGCTCCGTCAGGCCACCGTCGCCGGTGATGAACTGACGATCGACTACGCGCAGATCGAGCCGCCCGGCGGGCGCGGATCCGCAGGCGAACTGACCTACCTCGCCGGCGCGGTTTCCACCCAGCGGCTGGATTGGCGGCGGGCCGTCTGCCGGGCGGCGAAGGTGCGCTTGGCGCGTTCGCCGCTCGCACCCGCGGGCCACGCCGCGCTGTTTCGGCCCTCTGCGTTGCGCATCGGCGGCAGCACGATCGGGGTGGCGTTGGGACAGGAGGAGACCGAGTTCGTCGTGCTGGAAGAGGGCGTGCTGGCGTTCGCGCGCGTCGTGCCGGGGCTGGGCATGGGGTCCGACGACGTACAGGACAGGGACCGCATGGCCGCCCGCGTGGGGGTCGAGGCCAAGCGCACGTGGATGGCCCATCAGGTCGGACCGCAGGCGCTCCCTATCGAGACCGTCTGCGTGCTCGGGCAGGACGCGCTCGCCTCGGCCATCGCGGCCGAGTGCGGGCGGGTGTTGGAGGTTCCCGCGTCCACGCTCGGCGTCGATTTCGATTTCGCGGCGGGTCGGCCCGCGGAAGCGGCGACACTCGCCGTGATCGCCCCGCTGGTGGGTTCGCTGATGGAACACGCCGCGCCGCAACCCGGCATCGACTTCGCCCACCCGCGCCGGGCTGCAGACCGGCGGGCGATCGCGCGAAAGCGGGCCCTCGTCGCGGCGTTTGTGGCGTTGCTTGTCGGCGGCGGACTGTTCACCACCGCACGGCTCGATCTGGCGAGGCGTCAACAGCGGCTCGACGGTCTCAAGGAACGCTGGGCCCAGCAGAGCCGCGACTACACCGACTACGTTCGTCAGCGTGCCCGCGTGCAGCACCTTGAGCGTTGGCGCTCGGACAAGCTCGACTGGGTCGCTCAGTTGCAGGACCTCCTCGACGACCTGCCCGACCCCGCCCAGTTGCGGCTCGACGGGCTGGTGATGAACGCGGACACGCAGGTGATCTACGACCGTCCGCGGGGCGAGAACGCCTATTCGGACAAATACTGGAAATCCCGCACGCTCGGGACCATCTCCATCTCCGGCACTATGGCCTCGCGCGAGACCGCTGACGGTCTCCGCAAACGCCTCATCGCCGACCAGCAGTACGAGGTCGAGTCGATCGGCCCCGACCTGCCCAACCGCTTCGAGTTCCGCCTGCACGCCTCGGGCGTGAGCAAGGCCACGCCTCCGGCGAAGAGCGGGGGTGGGGGTGCCGGGGGGGGGGGGGGGGGGGCCAGGCAGAAAGGTCATGGTGGGGGGGGATGATCATGCCGGCGGCCCTCGTCGGGGCAAACGGCGCCCTGCTTTGGGGCGGGGGGGGGTTTCCCGCACCGC
>CAZVZG010000010.1:11594-145186 GCA_964630785.1 uncultured Phycisphaeraceae bacterium | reverse complement strand
GGGGGGCCTGGTTTTTTGCGAGGGTGGCCGGGCAGGACTCCCAGTCAAAAATACCCCCCCCGCCCCCCGGTTTTTTTCCCCCCCCCCCCCCCCCCCCCCCCCCCACCCCCTCACTCCCCCGGCCCCTCACCCGGCGTCCACTGATAGTCCGCCTTCTGCATCGGCGTTTCCTTCCCATCGGGCGTCTGCCACGACAGCGAGCCCGGTTGGCCGCGGAAGGTAACGTGGCACGACTTGCGGCTGCCCTCGACCTCGAAGGGGGTGTACCAGACGTAATGCTCGCCGCCGATGTCGGCGACCATGACGCGGAAGCCCTTCACGTCGTTCGGCGCGGTGGCGAAGCGGAGCGTGTCGGGCGTGTTCTCCCAGGTCGCGCCCGGCGGCAGGAGCGTGCGAAAGGCCTCGTGGTTGGGGCGGCGGGCAAAGAGGCCGCGAACGGGCAGATCGACCTGCACCTCCAGTTGCGCGCTCGACTGGTTGTCGAGCAGCACGTGCACGGGTTGCTGTTTTCCGGTCGAGCAGCCGACGCCCGCGAGCAGCACCGTTCCCGCGATCGCTCCCGCCACGCTCATCCGCATCGCCCGGTCCAGTCGCATGTTCGAGCCTCCGGTTGTGCAGCCCTCTCGCCCCAAACCCCCGCCCCGCCCCACCGAGTACGAACGCTCTCCCCGCAAACTGCCGCCGCCCAAGCCGGCCGCAAGCGGGGGTTATTCCCTGAACACGGCGATCTCGCCCAGCCTCTTGCGCCGGACGTCGGGCACCACGCAGTCCACGGCCGGGTGGCCGACCGGTATCAGGAGATACGCACGCTCGTGGGCCGGGCGTTCCAGCACGCGGGCGAGAAACTTCATCGGGCTGGGCGTGTGCGTCAGGGCAGAAAGCCCGGCGTGGTGCAGGGCCGCGAGCAGCAACCCGAC
This sequence comes from uncultured Phycisphaeraceae bacterium, assembly GCA_964630785.1. Classification (GTDB taxonomy): domain Bacteria; phylum Planctomycetota; class Phycisphaerae; order Phycisphaerales; family UBA1924; genus JADLCX01. Next base: position 144,269 of record CAZVZG010000010.1, on the reverse strand, counting down.
GGCGATGCCGACCGACTCGTTGGCGTAATAGACCTGTCCCCCGCCGTCGGTCCGGGCCAACTTGAAGACCGCGATCAGCCACGGCGCGGCCTCCAGAAACGCCTTGTCAGGCGTGGTCTCCAGCGGGGCCAGGTCGGCGAGCCACTCGGCCCCGGCACGTCGGGCGTAGAACTCCCGCTCCTCGACCTCGGCCGCTTCACGGATCTTGCGTTTCAGCGCGGGGTCCGACACGCACACGAACCGCCACGGCTGCTTGTTGGCCCCGCTCGGCGCCGTCCCCGCGGCCCGCACGGCCCACTCGATCGCCTCACGCTCCACCGGCCGGTCGGAGAAGAACCGCACACTGCGGCGTTGGTTCATCACCTCGAAGAACCGACGCGCACACTCCGCGGGCGCGCCCACCGGCCGGAACGGGCGATACTCGACAAACGGATGGTCATGTCGCGGCGGCGGACTTCTCATGCGGAGGTGCGAGGGAATGCGGGGGCACTATGCCGCGCCCGCCGGGACCATCTCGGGCACACCCCGCGACTCCTGCACGGGCTGATCGGCGTGCAGCTCGCGCTCCCGACCCTCGCCCTGTCCGTTCACCGGCCAGAGTTGGAACCCGCCGCGATCGCCGAAAAAGCCGCGGATCTGCCACAAGCCCCACAGCCCGTTGTGCACCTCGGCGGTGGCGTCGTAATCGACGCGGTGGGCACCCGGGTATTGCTTGCTCATCGACGCCCGCCCGCGTTCAAGATCGTAGTTCCCGCGAACGTCGAACCGCCCGACAGGGTCGGCGCCCCAGCCCGTAATCGCACCGTCGGCGAAGGTCAGGACCATCTCCTGCCGCGAGCGCAGGCCGCTCTGGATGTAGAAGCCACGGTACCGCCCGGACTTGAACCGCGGGTCGGTCTCGACGACGATCGCGACGGGACGTGCTGGATTGGTCATCTCCGTGACCCTCCGAGATGGGCGCGTCCGCGGCCGGTGCTTTGAGACTCCGGCAAAGCCGACGCGGCCCGAGTGCCGATAACTGACAATATGGCCCACGGAACTGCCGGTGGCCGCGCGCGCCGGATCGGGCGCCTGATCTTCGCGGGTTCGGCCGCGTTGTGGGCGGTGGTGTGCGCGGGACAAACGGCGACGGAGGGCCAGGCTCCCCCTCAACAGGGGGGCAAACCTCCGCTTGCCGAGTGCGGCTCGCAGCGGCTCGTGCGGTTCTACCAGTTTGATGATCGCGAGAACCCCGACCCCATGCCGCGGGGATGGGAGCGCAGCACGCTCACGCCCGATGGGCATCCGCGGGCCGGGTTCCCGCGCTTCAACCTCGCGGTGATCGACTCGCGCCAAGCGGTCTCGGGCGGGCGAAGCCTCTATCTGCCCACGCGCGGCGGGTGCACTTGCGTGCGCCTCCGCGGCGGCGAGGCGCCGGTCTTCGCCGACGCGGACTACGCGGTCTCGGCTCGCGTGCGGACCGACGGGCTGGAGTACGCCCGCGCGTTCGTCACGGTGCGACTGCTCGACCAGCACCTGCATCCGATCCTCGGCTCGGAGCGGCGGAGCGACCCGATCTCGTCGCAGAACGCGTGGGCCACGGTCACTGTGCAGGTGCCCGGACGCGAGGCAGAGTCGGGGGGCAAGGCGGAGGGGGCGGCGGCGTGGATCCAGATCGACCTGGAACTCCTGCAGCCGCAGCAGTTCGCGCCGCCGGTCGGTGACGACCCGGCGTCGCAGGCCCTTGAGCGTCACACGCTGTACCGCGAGGACGTTCGCGGCGGCGCGTGGTTCGACGACGTGGCCGTGGTGCAGATCCCCCGGGCCACCATCGCGACGGGCTCGCCGGCGAACATCGTGGAGGGCGATCGGACTCCGACGCTCCAGGTCAGCGTGCGCGACCTGGGCGGCGAGTCGCTGCGGGCGAGGGTGCGCGTGTTCGACATCCGCGGGCGGCGGGTCGATCAGTCCATCGAGCCGATCAACCCCGACGGCCGGGCACGGCAGTTCACGCCGAAAATGCCCGGCCGGGGCTGGTACGCGGCCAGGCTCGACGTGCTGGGCGCCGGCGGCGGTGACGACGCGCCGCCGGTGTCATCGGCGATTGTGCGGTTTGTCTGGCTGGCCGGGCCGATCGGAACGGGGGGATCGGCGTTGTCGGCGGACATGCCAGACTCCAACGCGGCGTCGGTTCGTGCCCGAGCCGCGGCCCTGATCGAGCGCGACCGGGCCCGGTTTGGGCTCATCGCCGACAACCTGCCGGACGATCGGGCGGGTGATCTTGCCGTCCTCACCGCTCGCCTGGGCACAAAGTTCATCTACCTGCCGGCCTGGCGGAGCGATTCGACGCTCGCCGAGTGCGGCGTGTCGCTCGAAAAGCGGCGGCCGGCGATCGAGGCCATGCTGCAACAAGGACAAACGCTGACGTTCGTGCTCGACGGTGTGCCGAACGAGCTCTCCCGCAACACGCTCGCACCCGTGGACGATGCGCTCTCGCTGGCGGCGATCGATCCGAACGCTTGGATGGGCTACCTGGCGCCGACGCTGGACATCTTCGGTCAGCGCGTGTCTCGCTACCAACTCGGTCGGACCGGCCTGGACCACGCGTTCTGGAAGAAAGACCTCGCGGGGGACACTCAGGCGATGGAGGGGGCGCTGGCCGCGATGGTGCCGGGACCGATGATCTCGATCCCGTGGAGCGCCGATCGCGCGCTGCCCGGGCTCGGGCGCCCATCGCCGTCCGCACGCCCCCGCCCGTCCGGATCACAGGCCCCCGTCGCCACGGCCCAAGGATCATCGGCCGGCGCGAAGCCGGAACATGCAGAGGCGCCCTTATCGTTCGCGCCGCAGACGGGCACGCTCGTGGACGGATTGACCGTGTGGTACCCCGCCGGCTTTCCCGCGTCGGAAGTCGGGCCGGTGATCGGATCGTTGACCAGCCCGGATTCCCCGCAGCGTGAGGTCACGGTCGCGTTCGACCTGCCCCCGCGCGACGAGTTCGGCACGCCCGCTCGGATTCTCGAGCTCATGCGTCGCACGGTCGAGCTCTGGGCAGCGCAAGGCGGAAGCGAGCGGGGCGACCGGGGCGTCGGGGAGAAGGGCGAGCCCGCCGAGACGGGGCTCGACAGCGCCCGGATCGCCCTGCGCCAGCCCTGGTCCTGGAGCGGTGAGGGCTCGCCGCAGATCATGCCCCAGCCGGAACTGGCTTCGCTCGCCGTGCTGCGCGATCGCCTGAGTGGGCGGCGCGTCGTCGGCGAGCTCACCAACGTGCCCGGCGTGAAGTGCTACATCCTCGCGGCCCGCAACACCGCCCTGGGCACACTGGAGCGCGGCGCACTGATCGCGTGGAACGAATCGGCGGAGCCGGACCGGGCCTTTGTCGACGCGGCCGCCATCGGCAGCGCGGTGATCGTGGTCGATGCCTTCGGCAACCAGACACCGATCCCCGTGATGGCGCCGTCGGAGAGCGGAGCGGGGCCGAATCGGACAGGAGCGGCGGCGCCGAGCCCGCTGGTCACCGTGCCCGTGGGCGAGACGCCGGTCTTCATCGAGGGGATCGATCCCTACCTTGCGTTGTTCGCCGCGAGTTTTCGGCTTGAGCCGTCGTTCATGCCCGCCGTGGTGCGCGAGCACGAGCACCGGATCATCCTTTCTAATCCCTGGCCCATGCGCATCACCGGTAAACTGCAGCTCAAGGACGAATCGAACGCCGGCGACCGCCAGGGCCGGTCGGTGTCGGACGTGTGGCGGGTCTCGCCCAGCGGCATCATCGACTTCGACATCGCCCCGGGCCAGACGGTGCGGATCCCGGTCACGCTTTCGTTCGGAGCGGGCCAGCTCGCGGGGATCAAGGACTTTGTCATCGTGGCCAGGGCCGTGGCGGACCGCGCGTATCCGCCCATCCGCGTGCACGCCCCGGTGGAGATCGGGCTCGAGGACATCGATATGGAGCCCGAGCTCCAGATCACGCCGGGTGACGACGTCGTGGTCGTGGCCGCCGTGACCAACAAGGGCGCACGCCCGCGCACGCTGCGCCTGGAGAGCGCCGCCCACAACATGCCCACGCAGCAACTCCAGATCTCCGGCCTGCCACCCGGGCAGACGGTGCTGAGGCGGTTCGTGTTCAAGGACGCCGCCAAGGCGCTCTCGGGGCGGCGGGTGGTCATCAGCCTGTCGGACCTCGAAGAGGCACAACGGCTGAACAAAGCAGTCGCGATCCCGTGAGTGATGCTTGCCGGACGCTTGCAGGGAAGGCCGCGTGGGCTGCTTCACGCTCAGTGTTCCCGGATCACCTCGACCCGCGGGTGTTCGAGGCACCCCGGTCATTGTCGATCGCCCGGCTTGAATTGGATGATCTACCGACAAAGATCAGTCAAGCGGCGCCGTCTGTTCGGCGCGTGCCGCGGCGTCGGGCGAGGTTTGTTCGCCCACCATCGGAGCCGAACCCGTGGCTCCGGGCACGAGGCGTGCTCGGAGGATTTGTGCATCTTGACCGGTGGCCGCGAGCATCCGGCGCGCGGCCGCCAAAGGAGTCTCCATGACGAGACAAGAGACGCTCGCCGAGGGCGTGATGCAGAGCCGCGGCCTTTTGATGCGTTACCTGGCCGGCTTTGACCAATCCAATCACACACGGTCGGCCCCGGGCCTGCCCAACCACGTTGCATGGATACTGGGCCATTGCGCCCTGACCATGCACCGTGCGGCCGAGAAACTCGACGGCGTTGCGCCGTCTGAAGAGTCCTTCATCCGCGGGGCGTCCAGCGGCGACCAGAGTCGATACGGGACCGACAGCGTCGCCACGGGCTCCAACCCCAACGCGCCGGATGCGAGGTTCCCCGACTTTGCCCGCTGCGTGGAGATATTCACGGCGGCCGCGGAGCGGCTAGCCGGCACGCTGCGGCAGGTCCCGGAATCCCAGCTCGATGAAGCGGTCCCGTTCTTCGGCGGCGCGCTCATGCCGCGCTGGAATGTCGGGCCGCGGATCGTGTTCCACAACGGGACACACTGCGGACAGATCGCCGACCTTCGCCGGGCGCTGGGGATGAAGCCGATCTTCGCTTGAACGCGAACCGTCCCGGGCCGAATGGTTGAACCCGCACCGAGCCGGGCCCGCGCTCGCTGTGCGCGTATCATGGCGAAATGTCCGCCCAAGATATCGCCCGAGCCGTCATCGACGCCTACATCCGCAGTTTCCGGGCGCAGAAGCACCTCGCCGACGCCGCCATCTCGCAGTTGAGCGAGGAGCAGATGCGCCGGCCGCTCGACCAGAACACCAACAGCGTCTGCGTGGTGATGAAGCACGTGAGCGGCAACCTGCGCTCGCGGTTCACCGAGTTTCTCATGACCGACGGCGAAAAGCCCTGGCGCGACCGTGACGACGAGTTCGTGGACACGTTCACCTCCCGCGAGCAGATGATCGAGGCGTGGGAGGCGGGCTGGCGGACGCTCTTCGACGCGCTCACGCCGCTCACCTCCGACGACCTGCTCGGCGCGGTCATGATCCGTGGCGAGCCGTTGAGCGTGCCGTTTGCGATCTCCCGCGCGCTCGCCCACACCAGCTACCACATCGGCCAGATCGTGCAGACCGCCCGCGTGATGGCCGGAGACAACTGGACTACGATCACGATCCCCCGCGGCGGATCGACCGCGCACAACCTCAAACACGGGTTCGACCCGCGCCGCGCCTGAGCGGCCGGGCGCCGCCCGTCACGTGCGCCGGATGCCCCGGATGGGCCAGCACGCGGTAGGCGTAGTCGATCCGATCGCCGGGCAGGTCGGCGGCGCGCCGGTCGTCAACGACCGCAACCTCCACCAACCCCGCCGCACGCACGCACCCGCGCCACGTTGCGGCGTCGATGCACAACAGGTCGTACACCGACTCGATCACGCGCGTGCGCCGGCCGACGCGGACGGTCGTGTGGCTCACCACGCGTTCGAGGCGCGGCGATCCGTGCGACGCCGGCCCGCGCCCGGCCTCGAAATACTGACACACCGCGGAGACCCGCGTTCGGCCGCGCCGAGCCTCGTGCACGTCCTCGCCGACGATCGCTTCGCCCGGCTCCTGCAGGCCGATGCCCACGGCGTACACGCCCCGCGGCGTGAGCACACGGGCCACGGCGCGCAGGTGCCGCGTCAGGTCCTTGGCCGAGGGCAGGTGTCGCAGCGAGTTGTGCGGGCAGAACGCGAACCCGTATGGCGCGCCGAGCGCACTCGGGCACTCCAGCGCGTTCAGTTCGCGGATGTCGCCGACGATCGCCCGCGCCCGCGACCCGAGCCCGCTCGCGTGCAGCCGCCGATTCGCGTACGCGGCGACCGCGGGATCGAGCTCGACACCGGCGATCCGTCCGCCACGCCGGGCCGCCAACCGCAGGAAGCGCCCCGTGCCGCAGCAAGGCTCCAGCCATCGCACCGATCGCGGACGGTTCGAGACGAACCGGCCCGCGATGCGCTCCAGGCCGTCGAGCTCTTCGGCGGTACCGGGCGTGTGGAGAATGTCGTAGACGGCCGGGTCCGCGTAGGCATCGGCGGACTCGACCTGGGCGGGAGCGCGATCGGGCGGCATGGTGGGTGAGTTCAGGGCCGCGCCGGCGCCGAGGGTACGGCGGGTGTGTGTGACAGGCTTGCGCTCCCGGCGCCGGGCGTCGTCATTCGTCCGCGGCTGAGCACGCGGTGCAGCGACTTGCCGCTTGGGCGATCCTCGCCGAGTTCGCGGGCGAGCCTGATCGCCGCGAAGGCCTCGTCGCCCCGCCCCGAGGCCGCTTCGAGCGCCGCGACCATGAACGCGGCGTCGGTCGGCGACACCCCCGCCACGCCGGGCGGCGCGGCACGGTAAGTCGCGATCGCCTGTTCCACCCGTGCCTGCATCTCCGGATCGCCGAAGAGCGCGCCTTCCGCGGCGTTGAACGCCTCCGGCTCGCGATAGACCGCCTCGCGCAGGGTGTCGATCGCGCCGTGGAACTGGTGCTCCAGCGAGAGCCGCACGGCCATGCGAAGGTCTGGCCGCACGTTGCGCCGCGGGCGCGCCGCCAGTGGTGGGATCGGCGCGGGGTCGATCCAGTCGGCACTGTCGCCAGTGCTCGCGTCGTGATCGGCGGCGGTCGCGTCCGGCTCTTGCGCCCTGCTCGGGGCGTGGGTCGCGACCCGCCACACGCGCTCGCGGGTAGATGAAGGGACATATCGGCGACCGATGGAATCGTCGATCGCGCCGTCGGCGACGCCCGACGTGTTCACGCCCGGCCCGAAACCCGCGCTGCTCACGCTCTCCCATCCTGCTGTTCGTCCGGTCCCGAACGACGACGCGGGGCGCTCGACGTCGCTCGGTCCCCACGGCGGGTCGTCCCAGCCCGGCTCGATCGCGTAGCCGCTCACGCCCACGGCCGTGGTGCTCGGGCGCAGACGGCCCGCGAACGAGCGGTCGTTCGCGAGCGGCGAGCCGATACCCACCGGCCGGATGCCGCCGCCGGTAACGCCGATGTCGCCGCCCACCGGGCGGATATCGCCGCCGACGGGCCGGATGCCGCCGGCGACCGGCGTCGGCCCGCCGAGCCGCCGAAGCTGACCCGGCGCCGGTCTTGGCTGCTCGACCGCGGCCTGACGCGGTTCGCGGGCCCGATTGACGTCGTCGGCATCGGGCGCCGCCATCGCAACGCCCGCGAATATCGCGCCCGCTGCGAACGCCGTCGCACTTGCCGCAACCGCGCCGAACGAACGACGACTTGCGAGCTTGAACAACACTGATCGCAACACGGCCGCTCCCTGGTGCATCGCACCCAGGCATCGTCGCGATGCCCCGCGAATTCTAGGAGCGGGCGGCGTGAGGGTTGCGGGACTTGTCACAATCTGCCGCGATCATGATCGCCAAACCCCGCCCGCAAGTTGGCACACGCGCTACGGCAACCCCTCCGCCTCGGGCGGGCACACCAGATAGAACCTCGAGATCATGGCCTCGAAGGGCTCGCCGGCGGGCGGACGCTCAATCTCCGCGGCCTCGGTCAACTCCGACGCGGGCTCGACCCATTCCAGCGGTTCGCGCATCAGGTAGCTGCCCTCCATCGTTCCCCACGGCGTCGCCAGCGGGCAGAACGACGCGTACTCGAACGCCTGTCCGGGTTCGAGAACGGGCTGGCGGCCGACCACCCCGCCGCCGCGGACTTCCTGGCGCTCGCCGTTCGCGTCCACGATGATCCAGTGGCGTGAGACGAGTTGGACGGTGCGGTCGGAGTCATTACGGATGCGGATGCGATAGACAAACTTGTAGTAGTTGTTCGCGGGGTCGGACTCCAGCGACGAGTACGCCGGCTGAACGGTGATGCGCACGCCGCGGGTCGTGGTATCGGAGCCCAGGCAGGGCTTGTTGGGTTTCGTGGTGGTGGTGGTCATGCCAAACGTCCCGAATGAAAGCCGCTAACGCTAGCAGGGTACGGGCGGGATGTCGGCGCGGTTTCGCCGCGCCCGACGCTTCCCAGCCCCGCGGCTACGAACAGCCAACGATCAGCCCGTGAAACCCGGATCGGAATCGACCATCCTGGCGGCTCTGGGCGACGAAGGCGTGGACTGCCTCGTCGCGGCGTTCTATCGGCGTGTCCAGAGCGACGATCTGCTCGGGCCGATGTACCTCGCAAGCCTGGCCCGATCGGGCGAGGGATTCGCGGCCGCGGAGGAGCGTTTGCGGGACTTCCTGCTCTTCCGGCTCGGGGCTTCGGACCGCTACACGCGCGAGCGCGGCCACCCGCGCCTCCGGATCCGGCACGCGCCGTTCCCGATCGATCCTCCCGCGGCCCGGCGATGGGTCGGTCTGATGATCGAGGCGATGCGGGAGGTCGGCGTGCCCGAGCCGGCCGCGGGTGAGCTGCACACCTACTTCTCGGACACCGCGGCGTGGATGGTGAATCGGGCGGACAGTTCGGCGGCGAGCCCGTGAAAGGACTGCTCAGCCGCGGGCCGCGTGCCACTGCTCCAGCAGTTCGGCCTCGCGCTCGGGCCCGATGCCCGCGAGGTACCGCTGCTGCTGCTCGGGCTTGAGGGCCTTGTACCACTTCATCAGGTCACGCACCGTCTCGTCGAGCGGCCGGAAGGTCAGCCCCTTCTCGATCGCCCGTGCGTTGCTGCGCCTGTGGAAACCGGCGGCCGCGCCGTTCTCGGCGCTCGGGCTGATCCAGATGGGGAACGAGTCGCCGGGCTTCTGGTGCTGTTCGAGGAACTTCGCGTTCACCCAGGTGAAAACGGCGTCGGAGCCGGTGACCCGCTTGCAAGTGTCGAGCACAGCCCCCCACTCCAGCGGCCGCTTCGGCCCGGCGGCGTTGTACACGCCGGCGACCCTGGCTTCGGCGCATTGGATGCACCACTCCGCCAGATCGCGCACGTCGATCACCTGCATCGGGTCGGATGGCTCGCCCGGCGCGAGCACCTCACCGCCGCGATCGATGCGCACCGGCCAATGGTTGAACCGGCCCGACCAGTCGCCCGGCCCGACGATGAATCCCGGACGGATGTTGGTCACTCGCCCGGGCATGGCCGCCTCCGCGGCCTGCTCGCACAGCGCCTTGAGCGCGCCGTAGTTCTCGCCGCTCGCCCCCATCTCCTCGACGGTCGGGTCGGCCATCGTCGCGACCGGCGCGGACTCGTCGGCGTCGGGCTTGTCGTTGTCCTTGTACGCCGAGACCGAAGAGATGTACACATAGTGTCCGACGCTCGGGGCCAACAACTCCGCGCTGGCCTTGACCAACCGCGGGTAGTAGCCGGAGGTGTCGATCACCGCGTCCCACTTGCGGTCATCGAGGGCCTTGAGCCCATCGCCCTTCTTCGGATCTCGATCGCCGCGGAGCTTCTCGAGTTCGGGGAAGAGGCCGGGCCGGGTCTTGCCGCGGTTGAAGAGCGTGATCTTGTGGCCGCGGGCCTTGGCCGCGTCAACGAGTTCCGGCCCCAGAAACGCGGTGCCGCCCAGGATGAGGATGGTCATGGGTTTGTCGGCTTTCGCGGGCGAAGGAGGGGCTTTGTCCTGGGGCTTTGGATCGTCCCGGCGCAAGGCCATCGCGCCGCCGGCGCTGGCCAGCAGAGCGGTCGTGGCGGCGGCGGACCTGATGAAACCTCGGCGGGTGGTGGTCATGTGTGCTTCCTGAATGGAGGCGGAACCGACGGGCGTTGTATCGCCGGTTGAACTGACCGGTTGCGGCCGGCGATTCGTGAAGCACACTATAGTACGATTCGGACTATCTGCCACACCTCACCCTCCCAGAGGGAGGGGGCCGGGGGGAGGGCTATCGAAGCCCGCAACCTTTCCGATGCTCCGTCCGCACCCGAACTTGATCGCCGCAAACCTCAGGCGTGCACAAACGCCCCGCGCAAGCGCCGCTGCGGAGGTTCTTCCTCGTCGAGGAAATCGTCGAGCGGGCGCGTCGGGCGCCAACCGCGGACCTCGAACAAGCCGACGAACTCGGCGGGCGTGAACGGGAAGGGCGGCCCCTGCACGCTCTCGAGCAACTGCCCCTCGTCACGTCCGCGCGCGATGCCGACGATCAGGCCGCGCGGACAGGCCAGATCGGCGATGGCCGCGGCCAGCGGCTCGCGCAGCGAGGGATCGACCGATTGGAGCGTGTAGGCCTCGATCACAAGATCGAACCGGTGGCGGTAGCGTGAGGGCATGGCGAGGGCATCGGCCGCGAAGAACGCGTCGCCCAGGTCGGGGAAGCGTCGCCGGGCCCACTCGATCGCCGTTGGGCTCAGGTCGAACCCGCTCGCGTCGTACCCACGGTTGACCAGTTCGAGTACGTCGTCGCCCAACCCGCACCCCACCACCACCGCGCGTGCCCCCGGGCGCAGACGCCCCGCGGCCTCGGCGTTGAGCCAGGAGACCAGCGAAGGATTCGCTCGCGCACGGGCCCACGGCACGCGCGCTGAGTCGCCCGCGGCCTCTCGGTAGATCGTCTCGAAGAACTGCGCCGGACCGGCCGTCTGTGCCGGACCTGCGGCGTCCAACACCCCGAGCCCTTCACCGGCGAGCGTGGCTGCCTCTGCGGACATGGTTCCAGCCTCCTGGTCGTCCGTGCCTGTGCCGGACGGGATGCCGCCGGCGAGCGCCGGCGAGGTGCGGAACACAGAATCGGCCCAACGGAACGGGTCGAGAACCCGGCGCGGTCGATAACTTCAGTGTAACACGACGCCGGCGGAAACCGAAGGGCAAAATCCACCCAACTGGGGGTATGCCTCGGTTCATGATTGAACTTGGGCGGCTTGGGCAACCACGCCCGGTGCAAAAGCACACAGGCCCGCCACCCGTGGGGACTCGACTCTCGGAGGCATTGAGAGCCGTGGATCGGGAGGCGGGCCTGGCGCTCACGAAGGAGGCGAGATCAGGACCGTTTCAAGGATCAAGCCGCCCGCGACCGCCAGATTCTGCAATCAGGATGCGGTCGCCGCGGTCACCAGTCGATACGACACCGCTCGAACATTCGTTCCACAAAAAAGCGATTGGCTGCTGGATTTGGGCCGAATCTGGGATTCATTGGCTCCATAACCGGTGTCAGATTGGGTGACACACAAGCCCGCCGTGAGCATGAACATCGTCTTCTTCATCCAACCCGGCACGAACTCGCGCTGCACGCTCATCGATCTGATGCGGGGCTTCGAGAACGCAGGGCATCGCGTCATCCCGCTGGAGCTCGGCCCGGTGTGGGACGTGTTCAACCGCGCGGGCCAGAACCAGGCGATGCGAGCGTTTCTGGTCGGCCAGTTCACGGGGATGGTCAGGAAGATGATGGCCGAGAAGAGCGTCGATCTGTCGGTGGCCATGTGGGCCAACGCCCTGTTGACGCTCTCGGCCGCGGGCGCGGCGGGAGACGATCAACCCCGGGCGCGGAGCCTGTTCGACCTGATCGGGCAGAAGCACCTGTGCTACTGGCTCGACGCGCCGCACTGGGCCCACGAGGGACAGATCGTCGAGTCCGCCGACGGGCCGCTGGGCGACCTTCTCCGCTCCCCAAACATCCACCACGCCATCAACAACAGCGCGACGGCCGAGGAGATGCGGAGCGTCTTCGGGATGAAGAATGTCATCCAGCAGCCCTACGGCATCGACGAGACGGTCTTCCGGCCGCACGACGTGGACAAAGAGTTCGACATCGTGATGGCGCTGGGCCCGGGCGACGGGCCTCCCACCCGGCTCATGCTGGAGATGCTCGACACCGACGAGCCGGACATCGCGACCGTGCGCCACGAGCAGGCCGAACTGGTCCGCCGGCGCGTGATGACCCTGGCCGACCGGTTCGGGACCGAGGCCGACGGCGCCCGGCGCCTCCTCGAAGCCCTGGTGAATTCGCAACTCACCGATCGTCACCGGCCGATGCTCGGGCGGCTGCGGGGCCTCCTGCGCGAACCGGCGTGCCGAGTCGCGGTCGGGGTGATGCTCAGCGACCCGAGGCTGTTCGTGGACGTGACCATGCAGGTCCGCGCCATGGAATCGTGGGAGCGGGCGTTCACGCTGACGTATCTCTCCCGCCGTTACCGCTGCGCGGTGTTCGGCGGGGGCATCTCCGGGCTGGACAGGTGGAACGCCGACGTCGTGCGGCTCGGCCCGCTGTCGTGGCCGGACCAGGCCGCCGCGTACTCGCGGGCAAGGCTCGGACTCAACGTCATGCGCTGGCAGGACGACGCCGGGCTGAATGTCAAGCCGTACGAGATCACGGCCAGCGGCGCGGCGTGCCTGTGCGCGCAGCGCGCCGGGATCGAGGATGTTTTCGAGCCCGGGCGCGAAGTCGCCGTGTTCGAGGGCCCGGCCCAGGCCGCGCGGCTCGCGGGCCAGCTACTGGCCGACCCCTACCGGATGGACGAGATGGCCCGGGCTGGGCGAGCCAGAACCCTCCGCGACCACACGTGGACATCGGTGGCACGCGACCTCATACTCGCGACGGCCGCGTAGAACGCTCCGCTCTTCGCCATTCCGATCGGATCAGCAACCGGTGAAGTACAGCGCCAGGTAGTCGAAGATGTCCTGCACGCTCACACCGCCGCTGTTGTTGATGTCGGCGCGGATGGAGCCCGAGAAGTAGTACGAGAGGAAGTCGAAGATGTCCTGCACGCTCACGGAGCAACTGTTGTTGATGTCGGCCAGGCAGGGCGGGCCGTAGAAGAGCACGGCGCGGGCGTTGACGGGCAGGCCGCTCCCGGGCGCGTTCTGGACGAAGACGTTCGTGCCGCCCGCATCGTTGTAGTCGCCGTCGCCGTTGATGTCGCGGGCGACGATCACCTCGTTGTTGAGACCGGTGCCGTTGGAGGCGATCGCGAGCATCGCGGGCCCCAGTGTGAAATCGAACGAGTTGGCCATGGTCGCGCCCGCCGGAAGGCTGGATTCGCTCCAGATCGCGACGCCCTCGCCGGGCTGGTCAATCGCCCCGCTGGCGTTCGCGTCGGTCAGCCGCCAGACCGTCTGCGTGGACGAAGACAGGGAAGCGTGCGTGTAGAGCGAAGTCCCGTCCGAGGCGCAGGTGAAACTGGCCGGCGCGGGGACCACCCCGCCCTCAACAAAGAAGACGCCCAGCTCTGTCGCGCTCACCGAGCCGTCGCCGTTGGTGTCGCGGGCCGCGTAGATCGTGTTCGGGGCGCTCCCCATGAGGTCCAGGAAACACACGGTGCCCCCGAGCAGCGAGCAGCCGAAGGGGCTGGTGTTGCCCAGCGCCAGCGCGGTCTCATCGACAAAGACGCTGGACTCCCCCGCGTCTTCGGCGTCACCGTCGCCGTTGAGGTCGACCGTGCGGTACAAACCGTCGAGCGGCGACGAGCCCGCGCCGGCGTTGGTGATGTAGATAGCTCCATCCGCCCCTTCGCACACGCCGTTGGGCGTGGGGAGCGTGATCAGGCTCTGGTTGAAGCTGCTGAACCACACGCGGGCCTCGCCCGCGTCATTGGCGTCGCCGTCGGCGTTGCGATCGAGACACGCGTAGACGGTGTCCGAGCCGCCGTCGGCAACATAGACCGTGCCGTCGCAGGATTGGAACAGGGCGAACACGCTGCCCGTGGGCACGCCCAGCCCGCTCGCATTGGTGGCGTCAAAGTAGACCGTGGCCTCGCCCGGGTCCATGGCGTTCCCGTTGCCGTTGAGGTCGCGGCACAGGTAAACGGCATCGAGCGTCGTGTCGGCGACCAGGATCCCGGCGGTGCGTCGCGCGGGCGGCATGGGACCTGCAAGCGTGGTCGCCGTCTCTGAGAATGAACCGATGAGTCCAGCCAGGACGGCCAAGGTCAGGCAGGAGCGGGATACGAACATAACCAAACCTCCTGTGGAGACGGGTTGACGGAGGCGGAAATCGCCAACCTACGGAATAGCACACATGGTGGTCCGAATGCAAGCACGAGTGGCGAGAATCCGAACGAAAAACCCGGCGAGCGGCCGCTGGGCCGCCCTCCGGGCGTGGATCGAGCAGGAATCCGCTCCGAAGGGCGAACGGTCACTGGCAGTGGGTGAACCAAGAGGTCAGGAAGTCGAAGAGGTCCTGAACAGAGACGCTGCCGTTGCCGTTGGAGTCGGCGCCGGGGGCCTGAGAGAACCAGAGCGTGAGGTAGTCAAACAGGTCCTGGAGCGAGACGGTCCCGTCCTGGTTGGTGTCGCTGCGGCAGCAGGGCGAGTTGAAGTCGCCCTGGGCGTTGCACGCGGTATTGCTCCCGACAAACCGGGTGCCGGGGCCGGTGCAGGCGCCGCTGGCGACCACCGAGCACGCCGCGGCCGAGCAGCAGGCGCCGGTCTCTCCGCCGCCGCCGCAGGGATTGGCGTTGCTCCACTCGTAGGCGACGCCACCGCCGCCGAGATTGGCGCCGGGGATGCTGCTTCCGGTGAACCCATCAACGCTCTCGTAGCCGACGGAGTAGTCACCGGCCGGCGTTTCGGCGGTGATGGAACCGTAGCGGAACTCGATGTCGTTGCTGCCTTCGTGCAGGATCACCTGGAAACTGTTCGAGTCGGTGTTGGCGAACTGCGAGACGTTCTGCCAGGAGATCACGGCCCGGCGGTTGGGCGCCGTGCCGTCCACGAGCAGGTACACGTCGCCGGCGGTCAGTGTATTCAGATCGTCCCAGAACGGGGCCACGATACCGTTGGGGAGGGCGGGGTCGGGGATGGGTGCGTTGACGTAGACGGTGCTGTGCGGCCCGCCCGTGCCCGGGAACTGGAGGTAGCCGTTGGAAACCACCCACACGTCGGTGTAGTCGGTGCCGAGGAAGTTGAACGTGAAGCCGAGGTTAGCGACCTCGCCGCAATCATCGCAGCCCGAGACAGTGGCGAGCGGCGTGCCGGTGGCGCTGATGTCCTCAAAGGCATCGGTACTGGAGGCGACGTTGTAGCCGGTCGTACCGCCGCAGGTGGTGCCGATGCCCTGGTGGGTGCCGGTGCACTGGCTGACAGTGGTCAACGTGCAGCCGGAGGCGGTGCAGCAGGCGCCCAGGGGCAGATCGATGTTGAAGGCGAAGTTGTAGGTGCCGGTCGGGGCGGCCGTGGACGACCACATACCCACCAAGATCCAATACTGGGTGCTCGGATTGGCGGAGAAGGCGACGTTGCCTTCCGCATCGGTGCAGAAGACCTCGGAGAGGTTGTTGCAGTCGGCGCCGGTGAACACGCCCATGACGACGTTGTTGGGCCCGGTCTCGTTGAGGCGGAAGGTGCCACCGTCCACGCCGGTCGTGTAGGTGTACCACACGCCGTAACTCGTCTCGACCGCGTTCGCATCGTTGCAACTGACGTCGTAGTCACTGGTCGCCGTGCTCGGATCGACCGATTCGAGGTAGGGCGTGGTGGTGATGACACGAGCGTCGGCGCAGCCGTCGTTGGTCGGCGCAAAGACCTCGCTCACCGTAAACGTTATCGGAGTCGTCGGCACCGTGATGTTGGACCACATGCCGACCAGGATGTAGACGGTGACGCCCGCGGAAAGATTCTGCGGGGGCATGGTCTCTGCATTCGAGCAGGTGACCTCGGAGGGCGAGTCGCACGGGCCGCTGAACAGCGCGAGCACGACGTCGTTCGTCGAGGTCTCGCCGAAGGCGTAGAGGCCGTTGTGGTCGGGCGTGAAAGAGTACCAGACGCCGTACCGCGTCTCGGTGGCGTCGGTCGCGTTGCAGGCCACGTCCACGTCGTTGCTTGCCGTGGAGGTGTCCACCGTGTCAGAGAAGGGCACGGCCGAAACGACCGTCGCGGTCGAGCAGGTGTCGTTGGTCGGGGCCTGCACCTCGGTCATCGCGAACTGCACCGGGGTGCCCAGGGGTACGCCTGTGACCGAGTACGCGCTGAGCAGGATGCGGTACTCGGTCCCGGCCTGGAGCGTGCGGATGAAGTCCTCCGGATCAGAGCAGTAATCCTCGAAAGGAGAGGCGCACCCGCCCGTGAAGATCGAGATGACGGTGTTGGCCGTGGAGGTCTCCTGAAAGCGGACCAACTGCGTGGTGGCAGGGGTGTAGGAGAACCACACGCCGTTGGCCGATGAAACGGCGTTGGGGTCGTTGCAGCTCACGTCGAGGTCTTCGCCGGCGCCAGAGATGTCCTGGCTGTAGCTGTAGGGCAATGTGACGGCCTCGGCGGTGTCGCAGGTGTCGTTGGTCGGCGGCGGCGAGGGCTGGACCGAGTTGAGCGTGAAGTTACCCTCGGCGCCGCCGTAACCGGCGACGCGGACGTAGTACGTGATGCCCTGAGTGAGCGCGGCCTGAACCCGAGAGAGCGGGAAGCCGCCGCCGTCGTCGTCGCAAGCGAGCTGGGTGCCGTCACAGACGTCGAAAATCGCCAGCACAGTATCCATGCCCACTGTGCCGAGGGTGTCGAAGGCGTGCACGCCCGAGATCAAGGGCGTGAAGCTGTACCACACGTCCTTGGTGTCCCCGAACGCGCACGTGGTGATGTCGGTGCCGGAGGCGGTGATGTTGGTACCGGTGACGCTGCCGCCGGGCGCGAGCACGATGGCGTTCGCACATTCATCGTTGGCCGGCGGCTGCGGGCAGGGGTTGGGCTCGCAAGCCGAACCGCCGTTCCACGCGCTCGGGCTGATGCAAGCGGTCTGCACCACAAGGGTGCACGAGCCGTCTGTCGCGCAGCACGCGCCCGGGAGCAGGGCCCCGCAGGTGAACCGCAGCGACGTTCCCGCGCTCACGCTTCCCGCGGTGTTGCAGCTCCACTGGGTGCTGGGCCCGCTGTTCTGGAACTCCACGCCCACCGTGGCGCTCACGCCGGTGTTGGGGATGTCGTTGTACACAAAGTCGATGATCGGGGACGATTCGTGAAACTGCACCTCGAAGTTCAGGGCGGTGGTATTGGCGGCGTAGTACACCGCCTGCCACTCCACCACGAACGTCCGGTCCGGGGCCGTTCCCGAGACGCCGGTGAAGATCCCGCCGGCGAGACCGTCGGACCGAAGATCGTCCCAGTGCGGGTAAAGCACCGGCCCGTAGCTGGCGGCCGCCGCCCCACGCGGGAGGCAGACATTGCCCAGACCCGGGTTTAGCGAGTCCAGCGAGATGAACCCGTTGGACCCGACGCCGATCGACGAACCGGCAAAGTAAGTCGTGCCGTACACGGTGATGTCGAACGGCAGCGTGACGGTCCCGGTGACGTCGTCGCCAACGATGCCCGCGGGTGTGTCGCCCGCAATGAACGTCGCCGGGCCGGCCGCGACGGTGTATGTGTCGCACTGCGCCGCGGCGGACGAGGCGATCAACGCCGCCCCGGCCACCGCCAGCACCGCGCCGATCACTCGATTGGATGGAAACCTCAGGACGTTTGCCGCCGAACCGATCCGGCTCATGCTGAACTTCGCGTACTTCATGGTCAACAGCTTCCTTCAGGCGTTCACTGCGTGCGACGCGCGCGGACCGACCGCGCGACCCTGGTCGGGCTGAGCCGGAACGCGCAAAAGCCAATGTCAGCTTGCGTAACCCCCGATCCGGGGAAGCCACGGAGATCACGCCCGCAAAGGCGATCGCCGTTACTCCGTGTCGGAGTCCGAGGCCTAACGCGTCCGAACTTGGCCACTTGCGCGCGCCCGCCGATCGGCTCGACCGCCGTCGGCGCCGAATCAACCCAACAATCCATAAATACCAGCGCACCGCCTTTCCCACAAGTGGCTGGCGACGAATTCCACAAGTTCGCCGCGATATGCAACGAGATGGCGGAAACAGCGTGCAAACGACTTGCGAACAGCCGGGCCGATCGCCCAGGGAATGGGATCCGTGCCCCGCCGCGACCGGTCTAGCAGCCGGTGAAGTACGCGCTCAGGAAGTCGAAGATGTCCTGAACCGTCACGCCGCCGGCCGCGTTCACGTCGGCTTCCGGGCTGGCCGTGAAGTACCCCGCCAGGAAGTCGAAGATGTCCTGCACGGTCACGCCGCCGACGTGGTTGTAGTCGGCCTTGCAGCACGGTGAGGTGCTGTTGCCCGGGGCGTTGCAGACGGTGCCGTCGCCGGAGTACGCGGTGTTGGCCCCCGTGCAGTCTCCGGGAGCGGCCACGTCGCACGTCGAACCTCGGCAGCACGCCCCGTTCGCGGCCGCGCTCGGCACCGTGATGTTCACCGAAACGTCCGCGCCGCTGTCGTACGTGCCGTAGTCGCCCAGCAGGAGGTAGTACGTTGTGCCGGGCGTGACGGGCGGCAGGGCGGAGAGGTCGTAGGTCGCAGCGCCGTCGGGTGTGTCGTCGAGGCAGGCCAGCTCGGTCAGCGACCCGCAGGACCCGCTGAACATCACCAGCAGCGAGTCGGACCGCACAATGCCCGACTCGGCGCTGATGGTCCCGCTGAGGGTGCCTGGCGCGCCGGGCGTGAATGTCAGGTATAGGGCGTTGTCGTTGACGCCTTCGGCGATGGGATCGGCGGCGTTGCAGCTTCCCGCGGGCCCGCCGGGTCGAGCGCCGCCGGTGTAGTACGTCTGAGTGAACGTGCCCGCGACGCTCTGGGCGGTCTCGCAGGAGTTCGGTACCGCGGGCAAGGGCGTGGGGTTGGGGGCCGACACGTTGAGCACGAACGCGCCGGTCGAGTTATCGAAGCCGGAGACGCGGATCTTGTAGGCCGTGCCCGCCTGGAGGTTGGCCCGGACCATCGACAGGTACACGTCGTCCGCGCCGCCGACCAACACCACGTCGTCGTTGCACGCGATCAGGTTGGTGGGCCAGGCCGGCTGCACGTTCGGCGTGACCTCGTCCGGGCAGCCCTCGAAGACCGCCAGGCTGGTGTCGGTGTTGCCCGTTGATCCGAGCGTGTCGATCTGGTACTGGCCTGTCACGCTCGGCGTAAAGCTGAACCACACGTCCAGCTCGTCGGTGTTGGAGCAGGGCGTGATGTCCACGCCCGTCGACAAGTCGTTGTCGCCGAGCGTGCTGCTGGGCGCGGTGCTGATGACCGTCGCGTTCTCGCACAGGTCATTCACGGGCGGCGGCGGCACGCCCTCGGCGATGTTGAGCACGAACGGGCCGGTCACCGTGCCCGCGAACTCGCACGGCGGGTCGCAGTTGCTCAGGAACGCAACGCGGATGAGCACCACCTGGTTGGGCGACATCGCGTACACCACGCGCGACGCCAGGCCCGCGCCCGAGTCGTCGTCGCAGCCGACGCTGGCGCCGCCGCAGACGGTGTCGAAGAGCTCGATCGAGGTGTCGCCGGCGTTGCCCCCGGTATCGGGCGTGCCGTTGGTGTCGAAGGTGTACGTCGTCGCGTTGGGGCCGTTCTGAAAGCGGTACCAGACGTCGATCGTGTCGTCCGCGGTCGCCGAGCAATCCGACGCGGGCATGTCCGAGGTCGCGCCGGCCGTCGTGCCGTTGACGGTGACCGGCGCGGGCCCGATGGCGGTCGCGTTGGTGCACAGGTCGTTGGCGGGCTGGCCCGCGGCCGCGAACGCCAAGCCGAAGGCCGCACTCGCGAAGACGATGTGTCGGAGTTGCCGGACGGGGAACATCGTCATGTTTGCGCTCCTGACCTTCGCAAGGGGCGGTGAAGTTGGGAGGCAGGGACAAAGGGACGGCCCCCTGAGGGCCCGCGCCGACGCTTCACCTGCGAGTACAAGTCAAAAAGGAAGAGAAAACCGGTATTCGTGGTCGCCCTATCCATACCGCAAGAGGGACCGATTCACAAGAGAAATCGTGCTTCGACGGTGAGATTCACGCGCCGGACGGACGTTTTTCAGATACGCGCATCGCCTATTGCGCGCCCGGTGTGCATTGGGCTCTTTCTCCACGCCGACACGGTCGCGCTTCTCGGACCATCGCGCCGTTCCTGACTCCCCTCTTCCCGCCGCTCACCCATACCCTGCCGCGGTGATCTACCTCGACCACAACGCCACGACCCGGCCAACCGAGGAGGTCATCGCGGCGATGCACGAGATGCTCGCCGTTCACTGGCACAACCCTTCGAGCGTGCACCGGCTGGGCCAGGGGGCGCGGCAGCGCGTCGAGCTCGCCCGAAAGTTCCTGGCCGAGCTCATCGGAACCCGGCCGCGGAACATCACCCTCACCGCGTCGGGCACGGAGTCGATCGACCTGGCCATCCGCGGCCACCTGCTGGCCCGCGGCTTGATCGGAGCCGCCAGAACCACCGCGTCTCCCCTCACACCCCCACCCGCGATCGTCATCTCGCCGATCGAGCACATCGCCATCCGCGACCTGGCCGCGGCGCTCGCGCGGGAGGACGGTGTACGCGTGCTCACGGCCGACCTGGACGCGACCATGCGCGTGGACCCGCGGTCGGTGCGCCGCCTGCTCGAAGCACACCCCGAAACCGCGATCGTGAGCGTGCAGTGGGCCAACAACGAGACGGGCGCCGTGCAGCCGGTGCGAGAGATCGCCGCCGCTTGCCGCGAGCGGGGCGTGACGTTCCACTGCGACGCCACGCAGCGCGTAGGGAAGATGTCCGTCCGTGTTACCGAAGGACCGGACCAGTCGGAATCGTCGCTCGACTGCGATTTGCTGACATACTCGCCGCACAAGTTCCACGGGCCCAAGGGCGTGGGCGTGCTCTACGCCCGCCCGGGCGTGCGCACCGCGCCGTTGATCCACGGCGAGCAGGAGCTCGGCCGTCGCGGCGGCACTGAAAACGTTCCGGGTATCGTCGGCGCGGGCGTCGCGGCGCGGCTGGCCTCGGCGTGGCTCGTCGATCCGACGAATGTCGAGAGAGGGCGAGTCCTACGCGACCGGCTTGAGCAGGCCGTCCTCGCGGCCGTCCCCGACGCCCGGGTGAACGTCGCCGATGAGCCCCGGCTGTGGAACACCTCCAGTGTCGGCTTCCCGGGGCTGGAGGCCGAGGCCCTGCTCCTGCTGCTCAGCGAGCGGGGCGTGTGCTGCTCGGCCGGCGCCGCGTGCTCCAGCGGGTCGCTGGAGGCTTCGCCCGTGCTCCGCGCCATGCGGCTCCCGAGCGAGTTCGCCCACGGAACACTCCGGTTCAGCATCAGCCGCGAGACCACGGCCGCCGAGATCGACGAGGCGGTGCCGATCATCGCCGCGTGCGTCCAACGCCTGAAGCGATCGTGGGATACAGGCGGGGCGGGCGTGGGCAACCGGATTGCGAAACCCGGTGGGCCCGGGCCCGAACAAGCAGGGACGGCAGCCGCGCCGTGACCGATCCGCCCGGCGAGGCGGGGAAGAACTCAGTACCATCATTCAATGACGCAATCACCCTATTCCGGCCTGGGCACTGAGGTCCTCGAACCCGCCCCGCAGCGAACGAGCGTGCTCGCCATTCTCGCGCTCGTGCTGGCGATCGTCAGCATCGTGCCGCTGTTCTGCGTTGTGCCGGGTTCCGGGGCGCTGGCCGTGGTCTTGGGCGGCGCGGCCCTTCTGTTCATCAACCGTGAGCGCGGCCGGCTCAGCGGGACCGGGCTGGCGGCGACGGGGATCGTGCTGGGTCTGATGGTCACGGTGCTACAGATCGTCGCGGTGGTGATGATCAGCCGCGGTATGCAGTTCTACAAGCAGAACATCGTCGGCCCGATCGACAAGGCCCTGGTCGCTCTGGACACGGGCGATCTGAAGACGGCGAGAACGATGTTCGCGCCCGCGACTGAGGCCAAGATCACCGACGAACAACTCCGGAGTTTCGTGAAGGACTACCAGGCCCACCTGGGACACTACAAGGGCTTCCCGGACAGCATCCTGGGGACCGTGCAGACCTGGTTGCAGGTGGGTCAGGCGATGCAGGGCCTGAAAGGCCGGGGCGACGTCATGCCGTTCCCCGGTCAGTTCGACAAGGGCCCGGCGGTCATCGGCATCATGATCGACCCGCAGGGAACGACGAACACGCCCGGCTCGTCGGTCAACTTTTCGGTGCTGAACATCGGGGTCTTCACCACCGACAATCAGACATTCTGGCTGATCGATCCGAGCACGATCCCGATGGGCGGCACGGTGCGGATCACGCCCAAACCCGGCGGCGGAGTCGAGGTCCAGACCGGGCCCGGCAAAGGGGCCGAGACCCCGCCCGTGGCGCCCGAGCCGGAGGCCGCCCCGGACGCGCCGGAAAAACCCGATCCCGCACCGAAATCGCCCGGGAAGCCGCCCGCGCCGTAAACGCCGGCGGAGTCGGTTTTCGCAGCCCGATCGGGCGTGTCTCGATTCGCCCCGACGCTCCGCGTGCCGGCGACGTATATTGACCGGACGTGCCTTCCGCCGGAACCCAGGACCCGACCGCCGAACCGCCGAACGCCCCCGAGACGGGGGTGGAACCGATCATTTCATGCCATGATCTCGTCAAACGGTTCGACGGGCGGGCGGTGCTCAACGGCATCAACCTCGAGGTCCGCCCCGGCGAGACCATGGTGATCATGGGCGGCTCGGGCTCCGGCAAGAGCACGCTGCTGCGGTGCCTGATCGGGACGTTCGAGCCCGAAGAGGGCGACATCCGGATGTTCGGGAAGAGCCTCATGGGGCTCAGCGAGCGGCAGCTCGACGAGGTGCGAAAGAAGTTCGGCATCCTGTTCCAGTCCGGGGCCCTCTTCAACTCGATGACGCTCGCCGAGAACGTCGCGCTCCCGCTGCGCGAGCACACCGACCTGGGGCCGGAGATCATCGACATCCAGGTGAAGATCAAGCTCGAACTGGTCGGCCTGCGCGAGCACGCCGAGAAATACCCGTCGCAGATCTCCGGTGGCATGAAGAAGCGGGCGGGGCTGGCCCGGGCGCTGGCGCTCGATCCGCGGATCCTGTTCTACGACGAGCCCTCCGCCGGACTCGACCCCGTCACCAGCGCCGAGATCGACCGGCTGATCGTGGACCTGACCCAGAAGTTGGGCGTGACCAGCGTGGTGGTCACCCACGAGATGGACTCGGCATTCACCATCGCCGACCGGATGGCCATGCTCGACAAGGGGCGGATGCTGGTGGTGCAGACGCGGAAGTGGTACGACCGGCTGCGGAAGGTCCCGAGCGAGGAATCGGCCGGGCTCTCGTCCGACGAGCAGTTGATCCGGCAGTTTCTGCGTGGCGACGCCGAAGGGCCGATCACGGCCCGCCGGGCGGCGACGAACTACGCCGACGACCTGCTCGGGCTCGGAAAGTCGCGAACGCCGCCGGCCGGGCCGAGCGTGGAAGCGACGCGGGGCTGAGGGCCGCCCCGACGGGGCGCGCCGAGTCGGGACCGATGCGGTAGAGTGTGCGCCCGCCCACGAGCACAGGAACCGCCCGCCATGCCCTCCGGCCGCTTCTCTCGAAACACCGTTCTCGCCGGCCTGTTCGTGCTGGGCATCATCGCGCTGTTTGTGTTCGGCGTCGTGCTGCTGACCAAGAGCGGCGACTGGTCGTTCGACACCAGCGAATACACCGTGCGGTTCAGCCTGCTCGACGGGGCCGACGGGCTGGAAAAAGGCTCGGCGGTGAAGCTCGGGGGCAAGCGGATCGGGAGCGTGACGTCGGTCGAGTTTTCCCCACCGCCCGGCTCGGGCGAGGACGTCGAGTCGCTGCTGGTGAACATCCAGGTGGCCTCGGCCATCCGCCTCTACAACGATGCGGAGATCACGCTCGTGCGCCCGCTGCTGGGGAGCAACAGCACGCTCAACATCGTCAAACTCAGGGGCGATGCGAACGCCGAGCCGGTCTCGCCCGGCGCCATCATCGACGGCAAGCTCGCCCCGCCGGGGTTCGTTTCCCAGGCCGATTACGCGTCCGTCCAGAACTTCCTCAAGCGCGTCGACCGCTGGTCGGGCGACATCGACAAGGACTGGCCCAAGCCCTACGAGGACGTGAAGGCGACCGTCGAGAACGTGCGAAAGTCCAGCGAGGACGCGAAGGAAATCGTCGCCGACGCCAAGTCCCGCTGGGCGGCCTGGTCCGGAGACATCGACGACGTGATGAAGAACGTCAAGGGCCGCGTGGACAGCATCAGTCGGGGCGCGGACGACGCCGTGAAGGAGGCCCGATCGTTCATCGACGAGGCTCGCAAGGCCCTGTCCGACAACCGTGCCAAGATCGACGAGGCTATCGAGTCGGTGCGCAGCGTCGTGAAGCGGTTCGAGAACGACGACTACCCGCTGGTCTCCAAGGCGATCCGCGACGGCCAGTCGACGATGGCCTACGCCGCCGACGTGGCCCGAAAGACCGACGAGCTCGTCACCACGCGCATCCCCGAGCTCAAGGAGATCATCACCAACGGCACGCTCGCGGCCCAGCAGGTGAAACTCATGTCCGCCGAGGTGCGGGCCGCGCCCTGGCGGTTGCTGTATCAGCCGAACAAGAAGGAGCTCGAGAACGAGCTGCTGTACAACTCGATCCGGCAGTACAGCCAGTCGCTGGCCGAGGTGCGAGCCGCGGCCGACGCGCTGGAGGCCGCCACGCAGGCCATCGCGGCCACCCCCGCGGGCGAAAAGCCGTTCATCAGCGACGCCACCATCGCCGAACTGACCACGAAACTCCGGGACTCGGTCTCCCGGAGCGCCGAACAGGAAAAGAAGTTCTTCGATCGCTGGGTCGGCGAAGACCGCAAGTGATCGCGAGCGTCGCGACGATGCCCGCTCCGATGACCATCGTCCGACCGGTCCGGCCGCGTCCGTTCAGCACGGACCGAAATACGCGGCGAGGAAGTCGAAGATGTCCTGCACCGTGATCAAACCGTCGGCGTTGACGTCTGCGTCCGCGTCGCCGGCGAAGTGAGCGCCCAGGAAATCGAAGATGTCCTGCACGCTGACGTCGCCGGTCGCGTTGAAGTCGCCTGGGCACAGCACCTGTACCTCGCCGACTCCCCCAGCGCCCTCGCTCGCGGCCCCCACGCGGATGCGATAGGTCTGTCCAGCGACGCCGCTCACGCTCACGCGAGAGACGCCCGGGGCCGCGCCCGCGCCGCCGCAGGCGGTCGAGTCGTCGTTGCACGCCGCGGGCGCGCCCGGCTCGGAGGGGCACGATCCGGCGTACACCGCCAGCCTCGTATCGAACGAACTGCCGCAGGTCTGCACGCGGAAGCGCCCGCTGGAGGCCGGGATGTAGACGTACCAGAGGTCGTTGTAGACCTGCCCGGAACCGGCCGAGAAGCACGACGGCTCGGCGGGACCGTCGGTTGTGGCCGGAGACGAGTTGAACCCCACGGGTGCGCCCGGCGCGATCACGAGAGCGCCCGCGCACGCGTCGTTGGCGGGCAATGCCCCTCGCAGACCGGTCTCGGGCCCGGCGGCCGCACGCGATCCGGGCGTGCCGGTGGTGGTCGCCTCCAGCCAATAGAAATACGTCGTGCCGGCGACAGCCGTGGTGTCGTCGAACTGCGTCGCGCCCGCCGTCATCTGCATGAGCAACGTCGCGCCGCCCCGGGCGGGGGAAGTTCCGCGGTAGATCGTGTAGTTGGTGGCGTTCGCGATCGCGCCCCACGTCAGGCGCACGCGGTCGCCGAACGCCCCGTCGCTGGCCGAGAACGGCTCGGCCGCGCCGCCGATCGTCAGCGAATAGAGCTGCGACTCCGTGGGCGAGTTGGTCTCGCGCACTTTGATGAAGTAGTTCACGCCCGGGCTGAGGAGGTAGCCGGCGATTGTTTCGCTCGCACTGAACCCCGCCGCGCTGGCCGTCGCGAGCGCGGTGCCCGCGGAGTTGAGCAGATCGATCGCCAGGTCGGCCTGGGCGCGTGAGTCGGTATTCGCCGTAGCGTCGTCGCACGAGGCGTCCTGGACGTGGTCGGCGTACAACGAGCCCACGGGCGTCGCGGTGGCTGTCACGATGAGCGGCGCCGAGACAGTGAACCGGTAGTGGTCAACATCGCTGTTGACGGCGATGCTCGTCAGCGCGGCGTTATTGATTGCTGGCGCGGGCACCGCGCTGGGCGTCAATACGCCGCCCGGATCGAGCGTGCCGATCGGTGTCGCCGTCGCCGTTGTGCTGTTGGGCTCGTACGGGTCGCCGTACGAGCGCTGGGCCGCGCGGACCTCGTCCTGTTGCGGGCCGTCGAAAGCGGTCGCGAGGTACGGCTCCATCAGTTTGGTGCTGTTGCGCGGGCAGACGTGGGCGAGACCGATACCGTGCCCGTGCTCATGGGCGACGGTATTCCGCAGGTAGCGGTAGTTGTTGCCCGGGCTGGCCCAGTTCTCGGCGGAGTCGAGGACCATGTCGCCCGCGCTGGGGTAGCCGTTGTAGGCCAGCACACCGAAGGCCCCGTCGATCGGCTTCATGCCGATGCGGACGTCGCCGCGCTCGCCGGGCGAACCGCCGGCGCCCCAGGAGGCCCCGTCGTCCCACGGGTTGCCGCCGGAGGTGACCCGCTGGTAGGTGATCCCCGTGAGCTGCGACCAGCGGGCGAAGACGGCCTCGAACTGGGCGATCCACGCAGCCCGCCCGCCCACCGACGCGAACTTGGCGTCCATCTGCGCGAAGAGCTCGCTGGCCGCGACGGGCTCGCCCACGCCGCTGGAGATCGTCACGCCGTCGGGCACAAAGCTCCACGTCAGCGTGATGGGAAGGTTGTCGGCACCGGGCCAACTGCTCTGCAGGACGAAGCGGTTGGAGAACCCGTTGGCCTCCGCCGCCATGCGCTCCATCGCCCGGTTGACCGCCTCCATGACCTCCAGCGAGGGTGGAAAGTCAGGGTCGAAGCAGGCCGCGAGGGGCGCGGGGTCGTCGAGAAAGACACCGATCGGGCCCGCGGCGGGCTCAAAGGGTGCTGGTGCTCGAAGGCAGGTCGGGATGGCCCCGTCTGTGGAATCGACGGCGCAGGCGAAGAAGCGAGCCGCTCCGCGTTCGGGCGAAGTGCCTTCTTCGTGGCGGAGAGGGACAGCCCCGGACAGCCCCGCACAGACCGCCAGACACGCGAGCGACATCGTGATCAACTGTTCAGGCTTCATCGAGCAGGGGCACTTTCTGGAAGACACTTCCACCGGCCGAAGAAATCGGCCGGACTCGAACAGACCCGGTCGCACGGACAATGGCCGCCGCACGCGGTATCGGACCGCCACGAAAAGATACAACACCGTTGCCGGGCTGGCAGGGGTGACCTCGCCTGTTCGCGGGCCCCCGTGACCGGGTTGCAGAGCCCGAGAAACACTTGTGCGTGTTTTGTTCGATCGCCACGCTTCATTCCGTTGTTTACCACTTCCTCATTCAGACCCAAACGGCCGCGCCCGGGGCGACAATCGGGGCCGCGACGCGGGTTGGGCCGCTTGCGCCCGGGTGTATGCTTGGGCCGACGGTCGCCAAGACCATGGTTTCACCCGAATCGAACCCTCCGAACGAAACATTGACGGACCTGGTGAACCAGGTCCGCGCGGGCCGTTCGCTCGCGCTGGACCGCCTGCTGCTGCGGATGCACGGCCGGCTGGCCGCGCGGGTCGAGCGGCGGCTCCCCGCCGATGTTCGACCCGTGTGCTCGCCGGAGGACATCCTCCAGGAGACCTACGAGGATGCGTTCGGGAGTGTGGGGCAGTTCGTGGTGCGTGACGGTCAGGACCCCGGCGAGGCGTTTTTTCGCTGGCTGGCCGCCATCGCCGACCACCGGGTAGTAGACGCGGTTCGGCATCTGCGCGCGGCCAAGCGCGGCGGAGGGGGCATGACGGCCGGGGGTGCGGGCCCGGTTGGTGCGGCCGCGCTCGCGAGCAGCAGCCTCGCGCCGATCATCGAACTTCTCGCGATCGACAGCCACACGCCCAGCCGCGATGCGCGAGCGCACGAACTGGAAGACGCCCTCCGGCTCGCGATCCGGGGGCTCTATCCCGCCTACCGCGAGGCGTTGGAACTGCGATACCTGCTGGGACTCTCGCCGGCGGAGGTCGCAACCCGGCTCGGGCGAACCGAGCCGGCGGTCCACAAACTCTGCGGCCGGGCCCTGGGCGCGCTGCGGGAGAGCCTCGCTGCGAGCGGCGTCGTTCCGCCGCCGACCTGATGCGCCGACGCCCGGAAACGCCGACGCGCCGCGGAATCGCGGGCGAAGCGGCCGCGGATTCCGCTTGAATCGAGGAACGAACCCTGCCTATGCCGCCCCAGCCTCCCACAGAACCACCAACGCCCGGGCCCGCACCGCCGGACGCGAACGGCGATGCGGGAGTTGTGGGCGACGGTGAGCGAAGCCCCGAAGCTGATCGTGAGTCAAGGCTGCGGGCTGTTGTCGAGGAGTGCCTTCGCCGGCGGGCCGCGGGCGAGTCGGTAAGCGACCAGAGCGTGCTCGACTCGCACCCGGACCTCGCGCCCGAGCTCGCGCACGAACTGGCGGTGCTTCAGTTGCTGGAGCGGGCACGCTCCAGCGCCGGTTCGCGGGCCGGCGGTCCACGACTCGACGGCGGCTACGTCTCGGACGGACCCCTGCCCGAGGGCCTCGACGCCTACAGCCTCGTGCGCGAGGTGCACCGCGGCGGGCAGGGCGTGGTGTATGAGGCGATCCAGCGTTCGACCGGCCGGCGCGTGGCCGTCAAGGTCCGGCGCGAATCGTTCTTCGGCGACCGTCGCGATTCCGACCGCTTCCAACGCGAGGTCGAGATCCTCGCCCAGCTCGAACACCCGAACATCGTCAGCGTGATCGATTCCGGCGTCGCCGGCGCCAATGTCTTCTACGTCATGGACTACGTCGACGGCCTGCCGATCGACGAGCACCTCGCCGCACACTCGCTCGACGTCCGCGGCGTGCTGCGCCTCTTTGAGAAGATCGCGGCCGCGGTCAACGCCGCGCACCTCCGCGGCGTCATCCACCGCGACCTCAAGCCCGCGAACATCCTCGTGAGCGACGACGGCGAACCGCACCTGCTGGACTTCGGTCTGGCCCGGCTGCTGGCCGATTTCGGCGATGCGGCTCGGAACGGACAGACGGTCGCGGGCCAGTTCGTCGGCTCGCTGCCCTGGGCCAGCCCCGAGCAGGTCGAGGGTTCGCCATCCCGCATCGACCTGCGAACCGACGTGTACTCGCTCGGCGTGCTGCTCTTTCAGATGCTCACGAGGGCGATGCCCTACACCGTGAGCAGCAGCGAGGGCGGCCTGCGAACGGCGGTCAGCGTCATCCTCAATGCCCCGCCGCCCCGGCCGTCGAGCCTGCGCCGCGGCATCGACGCCGACGTGGACACCATCGTGCTCAAGTGCCTGAGCAAGGAGCCCGAGCGACGCTACCAGATCGCCGGCGAGCTCGCGGCGGATGTCCACCGCTACCTCGCCGACCGGCCCATCGCGGCCCGGCCACCGAGCCTTCGCTACCAGCTCTCCCGCTTCGCCCGACGCAATCGCCCCGCGGTCGCGGCGGGCGTGGCCGTCCTCCTGGCCCTGGGCGTGGGCGCCGTCGGCACGCTCGTGCAACTGGCCCGGGCCCGCCAGGCCGAGCGCCTCGCCGAGCAGCGGCGCGTGGACGCCGAGCACCGCGCCTACGTCGCGAGCATGTACGCCGCCGACGCCGCGATCCGCGGCAACGACGGGCCCACCGCCCGCGCCCGTCTCGCCGATGCGCCGGAGCATCAGCGCGGCTGGGAATGGCGATACCTCTCGCGCCTGGTCGACCAGAGCCGCGGCTCTCTCGACACGCCCGCGCCCGTGGCGTCGCTGGCCCGTTTGGGCGACAATGCGGTCGTCGGCGTCACCATCACGGGTGAGCTGCGACGGTGGGGCTCGCACGATGGGGCCGTCGCCTGGACGGTTCCCACGATCGTGCCCAGCGTGTTGCCGCTCATGCACGTCCGCGCCAGCCGCGACGGCTCGCGCGTGCTGGTCGTCAATCCGGTCGCCGTCGCCGTGCACGACGCCCGGGACGGGCGTGAACTGCGCCGCTGGGAACTGGGGCGCCGCCCGGCGCTGCTCTGCGGCGTGCTTACGCCGGACGGCAGCGCGGCGCTGGTCGCCGGGCGCGCGGGCTACGGCCTGCACCGCCTCGACGTCGCCACGGGCACGGACACCCTGCTCAACGACGACTTTATCGCCAACGTCCGTGACCTCGACTTCAACGCCGACGCGTCGCTGCTGGCGAGCGTCGAGAACCCCGATCTCGTGCTCCGGGACGGCACGACGGGCGCCGTCATCCGCCGCGCGCACTTCTCCGCGCCTGAATACACCGGCGAAGCCCGGGTCCGATTCAGTCCCGACGGCCACGTGCTCGCGACCACCATGTCCACCACCATCCGGCTCTTCCAATCGCCGGAGTTGACCCTCATCGGCGACCTGCGCGGGCACCTGCTGGCGGTGCGCTCGATCGAGTTCTCGCCCGACGGCGCGTCGCTGGTCTCGGCCTCGGACGATGCCGCGGTGTGTGAGTGGGACCTCGCCCACCTCAATCTCAAGGGCTCGCTCCTCGGTCACGGCGCACCCGCGCTCTGCGCGTGCTGGACCGATCAGGGAACGGGAGTCACGTCGACCTCCAACGAGGAGCGCGGCCCGCGGGTCTGGCGGCTCGATGAGGTGCGAGCGGCTCGGCCCGCCCCCCTTCGCAGGGGCGAGACTTCCTTCGGTTTTTACGACAGCGGGATCACGGTCGTCCAGTCGGGCGGCAACCGCCTGGTGCGCCGCTCGATCGAGACCGGCGAGGACACGCCGCTGATCGATCTGCCGCCGCTGCAGTTCGCCTCGATGAACCTGCGAAACCATTTCGGCTCGGCCGTGGCGAGCGACCACCGGCTGATCGTTTTCGACACGCAGAGTCACACCTGGTCTTCGCCAACCACCCTGCCGGACATCCCCCCGGGGACCCTGCCCGCATTGCAGCCCTACCTCACGAGCATCAGCGGCGACGGTCGGATGGTCTGCTGGCAGATTGTCGGCAGCAACACCGTGCATGTAACCGACACCGCCGCGGGCCGCGAGGTCTTCACGTTCCCGGACGGGCCTCCCCATTGGGGGTTCGCGACGTTCGCGAGCGACGGGCGCCGGCTGTTCCTGGCGTTTCAGCACACGCTGATCGTCCTCGACACAGGGTCGTGGAGGGAAGTCTCGCGCGTGGAGTCGCCCCAGGCGGAACTGATCGGGGTCCAACCCTCGAGCGACGGGAAGAGGGCCAGCGTCACCGACACCCGGGGAGGCCTCACTGTCGTCGACGTCGAGAGCGGTCGGGTGCTCCTGCACCGAGTGGTCGCCCGCGGCCCGCAGGTGTTCGCGTCCTTCTCCCCCGACGACCGCCGCCTCGCCATGGGCGGCCAGGACCGCGTGGTCCGCGTGCTCGACGCGCAGACCGGCGACCTTCTGCTCACGCTCAAGGGCCACGGCTCGCTCATCACCTCCATCGACTGGAGTGAGAACGGACGCTACCTGATGTCCTCCTCGCACGACGGCGTCACGCTGATCTGGGACGCCGGGCCGGAGGCGAGCGAAACACGCGATTCGCAGACGCGTCAACAGGCCGAGAAGTAGGCTGAGAGAAAATCAAAGATGTCCTGCACCGACACGGCCCCGGATCGGTTGAAGTCGGCCGCGGGGCTCACGGCGAAGTACGCTCCGAGGAAGTCGAAAATGTCCTGCACGGACACCGATCCCGAGCCGTTGAAGTCCGCCGGACAGGGCGAGGGGTCGAACCCGACGCCGTCCAGCCAGAGCGTGAAACCCGCGCCCCAGGTGTCAGCGTGGATCTCCAAGCCCGAGACCGCCGAAATGTCGGGCGACCCGAGCTCCGAACGCGTCCATTCGGCGTTGCCGGCGAGGGGGATCGTGAACGTCACCCACTGAGTCACCGCGCCATTGAGCACGTCGTCGTGGGGTTGCAACTGGATATAGCCGTCTCGGCTGAGCAGTCGGACCGTCGGCGAGAGGTTCTGAAACTGCGGCGAGTTGTTGTTGATCGCCCGTGCGTGCAGCACGACGCTGTTCACACCCGAGAGGTTCCACCGGGCGCGGAACGCGCCGGGATAGCGGATGGTGTTGTCGCCCCCCCCGGTGGCTACGGCCCGCAACGAGGCGGCACCCGTGTCGTGGATCGCCGTGTCGTCGCTGAGAGTCAGCACTCCGTCTTCCGCGGCGTGGAACCATTCGACGGCGTTGCTCTCGGTCATATCCCGCGGCGGTGTGATCTGGATGGGCCCGCCCAGCGCCACCCGACGTTCGAAGGTCGCGACCGATGCCTGTCCGTCGTAGTACGCGTTGTTCACCTCGGTGATGTCGAGCCACGCGTAGTCCGCGAATCCGTCCTTCTCGATCTTCAGCAGCAGCAGCCCGTTGCTGCCCACCACCGCGATGTACCCGAACGGGTTGGGCCTGATGTAATCGCCGTTGAACGCGGGCGGGGCCAGCTGCGTGTCGATGGGCACGTTGGGCAGGGTGTACACACCCTGAGAGTCGGTCGTCCCCTGGAACTTGACCTGATCGCTGATCACGTCGCCGACGCCCGGCCGCTCGCACCGCTGATAAACGCTCACCGTGGCGCCGATCACCGGCTGATCGCCGTATCCCAGCACACGCACCGGCAGGATTCCGGAAGGCTGTACAGGTACTGCCCGTAATACCCGTGCGCCTTGAGATACCAGTGGGTCAGGGCGTGCGACGAGTTCTCCGAAAGGAAAGGCGACACGCCGTGCATGAGCCCGGGAAAGGTGAAGTACGGCGTGCCGCTCACCTGATTGATCGACGCCGGGGTGTCGAGGCGGTACAGGTCGATGAGGCCAAGTTGATGGCCCATCTCGTGGAGCAGGCCGTAGTCGATATCGTCGGCGGCGCTGAAGTAGCCGCTCAGGCGCAGCGTGCCCTCGCCGGCACGGTAACGGAACGGGAACACGGCGAAGGGGATCGTGTCGATGGCGGGATCGGAAGTGTCGTCGTCGAGCACCTCCAGCACGTCGAAGTGCACCCGCTTGGGTGTGCCTCCCGCGGGCGCGTCGGCGAACATCTGGTTGAACCGGTCCATGTGCCGGTTGAGCCAGTCGAGCAGATCGTCGGTCGTGCTCTGCGGATAATCCGGCGTCTGCTCGCGGAAATCCTCGAGGTACGTCCGATCGACGTAGGACAGGAATGCGACGGAGCGTGTAGAGATCTGGCGCGAGTTGTTCGTCGCCCGCGCGTCCACGGCGTCGATCGAGCAACCGATGACGCGTTCGGTGTCTTCCCACGGGCGTGTGTACGCGAACGACGCCGATGCCCCGGGCGCCAGGCTCACCGGCTGCACACCCGACTGCTGCACCGAGCCGTCAACGGTCCACGTCACGTTCACCGGCGTGGACCACGCGTTCGTGCCGCGGTTGCGGACCTGCGCGGTGTAGGTGACCGGATCGCCCGGGTTCGGGAACCGCTGCGTGGCGCTTGTCTGGCCCATCCCCAGGCCCGTGGCGACGCTGAAGTTGTACGGCCCGAACCCGCCCGGCTCGGTCACGGTGAGATTGGCGTAGTCCGGCGCGTACCGCGGGTATCGCGGCGTGCGCGAGATCGAGACCACCTGCAGATCGCTCTCGTCACGGGGTGTCCTGGGCCCGATGCTCTGGACCTGCTCACGCTCGCCCCCACCCACCGCCACAGCGGAGACCGCGTAGTGATACGACACACCGTTCTGAGCCGAGGTGTCCGTGAAAGTGTTGGCAACCATGCTCGGAAGCGTCGCGATGGGCGTCAGGCCGGCGATCGACGAGAACGCCGTGGTGTCTCTGTACACCGCGTAGTGGCTGAACACCTGCGGGTCCACGCTGATGGGTTGCCATAAAATCCGCACGCTCGCATTCCCCGCGAACGCACGGACCTTCGTGGGTCCCGGCAGCAGAATCTCGGGGTTCTCACGGAGGTCGAACGCCGTGAACACGTTCGACACCGCGCCGGTCGGTGTCGGCCCCCCGGCGTATGGGTACGTCCACCCTGTGCGCACAGGCAGATAGAGGAAACCATCGGCCGAGAGCATGGCCGACGCGCTGGCGACACCGTCCTGCGAGCCGCCGGGCGAGCTGTCGAAGGTCGCCAGCAGCGTGCCCGCGATCGCGTCGTCCCTGATGACGAAGTACCGCCGCCCCCCGTTGTTGCCGACAATCACGATTCCGTTGGGCGTCACGATCGGAGACGATGCCTGCATCTCCCAGCCGCGGCTCAGCGTCGGGTAGACCCACCTGATCTGGCCGTCGGCGGTGTTGATCGCGTAGAGCAGCCCGTCGCCCTGTTGGCTCACGGTCTGGAAGTAGTAGGTCCCCGCGTCGTGACTCAGCGCTCCCGCCGACTGCGCCCGCTGCGGGTTGTTCACGCCCGAGACCCAGTCGTACACGCGCACGCCCGCCCCGCCTGTCCACAAGGGCTGGCCGAACTTGTCGAGGCCGACCACGTACACGTCGTCGACGCCGATGTTCAGGTACAGGTTGCCCGACAACGGGTCGGCCGTGACGCCCGCATCCGTCGCGGGGCCGACGTTCGTGCGCCAGAGTTGGGCCCCGTCGGCCCCGTTGTAGCAGGTGACAAACCCGCAACGGCTCGGGGTGTACACCCGCGTGAGCGAGCCGTCCTGAAAAACAGCACTGCCCGGATAGCAGGAGCAACTGCTCTCGGCCCGGGCCGTCCGAGTGAGCGAAATCCCGTTGTCGGCAAAGCACAATACCGAGTCGCACCAGTTGCTTGTAACGATGCGCCCATCGGAGAGAACCTTCGGCGACCACGCCCCCGCGTCAACGTCGTTGGAGCCGGCGTTGGACCAGTAGTCGCTCGGACCGACGGCCGAGCCGAACGCCATCAGCGTACCCGGCGTTGCATCGTTGGTCACGTAGACAGTCATTCCCGTCGGGCTGAACGCTGCCGCGTTCGCGCCGATACTCTCACCCCCGTCCGGGTTGCCGGCCCAGTAAACCTCGCCGGTGTGCCGGTTCATACCCTGGACACCCTTGGGCCAGTGATAGCTGCCGACGACGAGGTCTGCCCCACCCGGGCCCACGCCGTCGAAGTACACCATCTGGCCGCTTGAGAACGCGCCGTTGTCGGGCCCGCCGGGAGATGGCACCTGCCACGAGACCGCGGTGAACAGGCCCGGCCCCTGACGCGCGGCGGGGATCGCAAAGTCCGCGCGGCCGGTGTTGGCCGCATCACGCTGACGCATCGGCCACGACGTCTGGGAGAACGCGGCATCGGTAAGGAGCAGCAACACGACGGTTCCGAACGCTAGAGCGTGACGCACGGTGGCACCTCCGATGGCACGTTTCGATGCCGCGGTACTTCCAATGCTACATCGTCCTTTGGACGGGGTGCAAGGAAACCGGCCGCGAATCCAGGGAAATCGCGGTGTCACGGGCCTCGACGCCACGATCCCGGTCTCGCCGGAACCGCCGCGGGTCAATCGCACCGCCGTCCGGCACCGTCACGTCAGCAACCCACGAAATACGCCCCGAGAAAATCAAAGATGTCCTGCACCGTCACGCCGCCCGAGTGGTTGAAGTCGGCGTTCGTGCTCCCGGCGAAGTACGCGCTCAGGAAGTCGAAGATGTCCTGAACCGTGACCCCGTTCTGCCCGTTGAAGTCGGCCGCGCATGGCGCGGGGCGCGGGTACACGATGCCCCGGGCGTTGGGTCCGCCCAGCGCGGCGATCTGGGCGTCTGTCATCGCCTCGTCCGTGAACGCCAGATTCGCGATGTACACGCTCTCGCCGCGCCCGTTGATGTCCGCGAACAGACCGACGGTGGAGGCGGTGGGCGCATTCGGAGTCGCCGCCTGTTTCGCCCACGGGCTCGGGAACGCGCCCCAGCCGACCCAGGCTGCGGGGTCGATCGGCGAGCCGGCCGGGTT
Source organism: uncultured Phycisphaeraceae bacterium (assembly GCA_964630785.1). Taxonomy (GTDB): domain Bacteria; phylum Planctomycetota; class Phycisphaerae; order Phycisphaerales; family UBA1924; genus JADLCX01. Next base: position 108,258 of record CAZVZG010000010.1, on the reverse strand, counting down.
CGTGCTCGATATGTCGCCCCAGCGCGGGTCGGCACTCTTGCACGCGTTGTAGAGCCAGTCGCTGCCGGTTGTTCCCGCGAGCACGCCGTTGACATACACCCTGCCGACGCGCCGGCTGTAGTGGTCGACCACCAGCGCCAGCCTGAACCACTGGTCCGGCTGGATGGCCGGCGTCGGCACCGTCGCGTTGCCCACTTGGTCGAGGCTGTAACCGACGCTGGCCGCCCCCCCCCCCGGCGCGGCCCCGGTCACGCGGATCACCGCGTCCGCGGCCGAGTTGTTGTTCTGGCTGTCCTCGACGAGCGCGACGCACGGCGTGCCCGCGGCGAGGGCCGCGTCCCACGAGGCCTGGGGGATCAGCATGTCCCACACCATCGTCCACTGCCCGATCCGGTCGTCCGGCCAGTAGTCTCGCGTGTTGGGCCAGAGCGCGAGCCCCAGACCGCGGCTCTTGGCGGTGTCGTCCGGTGCGCTCACGTTGCGGCACGGGCTGGTGCGATACACCGTGTCCTGCTCGCCGCCGACGGGCGGCAATCCGAACGCCGCCGTCGTGCCGAAGGACGATTGCATCTGCGTCACACCCGTGGGCGTGGGCGGGCTCGGGTAGGTGTCTTCTGCGCCCACGCCGCCGAGGATCGGCCCGAACGCCGGATCGTCGAGGTAGCGGATCCGCCCCGGACCGGACGCCGGCGCGGCCCCGCTCTGCTTCACCGACATCAGGTCGCCCTCGAACTGCCACTCACTCACCGTCGGCGCGGGCGGGCTCCACACCGTGAACACCGCCCCTCCGCTGTCCACCGCGATGCCCAGGCCCGAGGGCTTGGCGATGTTGGTGATCGAGGCCCGGCCGCGCCCGTCGGCGAGCAGCTCCTGCTTGAATGTCAGGTTGATGCTGAAGCCGCCGAACACGCCGCCGACGGGCTCGGTATCCAGCAACGTCGGCAGCGTGCCCGAGGGGTTGCGCATCGCGCCGTAGAGTGTGCGCTGGCCGCCGACAAAGAAGCCGTTGAGCACATCGCCCAGAGGGCGCGGCGTCAGGCCGATCGCGACGATGCCCAGAAAGCCCGTGCCGTGGACCATCGGGTTAAATACGAACTGGTACCCGCTCGCGCCCTGGATCGTCGCCGTGCTCGTGCGCACGATGTCCGGCGCGGTCGAGCCCGAAGACGGCACGCTCGCCCCGCTGCAATCGACGGTCACCGAAGCGCCCTGTCCGAACGCGCCCGCCGCCGCCATAAGCGCCCCCGCCACGCCCGTCCATCCACTTCGCATCGCAGCTCCTCCTTCACTTGAGTCTACCGACGTACCGCCCGACTCCCAGGCTTCATTCGGCTTGCGGGACGGGCCGCACGGCGGGCACAGGCTCGGGAGCGGGGTGGTCCAGTCCCGCGAGCGTCGCAAGGAACCGCGGGCGCAGACGCGGGCTCCGGACCACCCGCGGCAGCACCCAACCCCGCAACAACCCGAACGCCCAACCCTCCGCCGCCGCGACCCTGGAGAGCAGTTTCACCCGCCGCACAACGGCCGCATCCACCGGCCGGCGCCGGGTCGCGTACTCCGCCAGCCGCCCCGCAGCCTCCAGTTCGGCAAACACCGCCGCATCTTCGATGCCCAGGTTCATGCCGCGAGCGCCGATCGGCGAGTGGACGTGGGCCGCGTCGCCCGCGAGGTACACGCCGCCCGTGGCAAACTCCGCGGCCAGCCGGTGCGCGATGCTGAACGACGACGCCCAGACCGGCTCACCCGTCGGCGTCGCGCGGAACAGCAGCGACAGCGGGTCCGGCCCGTTGCTGATCAGCCGCCACAGTGCGTTCGCGGGGTCCTCCGTCCGCGCGTCCTCCACGGCCCGGACCGCGAACAAGAAGGCTCGATCGTCGAGCAGCGCCACGTGGGCCGCGTGCGGGTCCAGGTCGGTCTTGAGCGGTACGTCGGCCAGCCGCCACGGGCGCGCGAACTCGGAGCCCGCAAAGCCCACGCCCATCCGTTCCCGCACCGTGCTGTGGGCCCCATCGGCGGCCAGCAGTCGGGGCGCGACAACCGCCTCGATCCGCCCATCCGCGTGCCGGAGCGTCGCCTCAACCCCGCTCTCCACGGATCGGCAATGCGTGAGCGTGGTGCCGCGCTCGACGCGCCCACCGGCCCGAGCAAGTGCCTCTTCCATCAGCCGCTCCGACGCCGACTGCGACAGAGCGAGCATGAACGGATACCGCAGGTGCAGGCCCGCCAGCGGGACTTCGGCGATCTGCCGGTCGCGGCGGTACATCCGCACCCGCTCGATGCGCAGGCCCCGAGTGAGCATCTCGGCGCTCACACCGGTCGGCGCCAGGATATCGAGCGTGCGGGGGTTGACGGCGAGGGTCCGTGACTCGCGAGAGGGCGCATCGCGGCGCTCGACGATCCTCGCGTGTCGGGTCCGTGCCGCCATCATGACCGCCGCGGCCAGGCCCACCGGCCCCGCGCCCACGATCAGCGTCGGGCCGGGCTGAGGCATTGCGGTGCTCCTGAGGTCTCGCCGGCACAGTACGCCGTCCGGATGCACTCGCCCGGGGGGCTGGCGGGGGGGGCCAACAGATCGGTGGCGCACGCGCCCAGCGCACCCCCGTAAACTGTTTGCACCGTGCCGCCCGACCACTCCACACGTCCGGCCGCCCCAACCCGACGCGCCGCCTTCACGCTCATCGAACTGCTCGTGGTCATCGCGATCATCGCGCTGCTCGTCGGGCTGCTGCTGCCCGCCCTCAGCGCGGCCCGCGAATCGGCCCGTCGCACCCGGTGCCTCTCCAACACACGTCAGCTCGCCCTCGCGTGCAACAGCTACAGCCTCGACGTGAAGCTGGGGTACTTCATCCCCACGCTCTTCGACTGGGAGGACAACATCAGCTGGCTCTTCCCCGACTACATCAGCGACTACAACGTCGCGATCTGCCCCTCCACGCGCAACCGCATCCGTCCCGACCTCACCCTCAGCCAGGACCTGGGCCAGGACGCCATCGCGCTCTACGCACGCGATTTCATCCGTGATACGTTCTTCGCGGCCCGCGATCGCGACGACAGCAGCGGCGGCCACAGCTACGAGGTCCGCTCGTGGTTCTACGCGGGCAAGTACCTCGACGGCACGGTCATCGCCGCGCCGCCCAACTCTTCCGTCGGCGACCAGCTCGGGTGGAGCCGCACCGACGCACCCGAGCTCTTCGATCTGCACACCCGCAACACAGTCAAGACCGCGGCAAACGTGAACTTCCCGGAGAGGTGCTACCTGACGATCGACAACGACAACGACCAGTCGGTCGTGCCCGGCATCGGCCGCCCCGACGGCATCAACAACTGGCCCGACCCGTGGAACAACCACGGTAACGAGGGCTTCAACGTCTCGTTCGTGGACGGGCACGCGTCGTTCTTCAAGTCCGACGCGCGCCTCGTCCGCATGTACCTCGACACCTACGACCAGCCGCCGAGCAACTACCAGAACGTCTCGCCGTACCGAGAGCGGGGCTTCTCGTACCTGGGCTACACGCTGCCGGAGTACTACCGGCCCTGACCCGTCCGTCCGCTCGATCAGTGGCCGCGCACGCAGTGCATTGAACTCACCACTGAGCACACCGAGAGCACTGAGCGAGCGCTGATTCCTGTAGGAACCCCGCGCTGCTTTCGCCGGGATTCCCCGCGCCTTGCGACAACTTCCCGATGGAACTCAGAGAACTGGGAAGGATGAGAGAGACTCCGAGTCCGATCCATGAGAGTCCGTCTCTGAGCCCCTCCGCGCTCTCCCCTTTCTCTGAGTTCCTGCTTCGCGTCTGGTTGCGACCGCGCCGCGCTTCTCCGTGGCCCCTGTGCCCTCAGTGGTGACCTTCCGTGGTGTAGTCCCAACCCGTCAGTTGCACCCGGAGAAGTAGGCCCCGAGGAAGTCGAAGATGTCCTGCACGCTCACCATGCCTGAGGCGTTGATGTCGGCCTGCATGTTGAAGGTGAAGTAGCCCGAGAGGAAGTCGAAGATGTCCTGCACGCTCACCGCGCCCGACTGGTTGTAGTCTGCCAGGCAGCACGGCGTGGTGTTGTTGGTCCCGAACACGTTGCACACCGTGCCCGTGCCCGCGAAGTGCGTGTTCACACCGGTGCACTCCGCCTGCGTCGAGGTCGCACAGGTGCTGCCGCTGCAGCAGGCCCCCGTGGTCGAGTTGCACGGATCGGGGTCGCAGGCGACGCCCACGCCGCTGAACGTGCCGCCGTTGAGGTCGCAAAGCGCCTGGCACGTCGGCGTGCAGCTCCCGCTCACGCAGCACGCGCCCACCGACGGGCAGGACGCCGGCGTGCAGGTCGTGCCGATGCCCGCGAACGTCCCGTTCAACCCGCCGTTGAACTCCTCCGTGCAGCGCGGCGACTGGCCCGTCGTCGGGTCCGCCGGCTGGATCGTGCACACCGGGCAGGTCTCGCCCGGAGGCGTGTAGCAGCAAGCGCCCGCGAGCGTCTGCAGCGATGCCGGGCTGCACACCGTCTGCGTGCCCGCGAACGTGCCGAACAGCCCGCCCGCATAGAACCGCCGCTCGCAGCGGGCCTGGTTCTGCAGCGTGCAGACCGCGTCGCTCAGGCCGTCCTCGGCCGAGTGCACACACGCGCCGTAGAACGGCGAGCAGTCCGTCGAGGTCGAGCAGCCCGACAGCGGCGGCGTCGACGACGGCGAGCAGCACTGACCGGTCTGGAAGATGCCCGCCACGCCCGCCGTGTACGGACCCTGGTTGTCCGGGGTCGAGCCGTTGGGGTAGTTCTGGCAGTTGGCCCGCGAGCGCACCGTGCAGATCACGCCCGACGCGGGGTTGTTGGGGTCGGTGAAGCAGCACGCGCCCAGCCCGCTGCCCGTGCCGAACACACCCGGCTTGCACGTGCTCGGTCCGCACACCGCGCCGTCGCCGATGTACTTGCCCAGGTGTCCGCCGTTGAGCGGCGTCGCCGTGCAGGTCGTCTGCGGCAGGATCGTGCAGACCATCTCGCTCAGGTTGTCGAAGTTGTAGCAGCACGCGCCGACGCCGGGCGTGCCCGCCGGGCACACGTCGCCCGGAGCGCACACCGTGCCGTTGCCCGCGTACACGCCCGCAAGGCCGCCGGAGGAGACCGGCGAGGTGCAGCGCGTCGTCAGGTCCACCACGCACGAGGTCGAGACCCCGTCGGTCGAGTAGCAGCACGCGCCCGAGACCGAGCCGCACGCCGCGGGCCCGCACACTGTGCCGCCGCCGGCGAACACGCCGCCGTTGCCGCCGTCCAGCACCGACTGGGTGCAGTGCGTCGCGACGTCGATCGCGCAGGTCGCGTTCGGGCCGCCGGGCCCGAAGCAGCAGGCGCCGGCCGCGGCGTCGCACGACGTGGGCGTGCACACCGTGTTGTCGCCGAGGTAGGTGCCCGAGAGGTAACCGAAGTCGGTCAGCGTGCCGGTGCAGCGAGAGCTCATCTCCAGCGTGCAGGCGATCGCGCCGCCGTTGTTGTAGCAGCACGCGCCGGTGACGGCGTGGATGTCGGCGACCTGGCTGGTCGCCGATCCGCACGAGTTGGTGATGACCACGCGGTAGTTGCCGTCGCGGGCCGCGGGGTCCGCGAGCATGTTGACCCGAAGCTGGAAGCCGTGCGTGCCCTCGTACGTCCAACTGTTGTCGGACGTGAACTGCCCGCAGGAGTCTTCGAGGTTCACCCAGTTGTTCGAGCCCGTCGGGGTCTCCTTCTGCCATTGGGTCGTCATCGGGTAAGACCCCGCGACGAACACGTTGCCCACCATGCCCAGCCGGATGAACTCCTGCTGCGCGACGTTGTACGGGCCGCCCGCGATCCGCGGGGGTTCGCAACCGATCCCCGTGCCGTTCAGATACAGCACGCCCGCGCGCCCCAAGTCGGCCAGCCCGCCGGTGTTTCCGCACGCGGCCGGGGGGGGCGGCGTCCAGGTAACCATCACCGCGTTACCGTCGGCGCTGATGCCCGCGCCGATGCTCAGACCGCTGCCGGTCGGCGGGTACGGGTTGTTGCCGTTGAGACTGTCTACATAGGTCTGGAAGTCCATCGGCACGCCCTCGTTGATCGAGGGCGACCAGATGAACCCGCGGATGTCGCACGCGGTGAAGAACGAGTTTCCGCCGTAGATCGCGGTGCCGACGATCGTGTTGCCGTCGGCGCTGATGGCGGTGGCGAACATCCCGCCCACCGACTGGCAGCGCGGGGCGGGCTTGCCCAGGATCACGCGGTCCCACGCGCCCGTCGCCGAGTTCTTGACATACTTGCACAGCGAGCCGACCAGCGACGGGTCGCCGAGCTCGTACTCGGCAGTCCCGTCGCTGATCTGGCCCGCCACGACCGTTCCGTCGCGGGTGATCACCTTGGTGCCGATGGCGCCCGAACCGTACTCATCGAGCACGGTCTCGGTCGCCGGCAGGCACAGGTTGTGCGGCGTACACACGCCCGCGCCGACCCAGAAGTCGGGCGAACCGCACCCCGCCTGCGTGGTGATCGAGCAGTTGAGCGAGTCGGCGTTGCAGCACGCGCCCGTGGCGGGCGCGCCCGCCGGGCAGGTCGCCGGCGCGCAGGTCGTCGCGGCCAGCGCCAGCCCGGCGCACTGTTGCGGATCGATCACCGTGCAGGTCGAGCCCGTGCAGCACGCCCGGGGCGTCCGCGGCATGAAGTACTGGCCCGTCACCGGGTCCGGCTCCCACACCGCCAGGCAGCCCGCGTTGCAACTGATCTGATCGCCCGTGGGCGTGGTGGTCGCGTGCATGTCGCGCCCGACCACAACGCCGTTGTTCGAGACCCGATCGCCCTGCGAGAAGTTCTGGCACCCGGCCGACGTGCCCACCAGCGGCAGCATCTTCACCGAGCCGTTGGTATTGTCATAGATGAAGCCCCGCGTGCCGCACGCCACCGTGCCGAACGCCCCGTACCACGATCCGCCGGTGATGTACCGGCCGTTGCCCGAGATGTCGTACGAGGTGGCGATGCCCGCGTCGCAGTGCGCCGAGCCCTGGCCGGGCCCGCCCGTGTTGTTCGGGATCGCGCCCGCGTTGGTCCACGTGTTGGTGGTCGAGTCATACCGGAACGGGATGGTGTGCCCGTGGCTGCACGGGTAGTTGCCGCAGGTCGTCAGGTTGCCGATCCAGTAGTACTCCGCGCCGTTGGCCGCGCACGCCGCCTGTGACGTCACCGTGCAGACCAGCGTCGTGCGGTTGCAGCACGCCCCCACCAACGGCGGGTTGGGGTCGGGCGGGCATGGGTTGGGCTCGCACGTCGCCGAGCCGGTGTACAACGCCATGCCCGTGCACGCCGCCGAATCGACCACCGTGCAGATCGTGCCGTTGCAGCACGCGCGGGTTCCCGTGTAGTTTCCAAAGAGGCCGGGGTTCTCCGGCGGCCAGTACGGCGTGCCGAAACTCCCGTTGTAGAGGCTGGTCGCCGCCCAGAACGCACCGGCGTTCACGTCCGAAACCTGGAGTCGCCCGTCGCCCCCGGTCGTGGCCGGGCCCATGAACCCGAAGCCCACGCCGCGGGTGAAGGCCACGTACTGGCCGAAGACGTTGGCGTTGAGGATGCTCCCGACGACGGTGTTCCCGTCGCCGGAAATGTCGCTGCCGGCCTGCGTGAGCACCAGCTTGGGCTGGGCCATCGCCGACGAGGAACACGCGCCGAGCACCGCGGCGAGCACGACTGATTTGAGGGTGCGGACCAGATCCATGCTGGATACTCCGAAATCGTGGCCTGTTCAGGAATAAGGGAGAGAGACCCGGAATCGCCCCGGCCGTCTCTCGACGGCCGGAGGCGGGAGGAGTAGCAAGATTCAGCGGCGCCGACGGCGCGCCAGGGCGCCCACGCCCAGCAGGCCGAGCATGGCCGTGCCCGGGGCGGGGATCTGCAGCACGACGTAGGCCGTGCCCGTCGGATTCCCGTCGATCGTGTCGGAGGTGCGGACCCACGCCACGAAGGTGCCGTCGTCGTTCAGGCCCATCGACGAACCGTCACCGTTGTCGGCCGTGGAGACCGCAAACTGCGTGACATACTTGAACACGCCCGGATCGACCTCGATCAGCTGACCCTGGTACAGCATCGGGTTCACCTGGCCCGACGCCGCGTCGTAGCCGAAGAGCACGTTCTGGAAGGACCACTGGCTCGGGTAGTTCGAGCCGCCGGCGAGCTGCCAGCCGTTCCGCGTGAACTCCGTCCCCGCGGCCGTGCTCACCACGGAGCAGGCGAAAAGCAGATCGCCCGCGTTGTTGAGGTTCACGGCGCCGCTGGTGCTGGGGCTGATGTTGTAGTACATGCCCGTGAAACCGGGGGCGGGATCGCCCGTGCGGGCCAGCGCCCGCAGACCGCCGGGCCCGGTCACACCCGGCGTACCCAGGAAGACGGCCGTGTCGTTGCCCATCACGCCGGGCGTGATGAGCGGCGGCGCATCCCGCGGCAGCCCGAACGGCGGCACAAAGATGGTGGTGAACGTCGGGTTGACGTTCGCCTGAACGTTGCCCTGCAGGCCCGATGCGTAGGCGATCACGCCCGAGTTGTTCATCGCCATGTTGCTGGTGCTGATCCCACCCTGGCGAACACCCGAAGCGGCGGCAAACCCGGGGGCGATGTCGTTCTTGCGGAGCATCCACGTCGGCGTCAGCCCGCCCGCGGCCGTGGACGTGAAGAGCATCTGGTCGTTGGCGCTGCCGGCGGTGCTCACGGTGTCGCCGCCGTTGGGCGTTGCGGACCACAGCACACCCGCGTTCGAGAAACTGCGCTGGCTGAAGTTCATGCTGCTCGAAAACGTCGCAGATCCATTGCTGGTCTGCAGACCGGTCGCCGGGTCGATGTGCGTCGGGACGTTGACGCTCTCCTGATAGACTTGGACGTTCTGGCTGGCGCGGGTGCCGGCGCCGGGGGTGTGGATCCACGCGGTGTCGTCGTTGGCGCTGGTCACGCCGACGTTGGCGTCGGCCACGAACTTCGCGTCGTAGAGCACCTGGCCGTTGCGGTTGATCTTCGCGTTGAAGCCGCCGACGCCGTTGCTGCCGTTCTTGAACGCCGGGCCGCCGACGCCGAAGGGCAGATCACCCGCACGGGCGATGACGTTGTAAGAACCACCCGCCGAGATCGTGCCGAGGAAGGTGCTGGTGGCCGTCACGGCGGGGTTGGCCGATGCGGCCGTCGTCACCAGCGATGTGCCGAGCACGTGCGTGCCCGCCGAGTTCATGTCCCAGGTCTGCTGGCTCGCTTGCTGCAGGTTCGTGTTGACGTTGCCCAGGCCGGTGGCCGTGGCCGCCGCGGTCCAGTCGTTGTTGCTCGGCAGGGTCGAGATCGAGTCGCCGATGCGGGACACCAGGCTCTGGCTTCCCGTGGTCCCGGCGTACATGAGTGAATTGTTCGCGATGACCGTCGCGTTGGTAGACTCGTTGATCGTCGGGGGAGTGACGCCCGGGGTGCCTACGCGGACGCCCAACGCCAAGGCCGTCCCCGAGGTGCGCAGAGCGCTGCTCGAGCTGATGCCCGAGGCCGTGCCGCTGTTGCTGACCATCGGGTTGCCCGTGGTCGGGTCGAGCTGACCCGTTGCCCACGAGTTCACCAGCGCCAGATCGGTGTGGTTGGTCGCGGTGAAGATGCCGTTGTTGTTGTTCGCCGAGACGCCGTAGATCTGCGGCGTCGCGGCGAACGAGAGCTGCCCGTAGATCCGACCGTTCGAGTCGATCTGCGGCTGCGAGCTGTGGTTCGCGTTCCACGCCCACGTGGTGGGGCCCGCGTCGCCGGGCTTGTTCAGCGCGCCGGGAGCGAATCCCACGCCCGCGCCGTAGTCCTGGCCCGTGAAGAAATAGATGCTCGACGCGGTGATGTTCACCGCCGAAGCCGACGCGGCCAGCCCGGCCGCCACCAGCACCGCCGCCGTCGAACCCGCCACTCTGCTGAACCTCATGTCTCTCTCCTCGTGCCCGGTCCCGCCGGGTTCTCTCCCGGTCCGCACCCGCGCTGGCCGCGTCTCTCCCGCGGCCCGGCCGTCAACATGACGGCCCTGGATGCCGACCATCCTGGTACGAACACGGACGTCGGCCCCTTCCAAAGCGGCCGCGCCCCGGCTGCAAACGCACAGCCGATCCCTCGAAGATACTCAGTCCCATCATCAAGGCAAGGAAATCTTTGCTGTTTTCTACAAAGATTCTTCCGGGGGCTTTCCCTTCGCCGTTTTTCGCAGTACATTGCACTTGGCTGCCGATGTTCCCACACCCGATCGGTATCCGCTAGGATAGAGAGTTGGGTATGACTACGCTCGACACCAGGCCCTTTGCCGACGACGGCAAGACCGCTGTACACGGCCTCCGCCGCGCGCTGGCCGAGGTGCTCGTCTCGGTCGGCGCCAACGCCGACCAGCCGCAGGAAATCTCCCGCCAGTTCGGGTTGGATAAGACCCTGGCTTGGCGCATCTCCCGGGTCGTCCGTGAGGAGGACGTCTGGGAAGCCGTCCAGCACATCCCCCGCCGCCCGAGCATCCGGCTGTTCGTCAACGCCATGACTAAGCACGGCGCTTCCCCGGACCGGGTGGAGTCGGTCTGGCGGGCGCTCGGCGAGTTCGAGCGGTTCGTTGAGGTTCACTCGGGCGATCGCGAGACGCTCGAGATGATGGTGAGCGCGGGCGCCAAGCGGACCTCCGGAAAGCGGATGGAGGCCTTCCGGAAGATGGGCTTCCAAGCCAACAGCGCCATCTGGGGTGTTCAGGCCCGCGTGCAGGTCAGCCTGCACCTGATGGCCCCGAGCAAGGTCGACCCCAGCACGCTGAGTATGTCGACGATCGCCGGCCTGAGCGATTTCCGGCGGCTTCGCGCGGACGTGCCCTGGGCGGTGGCCGCGATGTCGCAGTGGGACCGTCAGGCCGGGCCTATCCCTCTGTGGCGGCCCAACGCGATGGACCCCGACCTCGGCGAGGGCGAGCCGCCGCTGCTCAAGCGGTTCTGTTCCGACCCGCTGCCGGAGATGGAGTCCTTCCACGAACGGAGCAACTTGGTCCGGTTCATGCTCAAGGCGGGGCCCGTGGGCAACACCGCGGCCGCGACGGTGATCTTCGGCTGGAACTACCCGTCCGTCGCGAGCCAATACCAGAGCTACCCCGGCGAGGAGGGCGAGCACGGGGTCATGCTCACGACCCCCGCCGAACTGCTGGTGCACGACCTGTTCATCCACCGCTCGCTCGCCTTTGCGTTCAACCCGACCGCTCAGATTTACAGCCAGCTCCCCGGCGGGCCCATCTTCCCCGCCGCGACCACCAAGTCCGGGATTTTGCCCGTGCCCGACGATGCGACGGACCTGGGCACAGGCCCACCCGACACCACCACGCCGGAGATGCCCCGTTACCGCGAGATGGTCGAGTTTGCGACGAATCATGCCGGCTATGAGCTCAACGAGTTCCAAGGCTACCGATTGCGCGTGCGATACCCGCCCATCCCGACCCTCGCGACGCTGCGGCACCGGCTCAGGGCCCGCTGAGCCGCGAGGACGATCATCATGCAGGGGCCAACAAACCGTCAGACCCGCGCTTCCGCGGGCCTGAGGTGAAGAACGGATGGATCAGCGGCGACGCCGGCCGGCGATCAGCCCACCCAGGCCGAGCAGCGCCAGCGACGACGGGGCCGGTACCGAGAGGCCCTGGATTTTGATCGCGCCGTCGTGGACCGCGATGCCCGAGAGCGTGCCATAGTCGAACCAGCCGGAGGGGAAGCCGAAGTCCTGCGACCACGCGGCCTGACCCACGCCCGAAGGAGCGCTCGTGCTCCACTGGCTGTCAGCGCCGAACGGACCCGACGCCTGGTTCGGTGTCAGGCCGATCCAGTAGTCGCCCGGGGCCAGCACGATGTTGAGCCCGGAAGCGGTGTACTCGCGGACGCCCTGGTTGTCTACAACAACGTCGTTCGCGGTGACCGCCACCGACATGCCGTTGCCCGTCGGCGAGGCGCGCGGGTCGTTGGCCGCGATCGGCAAGTTGCCGCTCTTGGGGAAGACGTTGAGGACCCCCGTGGACGCACCCGGGAAGTTGAAGGATGAGAAGTATGTCGTGACGCTCTGGATGGTCCAGCCGCCCGCGGGCACCGTCACGTCGCTCAGGCCGTAGATCACCACGCCGTTGAAACCCGGTGAGACCGTGTTGAACAGTCCCTGACCCGTCGGGCTCGTGTCCAAGGCCGACTGGTTCCACAACACCGCCGCCTGCGAAGTGCCGGCCGCCGCGGCCAGCGCCAACACACCAATCGCCATCAAACGCTTCATCTCGCTCTCCTCTTCTCGTTCATTGGAACGAACTTGTCCTCGGCCTCCCGACAGCGCCCCGGCAACGCGCCGCGACGGCCGCAAGACCACCTCTCTCGCGCGGCCGGATCGGGCCCGGATGCCGGACCCGCCCAGCCGCTACCGCCAGCATACACCGAAAGGTCCGCGGTGCAATGGGAATCTGTTTCATTTTCTAAATAGAAATCTCGTTTCGGGTGCAAACTCCGTAACTTTGCGATAGACTGTCTCCGAGCGAGAGTGGGTCGATGCCGATCAAACTACGAATGGATGGACTGTAGGAAACATGGAGAGCAAGAGTTTCACCGCTGAGGGCACGAGCGCGGTGCACCGTCTGCGCCGGGCGCTCGCGGACCTGATCGCCTCGGTCGGCGCGGATCCATCGGAGCCGCAAGAGCTTGCGCGCCGGTTCAAGCTCGACAAAACGCTCACGTGGCGGATCAGCCGCGTCATCCGCGAGGAAGATGCCTGGGAAGCGGTGACCCACATCCCCGGCAAGCCCAGCATCCGTGCGCTCATTCAGCGGCTGGAGGCGAGCGGGGCCTCGGTGGAATCCGTTCGCTCGCTCAAGGAGGCGATGGCGGGGTTCGAGCGGTTTGTGGAGGTGCACTCCGGCGATCGGGACACGCTCGAGATCATGGTCGGCGTGGGCAATCGGCCCTCGGCCGCTAAGCGGTTGGAGCAGTTCCGTAAGCAGGGGTTTCAGGCCAACAGTGCGGCGTGGGGCGTGCAGGCCCGGGTCCACTTCTCGTGCCACTTCCTCATGCCCGCGAGCGATCCCGAGAAAGTCGAGACGGCGTCGGTGATCGGGTACGTCGATCTGCGCCGGCTTCGCGCGAACATCCCGTGGGCGATCGGCTCGGCCGAGGCGTGGGAGACCCAGAGCCCCGAGGTAGACGCGGGGCCGGTGCCGCTTTTCCCCGACGAGGCGGTCGAGGGCGCACCGCTGATCCGTGAGTTCTGCTCGGCCGATCTGCCCGCGCTGCGCACCAAGACATCGTCCAGCGGGAGTCGGCGGTTCGAGATCACCGATGGCCGGCTGGGCCACACCGGGGCGATCACGGTTGTGCTGGGGTGGCGGTGGGCGCGCCAACCCTCCAGATACGAGGAGTTCCCCGGCGACGTGGGCGAGCACGGCACCCACCTGTCCACGCCGGTGGAGCTGATGATCCAGGACCTGCTGGTGCACCGATCGCTGGCGTTCGCGATGCGCCCGGAAGCCGCGATCTACAGCGCGTTGCCCGGCGGGCCGAGGTACCCGCACGAGGGCCCGAACGTCGGGCGCATGCCGATGCCCGAGGACGTGGTGAGCCTGGGCTCGCAGCCCCCCGGTCTGACGGCGATCGAGGTGCCGCGTTACGAGGAGATCGTCGGGCGCGTGCTGGACGCGATGGGGCACTCGCTGCACGAGTTCCACGGCTTCCGACACCGCGTGAAATACCCGACGATCCCGACGATCGCGATCTTCCGGCACCCGCTGATGGCGCGGCCGCAGTAAGCCACGCGCTGGGGCACGCCGCCCCTACGCGTGGATCACGCGCCCCTCGCTGGCCAGCGCCGCCTCGCGCACGCTCTCGTGCATGGTGGGGTGGGCGTGGACGGTGCAGATGATCTCTTCGGTGGTCGCCTCGAGGCGGCGGGCGAGGCTGAGCTCGGCGATGAGCTCGGTGGCCTGGTCGCCCATGATGTGGGCGCCGAGGACCTCGCCGCGGGGCAGGCCGCGGATGATCTTGACGAAGCCGTCGGTGTGGGCCGCGGCGATGGCCTTGCCGAGCGCCGTCATGGGGAACTGGCCGACGCTGTAGTCCTTGCCCTTGACCTTGCCGTCGGCGATGAGCTTCTGCTCGGTGAAGCCGACGCTGGCGACCTGGGGCTGGCAGTAGGTGCAGCCGGGGATGACGGTGTAGTCGAGCGGGATGGGCTCGTGGTCGAGCTTCTTCTTGCGCCAGGCGATGCGCTCGACGGCGAGGATCGCCTCCTCGCTAGCGACGTGGGCCAGCCACGGCGGGCCGATGACGTCGCCGACGGCGTAGACGCCGGGGAGGTTGGTCTTGTAATCGATCGGCTCGCTGGTGGTCTTGCCGGGGCTGTAGTCGGTGACGATGTGGTCCTTCTCGATCTTCAGGCCGAGGCTCGGATCGCACAGGCCGTCGGTGCGCCCCTTGACGCCCACGGCCAGCAGCACGCGGTCGGCCTCCAGCACCTGCTTCTTGGATTCATCGGCCTTGCCGTTGGTCCAGGGCGCGACCGTGACCTTCACGCCGCCGGCGGTCTTTTCGACGGCCGTGGTCGTGTGGCTGGTGAGGATGTTGAAGCCGTGCTTCTTGTACAGCCGTTCCATCGCGACCGAGACGTCCTTGTCCTCCACGGGCAGGACGGTGGGCATCATCTCGACGATGGTGACCTCGGTGCCCATGCACTTGTAGAAGTAGGCGAACTCCATGCCGATGGCGCCGGCGCCGACGATCACGAGCTTCTTGGGGCGCTCCTTGTTGAACATCGCCTCGCGCGCGCCCCAGATGCGGTCGCCGTCGAACCTGGCGAACGGCAGGTCGCGGGCCACGCTGCCGGTGGCCACGAGCACGTTGTCGGCGGTGATCGTCTGGATGGTCTTGCCGGGCTTGGCGGGGGCGGAGGTAAGCTCCTCCTTGACCTCGCACTCCTGGACCTCGACCTTACACTTGTTGCCCGCGCCGGGCGTGGCCGCGGAAACGAGCTTGGCGTTGCCGACGAAGTGCGTGATCTTGTTCTTCTTGAAGAGGAAGCCGATCCCGTTGGTGAGCTTGCCGGCGACGTCGCGCGAGCGGCCGATGATGCGGTCCCAGTCGAGCTCGACGGGCCCGCCGGTCTTGATCCCCCAGAACTTCTGGTCCTCGGCCTTGCCGATTTTTTCGAGCAGCTCGGCGTTGGAGAGCAGGGCCTTGCTGGGGATGCAGCCCCAGTTGAGGCAGACGCCGCCGAGCTTGGCCCGCTCGACGCAGGCGACGCTCAGGCCGAGTTGGGCGGCGCGGATGGCACCGACATAGCCGGCCGGCCCGCCGCCGATGACCACCAGATCGAAGTGCTGATCAGCCACGCGAAGCTCCTTGAAGACGCGGAAGTTGACGCGCCCGGGGGCCTCTGTGGAGAGGACCGGGCGCGGTTTTGACTATAGGGATGGGCGGGTCGTTTGTGGGTGGTCTTGGAAAGACGGACGGAGAGCCCCGAGCGCAAGCTCGGGAGCGGTTCGGGCGCGTCAGAGCCGTCGTGACATCGCCCCACGACGATTCGGTATGCGCGTCGCTGGATTCGCGGCCCCGAAGCCGACGGTGACGATCGGCCGCCTTTCGGACGGTGCCGTTCGGCGATCACACGATGGTGTCCTGGCGACACGCGTCGCCGACTTCTCCCGAGCTTGCGCTCGGGGCTCCCCCGGGCGGGTACAGTGGGGCGATGAGGATGAACTCGACCTCGCTCGCCGCGGCGGGCTTCGCGATCTGGTTTGGGGCGACCTGCGCCGCCGAGCCATTCCGGATGATCCTGCGAGCGGGCGATCCTCTCGGGCCGCCGGGCCACACGATCGCGTCGATTACGGGCGTCACGACCAACGGCGTGGGCGGGTTCGGCGTGGCGGTCAACACGTTCGACGGCACGACCACGCTCGGCCACATCCTCACGACGGTGACTTCGGGGGTCGCACCACCGGACCCGCCGACGCTGCGATTCTCCGAGGCGACGGTCGGGTCACTCGTGCAGACCGCCTTTGAGGGCGAGTTCGGGCTCTCGGACGCGGGGCAGGTCGCTTTCAGCGCCACGGTCAGCCGCGGCAATCAGACGGGGCTGGATTCGCTCTGGATCGACAGCACGCCGGTGTTGGTGGGCGGCGACGCGGCCGCGCTCTTTCCCGGTCGGTTCTGGAGCTTCTTCAGCCGCGTGCGGATGACGCACTCGGGAACCCCGTACTGGCGCGGCGGCGTGTCGGCCACGCCGGGCGCGGCGAGCGTGAACCGGGCGCTCATGAAGGGAAACCCGCCGGAGCGCGTCATCGCCGGGGGCGACGTGCTGCCCGGCCTGCCCACCAGCATTGACCTCACGCCCGCATCAACGCTCTTTGTATACCGATACTCGCCCTCGGGCACGCACTACCTGTCGGTGGAGCTCATCGACGGGGCCACGCTCGACACCGACGCGGCCGTGGTGATGGACGGCTCGGGGCTCAGCCTCGGCGGAGCGCTCGTGCGTGAGGGCAGCTCCGTGCCCGCGGCCATCGGCGGACGGAGCGGCGAGCACTGGGCCACCTTCGACGCGCTGGGCGTGACCGACACCGGCGGTTATCTGATCGTCGGCGGCACCGACGCGCCGAGCGCGATGGACGACTTCGTGCTCGTGAACGGTCGAATGCGCTACCGCGACGGGGACACGATCGACGGTGAGACGGTGTACGGCGACATCGAGGACGGCGTGATGAACGGCTCGGGCGACTTCGCGGTGCTCTGGGACACGCAGAGCAACACGATCGAGACGCTGATCGTGAACGACCGCATCGTGCTGCGCGAGGGGCAGAGCGTCGATCTGGACCGCGACGGCACGCCCGACCCGACCTCGCGCATCGCCGACATGGGCGGCGCGGCGGGCCTGGCGATCGGCGAGCGCGTCGGCGGGTTGCTGCGCGTGTACGTGCGGGCGGACGTGGACACCCACGGAACGGTCACCACGTCCGACGACACGGGGACGGTGCTCGAAGTGACCGTCTGCCTCGCCGATTTCAACCGGTCGGGGGAGATCAGCGTGCAGGATATCTTCGACTTCCTGAGCGCGTACTTCGCGGGGGCCGCATCGGCCGATTACAACAACTCGGGGAGCGTGAGCGTGCAGGACATCTTCGACTACCTGCAAGGGTACTTCCTCGGATGCGGCTGATCGGCCGTGGCCGGTGCGCCGTTCACGGACAACCGGCGAAGTAAGCGCCGAGGAAGTCGAAGATGTCCTGAACCGAGACGTCGGCGTTGTGATTGAAATCGGCCGTGGGTGACTGCGCGAACCAGGCGGTGAGGAAGTCGAAAATGTCCTGGACGGTCACGCCGCCCTGACCATTGAAGTTGGCCGGGCAGCAGGTGGTTGGATTTCCGGCTCCGCCGCAGGCGGTGTTGGCGCCTTGGAAGGCCGCGCCGGGCCCGGCCGCGGAGCACTCGTCGGGCGTTGCGAGCACACACGACGTGCCGACGCAGCAGGCGCCGACGACCGGCGGGCAGAACTCGGGCGAGCAGAGCGCCTGGAAGGTCCATTCGCCGCCGCCGGCGAGGCACGCGCCTTCGGAGATAGCTTGGCACACTCCGCCGGTGCAGCACGCGCCGGACGAGGGGTTGATCGAGAGGACGACGTTGGCGGCGCCCGTCGCGCCGGGGGAGGTTGAGCCGACCTGGAAGAGGTACTGCGTGCCGGTGAGCACCGAGATGGTGAAGGGTGTGCCGAAGTCGTCGCAGCGGAGCAGCGTACCGGGGCACGCTGTTGGGGACGTGCGGTACATGGCGACGCGCGTGGAGAACCCAGCGCCCGCGCTGTCGGTGGTCACGGTCAGCGTGCCGCGGTCCGGCGAGGTCCACGAGTACCAGACGTCGCTGAGTATTGGGCCAGCCGCCGGACAACCGGTGGAGGGGAACGACTGCTGCGTGCCGGTGGTCGCGTTGGTGTTGTTGAACGGCTTGGCGCCTACGCCCGAGCTCCATTGGATCGCGCCGGCGCACTCATCGTTGATCGGCGGCTCGCCCGGCTGGCCGACCGTGAACACGCCGACGCCCGTGCCCGAGGCGCCCAGGCCGTCTGAGTTGGTGATGGTGACGTCGCGGGGGGATTGATCGGCGCCGGCGCCGACGGAGAATGTGAGGCCGGTGATCTGCGTGCCCGCGCCGTTGACGACGGGCGTGCCGCTCACCGTCACCGCGCCGCCACCGACGCTCACCTGCGAGGCGCTGACGACCCCCTTGAAGTTAGCGCCGAAGATCGTGACCGCGCCCGCCTGGCCCGCGTGCAGGCTTCCGGGTGAGACGCTGGACACGGCGGTCGTCGCCCCGAACACCGTGACGTTGATCGTGTCGGTTGCGGACGAGCCGAGGCTGTCGGTCACCCTGAGCGTGACGGGGAACACGCCGTTCGAGGCGTACGACGTGCTCGGTTGAGGCGAGGACGTGGTCTCGAAGGTGCCGTCGCCGTCGAGATCCCAGGCGTAGCCGCCGTTGTTGAGCGTGGCGCCGGTGTCGAGAGCTCGCGAGTTGGCCGAGCCGTTGAAGAACGCCGTCGTGTTGGCCCGGACTCGCTTGTTCAGCCCTGCGATGGCCTGCGGCGGCGCCTTGCTCGTGCCCACGCGCAGGGTCAGGTCGTAGGTCTGGACAAACTGGTTGGCGGCCGCGTTGGGCGGGCCGGTCGCGTTGTCGACGTAGACCACGTAGGTTCCGGGGCTGAGGCCGGTGAGCGTGAGCGTCTCCGCCACTCCCGCCGGCTGGGCGGGGGCGGAGGCGAGCAGGACGCCGTCAGGGTTCAGGAGCTGGACGTTCAAGTTGCCGCAGGCGAGCGAGTCGATCAGCGCGGTGGTCCCGTCGCACCCCAGGCCGGTCTGCTGGCCCTGGATGGCCGCTCCGCCGGTCGGCGTAACGGTGATCTGCACGTCCTGAGGCGTGCTGATCACGAATCGGAAATAGTCCTCGTCGGTGAAGTTTCCTCCGCCCACGTTGGTGGAAAGGTCGCGGAGGATGACCGAGCGGACCGCGGGCGAGGTGAGGTTGCCCAGATCGGCGGCCGCGCCGCGCGATTGGTTGCCGGCGAAGCGGTCGCCGTAGTTCCTTCCCGCGGCCCGGATTTCGTCGAGACTCAGCGTGACCGGGCCGGAGATGCTGATCATCGGCTCCATCAGTTTGGTCTGGTCACAGGGCACGCTGTGTATGTAGCCCAGTCCGTGGCCGTGCTCGTGGGCGACGGTGTTGCGGAGGTAGAGGTAGTCGGCGGTGGCGAGATTGAACGCGCCGGGCGTGAAGTACGACGCGTTGATCGCCATGTCGCCGCCGCCGATGGACGCGGCGCCACTGTTGGTCGGGAAGGCGTTGTACGCGAGCGTGCCGTTGGGGCTCGCGGCGAAGTCGAAACCACCGATACGGATGTCGCCTCGCGTCGAGACCCGGGCCGACGAGTTCGACATCGCGGCGTTGTCGTCCGGCACTTCGTCGTAGGTCAGGCCGCCGGCGCGGCGCCACGCGGCGATCGCGGCGCGGATGTACTCGCGCCCGCGATCCAGCGAACCAAACGACGCGGTCAGTTCGGCGCCCAGCGTGTTGGCGCCGGTGAACGGTGTGTTGCTCAGGCCCCAGGGTGTGCCGTCGTCGGGAAAGGAGTAGGTCAGGTGGGCGGGGACCGCCAGGCCGCGATCGCCGATCTGCCCATCGCCCGTCCACACGCTGGTATCGGTGAAGTACCGCGGGGCGATGCCGCCGGCCACCGGCGAGGCCATCGTGGGCGGCCAGAAGGCCGTCTCGCGCATGATCCGCTCGAACTGCTCCTGTGTCAGGTTATTGGCGTAGCACGCGATGCCGGTGCGCAGCCGCCACAGCAGCGTGCCTCGCGTTCGCGCCGGATCGGGCGAGCGTTCGGCGAGGGCGTCGACGGCCGCGAGCAGGCCGCCGTCGATCGGGCTCACGCCCGGCTCGTTGACGGCGTGCGACCAATGAGCCGCCGAGTGATCGCTCCCGGCGCACGCGGCGATCGCCGCGCCGCACGGGCAGATCAGCACGGTCGCCGCACTCACCGCCTGCCACACCCTGATCTGCATACGCCTTTGCCCCCGAACTCGCGGCACGGCCGCGGCTGCCCAACTTCGCGTGGTGCTCCCCGCTCCCCCCACCCCCCACCCCACCACCCTGCGGCCCACCGCAACAACGATAACGCCGCCCGCGGCGCGGGATCACACCGCCAACCATGCCACACAAACGGCGACCCGCCACTCCCACCTCCCTCCTTCTCCCCGCATCCCCCGCGTGCGCAATCCCACCTTCGCATTCGACGCCGCGATGACGGGCGAGGTGTCCGATAACGACCTCGGTCGGCCAGCACACGGGATCGGAAACAGAAGCGAGCAGCCGACCCGGGGCAAGGGTCGGCCGCCCGCTCGGGGAACAGAATGTCGGGTCGATGAGTGAGAGGGGGGAACGGCCGCGGCTCAGCCGGTGCAACCGGCGAAGTACGCGGCGAGAAAATCGAAGATGTCCTGCACGGTCACGCCGCCGGCGCCGTTGAAGTCGGCCGCGGGGTCGTTGTTGAAGTACGACGCGAGGAAGTCGAAGATGTCCTGCACGGTGATGCCGCCAGTGCCGTTGAAGTTGGCGGGGCAGCACGCCGTCGGGTTGCCGGGATCGCCGCAGGCGGTGCCGTCGCCCTGATATGTTCCCGAGCAGGCCGCATCCGTGGCGATCGTGCACGCCGTGCCGTCGCAGCACGCGCCGCTGGGCGGCGGGGCGCAGGGGTCGGGGGAGCACGAACCGCCGGCGGTGAAGTCTCCCGAGCAGCCGGGGTCGGTGGCGACGGAGCAAACCGCGGCGGTGCAGCACGCGCCGCTCGGCACGTTCACCGAGCCGGCTTGACCGGCGAAGTTGGTCGGCGAGTTGACGGCGGCGGAACCGCCGGGGAACGCGAGCGACTGCTGACCGTTGGTCGGGAGCGCCGTGTAACTGACGTCGGCGCCGCCGGCGAGCAGGGCGAAGTTGACGCCGCCGCCCTCGAAGAGGAACCCGGTGGGGATGACGTAGTCGGGCGTCACGCCGCCGGGCAGCGAGGCGAAGTTGGCGGTGGCGATCAGCACTCGCTTGTTCGCCGTGGATGCGCTCGGGAGGTTGGCCGGGAACGTGAAGACATGCTCCTGCGTGCCGTCGGCGTTGGTCGCCGTGAGGGTGTGGCCGGCGAAGAGGTTCTGGCCGTTGAAGCCAAGGTTCTCCTTGAGCTCGACGAACTGCACCGCGCCGTCGGCGCTGGAGTAAACCTCGCTGATAACGAAGGTGTGGAACGTGCGCATGTGGGCGAGCGCGCCGGTCGCTGAACACAAAGCCGCCACCACGCACGGGAGCATTCTCTTGGACAGACTGGGCATGCCGAACTCCTTATGGGCGCAGCACCGGCGCTCGCCGCGTTCGCGGCCACTCGGTGTCGCCAGAGGAACGATGTCGCGACCGGGGCGGGGCCTTGCAGAAAGCCGGGCGGCGTCAGGTGAGCGCGCTTTGCGGCGTGTTGTGGCCTTCGCTGGCCCCGGTTTACCCGCCGAACGCGGCTCCCGCCCGTTCACCGATCGGCGACGCCGCTCGCCGTTTGGCACGGGGGTTGCTTTAGACCACCCGCCGCATTCGCGGCCGCCGGGCATTCAGCCCGGCGTGGCCGGGTCCGTCGGCCGATTGTGCGCGGGTCGAGCACCCGCTCAGGAGCACCGCCCATGAACCGCAAGCGTTGGACGTCCATCTTGACCCTCGCGGCCGCCGCGTTCTCGACCATCAGCCTCGTCGGCGCCGACACCGCCGATGCGGGCAATCAGTACCGCGTGCGGGCCCGGATCCGCACGGGCACGCCGCTGGAGGGCAAGGGCGACTACCGCGAGATCATGCGCGGCACGACGCTCATCCAGCGGTGGAATGTCGAGCTCAACGGCGGCACGCCCAACACCGCCTACCAGGTGCGGCTCAACGGCAACATGGTCGGCGTCATCGTAACCAACGCGCTCGGCTCGGCCGAGCAGGAGTTCCGCACCGCGGTAGTTGACAACAACCCGCACGACGAGGAGCCGCCAATCCCGACCGACTTCCCGCACGTCGCCGCGGGCGACACGCTGACCATCGTCGGCGTGGGCACGGGCGCGTTCGCGGCCCGCTGACTTTCTGCTCCCTCCAGCCGCCCGGCCGGTCCAGCGATCGGCCGGGCGATTCGCCTCGCGTCCGTGCATGTCCATTGTTCGGGGCCCCGCCATGACTTTCCGCAGACCGCTTACATCGCTCGCGCTCGTCGGCGCGGCGTCCCTCGCCGCTCGCGGCGCCGCCCAGGTCACCGTGCCCTCCGAGTTCGAGACGGCCGGGTCGGCGTACGCGCCGCTGTTCAGCTACTTCGGCGGCGTGGCGGCGTTCGGTGTCGAGCTCTCTCCGACCTCCGTGTACAGCGGCGACTCGCTCCGCTGCTGGGCGGACTTTCGGCACGACAGCATCTTCCGCATCGCCGGCTTCGCCGTGGGGGCGACATCGCTGGACCGCTCCGCCGGGGCGCTGGCGTTCCCCGCCGACGCTGACACCTTCAGCATCTCCGTCGCGGCGCCGACCGCCGGCTACACGGGCGGTCAACTGAAACTGATCGTCGCGCTGCGCGAGGACGACAACGGCGACGGCGTCATCGACACCGTGGGTGACGACGACGCGTGGGAGACCGACCCGATCGACCTGCTGCCCGGACGCCGGATCTACAACATCCCGTTGTCCGCGTTGGTTGACACCGACCCGGACGTGGGCAACGGCGTGCGGAACTTCGCGACCACGGGGCGCATGGCGGTGCTGCTGACCTTTGAGACCAACACGGCCAACCCGGGCGGCATCCGCGAAACGCCGATCAGCCTGAACATCGACCACGCGGGGCTGTACCGGGGCGCACAAACGCTGCCGGGGTCGGCGTGCGTCGGCGACTTCGACCGATCGGGCGCGGTGGGCGTCGAGGACCTGTTCGCCTACCTGGCCGCGTGGTTCGGACAAAGCGCCTCGGCCGATCTCGACGGGGCCCCGGGGATCACGGTCCAGGACCTGTTCGACTTTCTGGCCGCGTGGTTCACGCCGTGTGTCTGAGCCCCGCGCGTCGTCGTCCAGCGCGACCCCCTCGACGGCCCCGGTGCGGTATGCTGCCGGGATGAAGATCAGGCTCGCCGCCGCCGTTGCAACCGTCCCGCTGGTGCTCTCGCTGGGGGCGTGCGCGCTTTCCCGCGCCGATCAACTCGCGCGCCAGTCCGACCGGGTCGAGTCGCGCCTTGTGAAGGAGCGCGACCGTGTGATGGCGAGTGGTGACGCCGACTCGCGCGGGCGGCTGGACTACCTGACCGGCCTGCGGACCCAGCTCACGGTCGCGGACGCCGCGCGCAAGCTCGCGCCGCGACTGCTCCAGGATCCCGAGCAAGTCGAGAGCGCGTACGACATCCTCGAAGAGGTGTATTCAACGATTGACTGGAACATCCCACTCTCGCCCACGGACGCTTCGCGCCGGGCGATGCCGGAGCTCTTCGGCGCGGGCGGGCTGGACTTCTCGCGGTTGCAGCCGGCCGCTCGCTGAGATGGGTCGGCGCGGATCGAGGAACCAACACCGAGAGCACAGGGCTCACTGAGGATCTGGGCGCGG
The DNA here is from genome assembly GCA_964630785.1 of uncultured Phycisphaeraceae bacterium. Classification (GTDB taxonomy): domain Bacteria; phylum Planctomycetota; class Phycisphaerae; order Phycisphaerales; family UBA1924; genus JADLCX01. Next base: position 84,621 of record CAZVZG010000010.1, on the reverse strand, counting down.
CGTCGCCGCATCAATGGCGAAGAAGGAACTCAGAGGAAGGGGAGAGCGCGGAGAGACTCAGAGAAAGGCATCTTTGATTGGGCTCCGAGTTCCTCCCAAGCCTCCCGGTGCTCTGAGTTCCTTCCGGGGGCTGCCCAAAGGCACGAGGACGCCGGGTGATCGCGGTGCGGGAGTTCCGAAGAGAGCCAATGCTCCCTCGGTGCGCTGCCTTTGTTTGCCGCCTTTGCCGCTTTGCCGCCTTTGCCGCTTTGCCCCATCCGATCGCTTGCGCGATCGGCTCATACGCGTGCTTCACTCCGTCGGCGCGCTGCTCTGGCTGTACGGATCGGCGGGGACGACTTCCTTGGTCTCCACGACTTCGACGCGCTGGTTGTTCCGCTGTTCCTCGGCGTCGCGCGCCAGCGGGGTGGCCCGCTCGTTGTCGGCGCAGGCGACGACGCGGAGCTGGTCCCAGCGCATCCCCTCAATAACAAGCGAGCGAGCCCCGGTCATGGCGCGGGCGTAGGCCAGGTCCATGGCCTTCTCCTTGTTGTGGTCGGCCTCGGCCGCGGAGACGTGCCCGCGCACCTCGACGATCCAGCGCGTGCCGCGGAGCTGCTCGGCGACGCGCTTGAGGTTCTCCTTGCCGTCGGGAGTGAGCGTGCTCGAACCGTCGGAGAACAGGGCGTACCCGGCCGGGCGCACGTAGTCGCTGGGGCGCACGGCCTGGTTGTTCTTGTCCTTGCCGTCGGGCCCCGGCGTCTTGGTCTCGCCCTGCACCTGGCGATCACGCATGCGCTTCCTCAGCCAGGCTTCGGCGGGGTTGTCGGACCCGGGATCGACCGGGTTGTTGAACGCGCTGCGGATGTCGATCACCGCGTCGGCGGTCATCGCGGAGTTGGGATTCTGGTCCTCGCCGCCGAGCCCGCCGGTCTTGGGCTTGGCCATGTTCATGGCCAGCAGGATCACGAAGAAGCCCATGAGCAGAGCGACGTTGTCGGCGAAAGAGATGAGCCACTCGGGCGCGCCCGATTCCTCGTGCTCGCCGCCGTGGCCCCCCCCATGACCGCCCCCACCCCCCCCGTGGCCGCCCCCGCCGTGGCCCCCGCCACCCTCGCCGTGCTCGTCGCCGGCGCCGTGTTCTTTGTGCTCTTCGGCCATGGGAAGAGGGTCCTGGTGTGGCGGGCGATCAGGCCGCGAGGTTGAGCTTCTCGCGGGTTGCGTGGGGGATGAAGGCCAGCATCTTGTCCATGGTGGCCCGCGGGTTGTCGCCGGCCTGGATCGACAGGATGCCCTGGAGCATCATCTCGCGGTTGAGCAGTTCCTCGCCGGATCGGAGCGCGAGCTTGTCGCCGATGGGCCCGGCCACGGCGTTAGCCAGAATCGCGCCGTACATGGTCGCCACCACGGCCAGCGCCAGCGCGTGGCCCAGGGCGCCGATGTCCGCGTCGGCGAGCTGCCCGAACATGCCGACCTGACCGACCAGCGTGCCCACCAGCCCGTATCCAGGGCCGTAGAGCTTGAGCAGGTCGAAGAACTTCTTGCCCGCCTTGTGGCGGTCCTGCATCGCGAGCACTTCCATCCGCAGGGTGCTCTCGATCACCTCCGGCGCGCTCCCGTCCACCGCCATCTTCAGGCCCGACTTGAGGAACTTGTCGTCGAGCTTGGCGATCTCGGCTTCCAGCGAGAGGATGCCGTCGCGCCGGGCCTTCTCGCTCATCGCGCCGATCTGCTTGATGACGTCGGACGCGGGACGGCCCTTGTGGAGCAGGAACTTCTTGATGTAGCCCGGGATCTGCAGCACGCGGTTGAGCGGCATCGCGATGAAGGTCACCGAGATCGACCCGCCGCCCACCATCAGCAGGCCTTCCATCGAGAAGAACATCGCGAGGTTGCCGTGGCTCACCTCGAAGAACACAAAGCCCAGGCAGCCCAGGCCGATGACCATGCCGATGATGCTGGCGATGTCCACGGTGCGACTCCGGCCCGGACGCGGGACAACCCCCCCGCCCCGCGCCACGGTTCCGGGGCGTTCATCGTCCAGACGTTCTGGGGCCTTGACGACGACCGCTCCGGATGCCCGCGATTGATCGGTTATCCGGACTGGTGGCGTGGGCTTCCAGCCGAAGGCCCGAGCGCACAGCGCGCTGTCGCCACTCTTCGCCCGCTCGCGCATCGTCGCGATCACCCGCGTACTCCATTTCCCACAGCCCTCCCCCCCGCCCCCTCCCGCTGGGAGGGGGAGCCCGCACCGCCGCATTCGCGAATACCGTCCCCCATGTCCACCACGATCTTCCTCAACGGCCGGTTCATCGACGACACGGCCGGCGCATCCGTGTCCGCGTTCGACGCGGGCCTCCAGCACGGCGTGGGGCTCTTCGAGACCATGCTCGGCGGCAACGCGGCCGCGGGCGACACCGATGCGGAGCCGTGGGTGCTGCAACTCGACGAGCACCTCGAACGTCTCGAAGCCTCCGCGCGCCAACTCGGCCTGAGCGATTCGCTGCGCACGGGCGCGCTCGCCGAGGCCGTGGTCGAAACCGTCCGGCGGAGCGGCCTCGAACGGGCCCGCGTGCGTCTGACCATCACCGGCGGCGACCTCTCGCTCACGGCGAGCAGCGCCGGGAAAGAGGGGGGACCGCCCGATCGGCACGACCCCACCGTCCTGATCGTGGCCCAGCCCGCCACCGCCTACCCCGACGCGCTCTTCGATCGCGGCGGCGCGCTCGTCGTCGCCGACACCCGCGCCAACCCGCTCAACCCCTTCGAGGGCCACAAGACGCTCAACTACTGGTGGCGCCTGCGCGAGCTCCGCAACGCCGCGGCCAAGGGCGCGGGCGAGGCGCTCGTGCTGCAGGTCTCCAACCACCTCTGCGGCGGGTGCGTCAGCAACATCCTGCTCGTCAAGGGCGATTCGCTGCTCACGCCCATCGCCCGCGGCGAAGAAACGGAAATCGGCGGCCAGCGGGCCCTCCCCAGCCCGGTGTTGCCGGGAACGGTCCGCGCGTGGGCGATCGATCAGGGCGAAACGCTCGGCCTGACCATCAAGCGCCAGATGCTCGCGGCCTCGGACATCCTCGACGCCGACGAGGTGCTGCTGACCAACTCGTCCTGGGGCGTGCTGCCGATCGTGAAGTTTGAGGCGAGCGCGATCGGCGACGGCGTGCCGGGCCGGATCACCCGGCAGTTGCGAGAAAAGTGGCTGGCGAGGTTCTGAGGCGCGGGCGGATGACCGGCGTCACGGCTCGTCCGGCAACCGCACCCGCACGTTCCGCCGCCCGTCGAGCACGCCGTTGGGCCGCCGCTGCCGGGAGAACCATCCGCGGACGCGGATCGCCCCAAACCCCAGCAGCGCGATCAGCACGCCGACGATCACCAGCGGCACGAGGATCACGACCGCCAGCGCCCCCAGCAGCAGCGTGAACCCCTGCGCAAACGGCGAGCGGCCCAGCGTCATCCGCCGGCCGTTCAGTTGCCAAGTGCTGTTCCACGTCGTGGACATCTACCCAATGGTATGGAACGCGCTCGGGTGGGTTTCGGGCGCGAAGAAGGGCCGAGGGCCGATGGGTGAGGGCCGAGCAGGAAACGCACGCGTGGGCGTGGCCAAAAAACAAGAACCCTTCGGGTTCAATCCGAAGGGTGCTTGACGGGACGAGCGGGTCCCGGTTTAGAAGCGAGGCCTTCGACCGGATGGTCTCGGGTCTCACTCGAGTCTGGCGGCCGCCTCTTTCGTGGAGGTCGCCCAATAGCCGCGGTCAGGGGGTTTCCCCTCCAGCGCGGCCCCGGGAATCCAAACGCGGCGCGGCCTGTCGGCCCCACACGCCGCGCACAAATGAGCGATGCAGCGGAACTCCCACTTGCCAGCGCGTCTGGTCCCCCCTGCGGGACGGCCCACGCGCTCGGGTGCCGCCCAGAAAACGGGGTGAGCACGGCTCCCGTAACCCTAGAAATTACATTGCTTTACCCCCGTGTCCAGCCGAAAGTGGGGAGTTTCTCGGTCAGGGCCGATTCCGGCTGTGGGTGGCCGGTTTTATTGGCCGCGGGAGGGATGGAAGGGGCGGGATGGGCGATGGTCTGAGCGCCCACGCGCATCCGCCCTGACGGTTGCGGCCCGACCCCGAATAGCTCGGCTACGACTCTTTGAGCGGGACACCGGGCCCTCGCCGGTTGGGTGTGCGCGGGCACCTTCCCCAAGCTATCGTGGGTTGGGAGATCGAAACACGGACGACGGATCGCCTCGTCCGGCGCGACGACGAGCACTCATGGCCGAGAAGACCAAGCCAACCACGTCCAGCCCCGTTGCGGAGTCGTCGCAGACCGGCGTGTTCGATCCCGCGGGCCGCGGGTTCGTGCATCTGCACCTGCACAGCGAGTTCAGCCTGCTCGACGGCGCCAACCGGCTCGACAAGTTGTGCGCGCGGGTGAAAGAACTCGGCATGCCCGCGGTCGCCGTGACGGACCACGGCAATCTCTTCGGCGCCGCGGCGTTTGTGATCGCCGCGAAGGAGGCGGGCATCAAGCCGATCCTCGGCGTCGAGGCGTACGTCACGCCGCCGGGGCGCGACCGGCGCGACCGCACGTACACCGGCGTGAGCGACGGCGGGTACCACCTCGTGCTGCTGGCCGAGAACAACACGGGCTGGGACAACCTGCTCGTGCTGTGCAGCGAGGCGTACCTCTCGGGCTTCTATTTCAAGCCGCGGATCGATCGCGATCTGCTGGAGAAGCACAGCGAGGGGCTCATCGCGATCAACGGACACCTGGGCAGCGAGCTCGGCGAGCACCTGCTCGCCTTCGAGCGCGGCGGCGACGAGAAGCACTGGGAGAAGGCGGTCGAAAGCGCGAAGTGGCACAAGCGGGTGTTTGGTCGGGGAAGGGATCAGGGGATCAAGGGATCAGGGGATCAAGGCTTGATCCCTGGATCCCTTGGTCCCTCGATCCCCCCTCCCGCCTTCTACATCGAACTCCAGCACCATGTCGCCGAGCAGAACTCGATCAACAAGCATCTGATCCGGCTGGCACGGGAGCTCGACCTGCCGCTGGTGTGCGACAACGACTCGCACTTCCTCCGGGCCGAGGACCACGACGCCCACGACACGCTCATCTGCATCTCGATGGGCAAAACCAAGGGCGACCCCGACCGGCTGCACTACCCGGAAGAGCTGTACGTCAAGAGCCCGCGGGAGATGCGCGACCTCTTCGAGGGCGGGTACGGCGACATCGGGAAGGTGGCCTGCGACAACACCCTGCGCATCGCCGAGCGGTGCGCCGGCAAGGTGCAACTGCCCTTCGGCGGCAACAACTCGCCGATGGTGCGGATCAAGGCCCCCGCCGGCAAGGACCTGCCGCGTCACACCGACGCGCGGTTCGGCGGCGACCTGACGGCGTGGTACGGGTCGTACTGCGCCGGCTTCGAGGTGGTCCCCTTCGCGCTCCCCGGGGACGCCGACGAGGACCGGAAGAAGTCGCTCATGGCCGAGGCCAAGTCCGAATGCGACGTCGCGCTTCGGATGCTCTCGGAGGCCGGCTTTGTGTGGCGCTACGGCTACGAGCCCGGCAAGGGGACCAACGGAGCCGATGACAAGGTGGCCCGGCTGGAGCGCGAGCTGAAGATCCTCGCCGACAAGAACATCTCGGCGTACTTCCTGATCGTGTGGGACTTCGTGAACTGGGGCCGCCAGCGGGGGATCCCCGCCAACGCCCGCGGTTCGGGTGTGGGCACGATGGTCGGCTACGTGCTGGGGCTTTCCAACGCGTGCCCGGTGCAGTACGGCCTGCTCTTTGAGCGCTTCACCGACCCGGACCGCAGCGAGTACCCCGATATCGACATCGACCTGTGCCAGGACGGGCGGACCGAGGTCATTGACTATGTGCGGCACAAGTACGGGCATGTCGCCCAGATCATCACGTTCGGGACGCTCAAGGCCCGCGCGGCCGTGCGCGACGTCTGTCGCGTGATGGACGTGCCGCTGGCCGAGGCCGACCGCCTGGCCAAGCTCATCCCCGAGCAGTTGCACATCACCCTCGACGAGGCGCTGGCGCAGGAGCCCGAGCTCCGCAAGGTGTACGAGTCGGACGAGCGCATCCGGCGCGTGTTCGACAACGCCCGCGTGTTCGAGGGACAGACGCGACACTGCTCGGTGCACGCCGCCGGCGTGATCGTCGCCACGCGACCGCTGCACGAGATCGTGCCGCTCTACAAGCAGTCCGGCGCGGCCGACCACGAGATCGTCACCCAGTGGGACGGCCCGACGTGCGACAAGCTCGGCCTCTTGAAGATGGACTTCCTCGGCCTGCGCACGCTCAGCGTGATCGAGCGGGCCAAGAAGCTCATCCGCGAGACGCTGAGCGAGGAGGAGGTCTGGAAGGCCGTTGGACGAGGGGAGGAGCATCGCGGATCGCAGATCGCGGATCGCGGATCGAAAGACCGCAGGGCTCGGACCGATCCGCGATCCGAAATCCGCGATCCGCGATCGACCCATCCCCTCGACCTCGATCGCCTCACCTACGACGACCCGCGCGTGTTCAGCCTGTTCCAGCGGGCCGACACCACGGGCGTGTTCCAGTTCGAGTCGGGCGGGATGCGCCGGCTGCTGATCGAGATGCGCCCGGACCGGCTTGAGGACCTCATCGCGGCCAACGCGCTCTTCAGGCCGGGCCCGATGGACCTGATCCCCGACTACAACCGGCGCAAGCACGGCCAGGCGCCGGTGCCCAGCGTCCACCCGATCGTGGATGGCTACACCGCCGAGACGTACGGCGTGATGGTGTATCAGGAGCAGGTCATGCAGATCGTGCACGGCCTGGGCGGCATCTCGCTGCGCGACGCGTACTCGCTCATCAAGAACATCAGCAAGAAGAAGCACGACAAGATCGAGAAGGAACGCCCGCGGTTCGTCGAGGGCGCCCAGAAGCAGGGCCTGACCAAACCCGCGGCCGAGGAGCTCTTCGAGCTGATCCTGAAGTTCGCGGGGTACGGCTTCAACAAGAGCCACTCGACGGGCTACGCGATCGTGGCGTACCAGACGGCGTACCTGAAGACCTATTTCCCGAACCAGTACATGGCCGCGTTCCTCACTTACGAGAGCGGGGCGCAGAAGGTCAGCGACTGGATCCAGTACGTCGAGGACTGCAAGAAGGCACGGTTCACCAACGGCAAGGTCGGGGTCGAGGTGCGCCCGCCGGACGTGAATAAGTCGCAGGCGGCGTTCTCGGTGGTGTTCGACGAGGGCGAGCCGCACGACTCGCAGCACGGGCACGTGCGCTTCGGCCTGGGCGCGATCAAGGGCGTGGGCGAAAAGGCGATCGAGACGATCATTCAGGAAAGGGATCAGGGGATCAGGGGATCAAGGGATCGAGGGAAGCAGGGATCGGGGGCGCGCCTTGATCCCCTGATCCCTCGATCCCCTGATCCCTCTTCCTCGATCCCTTCCTCTCCCGTTCCCTTCACCTCCGTCTTTGACTTCTGCGAGCGTGTGCTCGGGGCCGGCGCGGCCAACGCCAAGTCCGCGGGCGGATCGGGCGGCGCGGTGGTGACCAAAGCCACGCTCGAGGCGCTTGTCAAGTGCGGGGCGATGGACTGTCTGCACGGGCGTGAGGGCCGAGCCGCGATGCTGGCCGCGGTGGAGCCCGCGCTGGCCGCCGCCCAGAAGGTCGCGGCCGACAAGGCCGCGGGGCAGGGCGGGTTGTTCATGGGCGGCACGCCGACGGACGGCGGCGGCGGCGCGCCCAACGGCAAGAACGTGGAGCCGGCCGCGGGGTCGCTGCCGAAGGTTGCCCCGTGGTCCGAGGCGCAGGTGCTTGAGGCCGAGAAGGCCGTGCTGGGGTTCTATGTGTCGAGCCACCCGCTGGAGCGGCACCGCCGCTGGGCGAGCGTGTTCGTGACGGCGACGACGGAGACGGCCAAGCAGGTGCCGCAGGACGGGCGCGTGGTGATGGCGTGCCTGGTGCAGTCGGTGCGCACGCTCGTGGTCAAGAGCGGGCGCAGCGCGGGCCAGAAGATGGCGATCGTCGTGTTCGAGGACACCTCGGGCACGGTCGAGGCGGTGATGTTCTCCGACTGCTACGCGCAGTTCAGCCACCACCTCACGCCCGACAACGTGGTGTTCGTGCTCGGGCGCGTGGATCGATCCCGCAGCGGAGGCGGCGGCGGTCAACGCCGCGCGGCCAACGCCAACGGAGATGACGACAGCGCCTCAACTCCCACGGAAAACACCTTGCAGGTGGTCGTGGATCGCATCGTGCCGATCGAGGGCGTGCCGCTCATGCCGGGGCGGCTGTGGCTGCTGGTCGACGGCGACCGCCTCAACGGCAGCGGCGAGAGCGCCGTCCGCTCGGTGGCTGACCTTGTCCAGTCGGGCGCGAGCGCGGGCGGGCACGGCGTCAACGGCACCATGCCCGACAAGGCCACGACCTTCCCGATCGACCTGGTGATCGACACGCCTGCGCCGCACCCGCAGCGCATCCGGCTCGAGGCCGCGGGCCAGTTGCGCATCCAGCCCACGCCCGAGCTGGTCTCACGCATCGCCGATCAGCTCGGCGAAGGGTGCATCCGCGTGGTCGGAGGCGTGGCGGTGGAGGCGGTCAAGAACGATCGGGCGCGGTGGGCGGGCAGGAAGTCGGGATAGGTGTCGAGCGCGTGACGCGCTGGGCGCTGCACCTTTCACCGCGGAGACGCGGAGTTCGCGGAGAGGGCCATGCTGATTCGATGACTCTGCTCCGCGAGATCCGCGCCTCCGCGGTGAACCACAGGATCAGGACCACGAGGATGCGCCGATTCAGTTGGCCGCTCGCGCCTGAGCCCGCGCGATCGATGCGAGGCGCCGGCGCACCGCGTCAATCGCGTGGGCGTAGTGGACCACCAGCGCCAGCAGCAGCACCAACGAGACCAGGCCCATGAGCAAGCCCACACAGCCCATCAGGAGCACCCCGGTCAGCACGGTGGCAATGGTACAGACCAGCGCGATCACCGCGAGCTTCTTGCTCGCCGCGATCCGTGCCTGGAGCGCGGAGTCCGGAAGTCGGGTCGCCAGGTGACGAAGGTAGAAGAGCGACGCGATGATCTGCACCGACAGCGCCGTCACCGCGGTCAGGCTGCTCAGGCTCATCAACACGGAGAACTTCGCCGGCGCGAAGGCGGCGACGGTGGGCAGCATCGAGACCGTCGCGGCACAGGCCCATGAGGCGGCGCACACCACCGTCGCCCAGCGCGTCGCCAGCCGCGACCGGTCCGACTCGTCCGGGCCGACGAACGCGGGATCGCGCGACGTGAGAACGAACAGCCCGAGCAGACCGAAGATCGACGCCACGACCGACACGATCGCGGCGAGCGCCCCGATCGCATCGATCGCGGAACCGGAGATCGACATCGCCCCGCCGATGACCAGGGCCGCAATCCCGCCGATCGGCACGGCGCAGAAACCGACGATCGCCATCTCCACCAGCAGCGCGCCCGACGCCAGCCGCTGCACGTACGCCGGGTTCGAGTATTCGAGCAGGTTGCCGCGGAGCGAACGGGTCACCGGCAGGGCGCACTCGGGGCACTGCCCTTTCATCGGCAGGCCCTTGAGTGCATACCCACAGCGCCGGCACGTCGGGCCGTCGGGCACGACGTCGGGCCAGAGCGGGGGCGGCGGCGGGGGCTCCTCCGCCAACGGATACGTGCCGTCGTCGGTCATCGCGGCCGAGTGTAACGGCTCCGGACGCAAGCCCACTCCTCCCCATCGAGCCCGCGGCGTTCAACACAACGGCTGTTGCGTCGCCCGTCCCGACCTCCGCCCCGCCGCGGCGTCCTCCCAACGCGTGTTCAATGAGTGTTCAATCTTCAGCAGGTCGAGCACCTTACCCGCCATGAAGTCCACCAGATCTTCCACGCGGCGGGGGTTGAGGTAAAAGCCGGGGTTCGTCGGGCACACGATCGCGCCCGCGAGCGTGAGCGTGCGCATGTTTTCGATGTCGATCAGGCTCAGCGGCGTCTCGCGGTGGCACAGGATCAGCGGCCGGCGCTCCTTCAGGCAGACCATCGCCGCACGCGTGAGCAGGTTGCTCCCGCTCCCGGTCGCGATCGCGCCCAGCGTTGTGCTTGAGCACGGCATCACCACCATCCCATCGTGCATGAAACTCCCACTGGCGATCACCGCGCCGACGTCCTTGTTGGGGTGGACGATCAGGCGTGCCGCCGCGTTCGCGTCCGCGAGCCCCGGGCAGAGCGAGGCCGCGTCAAGCGTGCCCACCCCTGCTTCCTCAAAGAGCAGGCGACGCCCGTACTCGCTGACGACGAGATGGACTTCCACTCCCCCACCACCGCCTGCCGTATCCGCGCTCAGCAGCAGTACGAGCAAGCGCAGCGCGTACGCCGCGCCGCTGGCGCCGGTGATGCCCACGACAAACCTTCGCGGGCGCGAAGGGGGCAGGCGGCCATCGGCAGAATGCTCGATCGGCGGACCGGGAACGGCGGTGCGTGTGACCATGACCGGATAGGGTATTGCTCCCCCTCCCAGCGGGAGGGGGCCGGGGGGAGGGCGATCGGCCACCCCGCGGTAACCAGTTCGCACTCGAACGCGGCCCGCCGCCCCCTACGCCTCCACCACCGCCGGCGTCATCGGCTCGCAGACCGGTTCAGTCGTTCCATCCGGCTGAGGACGCAGCAGAAACGACATTGCCAGGAGCGCGGCGCCGCCCGCCACGCTGCGGACGAGGATCGGCAGCCACGAATCCACCGGCAGCGTGGACAAGCCGCAACCGCAGGAGGTCGGCTTGGGCGGGGGTTGCACCACCAGCACCGCGGCGTAGGCCGCGATGATCGCGAAGAGCAGTGCCAGCCCGCGCGCGGCCCACGGGGGGGTGAGGGGGGAGGGCGCACGCCGATCGACCAGCACGGCGTAGAGGGCCAGCAGGCCGCAGAACCCTTCGACGGCCGTGAAACCCCACGCCGCGAGCGAGACATACGCCGAAGGGACGACGCCCTGCTCACGAACCGCGTCGCGGAAGTGGGCCGGGTCCAACACCTTCATCGCGGCGGAGAACACGAAAACCAGGGCCATCGCGCACACGATCAGCCGCGCGATGGTCCGTATCGCCGAGGGTTTCACGCGCGCCGGCGCAACCATGCCACAACTCCCACGACGATGACCAAGACCCCCACGACGATGAACGCCCACGAGCGCGTGGTGCGGGTGGTCACGGGCTGACCGATCCCCGCGACCTCGGCGAGCGTGCGGCCGTCGGGCTCGAGCGTAACGCGCGCGGGCGCGACCGCCGCGACCAGTTTCACAACGGCGTCCGGATCAAAGAACTGCTCATCGGGGATGGTGACGGGCCGGGCCATGCGGAGCCGCCAGTCGCCGTTCGTTTCACCTGTTGGCAGATGGATGCCGCCCATCTCCGCGTAGGTCGGCACCACGGGCCTTTCGTACCCCGTCACCGACCACTTGACCACGCGAGCGTCACGATCGAACCAGACCGTCAGGGATCTGGGTATGGCGTTGGCGACGGGGTTGCCTGATGGGGCAGCGGATGTGGTGGCGCTGGCCGACGCGGGCGCCAAAACCTCGCCCACGATCGAGGCTTCTACACGGAAGCCACCGTCATCCAACCGCTCGATCGATTCGATGGCCTCCGGCGACCGCCAGATCGCCCGGCGCAACGACTGCGGAACCGCGAGAGGGACCGCGTAGATGCTGGGCTCCGTCCGCGGCCCGTGCGGAAGGAGTTTCAGTAATGGTTCCTGGTCCGATGCGATCGGCCCACCACTCTCCGGACTGGGCTGACCATGTCGTTGCGAAAAGCGGATCGGCGCCGGCGGGATCCTGGCGAACTCCCGGCCGTCCGGCGTCCTCAGGAGCAGATGTACCTTGCCCGTGGCCCTGAAACACGCTCCCGTCTTAGGCGAATACCCGATCGTCAGCACGTCCTCGGAACGCGGCATGTTCCATTCAGCCACGAATGTCGGCTCCGATCCGTCCGCAGCCTGCAGGGTCGCGACGAGCGACCGGACTTCGTCGGGGGCGGGTGGCTCTGCCATCGCGATCGACAACAACGCACCGGGGCACAGCACGACGACCACCATCCAGAGCAAGTACTTTCGAGCAGTCACCATATACTCCACGCCGCGTTAGTGGACCTTACATGTCGGAGTACCGCAGTCATCAATCTGGAATCCCTGCGTCACCCTCACCAACGGCTTATGAAAGGTATTCACCCAACAACAGATGGGAGGGCTTGAGTTGGGGTTCAGTGGCGGCCACAACGGTGTCCAGCCCACTCCCGGGTCGCTCCCACAGTCCGTGTGGAGATAATCCAAAGGGTCCGAACTCAGGTAACAGTAGCACTCGGCCAAACGATACCCGTTGTTCGTCCACCCCTGCTCGTTTGCCGGGACGCTCACAGCTTCCTTCTCACACTGGCACACCGTCTTCCCCGCCTGGCATGTCGCCGGGTCACCGAAGGCATCGGGACTGTCCGTGAGAGAATAAAAGTACTGACAGCACTTTCCCGCACCGGCCATGATCGCCAGAGACCCCGTGGCGATCCCGACACAGATCCACTTGGCCGCGATATTCGTCAATCGCATCGTCTGCTTCTCCGTTAGTGGGGACTCATTTCTTGTCCCGTGATTTGTATCCTCCCCACCCCACAAACACCGGCCATCCAACTCCATCTTCGATAAGGATATCGCCACTGGGACGCAGTTCGCACCGATACTTAGTCCAGGGCGCAATCTCGCCGCTCCCATCCACAAAGATCACCGGCGCAGGTACCGCAGGCCCACCCGCCCACAACGTGGGGCCGCCGGGCGCGTAGGGGACTTTGTATTGGTTGATCAGCCCCTTTGAGCTGGGGTAGAGCACTTCGTCGGTTCGGACCGCGCGGCTGGCCAGTTCTTCCCCGGGGAGAGTATGGCCGCGCACAAGATACTTTGGATCCGCCTGCACGCCAACAGTCAGGGCATATGTGTTGAAGCCTACGTCCCGATACCCCTTCGGATCGGCCTCCTGCAAGCTCTGTAACAAGCCGTGCGCTACCAACGGTCTATCCCACTCATGCACGCTTCGCAGCGCGTTTCCGTCACCGATGGGAAACACCTGCTTCGTGTCCTGTGCATACAGGTTGATCAGCGTCGCCATCTGTCGAAGGTGCGAGGCCGAAGCGTTCATCCGCGCCTGGAACATCCCGCCCTCGTACGCCGGCATCAACAGTCCGACGAGCACCGCGATGATGCCGACCACCACGATCACCTCGATGAGCGTGAAACCCCGGCGGAAGCTCGACCCGACAGCGGTCATGAGCAGAGACTACGCCCGAACGCACGCCCACGCAAGCCCCCCCCCCCCCCCCTAATCGCAAGAAATTCTAGAATTATTTTGAGCACGAAGATGGCGCTGCACGCCGTCTGGTTAGGGGATGACACCCACCTCATAGGTGGTATGGAGGGGGGTGGCGGGGAGGGGGCACGCGCTCACAGAGCCACCGAATCGCCCACTATTCACGCGGCGCAACGCTCAATCCATCACCCAGCCAACGCCGCGCTGCACGCCAACGCCGGGCGTCACGTTGTGCACGCGGCTCCGCGCATGCACAACGTGCGGAGACACACGAAAGGATCATCGAGTATCGGCATGAGGTGGGCGGTTCACCACGGCGACACCGCCCGGCGCGGCGGTCTCGCCGTGGCACCCGGCGCGCTCTTTCACTCCGCCCTCAGCACCACACAATCCAACCCGAAGTACGCCCGCGGCGGACTCGCCTTTTCGTTGCCGCCCACCACCTCGGCCCGCAGGCGGACCCTGCCGTCTCGTGCGGTCGCTCTGCCCAGCTCGATCGGCCCGCTCGGGAGCGCTCGTCCGTGCTCGCCGCTGAAGAGGTCGATCGGCCCGCCCGCGGGTGTCCCGTTGAGCGAGAACTGCACAATCCCGTAGTCCCAGCTCCTGGTCGCGTGGAGCGTCACGGTGACCGATTCCGCATGGGCCATCGACTCCGGCACGGGGATGTCCATCTCCACAAAGTCTCCGACCTTCCTCGCCCGCACCCACAACTGCGTGCCGTCCGACCAGGTGTCTTTGGCGAATCCCTCCATGTCCTGCGGCCCGACCTCGACGCCGGCGGACTTGGCCGCGACGGGCAGAGACTCGCACTCGATCGCGCCGGGCATCGTCATGGGGAGCACACGCGCCGGAGGTTGCGGAATCGGGGCTCTCGCGCCCGCCTCGTCGGGCTGGCGGTTCACATGGGCGCCCGGGCGGGCGTAAAAGTACGTCGTCGCGGCGTACTCCACGTCGCAAGCCGCCCAGTGCCACACCTCCATATCAAAGCGGAACGATCGTGTGAAGGGGATCGCGTCGAGCGCCCGCACGCGGGTCACGGCCGTGTGGCCCCAGTTGCTCGGACGCTTGCCGCCGTTCCACCCGTCGCATCGCGGCTGGGCGTGGAACGGGTTGGTGAACGGACGCGGGCAGCACCACGCATAGCCGTAGTAGTCCTCCGTGCCGGTGCCGAAGTGCGACGGGAACGCCTCGCCATCGACGTAGACCTTCTCGTCGCCCTCGCCCCACCAGTCGCCCACGGGGTTCATCACGGCGAGGTTGTCGCCGACGTACACGCCGCGCCCGCCGTCGATGCTCACGTAGTTCCAGTCCTCGGTTCCGTGCCCGGCGCGGGTGTGGATCGGGTACTCGTCCCGCCACGTCGCGTGGAAGTGCATCGAGCGCTCGTCCCAAGCCCAGCGGTCGTGCTCGAATCGCATGTCCGCCCTGATCGGCTTATTGCCGAGGTTTCTGAGTTTGATCTCGAAAGAATGCTCGTACGGCATGACCCAGCGGCAGACGAACGACCCGTCGGCCGCGGCCGCGCGATAGAGGTCGTGGAAGGCGTTGGCCCCCACGCCCGAACCAAAGAAGTCGCCGACCGGGCACCAGATCGTCTGCTCGCCGTCGAAAGTTCCGACCACCACGGTGGACCGCAGCGCGGCCTCCAGATCGTCGGCCGCGATCCGCACGCTGAGCAGCGTGACCGCCCCTCCACTCCCAATCCCCTCTTCGCTGGGCCCGTCGCCCACGCGGCACTCTCCTCCGGGTCCGAGCAGGGTCGAGAGCGCCGGGTTCGGCGGGGCGGGAGGAAAGGCGGGCGGCGTGCTGAGCGCCATGTTGGTGCGCTCGATGGCGCCCTTGAGCGCCTCCCACCCGCCGCGCCCGAGGTTCTCGACGGCCGTGCCCGGCTCGTACGTGCGGTAGTTCACCTGGTAGTAGAACTCGCCCGCATCACATGTGATCTTGCAGCGCTGGGCGTAAGGGATCGGCATGTACAGGTTCCACCCGCGCGAGGCTGTGTGCGAGAGCGGCGCGCCGACCTTCCACTTGCCGCCCAGAAGGTCCCCCATCGGTGCCTCGACGACCGGTTGGCCGTCGGCCCGCTCGGCTTCGTCGTCCACGTACACCCGTAGCGTCGCCCCGTCGGGCGGGTTGGCCGACCAGATGCGCACCACCGCGCCCGGGCCCTCCATGTCCGCCAGCACCCACGCCTTCTTGGCGTCCTCGACTTTCCCGATCGTCTCGACGCGCAAGAAATGCCCGGCGTCGCCGTTCGCAAACCATGTCTCACCGTCCTCCGGCGACTTGCTCGCCCGGTCGTAACTGGAGAACTGCCGGCAGGTGTACGACGGTGACGGCCACCGGGCCGGACTCGACAAATCGGTCATCTCGTGCAGGAGCGAGGCCGTGGTGACCTGGCCGCTCGCCCGCACCCCGCACGCGCCCATCACCAACGAGCCGCCCAGCACGAGTGCCCAGCGCATGGTCCGTCTCCTGTTGGCCGGACTCGGGCGCGGCAGGCTCGCCCGCGTGCGGCCGGACCCAGCCCGGGCGATACTATCTGATCCGCGACCAACGCTCACCGGCGGCCCGCTCTCTGCACGCCGACCCGACCCCCCGCCCCCACCCAGTCACAGGAACGACGATGCCCACCCCGCCATTCCGCCCCACCCACGTTCTGCTCTCCGCCGCGATCGCGGCCACGCTGCTCGGTTCCGTCGGGTGCGTCGGCTACAACGTCTATCCGCCCGAGCAGGGCGTGGGTGGATTCACCAACCCGAACTCCGACCCGATCCCGCCGATCATGACCGAGGCGGTTCGCTGGGCGATCACCCGCTACCCGGCGGTCGCGCCCGCGGAGTGGTCGCCGCCGCTGGGCGTGCCGCCGGAGGGCTCGCGGTTCGCCGTGAACCTGCCGGTGGGCGTCAACCGCCTGGTGTACACGCGCGTGGTCGATCGCATCGGCTTTGGCGCGGTGCCGATGGAACCGGGCAACGAGCATCTGCCGACATACTACGTCTCCCGCATCTGGGTCAGCGGCGACGAGGCCAAGGTCGAGCTCATCCGGCCTGTGCCCGGCATTCCCCCCGCCGCCGATGGCAAACCCGCGACGCAGGGGATCACCGTCCGCCTGCGCGGCGGCCTCGAGCCCTGGCACGTCACCTCGCACCGCGTGTGGGCGCTCAACGCCCTGCCCGTGCCGCCGCTGAACTACGTGCCCGCCATGTACGAGGACGTGCCGCTGCTCCAGCCCGCGCCCACGGCCGATGGCTCGCCGACCGAGCCAATCGACATGCCGCCTTCGGGCGACCAGAACCCGGTGACGACCGAGCCGTGAGCAAACAACAAGGCGGCCGCGTCGGCGTGGACGCGACCGCCCTGTTGTACAAAAAGGAGGATGAGGAGGCGGTGGGTGGAGTGCTTCGCGCTGCCCCTCCCAGCGGTGTGGTCTACGTTGAGGGAGGGGGAGAAGGGGAGAGAAGCGGGCAAGGCCCGCCGAACGCCGACGGGCCCTCCCCGGGAGAAGAACTTGCGATGGACGGTCAGTCGCAGCCGGCGAAGTAGAGCGCCAGGTAGTCGAAGATGTCCTGCACGCTCACGCTGCGGTCGTGGTTGACGTCGGCGCTGCCCTCGCCGCCGAAATACGCGGCGAGGAAGTCGAAGATGTCCTGAACGGACACGTCCTGATCGTGGTTGAAGTCGGCCTCGCAGGGCACGCCCGGCGTGAGCAGCACGGCGACCGATCCGAACTCGCCGTCGGCCGTGCCGACGATGTGGCCGTTGCCGGAGATGTCGGCGGCCTCGGTCATCACGCCGGGGAGCCCGGTGGTCAGGTCGTTGAGGTCGCTGGTCGTCCCGTTGAGCGAGACAAACGCCTTGAAGATGCTCAGGCTGGGATCGGGATCGAGGTAGAACATCACGCCGATGAGTCGTCCCGTATCGTCGATGTCGTATCCGTAACCGCCCTGCAGTCCGGGGATGAGCGGCACGATGGTGAAACCGTTGTTGTCGCCGCTGGTGCGGTCGTAGGTCGCGGGCCGGAACTCGCCGCTCGTCTGACTGGATGAGATGTAGCCCCCGAGGATTCCGCTGGAGTTGACGTTGTGCCACTGGGCCAGGCTGAACTGCCCCGCCTGCGTGACGTCCTGTGCGCCGCGCCCGGTCACGAGCATCCCGTGCTCGGGCCCTTGAAGAGTGGCGTAGGCGAAGCCGGTAATCTCACCGTTCTCGCCGATGCCCAGGGCCTGCGAGTACGCGAAGTTGCCGACGAAATGGAGCGTGCCCAGGTCGGTCTTGTCGCCGCCCGACCACAGCGTGGCGTGGTACGCGCCGGGGTTGACCTTGGTCGAGTAGCCCACGATCTGGCCCGCGTTGTTGATCCGCGTCGCGACGCCGAAGCCGCCGTTGTTCACGTCGAGCGTGCCCAAGTCGGTGACTTGCCACGTGCCGCTGACCAGTTCCCACTTGACCGGGCGGGAGGTGCTGCTCGCGTCGCGGCATTCGCCCACGATCACGTTCGAGTTGTTGATGCTCCAGGCCTGAGCGTCGCTGCCGCCGGTCAGGAACGGGAGCTCGGTGGTCACGCCGCCTTGGAAGACGAAGGCCGCGAGCTCGCCGTTCATGTTGTCGGCCTGGCCGACCACCACGCCGGAATCGTTCACGCCGTGGGCGAGGGTGGTGAACCCGCCGGGCAGGGGCGGGACGGGGGTGGCGACGTACGAATCGACGGCCAGCGCCGAGCCCGCGGCCGCAAAGACTGCGGCCGAGATCGCGGCGGAAACCACGGAGCGATGGGTCTTGGTCATGGGGTGAACCTCGTTGGGGACTGTGTTCTCGCCTCTGCACACGTGAATACCGGCACGAAGGGCTCGCATCGGCATCGGGACTGTGGTATACTATACTCAGTTCTGCACTGAGTGCAAGCCCCAGTGCAAATGGATTTGTTGGGAATCGGCGAAACCGGTTGCGTGTACCCCGGGATTTCAGCCGGTTCCGTCCGTCGGTTACCGTCACAACTCCATGACAGACAATCAGATATGGCCATGAAGCCCACCCGAACCCGATTCCCCATCCGCGTCGAGCATCCCGAGCCCCGGTCGGGTATCGTGGGGGGGATGTCCAGTCCGGGAGCAGACCTGAGGGTTCCGCGCCAGGCTCGGGCGCTTTCGGCCACCGAGTGGAGTGAGGCCGAACGGGTGGCCGCGCGCCTGCACGGGGAGCTTCGGCGGCTGATCGCGCGCATGCCCGAGCACGCGCGGCACGCCAGCGGCATGTCCCGCCACCTGAACGTGCTGCGGGCGACTTGCCAGCGCGTGGTGCAGGGCGTGCAGGACGCCACGCCGAGCGTGTGGCTGATCACCCGCCTGCCCGGGGTGGAAGGGCTCAGGCAGTTTCTCGAGGGCGCCCGCAACGCGGGCATCGACGATTCGGACATCCAGGCCGTCGAGAGCGCCGTCGAGGCGTTCGAGCGGCTCATCACGGTCACGGGTGGCAGCCTTTCCAAACTCATCGAGCGCATCGGCGCGAGCGAGGCGGCCCAGAGCGCCTCGGCGGACGGCGCGGGCGTGTGTTCGCCGGCGGCCCGAGAGGCGCTGTACATGTCGGCCGCGGGCGTTACGGGGCGCCGGTGCGACGTGGCGCTGAGCATCTACGCGTTCCGTCGCGCCCCGGACGACCCGGCGTTTCTGGAGCGGGCCCTGGCCAAGGGCATGATCGGGAGCGTGGTGACGCCCGGCGGCATGCCGATGGTGCTCAGCTCGGGCGACACGCTCAAGGGCGATGACGAGGTGCGCCACGTCACGCTGCTCAACCGCGAGGCGGCCCGCGGTCGCACGCCCGAGGCGATCTTCCGTCCCTTCACCACCGACCCGCTTCCAATGGTCACGGCGCGGGGGCGCGGCGCGAGCCTGCAGCAGGTCATCGATCCGCAGTCGGGCGGAGGGGGAGGGGGAGGGGGGGGCGGAGCGACTTTCGACGTGGTGACCGCCGTTCGCGGCCGGCACCCCTTTATCGACCCGGACACGCGCAGGCCCTCGCTCGACGCGGTGTGGTCGCTGGTCAGTTGCCCGTCGGCCAAACTCATCCTCGACGTCTACCTGCATGTAGACATGGAACGCGAGTTCCGCCCCTCATTGGACGCGCTGTTATGGACGCCCAACCTCGACATCAGCGAGGAGCAGCGCTGGGCCCTGCGCCTGCCCGCGCAGCCCAAACTGCAACTGCTCGGACGCGGCACGCGGGCGGCCGCGAGCGAGCTCTACCCGCGGCACGCCGAGCTGACGCGGTACTTCTTCGACCACATCGGCTGGAACCCGGAGGAGTTCCTCGGCTTCCGGTGCGAGACGCTGTTCCCGGTGTGGCGGGCGGGCTACTGCATGGGCTTTGAGCACCTGGCGGGCGAAACCGGCGGCATGGGCTGAGACGCTCGGCGCCCGTGTTCGCGATCGGCTCGAAGAAGGAACGCAGAGGAATGGGAGAGAGCGGAGGGACGCAGAGAAGGAGCCCACGGAGTGGACGCTGGGTCTCGCCCGTCACTCTCCGTACTCTGAGTGCATTGAGACAGTTGCCTGCTGGCTCAGGGATTTGAGGGCGGGTTGCGGTCTACAGAGCCGTGGCGACAGGCAACTCATTTAGTGGTCCTCGCCCTGCGGCCTTTGCGACCGTTGTCGCTGATACACCTCGATATCGATGTCAAGCCACATGCGAGCAATAAGCAGATTGCTTGTAAGCCTCTCCAACGCATCCTCTGACCAGCCGATAGATTCTAGATACTTGAATCTCAACCGCTTCCACATGCCGTGTCGCGTCTCCAACCCCCCGGCCACGTCGTCCTCACCAAAGAAGGTCTTACAAGTAGGACAATAATCATGCGACGGAACACCCTCCAAGTCGTAGGGTTCTTCGCGCAGATCGTCCCGCCCACAAACGGGGCATACCCAACCATTGTCGGTGCGAAGCAGTTCGACTGCTTCGCCATCCGGACATCGAATGCGTTTTCTCTCTATAATAGACATCAGTCGATGACTTCCGAAGGCCCAGTTTCCACACCAGCTGCGCCAACCTCCCGATCGAACTATTGATCTGGCGTCGACGGGTTGAAACCACAAACGCGATCATCCGGCGTGGACCAGGCTTTCAAGAGCAGGTCCGTCTTTCTCCGCGTCCTCCGCGCTCTCTGCTCACTCCGCGTTCCGTCCTATTCGTCGGCCGAGATGCTGCGCGGGCCTTCCTTGCCGGCGGTGCGCTCCATGTAGCCCTTGCCCTTGCGCTCATACTTGGTGAAACCCAGCCGCTCGAGGTTCTTGTTGCCCAGGATCGACTTGGACTTGATCGGCGAGGCGTTGGAGGCGATCGCGGGCGCGACGATGGCGCGGCGGCAGCGCGCGCCCGAGGTCGGGTGCCGGGTCAGCGCGCCGTCCTTCATCGGCTGGACGTGCTCGAACGTCTCGCCGGTCGGCTGGCCGCGCTTGTCGAGGAGTTCGTAGACGTAGGTGGGCATGGTGATGAGCCGGCATTGCCGGGATCAATCGAGCGATTCGCTCTCGATGCTGGCCCGCTCGCCCGCGAGCCGCTTCTCGACGTACTTCTTCACCCAGGTCTCGAAACTCTTGCCCGCGGCCGGGTCGCGGTCGCTGAAAGCCACGCGCCGGATGTCGCTATACGCGATCGTGACCTTGTCGTCGGAGCCGGCGGGCAACAGGCGCACGGCCGAGTCGCGCAGGCCGCGCCCGCGCCGGCGGTCGAACAGGTAGCCCGTGACCACGCGGGCGTCGCGCAGCGTGAGCGTGACGTCGCCGCGGTAGTCGAACGCCTTCTCGAGCGCGTCGAACGCCAGTTGCTCGTCGTTCAGGTCCACGGTCCAGCCGGGGAGGGACGAGGCAGGGGGAGCAGCGAGTTCGGCTTTGGCTTTGGTCTCTTGGGGCATGGTCGGTCCGCGGTTCAGGTCAGCCGAACGTCCGTCCGGTGTCGGGGTCCATCATCTTCCAACTGTTGGCTTTGCACATCCGGCTGAGCACGGGCCAGGCGAAGTCCTCGTCGGTGACGTTGGCCATGATCTGCGTCACCTCCTCGCGGGGGCTGCCGTCGCCGGGGACCTCCAGCGTGAACCCCGGGCCGTGGAGGATCGCCACGCCGGGGACCTCGCCGTACCCCCCGGCTCCCGATCCGTCCGCGCCGACGTTGAACCTCCCGGCCGCGACCACGACCTCCTTGAACGTACCGAGCGGGTCCATCCCGCCTCCGTCGGCCGGGCGGTGCAGAATGATCGTGCGTCGGCGGGCCAAAGTGGCCCAAGCGTAGCGCGACGGCCGGGCGGCGGTGGCTACTCCATCGCGTCCTCTTCCGCCTCCTCCTGGGTCAGCAGATCGTCGATCGTGTCGATGAGTTGCGAGAGCGGCACGGGCTTGAGGAGGTAGCTGTCCACGCCGAGGCTTTCGGCGTAGGCCTGGTGGCGCTTGCCCTCGTTGGCCGTCACCATGACCACCAGCGGCGAGTCCTCGCGCCCCTTGATCTTTTCGAGCACGAGAAACCCCGAGCGCTTGGGCAGCATCATGTCGAGCACGACCACGTCGGGCGGATCGTCGCTCAGGCACGCGGCCACCGCGGCGTTGCCGTCGGCCACGGTCATCGTCTCGGCGTCCTCGGCCTGCAACGCGGCGTCGATGGATTCGAGGATGTCAGGGTCGTCGTCAACAATCAGGATGCGGACGCCGTCGAGTCGGCCGGGCATGGTTTGGATCCTTGCGTGGGCACGGTGCGAACTCCGAAAGGGTAGAGCGCGACGCGGCCCTGCAATCGGGCGCTCTCAGGCGACCGCCGCCTCCACCGGCGAAGCCGCCGCCGCGATGGAGGCGGCGTCGCGCCGGCTCCAGTCCTCGATACGGGCCATGTCCTCGTCGGTGATCCACGGCAGGGCGCGGATCTTGTCTTTGAGGCTCTCGGGCATCGGGCGTCCGAGGCGCTCGTGGCGCGGGCGGCTCTTCCAATAGCGGTGCAGCCAGAGGTTCTGCTCGGGGGCAATGCGGACCATGCCCTCGATGGCCCGGCGGTACCGGGCCGTGACGTAGAAGAGCGGGTCGGGCTGGTCGGCCCAGTCCTCGGGCATGATGATGTCGCCGATGTCGATGCGGTAGCGGAAGGGCTCGCCGGCCCAGTCGGCGAAGCCGAGGCTGCGCGATTCGGAGAGCCCCGCGGCGTCGGACTCCCTGGCCTGATCCCGCGACCACACCAGCCGTCGCGCCTGACCGCAGAGGACAGGGGCGCTGTGCTGGATGGCCAGCAGGCCGATGGTCTTGTAGGTGGAGGCGAGGCGGTTGAAAAATGGGACGAACAGGCCGCGATCGCCGGCGTTCTGGTCGGCGATGAAGCCGAGCAGCCCGCCGTCGTGCATGATGTGGGGGACGGTCTCGGCGGCGCCGAACTTATCGACGAGCGTGAGGCCGCGGCGCTCGCGCGTGCGGCGGACCCAGCGATCCAGCGGGGCCAGGTCGAGCGGGCGGTAGAGCGCGTGGACGGGGAAGCCGATGAGCGCGAGCGTGTAGCCGAGCAGCTCCCAGTTGCCGCAATGGCCGGTGATCATGACGCACGGGCGCCCGCTGGTGAGCAGGCCGACCGCCTGGTTGAGGTCGCCCACGCGGACGCGCTCGGACCAGCCGTCGTGGTTCATCAGGCGCGGCGTGTACGCCGTCTCGATGCCGAGCATGAACAGGTGCTCGTACGACTGGACGGCGTGGGCCTCGAGCTCGTCGGCCGACATCTCGGGGAAGGCGACGGCGATGTTGTCCATCGCACGCTTGAGACGTCGCTTCTCGAACTTGGCGTAAGCCCGCCCGAGGGCCCGGGCGGTGCGGAGGTTGGCTTCAAGGTCGCCGACAAGCAGTGTGCCTACGGCCGCGCGGATCGCGTAGTACACCGGGAGCTGCAGGAACGTCGGGAGTTGGCGACGGCGGCGCTTGGACAAGGCGGGAGTGTAGAGGTTCGCCCGGCCATGCCGCGAGCCGGCGGCGGACGGCGCGATCGCCGTCCGCCGGGCGTTGATTCAGTTTCCGCAGCTCGACGCCGGGAGGGCGTTCAGCGCCGCCTGGAGTTGGTCATAAATGCCGGTCTGGTCGTCACAGGTGGTGATCCAGTCGCGGCCCCAGCCGTGCGCGTCGGGCGAGCCGCGGAGGGGGCAGCCGTCGGTCCGTGAGACCACGGCCTCCACGGCGAGCCGCGCGAGCCCGTAGTGGCCGTGCTGGATCGCGTTGATCGCCTGGGTGAGGAAGATGGACATCACCCGCTGGTTGCCGCGATTGGTGACCGAACTCGGCGGGAGCGCGGCGATCGCGGCCTGGGCGGACATGATGGCGTTCTCGGCGAACTCCGCCCCGGTGACGGCGACGATCTCCACCGAATCCGAGAGCGAGGGGCCGAGCCCGTCGTCGACGATCAGATCGACGATGTACGAGCCGGGCAGATCGGGGATGAACTGTGGGTTGCTGGTGGTGTCGCCGGTCAAGGCCGCGACGCTTCCCGCGGGAACCGACGAGAGGGTCCACTGGTAGGTCAGCGGGTCGTTCTCCGGATCGGTGCTGGCCGTGCCGTCGAGCGTGACCGAATCGCCGACGATGACGGACTGGTTCGAGCCGGCGTTGGCCGTGGGGGCGAGGTTGGTCGAAGAGACGGTGACCAGGCTGGGCGGGCTGAGCTGACCCAGGGAGTCCTCAACGACGAGTTGGACGACGTACGAGCCTGCGTAGTCGGCGACGAAGGTGGTCTGCGCGGCGTTGGGGGTCGCCAGCACGGCGGCGCTTCCGCTGGGCACGGAGACGAACGACCATGAGTAGATGAGCGATGCGGAGGCGGTGTTGTCGTCGAAAGACGCGCTGCCGTCGAGCGAGACCGTGCCGCTGGCGTGGATCGATTGATCGGGCCCGGCTACGGCGGTGGGCGCGGTGTCGGGTGGCGTGGCGGGCACGAACTCCACGCCCGTGAGCGTGATGGCGTAGGAGGAGTTGCCGACGCCGGATCCTCCGGCCCAGCCGATGAGCGCGCCCGAGCCGCCCGGACCGGCCGGCCCATAAACGCCGGTGACCGGCGTGTCGGTGAAGATCGGGCCGCCCGCGCTGACCGGATCGTGGTTGAAGCGGGTGATGGCGATCAGGTAGTTGCCCGGTCCGTAGCCGGCGTAGAGCGCGCTGCCAAGCGGGAGCGTGCTGCGGGGGTTGCCGCTGGCCGTGTCGTCGTTGCAAGCGATGCCGATGCCGGCATCGGTGAACAGGAAGAGCTGCGTGTCGGCGGTCGTGCCGTTGCCGCTGGTGGTGGCGCTGAAGAGGCTGAAATCGGGGATGAAGACCCGGTACACGTCGGCGTCGGTGAGGGAAACCTGGCCGCGGATGAAGGTCATCGGGCCTGAGCCGAGAGCGGTCTGAGCCGCGCCGGGGGTCTCGCCCGCGTCGGCGAAGCTGGGCTGCTCAAGCCACTCGGAGCCGCTCTGGTCGGCGAGGGCGCTTGCGGGCCCGCCCGCGATCGCGGCGAGCAGGGCCGCGACGGTCAGGGAACTACGGATGTAACGCTGGGTGGACACTTGCGAACCTCCATGGCTTCAAGCGCACGTTCGCGGACGCGCGATCACGGCGCGAATCGGCAGACTACCAAAGCCCCCCGACGTGGTCAAGTTTGATCAACTCAATATCGGCGTGGCGACACCGACGGGAGATCGACGACCAACGCCGTATCCATCGGTCAATGCCCGCCCCGATGAACAAAACGACGGCCGCGCGGAGATACTCCCGTCGACGGTGAAGAGGAGGAGCATGTCCGGTGACTATTGCAGGCGGCGGCGACGAGCGCCCGCCAGGCCCATCGCCAGAGCCAGGCCGCCCGCACCGGCGAGGGCCGCGGGCGGGAGCGGGATGAACTCGACGCCGGTGAGCGCGATCGAATAGGACGAGTTGACTCCCCCGGAAACGCCGCCCGACCATCCGGAGAGCGAGAATGCTCCCCCCGGTCCGGTCGGCCCGAAGACGCTCGTGGTTGGAGCATCGGGGAAGATCGCTCCGCCCGAACTGGACGGGTCGAAATTGAAACGGGAAATGGCCAGCAGGTACTCACCCGGCCCGTATCCTGAATACAACGAACTGCCGAGCGGGAGCGTGCTCTGGGGGGGCGAACCGGGCGCGTCGTCGTTGCAGGCGATGCCCATGCCGGCGTTGGTAAACAAAAAGAGCTGCGTGTCCGCCGTGGTGCCCGTGCCGACGGTGGTGGCGCTGAAGAGGCTGAAATCCCGGATGAAAATGCGGTACACGTCGGCGTCGGCGTTGCTGACCACGCCCCGGATGGCGGTCATTCCACCTTGGCCGAGCGTGGTCTGGGCGGTGCTCACCAGCTCGCCCGCGTCCGCGAACCAAGGTTGCTCGTGCCACTCCGTGCCGATCTGATCGGCGTGGGCGGTCCCGCCCGCGATCGCGGCCAACGTTGCGGACACCATCGGCCATCGACGCTCAAAGCACTTCGGGGGCACGTGTCAAACTCCTGTCTCCGCATCCGCGCGGGTGCGCACGCGGCGCTGGCTGAGATTACCAGATCACGATCCCGTGCCGCAAGGGTCTTGTGTAGGTCGGCCGACCGCTCCTCCGATCCGCCACACCCCCTGCAAGGTGGATACGAACACGGTTGGTCGTGGTGCCGCAAGAGTTTCCGCGTCGAGCGCGATACGCTCGGGCCATGAAAACACGAACCCCGGTCGCGTGGGCGTGTATGGCCCTTGTATCCGCGATTTCGACAGCGGAGCCCGGCGGATCGGCGATTGATCGGAAACCGCCGGTCGAAGCCGCGCCGGTCGAGGCTGTTTCAATCACCGTGGATTCCTCGGGCGCGCCGGACCTGCGGGCGTGGGGTGAGCGGGCCAAGGCCGTATGCGAGGCGTGGTACCCGAAGATCGCCGCGGAACTTGCGGGCGACGGCTTCAAGCCCCGCGGCTCGGTCGAGATCGTCCTGCACCCGACCATGCGCGTGCCCGCGGCGACCGGCGGCGGCACGATCAGCGTCAACGCCGAGTACGTCCGCGCTCACCCGGACGACCTGGGCATGATGGTGCACGAACTGACGCACGTTGTTCAGGCGTACCCGGGGCAGAAGGCCAAGCTCGGTTGGCTCACCGAGGGCATCGCCGACTACATCCGGTTCTGGAAGTACGAGCCGGGTGTCCGACAGCGGAAGATCGACCCCGAGAAGTCGTCATACCGCGACGGCTACCGCGTGACGGCGGCGTTCCTGGGCTGGCTGGTGGCGAACAAGGACGCGGGGATCGTCAACAGGCTCAACGCCCGCCTGCGCGCCGGCGGCGCGGACGAGTCGGTATTCAACGACCTGCTCGGCAAGAGCGTGGACGACCTGTGGAAGGAGTTTGTCGCGGCGGGGGCACCGGCGTCGCCAACGCCGCCCGTGCCGGACGCTGAGTCAAACACGAAACGCAAGCCGACGCGCTGACGCGTGGCCCGCGTGCGGGCTTACCTCTTCTCCATCCAGTTGCTGAAACTGTTGAGCACCCAGACATTCCGCCCGTCGTACACGAGCGAGTCGGTGCCGGAATCGAGCTGCGCCGTGGCCGCGACGGTGAAGCCGGGGAGCGCGTAGGCGGTCACGGCGCCGAGTTGCGTGCAGACGACCAGGTGCTCGCCGTCGAAGACCATCGAAGTGGAGGCGGCGAGCCCGGCGGTGTGGGTGGTGATCGTGCCCGTGCCGTCGGTGGCGAAGGAGTAGACCTTGTTGGCGGCGCCGTCGGCGACGTAGGCGTTGTCGCCCGCGACGACGATCCGCCGCGGCTGGCCGCCGGTCACGCGCACGGGCGCGGCGACGGCGTTCGTCCCCGTGAGCCTGTAGACCGTCCCCGTGGAGGTGCTGCTGATGAACACGCCCGTGCCGTCGCTGGCGATGCCGTTGCAACTGGGGATGACCCAGGCCTGGGCGGCCACGCCGGTGGTCGTGTTGATGGGCAGGGCGAACACCTGGCCGATGGCCGGACTGCAGATGTACGCGTAGCCGTTGCAGATCGTGATGCCGCGGTTCTGGACGCCGAAGTCGTAGGTGACAAACGAACCGTCCTCGGTGTCGATGATGGCGACGCCCTGGGCGGTGGTGACCCAGACCTTGGTGCCGTCGTAGGCCGCGCTGGAGGGGAAGGGGAGCGAGGCGTCGAGCATGACGGTCCGCACGAGCCGGCCCGTGCGAGCGCGGATCACCGCGACGCGACCGGGGATGAGCAGCGGGACGTAAAGGTCCTGGCCGTCGAACGCGGGATCGATCGGCGAGCTACCCGCGGCGAAGGTGTAGCGGAACGCCGGGCCGCCGTTAAGGATGCCGGTGCGCAGGGTCGCGACCTTGATCGCCGAGAGGCCGGCGCCGGCGGGGCCGGCCGGACCCGCGGGACCTGCGGGACCTTCATCACCTTGCGGGCCCATCGGGCCGGTGGGCCCCTGCGGACCGACCGGGCCGCCCGCGGGGCCGGGTGGACCGTCGGGGCCGGGGGGGCCGGCGGGCCCGGCGGGTCCCTGCTCGCCCTGCGGGCCGACGGGGCCTTCGGGCCCCTGAGGACCGGCGACCTGGTTCAGGGCTCGCTCGGCGACAACGGCGTACTGCGCCATGCCCGCGACCTTGATCTCCTGACGCTGGAGCATTCGCGTGGGGAAGCGGTAGAACCCGCCGCTCACGACGATGTCGAGGTACCGACGGTGGCCGTCGAAGCAGTTGGGGCCGAAGTTCATCTCGAGCGACGCAAGCCCGTCCTTGCACTCGACGCCCTCGATCTGGATGCTCTTGCCGATCTGATCGCCGCCGAACGGCGCGTCGAACATCGAGATCTCGACGTTCACCTTGCCGTTGCACGGCTGCCCGCCCCAGGTCAGGATCACGTCCTGCTGGACCTTTCCTGATCGGCCGACCTTCGGCCCGGCCGCGGCGTCGGCGTTGACGGCCAGGCACATCATCCCGGCGGCGGCGATCGCGAGCGGGCGCAGAGCGTTGCGGACACGGATGAACATCTGAGCGCCTCCTCTTGCGGGGCTGAAAGCGTCGAACCCTCCGGCGCGAGCACGGTGCACCGTGCCCGTGAGATCGACCTTTATGCGAACGGGGCTGAACCCGGCCCCCGGCAGGGACGGTCTTTTCCGGGTTCTCGGACTCTCGCTCGAACGTTGCCGATTGAGTGTTTCATTCACCAAACGCACGCGAGCCCCCCGAGCCGGTACGGCCCGGGAGGCTCGACGGTTGTGAGCGGTGCGGGGGGAAGTGCAGAAACGGCCGGCGCGGGGTCAGATCAGTAGTTCTCGCCGATGAGCGTGCGCAGACGGTTCTCGTTGAGGACGGGGATCGAGGTCTCGGTGGCCTTCTTGAACAACTCGTCGTAATGCTGCGAGGCCTGCTTGACGCGGATCCATTCCTCGACGACCTCGACGGGCGCGGTGGCGGAGGGCTCGGGCGGGATCGGGGGGCGCTCGCCGAGGATCAGATAATCCACGTCGCCGGACAGGCCGTCGAGCACCTTGCCGCCCCATCCGGTGATCGTGGCCCGCCAGTCGTCGGCTTCCTGCATGGTGGCGCGCCCGTCGCGGTTTGCGTCGAAGTTGCCGAAGATCACGAACTTGTACACCTTGTGGGGGTCGTAGATCGCGTTCGCGAGCACGTCGCCCTTGACGATCGGGTTGCCCTTCTTCTCGCTGATGATGCGGACGGTCGCTGAGGCGTCGTCCATGTTCACCACCTCGACCGAGGCCTTGCCGGGCGGATACACGCCGGTCTTGTCGTCCGGGCGGATCGCGGCCGCGTCGGAGTAGACCGCGAAGGTCATGCCGACCCGCAGCTTGTCGTTGCGCCCGATGTTGATGATCGCGGCGTTGTCAACGGTGTTGAGGCCGATGACCTGGGCGTCGACCAGCGCGTACTCGCCCTTGCCTTCATAACGCTTGCCCTTGAGCTCGCCCTGAAGGCGCTGGATCAGGCCCTTGTCGAGGACCGCCTCGCGCTGCATGCGCTCGATGTCGGACTGGAGCGAGGCTTCCTTGGCCGCGGCGTCGTCGGAGATCTTCTGAACCCGCTCGTCGGACTTCTTCTTGTAGCCGTCGATCGACTCGCGGAGCTGGTCGACCTCGTCCTTGTACTTGCCGAGCTCGCCCGCGTTGGCGGCGAGCGTGGCCTTCATGCTGTCGTCGATGGTCTTGACGCGGGCCGCCTCGTTGACCTGGTCCTGGCGGGCGCGCTCGGCGTCGGCCTGGGCCTGGGAGAGCTGGCCCTTGAGGGCGTCGATCTCGTTCTTCGCGGCTTTGTACATGCCCAGCACCGTCTGCGTCTCGGCGTCGGGGCCGAACTTGCTGTTGGACTTGAAGTCGGCGAGCGTGTCGGTCTTGGCGCCGGTCACGCGCTGCATGATGTCGCCCTGTACGTCGATCAGGTAGCCGACGAGGCTCTTGTGCGCGGCCTTGGCGTCGGCCTTGAGCTTGACGACGCGGTCCTGGCCGCGTTCGTCCTCGCGGATGAACTCCGCGGTGCGCTGCTCCTGCTCGTCGGCACGCTTGCGCTGCGCGTTGGCCTGAGACCACATGATGATGGTGGTGACGAACAGGCCGAGGGTCGCGATGCCCAGGATGGTCACCGCGATGCCGACGCCCAGACCGGTGGATGTACGAGCCGCCATGGATGCTCCAGACTGAACCAAGCCGACGCGATCCGGTCGCGACGGCGACAAGAACCCGGTACGACAACCGCCCGACGCCGGATGCGGCGCGCGATCACACCCCCTCCCCCCCTCTCCCCCCCGCCCCCTCCAACCCTCGCCTCCCCCCCAACATCCGCATCCGATTCCGGCGCTCTCGCCAGTCGGCCTCACTCGCCGCCGCTCGGCCCCGGCTCCTTACGGACAGCTCCGCGGCGGTGGGTGACCCAAAATGCGTCTCTCGCAAAGCCCGGCCCCCAAAAAACCTTGCCGGCTCCATCCAGCGGGGGAGGGCAAGTGTCGCGGACTCGGGGGGTTTCGTCAACTCGGCCTGTCGATTGCGATCCCCCTGATCCCCTATCTCCCACCGCCTACCCCCACCTCCCCACCCCAGACGCCTGTTCGCTCCACGCATCCAACCACGCAGGACGGCCCGCCCAGCCAGTCGCCACACGGTCCGGTCGCGCCCTGCGCCGGGCCGTTAGACTGGATGCCCCATGCGACCTCATCCGCCGGAGGAAACCCCAAATCTGCCGCTGCTGATCCTCGGAGGGGGAGGGCACGCCCTCGTGGTCACTGAAGCGGCCGCCTTGCTGGGCTGGACGGTGGCGGGGTTCCTGGACGACTCGGAGCGGCCAGTCCTCGCTTCGCCCGGCGTTCAGCCGTTCGCCCAGCGCCTCGGCGGTCTGAAGCGGCTGGCGTCGATCGCCCAAGAACAGGGGGGTGGAGGCTCGGACGGGGGACTGAGCGGGGCGGCGGGGTGCCTGGCCGCGATCGTCGCCGTGGGCGACGCGGGAGTCCGCCGGCGGCTCATCGGACACCTGGCCGGGCTGATGCCGGCGACGCTCATCCACCCTGAGGCGTTCGTCTCACCGTCGGCCCGGATCGGCGCGGGGGTGTTTGTCGGGCCGCGGGCGGTGGTGCACACGCGGGCGACGATCGGCGATCACTCGATTGTGAACACGGGGGCGATCGTCGAGCACGAGTGCGTGGTGGGCGAGAACGTACACGTCGCGCCCGGCGCGATCCTGGGCGGGCGGGCGCGGGTCGAGGCGGATGCACTCGTGGGCATCGGGTCGCGGGTGATGCTCTCGCGAACGATCGGGCGCGGGGCGGTCGTGGGTTGCGGGGCGGTGGTGGTGCGTGACGTTGGCGTGGGGGCGGTGGTGAAGGGGGTGCCGGCGCGATAGCGGATAGCGGATAGTGGATATCGGATGTGTAGGAGCCGATCGCGCAAG
Organism: uncultured Phycisphaeraceae bacterium; assembly: GCA_964630785.1. Classification (GTDB taxonomy): domain Bacteria; phylum Planctomycetota; class Phycisphaerae; order Phycisphaerales; family UBA1924; genus JADLCX01. The sequence continues at coordinate 53,416 of CAZVZG010000010.1, read as the reverse complement.
CGATCGGTGGGAGGATCGCGGATCGCGGATCGCGGATCGCGGATCGTGGATCGTGGATCGTGGATCGTGGATCGCGGGCGGAGTGTGGGGTGCGGGGTCTTGTTGTCAAGTGCAGCCAACGAACCAGCAGCTCAGGAAATCGAAGATGTCCTGCACGCCGGTGGCGCCGTCGGCGTTGAAGTCGCCGCGGCCTGAGAAGTAGAGCGAGAGGAAGTCGAAGATGTCCTGCACGCTTGTGGCACCGCTGTTGTTGACGTCGCAGCGGCAGGGCGGGGTCAGCGGCACCGTCCAGAGTTCTTGCCCGACGCTCGAACCGTCGTCGGCGGTGAAGATGAGGTTGGGGCCGAGCAGGGCGGCGTTGGTCGGGATGCTGGACCCGGGGCCCGGGACGAGATCGGCGATGAGGCGCGTGCCGAATGCTGTGCCGTCGGACTGCCAGAGCTCGATGCCGCGATCGGGCGTGTAGGCCGCGAAGATCAGTCGATGGTCGCTGAGGACGCTCAGGATGTTCGGGTCCGAGGACTCCGGGCCGGGGTTGAGGTCGCTCACCAGTCGCGTCCCCGCGGCGGTGCCGTCGGTGGCCCACAACTCGCGGCCTTCGGGACGGGTCCACATGGTGAAGAAGGCGAGCGTTCCGGCGTCGTACACCGCACCGATGCCGGCGTATTGGCTCTCGGGACCGCTGGGCGTGAGCCGGCGCGTGCCCGTGGGCGTGTTGTCGGTGGCCCAAAGAGTCATGCCGCCGCTGGCCGTGCCTGCGGTGAAGATCAGCCCGACGCCGGTCGGGAAGATGGACCCGATGGGGAGCGCACCGGCCTCGGGGCCGATGGCGGCGAGGGACGTTCCGGCCGTTGTGCCGTTGGAAGAAAAGAGGCGGGCCACGCCCGACACGCTGGCCGTGAAGTAGAGCCGGCCATTCCAAGCCGCGAGCTGGGTGGCCGAACCCGAAAAGATGCCGATGGATCGGAGCGAGACCACGCGCCGCGTGCCCGCGGCGGTGCCGTCGGTCATCCACAGGTCGTTGTCTAACGGGGGGGATTCGGACGCCAGCGGGGGAGCGAAGAAGTAGGCGCTCGTGCCGAGGGTTGTGTAGTTGAACACAAGTTTGGGTGGTCCGGCCTCCGACCGGTGTCGGGTCAGTTCGACGGTGTTGGGCGCGGTGCCGTCGGTGGACCAGACGGCGTAGGTCGCTCCGGCCGCGGGCATCGCCGGCGCAGCCGTAAAGACCGTGCGCTCGCCGGTGGCGGCGCTTGAAACATTTCCAAACGTGAAGCTGCCGGCGCTTGGGCCGAAAGTGGCGGTGGGGCTGAAAAACGAAGCGCCCGGCTGCGAACCTTGAGGGCCGGTCCGGATGTCGCGGAGGATGGCGGCCGCGCCCGTGTGCGGGTTGATGAGCCAGGGCTCCTCGCCGGTCGGGCCGGCGCGAGCAAAGATCGCGAACTGCTCGCCGAATGAACCCAGCGGCATCGGGCGGGTGAGGAACGAGGCGGTGAGAGGCACGCCCGTGGCCAAAGCGGGGAGTGTTCCGGGCGGGGTGCCGTCGGTGACAAGGATTTGTTGAGGGTTCACGGCTGTCTCAGCGGTGAGAACGGCCGATCCGCTCGCCACCGACACGATGAGGGGCCCGCTTGGTGAGGCGTCTCCCGGCCACAGGTCGCTTATGAAGTTGAAAACACTTGCTTCCGGATCGAACCGCCAGAGCTCCCGTCCGTGGGCGTCGCTCGCCGCGAAAAGGGGTTGCCCGAGAACCGAGGTGATGGGAACCGCATCGGAGGGCGCACCGGGCAGCGAGCCCAGGTCGGAGGTGGCGGTTCCGTCGGTCGAGAGCGTGGCCGCGTTGTACGGGCCGCCCTCGTTGATGTAGGACGCGGTTCGGAAGTACGCCCGATTGCCCGCAGCGGTGAAACCGAACGGACCCGAAGGCCCGTCGCCGGCGTTCAAGTCGGCAATCATGTAGGTGCCCGCGCGCGTGCCGTCGCTGCGGCAGGGCTCGGACGAGTTCGAGGAAGGACCGCCCGGAAAACACGCGATCCAGCCGAAAGGCGCGGCGGCGTCGTGAAGGATTGCGAGATCGGGGCCGAAGAACAGGAGCGACTCGGAGGTCGCGGTCGCCGTCAAGCCGTCGGTTACGAACAAGTGCTGGGTCGAGCCGGCGTCCGTGCCGACAAACAGCGCGTGCGAGCCCGTGGAGACCGGGGCTGTGGTGCCGAGCGAGATCGGCCCGGATGTCGAGGCGATGGCCGCTGTCGGCCCCGCGGTCGGGGTCGCGAAGTAGAGGCGGGTGTCGCTCGAACCCGAGTCGCGGGCCTGGTAGACCAGCCCGCCCGTAACGAGCGCCGAGAAATATGTCAGCGCATCCCCGTCGGTGGGGCTGACGGGGCCGATCGGGTGCGTACCGTCCGCGGTGCCGTCCGTGATGTAAAGGCTGCGCACGGGCGAGCCCGCGGGCTTGACGGAGACCCACGCCTGGGCACCGTTGCTGTTGAGGATGTTGATTGAGCTTGCCGCGGCGCCCGGCGAGAGGTCGAGCAGGATCGACGTGCCGGCCACCGTGCCGGCGCTGGTCCAGAGCTCGCGGCCATGCACGCCGTCGTCATAGATGAATAGGAACCGCTCGTTCACCACGACCACGCCGACGAGGCCGCCGCCCTCGAGAAGGCGCGTGGCCTGTCCGGTCGCGGGATCGACGCCGAAGAGGGCGTAGCCCGTGCCTGGACGGTTGAGATACAACGCCAAGATGCCGGTGGCGGTGCACGCGCCCCAGAGCGGTGAGACCTGCGCCGGTGGGACGAACGAAGGCAGCCCGCTGATCGCCAACGTGCTTCCTTCGGTGCCATCGGTGATCCAGGCCGAGAGCGGCGTGCCCGAGTTCGCGCTCCGGATGATCGCGAAGTCGTCCGGCACGGTCGAACCGGCGACCCAACCTACGCGGCTGGGGATGGAACTACGTGCTTCCTGAGTGGTGTTCAGGTCGGCCAGAAGGGCTGGCGGCGCGGCGGCCGCAAGGGGCGTCAGGATCATGCACAACAAGGCCGAGATGATCGATCGCATGTTCCGCTTCCCGTTCCGAGCCCCGCCACCAAAGTTCCGCCCCCCACGGTGGACGCGGGCGTGGCTCTGAATCGAGTACGAAACGACCTCAAGCGTGATGCGCGAGCCTGAAGAAAAAATATCTGACACCAACGAACCGTCGCGGCACTATTTCGGCACGGATTTCGGATCGGTCGAAGGGGTCGGGCTCGGTTCGGTTGCGGACGGGATTTGGGCTCGCAAGTCGTTGGCCCGGGCGATCACGTCGCGCTCCGCGGCGGCCAGGTCGACGCGCTCGGCCGCGGGGGTGAGGTCGAAGTGCCAGACGACGTGGTTGTCGAACTTGACGGGGATGGCCTCGGCGGCGAGGTCGATCACGGGGGCTTCGCGGAGGGGGGCGTTGATCTTTTTGTGCTCGAAGACGGGCTCGTAACCCTCGCGCCGGAGTTGCACGTCGTAGCCGCCGTAGAACGTGAAGTCGATGTCGAGCGGCGTCACGCCGACCTCGACGTCGTTGACCCAGACCAGCGCGCCGGGGGGCGTGGAGGTGATGGTCAGCGTTCGTTGCAAACATCCGGGCAGGGCGGCCGCGGCGGTGAGGATGGCGAGGGTGAGGAGGGGGCGGGACGGGCGGGGCATGGATCAAAGAATATCAGCGCGGGGGGATGGGGTTGGGTGGGGCGCGCGTCAATGCAAAGGCGAGGCAGCCTGGGTGCCGCGAAACATCGTGGAGCTGATGGTTGTCGTCCGCCCTCCCCCCGGCCCCCTCCCTCTGGGAGGGGGAGTTTGGCTACCGCGCGTGGGTGGCCGCGGCCGGCTTGTGGGCGCCGTTGCGTGCGCCGGGGGTGGAGGGGTGGTCGTCGAACTCGTCGCCGCGGAAGAGCGAGCCGAGGTAGACGCGCTTGACCATCTCGTCGTTGATGAGGTCGCGGGGCGTGCCCTCGGCGAACTTGCGGCCCTCGTCGATGATGTAGGCCCGGTCGCACACGCGCAGGGTCTGCTGGACGTTGTGGTCGGTGAGGAGGCAGGCGATGCCGCGCTCGGCGAGGCGGCGGATCTCTCGCTGCAGATCCTCAACGGCGATCGGATCGACGCCGCTGAACGGTTCGTCGAGGAGGATGAGCTTGGGGTCGGTGACCAGGGCGCGGGCGATTTCCAGTTTGCGCCGCTCGCCGCCGGAGCAGGTGCGGGCCTGGTGGCCGGCCTTGTGTGTAAGGTGGAACTGCTCGAGCAGCTCGGCGGCGCGGGCGTGCCGCTCGTGGCGTGAGAGCGGGAGCGTTTCGAGGATCGCGAGCAGGTTCTGCTCGCAGGTCATGCGCTGGAAGACGCTGGGCTCCTGGCTGAGGTAGCCCATGCCGAGTCGGGCCCGACGGTACATCGGCAGGCTGGTGACGTCCTTGCCGTCGAAGATGACCGTGCACGGCTCGCCGCCGGGGCCGGCGAGGTCGGGGTCGATCATCCCGATGCTCATGCGGAAGCTGGTGGTCTTGCCCGCGCCGTTGCGTCCGAGCAGGCCGACGATCTCGGCCGCGTCGACGTGGAACGAGACCCCGTTGACGACCGTGCGGCCGGCGTAGGTCTTGCGGAGGTTGGCGGCCTGGAGGAGGGGCACGGGGGAGTATATCGGATAGGGGATAGGGGATAGGGGATAGCGGATGGCGGATGGCGGATGGCGGATGGGGGATGGGGGATGGGGGATAGCGGGTGGGGGATGGGCGGGGGTGGTTGGTGGCTCAGGAAGGTGGTAGGCTCGGCGCATGGACAAGGGGCAGATGTGCGAGCGGACCAAGGCCTTTGCGCTCCGGGTCGTGCGGATGGTGGATGCTCTGCCTCGAACGCGATCTGCGGAGGTGCTAGGGAAACAGGTGCTTCGATCGGCCACGTCGGTGGGCGCGAACTACCGATCGGCGCAGCGAGGACGGTCCAAGGCCGAGTTCATCAGCAAGCTCGGGATCGTCGAAGAGGAAGCCGACGAGACCGCCTATTGGTTGGAGCTGCTCGCGGCGTCCGGGCATGTCGCACCTACGCGCATGGCGGCGCTCATCCAAGAGTGCGGCGAGATCACCGCGATCGTCGTCGCGAGCATCCGAACAGCCAAGCGCACCAAGTAACGGTAAGCCCACGATCGCCCTTCCATCCGCTATCCGCCATCCGCAATCCGATATCGGATCACGCGATGATTCGGATGCACGCCGGGTAGCGGTAGAACTCGCCGCGATTGGCGCTCATGGCCGCGAGCACCGAGCACACCAGGCCGAAGACCCAGACCACCGGCAGCAGGACGACGCCGATGCCGCAGAGGAACGAGACGGCCGCGGCGAGCATGTAGAGGAAGATGCTGATGTTGAAGTTCAGCGCCTCCTTGCCGTGGTCGTTGAGGAAGGGGCTCTCGTCCTTCTTGATGAGCCAGAGGATGAGCGGGCCGAGGATCAGCGGCACGGCGGTGAAGGTCGCGATCACGAGCATGAGGTGCATGAGCGTGGCGTAGGTGCGCTCGCTGGGCGTAGAGGCCGCGTCCACGGCGCGGGGCGTCTCGACGCTGGCGGGGAATGGCTGGAACTCGTCGGACACGGGTCGGGTTGCCTCCGCGAAACTGGTGAGCCCCAGGGTTGTTGGGCAAGTGCGGTGGTGGGTTTCGGGACCGCGACTCCCCCTTGTACGCCCGCTCCGCCTCTCTCCTATTCGCCTGCTCACGGCTGACGAACTGCTCAAGCCGGGGCTACACGCCCCCTGTCCGGGTCACGCCGCGCACGTCGGCACCGCACTCCGGGCAGATCGGGCTCTTGAGGTGTTTGAGGGAGTAACCGCAGTTCGGGCACTCGTCGCCGCGGACGCCGGACGGGACGAGCCAGCGGGCGAGGCGGTGAGAAACGACCGCGAGCACGACCCCGGGGACGCCGAAGATCGCGATCGACTCCACGATATCGTAAGACGGCAACTGAAACGGATTGCCGTAGATCAACCCCCAAACAGACATCACGGCGTAACCGAAGTTCCGTACGGATGCGTAGATGACCATCGCCGCGGACGCGATGCGGAGCAGCACCAACACCACGTGCCGACGGCTGAGGACCTTGTCGTGGGACGGGGACATCCCCGGAGAGTCTATCGTCGCAGGCGTGGTTGCGGGCGTCGGCCCTACCCGAACGGGGCGATGACGCACACCAAACGGACCGAGATTCACCCTCCTTCGCGCACCGGGCACGATCGCGGTGGCTCTGTCGGCCCGAGTAGGGCATAATGAGGTACGTGCCCATCTGTGGCTCGCGTGGACGCGGGCACGATGGAGGTTTTCTATGAATCGCTCCGGAATCCGGTCGTCCGCTGGCATCACGTCGGCGGCTGCGGCGTTGGCCGTGGGCCTTTTCGCGTCGGCGAGTTTCGCGGGCGATCCGCCCGCGGTGGTGGACGAGACGCTGGAGGCGACGAGCACGTTCACGATCCAGGACTGCCTGGGCCCGTGCAACTGCGTCAGCCCGCCGCACACGGGCCCGCTCACGGGCACGTTCACGATGCGGCTCAACCACGTCGATCAGTGGACGGTGTACTACGACGTGACGGACGTGCACCTGACTGCGACGCCCGACACGCTCCCGGCGGCGAGCTTCACCGGGACGGGCACGTACCAGTACGGCGGCGACTTCGCGCTCACGCACCGCCTGCAACTCTCGCTGCAACAGGTGGTGGACCCGCCGAACGTACCGACGACGCACGAGTTCGACAGCGGCTACGTCGTGGTGTTCGGCGGCGGCGGCTCGCACGCGTTCCCGGCGATGTCGATCGGCGCGACCACGGGCGTCGTGGGCTGCACGCAGCGGGACGTGCTGATCGAGACCACCGCCGTCGCGCACGAGGCGTGCCCCGCGGACTTCAACGGTGATGGGTCGGTGAGCGTTCAGGACATCTTCGACTTCCTGGGCGCGTACTTCGGCAACCAGCCCGCGGCCGACGTCAACCATGACGGGTCGGTGAGCGTGCAGGATATCTTCGATTATCTGGCCGCGTACTTCACGGGTTGCTCATAGTTGTTCGGGGCGACCTCGCGTCGCGTGAGGCCATCCCGCGCGTCAGTGCCCGAACAGGTTCTTCTCGCCGAACATGCCCCTTTGCTCGAAGTAACTCAGGGCTTCCGGCACGCTCGCGAAGATCTTGGTCGCGGTCTCGGTGATGAAGGGCGAGGGGTTTTTCTTGGGTTTCCACACCACGTAGACCTCCTTGGTGTGCTCCCAGGCGTGCTGCAACTCGCGCTCGACGCCGGATGAGAGGCCCGGGATGTCCTTGCCGCCCGCGCCGGGGATCTCGGGCACCAGGCTCACGATCATGTCGCTCTGGTCGATGAGCTTGAAGTCGCGCATGTAGATCTGGCCGTCGATATCGCCGGCGATGTCGAGCACCTCGCGGACGCGGACGCGCAGGGGCTTGTCGGCGCCCGCGCGGCTGCCGCCGAAGGTGTGCGGCGCGACCTCCAGCCATTCGTTGATGTTGCCGTCCTTCGCCCGCGCCACGGCCCGGTCGAGCAGCAGTTTCTCGTCCACGTCGCCGGGGTCGAACGTGATGAAGTGCTCCGCCAGCGCGGCCCGGAAGCCGTCGATCTCGGCGAGGATGTCGGGCATGTCCACGACGTGGCTCATCGGGAAACTGGGGTACACCTTGCGCATCTGCGGCCGGCAGATCAGTCGGAAGAGCGTGCGCGTGGTCGGCTGGTGGCGCCCGCGGCTGACGATGTAGAACTTGCTCCCCTGCGCGGCCTGGCTGAGCAGCTCGGTGGCGAGGATCTCCTCCTCGCGCCACACCATGCAGTCTTTGAGCGTGGCGTCGACGTCGAAGTCGCGGTGCAGGCGGTTGTGGACAACCTCGATGTTGTCGACGAGGCAGATGAACACGTCGGGCTGGAGGGCGGCGACCTGGTCGAAGTCGAAGGCCGCGAACAGGCCGTGCCGCCAGCGGAAGGTCGCGTGCGTGTTGACGATGATGTTGGGCTTGCCGGCGGACTGGGCGATGACGTCCTTGAACGCGGCACGCCGGAGCGAGTTGAGCCGGCTGATGGGCAGGTCGAGGATGCGCCCCGGGCGCACGTCGCGCCCCTCGGCGTACATCATGTCGCCGATGTTGTAGAGGTCGACGGCCTCGCCGTTCTGGCCCGCCATCTGGCGGACGGCGTCGAGGTAGGGCTTCTTGTCCATTCCGATCTGGCCGGTGACGATGGCTCGCATGGTGGCCAAGAGTAGGGAGCCCTGAGCGCAAGCTCAGGGGCGGCGAACGGTGCGCGGGGGGCGGACGATTCTGGACGCCCCGGCGCGGCGGTGACGCGAGATGGGTCGGTTGCGAACGCGCGACACATGGGGTGCTGATCGCCGTCGCGGGCTCGGCGGCCGACGCCCGAGCTTGCGCTCGGGGCTCTCTGCGAAAGGTGCGCGGGGGGCGGACGGTCGCGGGCAATCTCCGTGCCGCGTAAGCGCAACATCCTTGCCTATCCGCATCGCGTGGAGGGCGCGGGCCGCCCGCACTCCGGGCAGAGCGCGTTTTCGCTGATCCCCGCGCGGGAATAGCCGCAACCGGGGCACAGGCCGCGTCGGATGCGCCGTGCGGCCAGCACGCCGGGCCACCCGAGCGAGGCTCCGACGAGCATCAGCAAGGGAGCTATGGGCCAGACGGTGTACGCCGATCTCTCTTGCCAGAATGATTGACGCGTTGCCCATATCCACCAGGTCCAGGAGAGCTCGAAGGGCAACGGAGAACCGGATGAGCGGTTGTCGCCGATGCACCAGCCCACGAGAGGCTGACTCCAGCCGTTTGGACCGGACGCCTGTGTGTAGAGCGTCCCGTCTCCCATGTCCGCGAGCCACGAGTCGGAGCAATAGCCGAACCACCACCGGGTGCTCAAGAGGAACAGGATGCACAACGCGGCCCCGATGGCGAACACGCCGATGCCCAGGCGTCGGCGCCAGCGGCCGGGGTTATGGATGCGGTGGGTCATCGGGTCAGTCGCCCTTCATGCGTGCGGGGTCGTTGAGGAACGCGAAGGGCGTCAACGTTCTGGTTTTCTGAACCGTCTGACCTCTTTCGTCGACGTAGACACGCAGCGTATAGGGCTCCGGCGCATCGATGTCATAGTCAAAGCACGGCATTCCATCGTACAACTTTGCGTCGGGAGGGCCGATGAGTTCGATCACGCGGCCCACAGGCATGCCGACCGAAATGCTCCGAGCGTTGGCGGTGCGGGTTTCGACGGTGAGGCCCGCGGCGTACACGGTGGACGGCGTCTTGCCGAGGGCTCGGAGGGCCTCACGGGCTCTTCGTTGCAGGCCTTCAAGCAGGTCGTCATGGAACGCCGGCGTCTGATCGAGCTTCCGAACCTCGGGCTCGGCGTGTGTCAGCCCGAGGAAGCCGACCGTGTGCAGGGCGGTGAACACTTCCCAGTACGCGTGGTAGTCGCTGACGTCCTTGACTCGCACCGGGGCTGTGGCGAGTGTGGCCAGCGTGCGCCGCGTTTCCTCCTCGATGGTCGCTTTCAGAACCGTGCGGACCATCTCCGTGGCGCCGGCGAGGTCGGATGGACGCCTGGCGTCGCAGTAGTCGCCCAACTCGACCTGCTCACCGGACGAGGCGTCGATGACGAGGCGGTGGTTCCAATACGGGCGCACAACGAAATAGATGCGAGACGGCTGCTGACCGGACGCCGGGATCGTCACGAAGAACCAATCGGACTCATGAGACCAGATTGGGCCCACGGACGAGTCCGTTACGAACTTTCCGTATTCATCCGCGGGAAACTTCCCCAGCACGTCGACCTCGGCCCGCTTTCGTCCGTTGGCGGCGTCCAGGATGATCACCGAGTCCCACGCCGTGCGCGCGACGACCAGCCCGGTGTCATGCACGAAGACTTGAACCGGCGACGGCTCGTCGGGCTCGGCGGTGGGACTCCCCTTTCCGCGCGTCATCGGCTGCTTTCGCTGCCAGATCGTCTTGCCCGTGATGGTGTCGGTGAGCGTGTAGACGAATCTGCTTGCGAACGCCATCGGGCTGGGACCGGCGTTCTCGGGGCTCTTGGCGTCGATGCGGAAGCGGCCGTTTGCGGAGACGGCGGAAGAGTCCAGGAACCACCGATCGGTCGCGCGGGTGGGGGCGGCAAGGGCCATCAGGGCCACGACCGCGACGACTGCTCGATAGCAAGTCATGGTTGTTCTCCCGGTGACCGTGGGAGGGTAGCCGTGGGGAGCCTCGGTTTGCCGCTGCACGCCGGGCGGGAGCGCTGGTCGTGCGTGGACGGGGGACGTGAGCGGCCGCTGGGGAGTTTCGGGCTCGGGCTCTTTTCCGCCGGCACCGCTCCGCTCCGCCCGAGCTTGCGCTCGGGGCTCTCTGTGGGCGAAACGGGGCTTGTTTGGCCCTACACTGGCGGTCCCATGTCCATCCTTATCGACGCGTCCACGAAGGTCATCTGTCAGGGCATCACGGGCTCTTCGGGCAGCGCCCACGCCAAGGGCTGCGCTCTCTACGGGACCGACCTGGTCGGCGGGGTGACACCCGGCAAGGGCGGGCAGAAGTTCGAGATCGACGCGGGGTGCACCGTCCCGATATTTGACACGGTGCAACAGGCGGTGAGGGCCACAGGCGCGAACGCGACGATGATCTTTGTCCCGCCCGCGTTCGCGGCCGACGCCATTCTCGAGGCCGCGGACGCCGGCATCCGCGTGATCTGCTGCATCACCGAGGGCATCCCGGTCAACGACATGGTCAAGGCCCGTGCCGTGCTCGACGAGATGAACTCGACGCGGGCGGCGGGTGAGCGGTTCGTGCTGGTCGGGCCCAACTGCCCGGGCGTGATCACGCCGGGACGCAAGACCGGCGGCGGAACGAGCGCGGGCGATCCGTATACGTCGGGCAAGAGTGGCGGTGGCGGTTGCAAGATCGGCATCATGCCCGGCTACATCCACACGCACGTGAGCGAGGCCAAAGCCGGCAAGAGCGTGGGCATCGTCAGCCGCTCGGGCACGCTCACCTACGAGGCCGTGTGGCAGACCAGCCAACGCGGCCTGGGGCAGAGCACGTGCGTAGGCATCGGCGGCGACCCCGTTCGCGGCCTGAGCCACATCGACGTGATCGAGATGTTCGAGAACGACCCGGCCACGCACGGCATCCTCATGATCGGCGAGATCGGCGGGACCGACGAGATCATGGCCGCGGAGTATGTGAAGAGGCACGTCAAGAAGCCCGTCGCGGCGTTCATCGCCGGGCGCACGGCGCCCAAGGGCAAGCGCATGGGCCACGCGGGGGCGATCATCGGCGGGGCCGACGACACGGCCGACGCGAAGATCGCGGCTCTGCGGGGCGCGGGGGCCAAGGTGGCGCTCTCGCCGGCGGACATGGGGAAGATGATGTGCGAGGCGATGGGGCTGGGGTGAGTAAAGCGGCAAATGGGGCAAAGCGGCAAAGGCGGCAAATCCGGAGAGCCGCAGAGTGGCAAAGCGGCAGAGCCGCAAATGGAGCGGCGGGATTCGACACGGTAGAGGCCACTACAAATTCTGTGCGTGTTCCCTTGACTCGCCGCCATTAGCCGGTATCTTCATTGTCGATGGCCCTCCTTCCGAGCAAACTCTGCAAGCGCGACCGCCGGCACGGCCAGTGCCAGCGTGCTATTCGCGTCATGCAGAAACTCAGCCCGGACGGCGGGAAGACTTCGGGGGACTGACCCAAACCCCTGAACACGCGGGCGACCTCAGCCAGCACCACCGTCCGGGCAACAACGGCCCATGAACGGTGGTGCTTGTCGTTTTGAGGCGTCTTGACCGACCTCGCCGCTGCTTCATTCCGGCCAACTCACAGCAACCACGGCCCGCCGCGCGGCGGGTGCGCGATCGCCTTGCTTCCGCACCGTGTTCATCCCCGAGTTTCACGCGCACAACTTGCATCGCCTTCCAGAGGTCCGACCATGACGAACAGCACCGCTTCCAATACCCCCGCATCGCTCCCGTACTCTCCCACGATCGTTCTCAAGTTCGGGTCCTCCGTGCTCACGCACGAGCAGGAGGTCTGGTCGGCCGTGAACGAGGTCCAGCGAGAGGTCCGTCGCGGCCGGCGCGTCGTCGCCGTGGTCTCGGCCCTGTGGGGCGTGACCGACGCGCTCATCGCCGACGCCAAACGCATCACGCCCAAGCCGACGGGCGCGGCGTTCGCTCGCCTCGTCGCCACGGGCGAGCACCAGGCCGCGGCCCTGCTGGGCATCGCGCTCGATGAGACCGGCCTCGAATACACGCCGCTCACGGCACGCGAAGTCAGTTTCGTGGCGATGGGCGACCCGCACGACGCCGAGCCCATCGCGGTGCACGCGCCCGTGATCCGGCGCGCGCTCGAGCGTGCCCCCGTCGTGGTGCTGCCCGGCTTTGAGGCGGTGGACGATCGGTACCAGCCCGTGCTGCTCGGGCGGGGCGGGAGCGATCTGACGGCGGTGTTCGTCGCCGACGCGCTCGACGCGGACGTGCGCCTGCTCAAGGACGTGGACGGCGTGTTCGAGCGCGATCCCGGCCGGCGCGGCCCATCGCCGCGACGCTACCGCGCGATCGCCTGGAGCGAGGTCGGCGCGGTCGCGCCCGGGCTGGTGCAGGCCAAGGCGGTTGAGTTTGCCGCGCGGCGCACCCAGCGGGTCCACGTCGCCGCGATCAACTCGAACGCGGGCACGCTCATCACCGACCGCACGGAGATGGGCGGCGTGCCCACGCCGGGCGAGTCGCCGGCGTTCGGGCGGGCGACGGTCGCGGTGTGAGGTCTGATCCCGTTCGGTCGCGGCATGATCGGTCGGGCGCCCCTCGGGGGAGGGGGGAGGGGGGGGGCGCCGTCACCCTCCGTCCACCCGTCGCGTGCGGTCGGTCTCGTCCATGCCGCCGGCGCGCCGGATCGCCCGGCGGCCGAACTTGGCCGCGATCGCGTCGGTGGCGGCGTCGATTTTTTCGGCCCGGGCCCGATCCGGCGGGCGGAAGAGCTCGGACTGGGCCTGATCGGTCAGCCCTTGCAGGCTCACGCCGAGCAGGCGGAGCGGCCCGGGATGGGCGGCGTTGAACTCGTCGAACAGGGCCCGCGCCGCCTCCCACAGCTCCGCCGTGCGGTCGGTGGCCATGTCGAGCGTGCGCGAGCGGGTGAACGTGCGGAAGTCGGGCCGGCGGAGTTTGACCACCACCGTGGAGCAGAGCAGGCGATCGGCCCGGAGCAATCGCGCGGCCTGCTCCACCTCATCGAGCAGGACCGCCCGCAGGCGCCCGGCGTCGGCGATGTCGTCGCCGAAGGTCCGCTCCTTGCCGATGCTCTTGTTGGCGCGATCAACATGGATGGCGCGATCGTCGGCGCCGACGGCCATCCGCTTCCAATGGGTGATCGTGTCGGCGCCGAACTCGGCGGCGAGCGTCGGTTCGTGGGCGCTGAACAGGTCGGCGACGGTGCGGACGCCGAGGCGTTCCAGCCGCGCGGCGGTCTTGGGGCCGACGCCCCAGAGCACGGCGATGCTCATCGGCGCGAGCGCGCCCGCGGCGGCTTCCGCGGTGAGTTCTTTCAGGCCGTCGGGCTTGCACGAGTCGCTCGCGACCTTGGCCAGGAACTTGTTGACCGAGACACCGACGGAGGCGGTCAGGTGCGTGCGCTTGCGGATCGCGGCCTTGATTTTCCGCCCGGCTTCGACGCCGCGCTCCCTCCACGGCGGAACATGCGTGAGGTCCACGTACGCCTCGTCGATGCTGATCGGCTCGATGTCGGGGCTGAAGGTCTCGAGGATTTCACGCACCATCCGCGACGCGGCCACGTACGCCTCCATCCGCATCGGCACCACCACGGCGTGCGGGCACAAGCGCAGGGCCTGAGTAGTCGGCATCGCGCTGCGGCAGCCGAAGACGCGGGCCTCGTAACTGGCGGTCATCACCACGCCGCGCTTGCCCCGCCCGCCGACAAGGATCGGCAGGCCTCGCAACGACGGGTCGTCGCGCTGCTCCACGGCGGCGTAGAACGCGTCCATGTCGACGTGGAGGATAGTGCGGGGGGTGGGGTCGGCGAGCACGGGGCGCAGCTTATCCGTGGCGCGATGCGCGCGGTTGCCGGAATGCGTCATACACCGTCGAAAGCCCGTGGCACGGTTTTTCCAACATTCGTCTCAACAACCATCCTACACTCGGGCATGGCCACCAAGCCCGCATCGTCGCTGGCCCACGAGATCGGCAAGCGACATCCGTTCGATTCGCCCGAGCAGGAAGCGTTCCTCAACATCCTGCGCACCTCGGCGTGCCTGAGCACCGAGTTCGAGCGGCTCTTCCGATCGCACGGGCTCAGCGGGGCGACGTACAACGCCCTCCGCATCCTGCGCGGCCACCAAAAGGCCGGCCCGGGTTCGGGCATCCCCAGCCAGACGATCGGCAAGCAGCTGGTCACGAATGTTCCGGACGTGACGCGCCTGGTCGATCGGCTCGTCGAGGCGGGGCTGGCCGAGCGCTGCCGGATCGAGGAGGACCGGCGGGTGGTGATGGTCAAGATCACCAAGGCGGGCCTGGACCTGCTGGCCCGGCTCGACAAGCCTTTGCGCGAGCTTCATGAGTCGCAGCTCGGCCACCTCGGGCGCAAGGACCTCGAAGAACTCAGCCGATTGCTGGTGAAGGCGCGCCGGAACGTCGATCCGGAGCCCTGAGCGCGGTGCGGCTACGCTGGTCGCGAGACCTCGATCACCCGGCGTTCGGTCACGATCGCGTGCACGCGCCGGTCGTGCGCATCCATCGGCACGGCGGCCACGATCTGACACTCGAACGCCGGCGCGATCACCCACGCCGAGGGCCGGAGCCGCTCCAGCACGCGGTCGTAGAACCCCGCGCCGCGCCCAAGGCGACCTCCGCGTTCGTCGAACGCCAGGCCGGGGACGATGGCCAGGTCCACGTCCTCCGGACGTGCCGCGGGCAGGCCGGCCCGCGGCCCGCGCATCGTGCCGCCCATGACGGACGCCGGATCGGCCGCCACGTCGCGGTCCCAATCGGTAATCCACGAAGCCACGATCGCGTCCGGGAGGTTCACGCCCCGGACCAGCGACGCCCAGTTGGTGACCGGCAGAGCCAGCCGCTTTCCCTCCGCCAGGAGCGAGCGGCCCATCGGCTCGGTGTCTGCCTCGCGCCAAGCGGGAAGACCGACAAACGCCAGCACGCACGCGCTCGACCGCACGGCGTCCAGACCGAGAAGACGCGCGCTCAGCGGCGCACACCACGCCCGCCACGAGTCCTCGCCCACGGCCGCCAACGCGGCCTTGGCCGCGCGTCGGAGCGCGCGCTTGTCGTCGTCGGCGTGGTCCACGGTCGCTACCGGTCCTTCTCCGGGATGCCCATCCCGCGCCGGTCCGGAGCGGGCGGGCGGTGCGGCGGTGTGTATGGGTGGGCGGCCACCTCTTCCTGCATTTGCTTGACGGCCGCGGCGAGCTGCGGGTCGCTCTCCGGGCTGTTGTCGAGCATCTGCCCGGGGTCGTCGATGACCTCGATGTCGGGGTCGACGCCGTGGCCCTCGATCCCCCAGGTCCCGTTCTTCTTGTAGAAGCCGAAAGTCGGAACCGTCATCGTCCCGCCGTCGATGAAGCCGGGGTTGCCCGAAATGCCCACCAGGCCGCCCCAGGTCCTCATGCCGATTAGTTTGCCGAGTTTCATGTCCTTGAACAGCCACGGGAACATGTCGCCGCCGCTGCCGGCCTGACCGTTGATGAGCATGCACATGGGGCCCTGGTGGCTGTCGGGGGGCCAGGTCCAGTCCTTGCCGTCGCGCCGGGCCCAGTAGTTGGTGACGGGGCGGTTGAGCAGCTCGATGAAGCGCGTCGGGATCTGGCCGCCGCCGTTCCAACGGTCGTCGATGATGAGCGCGGCCCGATCACGCTGGGCGAAAAACTGGCGGAAGAGCTCGTTCTGGCCCTCGGTCCCGGTGTTGGGAACGTAGATGTAGCCGACCTTGCCCTCGGTCACGCGGTCGATGTACGCGCGGTTGGCCTCGACCCAGGCCCGGTAGCGGAGGTCCTGATCGCTCGCGACGGGGACCACCAGCACCTCGCGCTCGCGCCCGTCCTGCACCGCCGACACGTTGACGGTGAGCACGGTGGGCTTGCCCGCCAGCCCGATGAACGCGGCCCACGGGTCTTCGGAAGTGTCGAGCGGGATGCCGTTGACGGCGAGCAGGTACTCGCCCTCGACGACGCGCTGGTTTTCCGGCTCGGAGGCAGCCAGCGGCCCGCGGGCCTCGGCGTCCCACGGCCCGCCGCGGTAGATGGTCTTGAACTGGTAGGCTGTGCCGCCGCTGACCGAGTCGCGCCCAAGCTCGAAGTCGCAGCCCAGGAGCCCCACGCCGACCGAGGGCCCGTGCTCGACGTCGCCCGGCGCGCCCACGTACGCGTGGCCGATGTTGAGCTGGCTGATCATCTCGGCGATGATGTACTGCACGTCCTCGCGGCTGGCGGCGTCGTCGATCATCGCGCCGTACTGCTTTCGGATCGCCGGCCAATCCACGCCGTGCATGTTGGGCACGTAGAAGAAGTCACGCTGGAGGCGCCACGCGTCGGAGAAGATCTGGGCCCACTCGTCGCGGGGCTGGATGGACGCCCGCATCCCGTCCGTGGCGACGTCCTGCGCACGCCCGCCGCCGGGCACGGGGTCGAGGACCTGCCACCGGCCGCGACGGCCCGCGAGCACCTTGCGCCCGTTGGCGGACATGGTGAAGCCGCCCGCACCGTCGGCGACGGTCTGCTCCTCGTGCTTGTCATCGCGGGGATCGAAGATCTTGATCGACGAGCCGCCATCGTCGCCGAATCCCCGGCGCACGAACAGCACCTTGCCGTCCTCGCTCACCTCGACGTTGGATATGCGCCCCGAGTCGATCGGCAGCTCGATCGCGCGGGTCTCGAAGCCGGTCAGATCGATGACCATCGACTTGTCCGTGGGCGCGGCCTCGACGGGCACGGCGAGCACGAACCGCCCGACCTCCGCGGCCGCGACGGCGGGGGCGCCGGTCACGCCGTCCAGCCCAACCTCGCCGAAGCGGGGCGGGCCGTCCTTCTTGCCGGGGCCCTTCTTGTCGCCGGGTGGAGGTTCGGCGGGCTTGTCGGCCGGGCGGGCCTCCTCGGGCGGACGACGACGGTGCTTGCCCTCGCCGTCCTTCTTCTTCTCCGGGCCCGTCTTGATCTCCTCCTCGTCGCTGCGCGGGGCGAACGGGCTCTTCACGTCCTTGCGAAGCGGCACCATCATGAGCTGCTGTGTGCCGGCGTAGATGAAGGACGTGTCGTTGTCGGCGTACATCGGTGACGAGTAGTCGCTCGACGCGACGTAGTAGAAGAACTCGCCCTTGCGATCGAACGCGGGCGAACTGGCCGAGAAGTAGGGCGCGGTCACGCGCGTCTTGACGCCGGTCGCGAGCTTGTACAGCCAGACACAGCCGTTCTGGTTGCCCTCGTCCTTGCGGATGTAGGCGAGCCAGCTCGAATCGTGCGACCACGAAAGTTCGGCCTGCTCGGCCCACGGGTCGGTGTCGACCTCCCTGGTCACCGACGACGCGACCCGGTCGCCGTCGGGATCGAACGTCAGGTCCACGATCATGACACGCCCCGCCTTGTCCGTCATGGCGACGTGGCGGGAATCGGGCGACCACGTCGGGTCGTAGCGGAAGCCCTCGCCGAGCGAGGTGAGCTTGCACGGCTCGACGGGCAGCTCGTCGGTCGCGGCGTCCGGGTCCGACTCGCCCGCGCCGATCGGTTCGCGTCCGAGCACGGGCTTCTTCTCCGGCTCGCGGGCGTCGGACGGGCGGAGCCACAGCTCGTACTCGCCGCTCTGGTCGGACAGGTAGGCCACCCACCGCCCGTCGGGGCTCCACGCCCCGTCGCGCTCGAAGACGCCGTCGGTGCGGGTGAGGTCGCGCGTGGGGCCTTCCTTGGCCGGGACCGACCAGAGGTCGCCGCGTCCGGTGAACAGCACGCGCTTGGCGCTGGGCGAGAGGTCGGCCCGGGTAATCAGGCTCGACGCGTCCTCGAGGTGCGGGCGCAGGCGCGGGCGGGCGCCCGGGATTGCTACGCTCACGGCCCGCGACTCCTTCGAGTCCAGGTCGAGCAGCATCAGTTTCGCGTCGAGCTGGAAGACGATCTCGCCCTTGCCCTTGACGTCGGTCGGGCCGGGGCCGATCGACGGGTAGCGCACCTCGGCGTCGGTGAAATGGGTCACCTGCTCGCGCGTGCCGGTGGCGGTGTCGTACGACCAGATGTTCAGCCGGTGCTCGGGGCCGTTGTCCGAGACGTAATAGATGACCGAGGAGGCGCGGTTGTAGCCCCACATCGGGAGCGTGTCGGTCCCCTCCCAGTCGGTGATGCGCTTGCTCGCGCCCGTGGCGAGGTCCATCGTCCACAGGTCGGGGGCCATGCCCCCGCGGTAACGCCGCCACGTGCGCTCGTCGGTCGAGAGGGGCGAGAACGCGACCGTCTTGCCGTCGTGGCTCACGGCGCCGAAGCCCGAGTAGGGCATGGGCAGCTTCTCGGGCAGGCCGCCGGTCGCGGCGACGCTGTACAGCCGTGTGATCCGGCCGGGACCGCTGTCGGTCATGCTCCGCGCAAAGAACAGGACGTGGTCGGCGTCGCGCCAGCCGCAGAGGACCTCTTCCGTGGGGTGGTGGGTGACGCGCGTGAGCGGGCCGCCCGCGCTCGGGACGGTGTAGATGTCCAGGTCGCCGTCGTAGTTGGCCGTGAAGGCGATCGTCTTGCCGTCGGGGCTGAACCTGGGCAGCAGCGGGCGCACGGGCGGCGCGGCCACGGGGCTGGCCGTTCCACCCGAGCGCGGCACGGTCCAGACCTGGTTGGCGTAGATGAACGCGATCTTCGATTCGCTCACCGCCGGCTGGCGCAGCATGCCCGCGTGCGGCGTGATGTCGGCGAGCGCGGCTGGAGAGCCCGTCGCGAGCAGAAGGACGCAGATTCGGACAGACCGGCGGGCGCGTTGAAGCAAGGTGGACTCCGGGAGTTCGGGAATCACGCGAGTCCCGGAGTGTAACGGCGCGCCGCGGGCCCGTGCGGCCCTACTTCTCCCACCGGTTGTTCTTGACGTTCACGTCCGGGAAGTCTTCGTCGGGGTCGATCACCACTTCCTTGATCGTGCGGCCGTGGGTGTCCCAGGCCGCCTCCCAGCGGTTCGTGGACGCCCACGCCTGCACGGGCACGCGATGCGTTTCGTGCGAGCCGTCTTCGTACTTGACGCGGTAGACCAGGGGCATGACGAGCCGGGCGCGGTTGACGAACACGGCCCGCGCGTCGCCGTCCTTGTCGGAACTCCCGGCCTTCGGCTGGGAGACAGACTCGACCGCCTGGTCCAGCACGCCGGTGTCGTAGAACCAGCCGCGCCAGAACCAGCCCAGGTCCTCGCCCGAGACGTCCTCCATCGTGCGGAAGAAGTCCCAGGGGCGCGGCGACTTGAACGCCCATCGCCGGATGTAAGCGCGGAAGGCGGGGTCGAACCGCTCCGGCCCGAGGATCACCTCGCGCAGCAGCACCAGGCCCACGGATGTCTTCTCGTACTGCTGCCTGCCGAGTGTGCCCTTGACGAGCTGGTCGGCGGGCACGTCGATCGGCTGCTCGGACGGCTTGGGGTTGTCGCGCGCCCAGACGCGGGCGTTGCCGCGGTGCGGCACGGTGTTCGGGTAGCGCTCCAGGCTCGCGTAGTAGTTCATGAAGGTGTTGAAGCCCTCGTCCATCCAGGCGTGCCGCCGCTCGTCGGTGTTGACCGTCATGGGGAACCAGTTGTGCCCGATCTCGTGCGCCGTGACGCCGAAGAGCCCGCGCTCGGCGTCCTTGGCGGAGGGGATCGTGTCGGTGTGGTCGGGCTCGGCCCGGCCGCCGCCGCAGAACACGAGCATGGGGTACTCCATCCCGCCGACGATCCCGTTGACATTGCTGGCGACGGGGTACGGGTAGGCGAACCACTTCTTGCCGTAGTGCTCGATCGACGCCCGCAGCATCTGCGTGCTGCCGCCGCCGAGCGCGTCCGGCCCCCACACGTGCGCGGCCTCGCGCGGATAGAACGCCTGGCAGAGCGTGCCCCGTCCGCGCGTCGGGTCGCCGTCGGAGCCGACGCCCGAGCCCGGCACGAAGCAGGCGTCCCACAGGAACGACGCCGAGCTCGCCCACGCAAACGTCCGGACGTTGTCGGCCTTGAAGTGCCACGTGAGCGGGCCGTCGGCAGGCGAGCCGGGGCGCGTGGCGGGATCCGTGATCTCGTCCTTGCCGCGGATCACGACCGAATCACCCGTGGCGCGAGCAGACGAAAGCCGCTCGCGTTGTACCACGGTCAACACTTCCTCCGGATTCTGAAGCTCGCCCGTGGCGGCGACGATGTGCGAGCGGGGCACGGTCAGGAACACGTCGAACGCACCGAAGTTGGTGTAGAACTCGCCCTGGCCGAGGTAGGGCAGCGTGTTCCACCCGTGCACGTCGTCGTAGACGCACACGTTGGGGAACCACTGCGCGATCTCGAAGATGTCGCCGTCGCGGGCCTTGTCGATGCCCATGCGGTCGGCGCCGTAGGGCGGGATGGGAAAACTCCACGCGATGGTGACTTCCACACGGCCGCCGCGGGGCGCGACCGGCGAGGGCAGATCGATCCGGGCGATCGTGTCGTGCACGTCCAGCGTCGCGGGTTGCCCGTGAACCTGGACCGACGCGATGGTGAAGCCGCCGTCGAAGCCGTCGCGGTTGCCGAACCGCTGGCTGGGACGGGTGAGCCGGGCGCCCTCGCTGGCCGGCCGGAACAGGTTCTGCTCCAGGTTGAACCACAGGTGCGCGAGCGGGTCGGGCGAGTTGTTGGTGTAGGTGATCGTCTCGCGCCCGGTGATCGTGCGGGCCTGCTCGTCCAGCGTGGCGTGGATCGCGTAGTCGCAGCGCTGCTGCCAGTACGCCGGGCCCGGCTCGCCGGAGGCGGTGCGGACCTCGTTGGGTTCGGGCATCGGGGGCGGCGCGAAGGCGTCGGCCCAGCCGGTCGCTACGGGAGCGGCGGTGGCGACCGCGCGCGACGTCCGCGTTGTCGAAGCGCAGCCGATGAGCAAACTTGCGAACACGATCCCCGCGGCCGCAGCCACGCGGGTTGCGGTCGGGGTCGCTCCGGCGGGTTCGTCCTTGTGCATGAGGGTGGAGGATATCGGCCCGCGCCGACACCCGGCGAGGCCCCGTCTCCACGCTCAACATGCAGTCCCTAAGCCCTCGCCGGGCGCGAGCACGCGGCCCGAGTCACGGCATCGGGCCGTCGGGCCGCGCGTTCGCTTCGCACACCTGGGCGGTCTTATTGACCTCCGCCGCTCGGGGCCTGCGGCGGGACCACCTGCTGGCTCTTGAGGAACTCCACGATGCACGACTGGTCGTACTCCGGCATTGCGAGGAACGCCTCGCGCGACTGCCGGCCCTCGCCGCCGTGCTCGATGATGGCCTCGGTGATGCTGCTGAGGTCGCCCCGGTGGCCGTAGGGCGCGGTGTTGCCGCAATCCCACAGCTTGCGCGTCAGGAAGTCCTCGGTCGGGCGGGGATAGGGCGCGATCGTGAAGTTCGACGCCGGGTCGTTGCCGTTGATCATGCCCTGCGGCACGAGTTCGTTGGCGAAGTGGTTGATCTCGTCGTCGTTGAGGTTGTGGCGCTTGAGGTCGGTGAAGGGACGGATCACCGCGCTGTGACGCCCGCGCCGCTCCAGCCCCGGACGCTCCCCGTCGCGGGTCATGTCGAAACTGAACACGTGGGTGACCTGCGAGGGCGTCAGGTTGCCCGGCGGGTTGTAGGGGTTGGGCTCGGTAAAGTCCCGGCTGTTGAGCGTGAACGCGGGCACGTGGCAGCTCGCGCAGCCCGCCTCGGTGAACAACTGCTCGCCCCGGGTGCGGGCCCGGCGGGCCCGGTGTGTGTTCGGCAGCACCTGCTGGGGCGTGTTCAGCGCGGCCTGGAAGATCGTGAGCGCGGTCTCGTCGCCGATGGATATCTCGTTGGTCTTGCCGTCACCGTCCGGATCGGTGTCGGCGCCGAATCGCTCGACGGTCTGCATGCCGTGGTGGTGGTTGAGGGCGTTGTTGTTGAACTCGCGGATCGAGACCACCACACCCTTCTGGCTGAACGGCTTGACGACCAGGTCCCAATCGACACCCTCGATGCCCGTCGGGTCTACCTTGCCGTTGGGAAGCACGGTGATGGTGCCGAAGTCCACGCCCTTGGCTCGCAGGTTCTTGGTGACGGGCTGGTTGGTCGCGACCGCCTCGTCACGGGCGTGCTCGCGGATCTCCTGGAGCCTGGCGGTCATCTCGCGCGCAAGCATCTCGATCGGCCCAGCGCCGTTCATGCCCAGCGTGTTCCGTTCGTCGCTGAACTGAGGCGAGACCGACTCCGTCACCGGGTCGAGCCCCTGGGCCAGCACGAATACGTTGGCGACGATGTCGCCCGCGCCGCCCGAGCGCGGCTGGTTGTGACAGCCCGCGCAGCTCGTCGCCTCGGGCGACGACGTGCGGATGAAGTCGGGCCCCGGCGTAGAGCGGGGCGCGCCCGTGCCCGTGGAGAATGGGCGGCCCCGACCGTCCAGGAAGTTGAATCGAGCGTCGAAGATCAACTGACCCTGCTGTTGAAGCTGGTTGATGTTGACCAGGCCGGCATCGATCAGGGCCTGATCCATGTGCGGCGGACACGCCGGCTGCTCGCCGATGCCTTGCGCGAGCGCACCCGACGCGGCCGCCAACGACGCCGCCACCAACAACAATCGAGCAGTCTTCACGATCGTCCTCCTGATGCAGGGGAGCACCGAGCGGCGACCTCGCCACCGACGCTCATGCAATCGAATCTACTGCTTTGCCGGGGATCGTGCAAGAGAAAAGGCCGACGCCGCGCCGAGCAAACCCCTGACCGCGGGAGCACGGCGAGCCCGAACGGGTGAACCGCCGCTGAGATTCAGGAATCCACTTCCGATAATGTGGCCTCGCCGCGCCTCCCGGCGCCCCCAAGACCTTCACACCTTGCGGTCCAGCAGCCGGTATTGCACGGCCTCGGCCACGTGGTCGGCGCCGATCGCGTCGGAACCGGCCAGATCGGCGATCGTGCGTGAGACGCGCCGCACCTTGTCGTACGCCCTGGCGCTCAGTCCCAGCTCGGTGATCGCCTGACCGAGCATGGTCCGGGCCTCGTCGCTCATCGGAGCGAACTTGTCGAGCTGCTTGCCGCTGAGGCGTGAGTTGGGGGTCGTCGGGCCTTGACGCGCGATCTGCCGCTCGCGTGCCGCGAGCACGGATTCTCGCATTTGCGCGCTGCTCGTACCCCTGGGGGCCGACGACAACTGTTTCCACGGAACGGCCGGCGCCTCGACGTGGATGTCGATGCGGTCGATCAGCGGGCCGCTGATCTTGGCGAGGTAGCGGTCCATGGCCCGCTTGCCGATCTCGTCGGCGGGCAGGTCGCCCTTGGGCGTCGGGTTCATCGCGGCCACAAGCATGAAGTTGGCGGGGAACCGCACCGCGCTGTGCGAGCGTGCGATCGTCACGACGTGGTCTTCGAGCGGCTGTCGCAAGGTCTCCAGTACGTCGCGCGGGAACTCCGGCAACTCATCCAGAAACAGCACGCCCCTGTGCGCCAGGCTGATCTCGCCCGGGCGCGGCACCGCGCCGCCTCCGACGATCGCCGCGGAGCTTGCCGTGTGGTGCGGCGTGCGCACCGGACGCACGGTGATCAGCCCCGACGTCATCCCCGGCGCGACGGCCCCGGCCTCGCCGCCCGTGGGCAGCATGCCCGCAGCGGAGTAGATGCGGGTGATCTCGATCGCCTCCTCCGGCGTGAGCGGCGGCAGCACGCCGGCCAGCGCTCGGGCCATCATGGTCTTGCCCGTGCCCGCGGGCCCGAGCATGACGATGTTGTGCGATCCGGCCGCGGCGACCACCAGCGCCCGTTTCACCGCCTCCTGCCCGCGCACCTCCACAAAGTCGACCGGCGCGGTGCCCACCGCCAGGAGCGCGGCCACGTCCGCCGGCGGATGGGGGCGTGCCTCCATGTGCCCGGAGATGTAGCCGACCACCTCCTGAAGGGTCGAAGCGCCGATCGCCTCGACGCCCGGCACGACTGCGGCTTCCGGCGCGTTGGCCGCGGGCACGACCACGCCGCGCATGCCGCGGGCCTTGGCCAGCGCGGCCATGGCGATCACGCCGCGAACGGGGCGCAGACGGCCATCGAGCGCGAGCTCGCCCGCGAAGAGGTATTGCCGCGGGTCGAGCGGCTCGACCTCGTCGGCGCCGCCCGCTTCCGGCCCGCCTTCGCTCGGCGGCGGTTCTTCGGCGAAGGGATCGAACTTCGCGGGCGCGCCCCCCCCACCCCCCCTACCCCCACCGGCCTCCACCGGCAGGCCGCGACGTTCGCGCGCGCTCTTCACCACGATTCGCGACCCGCCCCCCGCGCCGCCTCCGGCGTGCCCACCGCGAACGCCGCCCGAGGGCTGGATCGCCCCCTGCGTGATCAGCAGCCCCACCGCGATCGGCAGGTCGTACAGCGGCCCTTCCTTACGGATGTCCGCCGGCGCGAGGTTGATGAGCGTGTGCCCCTTCTGCGGCACAAACCCGGAGTTGGCCATCGCCGAGCGCACACGCTCGATCGACTCCTTCACGGCGATGTCGGGCAGGCCCACCGTGGTCGTGCGCTTCTTCTCTTCGCCGAAGTCGCCGAGGTCGAAATCGACCTCGACCTCACACGGGAGGGCGTCGATGCCCTGGAGCACGTACGACTGGACGCGGGCGAGCATAGAGGCAGCATACCGAACGCGGAGCGATCGCGATAGCCCCGCCGCAGCGGGGATGCGAGGTCGCAAGCAGCCACGGATGACACGGGTCCGCACGGATTGAGGCGGGGCCATGTGCGAGCCTGAGTCCCTGTTCATCCACCTTCACCCGCCGGCGCAAAGGCCCGGGTCTACGCTCACCCATGCCCCTGTTCAACTCGATCGAAGAGCAGTTCGCGCTCCAGGCGGCGATGGAGGCGGTGGAGCGTCTGCGGCCCACGCCCCCGCCCAGGCCCGCCCGCCGGGCCGAGATGCTCGAATCCGTCGCCGCGTCGCTCGACGGCGCCCGGGGCGACATCGTCGCCGTCGCGTCGCAGGAATCCGCGCTGACACCCGCCGAGCTCGAACCCGAGTTTGCCCGCATGGTCGGCACGCTGCGGCTCTTCGCCGTCACCATCCGCCGGGGTGATTGGCTCGGCGCGGCCATCGATCACCCCCACGATCACGCCCTCGGCCCCAACCACGACGTGCGACGGATGCTCGTCCCGCTCGGGCCCGTCGCGGTCTTTGGCGCGAGCAACTTCCCGCTGGCCTACGGCGTTTGCGGCGGCGACACCGCCAGCGCGCTGGCCGCGGGCTGCACGGTCGTGGTCAAGGAGCACCCGGCCCACCCCAAGACCGGCCGGCTCATCCTCGCCCGCGCCCGCGCGGGCCTGCGGAACGTCGGGCTCGACGAGGCACTCATCGGCTACATCGCCAATACCGACCCCGCCGACCTCGCGCCCGCGCAGCAACTCGTGCAGCACCCCTCGATCGCGGCCGTCGGCTTCACCGGCTCGCGACGCGGTGGGCTGGCGATCGACGAACTCGCACGCAGGCGCCCCACGCCCATCCCCGTGTTCGCGGAGATGGGCAGCGTCAACCCCGTGCTGATCTGCCCGGGCGCGGCCGCAGCACGCGCCGAGGCCATCGCGGCCATGCTCGCCGACTCGATCCTCGCACGCTTCGGCCAGCAGTGCACCTGCCCCGGCCTGATCTTCGTGCCCGATCCGGGCGACGATCGCGCCCACCCCAGCGCGAAACTGATCGACGTGCTGGGCGCGAGGCTCGACGCCGCGCCGGAGCGAAACATGCTCGCGCCGTGGATCTGTGCGGCGTACGCGCGCCGTGTGGCGGAGGTGGCCGCCGTGCCGGGCGTGGGCCTGATCGCCGGCCGGGCGGACGCTCGCGCCGGCTCCAATCGTGCCGCACGCGCGGCCGCGTTCGTCACCACCGCCGACCGCTTCGCGTGGCACGCCGAACTGCACGAGGAGGTCTTCGGCCCCGCGGCCGTGGTCGTCCGCACGCCGCCCGAAGCGTTCGAGTCGCTCCCGCTGCCGGCTTCGCTCACGCTCACGATCCACTGCGAGGCCGGTTCGCCCCAGGACCTCGCCCTGGCGCGCCGCCTGCTCGAACGCTTCATGCCCACCGCGGGGCGGATCATCGTCAACGGCGTCCCCACCGGCGTTCGCGTGGCCGAGTCGATGGTCCACGGCGGGCCGTACCCCGCGACCAACCGGCCCGAATCCACCGCCGTGGGGCCGCACGCGATGGGGCGATGGTGCAGGCCGGTCTGCTGGCAGGACGTGCCGGACGCGCTCCTGCCCGACGTGCTCAAGGACGGCATCCCCGCGCACGTCCCTCGCACGGTGGATGACGCGCCGCGATAGCCGCGCCTCGACCTCCATCAACCTTCACCACTGAGCACACGAAGAGCACTGAGACAAACCAGTTTCCAACTGGGCTTCTGCCTTCCCCGGCACTTTGCGACGACTCCCCGAAGGAACTCAGAGGACTGGGAGGCATGGGAGGAGCTCAGAGTTTGATCCAAAGTGACTTTCTCTGAGTCTCTCTGCGCTCTCCCCTTTCTCTGAGTTCCTGCTTCGCCTTTGGTTGCGGCCACGCCGCGCCGCGTCTTCAGCGGCGAAGTCCCGCGACCACGGCTCGCGCTCACCGTCGCGCCGTGAACGCGAACACCCCGCCCACGATCGTCTCGTCGTTCTTGTCGGGGCCCAGGCGCAGGCGGCCGACGATCTTCGCCGAGCCGACCATCTGCTGCGGGCGCACGTCCAGCGCCACCAGCTCGCCGGTCCGCAGGATCATCTCCTGCGGCGGCAGGCCGCTGGCCAGCACGCCGAGCAGCTCGCCCAGTTGCGGGTTGTGACCGATGATCGCGATACTCCTGCGTCCCGCGTCGTGCTCGCGCTCGATCAGGCCGATCGCCTCGGACACGTCGCGGTCGACCTCCAGCCCGGCTTCGGTCACCAGTGCGCACCCAAGGGCCGCGTTGATCGCCCGGGCGGTCTGGATGGCCCGCGGGTAGCGGCTGGCGAGGATCACGTCCGGTCGCGGGTCGACCGCGGCCACGCGCTCGGCCAGAAACGCCGCCTGGGCCTCGCCCCGCGCCGTCAGTTCGCGATCAAAGTCGGTGAAGGGGCCGGAGCCTCCACCACCAAGCCCCCCGCTTCCACGCCCCTCCGCAGGCCGCTCCGTGGCCTTCCCGTGCCGCACGATGTACACCCGCATTGGCCAATCTCCACACCGGTTGCGTGAACTGTCGGAGCGAACGCCCGGTCGTCTATTCGTACATGAGGTGCAGATGATGCGGACACGCGGCGCAAAGTCGCTCGATCGCGCGCCGGCGGCCGTTTTCGGACTTGGACGGCCCGTCCCGCCGCTCCCACGCCACCCTCCCACTCACCCCTCCGCTGAGCGACTCGCAACGACGTGGCAGTTCGCGAGCGGCAGAAAGAGGGAAGAAGCAGGGGGTGAAAATCCGGAGAACAACGTCCTAGTTGTCGTCCGGAGCGGCCGGTTCGTCTCGGGCGGCCGGGTGAATGTTCGTCGAGAACTCTCGTCCGCGAGGCCGCGCACTTCATCGGCTTCGCCCACGAATCGCGTTGAGTTTGAGCCGTGGAGTCGGCTTCCCGCCGATTGTCCCCCCCCAAACGCTCACCCGCCCGAGCGTTCCTCGTAATACTCCCCCCACGATGAAGAGGTCTCGCCCACGCGCACGCGTTCGAGCCTGAGCCCCGGGGGAAACTCGTACCGCAACCCGTCGGCGTCGCTGTACGCGGCCCCGGATCGCATCGCCTCGCGCAGGTACGTGAACACGCGCTCGGCGAGCACCTCCGTGGTCGGGTCGGTGTCGCGCAGCACGACCAGCCGCTCGGCCATGCCGGGTACGGCCGCGCCACGCAGGGCGGGCAGGAGCGGGTCGGCGCTGTTGATCGCCAGCGCGTGGTCCCACGCGGCCAGAAATCCCTGGAGCGCGAGCTTGATGGTCTTGAAATCGCACACCATGTCGCGCTCGTCCAGCCGTTCGGCGCTGAGCACCACCTCGACCCGGCGCGAGTGCCCGTGCGGATAGCGGCACGCCCCCGGGTGCTTGCTCAGCAGGTGGCCGGACTCGATCTCGAAGGACTTGCAGATGCGGTAAGGCATGTTGGGGAGGGAGGGATGAGGGATCGAGGGAGGGGGGGGAGGGGGTCACGTCCCGCGTTTGTTCCCGAAGATCTCGATGTGCAGGCGGCTGCAGTACCGCCAGCCGCGCTGGACGCACGCGGCCGCGACGGCCGCTTTGTGCTCGGGGGAGGGCGAGCGCACGCCCTCGGGCATGAGCAGGACGTCGTCGGGGCGCCAGCCGCGAAGGCGGGCGAGCAGGGCCTCGATCTCGGCCAGATCGCTCTCGATGGGCTCGCAGACCACAAACTTCAACTGGTGCCGCGGCGACGGGTAGCGGTCGAGCAGGGCCTGGAGCACCGGGAGGTTGATCCGGCGCTCCTCGTGCCGCGCCGCCCACGCGCCGGTCGGGTCGCGCGGGTCGCCGTGCGGCGTCGAGCTCGCCAGTTTCGGGCTGATCGACATCAGGTCACACGCCAACGCCCGATCGCTCGATTCGGGAATCACCGTCCCCGCGGTCTCGATGGTGATGTGCACGCCCGGGTGGACCGGGCCCGGACTCGTCAGCGCGGCCGCGAGATCGACCACGTGCGGGAACATCATCGGTTCGCCGCCGGTGATGACGGCGTGACGCACGCCCGAGGCCCGGGCCGCGGCGGCGATCCGCCCGATCGACAGCGGCGAGCCGTCGGGCGCCCACGAGGCGTACGGCGTGTCGCACCAGCGGCAGCGAAGGTTGCAGCCCGAGAGGCGCACGAAGAAGCTCGGCACACCCGCGAGCTTGCCCTCGCCCTGGACGGAGACGAAAGTCTCCGAGATGGGCAGCGTGGAGGTGTCGGGCACGGCGTTCACGGGGAATCGTAGAGGCGGGGCACGCGGAGAGGCCCTTGGGCGCTCGTGCCCTGGCCGCGAGGGCCGGGCATGGGACCGCTTGACTCCGCGGCCCGCACCGATATACTTGTTTCAACAACTGTCGTTCGCTTGTCCCGGCGACCGACCGGCAGCGTCAGGAGAACCGTCATGATCACCGTCCGCAAGAGTTCCGATCGGGGGCGCTTCGACTTCGGGTGGCTCGACACGCGCCACACGTTCAGCTTCGGGCAGTACCACGACCCGGCGCACATGGGCTTCCGCTCCCTGCGCGTCATCAACGAGGACTACGTCGCGCCCGGGCGCGGATTCGATCCGCACCCGCACCGCGACATGGAGATCATCTCCTACGTCGTGCAGGGCGCGCTCAGGCACGGCGACAACATCTCCTCGCCCGACTCACCGGGGCACTCGCTGACCCTGCGCCCCGGCGAGGTGCAGCGCATCACCGCCGGGCGCGGCATCGTGCACAGCGAAGTCAACCCTTCCGACAAGGAGCCCGTGCACCTGCTTCAGATCTGGATCCTTCCCGATCGGCGCGGGCACACGCCCGGCTACGACCAGCGCGAGTTCCCGATCGCCGAGCGCACCGACACGCTGCGCCTGGTCGCCTCGCCGGACGGGCGCGCCGGGTCGATCCCCATCAACCAGGACGCCGACCTCTACGCAAGCGTGCTGAGCCCGGGCGCGGCCGTGAGTCACACCATCAGGCCCGAGCGCGGCGCGTGGGTGCAGGTCGTCAAGGGCGACGTGAGCGTCAACGGCGTCGCGCTGGGCGATGGCGACGGCGCGGCCGTCGAAGATGAAAACTCGCTCACGCTGAACAGCAAGGGCGGCGCCGAGTTCCTGCTCTTCGACCTCGTATAGTCGCGGAGCAGGGGCGTCCGAGCCGGCGCCGTGCAGCACACGCCCGCCGACCCGGACGCGCGAGGACCGTTCCCGTCAGGCTGTTCCTTTTCCAAAGGAGATTCCCATGAACATCCAGGCCCGCTGCGAATCGCTGCAGGAGTACATCAAGTCCGGTCGCATCATGGAGGCGATGAACGAGTTC
The DNA here is from genome assembly GCA_964630785.1 of uncultured Phycisphaeraceae bacterium. GTDB lineage: Bacteria > Planctomycetota > Phycisphaerae > Phycisphaerales > UBA1924 > JADLCX01. The sequence continues at coordinate 23,287 of CAZVZG010000010.1, read as the reverse complement.
TACGCCCCCGACCTGACGATGCAGGAAAACGCCAAGCCGCCGACCCACGGGCTGGCGGCCAACATCGAGCGCGAGAAGCAGTTCCTCTCGCAGGTGAAGCAGTGGAAGGGCTACACCGTCAAGGCGATCGGCTTTGCCAACGACGTCTCGCTCGTCGAGAGCCGGATGGAGTTCGTGAATACCGCCGGCCAGAGCGTCACGCTCGAGCAGGTCTCGGTGCAGCGGTGGAAGAACGGCAAGATCGTCAACGAGCGTTTCTACTACGACACGGGCAAGTGACACGGCAAGGAGTTGGCCATGAGCGCAAGGCTGAACTATCCCAAGATTTCCCCGGACGCCTTCAAGGCGATGCTCGGGCTCGAGAACTATCTGCACGGGTGCGGGCTTGAGCCCGCGCTCATCCACATCGTCAAGCTGCGCTGCTCGCAGCTCAACGGGTGCGCCTACTGCGTAGACATGCACTGGAAGGACGCCCGCGCCGTCGGCCAGAGCGAGGACAAGCTCTCGCTGGTGACGGTGTGGCGCGAGGCGCCCGTGTTCTCGGCGCGGGAGCGGGCGGCGCTGGGCTGGGCCGAGACGCTCACCGACATCCACCGCGCCCACGAGTCCGACAGCGCGTGGGAGGCCGCACGCGCCGAGTTCGGCGACAAGGAGCTGGCCGATCTCACGTGGGTCATCGCGGCCATCAACGCCTGGAACCGGCTGGGCGTCGGCTTCCGCGCCGAGCCGGGGCACTACAAGCCGTCAAAGGCCGCGAGCACGTGAACCGTCGCTACTTCACGCACCGGTAGACAAACGCCGGCGGCATGTTCCCCCACACGATCCGGCCGATCTCGACGTGCCGGAACAGCCGCCGGACCTCGGAGCGGAAGTGCCACGCGCCGCGCATGAGCAGGCCGACGTGGTACCCGAACGTGCGGAACTCACCGCCGGGACGCAGCACGCGGGCGGTCGCCTCCAGCGTGCGCGTGCGGAAGTCGTCGTTGAAGCTCGGCCAGCCCAGCCCGCTGAGGATGAAATCGACGGGGCCAACGGAACCGGCCGCGCCCTCGTTCCCCTCGTCCGCGCCCGTGCAGATCGCCTCGACGTTCTCGGCGCTGTCGTTGACCACCGTGACCTCGGGGTGCTGTTGTTTGAGCAGGCCGGCCATGGTCTTGTTGAACTCGATCGCGATGAACCGCCGCCCGGCCGCGGCCTCGAACCAACCCGGCCCGATCTGATCGAGCACGGCGCGGGTGAACGTGCCCGTGCCCGGCCCGTACTCGACGATCGTCCGGGCCTGCGAGAGGTCGATCCCCCGCACCATCGCCTCGCCGAGTTTCCGCGAGCTGGGCGCGACGGCCGCCATCACGTGCGGGGCCTTGATGAACTCGCGCAGGAACGCGGCCCTGGCCCCGAACTTCGTGCGGTTGTTCCGCCCGACGATCGGCCCGTCCTCGCGCGCGCGGGTGGATGGTTCGGCGGATGGGGTGGTGATCGTGGGCAATGTCGGACCTCGAAACCGCCCCCCCCCCACCTCCCCCCACCTCCCTTCCCCTCCGACCGATCCAGCAAGGCCCGAAGCGTAGAGCCCATCCCGAATGGTCGGCTCGGCGATTCACCCACTGAGTCTCGGAGCACGCGGAGCCGATGCATCAAATCGGTTCTTCCGCTTCCGCGACCTCCGCACCTCCGCGGTGGATCGATCTTGGGATCGATCGAGTTGAGCGGGCGAGAATGCAGCGCGTCTCATAGCGTCGTGAAGGCCTCGTCGCCGCTCGGGGCCGCACCGGTGGTGGCGGACGGGTCGGCCGGGCCCTTGTTGTCCGCCGGGAGGATCACGCTGAAGGCCGAGCCCGCGCCGGGCTGGGATTGCAGCACGATCCGCCCCTGGTGCTCCTCGACGATGCGTTTCGTGACGACCAGGCCCAGGCCCGTGCCGCGCAGGCCCTTGGTGGTCTGGAAGGGCTGGAAGATCCGCTGATGGCGCTCGGGCGGGATGCCGGGGCCGTTGTCGATGACGTCGATGCGGACAGCGGCGCGCTGGGCCGGGCGTCCGTGCTGGGCGGGCACGGCGGGAATAAAACCCGCCCGCACCGTTACCACGCCCGTCTTGGCCTCGACGGCCTCGACGGCGTTGCCCATGAGGTTGACCAGCGCCTGATGGATGAGGCTCTGGTCGATCATGATCGGAGGCAGATCGGGGTCGGAGTCCACCAGCAGCGCGACCTCGCGCGCGGCGCACTGGCCTTGGAGCAACTGGGCGCACTCCTCGATGAGCGGGCCCACCTTGGTGAGCTCGAACTCCAGCGTGCGGTGCCGCGCGTAGGTGAGCATGTTGAGCGTGAGGGCCGTGATGCGGTCGATGTTGCGCTTGAGGATGCCCCACCCGCCGCGGGCGATCTTGAGGTCGTCCTTCTTGAGCCCCATCTCCACCACGTCGGCCCCGCCGCGCAGGCCCTGGAGGATGTTCTTGATGGAGTGCGAGAGGATGGCGACGGTCTCGCCGATCGCGGCCAGGCGTTCGGTGGCCAGGCGCTTGGCGTACGCCTCGGCGTTGGCCAGCGCCAGGCCCGTGTGGCGGCCGATCGCGTTGAGCAGGGCGAGCTGCTCGGCGGTGAACGTGTAGTTGGCGATGGACGAGTCCACGTAGATCGCTCCGAACTTGCGCTCGCCGAACTCGATCGGCGAGCAGAGGGCCGAGCGGATGTGGAACTGCTGCACGCTGTCGCCCTTGGCGAAGCGCGGGTCGCTCATCGCGTTGGAGCTGAGCACACCCTCGTTGCTGCTCATGGCGTGCTGGAGGATGGTCTTGGAGACGTGGATGCGGGCGTCGGACTTGTCCTTGGGCGGCGAGCGGTGCTTCACGACCACGGGGATCAGCGCGGGGGCCTCAGCGCCCTTCTGGCCCGCGGACGACGGGGCGGCGGGAGCGGGCAGCGGCGACGATCCCGGATCGGGCGCGAGCATGATGAAGCCGCGCTCGGGACGGAACTCGGTGAACACCAGCTCCATCACCGCCTTGAGCAGGTCGTCGCGGCTGGTCTCCTGGCTCGTCAGCGCTGTCAGGCGGTAGATCACCCGCAGGTGGTGCACCGCGGCCGTGCGGGGCTCGGGCTCGGCGAGGATGATCGAGTCGTCGTTGCTCCCCAGCGTGCGCTCGATGGTCGTCTCGATCTGCTCGGGCTGCACGACGCGGATGAGGTCGATCTCCTCGGCGGCCTCGACCCGCCCGAACACGAACAGGCTCGCCCCGGTCCGCACCTGGTCGCCCAGGCGCAGCCTGGTCCGTTCGGTGATCTGCACGCCGTTGACGTACGTGCCGTTCTGGCTGGAGAGGTCGCGGATGAACCACTCACCGTCGTCCGGTGTCAGTTCGGCGTGCCGGCGCGAGACGGTCGAATCGGAGATCGGCAGCGCCTCGCTCGACCGCCCGACCAGTTGCGGCTGGTTGGGCGGCAGTTGGAACTTCTTCCCTTTGTCCGGGCCCTGGATGACGGTGAGGATGTGCACGACAGAGGGTACGAGAAGCGGGCGGGGAGCGGTTGCGGGCGGGCGCCGGGCCCCGACCCGCCGACCCGGGCGCGTACGATTACCCGATGGCCTCGACGCAGACCAAGCCCGCCCCTTCCACCCGGCCCAAAGACGAGGTGAAGCAGCCGCACCAGTGGAACGTGGTCCTGCTCAACGACGAGGAGCACACGTACGAGTACGTGATCCGGATGATGCAGGAACTCTTCGCCCACGGGCTCGAACGGGCGTACAAGGTGGCCAAGACCGTCGATACCGACGGGCGCGCGGTCTGCCTGACCACGCACAAGGAGCACGCCGAGCTCAAGCGCGACCAGATCCTGGCCTTCGGACGCGACCCGCTCATGGCGATCAGCAAGGGCTCGATGACGGCGATCATCGAGCCGGCAGAGTTTGACGGAGATGGGGACGAGGGGAAGTCGGGAAAGGACGGGGGATCGGAAGGCGGACCGGGCGGGCCGGGAAAGAAGGACTGACCGCCGCATGGCCGCCCGACCGCTCGTCATCCAGACCGAGCACATCGACCCCGAGCCCGCGGCGTGGCTGGGCGAGCGGTGCGAACTGGTCCAATGCCCGTCCGACGACGCGGCCCGGTTCAACGGCCTGCTCGAACGGGCCGACGGCCTGCTGATCCGCACCTACACGCGCGTGGATGCGCCCATGCTCGCCCGCGCCCCGCGGCTCCGCGTCGTCGCCCGCGCCGGCGTTGGGCTCGACAACGTGGACATCCCCGCGTGCCGCGGACGCGGCGTGCAGGTCGTCTCCACGCCCGGCGCCAACACGCGAGCGGTGGTCGAGCTGGTCACGGCGTTCATGCTCGATGCCCTGCGCCCGCGGGCGTTCACCGGCCGCGCGCTGGACCAAAGGACCTGGAACGCGACGCGCAAGGACCTCATCGCGCCCCGGCAACTCTCCGACCTGACGCTCGGCATTGTCGGCCTGGGCCGGGTCGGTTCGGGCGTGGCCCGAGTGGGCGTGGCTCTCGACATGACCGTGGTCTACCACGACCTGCTCGACTTTCCGCCCGAGCGGCGGTTCGGCGCGACGCCGGTCCGGTTCGACGAAGCTCTCGCGCGGGCCGACGTGCTCACGCTCCACCCCGACGGGCGGCCGGGCAACCGCCACCTGATCAACGCGGCCGCGCTCGCTCATTTGAAGAAGGATGTCGTCTTCATCAACACCTCGCGCGGGTTTATCGTCGATGCGCCCGCACTGGTGTCGTTCCTGCGGGCGAACCCCGACGCCCGGGCGATGCTGGACGTGCACGAGCCCGAGCCGTTCGGGCCGGATTACCCGCTGCTCGGTCTGCCCAACGCCCGGCTCACGCCGCACATCGCCGCGGCCACCGGCACGGCCCACCGCAATATGTCCTGGGTCGCCCGCGACCTGTGGCGCGTGCTCGCGGGTGAACAGCCCGAACACCCGGCGTGGTGAAGTCCCCAACCAACGAGCCCCGCGCGCGCCGGCGAAACCGGCTCAATCACCGCACCGCGAACTCGACAGACCGCACGAAGCCGGGCCGCGGTACTGCTGATCCGTAACCTTCTCCATCCACTCCACGACCTTTCCGTTCTGCTTCTCCTGGATGGCGGTGTGGGTCATGGCCGTGGTCGCGGTGGCGCCGTGCCAGTGCTTCACGCCGGGCGGGAACCAAACCACGTCTCCGGGGCACACCACTTCAACCGAACCGCCCTCCTGCTGCACCCACCCGCACCCCGCGGTGACGATCAACATCTGGCCGAGCGGGTGTGTGTGCCAGGCCGTTCGTGCCCCCGGCTCGAACGTGACGCTCGCGCCGGCGGCGCGGGACGGCTCCTTGAGATCGAACAGGGGATCAATTCGCACCGACCCCGTGAACCATTCGGAAGGCCCTTGGACCGACGGCTTTGTTCCCGCGCGTTGGATGTCCATTCGATGCTCCGCTAAGCCCGAACGCGACGCGGTTCGACAACCGCGCCGGCCGGGCGCCTGTGCCGCGACTCGATGGATGAGCGTATGGAACATCGGGAGAAGCAGCCATCCCGAGTGAACCGGCTATCGCGGCGCCTCGCGCACCCGAGCCGCCCCCGCCACGGGGCGCACCACCGGAGCCACTCCTCCCACCCCACCCGCTCTCCCCACTCCCCGCAACGCTTCCACCAAACCCCGCGCCGCGAGCATGGTCATCGCTTCGGCGGCGGCCTCGGCGCCGTCCTCGCTCACGAGCTTGCGCCCCATGATCTGGGCCGCGGCGGCCATCGGTCTGTCGGCCAACACGCGCTCGATCGCACCCGCCAGCGTTCGCTCCGTGAGCTTCGACCTCAACAGCGTCGCCCCCACACCCAACCGCCCCACCCGCGCGGCGTTGTCGAACTCATCGTTGGCAAACGGAATGATCAGGCTCGGCGTGCCCGCTCGCATCGCCTGGGCCGTGGTGCCAATCCCGCCGTGGTGAACCGTGCACCGGCCGCGCGGCAGCACCCTCGACAGCGGCGCGTAGGGAACCGCCAGCACGCCCTCCGGCCACGGCCGACGCGCGGCCTCGGTCGATCCGACCAGGAGCAGGGCCCGCTTGCCGATCCGGTGGCAAGCCGCGGCCGCGAGGTCGTAGAAGCCGCGCCCGTGGTGCACAACACTCGTGCCGAGCGTGAAGACGATCGGCGGCGGTCCGGAATCCAGGAAGCGTCGGAGCGCTTCGTCGGTGTCCGCATCGGCGGGCGCGCCCCGATCGAACCAGCAGAAGCCGCAGATGCGGCCTTGCTCCGGAGACGGGTCGTCCGGGAACGCGCGTCGGTAGTGCGCCGACCACAAGCCCAACGCGAGCCGCGGCGGGACGCCGTCATGCCCGTGCAGCGGGCGCGTCAGGCCACGGGCTTCGTTGTAAACGAGGTCGCGCGCGGGCGGCAGCCCCAGTTCGCGCTTGCGCCGGTTGACCGACCGGTCAAAGACCCAGCGCCCGTAGTGGCGCATCGCGTGCCGCAGAAGCCGATCCGCCCATCGCGGCAGGTCCTTGATCGGAAGCGTGGGGTAGACGATCGGCTCGTGCCGGCTCAGCCAGAACAGCGGGGCGAGCACGGCGCTGGCGCAGGGGATGCTCAACTCCCGGCACGCCGCGGGCGTCGCCAGGCAGATGTGGTGGGCGAGCGCCGCGTCCGGCCGCCACTGGCGGGCGATCTCTCGCACGGCCCGGGCGGTCGGCTCCATCGCGGGCAGGATGAGGTTGTTCAGCACGTACCCGGGTCCGCGCCCGCGGTGGACCAGGTCCGCGCCGCTCACCATCCGCTGATAGTCGGCCTCATCACCCAGCGGCCGGAAGCCCAGCCCGAGCCGGCCGATGCGCTCGGCGAAGTGGGGGTTGGCCAGCAGTGTCACCTCGTGCCCGCGAGCCCTGAGCGCGACCCCCACGGCGATGAACGGGTGCACGTCGCCCGCGGTGCCGATGGTGTTGAGGAGGAATCGCATGGATGGCGGATAGCGGATAGCGGATAGCGGATAGCGGATAGCGGATAGCGGAGTTCATCGTACTAGCCCGTCGGGGCCTCGCGGCCCTCCATCCGCCATCCGATATCCACTATCCGATATTCGATTTCCGCCATCCGCTATCCTTCCCATTCCATGATCCAGCTCGGCGTCAACATCGACCACGTCGCCTCGGTGCGTCAGGCGAGGTACAGGGGGGACTCGTTCGCGAAGGGCGAGCCCGACCCCGTTCGTGCGGCCCACGAGGCCGAGCTCGGCGGGGCCGACGGGATCACGATCCACCTGCGCGAGGACCGGCGGCACATCCACGATCGCGACGTCATGCTGCTCAAGCAGTTGGTAAGAGTCAAGCTCAATCTCGAGATGGCCGCGACCGACGAGATGGTCGAGATCGCCCGGCGGGTCGGCCCGCACACGGCGATGCTCGTGCCCGAGGGACGCGACGAGGTGACCACCGAGGGCGGACTCGACGTCGCGGGCCAACTCAAGCGGATGAAGGCCGTCGTCAAGCGGCTCCGCGAAGCGGGCCTGATCGTGTCGGCGTTCATCGATGCCGACGAGAAGCAGGTCGCGGCCGCGACGGAGGCGGGATTCGACGTGTGCGAGGTCCACACCGGCCCCTACGCGCACGCGTGGAGCGCCTGCGGCGGCGATTTCCGTCGCGAGCAACTGGCCCGCGAACTGGCCCGGGTGGCCGATGCGGGCGAGGCCGTGATGGACGCGGGCGTGCGCTTCAACGCCGGCCACGCGCTCAACTACCACAACGTCGGCCCGATCGCGGCACTGCCGGGCATTGCCGAACTGCACATCGGGCACGCGATCGTCAGCCGGGCGGTCTTCACCGGGCTGCGGGCCGCCGTGCGCGAAATGAAGGACCTGATGGAACACGCGGCCAGTTACGGCTGAGCGCGGCTTGCGCCCGCACGGGTCCATCCTGCGAGGGAGGTCGGCCGATGGTCAACGCGGAGTATTACACCCGGCTCTTCGATTACGAGGCCCGCTGCACGGACCTGGTGGTCCGGTCGCTCCACTCGGCCCGAGAGTCTGTTGAGCAGCTCGGCCTCGCGTCGCTGGCCGCGCCGTTCGAGCGGGCGGTCGCGATCTTCTGCCACGTCCAGGCGGCCCGACGGGTCTGGCTGCACCGCCTCGGCGCGCCCGGCGTCGCGCCCCCCGAGGGCGGCCTGTTCCCGATCTGGGACGTCGGCAAAGCGGAGCGCGAGGCCCGCGAGCTCGACGGCCTGTGGTCGCGCTACGTCGCGGCCCTCGTCGGCCAGGACCTCTCGCGCCCCGTCACCTACACCAGCACCGAGGGCGTCGCGTACCAATCCACGCTTGCCGACATCCTGACGCACGTGGTGAACCACTCGACCTACCACCGCGGCCAGATCGCCAGCCTGATCGCCGCGACGGGCACCAAACCCGCGGTGACTGATTTCATCGCTCTCACCCGCCGGACGCAGTGATCGAGGCTTGAGCCCGCCGGATCGCTCCCCTATGCTCCGCCCCGAGATGAGCGCCGCAAGGCCCAAACGCTGATCGAAAACCGCCCGGCCGCTCCGGCACCCGCCGGGTCGCGGCTTTCACGTTCGATCGCTCGCTCGGCCAGATACCTAAGTTTTTGCGCCCCCGCCCCGCGCTTCGCGAGGGTCCCCTCCACCTCCCCACCCAGGGGGAGGAAAGACCCCGGACCGCCGCGCCCCGGAGATTCGCCCATGACCGGCTCGACACCCTCCCGTTCTCCCGCCGTCCAGTTCCGCGGCTGCTTCACGGCCATCATCACCCCCTTCACCACCGAAGGTGCGAAGATCGACTTCGCCCGGCTGGACGCCCAACTCCGGGCTCAGGCGGCGGGCGGGGTGACGGGCGTGGTCATCAGCGGCACCACGGGCGAATCGCCCACGCTGGGGCACGCGGAATACGAGGAACTGGTCCACAACGCCGTGCCCCTGTGCCGCAAGCACGGGCTGGCGGCGATCGTTGGCACGGGATCGAACTCGACCGCCCATGCGGTGGAGATGCAGAAGTTGGCGGCCAGTGCCGGGGCCGACGCGGGCCTGTCGGTCAATCCCTATTACAACAAACCAACTCAAGAGGGGATGTTCCGGCACTTCATGGCGGTGGCCGACGCCTCCCCCATGCCGGTGATGCTCTACAACGTGCCGTCCCGGGCGGCCGTCGGGCTCACGCTCGAAACCATCACGCGCCTGGCGGCGCACCCCAACATCCGGGCGATCAAGGACGCGACCGGCGGCATCGACCTCGCGAGCGAGACCGCCGCCCGTTGCCCGCAACTGACGGTGCTGTCAGGAGATGACCCGCTCACGCTGCCCATGATGGCCGTGGGGGCGATGGGCGTGGTCTCGGTCGTGTCCAACGTGGTTCCCGGCGAGGTCTCGCGGCTGTGCGCGGCGTTCCTTGAGGGCCGGTGGCCGGAAGCGCTCGCGTTGCACCGGCGGATCGCGGGCCTCACCAAGGCGCTGTTCGTCGAGACCAACCCCATTCCGGTGAAGGCGGCAATGTCCATGCTCGGCCGAGATACGGGCGCGGTTCGCCTGCCGCTCACGCCCGCCGGCGATGCCACCCTTGAACGGTTGAAGCGCGAACTGGCGGTGTTGGAACTGCGCTAACACGCCGAACGCCTCTGGCGTGTCAAGCCCAAGTTGGGCTTGACAACGGAGTTTGTTTCGTTCCGCGCCGGGCCGGTCTGAGGGCGCGCTGAGAACGCCGGCATCGGGCCTATTGTCACTCCGTCATGGGCAAGACTCCGGCTGCACCAACCGGCGGGCGTGGACACAAAGCCGCCGGCGCACGCGCATCGCGCAAAGGCCCGCGCCTCGAGGACGCCGCGACGGCGCAGAAGTACCTGCTCGACCGCGTGGACGTCGAGCGCATCAGCCCCAGCCGCCTCCAGCACGACACGCTCAAGCTGGATCGCATGGTCGCGCTGATGGGCCTGCTCGACGACCCGCACCGCGCGGTGCGCACCGTGCACGTCGCGGGAACCAAGGGCAAGGGCAGCACGTGCGAGATGGCGGGCGCTTGCCTGGAGGCCTGCGGCTACACCGTCGGGACCTATACCTCGCCCCACCTGCTCGACATGCGCGAGCGCATCCGCATCGACCGCCGGCCCATCTCCGAGGAGGACTTCGTCCGGGTCTGCCAGCGGGTCGCCGACGCCGCGGCCAACCTCGACCCGAGCGCGGGCGAGCCCACGTTCTTCGAGCTCGTCACGGCGATGGCCTTCGTCCACTTCGCCGAGGAGGCGGTGGACATCGGCGTTATCGAGGTCGGGCTGGGCGGCCGGCTCGATTCCACCAACGTGGTGCTGCCGGAGGTGGCCGCGATCACGAACATCTCGATGGACCACATGCACATCCTGGGCTCGACGATCGAGAAGATCGCCCGGGAGAAGGCGGGCATCTTCAAGCCGGGTGTGCCGGCGATCACGGTGAGACAGCCCGCCGCGGCGGCCGAGGTGCTGCGCTCCACGGCCGCGGAGGTCGGCGCGCCGTTCGAGGTGGTGGGCGAGGAGATCGACATCTCCATGCACTTCGAGGCCACGAGCAGCATCGGGCCGCACCACCGGGTGAGCCTGAGCAGCCCTCGCAACGAGTTCGACCACCTGCCCGTGCCGCTCAGGGGCGAGCACCAGGCGTGGAACTGTGTGCTGGCGCTGGCGATCCTCGACAAACTCTGCGAGCGGGGGTTCAAGACCCCGGCGTCGAAGGTCACGCGGGGCCTGGCGAGCGTGAAGATGCCCGGGCGCCTGGAGGTCGTCGGCCAGACGCCGCGGATCGTGCTCGACGGCGCCCACAACGCCGAGAGCATGAAGTGCCTGATGAAGGCGATCGCCTCGCACATCCCGGGTGAGTCGATGGTCGTCGTCTTCGGGTGCGCGGCCGACAAGGACATCGACGGTATGTTGCGCGAGGTCGGCACCGCGGCCGACAAGGTCATCCTGACGCGCGTGTCGGGCAACGCCCGCGCCGCCGATCCCAAAGACCTCGCCCGCCGGCTCACGGAGACCGGCAAGATGATCCAGGTCGCCGACAACGTAGGACAGGCCCTGGTCCTGGCGCGCAAGTCTGTCCGGCCCGAGGACCTGATCTGCGTGACCGGCTCGCTGCACCTGGTCGGCGAGGCCAAGCGGGTGATGGCCACCCCGGCGGTGGCGATCGGCGCGGGCGTGGGAGCGGCGGGCGTCAAGGCGGGCGGGCGCGGGTGAGGGTGAGTTTGGCCGTAACCGACCGGATTACCCCACCCGCTGCATCACACACAGCCCATAGTTCACCGGCGCCAAATACACGTCCACGAGTGTGTAGCGGCCCGCCCCGTGCTCATTGATCGAGCTCATCAGCGAGAGCGGCCCGTCGTGGCCGCAGAGGGTGGGGTGGGTGTCGTGCAGGATGACGTAACCGCCGGTGGGCAGGATCGGGGTGACGGCCAGGAAGTCGTCCACCACGCCCCGCTCGCTGTGGTCGGCGTCGAGGAAGGCGAGCTGGACGGGGCCGATCTCGCCCCTGCGCCGGAGGTCGCGGATCTCCGGCGCGGACCAACCCTTGTGCAGGCGCACGCGCTCGGAGAGCCCCGCGTCGGCGAGGTGGTGCTCCACAAACGCCCCGCGCTCCGCCCCCATGCCCACCACGCGCCACGGGCCCTGCTCGATCGGCAGATAGGCGTCGAAGCTGTGCAGGACGCGGTGCATCTCCCCGCCCCCGCCCCCC
>CAZVZG010000010.1:0-11584 GCA_964630785.1 uncultured Phycisphaeraceae bacterium | reverse complement strand
CACGGGGCGCCGCCGTCGCCGGCTGGGCGCGGCGGGGCCCCCCCCCCCCCCCCCCCCCCCCCCCCCCCCCCGCCCAGGTCGGCGAGTGCCGCGGCCATCCAGATCGTGCTGATCCCGACAAACGTGCCCGTCTCGATGATGGTCACGGGCTGGATGTTGCGCACCAGGCTGTGCAGCAGCAGCCCCGCGTCCGGCGAGAGCGACGCGGGGAACGAGACGGGGTGGGCGTACATCCGCTTGAGCGTTTGCAGCCACGCGCAGTTCGGGTTGTCGAGGAACGGCGGGAACGGCCAGGGGCGGAGGTCTTCCGGCGGCACCTCGCGCAGCGGGCGCGCGGGGAAGAAGGTCAGTGTCGGATGAGACTTCGGCTCCGCCCCGAGCAGTTGGTCGAGCGCGGTGGCGTAGGCGGTCGGCGGCATGGGTCGGGCTCTCCTCGCAACGGCGGCGTCGCGGGCACAATGTACCCATCCCGCCCACGCGAAGGGAAAGGCTCTCCCCCTCCCAGCGGGAGGGGGCCGGGGGGAGGGCGGCCGGCGACCGGTGAGTTCGCGATGCTCGATCGCGGACGGATGGCATTGACCCCGCGGCGCCGCCGAAGGACGCACGGCCACGGAAGACAGCGGAGGCGCGCTTACCATCGCCCATGACCACCTCCGCCCCCTTCTCCGCCCGCACCCGCGCCATCCTCGACCAACTCGAATCCGGCGGGCAGTACAAGCACCTCCGCACCATCGACGGGCCGATGGACGCGGTGGTCAACATCCGCGGCGTGGGCGAGTGCCTGTGCTTCTGCTCCAACAACTACCTCGGCCTGGCCAACCACCCGGAGGTGATCGAGGCGGGCATCAAGGGCCTGCGCGACTTCGGCGCGGGCACGGCGAGCGTGCGGTTCATCTGCGGCACGTTCGGGCCGCACGCGACGCTGGAGCGCACCATCGCCGACTACATCGGCACCGAGTCGAGCTACACCTTCGTGAGCTGCTGGAACGCCAACGAGGCGGTCTTCCCCACCCTGTGCGAGCCGGGCGACGTGGTGATCAGCGACGAGCTCAATCACGCCTCGATCATCGACGCGATCCGGCTGGCGACGGTCGTCAAGAAGGGCCTCAACAAGAGCGTCTACAAGCACAACACGCTGACGGGCGAGGGCTCGCTGGAGCAGCGGCTGGATGAGGCCGCGAAGCTCGCCGGGGGCGCGGGGGCGGGGGGGGGCGGCGCGGATGGTCAGGTCTGGGTTGTCACCGACGGCGTGTTCAGCATGGAGGGCGACATCGCCGACCTGCCGACCATGCGCCGCCTGTGCGACGCCCACCGAGCGATGCTCGTCGTGGACGACAGCCACGGGCACGGCGTCATGGGCAAGGCCGGGCGCGGCACGCACGAGCACCAGGGGATGCTCGGCAGGATCGACGTCCTCACGGGCACGCTCGGCAAGGCCCTGGGCGGCGGGGCGGGCGGGTTTGTCGCGGGCAGCCGGGCCATGACCGAGCTCATGATCCAGCGCGGCCGGCCGACGCTCTTCAGCAACGCCCTGCCCGTGACCGTCGCGTGCTCGGCCAACAAGGCGATCGAGGTCCTCATGCGCGAGCCGCAGCGCGTGCAGAAACTGCGTGACAACGTGGACTATGCGCGAAGCCGGATCAAGGGCGCGGGCTTCGACGTGCTCAGCTCGCCCACAGCGATCTGCCCGATCATCGTCCACGACACCGCCAAGGCGATCGCCATGAGCAAGCGCCTGCTGGAGCTGGGCGTGTTCGTGATCGGCTTCGGTTTTCCCGTCGTGCCCGAGGGGCACGCGCGACTTCGGGTGCAGATTTCGGCGGCGCATGAGAAGGCGCACATCGACAGGCTGGTCGAGGCGTTGAGGAGGCTCTGAGCGGGCGCGTGGCTCACCGGATCACTGTGGCGGACATCCCGCGAAGAACGATGTCAGGAAAGCGTAGATGTCGTTCACATTCACGGACCCGTCGTCGTTGATGTCGGCCTGCGGATGTGAAACAAAGTAGAGGGCGAAGAACTGAAACAGGTCCGACACCGTCGGCTGTCCACCGTTGCAGTCGAAATCCGCTGGGCACGGCCTGCCGAACGAGAGTCGCGCGAAGTTCGGTGACATGTGGGTGGCGGCAAATTGGAAGCTTCCGCCGGCGACCATGTCCCCGTCGGCCAAGACCGCGAGCGCCGATGTGGGGCCGTCGAGGTACGACCGAAGCCCCGTCCACTCGTCGCCGTCCCACCTGGCGAGGTACTTCACGGGGGTCACTCCGGCCAGACGAACGGTCCCACCGACCACGATCTGGCCGCCGGACTGAACGACCATGGCGCTTGCGCTCGGGTCGATGCCCGCGCCGAGGGCGGACCAGCTTGTGCCGTCCCACCGGGCGATGCCGCGAGCGGAGACCTCCCCCGAGCCGGTGAAGGGCCCCGATGCGATCACGCCCCCATCCGGGAGGGCCACCAGCACGTCAACCGGACCATCGAGCCCGGCGCCGAGCGGTTGCCACGAGGAACGGCGCCACACGGCGATGTTCATCGGAGGCTGACCACGCACGGCCAGGCCGCGCCCGCCGACGATGATCTGCCCGTCGGTCGTCACGGCGAGCGCCCGCACCTGCATGTTCAGCGTCAGCCCCAACTGCCGCCACTCGGTCCCATTCCAGCTCGCGACCCCGCTGGGGGGCCCGTCCGCTGAACTTGCAAACGAGCCGCCCGCGATCACCTCACCGCCGGGAACGACCACGAGCGCCGCGACCTCGGCGTCAAGGCCCGCCCCCATCGCCCGCCACGCCTGCCCGTCCCAGGCCGCCACATGCATCGCGGCTATGCCGCCCGCCTGAGTGAACCGGCCCCCGGCGAAGACGGTCCCGTCCTGAGCGACGGCGAGCGCGGATACCCGATCGTTCATGCCCGCGCCCATCGTGGCCCACCCCGCCTCGCTCCATCGGGCCACGCGCCGGGCGTTTGTCGCACCCGCTGTCCGGAAGTCGCCCCCCACTATCAGCGCATCGTTCGGCGCGTGCGCGATCGCGAGCACGGGCCGGTCAGTGCCCATGGTGATGGGCGCCCACACTTCCCCAGTCCATCGCGCCACGCCGTAGGCGGCGACCCCATGAATGTTAGAGAAGTTCCCGCCGACGAACAGCTCGCCGCTTGGCATCGACGTCATTGAATAGATCGTCTCGGAAACCACTCGAGTCCAGCGCGACCCATCCCATCTCGCGATGCCGTTCCAGTCGGACGCGAGCAGCTCTCCCGACGGCAGCAGCTCGAACTCTCTAACGTAAAGATTGAGCCCGGCATCCATCGCGTGCCACGAGGTTCCGTCCCAGCGTGCAACGTTCTGGGCGGGCACGCCGCCGGCGAGCGTGAAATAGCCGCCGACCACGATATCGCCGTTCGCGAGCCTGATGATCGCGAAGACGTTCCCATTTATCCCCTGGCCCATGGGAGCCCACTCCGTGCCGGTCCACCTGGCGACGTGGTTGGCGGGCCGACCGTCCGCGGTTGTAAACGTGCCGCCGGCCACCGCCCCACCGTCGGGCAGCGCGACCACCGCGTTCGGCCATCGATTCATCCCCTGGCCCATCGGGAACCACGATTGTCCATCCCAGCGTGCAATGTAGCCCACAGGCTGGCCACCGGCGACGGTGAACTGCCCCGCCACGGCAAGGACACCATCGCTCATCACGGCGACCTCGGCCACCATCGCATCGACGCCGGAGCCGAGCGGCAACCACTCAATCCCGTTCCATTGGGCCATCTGGCCCGTGGGCGGGCCCGCCCAGCTCGGAAAATCTCCGGCGGCGACAACGTTGCCGTTGGGCATCACGGCAAGCGTGCGCACAATTCCCGGAACCCCGCTTCCGAGCGCACTCCATTCGCCCGTCGCCGGATCCCAGTACGCGATGCCTTGCGTCACGACGTTGCCGGCCTGTGAGAAACCGCCCCCGACGAGCACAACCGGTTGCCGCGGACCCGACCCGTCGGGATCCCACATCATGGTCACGTACGCATTTCCGCTGAGCCCCGACACCTGCTCCCCAGAGACCCACGCCTGCGGACAAGAGTTGACGTCTGCCATGCCCCACGGCGCGGCCGCCACTGAGGCACAGACCAGGCAGCACGCCGCCAGCGCACGCCCCCGAACCGCTCTGGTCGCTCTCAACATTCGTGATGATCGCATCATTCCAGTCTAACCGAGAATCGGCGGCGAGACATCCACTTTGCATCGGATGGACGCCGACACTTGCATCTCGCCATCCGAACGGGGGATGTCGCCGCCGTGAGAGCTCCCGACCGGCCGATCATGCCCCATCCGCCACTTTCACATTTCCTCCGCAACCCGACCGATACCACCCCCGTATCTCCTTACGTCCTGTATCGTGTACGTACACATGGCGAGTGTGCGGCGTCACGCGGAACGCTCGGGTTGATCCCATCATCCGGCTTCCCAAACGCCCTTGTTTGCGGCCGCGAATCCGCGGCACGCAGGCCCGTGCCCCCGCGCCCGGCCACACGCCCGCCGACATCCCGGTTTGACACCCCGGCTCGCCGACGCGCGAGGCCCGGCGATGTGTGCGGCCGCCCACATGGGCGACGATCCGCTTTCAACACACGCCGAACACGCCCGCGCCGCCTGGTAAGATCGGCGGTGTCAGGTTGCTTCCCGGATTCCGGCCGCGCGGCCGCGATGTGCGGGGCGCGACCGGTGCGTCCGTGCATCGGTTTCTCCTCATCGCCCAGCACACAGGCCGCGCGGCCGGGCTCCGGGCCGCGGCGGCGGGCATCTGGTCTGATGTGCGCCGGCCGCGCCGGAACCACCGCGCCACGATCCGCGCGGCCGGCGCGATGAACCTGCTCATGTGATGTTCGACGGTTCCTCAACCTGATCCGTGATCGCGCCGGAGTTTGTGCGCGATCGCGTAGCGCGATCCGTGCGCGAATGCCGCACGGGCACGAAAGATACGGAGTGTGTTCATGCCTTGCTCCAACAAACTTGGTTACGGCGCGGCCCCACGCCCGCCAATCCCACAACCACAACCACACGGGCGCGCGGCTTTCACCGCCATCGAGCTGTGCGCGGTGATCGCGGTGATCACGGTGGTGCTGGTCGTTGTTCTGCTCAATGCAATGGGCCAAGGCAACCGCCACGGCGCTCGCCAACTCAAAGACTCCACCCAAGTCCGCGGCATCGTCCAGGCGATGGGCATCTTCGTGCCGTGCAACGACGGCAAGTACCCCCTGCCCAGCGAGCTCGACGCCGCAGATGCCACGGTCGCCGGAGATGCTTCCGCCAAGGACACCACGGGCAACGTGCTCTCGATCCTCATCTACCAGGGCAACATCTCGACCGAGCTGTGCGTCAGCCCCGCCGAGTCCAACACCGGGCAGGTGCAGACCTGCAACGATTACCAGTTCGAGCATCCGGCCGCGGCCGCACGCCCGGAGGATGCGCTCTGGGACCCCGCCTTCCGCGGCACGCCGATCGATGCGCCCGTGGGGTCGCGCACCGCTTCCAGCCCGGGGAACAACTCCTACGCCCAGCTCGTGAACATCGGCGCCCGGCGGGCGATGTGGACCGACACCTTCTCGACGACCGAAGCGGTCTTCGGCAACCGCGGACCGGTGTACGCCGCGGAAGACTCCGCGCCCGCGCCCACGGGCGGCAGGTGGCGGCTCCCCGGCGGACCGCTGGGCGTGGGCTCGAACACGCTGCTGATCCACGGCGGGCGCACCACATGGGAGGGGAACATCGGCTTCAACGACGGGCACGTGGAGTTTTTGGTCAAACCCACTCCCGACGGTGTGCTCTATGCGCGCGGGCCCGACCCCGATAAGCGCGACACCCCCGACAACCTGTTCATCAATGAGTCCGACGAGACGGGCGGCGACGCCGCGGGCGAGTTCGATAAGGGACGCAACGCCTACCTGCGCCCGATCGCACGCTTCGAGTCGCCCGGCAAGCCGATCCTGTGGCGAGACTGAACTTCTTTCGCTTCTTCACACGAAGCCCGGCGGCCGGCCGCGACCGAATGCGCCTCCTCGGCCGGCGCGGACCGCTGGGCGGCTTCCATGAGGGTCCGGGGCTTGACGGCTCCGGGCCCTCAATCGGGTGCCGGTGCGCGGCACGCCTTCTCTCGCTCACCACCTGGGACACGCAAAAGGGCCCGCGTCCGTGGTGGACGCGGGCCCGTTGGATGATCGCGTGACTCCGCCGGGCGCGGGGGCGACCGGCGAAAGGTCGGGATCAGGTGCAGGGGGTGAAGTAGAAGCTCAGGAAGTCGAAGATGTCCTGAACGCTGACGCCGCCGCCGTTCACGTCGGCGAGCGGGTTGCCGCCGAAGTAGCCGGCGAGGAAGTCGAAGATGTCCTGGACGCTGATCGTGCCGTCCTGGTTGTAGTCGCCCTTGCAGCAGCCGACGATGGTGTTGCCGACGCCGCAGGCGGAGTTGTCGCCCTTGTACGCGGTGTTGGTGCCGGTGCAGTTGGCGGAGGTGTCAAGGCTGCACGTCGAGCCGCGGCAGCAGGCGCCGGTGACCGGGGCCGTGCAGGGATCGGTCGGGGTGCAGGACGTGGCGGCGGGCAGGAACGTGCCGGCCTGGGCCGCACAATCCGCTTCAATGGTGAGGAAGCACGCCGTGGCCGGGATGCAGCAGGCGCGGACCTGCGAGAGCGACACGGTCAGGGAGTAGTTGTTGTTGCCCGCGGCGCAGGGCACGCCGCCGAAGTCAACCGGCAGCAGGTTGAGACGGAAGGAGTCTCCGGCGAGGACGTTGAGCTGGACCACCGTGGGATCGCGCGGGCAGGCCGGGCCGCCGTCGAGGTAGTTGGCGAACGCGCCGCCGAGGAAACCGCCGTTGTTGGCGGCGCAGGGGCCGCCGAAGAAGTTGAAGATGCCGGGGAACTCGACGCTGTAGGCCACGTCCAGCCAGGCGGTGCCGTCACCCACGGTATCGGGGATCACGTCGGCGCACTCCCAGAAGTCGAAGTCGCGGGTGGTGCCGAGGTTGTAGATCGTGCCGCCGAACGGCACGCCGAAGTTGAACGAGCCGCCCGTTCCACCGTTGCAAAGCGCGGCGCTGTTGGTGCTGACGCCGCAGGCGTCGGTCTCGAGGACCGCGGGCAGGGTCACCGGGCATCGGTCGCTGGCGCAGGCCACGCCGCCGGGTCCGGCGGCGCTGGTCAGGCTGAAGTCGAGGAAGCCGGCGTCGATCTCGAAGCCGAAGATGCAGACGAAGTAGTCCTGACCAGCGACTGAGTCCCAACTGACCGACGACGCGTCGGCGGTGGTCGAGGCACAGGCTGGGTCGGCGGTGTCGTTGTTGGCGTAGCAGTTGAGCGCACCGCAGGCGCCGCAGTAGACGTTGATGACCGTGTCGAAGTTGGTGTTGGCGCCGCACGTCGAGGCGGTGAAGGTCGATCCGTCGCCGGTGACCTTGTACCAGAGCGCGTTGCCGTTGACGGGGTTGTTCCCGCAGAACGGCGTGTCCGTAGTGATCGAGCGGAGCGTGCTCACGTTGGTCGCCGTGAACGGCGCGGTGACCGTCTGGGCGTTGGCGCAGTTGTTGTTCGTCGGCGCCGCCGGGATGCCGCAGGCATTGGCCTCGAGGGCGAAGTTGAGGCAGAACGCGATATCCGCGGCCGAGGTCGTGCCGCCCACGAGGTCGGCGTAGCTGTAGTTCGCGGAGTGGAGGCCCTGATAGAAGACGCCGTCGTTGGTCGGGCTGACGGTGTTGACGACCACCAGACGAAGGCGGGCGGCCTCGGGGATGCCGTTGGTCGCGCCGACGATTTCGAGCCAGTAGCAACCGGGGTTGAGGCTGAGCTGTGCCGCGCCGGTCAGGGTCACGTTGTACGCGAACACGCCGGCGCGGGTGCCCGTGCCCGTAGCGGTACGGGTGAGCGTGGTGTCCGGGTCAACCGTGAGGCTGTAGCCCGCGTTGGCGCCGACCGTCCATTCTTTGATGATGTTGCCGCTGTCCGGGATGCCGGGCGAGGCGCCGCCGGTGTTGCCGTACACGCGCAGGCGGAACGCCTCGGCGCCGGCGACGGGGGCGCCGTTGGCGCCCGCCGCGTTGGTCGTGCTCACGTAAAAGCCGTAAAAGCAGATGCTCGTCAACGTCTGGGCCGTGCTGATCGTGAAGTTGTCGGCGCACTTGAAGTCGTCGCCGGTGAGCGCCGCGATACCGACCAGGTCGGCCGAGCGCCCCGCGGTGCCGACGGTCCGGGTCCAGTCCTGGCAGTTGGGCGAGCCCGTCGGCAGGCCGCACTCGGCCGCATCACGCAGGCCGATGGTGCCCTGCGACGAGGCCGGCCCGTCGGCCAACTCGTACGCCAAGGGGTCGTTGTGGGTGCCGAGGCCGGTCTGGTCCGCCATGACTGCGGTCGTCAGGGCGCAGATGCCGGCGAGGGCGACGAGACACTTACACGTTCCGACCAAAATACACCTCCTCCACGCTTCTTGGGCGTGGATCCTCTGGGGAATGAACCGGACTTCCCGCGTTGGTTGCGCGCCCGAGCGGGGAGCGTCGGTTGACCTCGGACCACGAGCGTGGTCCATTCGCAATGAGCAAGATACCCGATGAAGTCAAGTTTGTGCCAACAAAAAACCGCAAGCACGGTCTGAATTTGCGGTGCGAGGGTCCGCGCATGCGCGAAGTTGCCGGTTTTCCGCCCGCAATCGATCCGTGGTCTCACTCACCACCGGGCCTTGGTCCGATAATCGAGATGAACGTTCGCCGACCGATGCGCTTCCGGTCCCAGCAAAAACGCCCCAACCCTTTGTGCAGTCATTGTTTGTGATCGTCCCCCTCCCGTGCCCGCCACCCATCCTGAGCTCGCCGAAACCGGTCCTCGCGTACGCTCCGCCCATGATCAGCCCGTCCGCGCAGCACGCCTTTCAGGCCCCCACCGGCACGCGGGACTTCTACCCCGCCGAGCTCGCGCGCCTGCGCTACATCCAGGACGCCTGGCGACGGACCAGCATCAACCACGGCTTCGAGGAGATCGACGGCCCGACGTTCGAGCACCTGGAGCTCTACACCGTCAAGAGCGGTGAGGGCATCGTCAGCGAGCTCTTCAGCTTCGAGCGCTTCGGTGGTGAAAAGAAGTTCGCCCTGCGTCCCGAGTTCACGCCGACTCTGGCGAGGTTGTACGCCGCGAGAGCCAACGCGTTGCCCAAGCCCACCAAGTGGTTCTGGCAGCAGAACTGCTTCCGCGCCGAGCGGCCGCAGCGGGGGAGGCTGCGCGAGTTCTGCCAGTGGAACTGCGACATCATCGGCGGAGAGCCCTCAGCGCAGGCGGAGGCGGACGCGGAGGTGATCGCGTGCGCGGTGGGGATGTTCGAGAGCCTGGGGCTCCAATCGGGCCTCGGTCGCGAGTTCAAGGACGGAGCTTGGCACGACCTAGGCCATTTGGTCGTGCGTATCAGCGATCGCACAGTTTTGAGCGCAATTCTGTCTCGATGTGGTATCGCTCCGGAGCAGTTTCAGCGTGCCACCGAAGTCATTGACGAACGAACGAAGGTTCCGCCCCCGGACTTCGCTCACGCATGCAAGAGCATTGGATTGGACATTGGTGAGTTCGACCGCCTGTGTGCGTTGGCGACAGATGCCCTCTTCTACAGTCAAGGTGGACCGTATCCGGGGCAGGGCGAGGCTGCACGGGCACAACTCCGTGATCTTGGCATAGACGTTCAGACACTCTGGACACTCTTTGACGCACTCGAGAAGGTGGGCTATCGAGATTGGTGTGTTTTCGATCCTCGCATTGTCCGCGGCCTGGCCTACTACACCGGCATGGTCTTCGAGGTCCACGAGGCCAGCGGCGCCGAGCGGGCCATCGCCGGCGGCGGACGCTACGACAAGCTCATCGAGATGTTCGGTGGGCCGCCCACGCCCGCCGTCGGCTTCGGCTTGGGCGACGTCGTGCTCTCGCTGGTGCTGCAGGACAAGGGCCTGTTCCCCACCGACGACCAGATCGCCGACAGGCTCGGACTGCGGCCGGACGTGTTCGTCATCTCGAACGGCCAACCGGAGGCGGACGCGACCGTCGCTCCGGCGCTTGCCCAGCTCCGGCGCGCCGGCCTGCACGCCCGGCGCACGTACAAGACCACGAAGAACGTAGGCAAGCTCATCGGCGAGGCGGTGAAGGCCCGGGCCCGGTTCGCCCTGATCGTCGAGAGCGCGGCCGCCGGGCAACTCAAGAATCTGGAGACTCAGGCTCAGGAGCCCGTGCAGCTCGCCGACGTCGCCGCGCGAGTGAAGCGGTGAACGACGAGCCGCGAACGAAGTGAGCGGTTCTTCGGGGCGCGAAGTTCACCGCTCACTTCGTTCGCGGCTCGATTCTTCTCCGCAAAGCTGCTACTTCAACTCCGTCCCCACCAGCCCGTGCAGCTTCTTGAGCGCCTCGGCCTGCGATCGCGGCATGACCAGCGTCGCATCCTTCGTGTGCACGATGATCACGTCGCGCATCCCCAGCGCGGTCACCGTGTGCGACGGGTCGTCGCTGACCACCAGTGTGTCGCGGCAGTCGAGGAGAACCGCCGCGTGATCGCCCGCGGCCGCGGCGCCGCGACGGTTGCCGTCGGTGTCCGCATTCAGCGTTTCGCCGTAACTCGGCCAGCTCCCCACGTCCAGCCAGCTCACGTCGGTGCTGACGGTGCACACGCTGACCGACTGGTCCTTCTCCCGGCTGGCGGGCTCCATCACGGCGTAGTCCACGCTGATCCGCGGGAGCGTGGGGTACACGTCCTCGATCACGCGCTGCTGGTCCGTCGAGCCCCACGCGGCCTGGATTTTCACGAGGCCCGCGTGGCTCTCGGGCTTGTACCGCTTGAGACACTCCAGGAACGTCCCGGCGTGAAACACGAACATCCCCGAGTTCCAGCCGAAGTGTCCGCTCTCGAAGTACGCCTGGGCCCGGGGCAGGTCGGGCTTTTCGACGAAGCGGGAGACGCGGTAGGCGACGCCGCGGCCGATATCGCGCCCCTTCTCGTCGCTCACGCCGTGGATGGCCGGGCCGCGCTCGACGTAGCCGAAGCCTGTCGCGGCGTAGGTCGGCTTGATGCTGAAGGTGACCAGCCGGCGCGGGTCCTGCTCGACCAGCCGGAACGCGAGCTCGGCCCGCTGACGGAAGGTCTCTTCCGGGCTGATGAGGTGGTCGGCGGTGAGCACGCAGAAGACGGCGTCCTTGTGCAGCTTGGCGAACACGGCCGCGCCGAAGCCGACGGCGTTCACCGTGTCGCGTCCGCACGGCTCGCCGAGGATGCGGTCGTCGGAAAAGTCCGGCAAAGTCGCCTTGATCTGGGCCCGGAACGACTCGGACGTGCAGATGTAGCGCCGTTCGACGGGGACGAGCCCCTCCATCCGCCCCGCGGCCACCTCCAGCAGCGAGCGCGCCGGACCGCCCGGGCGCGCGCCGGGCAGCAGCGGCAGCAACTGCTTGGGGCGCTGGTTGCGGCTCATCGGCCACAGCCGCGTGCCCGCTCCGCCGGCCATGATCATGGCGTAACGCATACGGGGCGGAGTGTACGCGGATCGCGGATCGCGGATCGCGGATCGCGGATCGCGGATCGCGGATCGCGGAT
>CAZVZG010000009.1:0-147173 GCA_964630785.1 uncultured Phycisphaeraceae bacterium | reverse complement strand
GCGATCCCATACGAGTCCGAGCCACCTGAGATCCTCGCGGATGGTCTCGGCAAACCGCCTCGCCCTCACACGCAGCGGCACCGGAAACCCGACGTGCTCATAGCCCACCAGACGCGAATACAACCCGACCGGCTCGTTGTGCACGATCTCGCTCGGAACGGCGTGGATCACCCGCACACCTTCGTTCGCCAGTCCGATCTCCAGACGCGACATCAACCGGCGCTCGCGCCGGGCAAACGGTCGGTCCAGGAGCATCACCACGCGCATGGGCAACTATCTATCGGCCGATCGGTCCGTGCACGAAAAAGGCCCACCCCTCTCGGTGGACGACAGGTGGAAAACACGCCCCCGACTCGCCGTCGCTCTAGGCCACCATTCCGACGGCCGGCCTAGCCTTCCGTTTCCCGTTCATAAATCATTATTTTCTAAGCGCTTGCGCCATGAAACGGCCTTCATGCCGCCACGTGCGCTCGGACCCTAGACCTCCGATACGTCTCCGCCGCCGTCGCCGGATTGTGCAGAACCGACGAACGCCGCATAGTTCACCCCACGCTCGGCGGTCCAGCCAGGTCCCCCACGCGATACCGCAGGTCCGGCGCGCGGCTCTCGTGGTCCTTCACCGCCTCCGTGCGCCACACGCCCACCCAGTGATCCTTGCTCACTTCCTGCAGGTAGTAATCGCCGGCGGGCACGTCGCGAGCTCGCAGGTCCGCCGGCGGCTCGTGCCACGGCCACCACGGGCGCACGCCCGCGGCCGCGTCGGGCAGCATCGAGAACGACCCCGGCTGATCGATCACGTCCGCGATGGTCACAAGGCGGTCCCGAGTCTCGCCGACCTTAGGAATGCTCGCAAAGAGGCCCCGCGTGTACGGATGCAGCGGCGTCGCGAACAACTCATGCACGTTCGCGTACTCCACCACGCGCCCGGCGTACATCACGCACACCACGTCCGCGTTCTCGGCCACCACGCCCAGGTCGTGCGTGATGAGCATCATGCCCATCTGCCGATCGCGCTGCAGCGCCCGCAACAGTTCGAGGATCTGCGCCTGGATGGTCACGTCCAGCGCGGTCGTCGGTTCGTCCGCCAGCAGCAGTTTCGGTTGGCACGCCAGCGCCATCGCGATCATCACGCGCTGGCGCATGCCCCCGGAGAACTGGTGCGGGTACGCGTGGATTCGCCCGGCGGGGTCGGGGATCCCCACCGAGTCCATCGCCTCCAGCGCGATCTGCTCCGCCTCGGCGAACGAGACGTTCTGGTGCAGCAGGATCGCCTCCATGATCTGGTCGCCGATCGTGTACACCGGGTTGAGCGAGGTCATCGGCTCCTGAAAGATCATCGCGATCTCGTTGCCGCGGATCCGCCGGACCTCCGGCTCGCTCAGCGTCAGCAGGTCGCGCCGCCCCGCGTCGGTCTCGAAGAACGCCCCGCCGCGGTCCCACCGGCCCGGTGGCCGCGGCACCAGGTGCATCAGCGACATCGCCGTCACCGACTTGCCGCACCCCGACTCGCCCACCACCGCCAGCGTCTGGCGCGGATAGATCGTCATCCGCACGCCGTCCACGGCCTGAATCCGAGGGCCCGACCCATTGTCGAACGACACCGCCAGGTCGGCCACGCTCAGCAGCGGCGCGTTCTCATCCAGCGGCTTTCGCAGCTTGCGCCCGGCGGTCGCCGCCGGTGAGGCTTGATGGGGAGGTCGGACTGTCGCGGTCGCGCTGGGCATGGTTGGGCCGTGGTGGTTCACTCGGGGTTAGTGCCGGCGCGTCAGACCCGCGCCTTCTTGAGCTTGGGATCGATGGCGTCGCGCAGCGCCTCGCCGAGCAGGTTGTACGCGAGCACCGTCAGGAAGATCGCCGCCCCCGGAAACACCGCCAGCCACCACTTGAACTCCCCCTCCGAGCTGATCGCGCTCGAGAGCAGCTTGCCCCACGACGCGCTGTCGCTCGGCCCCAGTCCCAGGTACGACAGCGTCGCCTCGATGCTGATCGCCGCCGCTATCGAGAACGACGTGTCCACCAGCACCGGCGCGATCCCGTTGGGAAGCATGTGGCGGAACAGGATCGAGCGCAGAGGCAGGCCCGCCGCCTGCGCCGCCTGCACAAAGTCCTGGTTCCGCAGCTTGAGGAACTCCGCCCGCGTGAACCGCGCGATCCCCGTCCATGTGAACGCGCCGATGATCGCCATGATCACGTACGTCGTCTTCAACTCCTCGGGCAGCACCGCCACCGCCACGATCAGCAGGAACAGCACCGGGATCGCCATGAAGACCTCGACCACCCGGTACAGCGTCAGGTCCACCCACCCGCCGAAATAGCCCATCATCGCGCCCATCACCACGCCGATGAGCAGCGCGATCCCCGACGACACCACCCCGATCGAGATCGACAGCCGGCACGCCTGCAAGACCTGCGAAAGCACGTCCGCGCCGTCCTTGTCCGTCCCCCACCAGAACTTCGGCCCGATCGGGCCGTCGATCGCCCGCCGGACGTCCTCCCGCGTGTGCCCCGATCCGCCCTCCATCGACTTGATCGTCTCCGCCGCCCGTTTCTGCACCGCCGGACCGGCCTCCTTCAACGCCGCGGCCACCGCCGGCCCGACCGCCGAGATCTGTTCCGGCGTGACCGGCCCGAACTTCGGCAGCGACGCCGTGGCGTCGTTGATCGCCGCCCGCCATCGCGAAGACCCCGGCTCTTCGCGGCTCATCGCGCTGAACCGCTGGAACGGCGACCACGGCACCAGCGTGTACCACGCCCGGATGTCCCCCGCCTGCTCCCGAGACTCGTACGTAAACCGCTCCAGCGGCATCTGCCAGCGTGCGCCGATCGCCGCCACCGCGAGCGCGGCCGCCGGCAGGCACGCGAAGACCCGATGCCGCCGCGCCGCCCAGCCGCCCGGCAACAGTCCGACGATCACCAGCGCAACCGTTCCCACCACGCCCCCCACGATGTACCCCGCCCCGGGCTCGCGCGCGAACGGCGTCACCACTTGCGGCCGCTCACCGGTCCGCGCCGCCTGCGTCCGCAGCTCACGCGCCAGATCGATCGCGTTGGCCTCCAGCCGCGTCTGCACCACGCCCGCGATCGCCAGCACGCCGATTGCAAAGACCAGCCCAAGCAGCACGCCCGCGGCCCGCCGCCCCCGCGTACGCGACGGACCGATCGCGATCCACAGTGCCCCGCCCGTGACCCAGAGCAGCAGCACCAAGTCCAGCGCTCCCAGGTTCGCCCACAGCGGTGACCCCGAGCCCTTCACCCCGCCCACGATCTGGTCTGCCCCCCCTCCCCCCCCTCCCCCCCCGCCCGCCGCGCCCTTGACGCTGATCCACAGCGGATGACCGCTGGCCAGCACCGGCGCGTACACCGCGAAGAACGACACCAGCACGATCCACGCCAGCGCCACCAACGCGGTGCGGCTCTTGAACACCTGGCCCCACGCCTCGGCCCAGAACCCCCGCGACGGGCGCACGCCGATACCCTGCATGAGCTGCACGCCCGTCACCGCGCGGACCGTCCTCGCCGGCGGTCGGTTCTCGGAGGGAGATGTCTGGGCGGTGGCGCTCATGCGGTTGAGATCGGGCGACAGGCTTTACTTGTAGGTGATGCGCGGATCGGCGAACGCGTACAGGATGTCCGCCAGCAGAAGGGCCGAGAGGTTCACGACCGCGATGATCGTCGCGTTGCCCAGGATCAGCTCCCGATCTCGCTGGTAGATCGCGTCCAGCAGCAAGTACCCCATGCCCGGCACCGAGAAGATGCGTTCCACCACCACCGACCCCGTCAGCATCGCCGGGAAGATCGTCACGAACATTGTGATCAGCGGCAGCAGGCTGTTCCTCAGCACGTGCGCGAACACCACGTCGCGGCTGGCCACCCCCTTGGCCTTGGCCGTGCGCACGTAGTCCGCGTTGAGATTCTCCAGCATCGCCGCGCGGGTCTGCTTGCTCAGCACGGCGAAGCCCGTGTACACGATGCAGATCACCGGCAGCGCGACGTGCCAGAGCGTGTCGAGAAGGAAGCCCCGCCCGCCCGCCGAGGGCAGGTACGTGAACGCCTCCGCCTGCTTGTCGTGCAGCCCGCCCGCTGGGAAGGCCGCCAGATACTCCGGCGTGGCCAGAAACCCCAGCGTCAGCACGCCCGCGAGCACCACCGGGATCGAGTACAGCGCGACGAACACGCCGCCCAGCCCCAGGTCCACCCACGTCCCGCGACGCAGCGCCGCGAGCATCCCGCTCGGGATCGCCACCAGGTAGATGATCGGGAACGCGATCAGGTTGATCAGCAGCGTGACCGGCAGGTACCGCTTGATCAGCGTGCTCACCGGCTGCTGCACGCTGAACGCCGTGCCCAAGTCCGGCAGCGCCAGGCTCACCACGCCGGGAATCAGACCGATGCCCGCCTCCGGGTACGGCCGGGTCTTCATCGCGGCCACCAGCAGCCCCCGCGCCTCCGACGCTCGCTGCCACTCCCGGATCGCCTTCTCGCCGAACGCCGCCGCTTCCTTGTACTCCGGCGTGTCGCGTTTGGGCGTCAGCCCCGCGAGGCGCTCCGGCTTCACGCGCACGCCCGAGATGTAGCGGTCCCACTCCCTCCGCGGCAGCACGCCCTCCACATAGCGCTTCAGCGCGTCGCGCAGCAACGCGTCGGTCGAAGTGAACGCCGCCCGCGCGTCCGTGTAATCGTGCGCGACCTTCGCGAACGCTCCGGCCCTGGCCGTGTCATCGTTCGCGGGAAACTGCGCCTTGACGCTCGCCGGGTCGGGCGGCTTCACTTCGGGCAGTGACGGAGCGAACCACGACCACGCCGCGGGCACGGGCACCGGGCGCGGCTTGCTGATCAGATCCCCGGTCGGGCCGACCAGGTCTCTCTGGCCGAACTTGATCGGCGAGACCCGCCCCAGCCACCGCCAGTACTGCACCATTGCCGGCTCGTTGAGCCCGTAGCGATCCTCCAGCTTGGCCCGCTGGATTGCGATCGAGTTGCTGCTCTGCATCGACCCGCCGCCCGCCGCCAGCAGCCCCGCACCAATGCCGCCCGGCGAGAGCGCCAAAAGCATGAACACGACGAACGTGATGCCGACCAGTGTCGGCAGCATCAGCAGGATTCGTCTGAGGATGTAGCTCAGCATGGTCGCCGACTCCCGGCCCGGTCCGGGCGGTTCAGTTTGCGGGAGCGGCCTGGGCCGGGCCGAACTTGAAGTACTCGATCGGCTCGAGCCCCTTGGGATACGTCACCACGTTGCCGACCCGCACCGACACAAACCGCGTCCACGGCGGCACGCGCACAAAGGTGTACGGCTGTTCGTCGTTCAGCACGGCCTCCAGTTGCCGCCAGATCTTGTATCGCTTCTGATCGTCCAGCTCGCGACGACCCGCCTCGATCAGGCGGTCCGCCTCCGCGTTCGACCACTGCGCGAAGTTGTCGCCCTGGTTCTTGATGCTGTCGGAGTGGAAGATCTGCTGCGGGTCGCTCTCGGGCGAGTTGGCGCCCCAGCCCAGCGTGATCGCGTCGAAGTCCCGCGTCTTGAGCAGGTCCTGGTACACCGCCCACTCAACCGAGCGCAGCGTCACCCGGATCCCGACGTCCGTGTACGCGTCCTTGACAAACCTCGCGATCCGTTCGCCGATCTCGCTCCCGCCCGCGTACGTGAACTCGAACGTGAACTGGTTGCCCAGCCGGTCCTCCATCACCCCGTCCCCGTCGCGGTCTTCCCAGCCCGCCTTCTTGAACATCTCCTTCGCCCGGGCCCGATCGAACGGCCACGGCTTGACGTCCGGGTTCGACGCCGGGCTGTTCAGCGGCTGGTTCCCCTTGGCCACCTCGCCGATGCCCTTCCAGATGTCCTTGATCATCTTCTCCCGGTCCAACGCCAGCGTCATGCCCACGCGCACGTCCCGGTCGTGGAACGGCGTCAGTTTTCCCGACCGCTCGCCGCAGTTCCACGCGATGAACGAGTACCCCGAACGCATGTTCACCCACTTGAGGAACCGCGTCCGCTTCCGCCACTCCGGGTCCTCCTGCTTGGCCACAAACTGCGGTGCGGCCGGCGTGATGATGTCCGCGTCGCCCGCGTAGAACGCGTTCAGCCGACCGATCTCCTCGTTGATCGCCTTGTACCGCAGCGTCGCCAGCGCCGGGCGCGGCCCCCAGTACTGCTCGTTCCGCTCCAGGACGATGTCCTCGGGCGGGGCCCACTGCCGGTCCGGGTCGAAGTTCCTCAGCCGGAACGGCCCCGAGCCCACGATGAGCCCCGTGCTCTTGTTGATCTGCGCCGCCGTGAACTTCGAGTACACGTGCTTGGGCAGCACAAAGATCCCGAGCGCGTTGTCCACATTCGAGAACAGCCGCTCCTTGAACGTGAACTCCACCGTCCGCGGATCGATCGCCTCGACCTTGTCGATCGAGTCGCGCAGGATCGAGCGCGACCGCTCCGCCTCGATCTGCTCGTTCATCAGGTACTCGTGGAACGTCCAGCGGAAGTCCTCGGCCGTCACCGGCTGACCGTCGCTGAACTTCGCTCCGTCGCGGATGTGCGCCCTCAGCCACTTGCCGTCAGGGTCGATCTGCCAAGCGTCCGCCAGCCGCCCCTCGGTCTTGAGCGTCTTGGGGTCATAGTCGCCCAGCGATTCCAGCACCAGCTCCTGCACCCGGCGCGAGTACACGTCCGTCGAGATGTACGGCGAGAGCGTCTTGGTCTGGGCCTCCCAGATCTCCGTCACCTCGCCGCCGGTCTTGAACCCTTCCACCGTTCGCGGATCGGTCGCGAACTCGAACGGCGGCTGCCACAGCACCTTCACGCCGGGCCGGGCCCACGACGCGTCGAGCGAGCCGCTCTCGACCGCGGGTGTTCCCTTCGGCGCCGTCTCAACGCTCCCGCCTGCCCCCCCCGCCTCCCCGCCCTTCACGGTCACACCCGCAGCGATCGCCTGCCGCACGGCTGCGAGCTCCGCCTTGGCCGCCTCGGCCGCCTCTTGAGATTTCCGCACGGCCGCGTCCAGGTCGCCCAACTGGCGTCCCAACCCGCCGACCTGGCCCTCGATCGACTTGACCCGCGCAAGCGTGTCCTCGTTGCGCTCCCAGGCGCGATCGGCCTGGCGCATGCCCGTGAACACCAGCACGCCGACCAGCATGACGAGGCCGATGAGCACGAAGTCCTTGACGCCGAATCGGTTCTGCATTCACGCTCCCGACGCTCTGCCTTCCCCCCCCCAGTCCCTATTCCCAAGTCCCAAGTCCCCATCTTACCCCTACCGCCTCGCCCGCTTCGGGTCCAATTCCTCCCGGAGGCCCTCCCCGACAAAGTTCAGCGCCAGCAGCGTCACCCCCAGCAGAAGGCACGGGAACAACAGCAGCCACCAGCGCGACTCGTAAGGGTTGAGTTCGACCAGCCCGTCCGCCGCGAGGTTGCCCCAGCTCGGCAGCGGCGGGCGCACGCCGATGCCCAGGAACGACAGGAAAGACTCCTGCAAGATCGCCTGCGGCACCGTCAGGGTCGCGTACACCGTGATCGGCCCGATCAGGTTCGGCAGCAGGTGCCGCACGAACTGCCGCCGCACCGGCACGCCCATCGCCCGGGCCGCCTCCATGAACGGCTGGGCCTTCAGGCTCAGCACCTGCCCGCGAACCACCCGCGCCATGGTCAGCCACGATACCCCGCCGATCGCGACGAACAGCACCACCAGGTCCAGGGCCGTCCGCGTCCGCGGCGAAAGCACCCGCGGCCGAATGGTCAACTGCCCCACCTCGGCCATCAGGTCGCCCAATGTGGCCTTGGACCGGATGAACGCCGCGGCCGCCGCGGCTCCGCGGGCTTCGGGGTCCGCCGATTTTGCCAGACCCTCTTCAACCAAGCGAACCAGCGCGCCCGAGGACGGGTCCGGCTTCGACGCCGCGAACTCAGCTCGGGCCCGTGAATCGACCAGGGGCCGCCCCATCGACCGTGCCAACTCGTTCTCCGCCCTCTGAACCCACCTCTCCCTCGTCCGCTCGCGCGAGACGTACTCGTCGATGAGCGAACCGCTCGCCACCGCCAGCAGCACGACCAGCAGGATGTACGGCAGCCCGTACAGAATGTCCACGATCCGCATCATCACCGCGTCGGTGCGCCCGCCGCGGTAGCCCGCCACCGCCCCGTACAGCGTCCCAAGCATCACCGACAACGCGGCCGCTGCGATCCCAATCGTCAGCGAGATGCCACCTCCCGTCAGCACGCGCACCAGCACGGAGCGACCCAGCAGGTCCGTCCCCAGCCAATACCGCGGGCGTGCCGCCGCGACCTGCTCCGGCGTCGGCGACACGCCCTCCCGCTTGAGGTCGTCAACGCTCACACCCGGCCCGCGCTCCCGGGCCAGCCTCTCCATGGCGATCTGCCGGGCCGTGGCACTCAACCGCCCGGCGACCGTGTCCTCGCCGCTCTCCTTCGGCACGCCGACCCACCACGGCGGGATATGTCGCGCCGTGCGGTATTGCAGGTCGTACCGAGGCGACCCCGCCCCCGACTCTCCCCCCCCCCCCCCCCGCCCCGGCGGTGTGACCTCGCTCAGCGTGTACGGCAGCGACCCCAGGCACGCCGCCAGCATCACGCCCAGCACCATCAGCCCAATCACGCCCATGAACGATCGCGTCAACGGGTTGTCGCGCGAGGGTGCCAGGGCCCTGATCGCCGGAATGGAGTTCACAGCCATTGCGTGAAAGAGAGCGCTCCGCGCCAGCGGAGGATTCAAACCGCCCAAACTGCTCCCACCACCACTCAATCCCGATGAGGGCCCTCCGCGCAAGCGGAGGGAACCACGCGAATCCCGCAAGAAAGCCATCCCCTCAAACGCCAAGCACCGAACACGCCGCTCGCACCAACGAAAAACCTACTTCAACCAAATACCTCTGGGGTCCCGTCCTATTCAGGCCTTCCGCCGCGCCCGCTCGGCCGCGCCCGCCAACCGCCTGCACCGCGCCGGATCAATCGGGTTCATCCACCGCCCGTCCCGCTTGAGCGCCGACCCGACGATCAGGGCGTCCGCGTAGAGGAACAGCTCCCCCACCGTCTCCGCCGTGACGCCCGACCCGACGAACAACGGCAGCCGCGTGGCCGCCCGCACCTCTGCCACGTCCTCGACCCGCGTCGGCTTACCCGTCGCCGTGCCCGTGACGATCACGCCGTCGGCGCCGAAGAACTCCGCCGCTTCAGCCGCCTCCGCCAGAGAGACGTCCGCGGTGATCGCGTGCGAGGCGTGCTTCTTCTTCAGGTCGCATACCACAGCGACGCGGTCGCCCCGCCCCGAACCGTCCGCCCCGATCTTCCGCCGGTACCGCAGCAGCGGCCCCGCCTCGGCCCGGGCCAGCAGCCCCTCATCGGCCACGTGCGAGAACACAAAGTTCTCGCAGCGAATGAAGCTGGCCCCGGCCGCCAGAGCCACGGCCAGCGCCTCGCGGTTGCCCCCGGACAGGACCTGCACCCCCATGAGCATCCCCGGCGCGGCCTGTCGCACCGCCAGCGCGACGCGCGTCATCACCGCCGCCGTCTCCGGTCCGTGATCGCCGTGCACGTACGGAGCGTCGTGCATGTTCTCGATGATGAGCCCGTCAAACCCCGCCGCGGCGAGAATCCCCGCCTCGGCCACAGCCCGCGAGACCAACCCATCGACGGACTCGCCCGCACCCGGCGTGCCCGGCAGCGCGCCCACGTGCACCATCCCGATCAGGCACCGCGGGCGGCCGAGCAGCCCCGCGCCGGGACGGCGAACTCTGGCGGGTTTGGATCGACGGTTGGCGGCCAAGCGGAGGGTCCTGTCTTGGAGGATCGGAACGAACTCGCCCGTCTTTTCCGGTCGCGGGCACGATGGCCTCAATATACTCGTACCGACCGGCACGGGTGGCGCCCGCCTCCCGCGGGGGACGGGGACGAGGTGAGGCAGGGGGAGGGGAGGGAGAGGGGGGGCGGGTCAACGCCGGGGGCTCATCGCGTGGACCCTGACCAGACCGCGGCCGAGTTTCAGACCACCCAATGGTCGTTGGTCTGCGGCGCGCGCGTCGATCGCTCCGGCCTCGAACACCTCCTCCGCCTCTACTGGAGCCCCGTCTACGCCTTTATCCGCCGCCAGGGCTACAGCGGGCACGACGCCAGCGACCTCACGCAGGAGTTCCTCGCCCAGGTCGTCATCGGACGCGACATCATCGGCAAGGCGGATCCTGCCCGAGGGCGCTTCCGCTCCTTCCTCAAGCAATCGCTCCGCAACTTCCTCATCGACCAGCACCGCACGCACCGACACAGCCGCGGCGGGGCACCGGGTCCCAACCGGCCGGCCGTCGTCCAGTTTCCCGACGACCTCGGCGAGGCCGACGCCTCGGGCCGGATCAGCGAGGGCTTCTCCCGCGCGTTCGATCGCGAGTGGGCCGCGACCATCGTCCAGATCACGCTCCAGAGGCTCGAAGACGCCTCACGCCAAGAGGGCCTCAGCGCCCACTGGGAAGCCTTCCGGACCAACGTCCTCGGACCCACGCTCTGGAAAACCCACGCCCTCGACATGGCCGAACTGGCCCGTCGAGTCGGCGCCGCCGACGCGGCCCAGGCGTCCAACATGGTCCAGACCATGAAGCGACGCTTCCGCCGGATGCTCCGCGAGGTCGTCGGCGAGACCGTCGCCGGCCCCGAGCAGGTCGAGGCCGAGCTCGCCGAGCTGCGCAACTACATCGGCTGAACGCCCCCGACGCCGCACGGCGTCACGCCACGTCCGGCGAACGTTCCACCGTGGGTATGACCGGCGCGCGGTAACACGATCGCCCGTGCTGGCACGCCTTCGGGCTCACCGGCCGCCCGTCCGGGCCTAGCACCTCCTGTGACTCCATGCACAGGTAGATCCGCGTGTCCGAGCTATCGTCCACGAACCCCGGCGTCGCCTGGCGCGGGTCGCAGTACATCATCTTGTGCCGCAGGTTGACGCAGCAGGGCGTGAGTTCGAGCGGAGCGTCCCAGTTCATGCGTCCACCTCCGTCTTCCGGCCCGCTGCGATGAGCGTCGCGCGACGCACCGCCACCGGCAGCAGTTTCAGCTTGTACCCGTTGTCCGTCATCGGCTTGGCGCCCTCGACCGACTTCTCGCACGCCCGCCGCAGCGCGCCGTCGTCGTCCACGCTCACACCCTTGAGCGCCGCCTCCACCTTCGGCAGAGACCACGGCACCGGCGCCACCGCGCCCGCGCACACCCGCGCCGAGGCGATCTTCCCCCCGTCCAGTTCCAGCGCCACCGACGCCGCCACCATCGGCCAGTCGAACGACTGCTTCTCCTTGATCGCGTAGAAACCGCTCTTCGGGCGAGGCTTGAGCGTGAAATGCGTCACCACCTCGCCCGGCTTGAGGTTGTGCTCGCTGCGCACACCCGCGTCGGGCATGTGGAACAGCTCCGTCACCGGCAGCGACTTGCGCCCCGAGCCCGCCAGGTGCGCCACCGCCTCGCACACAATCATCGCCGGCGCGAGGTTCGACGGGTGCACGATGTGGCACGGCCCGTCGCCGAAGACGGCGTGGAACTTATTCTCGCCCTCGACCGCGAAGCACGTCCCGCCGCCCTTCTTCAGGCAGTGGAACTGCTCGTGCCGGTAGTACCAGCAGCGCGGACGCTGCAGCATGTTCCCCGCCGCGGTCCCGATGTTCCGCACCTGCGGCGAGGCCGTGTGGTCCATCGAGCCCGCCAGCACCGGCGCCGACTTCAGGATGATCGGCGACGAGGCGATCTCCGCCATGGTCGCCGTCGCCTCGATGCGGATCTCCCCTCCCTCAACGCCCGATTCCGAGATCGCCGGCGCGCCCGGCGTGCTCCGCACCCGCTTCACGCTCACCACCACGTCCGGCTCGATCAGCCCTTCCTTCAGGTGGTCCACCACGTCCATGCCACCGGCCTTGAGCACCGGCAGCGTGAACCGCGCGTCGGTCATCACCGCCGCGGCCTCGTCAAACGTCTTCGGCTGCGCGTAGGCAAACCTGTTCACGCGGCGCCTCCTTCCATGGCCCTGAGCACTTTGTCCGGCGTGATGGGCAGGTCGCGCACCGGCCGTCCGATCGCGTTGAACACCGCGCACGCCACCGCCCCCGACGTCGGGATCGTCGGCGGTTCGCCCAGCGAGCACACCCGCGTCTGCCCGTGCGCCCACAGCACCGGCTCGATGTGCGGCATGTCGCCCGGACCCAGCACCTTGTACCACTCGAAGTTGTCGTTCACCATCGCCCCCGTGTTCCGATCCAGAACCTTGTCCTCGAACATCGCGAACGACAGCCCCTGGATCACCCCGCCGATGATCTGGCTCTCGGCCGTCTTGCGGCAGATCACCCGCCCGCACGATTGGATCGCCACGACGTGCTTCAGGTGGATCACGCCTGTCTCCGCGTCCACCACCAGCCGCACGAACTGAACGCCCTGCGACGCGCCGCGCCCTCGCTCCACTTCTCCGTCCGTCGCCGACACCCCGTCGTGCGGCAGCAGCGAGCACGCCTCCTGCCAGGTCAAGTGCCGCTTGCCCGAGCGCAGCACCACGCCGTCCTTGAGCTCAAAGTCACCGGCATCGCCGCCCGCCTTGGCCGCCACAACCCTGAGCAGCTCATCGCGAGCCGACCTCGCCACCGCCGCCATCGTGGGCGCCGTCGTCGGCGAGGTCACCGACCCGCCCGACCCCGGCCCACGCGGCAGCGACGACCGCCCGATCTGCACCGTCACCAGGCTCAGCGGGATGCCGATCGCATCCGCGGTCACCACGCCCATGCCCGTCCGCTGGCCCGTGCCGATGTCCTGCGTGCCGGTCCGGCTCTCCACCGTCCCGTCGTTCGCGATCACCACCTCGGCGTTTCCGCCCGGCGGCGCGCTCCCCCAACTCGTAACGCCCACGCCGTACCCCGTCCTCATCACCGACGTCTGCGATCCGTTCGCCTTGCGATCCGACCAGCCGATCAGCCTGGCCCCCTGCTCAAGCATCTCGCGGTGCGTCTTGTCGTCCACGGCCTTGAGTCGCAGCACCAGCGGGTCCAGCCCCGCCTTGGCCGCGATCTCGTCGAGCATGAGCTCCTCGGCGAACGCCCCCTGCGGGTGACCCGGCGCCCGGAACGCCCGCGGCCCGCCCGCGTTGAACTTCACGTCATCGTGCGAGCTCTCGATCCCGCCCAGGTCGTACCTCCCCGAGGGGATGTTGCACCCGCCGCCGCCGCCGGCCACGCCCACGCCGCCCCACGTGCGGATCTCGCCGCCCAGGATCGTCCCGTCCTTGCGAAACCCGACCCGCGTCAGCGTCCGGCTCGACGGGCGGTTGCCCGTGTCCAGGTGCTCCTCCGAACGGTCGCAAAACAAGTACGCGGGCCGCTTGTACTTCGCCGCCACGCGCGCGGCCGTCGAAATCTCCTTGCCGGGCCCGCCCAGCTTGGACCCGAACCCTCCCCCGATGTACTCGCACACCACCTCGAACTCGCCGTTCTTGAGCCCCAGCGCCCCGCCCACGCCGCCTTGCACCGAAGACGTGCCCTGGGTCGAGGCGTACACCGTCGCCCGGTCACCCCGATGATCGACCGCCCCGCCGTGCGTCTCCAGTGATGAATGCGTCTGCACCGACGTGGTGTACACCGCCTCGTGCGTGAGTTCAGCCGCCGCGAGCACCGACGCGGCGTTCTTGTCGGGCTCGGGGTTGTCCCGCACCGTGTCTCTGATCTGCGTCTTGACCGATTGCCGCTTCCACCTGACTGCCAGCGCCCGCACGCCGCGCTTGGCGGCCGTGGGCGACTCGCCCACCACATACCCGATCGGCTGACCGTGGTACGTGCAGTCCTTGCCGTCGATGTCCACCTCGACCACGCCGGGCACCGCCCTGGCCGCG
Source organism: uncultured Phycisphaeraceae bacterium (assembly GCA_964630785.1). Classification (GTDB taxonomy): domain Bacteria; phylum Planctomycetota; class Phycisphaerae; order Phycisphaerales; family UBA1924; genus JADLCX01. The sequence continues at coordinate 133,329 of CAZVZG010000009.1, read as the reverse complement.
GCCTCGTCGGCCCTCACAAACTCCGCCGCGCCGTGCGGGCAGCGCACGAACTTCACGAACAGCGAGTTGGGCAGGTAATAGTCCTTGCCGTACCTGGCCTCGCCCGTGACCTTCGGCACGGCGTCGAGCCTCGACGTGTCGTCGTTGATCGACGAGCCCGCGTTGGCGGGCCGGTTGGTGGTCGGCATGAACGACGGGACGATCTCGGTCTTCTCACCGGTCCGCACGGCTCACGCCCCTTTCTGGTCGATGATCGGCTCCTGGCCCGAAGCCTCCAGCGCCGCGTTGAAGATGTTGGTGTAGGTCCCGCAACGGCAGATGTTCCCGCTCAGCCCGCACTTGATCTGCTCGATCGTCGGCTTGGGGTTCTCGTTCAGCAGCGCGCGGCAGGCCATCACCAGCCCCGGCGTGCAATAGCCGCACTGCAGCGCGTCGTGCCTCACAAACGATTCCTGCACCGGATCGAGTTTCCCGTCGTGCGCAAGGCCCTCGACGGTCGTGACCTCCGTGCCGACCGCGTCCAGCGCGAGCATCATGCACGAGTTCACAAGTTTGCCGTCCACCAGCACCGAGCAGCCCCCGCACGCGCCGCGGTCGCAGATCTCCTTCGACCCGGTCATGTTCAGGTGAAACCTCAGCGCCTCCAGCAGCGTGGTCGCCGGCTCGACGTTGAGGTTCAACGGTTTGCCGTTTACCTTCAGCGTCACCGCCACCGCGTCCGGCCCCTGCGTCGCCGGGCCATCCGCGACCTCCTCACCCAGCGCGGCGTTTGGGCGAGCGTCCGCCGCCGCCGTCAGCGACGTCGCCGCCGCCGAAACGCCCACCGTCTTGATGAACGATCGTCGCGAAACGCCCCCGCCGCCGGCACGATCGCGCCGCGGGTCTTGGGGAGAGTTCGGGTGTTCGGGCATGGCAAAGCTCCTCAGGGCCGAGCCCACAATGTACCGCGCCGATCCGATCCGGGTGGCGTCTCAGCATTTTTCTCACCCTCCCAGAGGGAGGGGGCCGGGGAGAGGGCCAATCGGCACACAAAGACCACTCATTCCCTGTCCCCCCACACCGTGTGCCCCCGCAGGGCCACCGCCCCGGGCGGCCACGCGGTCGTCAGCCAACCCCCCGCAGTGCTTCCCATACCATCCAACCGCTCAAAACCCCCCGCCATCCTGTGCGGCACCCCCCAATGTCCACCGACCGCGACGTCCTCCAAACCGCCGCCGATCTCATCGCCTCCGGCGAGCCCTTCGTCCTCGTCACGGTCATCAAGGCCCAGGGCAGCACGCCGCGCAATCCCGGCGCTCGCATGATCTGGCGCCCGTCCGCCGCGGCGAGCAGCACCGCCCCCAACGGCGCCCACGGCACCATCGGTGGCGGGCAGTTCGAGCACCTCGTCCTCGACGCCGCCCGCGCCTGCTACGAAAAGCGGTCCCACGCCCTCGAGCACTTTGTCCTCGGCGCCGACGCCGACCAGTGCTGCGGCGGCACGATGGACGTCTTCCTGGAATACCACGGCCGACCCGCCCGTATCGTGATCTTCGGCGCTGGCCACGTCGCGGCCGCCCTGGCCGACCTCCTCGCCCACGCCCCCGCCGAGCTCGTCATCGTGGACGACCGCCCCGACTGGGCCGCGAGCCATCGCTTTCCCCGCGCCCGATGCATCGGCTCGTGGGACGAGGGCGTCCGCCTCGCCCACGAGCGCCCCGAACACACGCTCGCGTTGGTGATGACCTGCTCCCACGACACCGACCTCGACCTGCTCCGCAAACTCCTCGCCCGACCGCCCGCCTTCGTCGGCCTCATCGGCTCTCGCTCCAAGCGCGTCTGCCTCTTCGGAAGGCTGGTCGCCTCCGGCATCGACGAGCAACTCGTCCAGAGCGTGCACTGCCCCATCGGCGTCGGCGACACCGGCAAGGAGCCGCACGCCGTCGCCATCTCCGTCGCGGCCCAGTTGCTCATGGAGGCCAGGAAACTTGTCCGGGATTGAACTCGCCCACGTGCTCGTGCTCGCCGCCGGCCGCGGCACGCGGATGGGCTCGCCCAAGGCCCTCATGCTCGTCGGCGGGCGACCATGGTGGGCCATCCAGCACGAACGTCTGGTCGCGATCGGCGTGCCCGCGACTTGGATCGTCTCGCCTGAGGTCGAAGCGGGCATCCGGAGTTCGGGGCTGTCGCCCGGGCCCCTCGTCCGCGCCGACCCCGCAGCCCCCATGTTCGCGAGCCTTCTCGCCGGCGTCGCGGCTCTCCGCCATCAACCCCCGGAATCGCTCTTCGTTCTCCCCATCGATTGTCCCGCGCCCGCGCGCCGCGTCTGGGAATCGCTCGCCGCCGCCCGCGCCGTCGCCGTTCCCACGCACGCGGGAAAACGCGGCCACCCCGTCCATCTGCCCTGGACCTTCGCCACCTCCACCATCGACCCCGCCGCGGCCCGCGCGACCCCGTCAAGCCCTGCCCGTCTCGACACACTGATCGCGCCGATCGCTCGCCTCATCGAGACCGACGATCCCGACACGACAACTAATCTGAACACCCCGGCCGATCTTCAAGTCTGGCTGCACGCCCGATCCGGCGGTTGAGTCCGCCTCACCCGCCGCGCTTGTCCCGCACGATCTCGGCGTACGCGTTGTGGTTGTGGATGCTCTCGAAGTTCTCGCTCGAGATCGAGTACCACGTCACCCGCTCGTCCTTGTTCAGGGCCACCGCAAGGTCGCGGATGATGTCCTCGACGAACTTCGGATGGTCGTAGGCGTGCTCGGTCACCCACTTCTCGTCGGGCCGCTTGAGCACGGCAAACACCGGGCAGCTCGCCGCCTGCTCGATGATCTCCGCGAGACACTCGACCCACAGCGGGCCATTCGCCGCGTCGGTCCGCACCTTCGCCGTGATCAGGCACCGCTGGTTGTGCGCGCCGTACTCGCTGATCTCCTTGCTGCACGGGCACAGGCTCGCGGCCGGCGCCATCACCCCGATCACAAAGTCGTCCGTCGCGCCCGTCCGGCTCGACGTGCACTCGAAACTCACCTTGTAATCCATCAAGCCCGGAGAGCCCGTCACCGGTGCGGCCTTGTTGATGAAATACGTGAACTCGGCCGCGAACTGCGCCTCTTCGGCGTTCAACCGTTCGCGGATCGCCGCCGTCAGTTTCGGGATGTCGTCCGGCGAGATCGGGATCAGCTCGCTCCCGGCCCCCGCCGCGCCCGCGTGTTCGTTGAGTACTTCCAGGAAACGCGACATGTGCGTCCCCTTCTGGTAATGCGGCAGCGAGACGTACATCGAGATCGTCGCGACCGTGGTCTGCGTGCCACCGCCGTGCGATTCGGGCACGAGCAGCCGGATGGGATACGTCACGTCCTTCACACCGACCTTGTCGATCGCGACGTGGCGCGAATCCTTGCTCGATTGAACATCCGGCATCGTCGCGCCCCCGGCCGCCGCGCCGTTAGACGGTGCGGGCACGGGTGGTCGAGACGCGATCCCGGCGGGCATCGTGGTCATCGAGGTTGCCTCCTTCGGGGAGTTCTTCTGCCTCATGGATGACCCATCATAGGAGCGAGCGGATGAAGGATCACCCCCGACAACGCCCACGCCAGCCGCGCAAAGGCCTGAACCGCATCGAGCAGCGGCCGCGCCCCTCGCGGAATCCCCGCATGATCGATTTCTCACTCGACCCTCGGGCTTGCATCAACGGTCCTTCAACACCAAACAAACTTGAGCCAAAGACTTGAAGGTCCACGGCCTGAGGAGCGTCGGAGCAAGTCTTCGAGCGACACTCCCGAGTCCGCTTGGTCACCAATCGTCGCCGCGCAGAACCTACACGCCCATGGGCTCGCCCGAATCGCGCCGGTCGCCCGCCTCGAGCGACACGCCGCACTCCGGGCATTGCGCCTCTTTCAATCTCCGGATGTCACAACCACAACTCGGACACGCATCCCGCACGCTCGCAAGGCAATACGCGACAAGCCTGTCGGCGCCAAAGAGCAGGTAGAACCCGAAGCCCGCCTGTATCAGCACCCCGAGTTGATCCACCATCCAGGCGAGCCAGTCGTACGAGGGCGTGGCCCGTCCCTGCACCACCGCGAGCACCACCCCGCTGACGAACGACACAACATAACTGATCGTGCTGCCCAGAAAGAACACGCCGATCGCTCGGAGCACGAGCGTGAACCATGCACGATGCTTCATGTCCGCCTCCTTCCGACACCCAGCGCCATCCGCACCGCCGACCGAGAGCGGAACAACCAGACCCCCAGCGCCACGACGCAGGCCCCGGCGAGCGGCTCGAGCGCAATCGGCGTCCAATCCTGGACGACTTGATCCTTCTGTTCGGCCGTGGACTGCTCGATCCACCTGCTCCAGCCGCCGGCACCCCAGACGCTCGCACCGTACCCCATCCAGAAAGCAATGCCCTGAAGCAGGCGATCAAGCCCCAGTAACGCCACCGCGATGCCCGCGGCCATAAGCCCGAGCCGCACCCGCACAGGATCGATCTCCGCCCGCGTCCGGTTCATTCGCCATTCCTCCCCATCGCTCCCCTCCTCTCTTGGTTGCGCTGCCGCTCTCCCCTCACCTCACCCACTGCTCGTCCCAGTTCATCCCCTCCGCCACGTGGGCCGCCTCGCCACGCTCGATCATGCCCGCGATCGGGTACGCACAATAATCCAAACTGAACGACCCTGCCGGACGGTGGTTGCCGCTCAGCCCCACGCCGCCGAAAGGCAGCTTGCTGCTCGCCCCGGCGGTGCCTGCGTTGATGTTCAGGCATCCGGCCCGCACCTCGAACATGAACCGCTCGGCGGCCGCCTGGTCCTTCGTGAAGATCGACGCCGCGAGCCCGTACCGCGTCGCGTTGGCCTGCTGGATCGCCTCGTCCAGGTCCCGCACCTCGCACACGCGCAGCAGCGGCCCGAACACCTCCGCATCGCAGCCCGGGGACCTGGCCGCGGGCGCTTCCTCCGCCACGAACCGATCGACCCTCATCACGCCCGGCGAGACGTACCACCCCCCGCCGCGCACCTCGATCGGCGCGGCTTCCACCACCGCCTCCGCCCCCCCCTTCACCGCCGCGGCCTGAAAATCCAGCACGTCCTTGCGCGCCGCTTGCGAGATGATCGGCCCGGCAAAGACGGGGCCCTTGCCCCGCGGGTCGCCGAACGTCAGCGCCTTGGTCGCCTTCTCGATCACCGCGATCAGCCGATCCGCGATCCGCGCGTGGACGATCACCCGGCGCGTGCACGTGCACCGCTGGCCCGTCGTGTTGAACGCGCACCGCACGATCTCGATCGCCGCCTGGCGCAGATCGGCGTCCTCCATCACGATCGCCGGGTTGTTCCCGCCCATCTCCAGCGCGACGATCCGGCTCGGCCGGTCGAGGTTGGCCTCCAGCACCTTCCGCCCCACCGCCCACGAGCCCGTGAACAGCACACCGTCGATCCCCTCGTGCCTGGTCAACGCCGCGGCCACGTCGCCCGCGCCCTGCACCAGGTTCACCACGCCCTTACCGCCGTTCGGCGCCCCCTCCTTCTCAAGGGCCTCGGCCAGCATCTCCACCAGCATCTGACCCACGCCCGGGGCCTTGTCGCTGGGCTTGAACACCACCGTGTTGCCCATCGCCAGCGCCGGCACGATGTGCCCGTTGGGCAGGTGCGCCGGAAAGTTGAACGGCCCGACCACCGCCATCACCCCGTGCGCTCGGAACCACGCCCGGCCGATCTTCTGCCCGCCCATCTCGAACTCGAACCCGTCCACCCGCCTGAGCCCGCCGATCGGCGACATGTCCAGCGTGATGTCGATCTTGCTCGCCAAAGCGCCCGCCTCGCCCCGGGCCTCCCACATCACCTTGCCCGTCTCGTCGCAGATGATCTCCGCCATCGCCGGCGCACGCTGCTTGCACAGCTCCGCGAACCGGCGCAGCACCGCGAACCGCCCATCCTTGCCCCAGCGCGACCACGCCGGCAGCACGCCCCTCGCGGCCCGAACCGCTGCGTCCACGTGCGAGACATCCGAACGCCCCGACCACACCACCGCGTCCGGCCGTGCAGGGTTGCGAGATTCCAGCACACTCCCACGCCCCCCGCCCGCCCCGACCCACTCCCCGCCGATCAGGTCGCTCGGTCCGTGCACCAGTGAAGCGTGCTTTGCGAACATCGTTACGCGCCCTCCTTGACCCGCTTGCGTCCCTTGTGCTTCTCCGCCCCACCCGCCGCCGCGCCGTTTGCGGGCGGCTTGGCCCCGGCCCCGCGCGAGCCGGGTTTGCTGGGCTTCGCCCCCATTCCCCCGCTCTCGGGCGTGAACCCGACCGTCGCGCCAGGCTCGACACCCAGCAGCGCCATGTGCGCCCGCGTCAGACGTACCCCGGCCTTGCCGTCGGGCTCGCACGCCGTCTGGATCGCGCGGAACTCACCGTCGTCGTCCAGCACGCCCACCATCCCCTCTTCCCCCCCGGCCCCGCCCCCACGCGCACCACCCTCGTGCTCGATCGGCTCACCGACGACCACGCGCCGCGTCGTCTTCACCAGCGACACATCGTCCGTCTTCGCCTCCAAGTGCGGCCCGCCGTCGAACGGATCGACGCGGTTGCGGTACTCAAAGCCCAGGCGTTCGAGCATCTTCTTGGCCGGCTCCGTTTCCGGGCCCACTTGCGCCACCAGCCGCCTCGCCTCCGGCGGGAGCAGCGTGAGGTAGACCTCCTCCCGCGGCAGCAAGCTCAGCATGAACTCCCTGCTGTGCTGGCAGAACCGGTCCGCCTCGATGTAGGTCAGGTTGATGAACCGCCGGCCCAGGTACTCCCACAGCGTGCTCTGCCCGTCGGGCGTGATCGGGCCCATGAGCTCGGCCAGCACGCGATCGGCCACCACGGCGCGGTGCATCCCCATGAAGTGGAAACGCACCCAGCTCAGGAACCGGCCCAGTTTCGCCTTGTGCCCGCGGAAACTCGGCTGGAGGATCAGCCCGCCGATCTCCGTCGGCCCGCTCTCGTCCAGCCGCAGTTTGGCCACGATGTGCGTCGTGCCCATCTGCAGGCTCGTCGAGAACATCTCCTTGCGCGAGAGCTCGAAACTCAGGTTCGGGTGGCCCGGCCCGCCCATGTTCGTGATGATCTGGCTCGTGCCCAGCACGCCGCCGCTCTCGGTGTCCTCGAGCACGAACATGAACAGCCGCGAGTTGTTCACCCGCTCGGCGTGCCCGTCGCTGCCCCCGCCGGTCCCGGACTCACGGGCCCTCCCCTCCCCCGCCTTCCCCACCCGCGCGTCGCCCGAGCGCTCCCTCGCCCCCGCCGCGACCTCCGCGAAGCACCGCCGGCTCCACTGCACCTTCTCGGCGATGATGTCCTTGTCCGCGGGCAGATTGATGAAGTGCACCATCCGGGCCAGCTTCAGCAGCGTGGGGACGTCCTCGATCTTCGCGCGGCGCATCAGGAACACGGCGGTCCTCCACCTGGGGTCCGCCATCGTAGCGCAACCTCTTGCCGACCCCCCACCCACCCACAACGCCGGGGGCCACCACATGGCCGCCGCTCAGGGCGGCCATGCGGTGCGACTGGCCGCTGCGCACAATCACCTCTCCCTCACCGCCGTGTCGTCTCCAACACCCAATCATCCACGCTCGAGAACCACTCCGTCCACGGGAACACGTCCGGCCCCCGCGGCACCTGCCAACTCAGTTGAACCGCCGCAAGCGGCGTGTCCAATCCCTCCGAAAAGTACAGCACCCGCTCGCACCGCTCGAACTTGGCCACAGCGACGCACGCCCGCCCGTGCAGCGGGTGTCCGGGGTTCACTTCCTTTTCGAGCTGCGCCGCGAGGGCAAGCCCCTCTTCTCGCGTGCACGGCGACCAACCGGCCGGCAGCCGGTTGCTCGCGATCTGACCGCGCATGCCCGAAAGGTCCATCCTCCGCTCCCCGTTCAGCCCTCCGCCGCGGCGGCCGCCATCCCCTGTTCCACACACGCGAACACCCGCACCCAGTCGGACTCCTTCATCACGCCCAGCGGCGGGAGCATCCGCACGTGGTACGGCCCGTGCCCGCAGTAGAACGCGACCACGCCCGCGTCGAACAGGTGCTTGCACAGCTTTGTGACTCGCTCCTTGCGCCCGCCGAAGGGCGTGAACCGCATCATCCCGCCGTTGCCGCCCACAATGTCCAGATAGTCGTCGCCCGCGGGGAACCACGCCGGGTGCGCCGCCGCAAGCGCCCGCACCCGGCGTACAAACTCCGCGTGATGGCGGGCGATCTTCCCCTCAGGCCCGTAGTACCCGCCGTCGCGCAGCCGCTCGATCACTCGCGTCCCCACCGTGTACGCCGGCGTGCTGCTGGTGAAGGTTCCGCTGAGCAGCCCGGCCTGTGGGTTGTACTCCTCGGTGAACAGCGTCGCGCACACCTGCGTCATCTTGCCCACGCACAACACGTCCACCCACTCGCCCACGCCGCACGTCTCGTACGCGAACATCCGCTCCGTTCGCCCGAACGTCTGGATCTCGTCGTCCCACACGGCGATGTGCGAATCTTTGCACACCTTCATCAACTCCACGAAGAACTCGCGCGGCGCGGCGTTGAACCCGCCCTCGCCCTGCACCAGCTCGAAGATGAAGCACGCGTGCTGCTTCGGGTACCGATGCACATACTCGCGCAGCCGCCCCACGCACATGTCGATGTACCGTGCCTGGCCGCTCTGGTCGCCCGCGCTCATCCCCTTCGCCGCCGCGCCGTTGTAGAAAGGCATGTAATCCACCAGCGTGCTCAGCGGAATGCCCTGCCGGTACGCCGCCGTGTCGCCGATCTGGCACATGGTCACGCTGCGACCCATGAAGCAATCCGCAAAGGCGATCACCCGCGACGCGGGCTGGTGCTTCTGGTAGCACACCTTGATCGCGTTCTCGTTGGCCATGCACCCCGACGTCGCGCAGTACACGTGCTTGAGCCGGCTGTGCTTCGCGGCCTCGTCCAGCAGCGTCTTGCTGAACACCTGCGGCTCGTCGCCCGCCTGAAGATTGCCGTGCTGCAGCGTGTCGCCCAGCGCGCCGCGCACCGCCGCGCCCGTCAGGTCCGGGTCGCTGTGCCCGAAGAAGTGGACGCCGATCCCGCAGATCATGTCCCACTTCACACTCCCGTCCGCGAGTTCCACCAGCGCGCCGTTGCCGATACCGCTGCCGATGTACGGGTACAGCAGCCCGCGCCCCCGGACCTCCGCCGCGCGGGTCAGTATCGCGTCGTACGTGACCTTGAGCTCCGCCTTCGGCGGGCGAACGTCGGTCAGCTTCGCGCTGTGGCGCTGCATCTCGTCCACGAGCGCGGCCACCGAAGCCGACACCGCCTTGCTTCGTGCAAACTCACCCCCCACAGTCCCCGCGGCCGCGGGACCCGCGCCGTTCGTCCCCACAGCCCCACCCACCGCCGTGCTCGCTACCTGAGCCATTGACGACCTCTTTCCCGATCACCCCACACCCCATCCTCCCCCATCCGCTATCCGCCGCCCGAAATCCGCTATCCCCCCGCCCTCATCAGAAACACCGCCAGCAACTGACATCGTTCCACCAAGCTGTCGAGCTCGATCCATTCTTGCGCTGTGTGCAGCCCGCCGCCGCGTACACCGAGCGTATCCAGCGTCGCGAGCCCCGCGCCTTGCATCACGTTCCCATCACACACGCCCGCGGTCTTGCCCAGCGGTAGAGGCCGCCCGAGCTGTTCGCTCACCGTTTGGGCGATCGTGGCCAGTTCGTCCACTCCGCTCGTCCGCGGCTTGGCCTCGCGCACAAAGCTGGTCGAGACCTCAACGTTCAGCCCCGGCCCGACGGCCGCGCCCGCGACCGCGCGGAGGTCGGCCTCAAACCGCTTGGCCGCCTCGCGCGACTCAAACCGCACGTTCCCCCACGCGCGAGCCCGATCGGGAACGACGTTGGTCGCCGTGCCGCCGTCGATCGGGCCGATGTTCACGATCAGGCCGTCGTCCGGGCGGCCCAGGTCCGAGATGCGCACGATCAGCCCCGCCAGCGCGTTCACCGCCGACACGCCCGAGCGGAAGTCCCGCCCCACGTGGGCCGCGCGCCCGCGGACCTCGACGAAGAACTGCCCGCTCCCGGCCCGCTCGACCATCAACTCGCCCTTGGCGCCGCCCCCCCCGGGCTCCAGCGCAACCCCGAAGCCGCCCGCATCCGCCACGCGCGCCGCTTCCTGAAAGATCGTTCTCTGGCTGTGGTAACTGCCCGTCTCCTCGTCGCTGTTGAGCAGCAGCGTCCACGGGATGTGCACGCCGCACGCGTCCAACGCCTCGATCGCCGCCAGCCCGATGACCAGCCCGCCCTTCATGTCCACGCACCCGGGCCCCGTTGCCGTCCGCCCGTCGGGCGCGATCGTCAACTTCTGGAACGGCCCGCGCGGATCATGGACAGTGTCCAGGTGCCCGCAGATCAACACCGGCCGCCGCCGTCCCTCGCCCGCGTGCTCTCGTCGGCACACCGCGGTCACGTCAGCCCCGCGTCCGGAGGACGATTGGTCGCCGCGCCCGCCGTATCCCGGCTCACCGTACAGCCACCGCGGGCGCGGGTCGCCGACCTTCGTCTGCACGGTCGCACCCAGCCGTCCCGCCCGCGCCGTGAGCACGTCGCGGGTCCGTTCGAGCGCGTCCGCGTTGCCCCCGGCCCCCCCACTCCCCACGCCAGTCGGCAACTCGACGTGCAAACGCAGATCGTCGAGCAACGCCGCTCGCCGCGCCGCGATCGCCGCGCACACACGTTGTTCCACGTCCGTCAACGGCATCGGAAAGACTAGGAGGGAACGGACCGCGGGGTATCCTCGACGCGGTTACTCGATGCCTGGATGCCGCGTGCCTCGGTGCCTTCACTGTTTCCGCAGCTCCACTCCCCCTCAAACACGTCCACCGCCTCGCCGGTCATGAATACGCGGTTGGTCCGCTCGTCCCACCTAGCCCGCAGCTCTCCGCCGAGCACGCGCAGCACCGCCTCGCGCCGCAGCCGCCCGCCGAGCACGCCCGCCACGAGCGATGCGCACGCTCCGGTGCCGCACGCCTGGGTTATCCCCGCGCCCCGCTCCCATGTGAACACGTCCGCGACCGTTTCGCTCCGCTGGCGCACGACGTGAACATTGGTGCGCCGCGGGAACGCCGCGTGGCGCTCGACCCGCGGCCCGAGCCGCGCAAGATTCAGCAGCGGGTCGTCCGGACCGCCCGCGCCCGGTTCGCCGCCTCCCAGTGAAGTCTCGAACGAGACCGCGTGCGGGTTGCCCATGGACACAAACCGCCAGTCCGCCGCGGCGTCCGGCACGCCGGGCAGGCCAAAGCCGCCCCGCCCGTCGCCGGCGCCGAGCCGCGACCGATCCACCGGCACCGCGTCCGGGTCCAGGATCGGTTCGCCCATATCCACCGTGGCCGACACGACCCTGCCGCCCCGGAGTTCAAGGTCGATGCTCAGCACGCCGCGCCCGGTCTCGACCAGCATCGGCGAACCCACCACGCCCAGCCGATCGTGCGCGAACTTCGCGACGCAGCGCACCCCGTTGCCGCACATCTCCGATTCCGACCCGTCCGCGTTGTACATCCGCATTCGCACCTGTGCGCGGGCCCGCACGCCCGCGTCCGTCGGCCCGCACACCGCGATCACGCCGTCGCTCCCGATGCCCCTGTGGCGATCACTCATGCGACGGACCAGCTCGCCCCAGCCCGGCTCATTCAACATCGTGGCCACGCCCCGATCGCGCACCGCGTCGAGGTACACGTAGTCGTTCCCGCAACCGTGCATCTTGACGAACTTCATCTCTGGTCGCCCCGCTCACTCACCTTCCCAGATGTGCACTTCCATCCGCCCGCCCGAGTCCGCCGCGGCCCGGGGCATGCACCCGGTCGTCATCATCATCACGATCGCACCGTCGCGCCCGATCGCGATCAGGCCGCCGTCGTCAGGGTCGAGCCGATCGTTCAGCACCACCCGCGCCGCATCCGCCAGGCTCAGCCCCTTGTACCTCACCAATGCCGACAACTCGTGTGCCGCGACGTGCCGGATGTACTGTTCGCCCGTGCCCGTGCAGCTCACCCCGAGCGACGCGTTATTCGCGTAGCACCCCGCGCCGATGATCGGCGAGTCGCCCACGCGCCCCGGCATCTTCGCCGTCATCCCGCCCGTGCTTGTGGCCGCGGCGATGTCGCCGTGCACATCCAACGCGACGCACCCCACAGTCCCCATGGCCCCGTCCGGCGAGATTCCCCCCACATCCGACATCGCGGCCAGGCCCAGCTCCCGCAACTTCTTGTCGAGCTGCTCCTTCCGGCGCGGCGTGATGAAGTACGACGGGTCCACCCGCTCCACGCCCAGCTCGCCTGCCAGTTTCTCAGCGCCCTCGCCCGCGAACAGGATGTGCGGTGTGCGCTCCATGATCTGCCGGGCGAACGTGATCGGGTGCTTCACGGTCTTCGCCCCAGCCACCGCGCCGCACTTGAGCGTGCGCCCATCCATGATCGACGCGTCGAGTTCGCACGTGCCCGCGCGGGTCAGCACCGCGCCCTTGCCCGCGTTGAACAGCTCGTTGTCTTCGAGCGTCCGCACCGCGGCCTCGACGGCGTCGAGGCTCGTCCCGCCCGCCGCGAGCACGCGACGGCCCGCGTCCACGGCGGTGGTCATCCCTGCGCGGTACGCCGCCTTCTGGTCTTCGGGCATCGACTTGTCCAGCATCCCCGCGCCGCCGTGCACAACGATCGCCCACTTGCCCGTCACCGCGCTCACAGGCGTCTCCTTGGTCAGGGCCGGATCATGCTCTTTGTCGCAGTGGCACGCCGCGAGAAACACCGCCGCCAGTCCGCACACCGCCGTGCTCAGGAATCGGTTGACCATACCCACAGATTATCAGGTTTGCGGCCCGAAGGAAGCAGCGCCCCGGGCCGTGTCCACCCGCCCCACGCCTACCTTTGTCCCCATGGAACTGCTCGAACAGTTCATCCACTTCTTCACGCACCTGCCCGAGCACCTTGAGGGGTTCATCCGCGACTACGGCGCGTGGACCTACGGCATCCTCTTCGCCATCATCTTCGCCGAGACGGGCCTGGTCTTTACACCTTTCTTGCCCGGCGATTCGCTGCTGTTCGCGGCCGGCGCGCTGGCCGCACGCGGCAGTTTCGACGTCTGGATGGTCTCGATCGTCCTGCTCGTCGCCGCGGTGCTCGGCGACGCCGTCAACTACCACGTCGGCAAGTTCCTCGGCCCGCGCATGGCCCGCGGTCGGAAGTTCCGCCTCATCAAGCCCGCGCACCTCGAACGCACGCACGAGTTCTTCGAGAAATACGGCGGCAAGACCATCATCCTCGCCCGCTTCGTCCCCATCGTGCGCACCTTCGCCCCGTTCGTCGCCGGCATGGGCGCGATGAGCTACGGCAAGTTCGTGCTCTACAACTTCGTGGGGGCGGCCGCGTGGGTGGCCGTGTGCGTCGGGGCCGGTTACTTCTTCGGCAACTTCGAGGTCGTCAAGGACAACTTCGAGCTGGTGATCGTCGGCATCATCTTCGTGTCGATCCTGCCGATGGCCGTCGAGTTTGTGCTGGCGCGGCGGCGTGCCGCACGCGGCGCCGGCGCCCAGCGCGACGCGGCCTGAGCGCCGGGTGCGGGCGTCAATCGGCCGCGGAACCGATGTCGCGGCGCAGCGTCTTGCCCTCGAACCGGATCAGGTCGCACGCCTCGTACGCCCGCTTGCGGGCCTCGGCCATGGTCGGCGCTTTGGCGACCACATTCAGCACGCGCCCGCCGCTGGTGACGATCTTTGCATCCGCACCCCCCGCACCACCGGGCTCTCGGCGCGTGCCCGCGTGGAACACCACCACACCCGGGACCGCGGCCGCGGCCTCCAGGCCCTCGATCGGAACGCCGGTCTTGTAGCGGTTGGGATACCCTTTGCTCGCGAGCACAACACAGCAGACCGCGTCGGTAGACCATCGCACGTCGGCCTCGTCGAGCGTGCGCTGGCCCGTGGCGAGCATGAGGTCGATGAGGTCCGACTCCAGCCGCACCATGAGAGCCTGGCACTCGGGGTCGCCGAAACGCGTGTTGAACTCCAGCAGCTTCGGGCCGGCCGGCGTGAGCATCACGCCCGCGTAGAGCACGCCCTGGAACTCGACGCCCTCGCGGCGCAGCGCGTCGACCGTCGGTACGACGATCTCGGCCTGGATCTGGTTGAGCAGGGCATCGTCGCTGATGCCGCCGGGGCAGATCGCGCCCATGCCGCCGGTGTTCGGGCCGGTGTCGCCGTCGCCCAGCCGCTTGTGGTCGCGGCAGGGTTCAAGCACATAGATGTTGCGTCCGTCCACGAGGTTCAGCACGCTGACCTCGGGCCCGGACAATCGTTCTTCGACGACGACCGTCCGACCGGCTTCGCCGAACTCGAGCTTGACCATGATCCGTTCGAGCGCGGCCAGGGCCTCCTCCATCGTCGCGGGCACCACCACACCCTTGCCCTTGGCCAGACCGCTGGCCTTGATCACCGGCGGGTCTTCGCGGGTCTCGACGTAGGCGCGGGCAGCGTGGTAGTCGGTGAACGCGCGCCCTTCGGCCATTGGCACCGAGGCGTTGCGAACCAAGGCCTTGCACCAGGCCTTGTCGCCCTCCAACCGCGCCGCGGCCGCGCTGGGGCCAAAGACCACCCGCCCGCCCCCTCCCCCAGCCGCCGGGGCCGCGAGCGCGTCGGCCAGGCCGAGCGTCAGCGGTTCCTCGGGGCCGATCACCACCAGGCCGATGTCGTTCTTTTCGCAGAACCGCTGGAGGCGGAACGGCTGTCGGAAGTCCACCGGCACGTCCACGGCGGTCCCGAGCGCGGCCAGCCCCGGATTCTGGGGGTCGGTCAGCCACAGCCGGCCCATCCGCGCCGACTGGCTCATCCGCCAGGCCAGCGCGTGCTCGCGACCACCCCCGCCCACCAGCAACACGTTGACCTTCCCGTCCGGGCTTGACATGCGCCGATCTTAGCGGGCGCGTGAGCGAAGTCCCGGCATCGGGCGAGTTTGTCGCCACCGCCGCTCGCGCGACGGCGCGGGCGGCACGGGCGTCGAGGGGCGCGAGCGTTGACCGTTCGCCCCGATGGGAATAGAGTTGCTCAATCGACTGCGGGGTGGAGCAGCCCGGTAGCTCGTCGGGCTCATAACCCGAAGGTCGCAGGTTCAAATCCTGCCCCCGCTATTGCCGGGCCGGTTGCGAAAGCAGCCGGCCCTTTGGTTTTCAGGGAACGCCGCCGAGAGACCTCGGCGGCGCTTTCGCGTTTTGGCCCACGTTCCGAAGGGCTGGCCGGAGGCGGCAGACACAAGCCGGGTCTCTCTCCCGAGCCACGGCCATAACCGGCCCCGCACTCTCCTGGCCACACCGGCGCGAATTTCGCCCAAAGTCTCTCCGCGTCTCTCGTCCCCGGGTGCCCGGGTTAACGGGACTTCGCGCTCGCGTGGGCGTGCGCGATGCTGGCATCCATGCTTGCGATGCGTGCGCAGCGGTGTTCGGATCAGCCCCGCGTGTTCACGCCGCGGGCATGTCGCGCCTCCGCCGCATAGGGAACGCCTACCGAGGCGCACGACGCGCCACCACGCGGGAGACCGCATGATGCGAAGCCAAGATCCCGAGACGATGACACCCGCTGAACGCGACGCCGAAGTGGCGAGGATCCTCGCACGCGGGCTCGTGCGAGCCGTCCATGCGGATCGTTCGCGTTCCACCCGGGACACCAGCGAACCGGCGGAATCTCCGGCCTGTGGACTTGAACTCTCGCAGCATGAGGACCTCAGTGTCTCCGCGCGGCCCCGGGGTTAGGGCTCCGGGCCGATGCGATGAGGAGTCCACATGTCCGACGCGATACAGCAACAACTCGACGAACTTCAGCGGATGAGCACGGGTGACCTCGTGGAGCGGTACGAGGAACTGCACGGGCACGCGTGCCGCACACGGCACCGGGCGTACCTGATCCGCAAGATCGCGTGGCGCATCCAGGCCAACGCAGAGGGCGACCTGAGCGAGCGAGCGAGACGCCGCGCGGCCGAGTTGGCCGACGACGCGGAGATCCGCACGATGGCCCCGCGATCCCTCGTCTGCCCGCCCCAGCCCGGCGAAATCCGGACCCTGACACGGTCGCTCGATCCGCACGACCGGCGCGACCCACGGCTCCCCGCCCCAGGCTCGGCGATCGTCCGCCAGTACAAGGGTCGGACCATCCGCGTTCTGGTGCTCGCGGACGGCGAGGGCTTCGAGTTCGAGGGCGAGAAATACCGAACGCTGTCGGTGATCGCCGGAAAGGTGACGGGCCAGCACATCAACGGGTTCCGCTTCTTCGGATTGCGGGGTGGCCGATGAGCAAGCGACCTCGGACTTCCAGCGCGGCCGGGGAACGCGCAGTCGGAACCGCTCCCCCTTTGCGATGTGCGATCTACACGCGCAAGAGCAGTGAGGAGGGGCTTGAGCAAGAATTCAACTCTCTCGATGCTCAGCGTGAGGCTGGCGAGGCGTACATCGCCAGCCAGCGCAACGAAGGCTGGCTCTGCTTGCCAACCCGATACGACGATGGCGGGTTTTCCGGCGGGAGCATGGAGCGCCCGGCGCTAGATCGCCTGCTGAAGGACATTGAAGCGGGCACGATCGATTGCGTGGTGGTGTACAAAGTAGACCGGCTCAGCCGGTCGCTCATGGACTTCGCGCGGATCATGGAGGCGTTTGACCGCAAGCGCGTGTCGTTCGTTTCGGTCACGCAGCAGTTCAACACGACCAGTTCAATGGGCCGATTGACCCTCAACATCCTGCTGTCGTTCGCCCAGTTCGAACGCGAGATCATCGGGGAGCGAATCCGCGACAAGATTGCCGCCCAGAAGCGGCGCGGCAAATGGGCGGGCGGCGTGCCGATCCTCGGCTACGACGTCGACCGCTCGGGTGCGAGCCCCCGCCTGGTTGTGAACCCCCGAGAGGCGGCACGGGTTCGGGAGATCTTCCAGATCTACCTGGATACGGGCTCGCTGCAGCGTGCTGCGACCCAGCTGAGGCATCGGGAGTGGACCAACAAGCGCCGCCTCACCAAGAAGGGAGACACGAAGGGCGGTCGGCCATTCGACGCCGGCACGCTCCATGTGCTGCTGACAAACCCGATCTTGACCGGCAAGATCGTTCACAAAGACCAAGTCTACGACGGCGAGCACGAGGCGATTGTCGATCCGGCACTCTTCGAGCGTGTGCGCCAGCAGTTGGCGGAGAACGGCCGAACGGGCGGAGCCGAGGTGCGGAACAAGTACGGCGCGCTCCTCCGCGGCTTGCTCCGGTGCAAGCCCTGCGACTGCTCCATGATCCACACGTTCTACGGCAAGAAGGGTCGGTACTACCGCTACTACCGATGCCTGCACGCGATCAAGAACGGGGCCCGCACCTGCGCGGCGTCAACCCTTCCAGGGTTGGAGATTGAGAAACTCGTCGTTGACGAGATCCGAGCGCTGGGCGGTGACCGCGGGTTGCTCGACCGCATTCTGGCCGAGGCGAAGGTGAACGTGGAGGCCGAACAGACGGCGCTGCAGACCGAGCGAGGGGCCATCCTTGCTGCGCTCACCCGGATGGACAGGGACCTGCGGGAACTCGTGGCTGACAAGAGCGGCGGCGCGGCGTCGACCGCTCGCCTGGCCAACGTCCACGAGCAGATTACCGGTGCCCGAACGCGCCTTGGCGAGGTTGACGCGCGCCTGGGCACGATCAAGAGCGCCGCCATCACCCGCGACGACGCCCGGAAAGCGCTGAGCGAGTTCGATGGCGTCTGGGCCAACCTGTCCCCGCGCGAACAGGCCCGGGTCTTGAAGTTGCTGTTCTCGAAGATTGAGTACGACCCGGCGAACGCGAGCGTTGCGGTGACGTTCCGAGCGACTGGGATTGCCGCGTTGTGCCGCCGGAAGCTGGAGGAAGCCGCGTGACGACCGTTGTCAGACCCATCCATTTCGCCGTGAAGAACCGCCGCAAACGCCTGGTCGTCGGCCCCGAGGCCCCCACGGCCGCCCTGCCGGGCCGGGTGCCACGGGTGGCCCACCTGATGGCCCTGGCGATCAAGTACGACTACCTCCTCCGGCGTGGCACCGTTGCGGACCTGTCCGAGCTTGCGCGGTTGTGCCAGGTGACTCAGCCCCGAATGACGCAGATCATGAACCTGCTTCACCTCGCGCCGGACATCCAGGAATCCATCCTCTTTCTGAATCCCTCACCAGGACGAGACTGGATGCACGAGAGGGCGCTGCGGCCATTGTGTGCGATGGTCTCATGGCACGCCCAACGCAAGCGGTGGAAGGCCATTCAAGCCGCCACCGGTGTCGAACCGGTCACGCAGTCGCCCCCGTGAGCACGTGATTATCATGTCGTGTGGCGGAATCGCTGACGGCACGACTCACACCCCTGGATCTCCCGAATGCTCACCCTAGCGCAGCTGATCAAAGTCGTACTTGACGAGGCCTACCAAGACATTCCGGGTACGACCGCCGAGAAGGACAAGGCCATCAAGTCGGAGCTTGAACGACTCTCCGCCAACTATGGCGACCTGAAGAACTCGAAGCGAGTCGCCATCGATTACTCCAGCGCCGTGGCTCGCTTCGCCTACATCTACAAGTACACGGTGGCGCATGCGGACTACATCAAGCAGGTCATCGAGTCCAACAAAGCGCTGCGCGACCTCTTCACGCGGACCGATGTCGCCGTCGCGTGCCTTGGCGGCGGTCCGGGAAGCGACCTGCTGGGCATCCTCAAGTACATGATCAAGGCAGGCAGCAAGTCAGCCTTGACCTGCTACCTGTTCGACCGCGAGCGGGCCTGGGGAGATTCGTGGAGCGAAGTTGCCAAGACGCTTAAGGCGACGTTTCCGCTGTTCCCCGTGTTTCAACAAATGGACGTCACTGACAAGACTACCTGGGAGGGTTACAAGAAGTTCCTGCACGCCGACCTGTTCACGATGAGCTACTTTCTTTCCGAAGTCTGGAGCTTCCAGAAGGAGGCCGCCGCGTTCTTTGAACACGTTTTCAAGCATGCCAAGAAAGGGGCCATGTTCCTGTTCATCGACAACAACGACCAGAAGGGCGAGTTCCCGGCGTGGTTCGATTCGATGGCAAAGGCTCACGGCGTCACGGTCGTTGCGTCAAATGCATGTGAGATGGCCTTCTCTGTGGATGAGGAAAAGAAGGACCTGGATCCGTACTACACGAAGTTCGATTGGCCCAAGCGCAAGAGCAATGTCGTCGTGCGCGTTGGGATAAAGCAATAGGTGGTCACGTGATCATTTCCGCCAGCTACAAGACCGACATCCCCACTTTCTATGGCGAGTGGTTCATGCACCGTCTTCGCGCTGGTTATTGCGGGATGATCAACCCCTACAACCGCGCTCCAATCCGTGTGCAACTCACGCCCGATCAGGCGGACGGCTTTGTGTTCTGGACCAAGAACATTGGCCCGTTCATGAAACACTTGCCTGACATCCGCGCGCGTGGATTCCCCTTCGTGGTCCAACACACGATCAACGGCTATCCCAGGTCCCTCGAGTATGCGGTCGTGAATCCGGGAAAGAGCATTGAACACCTACACCAGATCGCCAGTGACTTCGGACCACGTGTTCCCGTGTGGAGGTACGACACGATCGTCATTTCTTCCGCTACCCCGATCGATTTTCACCGCCGCAACTTTGAAACCCTAGCCCAACGGCTCCGAGGAGCCACCGACGAGGTGGTGATCTCATTCGTTCACTTGTACAAGAAGACCCTTCGAAACATGGAATGGGCTGCGGCGACGTTCGGCTTCTCGTGGGAGGATCCATCGGCGGACGCGAAGCGCCAATTGGCTACCGAGCTTCTGCAGATGGCGTCCGCCAACGGGATGCGGCTTTCCGTCTGTGCGCAGAGAGATTTCATTGTTCCCGGAGCACACGATGCCCGGTGCATTGATGCGAGCCGACTCGAGGCCGTGGCCGGGCGACGAATCCGCGCTGACCAAAAGGGCAATCGCAAGGAGTGCGGTTGCTTCGCCTCTCGCGACATCGGCGATTATGACACTTGTCCGCACGGCTGCGTGTACTGCTATGCCGTGCTGAATCGCGACCTCGCTCAGCAGCGATTCCGCGAACACGATCCCACAAGCGAATTCCTCTTCAAACCATCGCCGGAGATCACCGTGCCAGAACCCACTTCAACGCATGGATTCTCCCTGCCACTGTTCGGCCAGCCTGAGCCTTGAACAGCCGCGTGACGTCACGAACGCGTATGCACGCCGCCCGTCAGCCTTGCTCTGCGGTGTTGAACCACGCCGCGGGATTGGCTCGCAAGATTCGGGCACGGTCCCGATCGAGCAGGCGCAGCCCCAGGTCGTAGAGCAACTGCGTCATCCGCCCTCGATCGTCGAGGCAGCTTGCTGGAAGTTCAAAGACTTCGTACCCCTTGGCCCGGAGCGCCTCCCGAAGTACTCGGTCTCGTTCGGCCGTTACCGGGTTGCCATGCAATCGATCACTCAGCCCGTCCAGGTACAAGCAGATTCCAGGTTCCGAGGGATCGCTTCCCGGCCAAAAGCAGTCGGGGTATGTCTTGCCGAGCGGCTGGCCGAGGTCGATCGGTTCATGGCGCTTGGCCTCTGGAAACCCGGCCCGCATCAACTGCTCGCGCAGCCGATTCTCATCGACATTGACGGGACGGTGTGCGCCCTTTGGCGCCGCATCCGGCATCTTTGCAGGGATTGGGTGCGTTGCACGCAGCGAGTCACCGTTGGCCGCGAGTACATCCTCCACGAGGTGGCGATCCAGCGAGGCGTGGTAGAAAGCATTGCGGAACGTACGAAGACAGTCGTTGCAGCTCCGCTCGCAGCCTGACGGACAATTGGAAACGATCGGCTTGACGGCCTGCACGATCTCGGAGAACCGTTCGCAAAGCTGTTCAAGCAGGCCAGAGCCACCTGGCATCGGGTCGAACAGGATCGCTGTTGCTTCGTCGCTCCCAGGTGTGCCCAGAACCAGAACCTGAAGGTCGTCTCGCTCCATGTCGAGGACCCGCGTCGCCCCTGTACGAATCGCCTCTGCAAGCGAATACGCCTCCGTCTTGTCGGCGCACATCGGCAGAGAGAGCGCGTCGGCGACTATGTCGGCGTAGAACCCGACGTTCACGGGAGGCTTGCCGCATCGCTGGGCATGATCCTTTCCGAACTTGTCGAGCTCTGCCACCGACGCGAACGGTGTGCGGCTTTGCCCGCACACCTGACACACTGGGTAGCCGAGCTCGTTCTGGTCCACTTTCCTGGTCGGGCCGACGTTGACCAACCGAAGGTGAACACCTTTTCTGAAGTGGACCGGTCGTTCACCCCAAGCGAACGCCATCCCCGCTTCGTGCCGGCCACGCTCGGTGCCAAAGGTCGTCACGGGCATCTGGAAGCGGAAGTCCTCCTCATCGGAGATGTGGGAGCGGTGCGTCAGTTGGACGTCGCACACGGGCACCGCTGGAAGGGAGGCTGCCCCGAGATTCCCGGCAGCGTTGGCCGAACCGGCGACTTCCACTGCCGTTTCGCTCTCCACATTGACGTCAAAGAATGCGGGCTCCTGTGGCAGAAGCTGGAAGTACCTTGCGACGAAACGGTTGCCGTTCGCGTAGATAAGGTTGCCCGGCACATACTCTCGAAGCGCCACAGCTGGAGGACGCGGCAGGACGAAGTCGCTGTTGCCCGTCTGCCAGCGAGGCAGTTGTGCCACCGCCCGAACGGATCCACTCTCGAGTCCGTAGCCAGGCAAGAACCCTTCTACAGCGAGCACGCCGTACGTCTCGACATCGTCGTAACCTTCGGCATCGCCCCTGCCCCGTGTGTCCTGCCCCTTCATGCGCCTGACCAGCCGGTCGCACCGCTGATACAGCGACTTGTCCTCTTCGTCCAGTGTGCCGCTTGCTTTCCGCTTGGCTTCGAGCCGATCAAGCTGGGTTAGCGCCCACGCGAGCCGACGACGAAGCACGCCGACGACGCGTTCCAATTCATCCGGTGTCCTGTCCGTCGCAGTCTCAAGCACAGCATCATCGATGACCGCGCGGTCCTCTGACGGCCAGGTTGTGGCAAAGCTCCGTTTGACTGATTGGAGCAGATCCGCCCGATGCTTGCTCACCACGGTTCGGAATGGCGATGCGTCGAAGGGTGTTGTTCGAAGCCTGCCGTCGGCCTCGAACAGGAAACTCTTGACCATCGAAGGGAACGTCGTCGTCAGCGCCTCTGTTAGCTCGGTCCGATCTCCCTCCGAGAGGGGAGAACCCGGGCGTGCCAACTGACGCAACCGTGTCAGGACGGCCGCATTCACGTGGCGACCCACCATCAGCGGGTTCCGCAGATTGAAGCGCGGCGGGTCCACGCGGCCCGCGAGCATCTTCTGAGGGTCGTTGAAGTAGAAACGATCGTGAGTGGTCGGTCTGGCGTAGGTGAGGTCCACCGCCATGCGCTGGCGGCGGCCAGCCCGGCCGACTCGCTGCCAGTAGTTGGCCGGCAGCGGAGGCACGTTGCGCATCAGCACGGCGTCGAGCGCACCAATGTCGACGCCGAGCTCCAGCGTGGGAGTGCAGACGAGCGTATTGATCTGCTCACCGTCGCCCTTGAACTGACGCTCAATCAGGTCGCGATCAAAGGCCGGCACCATCGCCGAGTGCTCGCGTGCCCTGACCATGTGCGATCCGTGATCCAGCAGATCAAGGTCGTAGCTGTCTGGGTTCTCCTCCTCACGAACGAGGATTCCGTCGCAGCGGAACGCCTGGCACAGTCCGTGCGGCGTCGTGCGAGTCTGTGCACGGCGGCACGTGCGGCAACGCCACAAACCGTGCGAGGGCACCAAGCGGACTTTGTCGCCATCGACCTGGCGTGCTCCGGCGCAGCCCGGGAGTGCGTTCCCCCGCTGGCCAACCAGCGTCACCGGCACAAGGAGCTTCAGGTCATCGGCGAGGAATGCCCAAAGTCGCTCGAGGAACTCCGCGGCCTTGTCAGGAGCGACTCCCCACTTCTTGACCGCAGCCCGAGCGGTTGTCTCGCCCTTTGCACTGAGCCACTGTGCTACGCGGCCCGGCTCATCGCCCGGATCGCGGCTGAGCTTGACGGCCTTGGGAATGCCCGCCATGTCGGGGAGATAGCCACGCTGAAGCTCGAAATCGCCGTCACCCCAGAACTTCCCGAAGATCCGCTTCTGGGAATCGTGAAGCTGGTACGCCCGTCGCGCCCGATCCAGCAAATCGGAGATGCCGTCGGCCAGCAGAGACGGATCGATACCCAGCGCCCCGGCTTCGTGCTTGATCCAGGGATGCTCACCAGAGAGGTTGAGGTAATCGATGCGCAGCCGTCCCCACGGCTCCAGGCCGACTCGCTGTTTGATGCCGGTGACGATCTCGCGGAGTACCTGGATCCGCAGGAAATACTTGCGCTCTTCGACATGGGCCGTTCCCGCAGCTTCCTTCGCGGCAACCTGCCAGACCTCAGGCACCAGCATGCGTGACAGGTCGTCGTCCTGCTCGAGCCGATCGTCGAGGAACTTCGTCAGGTCACCCACAGAAACCGGGCCTTGGGTGATGCGCTCGTACATGAGGGAGCGGAGACGGAATCGCCGAGCGTGGTCACGCATCCAACCTGCCTGGAACGCGGCCTCCTGGCGGTTGTCGGCGAAGATCAGAAGCCTTCGGCGCTCGGCGTGCTGCACCATGTCCTGGGCGAGAACGTGCACATCGGCGACTGGCACGGCCTTAACCGGGCGAGCAGGCTCGCGATACCAAGCGTTCCAGACACGCCCGCCCTGCCCGCACGAGACGCAGCGTGTCAACTGCCCAGGCCGCTCGTCCTTTTCTTGCACGGCGAGCAGTTCCACCATCTGCCCCTGCGCGGCGCACGCGTCACAGCGGTCGCGGCCCTGCGGATGCACCGCCCCGCATGCCCGGCAGAAGTGCACCCGCGCCGTCTTCGGCGGGTCATCGTCGCCGTCATCGGCAGAAATCACCGTATCCGTCACGACGAGCCGTTTGCCGCCCGTCGATGCATCCTGCGGACGCCAGACGCAGCGATCTTCCACCGCTTCGCCTCCGCCTGGTGCCTTGGCAGTGAACTCCCAACCAGCGGCGTGATGCTCGAAATAGTGCTGTCCGCACGTCGAGCAGGTCAGCACCGGGAACTTTGCGAGCGCGGGCTGCTGGGCGGTGGCGTCTTCCGCCGACAGCCAAAGCTTCGGGCGATCCTGGGTTTCGGGTAATGTCACCACCGCGCCGCCGACGCCGCGAATGAAGGAATGGATGACCGGCCGCAGGAGCGCTCGACCCTGCTTGCGGGCCGCAGCACCCAGTGCGAGGTACGCCAGCACTTCCTCCTCGCTCACGGCGCGCTTGAGCACGCCATCAAGGACGTGAACCACCGTGTCGAGGGGGCGAGGCTGCAGCAGTTCCGCCGTCAGGCGGTACGCGACCTCATTCTCCAGTAGTGCGTCGTACAACGCATCGCGCCAATCTCCGTGCCGTTCGGGCGCGAGGCCAATGCCGGTGAGCGCTTTGAGCGCATCGCTCACCATCGCGCCGCCAGAGTCCCCGACATCCACTGCCTTCAGCACGGCCTTCAGAACTTCCGCGGCCCCACCCTTGCCGGTCGGCGGGCCAGGGTCGCGACGGTTCTGCCCCCAGCCCTGTGCTTCATACACCTCGCCGACGATGGCGACATCCTCTTTGGGTACGCCGAAGAAGCGGCGTGCAAAGTCCCTGGGGGCCTCGCCGCCGCCACTGGGATCTGCGATCGTGGCGGAGGTTGCTACACACACGGTCTTTGCTCCGCTTGCGGCGCTGCTCGCTTCGCAGAACGCACGCAACCGCCGGATCAAGCACGCCGTTTCGGCACCTTGCGCCCCGGCGAATGTGTGCGCCTCATCGAAGACCAAGAAGTCGAGCCGGGCGTTATCGAACAGCTCCACGTCCTTCTGCCGCGTCAGCAGCAGCTCGAGCATCTTGACGTTGGTCAGCAGGATCCGCGGCTGGCCACCGGGCTCACGCAGTTCCTCGCGGCTGCACCGTTCCTCGGCCGGATGGACGGCGACCTCCTGACGTTGCTCCTGCGCCTTCTTGAGCGCCGCGCGATAATCCGCGCGGCTCGCGCCTGCCCGCAGCCGCTGGCCCGCCACGTCTGCCTTCTTCTCCGGCGTCTTGCCGACGTACATGGCGAACGTGATGCCCGTGCCCGCCAGGAGTTCACGCAGGCGTCCCAACTGGTCTTCGGCCAGCGCGTTCATCGGATAGACCAGCACCGCCGAGATGCCCGGCGCGGCGTTCTGATCCTTGAGTGCCAGGCACTTGCTGATGATCGGATACAGGAAGCACTCGGTCTTGCCCGAGCCTGTGCCGGTGCTCACGAGCGTGTGCTTGCCGTCGTGAATCGCCCGCACGGCCGCTTCCTGGTGACCGTAGAGGGTCGGGCGTGACACCAGAGACGACATCGCGGTGTGCAGGATGCCCTGCCCGGCGAGCGACGCGATCGATGATCCCTCGCGGAAGGGGCGACTGAGCGAGACGTACGGCCCCTTCATCAGCGGCGTGCGCCGCGTGTGGTCCAGCGACAGCAGCGTTCGCATCTGCGAATGGAAACTCGCATCGGCGAATGGGTATGTCGAGAGCTGATACTTAAGGAAGGATCGGACGACCTTCTCGGTGTAGGCGACAGGATTGAGTGCCATAGTGATCTAAGGTACCCGGGCGTTCTAGTTGCCGAACAAGTTCGGCTCGGGTGCCTTCCCTCCCTTCAGTGTTGATTTGCTGTCAGCCTTGCCGCCCTTGCCGGCGATGGTGGCCTCGGTGGATGACGGCGCTTCTCGCCCATCCAACTCCGCCTGCAACTTCTCGAATCCCTCCGCACCGAGCAGATTGCGGGCGTGAAGGGCGCACTCGCGCCAACTTTCGGTGGCATCCTGTGAAAGTTGCCAGTCGTAGAACCGAGGTCCGAGTGTTGCCGCCACGGGCTGGGACTGCTTGGCTCGGTCGTCGTGGCCGAGGCCGAGGTCTGCGAGACAGAAGTTCTCGGGGAGCATCCACCCTTCTTGGGCGTCGAGGGCGCCCATCAAATTGCCTACCTTTGGAACATCCTGCACTGCCCTTCCACAAAACGCTGAGATCGCGTCGTCGCGAGAAACCCCAGCCTGAATCAACCGCTCGAGGTCGCTAAACGCTGCAAGCGTGAGAATCGGGTGCCGGTGTTCAGGGGGCTTCTCCTGGTCAACGCGCCAGAGTCCCTTCGGATCGAGCGTTTGATAGAAACGCCGACTAGTTGATAAAGCGACCGGATAGTCGGTATCGCGCAGTATCCACGCTAGGTCGTTGTAGCTGAGGCCATACAGCGCAGCCACGGACGCATCGAGCACACATCGCAACCGAAGACGCTCAGCAGATTGTAGTGCCCATCGACTGCGCCATGCTTGCGAGCCACCGCACTTCAACCACGCAACCGCAAACAGGCTGTGCGGCATGGCGAGAGCAGCGGCCACCTCGGCGATGGGGGCAATCGCATCGCTGCGCAAGACGGCAGGGGCCTCATCAAGAAGAAAGAAGCTCAGATTAAGACCGCCCATCCGCACTCGCATCACCGCATCGAACACGAAACTGTTCATTACGGACGCTAGTGCGAGAGCATCGCGTGCACTCCGTACTCGCACTGCATTCAGGGCGTGGTTGCACGGGACATGACCAAGAACACTGGCGATGACGGTGCGAGTGTTCGTGGCTCTGCTGATGTTCATAACGGCGACTTTCAGCGGAACTGCCGTCTCACTCGTGCAATGCGCGGCCAACATCAGGTACTGCGGAACGATACGCTTGTCCGTCCATTCGAGACTACGCCACATAGCAGACCGACCCTTACCGCTAAGCCATTCCTTCTCACTAAAATCAAACTGGTTCACCATCCGCCCTTCGTACAACGGAAGGGCTAGTGCGCGAGGCCGCATGCCTTCAATGTCGCGAGCTAGCCCGCTCTCCCAGTCAATGTCATCTTCGTGGATATAGCATGTCAAGTCGCGAGAGAGGATGATGCCTGCAGGCAGGCTCCCTCGCGGCACCGGGAGCGTCTGGTAGGGCGGCGCATTGTGGAGAGGGGCAGTATCGTCACTGTCACGGCGAACTGGATTTGCGTCGTTGACGGCGTGCGAGGCCCACAGTTCCGCAATTGGGCGCCAGTGACCTTTGGCCCAGCGGTTGTACTCATCTGGCTTGTACCCGCGTTCCTCCCATTTATGACGCGGAGGAAACAACGCCGAGTCGCTCGTCATGTGGAACTCGGTTGTAGAGGTGATGCCCCAGCCTGTCGGCCCTTGCTCGCTTAAAGAGACCGAGTTCTCGTATATCTTCCGCAGAACTAGGAGATCGCGGGCAGTGCGAATCTCAAGGATTGAGTGGCTGCGAGGGCTAAACCTGTCAATGTTCTCTGTGGAGCAATCAACTGCGAGTCGCTCGGCACGCCCCAACGCCCAGTCGTCAGGGTCAAACTGCATGAACGCGGTACGCAACGCCATAGTCTTCCCGGATTTCGCAACAATGATGGCCGCGAATTTCTGATCACGGTCAACGTCGAAAATACCGTCACGATTCTCAAACCCGAAGAGCCACTCCCAGCGACAGCGAGAGAGCAAGAGTGAGCGGAGCGAGGTTGTGCCGTGGTCGGTATAGAGGCCGTACGGAAGTATGAGGCCGAATCGCCCATTTGTGGTCAGTAGCGTGTATGACAGTTCTGTGAAACACTTATAGAGGTTGATGTCCGCCGAGCCCTGGTGGAAGAAGGGGTGTTCGATGTCGGCGTAGCCAGCATCGGCCTCGCGGTGCCTGTGCCATGCAACATGGCGGGCAGCGGAGGAAGCGAAGGAGTGTCGACCCCGATCGCCCAGTGGGAAGTCGTGGATCGTCTTGGCAGTCCCGGCCTGGTCGGTCGTGGTGGTGACGCGATCGCCGAAGGGAACGCCAACAGCGCTAATCCAGTTGGACATGCTCCTGAAGAACGCGCAATAGTGCAGCCATCGCTCCTCGTCCGCTTGCGAGCTTGCAAAGTAGGTGGCCTGTCGGGCGAGGGCCTCCTGCTTGCCATAGGTGCGATAGAGCGGATCGAGTGACGAGAAAAATTCCTTTGAGTTGGGCTTAGAAACGTCCCAGGGAGGATTTCCGATGATGGCGGAGAAGCCGGCCATCGGTCCGTGACTTGCAGCCTTGAATGCGAACACATCGGGGAACTCCAGTTCCCAGTGGAAGAATCGCAGCTCGCAGGCAATGCGTTCGGTGACGGCGATCGCTTCAGGCGAAAGGACCGCGAACGCGCTCGGCTTAGGCGCGGAGGCAAGCTCCTCCGCTGGCCAAAACCACAGGGCGCACCAGCAATCAAAGGCCGTCTTTATCGCGACATATGCCGGGCTCTCTCGCAGGTGGCGGTGGAGCTCGGCGCGGCGATGCTCGCCGTCCTCGCCGGGCGGAAGCCGGTGCATCTGCTCGAGGATGGCCAATGCGTCATCGTGGACCTGCTCGGCCGTCTTGCCTTCGGCGGTGAACAGATCCCCCTGCCCGCGCAAGCGGTCAATCATGGCGACCAGGTCGGGCTTGATCACATCCTTGAGGTGCTTGGCGATGGCCTTGGTGCGGGCGTCCTTGGCGAAGTGCACGCCCGTGGTGTGGCCCTTGTCTCCGCCCTCGCGCAGCCAGGCCATGATGGGGTAGTGCCTGAAGCGGTCGAACCAGCAGCCGACGAGGGCGTTGCCGCACTTGAACTTGTGGTCAAGGAACGAGAACGGGAGCTCGCGGTCCATCGTCTCGATCCAGAGCGAGATCTTGGCGAGCTCGATGGCGAGGGGGTCAAGGTCGACGCCGTAGAGGCAGCGCTCGACGACGTAGCGGCGGAGGCGGGCCTTGAGGCGAGGCTCGAAATCGGCATCGGCCGGGCGGCAGGGAAGTAAGTCCTCATCCAGCCGCCCGGCGCTCTCGCGCCCCTCGGCCAGCGCGATGACCGTCTTGTTGCCCTCATCGCGCAGGCGGCCGTGGTGTTCGAGGGAGCGATACAGGGCGTCGGTCAGGAACCGCAGCGCCGCGACGGGGAACGAGCCAGAACCGACGGCGGGATCGCAGACCTTGAGCGAGAGAATCTCCTCGGGCTTCTTGGGCGTCCACGCGGCGGTTGGGGCGTCGGCGTTGTCCGCTGGCGCGATGTACGCGAGCGGGCGGAGTGTGCGGTGGACGGTGGGCACTGAAAGTTGCGGGCGCGTGTAGAACGTGCCCGAACCCTTACGCGTGCCGCCCCAGCGGACGAGATACCACTGACCCGGAAGGATCGCCGTGCGCACGAGTTTGCGGCCTGCTGCTTCGACCTCTCGCTCGTACTGGGCGATGGCCTCGGCCTTCTTGGATTTGGGCTTACGCACCATCCCGCCAACCGAAACGGCGCGGCGGGCCCAGGTCCACGCACGCTCGCGAGCCTGCTGAATGGGGTCCTGACCAGAGGAATCGGGTGTGGCCGCTTCGGCCGCGGGATCCTCTTCGGGAATGTCGCCCGCGAGCAGTGGTTCGTCAGCGGTAGCCTCGTCGTCCTCCGCATCGGCGTCCGCGTCGTCGGCGTCCTCGCCCGCCTCTTCCTCCTCGGTCCCGTCCTTCACCTTGAACTTCTCAACGAGGTTTTTGATGGCGGCATCGTCCATCGCTTCGAGCCGCGAGAGCGGGAGCGCGGGCTCATCGCCGATAGCGAGGAACACGATGGGCTCATCCGGCCCGGCGCGGCGGAGCTCGAAGTCCAGCAGGCCCTCATAGAGGATGCCGATGTACTCCGACTGGAGATCGGAGAAGTCCACAGGCACGCGGGTGCGGATGCTGCCGCGTCCCTGGCGGATGGTCATCTCGCTGTACGAGAGCTTCTCGAGGATGTCGCGGACATCGGCGTCGGACATGACACCTGCAAAGTCGGACTGGAAGCACGCCGACTCGAACACCGCCAATGCCCGGGACATGCCCGAGTTCGGGTCGCCCCCGCCTGTTGCTGGCCCGGTGGTGAACAGGTCGCCGCCATACTTTGGCACAGAGAGATCGGGGTGCCCGCAGCCGTCGCGCACGAGGGCAAACAGGGCCAACACGCGAGGCCACGCCGATCGGCGGGAGTGCAGGAGTGCTGGCCCACGAGCGTGGGCCGATTCGAGAGACTCGCGGAGGCCCGCCAGCGAATACGAGTTGAAGTAGAGGGGACTGCGGTCCATCGGCATGAGCAGCCGCGACTCGGCGAACATCAGCACGACCATGCGCATGACGGTGCGGACGGCGGCGGCGTAGATATCACGGCCGTCCACGCCGGGCAGGCCGCCGTCTGTCTGTGCTGTGAGCCGATCAAGGGCGGGACCGTGTGAGTGGATGAGCAGTTCCACGGCCTGGCGGACGCGTTCGCCGAGCACCGCAGAGAGTTCGTTCTGGCCCTTTCGGCTGTCAAGGATTGCTTGGAGCAGCGGGCAGTGCTTGGTCTCGCCGTGGACCGGTGGTGGTGCTTTCCACGCTGCGGGCGCGATCAGCCGGCGCAGGGCATCGACCTGCAGACCTGGCTCACCCTCTGCAAACCAAAGCTGCGTGTCCCACTCGCTGAAGGCATCGTGGTCGATGCCAGCGTAGATCAGACGCCACTGCCGCCCGTTCGTGAGCAGGGCGAGGTTCAGAGAACGAGCGCGAAGCCATTCGATGACGCGGGCCACGGAGCGCCGGCCGCGACCGATACCAAGCCGGGGTTCCTCATCGACGAAGACCGGCAGGGTGCCGCCCTCGTGCTGCCACACGCGCCGGGGCTTGATGTTCTCGCCGGCCGGGGTGCGGGTGGACCATTCCGAGCCCACCCGGGTGCCCTTGAACCAGCCGACCGTGAACCCGCACACTTGCTCGAGCACCACATCGAGCAAGTCCGAGAGATCCGACTTCTGATTCTCCGCACGGACAATCTCTCGACGCAGGCGATCGGCATGCCAGGACGAGAGCGGGTCTGCCGCATTGGCGAACGCAACTGCCACCCGTGCGGGCGCGATCAGCATTCCGCCATGCTTCAGGCTTTCCCACCACGCGATTGGCGAGGAATCGGAGGGATTAGGCATGGTTCCCTCCCGGCAGACGAATCTCGACGGCGACTGGGAACACCTGCGCATCACCACGCAGCGCGAACCTTCGGGGGATGATGCGGTTGATCACACGGTCGCGCTCGTTCTTGAGCTGCTCGCGGAGTTCCTCGTAATGGCCACGGCGACGGCGCAGTTCCTCTTCCTTGGCCTGAATCGAGCGATCGAGTTCGTCAAGCATGAGCGAGCCGTCGAAGAGCAGGCCTTGTTCCTTTGCCTTCTTCAGGCGTCCGATCTCGGCTTCGAGCGACTGAAGGCTCTGGCGCTGAATGAGGACAGAGATCTCGCCCTGGCGGCTAGCGAAGCGGTCGTTCTCACGCTTGGTGGCGTCTGCAACGGCGGAGGTAAGGGCGTCCTTGATCGTCTTGGTCAGATCCGTGGCTCGCTCGCGCAGAAGTTTGCGGATGTCGCCCTCGACCTCGGACCAAACGGACCGTGCTTCCTCAACGGTGCGATCATCCCATGCCGCTGGCTCGAGGCGGAGCGCAAGTGCGGACTGATGTGGTAGGGCCGCCACGAGTTGATCGCCCTTGACCGGGATGACGATCGTGCGCGTCCATTGGTGGAAGGGCTCACGAAGCTCATTGATTGCGAGCTCCTCAATCGTCAGCAGAATGTGTGCGGTGTGCCCCTTGGGCAGAGCGGTTCGTCTCACGCACCAGCGGCTTGCCTTTCCGGCTTCGTCACCGGGGAATCTCGCTCGCGCCAGAGTTGCAATCGCCCGCTGAAACAGCGGATGCGACAAGTGCATCAGGACGGTGTCCTTGCGCGGCCGAAACACGGAACGGCCACCCACGTTTTCGACGAGACGATTGGCGTCGAACACCAGACCCGGAAGAGGTCCACGCTCCCGGCCGATGCCGGGACGGCGCACTGTGCCGTCAATGGTCGGCTCCCACTGGCTCGGTAACGGCACGCGGAAGCGAACCCGACCTGGACGATCATCGGCATCGAATTGGTACCCGGGCGTTCCGACACCAAGCGAGACCTCCAAGGTGTCGCGGAGACTCTCAGGATCGAGATCCAACTCGCCGGCCAGCGCATCAAGCTGAACTGCCTCTCGTTCGGCGAGCTCGCCGTCCACGCGGACGCGGCTATCGCGAGGAACGTCGGAGCGACCCTTCGCCCGATCGATTCGCAAGTCGAGGTCTCGTTGGACGCTTGCGGATGATTCACCTTCGATGAGCCGGCGCCTGATCGCCTCGTCGAACACCTCGCCCGTCGCTCCGAGATCCTCGCGGATGGCATCGACCTTTCGGACGACATGAGCTAGGAACTTGAGGTCGGCATCGTCGTCGCTGGCAAAGTGGAAGACGCTCACGTCACGCGCCTGCCCGTGTCGGTCGAGACGACCATTTCGCTGCTCGAGCCTCGCCGGATTCCACGGCACGTCGAAGTGGAGGACATACCTTGCGGTCTCCTGAAGGTTCAGACCTTCGGATGCAGCGTCGGTGGCCAGCAGCAGGCGAACGGACGATCGCGGGTCGTTGAACGCAGCCTTGACGGCCTCTCGATCCGCAGACTCCATGCCTCCATAGAGCGTGACCAGACGAGATTGGTCGCCGAACTTCTGAAGCAGTGTGCGATGCAGGTAGTCCAGCGTGGTCTTGTACTCGGTGAAGACCACCATGCGCTCGTCGTCGCGCCATGCCTCTTTCTTGCGCAGCTTGGAGTCGATCGTCGCGAGAAGCGCGGCGACCCTGGCGTCGCTCTTGGGGTCCGCTGGCTGTTGACCGGACAGTCCCAGGCCCGCCAGGGCTGATTCGATCGCAGCGATCTCTCCGGCGAGACGAGGGGCAAGCGGCCGCAACCAGGAGCCGACCGTGGATGATGCATGGGCAAGCCGCCCCTCGGCCTCTCGGTCGTCGCCGATCTCATCGCGAGAGGAACGCTCTGCGGCCAAGACTTCCGAGTCGGAGACTTGAATGTCTGCGGCCCCAAGGCCCATTCGCACCCGGGCCCAGGACTCACTGAAGGCAACCGGGCAAGAAAGCAGTCGCTTCCCGAGGATCTCGACGGCGAACCAGCCGGCCAACCTGCTGCTTCGCGCAGACGAGGCAATGACTGAACGAACGCGCGAGCGGAACGCGTCGAACGCAGCCATGAGCGTCTGCTCTGCGCTGCTGAAACGCAAGTTGATCGCCTCTGGGGCCAGCCGATCTGCAAACCGGGGAGGATTGGTCCTTTGATTGATCTCTCGCTTGAGGCGTCGGACGAGGACATCCTCAATGCGCTGGCGCTCGGACGGGCTGAACTCGTCGGTTTGCGTAAACCGCACGGGATCCAGCATCTCCAGCATTCCAGAGAAGCACCGGGTGTGTCCGTTGTGCGGCGTCGCGGTGAGAAACAGCCGGTGCTCGAACTTCTGCGACACCTGGCGGAGCATCTTCACCAGGTCGCTGTCTTCGCCAAATGCAGCCGGCGACAGGTTGTGCGCCTCGTCGACGATCAGAAGGTCCCAAGGAAGCTGGCCAGACACAGGATCGAGTTTGAACGCGGCGTTGAACTCGGCGATGACATCGGGCTGCTTGAAGTAGTGGTACGAAGAAATCAGCCGCGGCGACGAGCGCCACGGGTTGGCGTCCATGCCCAGCTTGCGCCGCAGCTGGTGCGTGCGATCACGATCGACGATTTCGCAGTCGAGCGAGAACTTGTCCCGCATTTCACTCTGCCATTGGGTCTGCAGCGAAGCCGGACACAACACAAGCACACGCTGCACGCGCCGGCGCACCAGCAGCTCGGACAGGATCAGGCCCGCCTCAACAGTCTTCCCCAACCCGACATCGTCTGCGAGCAGAAGCGCAATTCGAGGCATCCGCAGGGCCTTGATCAGCGGAACCAGCTGAAAATCCTCGACCTGAACCGCGCTGTGAAACGGAGCGACAATCGGGCTGGCTACCGCCACTCCGTCATCGCCATCGGGATCCACGAATGGCGCAACCGCCCCCCATCTCGCGGCCCTGACGATGGCGTCGAAGTGCCGGTGGGACATCGGGACGGTGGCCCGCACCTGCGGAAGAGCGGCTGGTTCGACAAGCCAACGGTTCGGCTCCAATTCCCAGACAACGTCCTGATCTGATTCGCCGTCCCCGTCGGCAAACTCGATGCGCACGCGGTGGAAGCGTCCGCCCGCGCCCGCGTCGAACGGGTCAACGGCGGTTAGAACGCCGCGACGGTTCCTGATCGTCGCGAGCATGCCCACGCGCGGTGTTTGAGATTGGGTGATCGGGTTTGGCATGTCGGAGCCACGAGAGAATCCCCCGACCGCGAGGAACTGCGCTGACGATTCGGCGCATTGACCCGGGGGTTATGTCCATGTACAGTAAACAGGGAACACCCCACCGTCAAACTCCCATGACAGCACCCAAGCCAAAGTTCGGGACCTTCATCCGTGAGCGCCGCACGGCCAAAGGGTACAGCCTGCGCCGGTTCGCCGAGCTTGTCGGCATCAGCCCGACGTACCTGTCGCACGTCGAGCAGGAGAAGGTCGACTCGCCGCCGACAGCCGACCGCATCCAGAAGATGGCGGAGTTGCTGGGTGAGAGCCCGGACGAACTGTTTGCGATGGCGGGCCGGGTGCCCGAGGACCTCCCGAAGATCATCCAGAGCCAGCCGGAAGCGATGCCGGCGCTCCTCCGTGCGGTGAAGGGCCTGACGCCCGAGCAGCTCAAGAAGCTGCAGGATGAAGCGTCCAAGATGCGGAGGGAGGGCGATCCGTCGTGAGTGGTCACGGGGCCATCACGGATGTTCCGTACCTGCCAGAAGTCCGCATTGAGCGGGACGCTGATGTCCTCATCGCTGAATGGGCACAGCGTCGCGGCGAGCCCGTCGTCACACCGGTGCCCGTCGAGGACATTCTCGAACTGCATCTGGGTCTGACCTTTGCCATCGAGGATCTTGCGGCACTCTTCGGCACCGATGGCGTGCTGGGCGCGATCTGGTTCAATGAGAAGCTGGTTCGGATCGACACCCGGCTCGATCCTTCCGAGAATCCGTTGCGGCTCGGACGATACCGGTTCACGCTGGCGCACGAGATCGGCCACTGGCGACTTCACCGCTCGTACTACCGCGAGGATCCGACACAGGCTGCCTTGTTCGATGGGCGAGGGCAACCTGCGGTTGTGTGCCGCGCCGGAGAGAAGAAGATCCCTGTCGAATGGCAGGCCGACACGTTCGCCGGCTATCTGCTCATGCCCAAGTCGCTCATGGTCGCGACATGGAAGGAATGGCGCAGCAACCTGGACCCAGTGGTCCTCGCTGATCTTCCGCCTGTGGCAGTCGCGGGTGGCCGCGATCCGGCCGACGCCACACTCGATCGATTTTCGAAGCCGCTCGCCGAGCGGTTTGAAGTGTCCGCCGAGGCGATGCGCATCCGCCTCGAGAAACTCGGTCTGTTGCTGCGCGAGCGACCCAACACGCTGTTCTGACCCTGCATGTCCCGACACCGGAACGGCTCTGTCACGTTCCAAGTGTCAACCATTTAGCAAACGACAGACAAAGGAATCGCTGACATGGCCAAGCCCTTCGATCCCCGCAAAGTCCTGAAGCAGATCGCCAACTCGCTGCTCCGCGAGTTCTTCACGCGCCGCGGCGAACTCGCCGACGTGCCGTGGGATCAGCTCAGCGAGCATCGCATCGAGCCCGTGTTCGCGGGCTGGCTGGCGCTCCCGGAGGCCACCCAGCGCGAAGTGCAGATGATCATCCGCGATGTCAACGAGCTCGCCGATCACCGCGGCGTGGCCGTGCTCGCGGAGGGAATCCTCGCGCGGCATCCCGACCGGGCCGAGGACTTCACGGCGCAGCGCAGCAAGGCCGACAAGGCGATGTGGTCGTACCTGTACGCGCCGCAGGTCTTCAACGACGCGGCGATGTTCGCCCGAGCCGACGCGCTGACGGGCGGCCGGCTGTGGAATCGCCGCAATGGCCTGCCCAAGCGCCAGCTGGACGATCCCGCGTCGCTGTGCGACCCGCTCGCCGCGGTGCTGTCGTCGGTGTATGGACCGGCCCAGCTCCGCGGCAAGCAGTGCATGGTCGAGCACTACCGCCGGGCCGACGGCGCGGACTATTTCTTCGCGTACCTCGACGACTACCCCGACAAGCACCTGGTCTTTGACGGGGACGACAACCAGCCTGTCGTGCGCTGGGACCGCTACGCGTTCGAGAACGTGTTCGTCTACAGCGGCGATGAGGGCGTCCTCGAGATCGTCGCTCCCGGCGGGGGCAAGATGTGGACGACCCTCCAGGTCGCGTTCTGCAAGGCTGTGCTCAAGAAGGACATCCCGCCGGCGGACCCGCTCAAGCCCTCGTACCGCCTTGACCACCTGCTCCAGAACGATTTCCCGCTCCCGACCGATCCGGCAGACCGCGTCGAGGACGCACGCATCACGCGGCTGCGCATCGTCCCGCGTGGCGGAGGCGGCCATATCGAGATCAAAGCCGACCCGCGCGGCGACCGCAATGACATCTACCGCAAGATGGACCGCTGGCTCCGCCGCGAGAATCTGCCCTTCGAAGGGCTGCGCGTGGTCCAGGCGACGTTCTCGCTCCGCTTCGTCCACAACGGTGTCGGCCGCCAGCCGACGCTGACGTTCGAGGTCTCGGTCCCGCACTCGAGCAACCTCAAGAGCAAGCCCGACGAGGTTCGTGTCATTGGCGAGCGCTGCCTGCGCCGGTGGGAGGTGACTGATGACCAAGGCTGATCTGTTCCGCCTGCTGCTGGTGGCGGCGGACGCCCCGGGCTCGCTCTTCGACCACTCAGAAGTGTCGCGCTGGCCCGCAGGTGCGCTCGACGACCTGCTGAAGTCGCACCTGGTCCGACCGGCTCAGACGGGGCTCACTGCGCCCTGTCCCCACTGCGACGATGGCCACGTCGAATCAGTGACAGTCGTCGCGCCGTCGGACGACACCGAGAAGCCGCGGTACTTCATCTCCTGCCCGGAGTCGCTCAAGGTCGAGGTTACGGAGGAGATGTGCCGTGGTTGGTCGGTTGACCTTGACGGCTTGGCGGTATCGCTTGCATCGGCCCTCGGCGTATCCACGCCGAAGCCGGTTGTGCCCGGACGGTTCTGGCGGCTAGGACGGATGCAGTTGCGCGAGACCACGCGCGAGGTCGTCCTCGCGGTGCGACTTGCCGATGACGACGCTGACGCGCTGATGCGCCACGTCGGGACGGGTGGACGTGCGGTCGTGTTCGTCCCGCACCGAGTGCCGGACACGGGCCGATGGCCTGGCCGCGTGCCGGCCGTGATTCCTTTGCATGACGTGGCCACGATGATCGACGAAAGCGTTGTGCTCGATCCGGGGGCAGTCCTCGAAGCCATCGATGCGGCGGATCGCCTGGCCGAGGTCGCTGGCGGAGTGTCGCTTGACGCACGCGGGAAGAAACTCGTCCGCGCACAGGTCAAGGCGGAGATCAAGGCGAACTTGACCGACGACATCCTCGTCGCGGCATATCAGGAGCACAACTCCATCGACAAGGCCGCCGAAGCCTTGTCCAAGCAGATGGAGACAAACGTCTCGAGGGACAAGGTTTGGCGAGCTGTCAAGCGAGCTGAAGAGGCGGGTCTGCTTGCACGAACAGCAGATTCCGGCTCCATCAGCCGGTCTGTCGCGTCGCAGCGCCGCGACAGAGGGAAGAAAATGGATCAGTACCGCAAGTAGCGGTACTGCATGGGTTTTGGAGCGTCGCACGCCACGACGCTCTCGCTGCGAACCCGCGACTTCCGCGACACCGGGCCCTGCGTCCGAGGCCGGTCGGCTCATAACCGGCCAGTCACGGGCGCACCTGTGCTTCCCTCGCGGCGTGTTGTCGCGGCACAGTCCATCGAGTGCGGTTCTGTGACTGGTTGGCGAGCAGACCTCCGGCCTCGGAGGTCCAATGACCAATCGAACCGACATCGTCAGCCACCCATTCGCCGCCAACCTGATCCGCCGCAAGGCCCAGCAGCTCTGCCGTCGCCCGGGCTTCAGCCGCTCCGACGAGGACGACCTGACACAGGGCATGCTTTTGTACCTGTGGACTGCCTCCAGGCTCTACAACCCTGCACGGGGCAACATCGAGGCGTTCATCGTCACCGCCGTCCGCAGCTGGATGGACATGGAGGTGCGCCGGCGTCGCGCGGAGATGCGCTTTACCGGCGTGCCGGACATTTCGCTCGACAGCACGCTCGTCGACTGCGGTGATGGTGACTTCTCCGCACTGGTGAACCTCATCGGCACGAAGGATGCGGACAGGCGTCTGGGGCGTGATGCTCGGGATCTGCTGGCAGATCTCGATCTCCGAGAGGCCGTCGCCCGCGTGACCGCGCGCCTCTCTCAGCGCGAGATGCAGTTCATGCGCGATGTGATCGACCGTGGTGTCGCGGGGACCGCGCGGAAGCGCCGCGTGTCGCGCCGCCAGGTCCTCGCCAAACTCGTCGCGATCCGCGAGCGATTCGCGCCCAAGCGGGCAGACGGCGAATCCGCCGCATAGGGAACGACCAGATGCCCCACCGGGGCAAGTCGCGGAACCACCGGCGCGGAGCGCCCGGTCTCTCCCCCAGAGCCGGGCGCTCCGCCAACCGGGGCTCCGACCGATCGCCATTCTCCCGGAGAGCGTTGCCATGCGAGACACCGAGTACCGCTTCCAGTTCACGCGCGATGTCAACCTCGCCGAGGCCGACGGCACGCTGCGCCTCTCCCTGCTCGCGGCAGAGGGGCTGCACGGCGAAGCCAGGGTGCGCACGGAAGTCACCTTCGCCGTCGATCCGGTCCGTGCGGAGATCTGCGTCGCGGGCGGCGGCATCGTCACCGAGAACGTCGTGCAGATCTACACGTCGCTCCTGACGCACGAGTTCGGACGCGAGGCATTCACCGTTCGGCGTGACTCGCGCCGGCCCGCCGCGGCGGCCGTCGCGTGACCGACCCCCTGCCCCTCGTTCGCCTCGGCCAGGGCGACTTCGTCCGCGACATCTTCCCCCACGACCTTGAACCCAATGGAGAACCCATGACCGCGACCACCCTGATGAACCAGATCACCAAGGGCCGCAAGCCCAGGCCCCGCCGCGTGATGTTGTACGGCACGCACGGCATCGGCAAGTCGACGTTCGGCGCGATGGCCGAGAGCCCCATCTTCATCCCCACCGAGGACGGGCTGGGCGACATCGAGTGCGAGTCGTTCCCGCTGGCCCGATCGCTCGGCGACGTGATGGCGGCGCTGGAGACGCTCTATTCGGGCGACCACGGATACAGGACCGTCGTCATCGACTCGCTGGACTGGCTCGAGCGGCTCATCTGGCAGGAGGTCTGCGAGGACGAGCAGGCGCCGAGCATCGAGAAGATCGGGTACGCCAAGGGGTACGCCTTCGCCATCGAGAAGTGGCGGACCGTGCTCGGTGCGCTCGACGCCCTCCGCAGCGACCGTGGCATGACCGTCATCGTCATCGCCCATGCCAAGATCGAGAAGTTCGAGAACCCCGAGACGGTGCCGTACGACCGCTACTCGCCGCGCCTGCACAAGCTCGCCTCCGCGCTGGTGCAGGAGTGGGCCGACGAAGTGCTCTTCGCCACGTACAAGGTGCTGACCGTCAAGGTCGACGAGGGGTTCAACAAGGCCAAGCACAACGGCGTCGGCACCGGCGAGCGGATTGTCCGCACGGTCGAGCGCCCGGCGCACATCGCCAAGAACCGGCTGAACCTTCCCGAGGAACTGCCCCTCGACTACCGCGTCTTCGCGGCGCACGTCGCGGCCTCGCGCGGCGAGGGCGGCAGCACCACCCCGCTCACCCAGAACACCGACGCCGCGCCCAGCGAGGGCGCGGCCGCCACCAACTGAAAGGACACTGACCCATGGCGAACCTGAATAACTTCGATGCGAACAACGTGGACCCTTCCGTCGCGCTCGACCCGATCCCCGCGGGCAAGTACATCGCCGTCATCACGGAGACGGAGTTGAAGCCGACCAAGGCCGGCGGCGGGAAGTACCTCCAGCTGACCTTCCAGATCGTCGACGGCGATCACAAGGGCCGCTTGGTTTGGGCGCGGCTGAACCTGGAGAACAAGAGCGAGATGACGGTGAAGATCGCGCGCGGCGAGCTCTCGGCGATCTGCCGCGCCGTCGGCGTCATGGCCCCGAAGGACTCGGTCGAGCTCCACAACATCCCTCTGGAGATCAACGTCGGCCTGAAGAAGCGCGACGACAACGGCGAGTTCACCAACGTGATCAAGGGCTACGCGAAGAAGGGCGGCGGCGGCGCTGCCGGCGCTCGCGTCCCCGCGGGCGTCGGCCCCGGGAGTCTCGGAGGGACGCCGCCCTGGAAGCGGTAAGCCCATCCGGTCGCGTCCTCGAGCTCCCGTACCCGCCCAGTGTGAACCACATCTGGCGGCGCGCGGGGCCGAGGACCGTCATCAGCCGCGAGGGTCGGCGCTACCGCAGGGACGTGTGCGCCGCCCTCGCGGCGATGCGGGTGGAGCGGATGGACGGTCGGCTGGCGGTGCGCGTCACCGTTTGCCCGCCCGACGGCCGTCGGCGTGACCTGGACAACGTGCAGAAGGCGCTGCTCGATGCGCTGGCGAAGGGCGGCGCCTACCGCGACGACTCGCAGATCGATCGGCTGGAAGTGGAACGCGGCCCGGTGACCCCGGGCGGCAAGGTGCTGGTGGAGATCACGCGAATCAAATCATGAACCTCCGACCCTATCAATCCGAAGCCGTCGCCGCGGTGTACGAGCACCTGCGGACCCGCGACGACAACCCCTGTGTGGTGATTCCCACTGGGGGCGGCAAGACGCCGGTCATCGCCACGATCTGCCGCGACGCGGTCGGGCCGTGGAACGGGCGCGTGGTCATCCTGGCCCACGTCAAGGAGCTCCTGGAGCAGGCGGCGGACAAGCTCCGCACCATCGCGCCCGACGTGCCCGTGGGCATCTACTCAGCTGGCCTGAAGCGCAAGGACCTCGGGTACGCCGTCACCATCGCCGGCATCCAGTCCATCTACCAGCGGGCGTGCGACCTCGGGCCGGTGGACCTGCTCATCGTGGACGAAGCGCACCTGATCCCGCCCGATGGCGAGGGGATGTACCGCCAGTTCATTGCCGACGCCAAGGTTGTGAACCCGCTCGCGCGGGTGATCGGCCTGACGGCGACGCCGTTCCGCATGAAGTCCGGCCCGATCTGCGAGCCTGGCAACATCCTCAACCACGTCTGCTTCGAGGTGGGCGTCCGCGAACTGATCGTGCAGGGCTTCCTGTCACCGCTGCGAACAAAGGCGGGGCTTCAGAAAGTCAGCACCGACGACCTGCACGTTCGCGCCGGCGAGTTCGTCGCCAGCGAGGTCGAGGACCTCATGGACAAGGATGCCCTCGTCGAGGGCGCGTGCGCCGAGATCGTCGAGCACACGCGCGACCGCACGGCGACGCTGATCTTCTCGTCGGGTATTCGGCACGGGCAGCACATCGTGGAGGTGCTGAAGTCCAAGCACGGCGTCGAGTGCGGGTTCGTGTCCGGCGACACGCCCGCGGGCGTGCGGAGCGGCATTCTCGACCGGTTCCGCTCTGGGGCGCTCAAGTACCTCTGCAACGTGAACGTGCTCACCACGGGCTTCGACGCCCCGCACATCGACTGCGTGGCGCTCGTGCGCCCGACCATGTCGCCCGGGCTGTACTACCAGATGGTGGGCCGGGGCTTCCGCCTGCACCCCGGCAAGGCCGATTGTCTCGTGCTCGATTTCGGCGGCAACGTCCTCCGGCACGGGCCGGTGGATGCCATCCGCGTCACCACGGACGACCGCGGCGAGGGCGAGGCCCCGGCGAAGGAGTGCCCGCAGTGCCACGCGCTCATCGCGGCGGGCTACCAGACCTGCCCGCAGTGCGGGCACCAGTTCCCCGAGCCCAACAAGCAGAAGCACGAGGCGCAGGCCAGCACCGAGGGCATCCTCAGCGGCCAGACCACGCGCGAGGAGCACAATGTCAGCGAGACGACGTACCACGTCCACATGAAGCGGAACGACCCGGCCGCGCCGCTCACGATGCGCGTCGAGTACCGGGTCGGCTTCAACCACTACTTCCGCGAGTGGGTCTGCTTCGACCACACCGGATACGCCCGCACCAAGGCCGAGGCATGGTGGCGGGCCCGATCGGTCGAGCCGGTGCCCGGCGGCACCGAGGAAGCGGTCGAGCTCGCGCGGGCCGGGGCGCTCGCGCCGGCGCTGCACATCACGGTCGAGAGGAAGGCGGGCGAGCAGTTCGAGCGGGTGGTGGCGCACCGGTTGGGCGACAAGCCGCCGCGGCTCGAGGGCGATGAAGGCCTGCCTGAACACGTGCCCGCGCCGGTCGGCACCACGTACGGCATCCCCGACGACGAGATCCCATTCTGAACACGGAGTATGCGATGATCACGATCACTATCGAAGAGACGGACAGGGACGGCCGCGTGCTGGGGCGGCACGTGGCGTCGGCCCCCATCGACAAGAACGACGCCAAAGGCGTCGGCACGCTCCTGGCACGCAGTGTCGGCGGCCTCATGTACCACGGCCAGACCCGAGCCGAGGTTCCGCTGCTGCTCGCGGCGGCGGGGACGCACCGATCCAGCCGCTGCACGCAAGCGATCGCCCATGCCCTGGGGCTGGCCGGGAGCGAGCACAGTTTCGAGTACGCGGTGAAGCCGGTCGTGGACCTCGACCGCCTGCTCGACTACCGCGCGAGCAAGAGGGACCGCGAGAACGCGGCGCACATGCTGAAGATCATGGGCGCCGGAGTCAAGACGAAGGGAGACGACGAGTAAGCAATGAGCGACGGGCCGTCCAACCTGCTCGACGCGGCGCGGTGGTACCTCGCGCGCGGCTACGCGCCGATCCCCGTGCCCGCGGGGACGAAGGTGCCCGTGCTCAAGGGCTGGACGGACCTGCGCTTGTCCGACGCCGACCTGCCGCAGCACTTCAACGGCACGGGGAACATCGGCGTGCTGCTGGGGGAGCCGAGCGGCTGGCTCGTGGACGTGGACCTCGACTGCGAGGAGGCGGTGGCGCTCGCGCCGGCGTTCCTGCCGCCGACGGGCGCGAAGTCCGGTCGGCCCGGCAAACCATCATCGCACTGGTGGTACGTCTGCGAGGGAGCGAAAACCCGCAAGCATCAGGACCCGGCCACCAAGAAGATGATCGTCGAACTCCGGAGTACGGGCGCACAGACGGTCGTCGGCCCAAGTATGCATCCCAGCGGGGAGCCGTACGACCCGCTCGAAGGCGAGCCCGCCGTCGTGGATGTCGAGACGCTCGCCGCGGCGGTCGCGGCGCTGGCCGAGGCTGTGAAGAAACAGCGATATGGTGAGCCGCCACCGGCGCGAGCGGCTGTCACGCCTGCGGCATCGAATTGTCATCCCGACTCCGACGCCGTTCTGTGCCGCGCCAAGGCGTACCTCGACCGCATTCCGCCCGCGATCTCCGGCTCGGGCGGCCACGGCCAGACCTACGCCGCCGCGACCGCGATGGTGCATGGGTTCGGGCTGGACCCGGAGACGGCGTTCGGGTTGCTGTGGGACAGGTACAACCCGCGATGCCAGCCGCCGTGGTCGGAGAAGGAACTAAGACACAAGGTCGGCGACGCGGCCAGCAAGCCGCACGAGCGTCCTCACGGGTGGTTGCGCGATGCCCAGCCGCCGGAGGATCTCGGCGGCGTGGACCTCTCCGCGTTCGATCCCGAGCGCCGGCGCGCCGCTGGCGACCGGCCCCGCTCCGAGCGGCCGCCGGACCCCGGGCCGTTCCCCGATCACCTACTCCG
This sequence comes from uncultured Phycisphaeraceae bacterium, assembly GCA_964630785.1. Lineage (GTDB taxonomy): Bacteria > Planctomycetota > Phycisphaerae > Phycisphaerales > UBA1924 > JADLCX01. Next base: position 89,492 of record CAZVZG010000009.1, on the reverse strand, counting down.
CGTGCCGGGCCTCATCGAGCAGGTGGTCGCGCACAACCTGGCGACGGCCACGCGGCCGCAGCCCGTGCTGGCGCTGGCGGCCGGGATCTGTCTCCAGGCCGTGCTCGCGGCCCGCAAGGTGCGTGACGAGCGCGGCAACCGCACGAACGTCTACTGCGTCGGCGTCGCGCCCTCCGGCGCGGGCAAGGACAACGCCCGCAAGGTGAACAAGAACATCCTCTTCGCCGCCGACATGGTGGAGCACGAGGGGAACGAGGACCTGGCGTCGGACGCCGGGCTGATCACCGCCGTCGAGGCCGAGCCGGCGATCCTGTTCCAGATCGACGAGTTCGGGCGCTTCCTCCGCACCATCGGCGATCCGAAGAAGGCCCCGCACCTGTTCAACGTGTTGACGGCGCTCATGAAGCTCTACAGCAGCGCCGACACGGTATTCCGGGGCAAGGCCTACGCGGACAAGAAGCGGAACAAGGTGGTCGATCAGCCGTGCGTGAGCGTCTACGGCACCACCGTCCCCGAGCACTTCTTCGAGTCGCTCACCGCCGACAGCCTGAGCGACGGGTTCATCGCCCGCCTGCTCGTGTTCGAGTCAGCCGAAACGCCGGCGCGGCAGCGCGCCAAGGCGACGGGCGTTCCCGAACCCCTGAAGCAGGCCGCCGAGTGGTGGGGATCGTTCAAGCCCGGCGGCAATCTCGCCCCCGAGCACCCCCAGCCGATCATTGTCGAGGCCACGCCGGAGGCGGGCGCGGTGTTCGATGCGCTCGCCGCGATGGTGGACGCCGAGCTCGGGAAGCCGGATGAGGCGGGAAGGTCGCTGTGGGCCCGTGCTGAGGAGAAGGCGTGCCGCCTGGCGTTGATCTACGCCTGCTCCGAGAACGCCCAGAAGCCGGTGATCGACGAGGACGCCGCCCGCTGGGCGTGCGACCTGTCGTCGTACCTGACGCGGCGGATGCTCTACATCGCCCACGAGTGGGTCGCCGACGGCGTGTTCGACGCCCGGCAGAAGCGCGTGGTCCGGGTGGTGCGCAAGGCGGGTGGAAAGATCTCCCGCAGTGAACTCTGCCGCAAGACGCAGTGGTTGACGCAGCGGGAGCGTCAGGAAGTCATCGACAACCTCCTGGAAACGCAGCAGTTGCGGCAGGAGGAGGAAACGTCCGCGACGCGGCCGAAGGTCGTGTATGCGCTGGCCTGAACCGAATCTTTCAATCTTTCACCTATTCACCGCGCGCGTACGCGGGGCGCGGGTGCATGGGCGTAAGGGAGGTATTGAAAGATTGAAAGATCTCTCTCTTTCATCATTTACTTCCCCCCTCCCAACCCGCCGCGCCCATGCAGGTCGCGTGCCAGGCCGCGCCTACCACGAGCCCAACAGCCCGAAGCCTAACGGCGGGGGTGAGGGGGTCGGTAGGTACTTCCCCGCCCGCGTCGCGTTCCTACGCCCGCGGGAACAGCCGCGCTTGGTGACAGAGTTTGTTTCGCGCGTCCGGGCCGGGGGCGGCCTCGTGGCGGGGGTGGTACGCCGCCCCGCCAGGAACGCGACGTGGGCCAACGTGGGCCAACCCGTGGCCAACGGGCGCGGCCCGTAGCGCGCGGGACTCGGGGTGCTGAGCACCCCCGGACGGGCCCGTAGCCCGAGCGATCCAGCCAGCGATCCAGCGATCCCCGGACCCGTCGGCATGTGCCGCGGGCCATGACGACGCCACCCGCGCCGGCGCTCGCCGCGCGCCCCCACGGAGATCGCCGTGAACATCGAGATGCTCCCCATCGACGCGGTCAAGGAGTACGACCGCAACCCCCGCACGATAAACGACGCCGCCATCGACGCGGTCGCCAAGTCGATCCAGGCCTTCGGCTTCAAGATCCCGATTCTCATCGATGGCGACGGCGTCATCATCGCCGGCCACACGCGGCTCCGCGCCGCGCGGAAGCTCGGGCTGAAGGAGGTGCCGACGATCTGCGCGGACGACCTCACGCCCGATCAGGTCAGGGCGCTGCGCATCACCGACAACAAGGTCGCGTCCCTGACCTCGTGGGACATGGAACTGCTGCCCATCGAGCTCGCCGACCTCAAGGGCGTGGACTTCGACCTGGCGGTGCTCGGCTTCAGCGCCGAGGACCTCACCGCGATCATGGCGCCGGCGGGGAACGAGGGGCTCACCGATCCCGACGAGGTGCCGGCGCCCCCCGACGCCGCGACAACGGTGCCCGGCGACATCTGGGTGCTCGGCAACCACCGCCTCATGTGCGGCGACAGCAGCAAGCCCGCGGACTTGGACCGCCTGCTCGACGGCCAGCCTATCCACCTGGTCAACACCGACCCGCCCTACAACGTGAAGGTCGAGCCGCGGAGCAACAACGCGATCGCGGCGGGGTTGTCGTCGTTCCAGGCGACCAACGCCAAGCCGCAGACGCACCACCAGAGCCTGGACCTCGCCCGCCATCCCGAGAAGGCCAAGCCGACAGGGAAGAAGCTCCGTGCCAAGGACCGCCCGCTGGCGAACGACTTCGTGTCCGACCAGGAGTTCGATCGCCTGCTCGCTACCTGGTTCGGCAACATCGCGCGCGTGCTCATTCCGGGCGGTGGGTTTTACATCTGGGGCGGCTACGCCAACTGCGCCAACTACCCGCCGGTGCTCAAGGCGATGGAGCTGTACTTCAGCCAGGCGGTGATCTGGATCAAGGAGCACCCGGTCCTGACCCGCAAGGACTTCATGGGCAATCACGAGTGGTGCTTTTACGGCTGGAAGGAGGGCGCTGCCCACCGCTTCTTCGGGCCCGCGAACGTGCCCGATACCTGGTCGGTCAAGAAGGTCAACCCGCAGAGCATGGTCCACCTGACGGAGAAGCCCGCAGAGCTCGCGCGGCGGGCCATCGAGTTCTCGTCGCGTCCTGGCGAGAACGTGCTCGACCTGTTCGGCGGGAGCGGCAGCACGCTCATCGGCGCGGAGATGACCGGGCGGCGGGCGTTCCTGATGGAGCTGGACCCGCTCTACTGCGATGTAATCGTGCAGCGATGGGAGAAGTTTACGGGCCGCAAGGCGGAGCGGCTGCCGGCGAACTCTGTGGCCGAAGAGAAAGCCCCGGCAATCGCCGAGGCGTGAGGAGGGGCACCGATGCGTTCAGGCGCTGGGGCCCTTCTCCCGAAGGGCGTGGAACTCGACCATCGCGTCCTCGTAGGGCGTCTTACCTGCGGCGGCGTGGTTACGGCCGCCCGCGGGAACGACCACGCTGCGCTCCTTGAGAAAGGCGAAGGCGACGGCCGCCTGCGTCCAGGGGATGTTGGCGGCGTGCCTGAGGTCCTCGAGGTTGAACGGGCTCGTGGCCTCGGCCACCGCATCGGCGACCGCCTCGAAGGCGTCCTCCGGGCACCGGTGCTGGTACGGCTCGCCCCTCATCGGCACGACGCTCCGAACCAGCGCCCGGGTCGCGTCGACGGCGAACGCCTCCGTCCGCTCGTTCGCGGGCGGCTCGTTGCAGGCCGCGACCGCGTGCTCCAGCGCGTCCCACTCCTCGGTGGTGAGCATCTGAAACTCGCGCGCGTCGAGCAGGCGCTCGGCCGCTTCGAGCAGCGCGTCGAGTTGGGCGCGGGTGGCCTGCATGGGTCATGCCTCCTTTCTCGGGTTGGGGTTATCGTCCTCAGGGTCGTACCGCAATGTCGCGGTGCCGTCCGGATTCAGCGTGGGCTGCTGGCCCTCCCACGGGCGCGGCTGCTCGTAGCAGCAGAGGAAGAGCACCGGCGCCGTGGCCTCACGCAGCGTCACGCGGTGGACCTTGTCAACATCCGCCTTCGCGCAAACACGCTGTTCGGCGTAGGCCGCGCTGAACCTGGGGCCATTGATGATGCCGACGACGACCTGCGCGTTGGGGTCGAGCCCCTGCAGCGCCTCGAACAACTCCTTGACGGTCAACATGGGTCAGGCCCCCTTCCCGGCCACGAACTGGCCCTTGTCGTGCTTCTTGAACCGAGCCTTGTCGCCCTTGGCGGCGATCTCGCGGATGATGGCGGCATAGAGCGTCGCCTCGGGCGTCTTGCCGCCCGGGCTCTTCCAGAGGCCCTTGGCCTCCATCTCCGCGATCATCTCCTTGGCCCGCATGGGCTTGTCCGCGCCCGCGACCACCGTCGACGCCGCGTCCAGGGCGCTGACGCGCTTGGGCTTCCTCTCCTTCGGCGGCTTCGGGGCCTTCGGGGTCTTGGCGCCCTTGGCCTTGGCCGGGGCGGCCGCGGGTGCCTTGCCGTCGAGGCGATCCTGGATCTCGGCGAGCGCCTCCTTGCGGGCCCGCTCGGTCTTGGCCGCCCCATCGGCGCGGGCGGCGCTCTTGGACTTTGCGGGCGTGCGGGCCTTCGGGCTCTTCTTGGTCTTCGTACTCATGGTCATCTCCGGAACGGTGGTGCGGAACCCCGCCGCACGCTGCGGCGGGAAATCGGGGCCGGCGCGGTTCCCCGCGACGCCGCGTGGGTTGGATCAACAGCCCGCGACACGCTCGATCTCGTTGAGCACGTCGTGGACCATCGAGTTGGTGGCGGCGGCCCGGCCGTGGCGGTCTTTGCCGTACACGAACTTGGCGACCTCCAGGGCCTTCGCGTAGCGCTGCTCGCGCGGCTCATCGCGGTCGAACTCCGCGATGATGTGGTCGTGCACTCCGTCGCGGCGGGTGAAGCGTTCGACGCTGATCTGCGCTCCCGCGTCGGTGCGGGAGATCTTCACGCTCTCGTCGGCCCCCTCGATCACGATGCGTTTGATGTTCATGGGTGTGCTCCTTGTTCACTCGGCGTCGTTCAGGAACTCGATGACCTGCTCGGGGTCCATTCCGCTCATGAACCCGACCAGGTTGATCAGGTCTTCGCGGACCTTCCCGAGGTCGCCCGTCAGCCCCCAGTTCCGCGCGTCGGCCTTGGCGCGGTCGGCGTGCTTGTCCAGTTCCATCTGGAGGACGTCGAGCAGGCGTGCGATGTCGTTGCGCCGGGAGGCGTACATCTCGGCGGCGGTGGGTTGCGGGGGGGACGGCTTCGGGTTGTGCTTGCGTGCGTTCATCTATGTGCTCCTATGCGATGGGGTGCTCTGGTAAACAACGAAGCCCGCATTTCGCGGGCTTCAGGGGGCGGGCAGTTCAGGATTTCGCGGGCCTGTCGGGGCCTCCTCGCGGGCGGCCTCCCGTGCCGCGTCGCTCCGGCCTTGGCGGTAGCCGGTGTGCAGGCCTTCGTGGTATCCGGTCTCGAAGGCGTGGCGGACCAGGTCGCGGATCGACCAGACCGGGATCTCGTGGAAGTCGAGGCTGTCGCTCTTGCGGGTGTTGAGCGTTTCGAGCAGCAACTCGACCTTGGCCCATTCCATCTCGGCCTCGAGCGACTTCTGCTTGCTGATCCCGTCGAGGCTCGGCCTGGCGTTCTTCTTGCTGTTCTGCGGGGCGTTCATCGTCGTGGTCTCCGTCGCGGGCCTGCGACCCGCGTTGTGACACATGAAGCCATGACATCCGCCACGAGGCAAGGCAAACCGCAGCGGTTTCGCCGTCATTCGGCGACATGTGGGCAAGTTCGCGCCGCATGTGGGCAACTCCGCGCGCGAGGTCCGCGATGACTCCCGAACACGCGCCTAGTCCCGAGCCCCATGCCGCACATGCCGCCGGGCAGGGGATGTCCCGGCTGAACCCGGGCGCGCTGCCGGTGACCGATGCCGCGCGGGTGCTCACACGTCTGGGCGGGAAGGCCGTGACGGAGGAGATGCTCCGCGCAGATCTCGACGCGGGCGCGCCGACGAACGCGGACGGAACGATCAATCTCGTGCACTACTCCGCATGGCTCGTGCGGGAGATGAACGCGCAGGCCGAGGGGCGAGGGGGTGGTGGTGGCGATTGACCCACGCCAACTCAAGCCGGGAGAGCTCGCGCGGCTCCTCAACAGCACGCCGCTGGGTGAGGTGATCAGCGAGCGGCAACTGCATCGTCACCGTACGCGCGCGGGGTTCCGTGTTGCCGCCGACGGCGATGCGGGCCGGGTCGATCTGTTCCGCTACGTCGCTTGGCTGGTGGCGACGCGGCACGAGGCGTTCGCCGAGGCGGCCCGTCAGCCGGAGGGGCTCACCGGTTACGAGGCGATGAAGGAGCGGGCCCGGCTCCGCAACGCCATGCTCTCGCTGTCGGGGCGCGACATCGGCGATCTGCCTGCGATCGCCGACCCCGCTCGGAGGGCGCGGGCCGCGAAGGACTTTCGGTACTTCTGCGAGACGTACTTCGGGCAGACGTTCCACCTCAAGTGGTCGGACGACCACCTGAAGGTCATCGCGAAGATTGAACAGGCGGTGCTCGAGGGCGGGCTCTTCGCGATGGCGATGCCGCGCGGAAGCGGCAAGACCAGTCTGTGCGAGGTCGCGTGCCTCTGGGCGATGCTCTACGGCCACCGGGAGTTCGTCGCGCTCATCGGCTCCGATGAGGAGCACGCCGCGGGGATGCTCGATTCGATCAAGGCAGAGTTGGAGAACAGCGAGATCCTCGGCGGCGACTTCCCCGAGGTCTGCCACCCGATCCGGTCCTTGGAGGGCATCCACCAGCGAGCCTCGGGCCAGCTCTACCAGGGCCGACAGACGCACATCGGCTGGACGGCAAGGGAGATCATCCTCCCGACTATTGCCGGGTCCGTGGCATCGGGCGCCATCATCCGTGTCGCGGGAATCACCGGCCGCATCCGCGGCATGAAGCACAAGCGGGTCGACGGCGTGAGCGTTCGACCCTCGCTCGTACTCATCGATGACCCGCAGACCGACGAAAGCGCCCGCTCCCCGTCGCAGTGCGCGAACCGCGAGCGCATCCTCGCCGGAGCAATCCTGGGCCTGGCGGGCCCGGGCAGGAAGATCGCCGGGCTCATGACGCTGACGGTGGTCCGCCCGGACGACCTGGCCGATCGCATCCTCGATCGGGACAAGCACCCGCAGTGGCAGGGCGAACGGACGAAGATGGTGTACTCGTTCCCCACGGCAGACCGACTGTGGGCTGAGTACGCCCGCCTGCGGGCCGAGGGACTCAAGGCAGACCGGGGTGGCGCGGAAGCGACGGCGTTCTACAAGGCCAACCGGGCGGAGATGGATGCCGGCGCGGCGATTGCCTGGCCTGAGCGATTCAACCACGACGAGCTGTCGGCCGTGCAGCACGCGATGAACCTGCGTCTGCAGAATGAGGCCGCGTTCTTTGCCGAGTACCAGAACGAGCCGCTGCCCGAGATCGAAGTTGCCGACGACCTGCTCAGCGCCGACCAGATCGCCGCGCGTGTCAACGGGCATGCCCGCGGCCTGGTGCCCCTGGGCTGTTCACACCTGACGATGTTTGTGGACGTGCAGGGCAAGGCCCTGTTCTACGTCGTTGCGGCCTGGGAGGATGACTTCACCGGCTCCGTCATCGAGTATGGCACGGAGCCGGATCAGAAGACCCCTTCTGGGGCATACTTCACGCTCCGCGACCTCAAACGCACGCTCGGTTCCGCTTCCCCTCGCGCCGGTGTGGAGGGCGCGATCTACGGCGGGCTCGAGCGGCTGATCGAGGGAACGGTCGGCCGCGAATGGCGGCGCGACGACGGCGCGATGGTCCGGATTGACCGCTGCCTGATTGACGCCAACTGGGGCTCCTCCACAGATGTGGTGTACCAGTTCTGCCGCCAGAGCCCGCACGCCAGCGTGCTCACGCCGAGCCACGGTCGGTATGTCGGAGCGAGCAGCGTGCCGTTCAGCGACTACAAGCGCAAGCGCGGCGAGCGCATCGGGCTGAACTGGCGCGTGCCCGTCGTCACCGGCAAGCGGGCCGTGCGGCACGTGCTCTTCGACACGAACTTCTGGAAGTCGTTCGTGCATGCCCGGCTGAGCGTGCCGATGGGCGATCCCGGCGGCCTGTCGCTCTTCGGGCAGCGGCCCGAGCATCACCGGCTGCTGGCAGAGCACCTGACCAGCGAGTACCGCGTTCGCACCGAGGGACGCGGCCGCACGGTCGACGAGTGGAAGCTGCGGGTCGATGGGCTCGACAACCACTGGCTGGACGGATTGGTGGGCTGTGCAGTCGCGGCGTCCATGCAGGGTGCGGTGCTCTTCGGCACCGATCAGAAGGTGGCGGCCCGACCGCGTCTGAAACTCTCGGCGCTGAAGGAGCGGCCGCGATGAAGCGCACACCGACCGCAAAGCCAGCGGCTGATGGCAAACCGAAAGGGCTTGCGTGTCCCACCTGCGGGTGCCGTCACTTCGAGGTGCTGTACACGCGAGCGACGTTCATGGGCACGATCCGCCGGCGCCGGCAGTGCCGCCATTGCGGTCGTCGAGTCACGACCTCCGAGCGACTGGGAGCCTGACACGGTCGTCCAGGTTCTACCGGTGGAACAAACCGGGCCATCGGTGCCGCGCAGCGGGCAGATCACTCGGCCGCTGCATAGGGAGCCCATGTGGGGCCGTTCGATGCGGCCCTCCGGAGTGCCCCCATGCCCGACCCCGAACTTGAGCAGGCCATCCGCGACAACGCGTCGCAGCCCGCGAAGGCGGCGGTGGACGGTCAGTCCGTCGAGCAGCACCCGCTGAAGGACCAGATCGAGGCCGACCGCTACCTCGCGTCCAAGGACGCCGCGAGGAAGCCCGGCCTCGGCATCAAGTTCGCCAAGATCGTTCCGCCCGGCTCCGTCTGAACCGCACCCATGCTCAAGACCATCGCCAACCTCCTGAATCGAAACGGCCGCGCTGCCGAGCGGAGCACGGACGCTTCGCGCGGCGGACGTGGGCGGCGGTTCGTGGTAGCGAAGTTCGATTCGGCGCAGACCACGCCCGACAACCGCAAACACTGGGCGAACGCGGACGGTCTCTCGCCCAACGCCGCGGTGAACCCCGAGGTGCGGCGGATCCTCCGCAACCGCGCCCGGTACGAGGTTGCCAACAACTCCTACGCCAAGGGCATCGTCCTCACGCTCGCCAACGACACCATCGGCACCGGTCCCCGGCTGCAAATGCTGACCGAGGATGCCGAAGCGAACGCCCGGATCGAGGACGCGTTCGAGCAGTGGTCGCGGGCCGTAGATCTGGCGGGCAAGCTCCGGACGATGCGGCTGGCACGGGCCGAGAGCGGCGAGGCCTTCGCGCTCTTGGTCAGCAATCCGGCGATCGGATCTCCGGTCTCGCTGGATCTCAAGCTCATCGAGGCGGACCAGGTTTGCACGCCGCTTCTGCGGCGCGGTCGCTCGGACGAGGTCGATGGGATTGTCCTCGACCAGTGGGGCAACCCGTCGGCGTACCGCGTGCTCAAGCGGCACCCGGGCGACAGCGGCCTCCTCCGCGCCCCGATCGACGATCTCACCGCGTACGACACGTACGCCGCGTCGGCCGTGGTGCACTACTTCCGCGCCGATCGGCCGGGCCAGCTCCGCGGCATTCCCGACATCACGCCGGCGCTCCCGCTGTTCGCGCAGCTTCGCCGGTACACGCTGGCGACCATCGCCGCCGCCGAGACCGCCGCCAACTTCGCCGCCGTCATCTACACCGATGCTCCCCCCAACGGCGAGGCCGATCCGCTCGAGCCGATGGACGAGGTCGAGCTCGAGCAGCGCCTCGCCACGGTTCTCCCCGGCGGCTGGAAGCTCGGGCAGGTCCACGCCGAGCAGCCGACCACGACCTTTGGCGAGTTCAAGCGCGAGATCCTCAACGAGATCGCCCGCTGCCTGAACATGCCGTTCAACGTCGCGGCGGGGAACTCCTCCGGTTACAACTACGCCAGCGGCCGCCTGGACCACCAGGTGTACTTCAAGAGCCTACGCGTCGATCAGCACCACCTGCAGCTCGCCGTGCTGGACCGCATCCTCACCGCCTGGCTCAACGAGGCCGTGCTGGTCGAAGGGTTGCTCCCGCAATCGATGCGGCAGCGAGGCGCTCTCCTGCCCACGCACGCGTGGTTCTGGGATGGCGTCGAGCACGTCGACCCCGCCAAGGAAGCGACCGCCCAGGCCACGCGCCTGGCCAACCACACCACCACACTCGCCGCCGAGTACGCCCGCCAGGGACGCGACTGGGAGCAGGAGCTCCGCCAGCGCGCCAAGGAACGGGCGCTCATGGACGAACTCGGCCTGTCCCCGACTCCGACGAACCCGACGGGCACGCCGCCCGCACCTCAAGAGGACGACACCGATGGCAACGAAGACCCCGACCGCTCCGAAGACCCGTCTCGCGCCAAAGCATCTGTGGCTTGAGGCCGCCGCCACCCATCCCGCACCCGCGGGCACGTCTCCGCTCACGCTGACCGGCACGGCGGAGATCACCGCCATCGCCGCCGGCGCGGGCGGGACGGAGGGCGAGAAGGCGCTCCCGCGCTTCAAGATGCTGGCCTATACGGGCGGGGCGATGCGCGTCGCCGGGTGGCGTCACCCGGTCGTGCTCGACCTCGCGGGGCTCTCGGTGCCCTCGCAGAACCGGCCGATCCGGTTCGCTCATGATCCGGCCGCGGGTGTGGGGCACACGGATGCCATCCGGGTCGAGGGCGGGCAGCTCGTGGCCACCGGCGTGATCTCGCGCGACACGGCGACCGCCCGCGAGGTGGTCGCGTCCTCCCGGAACGGCTTCCCCTGGCAGGCCTCGGTAGGCGCCAGCGTCGAGGAGTTCGAGTTCATCCGCGAGTCGCAGAAGGCGATTGTGAACGGGCTAGAGTTCTCCGGCCCCATCAACGTCGTCCGCAAGGCGACGCTCGGCGAGATCAGCTTTGTGGACCTCGGTGCCGATGGGCGCACTAGCGCCTCCATCGCGGCCCAGCAGGGCGGGGGTGGTAACGGCAGTTTGGCCGGCGGTGATGCCGATCCCGCGCCCGGGGCGGGCGTTGCCGCGCTCCGCGCCGAGGCTCTCGCGGAGACCAGCCGTATCGCGGCGGTGCGGAAGATCTGCGCCGGCAAGCACCTCGACATCGAGGCCCAGGCGATCCGCGACGGCTGGGACGCGACGCGGACGGAACTCGAAGTGCTCCGCGCCAGCCGCCCTAAGGCGCCGGCGATCCATGCACCCGACACGAGCATCACCAGCGAGGTCCTGGAGGCCGCGTGCTTCCAGAGCGCCAAGCTTGAAGGGCTCGAAACGGTCTGCTCGGTCCAGGCGCTGGAGGTCGCGGCCAAGCGCTTCCAGAGCGGGCTGGGCCTGCAGGAACTGCTGATCGAGGCCGCCATCGCCAACGGCTACACGGGCCGGACCTTCCGCGACAGCCGCCGTGTGCTCGAGGCCGCGTTCGGACGCGGCATCGAGGCGGGGATGACCATCATCGACGTCGGGGGCATCCTCTCCAACGTCGCCAACAAGTTCTTGCTCGAGGGCTTCTTCAGCGTCGAGCGTGTGTGGAGGAGCATCTGCGCCGTCCGCAACGTCTCGGACTTCAAGACGGTCACAAGCTACCGGCTGGTCGGCAAGGACCAATACGAACAGGTCGCTCCCGGCGGCGAGCTCAAGCACGGGACGCTGGGCGAGGAGACCTACAGCAACAAGGCCGACACCTACGGCCTGATGCTCGCGATCGACCGCCGCGACATCATCAACGACGACCTGGGCGCGATCACGACCGTGCCCCGCAAGCTCGGCCGCGGCTCAGGCCTCAAGATCAACGACGTTTTCTGGGCGGCGTTCATGAATAACGCCGCGTTCTTCAGCGCTGGCAACAAGAACTTCATCTCGGGCGCGGACACGGCGCTCGGCATCGACGGCCTCACCAAGGGCGAGGTCACGTTCATGGACCTGGTGGATTCTGACGGAAAGCCCACGGGCGTGATGCCGTCGATCCTGCTCGTTCCCACGGCGCTCTCGGCGGTGGGCACGCAGCTCTACAAGAGCGTGGAGATGCGGGACACCACGGCGAACACCAAGTTCCCCGTCGCCAACCCGCACCAGGGCAAGTTCCGCATCGAGGTCAGCCGCTACCTGTCCAACGCCCTGTACACCGGCAACTCGGCCAAGGCGTGGTACCTCCTCGCCGACCCGAGCGACCTGCCCGTCATCGAGATGGCGTTCCTCAACGGGCAAGAGGCCCCGACCATCGAGACCTCCGACGCGGACTTCAGCCAGCTCGGCGTGCGGATGCGTGGATACCACGACTTCGGCGTTGCCCTGCAGGACCCGCGCGGCGGGGTGAAGAGCAAGGGAGAGGTGTAAGCCACATGGGCGAAGTAGGCGAGATCGGCAGTGGGATCGAAGAAGAACAGTCCGGGGTCACACCCGGCGAAGGAGAAGGCAGCATGGCATCGGGACCGGCCAAGTTTGTGCACGAAGGTGCATCGATCGACTACACCCCGGGCGCGGACGTGCTCACCGGCGCTGTGGTTGTCCAGGCGGAACTCGTCGGCATCGCGCAGGGCCCCATCAAAGCGGGCCAGCTCGGCTCGCTGGCGGTGGCGGGCGTGTTCGACTTCCCCAAGGCGCTGGGCGCTTCAAGCGGCATGCCCGCAGGCAGCAACGCCTACTGGGATGCCGCCGCGCAGAACGCCACCAAGAACGCCGCGTCCGGTGCCAACAAGCTCATCGGCAAGACGGTGAAGACCACCGTGGATGCCGACACCGTCGTGCGCATCCGCCTCCTGCAGTGAGGAGGCAGCCGTGGGCGATCTGCTCGACCGTGGATCCGCGTTCCTCGACGACCAGCGACACCGGCACCTGAGCCGAACCGTGCTCTACCGGCGAGGCGCGGATGAGAAGGAAGTCCAGGCCACGTCCGGGCGGACCGAGTTCGAGCAGGCCGACGAAGCGGGCCTGATTCATCGAACGGAGTCGCGGGACTTCCTGATCCGGGCGGCGGACCTGGACCTCGGTGCTGGCCCGGTGCTCCCGCGAGCCGGTGATCAGGTGCGTGAGACGGTCGGGACGAGCGTGTTCGTGTACGAGGTCAACGCGCCGGGCGGACAACCGCCGTTCCGGTACAGCGACCCGTATCGCAGGGTTCTTCGGATTCACAGCAAGCACATCGCTACGGAGACGTGATGAGCGACGGGAACGGACAGAACGGGAGCAATGGAACACGGGCCCGGTGGGCTGGTGTGCTCATCACCGTCATCCTCGCCGCCGGCGCGATGACGGTGCAGTGGGGCGTGGTCACCACCAAGCTCCAGCAGGTCGAGAAACGCCTCGATGAGTTCATCGGCGAGGCCCGCTCCATCCGGGCCGATTACCAGGCGATGGAACGCCGCGTGTCTTACCTCGAAGGCAAGGTGGCGGGGCTGAGCGCCGTGGCGGAGGCAGGGAAGGTGGGCCGCCCATGAGCACCATCGCCGCCATCGCCGACGCCGTCGCCGCGCACATCAACGCCGGGACCTTCTCTCAGCCGGTGAGCGCAGAGAGGATGTACCAGCCCGCGTTCACGCTGGAAGACCTGGCCGACCTGCGCGTGTCGGTCGTGCCTCGCACGGTCGGCATCGCGGCCGCCACCCGCGACAGCAGCGTCTTCGAGTGCGTCGTGGATGTGGGTGTCCAGAAGAAGCTCCCAGCAGAAGGGGCCGACGCCGAGATCGATGCCCTGCTCGATCTCGTCGAGGAGATCACCGATCACCTGCGGCTCGGCCGGCTGCCCGATGCGCCGGAGGCGGCGTGGGCCGGAATCGCCAACGAGCCGGTGGTGTCAAGCGAGTCGCTGGAGCAACACCGCGTGTTCACGAGCGTCCTGAGCGTCACGTACCGGGTCCGGAGGTAGCCGTGCGGAACATTGTGTTCATCAAGGTGGATCTTGAGGAGGGCGAGAAGCCGCTCTCAAACACACGGCTCGTAGCGACGTTCACGCTGATGGCAGCGCACACGAACACGCAGGCCATGTCGCTCTCTGACGGCAAGGGCGTCGAGATACCAGTTCCCGCGGGTACGCAACTGCCGTTCGAGCAAGTCAACCTGGCTGACATCTTCGTGCGGAGCAAGTCGGGTGAAGTGGCGTTCGTGGTTGGCCACACGGCCGGATAGAGCAGGAGAACGACAATGGCGATCAAACTCGGCATGGAAGCGAAGCTGCTCTTCAAGGTCGGCGGGCAGGCCGGCGGCGGAGCGTGGACGGTTCTCGGCAACACGCGCGACGTGACCCTCAGCCTCGAGGCGGGGGAAGCGGACGTGACCACCCGCGCCAACAGCGGCTGGCGGGCGACGGTCGCCACGCTCAAGGAGGCGAGCGTCGAGTTCGAGATGGTCTGGGACACAGCGGACGCCGGGTTCACCGCCATCAAGAACGCGTTCTTCGGCAACGACCCGATCGGCTTCCAGATCCTCGATGAGACGAGCGGCCAGGGCCTGCAGGCGGACTTCTCCATCACGAACTTCTCGCGGAACGAGGCGCTGGAAGAGGCGATCACGGTGTCCGTCACGGCGAAGGTGACGTACTCGGCGACGGCGCCCTCATGGATCGGCGGCTGAGCCCGTCGGATGGCTGTCGGATTGGCGTCGGTTTCCTGTCGGGTTCTGGGTCACGGAGGCACGGATGCGATCGTTCAAGGACAACCAGGGGCGGCAGTGGTCGGTGGAGATCAACGTCACCGCCATCAAGCGTGTGCGCGGGCTCACCGGCGAGGACCTCATGCAGGTCATCGAGGGGACGCTGATCGAGAAGCTGATCCGCGACCCCGTCTTGCTTTGCGATGTGGTCTACGCGATCTGCAAGCCTGAGGCCGACTGCCGCAGCATCTCCGACGAGGAGTTCGGCAAGTCGATGGCGGGCGACGCGATCGAAGCCGCGACGACGGCGGTGCTGGAGGAGCTCGTGGGTTTCTGCCCGAGCCCGAGGGACCGGGCCAACCTCGGGCGGGTGCTCCAGGCCACCAGGAAGGTGATGGACCGGGCCCGAGACCTAGTCGAGAAGAAGCTGGAGAGCGGCGAGATGGATCGGCTGGCGGATCGGCTACTGGCCGAAGCCTCACCGGAAGCGACTGCTGGAAGCTCGTCCACCAGTGCGCAGGAGTCCTCGGCATCGACCCCGGCCCCCTGACGCTCCGCGAGCTGGTGGCGATGCTCGACGGCAGGCAGCGCCACGACTGGTCGATCGCCTCTGCGGTCATGGCGCTCGTCGCCAACATCCACCGCGATCCCAAACGATCCCGCCGACTCAACCCCAGCGACTTCGACCCCTTCGCCAAACGCCAGCGGCCGATCCCGGTCGGCGTGTCGGTTCTCAAGGACGTGTTCATCGACGGCAAGATGCCCGCCATCACCAAGGAGGCTCACGGATGAAGTTCTTCAGCTCGCTCTCCACTCGCCACTACGTCTACATCGTCGGCCTGATGCTCATGGCGCTCGTGTTGGCGTCCTGCGCCGGCTTCGACCTCGGCGACCTGGTGAAGGTCAAGACGCCCAACACCATCCAGCAGACGACGGGCCTGCCATCGACGCTCAGCCTGAACGAAGCCGAGGTCGAGTACCAGAACTGGTTCAACCAGACGCAGACCACCGGCGCGCAGTGGAAGAACAACATCGAGAAGGCCGGCGAACTCCGCGGCCTGTTCAGCCAGCTCACGCTTTCGGCGCTGGACACCTTTGGGCCGACCGTCGCGGGGCTCCCCGTGCTCGGCCCCGCGCTGCCGGCGCTCACGGGCATCGTCGGCTTGTTCATCGGCTCGGGCCGGCTCCGCAAGGAGAAGGAGGCGTCGTTCAACAAGGGCCTGGAGAAGGGCAGCGGCCTCGCTGGAGGCGCGCCCGCGGGCGGGAGCGGCGTGTGATCACCATGCGGATCAAGGACATGTTCTTCGATCGCGCGGCGGTGGTCCGCGCGGTCGATGGGGCCAAGCGCAAGGTGCTCAGCAAGGCCGGCGCGTTCATCCGCACGGCAGCCCGCACCAGCATCCGCAAGCGCAAGGGTTCCGCGCCGGCGGGCAAGCCACCCCACTCGCACGAGGGAAGCCTTCGCCGCCTGATCCTCTTCGGGTACGACAAGGCGGCAGACTCAGTGGTCGTCGGACCGGTGGGATTCAAGAAAAGCGTCGCGCCCAACGTGCTGGAGTACGGCGGGGACACGGTCGTCTACCGGCGCAAGGGCGGACGGCTCACATCGCAGAAGGTCAAGATCGCCGCGCGGCCGTACATGGCCCCGGCGTTGGACAAGGAGCGGCCGAAGCTGCCGCTGCTGTGGCGGAACTCCATTCGGAAGGGAGCCTGATCGGTGGCCGACACGCGGGGCATCCGGGCTGGACGGGCGTTCGTCGAACTCGGCGTGAGCGACAAGCTCACGGCCGGGCTTCGCCGCGCCCAGAAGCAGCTCGAAGCCTTCGGCGCAGGGCTGCGTTCGATCGGCACGCGATTGGCCGGGATCGGAGCCGCCGCGGTCACCGGTCTCCTCGGCACCGCCAAGGTCTTCTCCGACATGGGGGATGTGCTCGACAAGATGAGCATCCGCACCGGCGTCAGCGTCGAGGCGCTGTCAGAGCTCGGCTACGCGGCCGAACTCTCAGGCGCTGATCTGGAAACGCTCGAGTCGGGTGTGCGGATCATGCAGCGCACCCTGGGAGAAGCGGCGCAGGGAACGGGTACCGCGGTCGAGGCCCTCGATCGACTCGGCCTCAGCGCAGCGCAACTGGCCGGGCTCTCACCTGAGCAGCAGTTTAAGGTTCTGGCCGATCGCATCTCCAAGGTGTCGGACCCCACGCTGCGGGCCGCCATCGCGATGGAGGTCTTTGGCAAGGCCGGGACCAAGCTCCTGCCGCTCATGGCCGACGGCGCGGCGGGGATCGAGGCGATGCAGGAGGAGGCTCGGCGCCTCGGCCTGACCGTCAGCACCGAGACCGCCCGCGATGCCGCGCAGCTCAACGATGCCCTCGGCACCCTCTGGAAGGTGCTCAAGCAGGGCGTGTTCACGATCGGCGGGGCGCTCGCGCCGACGCTCAAGGACATCGCCGAGCGGATCACGCGAATCGTCGTGAGCGTCACCACCTGGATCAAGGCGAACCGAGAGACGGTCGTGTGGGCGCTCAAGATCGCCGCCGCCGTCACCGTCGCGGGGGTCGCCATCATCGCCTTGGGATACATCGTCTCAGGCATTGGCGCGACCCTCGGCATCGTTGCGAGTGTGATCGGCGGCATCGGAACAGCATTCAGCCTGATCGGGGCCGCCATCGCGGCGATCCTGTCACCGGTCGGGCTGGCGATCGCCGCGATCGTGGCGCTCGGCGGCGTGCTCATCGTCACCACCGGGGTCGGCGGCGAGGCCCTCGCCTGGCTCGGCGAGCAGTTCAGCCGGCTGCGTGACTGGGTGACCAAGGTCGTGGGCGGCATCTCCGACGCCCTCGCGGCGGGCGACATCGCGCTAGCCGCCGAGATCCTGTGGCTCTCCCTGAAAGTCGTCTGGCAGCAGGGCGTCGCCGCGCTCAACAAGGTCTGGCTTGAGGCCAAGGAGTTCTTCGTTTCCACCGCCTACGGCATGTGGTACGGGGCGCTGGCCGCCGCGGAGATCGTCTTCCACGCCCTCGAGATCGCGTGGATCGAGACCACGTCGTTCCTCTCGAAGACCTGGACCAACTTCACCACCGGCTTCCAGCTGGTGTGGGAGTCGGCCTCGTCCTGGGTCGCCAAGCGCATGCTGGAGATCCAGGGGCTCTTCGACTCCGGGCTCGACGTGGACGCCGCGAAGAGGGCCGTCGATGATCAACTCGAATCGCGTCTGGCTGAACTGGAGAGCGCGGCCCAGCGGCAGGTGGCCGAGCGCGAGGGACAGCGTGCCGCCGAGCGTGAGCAAGCCGCCGCCCTGCACGAAGCAACTCTCGCCGGGATCGGTCGTGACTTTGAGGAGGCCCAGGCCGCGCTCAAGACGAACACGGAGGCGGGGCTCGCGGAGTCGCAAGCGGCGCTCGATGCCGCGAAGCAGAAGCTCGCCGATGCCATCGAGCAGGCCCGCCAGAAACGGGAGGCAGCAGATGCCGAACGCGGCCCGGGCCGCACGCCGCGCGACCTCATGGCCGAGTTCGAGGACCGGCTCGCGGGGCTCGGAGAGGTCATCGGCAAGGGGATCAGCGTGCGCGGCACCTTCAACGCTCGCGCAGCGCAGGGGCTGGAGTCCGATGGTGGGGCTGCGGAACGCACCGCCCGGGCCACCGAGCAGACCGCCAAGCACACCAAGCGTCTGGCCGACGCCGCGCAGAGCGGCGGGCTGACATTCGCATAAGGAGAGTCGTTCGTGCCGATCACGGTGACGGAGAAGTTCGAGAGCCGCAAGTCCACCAAGGGCGACAACCCCTCGGCGGAACTGGTCTACACCGTGCGCGGGACCAACGACGACCTCGCGGCCCGCAACGCCGCCGAGACCACCAGCCCCGCGACCTATGACGGCCAGCCCCGGCAATCCACCTCCGTCGAGCCCGTCGGCGATGAGCTGTGGGAGGCCGTGGTCCGGTACGGGAAGGCCCAGGGCGGCTCGCTCCCCGAGCCCGGCGAGAGCATCTTCTCCTTCGACACCGGCGGCGGCACGCAGCACATCACCCAGAGCAAGGAGACCGTCTCCTCGCACGCGCCCTCGGGCTCGTCGCCACCCGACTTCGGCGGCGCGATCGGCGTCACCGCCGACGGCGTCGAGGGCGTGGACATCACCGTCCCGGTGTTCCAGTTCTCCGAAACGCACTACTTCACCAACGACCAGGTGACGCCCTCGTACAAGGGCACGCTCTTCTCGCTCACCGGCAAGGTGAACTCCGGCGCGTTCAAGGGGTTCCAGGCGGGCGAGGTCCTGTTCCTCGGCGCATCGGGCGCACGGCGCGGCACCGATCCCGACGACGACTGGGAGATCACCTTCCGGTTCGCGGCCAGCCCGAACGCGAGCGGCATCTCGGTCGGGGACATCAGCGGCATCGCCAAGAAGGGGTGGGAGTACTTGTGGGTGCGGTACGCCGACCAGGAGGACACGGGGTCGCACGCGATCGTGAAGCGCCCAGTCGCGGCGTATGTCGAGCGCGTGTACGACGAAGGCAGCTTCGCAGGCTTGGGAATCTAAACGATGGGCGACGTGTTCCGCAAAGTCCGGTCGGGCCAACCACTCAGCATCCCCGCGGCGGCGTACAACGCCTTCGTCGATGCGGCGGTCGAACTGCGACGACGCGAGCGGAACGCCAACGCCGGGCCAGCGCTGGAACCCGCGCAGCGCGGCATCGTGCTGGTCCGCAACGATTCCGACGACGACATCGAGCCGTACCACGCGCTGGCCATCACCGGCGTTCTGGTCCAGCCCGACAACGAGGACCAGGAGCGGACGTTCCACAGCCGCACACCGTTGACTGCGGAGATCGCCACCGAGGAGTCCCCGTCGCTCTCCTTCGTGCTGGCGCTCCAACCGATCAAGCCGGGCGATCTCGGACGGTGCGTGCTCACGGGCGTGACGCCTGCGCGGGTCTTCATCACCAACGAGACGGACACCACGTGCGAGCTCGCTCCCGAGGAGACCGTGCTCGCCAGCACGCCCATGGGCGGTATCCCGATCCTGTGGAAGGAAGAGGGCACCGGCGAGAAGTGGGCCGTCATCGAGATGGGTCAGCCGTCGCCCGGCCGCGTCACGGCCATCCTCGGCGCAGCGCAGGCTATCCCCACCGAGAACAACCGTTGGCGCTACCCGTGGGTCGAGGCCCGGATCGACGGCGATCCCGGCAGCGACACCTATCTCCGGTATGTGCCCGTGCCCGAGGGGCTGTCGTCGCAGCTCCCCGGCGGGGGCGAGGACCCGACGCGGCTGGCGATCAACCGCTTTGAAGCTCACCACATGAACGACTTCGATCCCGGCTCCGGCTTCGGCGGGCTGCTGGGACTCGGGCCGGTGTGCGAGTTGCCCGGCGTGCTGCCCAAGTGTCCGCCCGCGCGGTCGCTCAAGCCCAGGCTCGTTCCCATACCCGAGGGCGTCTGCGTGCAGCTGACCTGCGAGCGCAACAGCAAGGGCAGACCGGTGTGGGTGTTCGAGGCGATGAGCCTGATCGAGATCGCCGACCCCGCCGATGAGGACCGCAAGTTCAACATCTACATCGAGGGGGGCGCATGACCACGGCTCCCGTCACTGCAACGGCACCGACTCTGGATGCCCGCCGTGAGCATGAGCGGAAGAAGTACGTCGCGCTGGCGTCGCGGTCCGCCGCGCCCGGAACTGGGTACGGCGCAACCAACCACGGCGCGGCGGCGCTCCCAATGGTGCAGCGACTCAAGCCTCGCTTCGTCGTGGACTTTGGGTGCGGCCGAAACGACTTCATCGGTGCTCTGCGGCGCGTCGGCATCGATGGGCTCGGGGTCGATTTCGCGTTCCCCGAGGCGGACATCCCGCGGGCGATGCACAAGACCGGCCTGCTCGACAGCGTGGCCGACGTGGTGACGAGCTTCGATGCCCTGGAGCACCTGCTCCCCGAGGACGTGGACGCGGTGCTCACGGAGATGCGGCGTGTAGGCCGCCCCAAGGCGCACTTCGTGTTCTCGATATGCACGCGCCCGAGCCGGACCACCGTCGCCGGCGAGGGTCTGCATCCCACCGTGCGACCGCTGGCGTGGTGGCTGGAGCGCATTGGCCGCGTCGGCACGGTGACGGCACCGAGGGCCGAGGGTCGGTACGTCGTCGGTCGGTTCGCTGCCAAGGAGGGCTGCGGCTGTGCGTGAGAACCAGTCGGACATCGCGGCGCTTCAGGCGGGGCTCAAGGCGCGGAAGCCCGCGCGGGACGGCCTGCGCCTCTACACCGCCGACTTCGACTCCGTGTCACTCGGGGGGTTCTATCGCGGGCGCTCGGCGTTTCTGATCCTGTCGGGACCGTCGCTCACACAGGTGGACCTCACACAGCTCAACAAGCGCGGCATCGTCACGATGGGGGTAAACAACTCCTGGTCCGTTCACCGGCCCACGCTCTGGACGTGCGTGGACGATCCGGGTCGCTTCATTGATACCGGCTGGAAGGACCCGGGCATCCTGAAGTTCGTGCCGACGTGCTGCTGGGACAAGCGCCTCCGCATCCAGAACCCCGACGGCACGATGCGCAACAGCGCGTTCCGCGTCCGGCAGATGCCCAGCGTGTTGTTCTTCCGCCGCGCTGACCACTTCGACCATGAGCGGTTCCTGACGGGCGATTCGGTCCCGTGGGGGAACGACGCCAAGCACGCCGACTCGCTCGGGATCACAGGCAAGCGCAGCGTCATGCTCGTCGCCCTGCGCCTGCTGCATCACCTGGGCTTCGGCACCGTGTATCTGCTCGGGTGCGACTTCAAGATGGCGGCCGACCGCAGATACGCCTTCGAGGAGCACCGTGCGGCCAATGCGATTCGGCACAACAACGTCCTCTACGACTCACTGGCCCGTCGCTTCGAGGCCCTGCGGCCGCACTTCGACAAACACCGCTTCCGGGTCATCAACTGTTCGCCAGGAAGCGAGCTCCAGGCGTTCGACCGCATGGACTTCGACGCGGCGGTGAAGGCCGCGTCCGCCGAGTGCGGCAAGCCCGTGAGCACGCAGGGCTGGTACGAGCCCAATCCGAAGCCGACCCCGCAGGAGGCCGCCCGATGAGCGACGGCCCGACCCGATACTACTTATACATCCCCGTGTGGGCGACGGGTCGTCCGCCGACAGGCGGCGGGTCGAGCAACTACTCCACGCCCTCGGGTTCGACGCCCGAGAGCACCTACTCGACGCCGACCAGCACGCCGAGCATGCCGCCGAGCTACTCGACGACCGGAGATGTCATCTACACGACCGGCCCGAGCGGAACGCCCACGCTCACGTTCTACACCACCGGCGCCTTCACGAGCAACACGTCTGGCACGACGCACACTCCGTCGAGCAGCGGGTCGAGCGATTCCATGTCCTCGGGGTCGTCGGGTTCGAGCAGCGGCACGCCGACCTCTTCATCAGGCAGTTCGTCGTCGGGGTCGATGTCATCAAGCGGGTCGTCCTCCTCGGGGTCGTCATCGAGCGGGTCGTCCAGCGGATCAGGGTCATCGAGCGGTTCGGGTTCGTCTGGATCTGGTAGCAGCGGAATGTCGAGTGGCGCGTCGTCAGGCGCGAGCAGCGGCATGAGTTCGGGAGCCTCGTCCGGGGCTTCCTCCGGAGGATCATCCGGCGGCGGCTCGTCTGGTGGAGGCTCGTCCGGTGGCGGTGGTTCGAGCGGGGGTGGCTCCGGCCCCGGTGGGTCCGGACCCGGCGGCTCGGGTCCGGGCGGAAGCGGGCCGGGTTCCGGCCCCGGTAGCAACTGCCTCCTCTTCGGCACCCTCGTGCGCCTCGAGGACGGTCGCCTCACGCCGATCGAGAACCTCAAGCCCGGTGATCGCGTCGCATCCATCCAGGTGCCTGGGCTCGAGGTCGATGTCCCGTACCGCGCTCAGTACAACTGGCTCTCGCACCACGGTCTGCACGGCGCGACGCCCGTCGCGGCGCGCGTGGCGAGCATCCGCCTCGGCGAGCACCACGGCTTCATGGTCATCAACCGCCGCCTGAAGGCAACGCCCGAGCACCCGTTCATGATCCGCCGCGGCGACGAATGGGGCTTCGCATCCGCCGAGTTCATCCAGCCTGGCGACTTCCTGATCGACGAGCACATGAACGAGGAAGAGGTTGAGTCGGTCGTCCGTATCGACGCCCCGACACGCACCGTGGCCATCCACATTCCCGGTACGAACACGCTTCTGGCCGAGGGAGTGTGGGTCCACAACGACATGCCCGCGACCGCTCAGAGTTCCGGCTCAGGCAGCGCGTCGTCCGGATCAGGTTCCGGCTCCGGGAGTGGGTCCGCCTCCGGCTCAGGATCGGGGTCGATGTTCGGATCGAGCAGCGGCTCGTCCAGCAGTGGTTCATCGTCCGGCAGCAAGTCGAGCGGGTCGTCCTCATTCTCGACCTCCGGCTCGATGTCCGGCTTATCTTCCTCGTCCGGCAGCGGCTCGGCCAGCGGGAGTGGGTCCAACTCCAGCGGCGGCAGCACGGGGACGTACTCGATTTGAGCGAGAAGTGGACACCACGAGGGTTGTGAACCGAGGGGCCGCGCGAGGCTCCGGCGCTGCGTCGGCTGAAGTTTCTCGCCATTGTGTCGTCGGCGACACTGGCCCGTGCGCTGGTCAAGCGGTCCCCGCGCGGGATCGATGGCTTCGTCGGCGAGGAGCCTATTGCGGGTGGGCACATCAGCGCGCCGCGGCGGTGCAGCAGCTTTGGCCAAATCAGACGGCGCAGCGCCTACAAGCCTTCCTCCCCAACGACCGCGGGCCCGTTGTGCCCGTTGGCAAGGTCTGGCGCTGCCGGTTCTGCTTGCGCGCTGGCGAGAGACGCTGTCTTCGAAATGCCGGCGTTTCTAGTTGTGCGAAGCTCACGGGTTGCTTCGCGGAGGATCGTCCACGACGAGCCAAGGAACAGGGCCGCGATGCTGAAGGCGGCCACGAGGTCCGGCCAGGGCGAGCCGGTCCAATAGACGAGGCCACCCGCCGCGATCACCGCCACGTTGCCCAGCGCATCGTTGCGGCTGAAGAGCCACACGGCCCGGGTGTTCGCGTCGTCGGCGCGGTGCCGGACCAGCACGAGCGCCGCCGCCACGTTGACCGCCAGCGCCACTACTCCGACGCCGCCCATGACCTCGGTCGCCGGCATCTTTTGCACGACGGTGCGGATGAGGGCGGCGGCGACGACGCCGGTCCCAAGAGCGCCGAGGAATGCGCCCTGAAGCAGGGCGGCCCTGGCCCGCCACGCAGGACGCCACGATAGGGCCAAGAACCCCAGCAGCGTGATCGAGCCGTCCCCGAGGAAGTCCAGGGCATCGGCCTTCAGCGCCTGTGAGGCTCCCAGCAGGCCGCCGACCATCTCCGCGACGCCCATGCCGAGGTTGAGCGCGATTACGATGATCAGCGCGCGGCGGTAACCTGGGCCCACGCTCGCCAAGTCCCTCGGCCCGCAGCATTCTCCACATCCTCTGCTCACCGCAGGCTCTCCTTGGTCCAATAGACGATAGATCGCGGCAGGGCCCGTCATATCACACGGGACTTCGCGGCACCGCAAACTCCCTGCGGTGCTGCCACCGCTTGGCGAGGTAGAACACGACCGGGTACACGAGCAGCTCCATGATGAAGCTGATGAGCAGCCCGCCGATCATCGGAGCGGCGATGCGGCGCATGGTGTCGGCGCCGGTGCCGTGGGCCCAGAGCAGCGGCACAAGGCCGATGAACGCCGCTGCGACCGTCATCGCCTTGGGACGGATGCGCATGACCGCGCCGTCGTGGACCGCGGCCCACAGGTCGTCCCGAGACCGCATCCGGCCCTGCTGCCGGAAGCGCTCGTAGCTGTTGTCCAGGTACAGCAGCATGACCATGCCGGTCTCGGCGTCCAGGCCGGCCAGGGCGATGATGCCGATGACGACCGCCAGCGACAGGTTGTAGTCCAGCGCGTGCATGAACCAGAAGGCGCCTACCAGGCTGAACGGCACCGCCATCAGGACGATCCCGACGCGCAGCCACGAGCGGCTGCTGACGTAGAGCAGGAAGACGATGGCAAAGAAGGCCAGGACGGTCGCGGCGACGAGCCGCGGTATGGTCTTTTCCCAGAACTCGAACTGCCCGGAGAAGACCAGCGTGTAGCCCTGCGGGAGCTCGACCTTCTCGGCGACGACGCGGCGTGCTTCTGCGATGTAGCCGCCCAGGTCACGCCCGGCGATGTCCACGTAGATCCACGCCGTGCGCATCGCATTCTCGGAGCGGATCATGGGGGCGCCGGGGTTGATCTTGATCGTGGCGAGCTGGCCCAGCGGCACCTGCATCTTCTCGCCGTTCGCCCCCCCGGCCGCCATCGGCGCCGTGACGAGGACGTTCTCTAGCGCCGGCACGTCGTCGCGGAAGTCGCGCAGGTAGCGCACGTTCAGCGGGTACCGCTCCAGGCCCTCGACCGTCGTCGTGATGTTCATCCCGCCGACGGCGGACTGGATCACATCCTGCACGTCGCCGACGGTAAGGCCGTAGCGGGCCGCCTCGTCGCGGTTGACGTCGAAGTCGAGGTAGTACCCGCCGAAGGTCCGCTCGGCATAGGCCGAGACCGTGCCCGGGATCGTGCGCGCGGCGTTGGCGGCCTGGTCCGCGAGGCCGCTGAGGACCTTCAGGTCCGGCCCCATGATCTTGATGCCCACGGGGGTCTTGATGCCCGTGGCCAGCATGTTGATGCGATTCTCGATGGGGTATGGCCAGGCGTTGGCGAGGCCGGGGAACATGACCACAGTGTTGAGCCCGTGGTGCATCGTGCCGTCGGGGTCCTGCCAGCCGAACTTCAGCTCTTCCGTCGTGATGGGACGCGTTTCCGGCCAGAAGGTGGCGGTGAACGGCTTCTTGAGCCAGCCGGGCCAATCGCTGAACCAGTATTCGACCGGGCGGGTCCGCCACTGGGAGCGGTCGGGGTTGAGCTGCGCCACCGTCTCGATCATCGAGAGGGGCGCCGGGTCGGTGGCGGTCTCGGCCCGCCCGATCTTGCCGTGAACGCTGGTGACCTCGGGAAAGGTGGCGATGAGCTTGTCGGTCTGCTGGAGCAGTTCCTTGCTCTTGGTGATGCTGATCGATGGGTCGGTCGTGGGCATGTAGAGCAGGTCGCCCTCGTCCAGTGGGGGCATGAACTCGGTGCCCATCCGGCTTGCCGGGTACCACGTGGACGCCAGGGCGGCGGCCGCGACCAGGATCGTGAGCCACGGGTGGGCCATGACCGCCCGGAAGAAGGGCGCGTAGATCCGCTGCAGCACGGCGCTGATGGGGCTGTGCTTCTCGTGGATGATCTTCTGGGGCAGGAGCAGCATCGCCATCAGCACCGCCCAGCCGCCCGCGAACCACCAGCGGTACGGCGCCAGGTTGGACAGCGTGCTCACGACCACGAACAGCGCTGCGGCCGGCACCAGGACCGCCGCGAGCGTGATGAGCGTGTTGCGGGCGAAGCCCCACTCCTTGGGCAGCACGCGGCTGGTAATGAAGTAGTACATCAGCACTGGGATGATGGTGATGGACAGGAACGCCGCCGCGGCCATCGCAAAGGTCTTGGTGAACGCCAGCGGCTTGAAGAGCCGCCCGGCCTCGCCGCCCAGCACGAACACCGGCAGGAACGAGACGGTGATGATGAGCAGGGCGAAGAAGAGTTGCGGCCCGACCTCCTGGGCCGCTTCGAGCATGATCTGGTGACGCGGCGTCGGGGGCTGGCCGGCGTGCAAGCGCTCTTCCTCCCGATCGAGGTGCTTGTGGGCGTTCTCGACCATGATGATGGCCGAGTCCACGACCACGCCGATGGAGATCGCGATGCCGCCCAGGGACATGATATTGGCGTTCATGCCCAGGACGTGCATGATGAGCAGCGACGCCACGACGCTGGAGGGCACGACGAACACGGCCACCAGTTCGCTCCGCATGTGGATCAGGAAGAGGATGCACACCAGGCCGACGACGATGATCTCCTCGGCGAGCGTGGTGCGCAGCGTGGCCACGGAGCGCTCGATGAGCTGCGAGCGGTCGTAGGTGGGCTTGATGAACACTCCAGGCGGAAGCCCGTCCTCGAGCGCGGCGAGCCTGGCCTTCACGTCGGCGATGACCTTGTACGCGTTTGCCCCGAAGCGGGCGACGACTACGCCGCCGACCGCCTCGCCCTGCCCGTTGAGTTCGCCCACGCCGCGGCGCATCTCGCCGCCGATCTGGAGCGTGGCGACATCGCCGAGCATGACTGGCGTGCCCCGCTCCCCGAGGCCCACCGGCACCTTCGCGAGGTCCTCCAGCCCCTTGAGGTATCCGCGGCTGCGGACCATGTACTCGTTCTCGGAGAGTTCCACGACCGAGCCGCCCACGTCGTTGTTCGAGCGCTCGATCGCCATCATCACGTCCCGCAGCGGCAGGCGGTACGCCTGCAACTTCTGCGGGTCCAGGACGACCTGGTACTGCCGGACGAAGCCGCCGATCGAGGCGACTTCCGAGACGTCTTCAACCGAGGTGAGCGGGTAGCGGATGTACCAGTCCTGGAGGCTGCGGAGTTGCGCCAGATCCTGGTTGGCCGAAACGAGCGCCGTCCCCGTCAGCGGGTCCGCGCCCGGGTGTTCCCACGCCCGCACGCGCACGAGCCGCTTGCGAATCTTCTCCGGCGCTTCATCCTGCGACGCGTACCACTCCCGCGCCGCCGCCCCGTTCGCGCCATTCTCCTTGCCCGCCGCTGTGGGGAGCGCGAACTGCGGATCGCGCCAGAGTCCCTTGGGATGGTCCGGGCTGTAGTAGCCGGGGTAGAGCACGTACTGGTACACCCAGCCGACTCCCGTCGCGTCAGGCCCGAGCTTGGGCTCCACGCCGGGCGGCAGCCGGTCGCGTGCGAAGTTCAGGTACTCCAGCACGCGGCTGCGGGCCCAGTAGATGTCCGTGCCGTCCTCGAAGAGCACGTACACGAACGACTGCTCGAACATGGAAAAGCCGCGGACCACCGTCGAGCCGGGGACCGCCAGCATGGCGCTGGCGAGCGGGTACGTGACCTGGTCGTCCACCACCTGCGGGTTTTGCCCCGGGTACTCGGTGGTGACGATCACCTGCACGTCCGAGAGGTCGGGGATCGCGTCCAGGCGGATGTTGAAGATGCTCCAGAGGCCCGCGCCCACCAGCATCGCCGTGAGGAGCAGGACCATGAAGCGGTTTTTCAAGGAGACTTCGATGATGCGGGCGATCATGGCGGGTCACCTTCCCTTCGTCTTGAGCGTCCGCACTTGGGAGCCGCACTCCTTCATGTCCGTGGCGAAGAAGGGGTTCTTGACGTCCGGCGAGGTCTGGAGCCAGTCGCCCTTGGCTCCCCCCGGGGCCATCGGGCAGTTCATCACGTACAGCGTCCCCCCCTCCCCAGCCCCCCCTACGACCGCGGCCGTCGGCGGCATCGCGTCCGCCAGCGCGATGACTTTCTCGCCCAGGGCGCTGAACATCCGGCGCTGGTGGTCGAGCGGGTGACCCTTCATGGCCTCCGCGGCCTTGGCGACTTCCACCGCCAGCGGCTCGTGCTTCGTCCCGGACACGGCGCCGTGGAGTGAATGGGCCGCGGAGATGAGTCCGGCCAAGTCCAGTTGGGGGGGCGGCGCGTCCTTCTCCTGCACGGCGCCGAGGGAGCTCGACAGCTTCAGGTACGCCGACACGACCGCATCGACCTTCTGCTGCTGCTCCGAGGACAGATCGGCCGGGGCCGTGGGCGATGGGGCGGTGGCGGCGCTTGCAGGGGCGGGGGGTGCCCCCGGCATCGTCGTCGCGCCGGCGGACGCCTGCTGGCTCAAGAACTTCTGGATGGCCTCGCGCAGGCGGCTCTCCGAGTCGATCAGGAACTGCCCGCTCGTCACCACGGCCTCGCCGGGCGCGAGGCCCTCGACGACCTGCACCATCCCGTCCTGGGCCGGCAGTCCCATCCGCACCTTCCGCGGCTGGAACCGACCGACCGCCTCGGCAACGAACGCCATCTGCGACTCGCCCGTGTCGATGATCGCCTCGCGCGGCGCCAGCACGGCCCTGTCGGCCACCTGCGACTCGACGCGCACGGTCGCGTACATGCCCGGCCTGAGCGCGAGCGACGGGTTGGAAATGGCCATGCGGACCAGGGTCGTGCGCGTCATCATGTCCACGTGCGGATGGATGAAGATGGTCTCGCCCTCGACCGGCTCGCCGGTCCGGGACGCGATGGTCGCCAGCACCCTCTGGCCCAGCTGCACGAACGGCAGATCCTTCTCGAAGACCTGTGCGTCCAGCCAAAGGGTGGTGTGGTCCACGATGCGCAAGGCCCTCTGGCCGGCGCTGACCGCCGCGCCCTCGACGATGGGCTTCTCGACCACGTGCCCGGACACCGGGCTTGTAAACGTAATGACGTCGGGGGCCCGGTCGAGCTTGGCGAGGATCTCGATCTGGCGCGGGTCGAGCCCGAGGAGTTCGAGCTTGTTCGCCGCGGCGTCGTAGAGCGCGCCCGCCACCTCGCTGGCGGTGCCTTCACTGGCCCCGCCCCCACCAGTGACCCTCGCCCGGCGTGCGGTGATGAGTTCTTCGACGGCGATCTGGAGTTCGGGGCTGTAGAGGTCAAAGAGCGGGTCGCCGGCCTCGACGTGCTGGCCCTCGGTGTTGGCGTGCAGGCGGCGGACCCAGCCGGACACACGGAGGTTGATGTCGTGGATGTTGGGCTGGGCCTCGTCGAGGTAGCCGACGAGCCGCACCGACTTCTTGAGCGGCCCCTCGGTCACGGGCGCGATCCGCACGCCCATGTTCTGAACGACCGCCGGGTCGATGACGACCGCCGCGGTCGCGCCCGCTGCGCCCGCCCCGCCCGGCACTTCGTCCTCGTAAACCGGGATGAGGTCCATCCCCATCGGGCTCTTGCCGGGCCGGTCCGAGATGTACGGCGGGTTGTACATCGGGTCCCACCAGTACTTGATCTTGCGGCCCGGCTGCGCTTGCCCGCCCTGAGAGCCGCCGGCGGATGACATGGTGGCGTGATCGTGGCCGGCCGGCACAGAGCCGTTATCCATCTTCAGAGGCGTGAGCTTCATGTGGCAGATGGGACAGTCGCCCGGTTTGTCCTGGATCACCTGCGGGTGCATCCCGCAGGTCCAGAGCTGCTTGGCCCCGCCGTTCTGCTGGTCCTGGCCGTTGTCATCAGCCGTGGATTTCATCCCGAGCATCGGCCCGATGGACGAGTGCCATCGCGCGCCGGCGTAGACGCCCGCGGCACCCGCGAGGACGATGAGCGCCGGCAGCAGCGCGCGTCGGCGGCCGCGGTGCGGTGTCTGGGTGGTGGGAGGGGTTGGGTTTGTCATAGGTGAGTCTCCTTACGGGCGTGCCGCGGCCGCAGAATCGCGGGCGGGTGCAGAACCGACCGGGGGGTTGGATGTGGAAGGACCGAGCGCTTCGACATCGGTGCCCATCAGGGCTTCGAGCTCGGCGAGCCTCGACTCCCGCATGGCACGGGCCTGGGCAATCACCAGGCGAGCATCCAGGAGTGCCCGCTCGGCGTCGATCATGTCCAGATAGGTGGCCGATCCGGCGGCGTAGGCTTGGCGAGTAATCGAGACGACGCGCTCCGCCGCGGGAACGATGCGTGAATCGAAGAGCGCCGCTTGCCGTTCGGCGTTGCGGAGCGCGACGAGGGTGGCCACGAACGAGGCCGCCCGGTCGCGGCTGGCCTGGCGGAGCATTGCCTCGGCCCCGCGAAGCATGGCCCCCGCTTCCTTGATCCCGCCCTCAATCTCCTTGATCGTGGTCGGGAACATGATGGCGGCGCCGATCGCCTGCGAGGCGCTGCCCGTAAACGCGAACGTCGGGTTGATGTCGGGGAGCCACTCCATCCGCGCCCGCTCGAGCGCGTCGGTTCGCCCCTCGACTTGGCGGGCCAGCGCCTCGAGTTGCGGGTTCTGCTCCACGGCCGTCGCCAGGAGCGTGGCGTCGTCCGCTGGGATCGGCCGCGGCGGCGGCATCGGCGATGGTGCCGCCAGCGGCGCATCCGGCTCACGGGCGAGCATGCCGTTGAGCATCGCCTTCGACTGAGCCAGCTCCGCCTCGGCCGTCTTGAGCAAGTCCTCGGCAGTCTGCAGCGACACCTCCGCCCGAAGCAGGTCCTGCTGCATGCCGCCGGCCCGGACGCGCGACTTGGCGGTGTCGAAGGTCAGCCGCGCAAGCTCTCTTCGCTCGCGCTCGATGCGCACACGCTCGGCATTCAGGGCGTACTCCGCCCACGCGCTCAGCACCCGCTTCTGGAGGTCGAACTTCGCGGCCCGGAAGCGAGCGCCGGTCGCGCGGGCGTCGGCGAGCGCGACCTTGCCCTGCTGGGCCGCCTTGGAGGGCCACAAGAGGCTCTCCATCGAGTCGGGGCTGAAAGCGAACGTGCTGCGGTCGAACGCCTTCATGTCCCCGCCGGAGAACATGTAGGAGTACCCAAGCATGAGCCGCGAGTTGGGCCATGCCGCGGCGACGTCGATCCGCTCGACGGCCGACTTCCAGTCGAAGTAGGCAGCCTCCAAGTCGCCGTTGGCGAGCAGGGCTCGCCGGAGCACGTCCTCCCAGGTGGGCGCGCTGGGCAACTCCGGAAGCGCTCGATCCTCGAAACGAGGCTCATAGGGCTTGCCCGACTCGGCGAGGCGGGACCGCTCCTCGGTTGTTCCTTTGGGCGTGAGCGAGCACCCGGTAAGGGCGCTTCCCGCCGCGATCGCGGCGAGCGCGCCCGCCGCCCGTGCGGCACGGCTGGCAAACATGAGCGTGACTCCTGCTGTGGGTCTCGGGATGCGTGCCACTGCCGAAAGACGGCGGGGCAGCGCTGCGATGGACGCGTTCCGATTCGCTGAGCGCGCAGTGGCGCTCAGGAAGCGGTGGCGTCTACATCAACCACACGCACAGGAGTGATTGAACCGAGTGTGAGCCCCAGCGCTGGGTTGGCTCGGTGGCGGTCCAGCGCGGTGCCGGTGATGGCACGGGTAGGAGCACGGCCAGCACGACCGGCGGTGCCGGAAACAGGTGCTCGACCTGCCGGGGCTTCTGGTCCGACGGAGGGGTCTTGGGATCTTCGGGCTGCGGGTTCTTGCAGTTGCAGCCGGCGTACCCGTTCTTGGCCATCGGGCACTCGATCGTGACTCCGTCCTCGTCGTCCCCGCCGCAGCACCCGCACGTGATATCCTCGGGCAGGCCAGCAGAGGCGAGGGTCTTTGCATCCGGCATCGCAACGCAGCGCTCCATCGCCAGCCCCGGCAGGGACTGCATCAAGAGCGACAATGCGAGGATGAGCCGGATGATCACTGCCATGTCGTACCTTGGATGCCGGACACGGGCTGTCCGTTCCGGCCGGCCAACGCAGGCCTACCACCAATCATATCGGTGAGCCGGTCCCGCCGCTGCAGTCCCTTCTACCGGCTTCTACGGGCAGGCGGAGGCCGGGTTCGGGCGCAATTCTGCCTTGGAAGAACCTTGCACAACAGTGCAAGGTGGTACAACTATCCGCCATGATTGATCAGCCTCGCACAATCGGGGAACTCGCCAGATCGGTGGGCGTGCCGACCACTACGGTCCGGTACTACGAACGAGAGGGACTGCTCGTGCCCGGCACGCGCAGCCGCAGCAACTACCGCCTCTACGGGCCGGAGTCTGTGGACCGGTTGCGCTTCATCCGGTCGGCCCAGGCGGCGGGGTTCACGCTGGGCGACATCCGCTCTCTGCTGGACTTCAAGGATGGAGCCACCCCTCCATGCCGCGAAGTTCAGGCCCTCATCGATTCGCGCCTAAGGCTTGTCGCCGAGCAACTCGAGCACCTGCACCACGTCCAGGTTGTGCTCGGGAAATGGCTCACGGTGTGCCGCAAGGCCGAGCGCTCCGGCCGGTGCCGGGTGATCGAGGGGCTGGTGATTGGGGGGGTGGGGGAGGACGGCTGCCCGGAGTGTCGCCCCAAGAAACGCGGAAAAACCGCTTGACCTTGCACCGTCGTGCAAGGCCGATACTAGAGGAAGTCGGGAGTGGTACCGCTCCCCGGAGCATCGAAAGGAGTATCACATGAAACGCCGAATCGTGTTGGGAACCCTGGGTCTTCTTGTCGCCAGCAGCGGCCTCGGCGCCTTCGCCTTGGCCAGCGGCAAGGCAACGCGCGCGGACTGCCCGGGCAAGATCGTCTGCCCGCTCACCGGCGAGCTGGTCTGCCGCGACCAGTGCCCGCAGGTCGATTCGAATCGCCCGGACTGCCCGGGGCAGGTCGAGTGCCCGCTGACGGGCGAGTTGGTGTGTCGCGATCAGTGCCCCGCCCAGAGCACGGACCAGGAGAAGGACCTCCCGCCGTGCTGCCGGGGAGGCGCGGGGAAGAACTGAGGTATGCACCCGGTGCCGGTCCGAACCGTCCGCGTTCTGTACTACGAAGGCTGCCCCGGCCATCGGCCCACTGTTGAGCTGGTCCGCCATGTTGCGGACCAGCTCGGCGTGCCAGTCGAGGTCGAGGAGGTCGAGGTGCGCGACGCGGCGCAGGCGGAAGAGCTGCGTTTCCTCGGTTCCCCGACAGTGCAGGTCAACGGCCTGGACGTTGAGCCTGCTGCGCGCACCCGGAGCGAGTACGCGATGGCCTGCAGGACCTATGCGGGTGGGGCGGGCGTGCCGCCAGTAGATCTCCTCCGCGCGGCACTGACCTCGTCGTCGTGCTGCTGCGCTGGACCCACTCCGCTTGGGGTCACCGTCTCTGCACGCGTAGCGCGGAACGGGGCGGCCGACGCGGGATCGGCGGGAGGGTTGTTGGCGAGCACGGGCGCCGTGGCCACTGCCGTGGCCACGACCGCGTGCTGCTGGCTCCCGCCGCTGGTGATCGCGGCAGGTGCCTCCGCGGTGGGCGTCGCCGGGTTCGTCGAGCGCTGGAGGCCGCTTCTGGCCGCCGCCGCAGTAGCGCTCGTGAGCTGTTCGTTCTACGCCGGCTACTTCCGCCGGCCCCGCTGCGGGTGCTCCGGCCCGACCTGGGCGCGCCGGGTCGGAAGAATCACGCCCTGGATCGCGAGCGTCATCGTGGCGACCGTGCTGATCTTCCCTGAGCAGGTGGTCGGGCTCATCCGGGGGCGATCACCCACGCCAGCGCTCGCGCATTCGACCGCTGTGCACCGGTTCACGGTCGAGGGCATGACCTGCGAAGCGTGCGCCTCCACGCTCGAGGCTGAACTGAAAAATCTGCCGGAAGTGTCGGATGTCGAAGTCGATTTCTCGACGCGGATAGCCGAGGTGCGCGGCGCCCGGGAGTCGATCCTGGCCGAGGTGATGCGAGTCGCCGCGTCGCATGGATGGCGAGCCGTCCCTGTCAAGCCGACCGATCATCGATGAGCCGCGGCCCCACCGGCACGATAACGCAGCTCCTCGATTCCGAGGTGCCTCGTCCAGTGATGCCCGACTCGCCACATGCGGTTGGTACGGGCGCCAAGGAGAGACCCAAGCGCTGCTCCGATCGCGGCGGCGAGGGGCGTGAGCGACGGAGCCCCGTTCGATCCGGGCTATTCACCCTCTATTCGCATAGCCCCCGGGTCGAGAGACTCGGGGGTTTTCGTTCTTGGACGCGGCACGCGTCCAGTTCGGAATGATCGCGCCCTACTGACCGTCACGATCAGACCGGATCGCTCGGATGATCGCCTCAACTTCGTCACGACATTCCGGGCACACGCGGAGATGCTGAGCCACCTCGCGCAGATTGGCATCGAGATTGGCATGAGGCCCGACGATCGTCTCGATGAACCGAGCGGCACGGGCGAGCACGGCCTCGCAATCGATCTCGCACTCCTCGGTTTCTTGAACGAGGTTCAAGAGCGTTGTCAGTTGCTGATGGGTGAGCGTCACGTTTGTCTCCGCGATCCCGACAATGGTCCTTGTGGTGCCATCTCTGCGATGAACCCGCGCTGCGCGAGAACCGTACGCAGCTTCCGTCGTGCATCGTGAGACATCTTGTACACAGCGTTGGCGCTCACTGCGAGCCGTTCCGCGATGCATACCTGCGGGATCCCTTGCAACTCCGCCAGGATCACTTCGCGTTGACGCTCGGTCAGCTCGTTGTCAATCGCCGCGACAAGACATGCTCTCAGCTCATCTGTGAGAGCCCGGTCGACCGGTCGGCAGTCTTTGGCCAGCACATCGGTCAGTCCCGTGTCCGTGAGGGTTTGAGTGACACGGCCATTCCGTCGGCGAAGCATGGTGAGCGCCGATCGCACGGCCACAACAGCCACCCAGGTCGAGAAGCTTGCGTCGGCTCGGTAGCCGTCAAGACCATCGAGTACGCGGATCATCGCTTCCTGAACAAAGTCCTCCAGATCCGCCTCGGACACGCCACGCGGACGCAACGCAAAGTACAGGTGGCGCGACACCATAGCCCGGAGCTTTGCGACGGCATCGCCATCGCCCCTGCGAAGGCCATCAAGGACTCCATCGGATGGATGTGCTTCGGAGCGGGCGCCCATGACACGGATCTTCTCCCCCCTGCTCAGAAAAATCAATCATGCGGGGTAAGACTCGCTGCCTTCTCGGCGTCAAAGGGGGCAGAGAGATCGCGTTCTGATCTCAAGGAGACCATATGGCATTCGTGAAACTCTACAGAAACGACGCCGACGTTCAAGCCAAGCAGGCCCACGATCGCATCGAGCAATCCCTTGGCGTGCTGCCGGAGACGTATCAGGCCATGGGGCGGAGCGGAGCGTTCCTCAACGCGGCGCTGAACCTCGACAAGGCTGCCGGCGCGAACTTGAGTGAGCAGACGCGCCAGCTCATCGCTGTCGCCGTGAGCGCTGCGAATGGGTGTGCGTACTGCCTCCACGCTCACAGGACCATGGCGCTCGGGGCTGGATGCTCCGAGGAGGAAGTGTCCGGTTCGATAGAAGTTGCGGCCATGATGAGCGCGTACAACACGTTCAACAAGGCCATCGGTCTGACGCACGATGTCACGCCGGAGACGCTGCTTCGCAACGGGGAGCACCGAGAATGAGAGAGCCTTGCTCGACCCGCCTGGCGGCCCGCAGCGATCGTCGTGATCCGCTTCAGGCTGCCTTGAGCGGCACAGGCATGACATTGTTCTGACACCGCCACCGTCTCGCCACAGCATCGTGTACTCGATGCAGCGTTCACCTCAAGAGGAAGACGGCGGTCATTCGCGCCCTCCTCAGTCAATCGCGCTGGGAAGGCATGCCCGCAAGGGACACCTCCCCACGCATCGTATCGCACACACTTGTTATTACCAGGAGAACATCCATGAACCAGCGTATCAAGATCGCACCTGTCGTCGCCTGTGTCGCACTCTCCGGCGGGCTTGCGGCCACGCCTGTGCAAGCCCAGTCGCAGACGAATCACGAATGCACTCCCAGTGCGGCGCACGCCGATGCCGTCAAGCCGTACACGCTGACACTTGGCCTGAGCGGGTACAGCCCCGTTTCGTACATCGAGCAGAACCGCGCTGAGCCGGGATCGCCCCGCATCTCGGCCGAACACGACGGCGTGACCTACTTCTTCACGAGCGACGCCCAGAAGCGTGCGTTCGAGCGGAATCCCGAGCGTTACCTCCCGGCGTACGGCGGGTACTGCGCGTTCGGGTGCTCCGTTGACGCGAAGTTCGTCCCGGATCCGACAAGCTTCCAGATCATCGACGGCCGTACCCACCTGTTCCTCAGGAGCGCGAACGTCGATGCACAGAAGCTGTGGAGCGAGGCCGATCTTTCCGTGGTTCGTACAAGAGCCGACGCATTCTGGGCGTCCCAGAGCCAGAGCCGGGCGTACATCAACGGGCGAAACGTCCCGGCAAGCGGGATCGGGCTCGACGGGTACAGCCCGGTGTCCTACTTCACGAGTGGTGGCCCTGAGAAGGGTGACCCGGCCTTCGCCGTTGAGCACAACGGCGTCACGTACCATCTTGCCTCCGCCGAGCAAGTCGAGATGTTCAGGGAGAACCCCGATCGCTACGAGCCGCAGTGCGGTGGGTGGTGCGCCTTCGGCATGACGGTCGAGGACAAGTTCCCCGTCGATCCGACCAAGTACCGCGTCATCGACGACCGCCTGTACCTCTTCCTCAACAACGGCCAGGTCAACGCTTACGACCTCTGGGGCCAGGGCGACCAGCGCGATCTCCTCCGCAGGGCTCATGCCCACTGGAGGACGGTCTCCGGGAAGTGATTGACCAACGGACGCAGAGCGCGACGGCGTCCTGCGTCCTTTCCGATGAGCGAGGTCACCATGAAGCTGGAGCTGTTCATCGACGAAGCTCGATCGTGCCGCATTTGCGAGCCGCACTTGCCGCACGGATGCCGCCCGCTACTCCAGGGCTCCACGCGATCCCGCATTGTCGTGATCGGGCAGGCACCCGGCGCCGCAGCGCACGAGTCGGGTGTGCCGTGGAGCGATCGAAGCGGACAGCGTCTGCGTTCATGGCTCGGTGTCACAGACGAGGAGTTCTACGACCCTGATCTTGTTGCGCTTCTGCCCATGGGGTTCTGCTACCCGGGCACGGGCACGGGCGGCGACCTCCGACCGCGCCAGGAGTGCGCCCCCCAATGGCACGAGCGCCTGCTCGCGAGGTTCGAGTCCGTCTCGCTCACGGTCCTGGCCGGGAAGTACGCGTTCGAGCGGTACCTCGGCGACAAGTACGACACCGTCACCGATGCGGTGCGGGCTCACGGTGAGCTACTCCCTGAGCGCATCGCCCTGCCGCATCCCTCACCTCGAAACAACATCTGGTTGAAGACGCACCAGTGGTTCGAAAGCGAAGTGCTCGTGGCACTCCGCGCACGCGTGCGAGCCGTGCTCCGTGAGTCTGCACGCGCCTGACCATCACTTGTGGCTTCATACAGCGAAAGGAAGCATCACATGGACCCCCGATTCGTCACCAAGGACATCCACGCCCTCCTCGACTACCCCGTTGCGTTCGCCCTGATGGGCGCCCCGTTCCTGCTCGGGCTCGGCGAATCCACGCCCGCTGCCAAGTGGCTCTCGGTCGGCACTGGAGTCGCAGCGCTGATCCTGACGATCTTCACCAACCACAAGCTCGGGCTCATCCGCGTGCTGCCGTACTGGTTTCACGTGCTCGTCGATGGGCTGGTGGGTGTGACCTTCGTGATCGCTCCCTTCGCGCTCGGCTTCAAGGGCATGGATGCGTGGTTCTACTGGGCAAACGCGGCCGCCGTTCTCACGGTTGTCTCGTTGAGCAAGCCCGGCTCGACCCGGGCGACGCCGGCCCGTATTGAAGCCGCAGCCATCTGAGACGCATACCCGACACACTGCCACGTCTCTTGATTCCGCCGGGGCTCGCCTCTCCTATCCCTCTGGATACACGGGGTAGCCAGCGAATGCGCGACTGGTCAAGTGGCTCACCCGGGCAGTTCGACAGCGGAGGCTGACCCCGTACGCATGGTATCGCCGAGAACATGTCCATCGCTCCGCATCATCACGTGCCAAATGCCCCTGGATGATCTCCGATGCCCGCATGCCGCTTCTCAATCGTACTCGTCCTGACCACGGCGTGCGCGCTCGTTGGAAGCGGCTGCGGGGTTGCGCCGCTCGTGCAGGACGCCGGGACCGCGGGCCCATCGGTCTTCGAGACCATTCCAGAGTCGCGAGCGGTCACCGCTACTGCATCGGACGGAGTCGTGCTTCGCGGAGCCTTCGTCACGGCCCCCGGGACAGCGCCGGTCGTGCTGCACCTGCTTCCGTCCGGAGCCTCGGCTGAAACCGGCGTTCCGATTGGCATTGGTCGAGTAGGCCTCGCATCGAGCCTCGAGGCACTGAGACGCAAGGGATTCTCTTCGGTCGTCTTCGACTACCGGGGAATTGGCCGCTCTGACGGGCACCCAAGTACCGGGCACCTCCTCCACGACGGCAGGGCCATGTGGCAGGAAGCGGTTCGGCTTGCCGGTGGCCGAGAAGACCGAGTGATCATTCGTGCCGGCTCGCTCGGTACACTTGTCGCCGCCGGACTGCTCGATGAAGGAGCGGAGCCTGGGGGCGTGATTTTGTTTGCACCGGTCCGTTCATCTACTATCGTGCGTCACGCCATCGCGTCTGAGCAAGGATGGGCCTGGGCGCTGCTCACTTCTGGCATGTATCGCTCACTCGATGTTCCGGACCTGGAGGACGTGGCGCTGCACTCTCGCGTCACGATGCTCGTCGTCCTGCCCACGCACGATGAGTTCCTGCCAGCGAATGAAGCCGACATCATTGCCACCGCATTCGACTCCGGAAGCCATGCAGTTGTCGAGTTCCCAGGAGATCACCAGACGACGATTCTGCGATCATGGAACTTCGAAGTCGAACTGGACGGGAATGCCGGCAGACTGGTGTCAGCGTTGCTTGAGGAGGAACTTGAGTTCCTCAAGACTCTTCCGACACGTCCGATCGTGAGCACTTTCACCGACTGAGCGATCACCCGATTGAATCTTCCAGGCGATTGCACCCTCGCTTCGTGTCTCTGGGACTCTGAGAGGTCTGGTCGTCAGACCATCCCCTGTCCTCACAGCATGGGGGTCTGACGACCACCCGTTGAGCGTGTCGCGCCAAAGGGGGTGGGACGGCCTGGGTTCTCTACCTGTTCCCTATACGGCCGATCGACGTGCTGCCCGGAACATCATGCGTATGCGCACAGACTCTCGTTTCGTCTCTCGGCAGCACCGTCATCCGGTCTCGGGTCCCGCATGCATAACCGAGACACGCCTCGCACCTCGCCGGGTTTCGACATCCGAGAATCCTGTCTCTGGGTCTCTGAAAAGCACGTCGTCAGACCACCCCTTGTCCTCTATTGCCGGGCCGGTTGCGAAAGCAGCCACCCCTTTGGTTTTCAGCGAACGCCGCCGAGAAGGCTCAGCGGCGGAGCGGGGGCGCTTTCGATTCAGGCCGCTCGCCGGAGGCGAAGGCTGTTCAGCACGACGCTCACGCTGCTGAACGCCATCGCGGCGCTGGCGATGATCGGTGAGAGCAGCCAGCCGGTGAATGGGTAGAGCAGGCCCGCCGCGATCGGGATGCCGATGAGGTTGTAGATGAAGGCCCAGAAGAGGTTCTGCTTGATGGCCCGCATCGTTGCGTGCGAGAGCGCGATCGCCTGAGGCACGGCGCGGAGGTCGCCGCGCATCAGGGTGATTTCCGCCGACTCCATCGCCACGTCGGTGCCCGTACCGACTGCCAGCCCGACATCCGCCTGCGCGAGTGCGGGGGCATCGTTGATGCCGTCGCCGACCATGCCGACGATGTGCCCCTCCGCCTGGAGAGCTTTGACCTTGTCCGCCTTGTCCTTGGGGAGCACCTCGGAGTACACCTGATCGACGCCAACCTGCGACGCCACCGCGTCGGCGGTGCGGCGGTTGTCGCCGGTCATCATGACGACGCGCAGGCCGAGCCTTTGCATGGTGGCGATGGCATCTTTCGACTCGGGGCGGATGGTGTCGGCAACGGCGACGATGCCGGCCTCTCGCCCATCGGCGGAAACGAACATCGGCGTGCGGCCCATCGCGGCAAGTTCCGCGGCGCGATCCGTTAGCGACACCGTCACTCCGCGCTGTTGCAGCAGCGCGGCCTTGCCTACGAGCAGATGTTTGCCGTCGACCGTGGCTTCCACCCCGTGACCGACGACCGCGGCGAAGAGCGAAGGCTCGGAAAGGGACACTCCCCGGCTCTTCGCCTCGCGCACGATCGCGGCCGCGAGGGGGTGCTCGCTGTGCTGTTCGGCGGACGCCGCGAGCCTGAGCAACTCGGACTCGGCGAGGGGTGAACCGGACGCGGGCAACACGTCGGTGACGGCGGGCTTGCCATGGGTGATCGTGCCGGTCTTGTCCAAGACGATCGCCGTCATCTTGTGGGCCGTCTCGAGCGCCTCTCCGCCCTTGATGAGGATGCCGCGTTCGGCGCCCAACCCCGTCCCCACCATGATCGCCGTGGGCGTGGCCAAGCCGAGCGCGCACGGGCACGCGATGATCAGGACCGAGACCGCCGTGACGAGCGCCATGCTCAGGCGGGCTTCCGCGGGCGAGACGAACCACCACACGGTGAAGGCCAGGACCGCGATGGCGATGACGATCGGCACGAAGATGCCGCTGATCTTGTCGGCCAGGCGGGCGATGGGGGCCTTGCTGCCCTGGGCCTCCTGCACCAGGCGCACGATCTGCTGCAGCGCCGTGTCCGCTCCGACTTTCGTCGCGACGAGCCGCATGGCCCCGGTGGTGTTCATCGTGGCGCCGAACAGGTCGTCGCCGGGTTTCTTCTCAACCGGCACGCTCTCGCCGGTGAGCATGGACTCATCCACGGCGGACTGGCCGCTCTCAACTTTGCCGTCAACGGGGATCTTTTCGCCGGGCCGAACCAGCACGCGGTCGCCGACGATCACCGTCTCGACGGGCACATCGCGTTCCTGGCCGTCTCGCAGCACGCGGGCTGTCTTGGCCTGCAGACCGATCAGGCGCTTGATCGCCGCGGTCGTGCGGCCGGTTGCCCGGGCCTCGAAGTACTTGCCGAGGAGGATGAGGACGATGATGACCGCCGCGGCCTCGTAGTAGACCGGGACCATCGCCCCCCCACCCATGCCGCTCATTGAACCACCGGCATGAGCGCCCTGCGACGCAGCGCCCGCCCCCCCCACCCCACCCACCCCACCGGTCACGCCCGCAAAGAACGCCGGCCAGATGGTCGCGGCGAGCGAGTACGCGTACGCGGCGCCCGTTCCCATCGCCACCAGCGTGTCCATGTTGGCGCTGAGGTGCCTGAGGCCCTTCCACGCCGAGCGGAAGAACCGCCCGCCGCACCAGAACAGCACGGGCGTGGTCAGCGCGAGCTGGAGCCAGTTGATCCAGGGAACATTGAGCGCCTCGATCCGGCCGTGCGACATCGCGATCACGAGCACCGGCACCGAGAGCACCGTGCCGACCACGATCCTGGTCAGCAGGCGGCGGGCCTCATGTTCGCCCACGTGCATGTGCGCGGAGTGATCCCCGCCAGAGGCATGACCGGCGTGGGCGTCTTGTCCCCGCCCCGCAAGCATGGCTGTGTGGTCGTGCGCGGACTGTCCGTGAGGCGGATTGGCGTGTGGAGCGGGGACGACCGCCCGGTAGCCGAGGTCGTCGACGGCCTTGGCCAACTTTTCAATCCGCGTGACCGCCGGGTCGTACTTCACCGTCGCCACGTTGGTGGCGAAGTTGACGCTCGCGGACGCGACGCCGGGCTGCTTGCCGAGCCGCTTCTCGATCCGGTTCGCGCACGAGGCGCAGGTCATGCCCTCAATCGGGAGGTCGGCTCGCGCTGTGTGAGCTGGATCCGTCCGCGCGACATCGTTCCCGTGCGCTCCTGCGCCCGGCCCGTCGTGCTTGTGGCTCGACATGTCGGACTTCCTTTCAATCGGTCTTCGCGCGGTGACGCGGCGCTTACCGCGTGACCTTACCAAGCAAGCCGAGCAGTTCTTCGGTCATCTGGTCGCGTCTGGCCCCGCCTTCTCGCATGGCCGCGGTCGCGCAGTGCGTCAGATGGTTGCGGAGCAGGTTCCGTGCGACCGCGTGCAGGGACTCCCTGACCGCCGAGATCTGCGTGATGATGTCGGCGCAGTATCGCTCCTCGTCGACCATGGCTGCGATGCCGCGAACCTGGCCCTCGATGCGGCGCAGGTGTTTCAGGTTGGCCTCTTTGATGGCCGGATCCACGCCGAAGGCGTGGGCTCCCGGCCCCGTTCCCGCGGCGGCTTCCGGTTGCGATTTTCCGCTCGCGTCTGTGCTCCGCGCCGCTGCGCCGCAGCCGCACGTCGTCCCCGCGGATCGCGGGTGGCGGTCGAGAGACGCCTTCTTGGAGTTCCTTGTTCGCTTGGCCATCGCGATGGCTCCCGCATGCGTGCCTGGACGCGGCGGTATTAGCCGCACCGTGCCGCGGGGGACGACGTGGAGCAGCAGCAGCCGCAGCCGGAATGCGTCGATCGCCCGGCGGGCTCGGCGGACTTGGCGTGGTATCCCGCCTCCTCGATCGCGGCCAAGGCCGCGGCGGTGGACGCGGGGCTCGCTGTCTCGACCTCCGCCGATCCGAGCGAGACCGAGCGGACCGAGATCCCCGGCGTCAGTTCCAAGGCGCGGGTGACAGCCTTGACACAGTGGGCGCAGGACATCCCGTCGATATTCAGGGTGAGACGCGACGGTGATGGTGTGGTGGTCATGGCCGAGGCTCCTTTACAATGCTTGAGTATACCCCCGTGGGGTATCTACGTCCACCGCCGTTGCACGGTTCGCGGCGAGGGCCTCCGCGTGCACTTCCAGAGGAACCAACTCGACTTCCAGGCTCATAACCGGGGCGCACTCCTCGCGGCTCAGCTCCTCGATCACGAACAGCAGGCCCGCGAGCGGGGTGTTGAAGGCCGCGGCCAGGCCTGCGCCCGCGCCGGCGGAAAGCAGTTGCGGGAGGTCCGACTGCGGAGTTCAAAGCAGGCCCGCCAACGCCCCGCGACGGCGGAGCCCATCTGAACCGCGGGCCCCTCGCGCCCGAGCGAGCGACCGGCCCCGATTCCGGCGAACCCGGCGAAGAACTTCACCGGCAGGAGCCGCCTCCAGTGGAGCTGGCGGACTTGCCCAAGAACGCCTTTGAGGTGGGGATTCCCGCTGCCCGCGGCCTGGGGCGCGAACTTCTGCGTGAACCACCCGAAAAGACAACCCACCACGGCCCCGATCGACGGTAGGACGAGCCAACCCCAGCTCGGATGGGCACGGAGCGCGTTGAGAAGACTCCCTCTCCCGGACTCGGCGAGTGCGAGCGAGCGCCGAAACGCCACGGCCACCAACCCCGCGCACGGGCCGATCAGGGCCGCCCGCCGAAGTGCAGGCGGCGGGGAGAGCGATCCTGGTGCACGAGCACTTCCGCCTCAGCCTGTGGACGCGGGCTTGTTTCGGCTGCCGAGTCGCTTTCCACTTTGCAAACGGTATTCGTGCTGGGAGAAAAGCGGCGCCGGTTTCGAGGGCCGGGTCGGCGCTGAGACGCGACGGACCGCGTTGCCCGACATCGGGCCAACTCGGGCCTCAAGCAGTCCGAGAGAGGGCATCGTGAAGGTCCGCGCGGCGGCTGGGCCTTCGTCTGTACCCATCACCCGCCAACCGCTCTTCTTGTCCGATTCATTGTGCATGCTCACTTCATCCTTCGACCGCTCGGCGAAACCGCAGCCCGCGAGGGCCGGTAGAATCACCCCGTCCGAGCGTCCCACAATCATGCCAAACCGAATGGGGCCATTCCGGCACGCACTGGCGCTGATCCTGGCGCTCGCAGTGCCTTTCTGTTGCTGCGATCTGCGTGGTGTTCTCAGCGGTTGCGGATCGTGCGGGGCGGAAACGGAGAGCACGCAGCGCACCGGGTCGCTCGCCCTGCACGACGACAGCGCGCGGGGGCATGGGCGCAC
Source organism: uncultured Phycisphaeraceae bacterium (assembly GCA_964630785.1). GTDB lineage: Bacteria > Planctomycetota > Phycisphaerae > Phycisphaerales > UBA1924 > JADLCX01. The sequence goes on along the minus strand of CAZVZG010000009.1, from coordinate 45,758 downwards.
GTCGCGGGGCGGTTGCTGTGAGCGGTCATCGAACCCCGTGGGCCACCACGGGTCGGGTCCGGAGAAGGCGCCGGGACACGGCCCGCACGATTGCACATGCGGCGCCCACGCCAAGATGCTGACGGTGGAGAAGCCCGCCGTCGATGCGGCCGCGCCCGCGATGGTCGCCGTTCTCGATTGGCCCGCGCTGATCGACCTTTCCACGAGTGCCCCGTTGAAGTTTCGTGAGGTGGGGCCCCGGGCGATCGAGCGACCCCAGACGTCGCTGCTGCGCATGCACTGCGCGCTCATCGTATAACGACACGGCCCCGAATCGGCCAATCCTGACAGCCGTGCGTTCCATCGACTCGCGGCGGCGTCAGGATCGAGGCCGTGCGGCGGTGCTCGCCGCCGCGTATCGGTGCAACCTGTTTCCATCGAACGTCTGTACGTGCCACCAATCCGGGGCCTTGCCGGCGCGCTGCGGCGTTGGCCGGCGCTCGCATCGTCCCACACACCGCAAGATTCTGTTCACATCCATTGAAAGGAGCATTCACATGTTCGTCATTCCGAAACTGCACTCGGCTGTCGTCGCCGCGGCGATTCTGACGCTGGGCGGGGGCGTCGCGCTCGCTCAGCCGCATCATGAAGACCACGCCCCGGCCAAGCCGACCGGTTCGGCGCCCCAGGGCACGCCGGCCGCGAACGCGATGGCGGGCGAGCGCGTCGGCGACCCGTACCCGCTCGACACCTGCCCCATCACCGGCAAGAAGTTGGACCAGATGGGCGATCCGGTGGTCAAGGTCTACGCCGGTCAGGAGATCCGATTCTGCTGTCCGAAGTGCCCGCCGAAGTTCGAGGAGGACCTCGCGGGCAACATTGCCAAGGCCGACGCGAAGATCATCAAGGACCAGAGTCCGCTGTACCCACTGAAGACCTCGCTGGTCACGGGTAAGGAACTGCCCGCGCACCCGTACGAGTTCGTCTACGGGAATCGGTTGATCCGGCTCGGCGCCGAGAGCGAGAAGCCGGAGTTCGTCAAGGACGGCAAGAAGTACCTGGCCGCGCTCGACAAGGCGGTGGTCGCCGCGCAAGGCGAGCACTACCCGCTCAAGACCTGCCCGGTGAGCGGCGACGAGTTCGGCGGCGACATGGGCAAGCCGGTGGACTTGGTGATCGGCGGGCGGCTCATCCGCCTGTGCTGCAAGGACTGCAAGGGCGACGTGATGAAGGACCCCGCGAAGTTCATCGCGACGGTCGATGCGGCTCGCAAGAGTGAAAAAACCCAGGGTGGCCACGGCCACGAGCACGGGGAGAAGTGACCCGAACGAGCGGGGGGCGAGGGCCATTTCGCCCCCCCGCTCCCATCCCTCCCCCCCTCCCCGCCCCCTTCTACCAACGATCTTCCCCGCCTCAATCCTGCGGGGTTACCACAAAGCAAAGGAGCTTCGATGATGGCTGAGCCGGCGACCTCCGGTGGATCAAGCCATCGTGACAATCAGCCGTTCACCGTGCACCGCGAACTGATTGGCGACGCCACGCCCAGATCGCGCGCGCCCATCCGATGGAGGCTCGCATGAAACGAACACTCGTGACCGTGTTGCTCCTGTCCGTGGCGGGTTGCAGTGCGAAGTACACGGAGCCGGAACTCGGCGCCGATCACCCGGCGAGCGCGGCCGCGCCGGCGGCAACCTTGCCTGCGCATTCGGCGACTCTGGACCTGGCCGCGGCTGAGGCCGTTGCGCCGGTGCAGCCCGGAACCAACCACTCGGGCCACGGCGATGAAGGATCGCCCGCAGCCGCGACGGAGCGATACGCCTGTCCGATGCACCCCGAGGTGACGTCGGACAAGCCCGATCAGCGGTGCCCCAAGTGCGGCATGAAGCTCAAGAACGTTGAGAAATCGGAGCCCGGTTCGACGGGAGGCTCGAAATGAACAGGAACGGAACGGTTTGGGCGCTGGCCTTCGTGTCGCTGCTCGTCGCCGCGGGCGCCGGCGGGTGCGCCAAGATGCAGCCCGGGATGGGCTTCGACGACGTGCAGAGGGAGGTGTCGCAGCGGTCGGGACGGCGCGTGTATTGGAACAACGGCACGGATGCGGACAAGCAGGCCTCGGCGGCCGTGGACTCGATGCTGGCCGAGGAGCTCACGGCGGACGGGGCCGTGCAGGTCGCACTGCTGAACAACCGCGACTTGCAGGCCGTGTACGAAGAGTTGAACATCGCCCAGGCCGACGTGGTGCAGGCCGGGCTGCTCAAAAACCCGGTGTTCAGCGGCGAGGTGCGGTTCGCCACCGATGGCGGCGGGACCGCGTACGTGCTGGACGTGGCGCAGGACTTCGTGAGTCTGCTGTCGATGCCGCTGCTTAAGGGCCGGGCGCAGGCCGCGTTCGAGGCGGCCAAGATCCGCGTCACGGCCGACGTGCTCGACAAGGCGTTCGAGGTGCGGACGGCGTTCTACGACTATGAAGCCGCGGTGCAGATGCAGGAGATGCGCCGGACGGTGATGGAAGCGATGGACGCATCGTACGAACTGGCCAAGCGGCTCCGGGCGGCGGGCAACACTCGGGAACTCGACCTCTCCAACGAGCGTGCGGTGTACGAGGAAGCGAAGGTTGCCCTTTCCGAGGCGGAGGCCGGGGTCGTGCTGGCCCGCGAACGCGTGAACGCGCTGATGGGGCTTTGGGGCGTGCAGGCCTCGGCGTGGCGGGCGGCGGGGCGGCTGCCCGATCTGCCGGAAGTGCCGCCCAGCGCTGAGGGTCTGGAGGGCCGGGCGGTCGCGGCGAGCCTTGACCTTTCGCTACTGCGGCGCGACGCGGAGATCGCGGCCCGCTCGGCGGGAATCGCTAAGCCGTTCGCGTGGCTGGACGGAGCCGAGGTCGGCGCGGCCGCGGAGCGAGAGGCCGAAGGACCGTGGACGGTCGGGCCGTCGCTGTCGCTGCCGATCCCGCTGTTCGACCAGGGGCAGGCGAAAGTCGGCGCGGCCGAGGCCCGCTACCGACAGGCATCGCACCGGCTATATGCCCGGGCGGTCGAAGTGCGGGCGAGGGTGAGGGCCGCCTACAGCGGCGTGGTGTCCGCGTACGAGCGAGCCCGCTACTACGAGCGGGTGATCCTGCCGCTGCGGGCGCAGATCGTTGAGCAGACGCAGTTGCAGTACAACGCAATGCAAATGTCGGGGTTTCGGTTGTTGCAGGCCAAGCGTGATCAGGTGATGGCCGGTGGTGAGTACATCGGGGCGGTGCACAGGTATTGGGAGGCGAAGGCCGCGTTCGACCAGGTGCTGCAGGGGCGGATGACACCGTTTGATGGCGCCGGGTCGGGCTTCACCATCACGAACGACGAGCCGGGCGTCACCGGCGAGGGAGGACACCGATGAGCACGAACGAGAATGCATCCCGACGCGATCTCCCACAACCGATCCTGACGGCGTGGCCGATGACGCGACGGGGGATGCTCGGCGCGGGAGCGGCGGTGGGCGGATCGCTGTTGTTGAGCGGGCGTGCGGGCGCGCAGCCGGTGCACGAGCATCACGAGCCGGCTTCTGCTCCGGGCTCGGTCGGGGGAAAGGGCGAACGTGGGGATGCGGACGATGGAGCTGGCCGCGGGAAGTCCCATTGGGAGGCGGAGCGGTACCCACCGGGTGAGCCCGGGAAAGACTATTCGCCGGTGGTGGTGCCCAACGGATGGACTCTGCCGTACAGGTTGGTGGACGGGGTCAAGGTGTTCCACCTCGTGGCCGAGGATGTCGAGCACGAGTTCGCGCCGGGCCTGGTGGCGCGGTGCTGGGGATACAACGGCGGCGTGCACGGGCCGGTGATCGAGGCGGTCGAGGGCGACCGCGTGCGCATCTTTGTGACCAACCGGCTCACCGCACCCACGACGGTGCACTGGCACGGTGTGCTGCTGGAAAGCGGCATGGACGGGGTGGGCGGGCTCTCGCAGAAGGCGATCCTGCCGGGCGAAACGTACATGTACGAGTTCACGTTCCGCCAGCACGGGACGCTCATGTACCACAGCCACCACGACGAGATGACGCAGATGGGGCTGGGGTTGACGGGCATGATCGTGGTGCACCCGCGCCGGCCCGCCGGCCCGCCGCCCGATCGGGACTTCGTGCTCATGCTGCACGAATGGAAGATCGATGTGGGGGCCTCACGCCCGGACCCCAACGAGATGACCGACTTCAACACGCTCACGATGAACGCCAAGGTCTTTCCCGCGACTCAGCCGCTGATCGTGAAGAAGGGCGATCGCGTGCGCGTGCGGATCGGCAACCTCTCGGCGATGGACCACCACCCGATCCACCTGCACGGTTACTACTTCACGATCACCGAGACCGACGGCGGCGTGATCCCCGAATCGGCGCGCTGGCCGGAGACCACGGTGCTCGTGCCCGTTGGCAGCACGCGCACGGTCGAGTTTGTCGCCGAGCACCCCGGCGACTGGGCGATGCACTGTCACATGACCCACCACGTGATGAACCAGATGGGGCACGGCCAGCCGAACATGATCGGCGTGGATGCCCGCGGGTTGGACACGCAAGTCCGCTCGCTGTTGCCGGGCTACATGACGATGGGTCAGGCGGGCATGGGCGGCATGACGGAGATGGGTATGGCCGTGCCGCCCAACAGCATCCCGATGGTGGGCGGGATCGGGCCCTACGACGAGATCACGATGGGCGGGATGTTCACGATCCTGAAGGTGCGTGAGAAGCTGGCCAACTACGAAGAAGACCCCGGGTGGTATTCGCCGCCCGAGGGCACGCTGGCGAGCGTGGCCGCGGACGAGGTGCTCCACCGGAACGGAGTAGATAAGGAAGGGCAGGCGGCCCCGCGGGCACCCACAGACGCGGTGAAATCCTGGCCGCTGCCCAAACCATTCGAGAGGGGCAACGTGCGAGAACAGCCAACGAATCACTCCGGTCACTGAGTATCGCCGCAGCTTTTGTACGGCTTGTGGCTGGGTTTCAATCCTCGCCGACGATTGGGAATCGCCTTTCCGCGATGTGCCAGCTCGCCCTTGCTATCCCCTCGCCAGGTGGTTTTCGGACGTCCGATAACGCGATTTGCGCCTGTTTCGAGGTTTTGTACGCCTCCCCCATTGCGGCGGGGCGGGAATCGGGTATCTTGATCCCTGAGAGATCGCGCCCCGGAAAGGCGTGATGCAGAGATGTTTGAGGAGAGAGACCCATGAAGATGTTCATTGGCGGTGCGGCCGCGCTTGTGCTGGCTGCCGGTGCGCTCGCGACTCCGCTGACGCACGAAACCCACGTGTATTGCAGCGAGCAACTGGTGGCGGGCGGGACGCTCAGCCACGCGTTCGCGCTCCAACCGGGCGAGGTCGCCGCGTTCATGACGACCCCGATGGGGGCGATCGGGACGAACTTCGCCAGCCCGGACACGATCGTCGACTTGTTCGACTCAGGAAACAGCCTGATCGTTTCCAACGACGACGCGGGCACGGACGGTCGGGCTGGCGGATCGGTTGGTCCAGTCCGCGGCTCGCTGGTGCGGTACGGCGCGCTGACCGCCGACACCTATGACTTCCGCGTGCACGGGTTCAGCCCTGTAGACGCCGGTCCGGTCACGGGAACCTACGTTCGGTTCACGCCGGGCGGATCGTCCGACTTCGTGGACACCGAAGCCAACGACACCGTGGCCACCGCTCAAAGCTTGACGGTCGGGGCCGACAACGCGGTGCTGGGCTTCGGCTCGCTCGCGGCCAACGACCTGGATTTTTTCGCGATCGCGGCCAACCCCGGCGACGTGATCACGGCGTTCACCATCCCGCTCGACGGGATCGCGAACAACAACTTCAGCGCCGTGGACACCCGGCTCGACGTGCGGGCCGCGGACGGCTCGATCATCATCTCGAACGATGATGCGTTTGGAACCGACGGGTTCGGGGCGGGCGCGGCAGCGGGCGCCGAACGAGGCTCGGCGATCCGGTACGAGGCTGACGGCTCGGGAACGTTTTACCTGTCCGTCCGCGGGTTCAGCGGCCAGGACACGGGGAACTACGCCCTGGTGGTGAGCGTGTGCAACATCCCGGCGCCGGGCGCTGCGGGGCTGCTGATGCTCGGCGGGCTGCCGATGATCCGTCGGCGTCGTCGGTGATCGGACGGGGCGTAAGACGCGGGTGCTCCGCGTGCCGCGCCGATTCAGAAGCACAACATGGGTTTCATCGCGGGGCGCTGCCTGGGCAGCGCCCCGCGTGCTTTTGGGGGTCGCGAATACCGGGGAATACTCGGGCGACGGGCGGGTTGGGGCGCGTGACTCGGGGTGATGGCGTGTGGGGCTGAGTGCGCAACTGGACGCTCGGGCGCGTGTTCGCCCTCCCCCCGGCCCCCTCCCTCTGGGAGGGGGAGAACGGCGCCCGTCGTTGGCTTACACTGCGCTCGGGCGCGAGGATGGCCGCTGCGCCGGGACGCGAGGTGACGATGGCATCGCTGAGCCGAGAGTCGGTCCGGGCGGGGACGAGAGGCGTGGTCGCGATGTTGGTGACGGCGGCGTTGATCGCCGTGGGGTCGCGTCACCTGGCGCACTTCGACGCCGCGCTGGTGGGGTACACCTTCGCGACGCTCTTCGCGGTGTTCGGGATCACGTACCGGTATTCGATGTGGCTGCAGCGCCCGCCGACGGCGGTGTATTGGCGGCGCGGGTGGCAGGTGTTCTTCTCGAAAGACCGTCTGCTGGCGAACCTGGGCGCGTGGCCCAAGCGGGTCGTCGGTGTGTTCGCGCTGAACAACTTCATCTTCCGACGCGGGAGACCGCGGTGGGCGGCGCACTGGCTGATCATGTGGGGCTGCCTGCTGGCGGCGGCGATCACGTTCCCGCTGGTGTTCGGGTGGGTCCACTTCGAGACGCCGGCGAACGACTTCGACCTCTACCAGACCTTCGTGTTCGGGTTCCCGACATTCAGCTTCCACATCCACGGCGTTGTGGCGGTGCTGATCTTCCACGGGCTGGTGTGGGCGGCGTTCCTGGTGATCGCGGGGGTGATGATCGCGATGCGCCGGCGGATGCGCGACCACGGGGCCGAGGCGGTGCAGCAGTTCGGCGAGGACATCCTGCCGCTGATCCTGCTCTTTGCCGTGAGCATCACGGGGCTGATGCTCACGGCGAGCTACACGTGGATGAAGGGGTACGCGTACGACTTTCTGGCGATCGTGCACGCCGCGTGCGTGATTTTCACGCTGCTGTGGCTGCCGTTCGGGAAGTTCTTCCACATCTTCCAGAGGCCTGCCCAGCTCGGCGTGGCGTTCTACAAGGACGCGGGCCGGGCCGGCGAACAGGCCCTGTGCCGGCGCTGCGGCGAGGCCTACGCCTCGAAGATGCACGTGGAGGACCTGATCAAGGTCGAGCGCAAGCTGGGATACTCGTACGAACTGTCCGCCGGCGGCCACTACCAGCACGTCTGCCCGCGCTGCCGGCGCACGGGGATGGCCCTGGCGCAGGGGCGGATGTGGCAGGCGGGACGCGGGCGCGAGGTGACCGCTCGGCCCGGCCTCGTGGACGTCGCCGACCTGCTTGACGGTGCACCGGACCGGACCGATCGTGGTTGATCGAGGAGCGATTCGCCCATGTCCACCCCCCCGACCAACTTGCTCAACGTGCTTGAGCGTTACGGGCCGCACGTGAACCGCTCGGGCCCCGAGCGACTGGCGACGGACCTCGAACCGGATCGCGTGGTGAAGACGCACTGCTGCTTCTGCGGCCAGCAGTGCGGGATCCAGCTCAAGGTCAAGGACAACGTGGTGGTCGGGTTCGAGCCGTGGTACGAGTTCCCGTTCAACCGGGGGATGCTGTGCCCCAAGGGCGTGAAGCGGTACCTGCAAGGCGCCCACCCGGACCGGCTGGTCACGGCGCTCAAGCGCGATGAGTCCGACCCGTCGGGTTTCAGCGCGATGGGTTACGACGAGGCGATCCGGCGGGTCGGGGCGGAGATCGGGCGCATCCAATCCCAGCACGGGCACAGCGCGATCGGCGTGCTGAGCGGGGCCTCGCTCACGAGCGAGAAGGCGTACCTGATGGGCAAGTTCGCCCGGGTGTGCCTCAAGACGCCGTACATCGACTACAACGGGCGCCTGTGCATGGTGAGCGCGGGCGTGGGCAACAAGAAGGCGTTCGGCATCGATCGCGCGGCCAACCCGTGGTCGGACATCCCCAAGGCGGAGGTGGTGTGGATCAGCGGCGCCAACGTCGCCGAGTGCGCGCCGATCACGACGGAGTACGTGTGGCAGGCCCGCGACAACGGGGCCCGCATCATCACCGTCGATCCACGGATCACGCCGCTGAACCGGACGTGCGACCTGTACCTGCCGATCAAGTCCGGGCGCGACGTGGCCCTGTTCAACGGCGTGCTGCACCTGATGATCGAGAAGGGGTGGATCGATCGGCCGTTCATCGAGAGCTTCACCGTCGGGTTTGACAAACTCGCCGAGCACGTGCATGACTGGACCCCCGCCAAGACCGCCGAGGTCACGGGCATCCCCGAGCGGCTGGTCCGCCAGGCGGCGGAGTGGTGGGGCACGGCCAAGACCAGCTTCCTGATGCACGCGCGCGGGATCGAGCACTCCTCGCACGGCGTGCAGAACGTGCTGGGCGCGATCAACATCGTGCTGGCCTCTGGTCGCATCGGTCGCGAGGGGTGCGGGTACGGCACGATCACCGGCCAGGCCAACGGCCAGGGCGGACGCGAGCAGGGGCAGAAGTGCGACCAACTGCCGGGGATGCGCGACATCTCCAACGCCGAACACCGCGCCTTCATCGCCAAGGTGTGGGACGTGCCCGAGCCCGAGATCCCCGGCCCCGGCGTGGACTGCTACGAGCTGATCCGCAAGATCGACAAGGGCGAGATCAAGGGGCTGATCTCGATCTGCTTCAACCCGATGGTCTCGCTGCCGGACAACAACTTCGTCGCCCGCGCCCTGGGGAAGCTCGAGTTCTACGTGGCGATCGACTTCTTCCTCAACGAGACGGCGCGGCACGCCGACGTCGTGCTGCCGGGCTCGCTGCAGGAAGAGGGCGAGGGCGTGGTGGCCCAGGTCGAGGGGCGGGTGATCAAGATCAACCAGTGCATCGACCCGCCGGGCGAAGCGCGGCAGGACTGGAAGATCATCCAGGATATCGCCGCGGCCCTGGGCCGACCCAAGGGCTTCACGTTCGACTCGCCCCGCGCGATCTTCGACGAGATGCGAGCCGCCAGCAAGGGCGGCATCGCAGATTATTCCGGGATCACGTACGAGAAGATCGAGCGGCAGTTCGGCGTGTTCTGGCCGTGCTACTCGGAATCGCCCGACGGCAAGCCGATCGATCACCCGGGCACGCCGCGGCTGTTCGAGCCGGGGTCGTGGAACCCGATCGCCAGGGGCGCCGGCCCGTACTACTTCCCCGACGGCAAGGCCCGGTTCAACGTGTCGGTCTACTCGCCGCCGACCGAGGACACCGACGCGGAGTACCCGCTCATCCTGACCACCGGGCGCGTGGTGAGCCAGTTCCTCTCGGGGACGCAGACCCGCCGGATCGGCCCGCTGGTGGACCAGTACCCCGAGCCGCGGATCGAGATGCACCCGCGCCTGGCCGACACGCTGGGCATCAAGGACGGCGACTGGGCGACGGCCGAGTCACGCCGCGGCGACTGCACGCTGCGGGCGATGGTCGTGACGACGATCCGCCCCGACACGGTGTTCATCCCGTACCACTGGCCGGGACGCAAGAGCGCCAACCAGTTGACGATCTCGGCGCAGGACCCGTACTCGAAGATCCCGGAGTTCAAGGCGTGCGCGGTGCGGGTGAGGAAGGCGGACGGGCCGCCGGAGTGGGCGGGGAAACTCCAGCCGCAGCAGGGCTAGTGCGAGCGGGGGCGGCTCGCGGTGGACGGGTTGCGATCTTCGCGGTCGCGAGCGAGCGGCGTTTTCGGTAGACTGACCGCGATGGAACTCTTCGAGTTTGCGCTCAACATGGCGATGGCGACGGTGCTGGGCGCGGCCATCGGGTTCGAGCGGCAGGTTCACCAGCGGCGGGCCGGCCTGCGGACCAACATCCTCGTCGCGCTGGGCTCGGCGGCGTTTGTGACGATCGGCGCGTTCGTGCCGCACGAGGACAGCCAGAGCCGCGTCGCGGCGGCCGTGGTGACGGGCGTGGGGTTCTTGGGCGCGGGCGTGATCTTCAAGGACGGGGCGACGATCAAGGGGCTGGACACAGCCGCGACGGTGTGGTGTTCGGCGGCGGTGGGCACACTGGCGGGTTGGGGCCAGCTCGCGGCGGCCGCGGTGTGCACGGTGATTATCCTGCTCACCAACACGCTGGTGCGCCCGCTGGTCAAGGGCGTGGACAAGAAGCAGCGGATCGCCACCGAGGTGCGGGCGATCTATCGACTCGCGATCGTGTGCGCCGAGCGCGACGACGACCAGGTCCGCGACTTGCTGCTGGCCCAGGTCAGCAACGGGCCGGTGTTGCTGCGGAGCATGCACCGCGCCAAGGGCCGCGACGCGGGAAACGCCGTTCACATCACCATCACGGCCGAGCTTGTGGGCAGCGCGGCCGACGCCCGCGCCGTCGAGAAGATCTCCGGCGCGCTCGCGGCCGACACGCGAGTCGAGTCGGCCGCGTGGCGCATCGAAGACTCGGCCGAGAACGGAGAGTGAATGTGCCGCAGGCTCGACCTGCTTTGAAGCCGTGCCTGTGGCGAACTGCGCACGAAATCGACAGTTACTTCTTCAACACCGACAAATCCGCCCCGTGGTTGATGTGAAAGGCCTGGTTGCCGATCACCAGCGCGGGCACCGACTTCACCCCCGCGCGCTCGGCCTCGGCGACGCGTCCCTTCTGCTGGCCCAGGTGGACGATCTCGACGTCGTACTTGGCGTGGTCCAGCCCCTCGGCGACGGTTCGCTCGGCCGCGACACAGACCGGGCAACCCGCGTGATAGAACGTGGCCTTGGTGCTCATGACGATGCTCCTTTGGATGGCTTGTGAACCGCGCGGCGTGATGTGCTCTTGCGGGTGCCGGGCCGCGCGCGCCCCGGACCGTGACGATCCAGCGGTTGACCGTTGACAAACACCTCCCACAAACGCTCGCGCTCCGGCGCTCCGGCGGGCTGCATCTCGGCGCAGTCGATGCGCAGGTCGGCGTCGCCGATGGGTCCGTCGATGTACAGGCAGTGGTGCGACTTGGGCTTGCCCGGGTATTCGTTGGGCCGGAAGTGGGTGCACTCGACGCACATCCGCGACGTGGGCACCATGCCCCGCGCCTGCATCGAGCGCACCATACCCACCAGGCCGCGCAGCAGCAGGCTCCGCTCGGCCCCGGGCATGTCCCCCACGGCCGCGACGATGGCCGAGGTCCAGCCGCTCCCACCCTCCCCACCCGCCGCCGCGCTCGCGGCCTCGCGCTTGCCGCGCACCGTGAGCGTGAGCACGACCGCGCGTCCATCGGTCGCGTCGGGCCGCTTGCGGAGCAGGCCCTTGTCCACCAGCGTGCCCACGGCCTCGCTGGCGGTCGCCACGGTGACGGCCAGGTGCTCGGCGACGGCCTTGACGCCCATCGTCGCCGGCTGACCCGGATTTCCCGGTGGGCCCGCCGCGACGATCGAGAGGATCTGCGACTGCGTGGGCGTGAGCCCGCTCCGGCCCGAGGCGGTCCATTGCGCGTGCCTGAAGGCCAGCGCGATCTTGGAGAGCCCGGCGACGATGCGCTCGGCGGTCTGGTCGGGGGGCTGGGGTGTGCGCCGAGACTCGGGCATGCGCAGCAGATGCTATGGACTCCGAAGCATCATGGTCAAGCCGCCGTCCCCGCCGTGCCGGTTCGGCCGTGGCGGGGGCCTTATGCTTGTCGCGGAGGCCGCCATGACCACCGCCCGCTCGGCCGTGCCGTCAATCCTTTTCCCGCTTGCAGCGGCGTTGGCGGGGGTTCCCGTCTCCACGCACACCGCAGCAGCCCAGGCCGTTGCGCCCGGACCGCTCAGCCCCACGGCGATGCTCGATCCCTACTTCACCCCGATCCCGGCCAAGATGACGCCCACCATGCCCCGGGTGATCGTCCGCGGGATCCAGGAGGATCGCGCCGGCAACATCTGGTTCGCGACCTTCGGCGGGCCGATCCGCTATGACGGCAAGACGTTCACCAACCTCGGCGCGGAGGTCGGTCTGGAAAGGCGGCGGGTGTTTTCGGTGATGGAGACCCGCTCGGGCGTGATGTGGTTCGGTTCCATCACCGCCGGCGCGACCCGCTACGACGGCAAGGTGTTCGCGAGGCTGACCGAGGGTGAGGGGCTCGCGAGCAACGACGTGTACTGCCTCTTCGAGGACCGCGACGCGAACGTCTGGCTCGGCACCTCCGCCGGCGTCACGCGCTTCGACGGTCGGCACGCGACCACCCTCACCACTCGGGACGGCCTCGCTCACAACGAAGTCAACGCGATCGTCCAGGACGCCACCGGTCGCATGTGGTTCGGCACGCGGGGCGGCGTCTGCTCCTACGACGGCAAGGCGTTCGCCGCGCTCACCGACGCCGCCGGCTCGCCGCTCACCAACACCCGCGCGGCCGCGCTCGACCACGCCGGCAACCTCTGGTTCGGCGGCGAGCGGGGCGCGTTCCGTTACGACGGCAAGGGCGTGACCGCGTTCACGGCCGCGGACGGGTTGCTCGACAACTTCGTCGGGTCGTTGATCGTTGACCGCGCGGGGAACATCTGGTTCGGGCACCCCGGAGGGCCGAATCTGGGCGGCGCGAGCAGGTACGACGGCCGGACTTTCAAGAAGTTCACGCGGGCCGACGGCCTGGCCAGCGCGACCGTGTATGCGATGCTGGAGGACAAGGCCCGGAACATCTGGTTCGGAAGCGCGGACGCCGGGGTATGCCGCTACGACGGCAAGGCGTTCACCAGCTTCACACCACCGCCCGAAGCCGCGACCGTCCCGCCATCGGCCAAGTAGCCCGCGTGGTCCACTGCCGGGCCGAGCGGCCAGCATCATTCGGCGGAGGCTCTCGCGGCCCGTTCTCCCGTCGGATCGACCAACTCCTCCAGCCGGATCGCCCGTCCGCACTCCGGGCACGCCTCGCCGCGGATGCCACGGAGGTTGTAGCCGCACTGCGGGCAGGCGATGTCGTCACGGTCCGCGAGGTATCGCGCGAGTCGCTCGGCGTGGGGGAGTTGGGCCGATTGCCACCAGCGGCGCGCCGTCTCGAGAAACTCCGCCGCCGCTTCCGGCGAAGCGAACGCCCGGGGCAGGATGATGGTTCCGTCCCGGCCGCCGTGCTGGAACACCACGAAGCCGCCCGCAGACGTCGGGGCCACGGCCTGCCACGAGAGCCTGAACTCCCGATTGGGCGAGCGGACGTGTACGCCCAACTCGTCCATCGTGATGGAGAAGTGGCCGACGAACGGCGCGAAATCCATCTGTCGGATCTTCCTGGCCTCCGCGGCCTTGACGCTCTCGACCGTGCTCAGACGAGGGAGCGAGAAATACGGGAACGCCGCGAAGCACGCCCCGAGCAAGGCCTCTTCAACGTACATGCCCTGAGTGCCCTCGCCGCGCCCGATGAGCACGGCCGCGCCGATCACGCACACCGGCGCCGCCCACAACGCCTGGCGTCGCGTGGTGCGGCGGTGCGTGGCGGCCGCCGCGGCCCACTCCGGGCTCTCTTTCATGCCGGCGTCGTTGACCGCGAGCCAATCGTCCCGTGTCAGGTCGTAGTCGAGTTCGAGGCGGTCCGGCATCGTGTCACCTATCGCGAGCGGGCCGCCACAACGCGACACAAGGCCCCGACGGGGGACGGAACTTGGACTTGCTCAGAGGCGCAGGGGAAAGGCCGGGATCGCGATGATCGCGCCCGCCCGGGTCGATCCCTCTCGCGTTTGCTCCCGTGGTCAGATGTCCGCCATCGTGTCGAAGAACTCGTGGTCGGAGTTGTAGCCGCCCTCGCCGCCGCGCACGCGGCGGTAGTCCTGCACAAACTCGATCGCGCTGAGCCACTTGACCATCTTGAAGCCCAGTTGGTTCTCGACCCGCAGCCGCAGCGGCGCGCCGTGGACGATGCTCAGGGGCTTGGAGTTCATTTCGTAGGCCAGAAGCGTCTGCGGGTGGCGGACGTTCTCGATCGTGTGGCTGTCGTAGTACTGCCCGCCCTCGAGCCCCTCGCCGAAGGAGTAGAACACCACGGCCTTGACGTTCGGCTTGGGACGCACGAGCCGGATGATCTCGGTCATGGGCACGCCGGACCATTGGGCGATGCCCGACCAGCCCTGGATGCAGTGGTGCAGGGTGATCTGGGAGCGTTTGGGCAATGCACGGAGCTCATCCAGCGAGAGTTCGACAGGGTTCTCGACCTCGCCGCCGATCTTCAGGCGGTGGCCGCGGAAATCCCCCGCCACGAGCTGTTCCCAGTCGTCGCCCGTCGGGAGTTTCCCGTTGGGCCACAGGAACGGCGAGATGTCCTGGGGCCGGTACTCGGCCCGGGGCGCGTGGCGCGACAGCAGCAGCCGCAGAACCGGGTTGACGATCGCGTCGCCGATGCGCTGGATCGCCCTCGGGTACAGCCAGCTCGCCCAGTTGGCCATCACGTTGAGCAGGAACAGGATCACCAGCCCGACCAGCCCGATGTACATGCCGAACGGCACGAGTGTGTCGGCGTTGATGACGATGTGGTTCATGTTCCGGGCAAAGCCGGTGATGAACACCATCGAGACGTGCGCGACGACGAAGAGCACGTACGCGCACAGGAGCAGGAAGTGGATCGAGCGGCCGACCTGGCGGTTGCCGGGCAGCCGGCGGTACCAGTGGAAGCGGTTGACCAGCGCGGGCGACATCGACGGTCCGGTCAGGATCGACAGCGGCGCGAGGATGAAGATCACCGCGAAGTAGGACAACTGCTGGAGCGCGTTGTACCGGAAGTACCCGTCGGGCTCGGGCGGCAGGTGGAGCGTGGCGTAGTGGGCGAACACGGCCCAGGCGTCGGGGAAGACTTGCCACGACGTGGGGACGATCCGCCGCCAGTGCGTCGTGGTGAGCAGGAGCGTGATGTACACCGCGCCGTTGAGCGTCCAGAACAACGCGCTGACGAAGTGCCAGTGGCGGGCGATGCCCAGCGTGTGGCGGCCGCCGGGCAGGCCGACCCACGGGCTGAGGTAGCGGGCGTCGTCCTTGGCGGTGTAGAGGCGGTCAAGCGGCACTTTCACCGGCGTGAATCGCGCCCACTCGCTGCCGGGCGTGCAGTGAACATTCCAGTACAGCCGCGGGTGGTCCATGAGGACCTGCAGGCCGCTGCGGGCCAGCAGGATCATGAACAGCAGGTTGACGTAGTGCGTGATCCCGATCCACTCCGGGAAGCCGTGGGGCAGGCCGGTTGTGTCGGCCGCCAGGGTCCCAGCGGTCGGGACGGGCGGCAGTCCGACGGTCATCCACTGCACGTACGCGGCCACGACCGCGATCGCCAGCGGAGCGGCCAGCGGCAGAAGCGTTGAGAGCCGCACGCGGGGACAGTCGGCGATGCGGCCGGCGGGCGTGGGGGCATCGGGAGTCCCGTTGTCGGACGGACCGCCGGCACCGGGGTGCGCCGGGCGCTGGGCCTCCTTCGCCTTTTCCTCAACCCCCATCCCTCACCCCTCCAGGTACCTCTTGAGGGCCAGCGCACCGTTGTGCTCCTCGTCGTGCGCGGCGTAGATGAGCGTGACACGGCCGCGCCTGGCCTTGCTGCGGAGCAGGCCGATCTCCTCCGGTCGGCCTTCCAGCTCTTTCCAGTACCGGCGCTCGAACTGCTCCCAGCGCGCGGGGTCGTGGCCGAACCACTTGCGGAGCGCGGGGCTGGGCGCGACGTCCTTGAGCCACAGGTCGAGGGCGGCGTCTTCCTTGGATACGCCGCGCGGCCAGAGCCTTTCGACCAGGATGCGCTGGCCGTCGGTCCGGGCGGGTTTCTCGTACGCGCGTTTGAGTCTGATCATGTTGAGCCTCCGGTCTGATGGCCTGTGCCCGACGGGCGGTCACTCGTTGTGCCCGTGCTCGGCCTCCTTGATCGCGTCGAGCATGACGTTCGAGTGCGCGTACGACGCGCCGGCCCGCATCTCGGCGGCCACCCACACCGCTTCCATGAGTTGCTTGGGCGTGACGCCCGCGCGCAGCGCGGCCTTGGTGTGGCCGCGGATGCACCACTGGCACTGCGTAACGTGCGCGACCGCGACGGCGATGATCTGCTTGGTCCTCGCGTCGAGCGCGCCTTCGGCGAAGACCTTGCGGGAGAAGTCGTGGAACGCGGCGCCCGCTTCGGGCGTGAGATCGCGACGCTGGGCCGCGAACGCTTTGAGCGTCTGGGTGTCGAACAGGTCTGACATGTTGCTCTCCGTTCTCGCGCGGCGGGACGCAGGGCCCGTCGAACGAGCGACGGCGGCGCTTCCGCGACGTGGGCATCCTATCTCGCTCGACCCGATGGGTCGCATTCCCTCGGCACGCGGGCATTTCGGCGTGAATTCACGCTCATTTGGCGGCGGCCGTGACGGGCGCGGCCGCGGTCGCTCCGTCGATCGCCCTGCTGGCGACGCGGATGTCGTCGATGGTGTAATAGCACGCCGGGTCGGCCGACCTCGCGGCCTGCACGACGGCGCGCGCCTGCGCCCGGCGCACCTGGACAAAGAGCATCGACACCGGCCCGTCGCGCCCGTTGCCCGTGAACTCGGTCACTACGAAGCCCCTGGCACGCAAAGCCTCGAACAGGTCCGGGCCGCGGCGCGTGAAGATGCGGATGGTCTGGCTGCCGAAGGGGAGCCACCGCTGCATCGAGACGCCCACGTAGTTGCCCGTCGCGGCCCCGATGGCGAAGGCGACGCCGTACACCGGCTCGGAACGGATGTTCGTGATGACCGCGGACACCACGAACACCCAGATGGTCATCTCGGCGAGGCCGAAGAGCCAGGCCAGGCCCCTGTGCCCGCTCACGACGGCGACCGTGCGCATGGTGCCGAGGGAGACGTCGCCGATGCGGGCGAGGATGATGACGACGCAGCCGAGGAGGATGTCCCAAGTCATGGGTGAAGCGTACTGCCCCCGGAGGCCAACGACGGCTCTGCCGGCCCGTGGCCGCGAATCATGGGCGGGCGACCCGCCTCTCAATCGGGGCGGTCCGGCTTGACCGCCAGGATCGAGCAGCGTGCCCCGCGCACCACCCGTTCGGCCGTCGCCCCGAAGATCATGTCCCGCACATTCCAGCGGTCGCGGGTGCCGAGCGTCGCGAGGTCGCACCCGTGGTCCTTGATGAATCGGACGATCGCGTGCCCGTACCCGCCGGCCCGCCACTCGGATTCGATGCAGTGGAACGATGCCTTCAACGCGTTGAGTTCGTGCGTGAAGGGCGTGCAGAACTCCCGCACGCGCTGTTCAACGGCCCGGGCGAACTGCGCCTTGAAATCGGGCATGTTGATCCTGACGCCCGATGGCGGCGCAAGGCCGCTCCACGGATCGTCGTACACGTGCAGCACGTTCAGGGCGGCGCCATCCTGCGCGGCGACTCGGATCGCCTGCCGGATCGCGAGCGTGGACGTTTCGGTGAAATCCAGGCAGGCCACGACGCTCTTGAACGGGCCGGCGTGCCGCGCACGCACCAGCAGCACGTTGGTCCGGGCCCGCTGCACGCACGACGCGGCGATGGGGCCGAGGACCTTGTGCTCGTCGAACTCGCTGTGCGACCCCAGCACGAGCAGATCGGCTTTAGCGCGGGTGACGGCCCCGAGGATGACCTCGCGGGGATTGCCGATCTCGATGTCGCAGGAGACTTCCGGGCCCGCGTGCGTTCGCTCCGCGAAACGGGCCCATTCGTCCCTCGCGTCCGTGATCAAGTCGGTCCGGGTGGGCAGGGGGAACGGGTACAGTGGGTGCGGCGTCGGGTCGAAGGTCGGAAGCGCGACGGCGTGAACGGCCCGCAGCGTGGCCCGGTTGCAGCCGGCCAGTCGCGACGCTTCCTTGAACGCGGCCTCCGAGCAAGCCGAGAAATCGACGGCAACCAAGATCGACTTGAAGTTGTCCATGCGATGCACTCCGTGGCTCTCGGTCTCACGGCCGAGGCGCCGGCCTTGTGATGTTCCTGCTGAGCAGCCCGACGTGGTCACCCCTGGCGATGGTGTTCTCGACTCGATGAATCAAACCGACTTCCTCCGTGCCGGCGCTCGCTTCCCGATGGGCCGCGGGGGCCGGGCGGTCAACCGGCGTGTGACCTCGTGCGCCATCGCCTCGGCCGTCGCGACCTCCTCGACGGTGATCGAGTTCGCCCCGGCCCGCAGCGCACCCAGGCCCTGGCTGAGGAACGTCGTGCGGGCGGCGATGTGCACGTGCATCGACAGGTCGCGGGCCACGGCGCAGGCCCGCACGGCCTGGTCGCCGTCGGGGATCGTGATCGCGATCGCCGCCGCTCGTTCGATGCCGGCCGCGCGGAGAACCTCACGGTCCGTGGCGTCGCCGCAGAGCACTTGGACGCCTAGGTTTTCCTGCGCACGGGCGGTGGCGGGGTTGGTGTCGACCACGGTGAAGGGAATTCGGAGCTTGGTGAGCCGGTCGGCCAGCGCGCGACCCACGGGGCCGTACCCCGCGATGATCACGCCACGAACTTCGGAACCAGCGGGTGTTCGACGCCGCTTCCCGGCCCGGGAGGTCGCGGCGGTGCCGCTCGACCCGCGCGAGATCGCGCTCGCGGGGGCAGGTGCGTCGGACGCCTGTTCCCGACCGCGTCGGAACCGTCGGCGTGCCCGTGTGTCGATCCGCGAGACCGCTCTGCCGAGAGCTGCTTCGAGCTTTCGTGCCGCGGCGTCTATCGCTCCGTACAGATCGCGGGCGCGGGCTCTGACGGCGAGGGGATCGCGTCCGTTGACCCGTGCCTCCATCACGCAGCGGGCATCGTGGGCTCCCCGCCTCGGTCCGTTCACGTCCTCAAAGTGGACCTCGACGGCGGTCATCCTCGCGCCGTAGCGTCGGGTCGCGCCGGACAGCTTGCGCCGCACCCACGCTTCGATGGCGGGGCTGGACTGGAGGTTGCCGGGCTTGATGTGGATGGGCAGTTCGATCACTCTTGGGGGCATGGTGTTCCTCCACGGGTGGTTGAGGTGTGCTCACCGATCGAAGTGCCGCTCGCGCTCGGGCTGGTACTCGATCCGCTCGACCTTGACTCGGCGCGACACGCGGCCGCCGGCGCAGGCGACGCTCTCGCCCTCTCGCGCGCCCAGCAGGGCCGCGCCCAGCGGCGAAAGAACCGACAGCCCGGCTTCCGCGTTCGGGTATGACAACTCGTAGGTCTCCGGCGACTCGTCGCCGGCGTGCAGAACCTGCACGCGCGAGTTCATCGTGACCACGTCGTGCGGGACGCGGCGCGGATCGACCTTGCGGGCGCTCTCAAAGAGCGAGCGGAGCCGCAACACCGCGGCGTCGATACAGCCGCCGCCGCACTCGAGCAGCGGGCGCAGGCGGGAATGGTCCAGCGAGTTGACGATGGGCTGGGTGCTCATGGCGGACTCCTCGCGTGCCGGGCACGCCCAAGCGGGAGTGGTTGGCGGATTGGATCGACCGAGAAAATCCGGCGGGGCTAGAGGTGCAGGTCGCCCGCGGCCTCAGGCTGGTAGAGCACGCTGAGGATCTCGCAGGAGCGTTCCGCGCCGCCGGGGACGCGGAATGTGACTTGCTGGCCCACGCGGCAGCCGAGAATCGCCGCGCCTAACGGTGCGAGCACGGAGAGGCGGTCCTCCTCGGGGTCCGCGTTCTCGGGGAACACGAGGGTCATGGTCCACGAGCGGCGGCCGTCCTTGAGGCGGATGCGGGAGTTCATTGTCACCACGTCCGGCGGGACTTCTTCGGCGCCGACGACGATGGCACGGTCCAGCTCGGCCGCGAGGGTCACGAGGTAGGGGCGATCGCGGTCGTCACCGCGAGCGTTGTTCTTGAAAGAATCGATCAGTGCGCGCAGCCGCTCCATGTCGTGCTGCGTGACGTGGATGGTTCGGTCGGTCATGGCGTTCTCCTGCGGGAGAGGGGGGCGCGGCTGGTTCGCGCCGGATGGTTTGACTGGGTTCACGGGAAGATGCCGCGCTCGGCGTAGACCTGCTCGATTCGCCTCAGCGCCACGGCGTAGGCCGCGGTGCGCCAGTCGACCGACTTCTCTCCGACCATCGCCTTGACCCGGGCGTAGGCCCGCTCGAGGATCTCGCGGAGCTTTTGGTCGACCTCTGCGGCGGTCCAGGCCGCGCCGCCGCGGTTCTGGAGCCACTCGAAGTACGACACGATCACGCCGCCCGCGTTGCAGAGCACGTCGGGGAGCACGTCGATGTTCCGTTCGCGGAGCACGGCGTCGCCCTCGGGCGTGGTGGGACCGTTGGCGCCCTCGGCGACCAGGCGGACGTTCAGCCGGCGTGCGGATTGGCCGGTGACCTGGTTCTCAAGCGCGGCGGGGATGAACACGTCGGCCTTCACGCCGAAGAACGCGTCCACAGAGATCGCTTCCGCTCCGGCGAAGCCCGCGACGCCGCCGGTCTTCTTGACGTGCTCGGCGAGCGAGTCGGCGTCGAGGCCCGCGGGGGTCGGCGCCTTGATCGCGCCGGTCACGTCCTGCGCGGCCATCAGTTTCGCGCCCTTGCCCTTGAGGATGCGAGCGGCCCAGGAGCCGACCTTGCCGAAGCCTTGAACGGTGTAGGTGAGTCCGCCCACGTTCACCTTGTGATCCGCGGCCCACATCTCGATGAGGTCGACGACGCCTTGCCCCGTGGCCTTCTCGCGCCCGACCGAGCCGCCCGCGCTCACGGGCTTGCCGGTGACGACGGCGAGGGCGCGGTATCGCTCCTGCGGCGGCATGGTGGCCGCGTAGGTGTCGACGATCCAGGCCATCGTTCGGGCGTCGGTGTTGACGTCGGGCGCGGGCACGTCGTAGCCCGGTCCGATGTTGGCGCCCAGCGCGTAGACGAACCGGCGCGTCATGCGCTCGACCTCGCGTCGGCTGAGCATCGCGGGATCGACCTGAACTCCACCCTTGCCGCCCCCGAAGGGAATATCGACCAGCGCGCACTTGATCGTCATCCACGCCGCGAGGGCGCGCACCTCGTCGAGGCTCACGTCGGGGTGATATCGGATGCCGCCCTTGAACGGGCCGAGCACGTTGTTGTGCTGCACGCGGTAGCCGGAGAACATCTCGACCCGCCCATCGTCCATCTTCACGGGGAAGTTCACGGCGACCTCGCACGCGGGCGCGGCGAGGATCTTGCGGACCTCCGGCGCCAATGAGATCGCGTCGGCCGCGGTGTTCATCTGCTCCTGCACGCGCTTGAAGAGCTTGGGGTGCTCGTTGTGCGGCGTGAGCGAGTGGCGTGACGGTGTGGATTCGACCTTGGGTGTGGGGGCGGCGGTAGCGGTGGTCATGGCGAAGTGTCTCCGTGTTGAGGGGATACCCAATCCATTGGCAATCCGCGTGCCAAGCCTCGGGCGTGCACCGTGGCCGGCCAACGCGGTTGAACGTTCAGAGGGCGCGGGGAGATTCGTACCGCCGGGGTAATCCGCCCCGCGCCCCCAACCTCGCGCTCAGTCCGGAGCCGGTGTCGCCTACGCTGCGGGCCACCGAGCCGAGAACGGGGCGCTCGGAAGCCGGGATAAATCGAGGACCCTTCGCCGTGACCGCCAACAAGCAGACCATCGACCGCTATATGGAGGCGTTCCGCCGGACCGACCATGGCGCGATCCTCGCGTGCCTGACCGACGACGTGGAATGGGTCATTCCCGGCGCGTTCCACACGCGGGGCAAGGTCGAGTTTGACGGCCAGATCGAGAACGAGGCGTTCGTCGGCCACCCGGACATCCGCGTCACGCGCGTGGTCGAAGAGGGAGACATCGTGGTCGCGGAGGGTGCGGTGCGGGCCGCGCGGCGCGACGGGGGGACGCTGAGCGTCGTGTTCTGCGACGTGTTCGAGATGCGGGAGGGGAGGGTGCGGAAGCTGACGAGCTATTTGATGGAAGTTCGGGCGGAGTCGCTTCCACAGCCGAATGACCCGTTGCGGCGTCCGGATTAGAACTTCATCTTCCTGAACCACGCTCGCAGAGCGGCCATGTACGCCCCGGGCTGGTCGTAGTTGGCGACGTGCGACGCGTTCGGGATGACCACGATGCCGGCGCTGGGCGCCAAACCGGCGTAGTACCGTGTCGCTTCGGGCGTCGCCTCGTCGTGTTCGCCGCAGATGAACAGGATCGGCTGCCGCACGGCACGCAACTCCGGCGTGACATCGACCGATCTGAGCGAACCAGTCACGGTGAACTCACTCGGCCCGCTCATGGCTCCGTTCACCGCCACGCCCATCCCGGCCATCGCGCGGTCGAGCGGCTCGGGCCACGGATCGAGCCGGCAGACGTAGCGGTGGTAGAAAACGCTCGCGGCGTCCTTGTAGGCCTGGGTGTCGGTCTGGCCGCTGCGCTCGGCATCGAAGATCGTCTTCGAGACGTCTGGTCCCAGCGCGGTGATGAGTTCGCGCGAGTCGGCAACCCAGCGCGGGATGCTCAGCGCCGGGCCGGCGAGGATCACGCCGCGCACACCCTTCGGCGTCGATCCGCCCAGCCCGGAAAGGTAGTCGACCGCAAGCAGGCTGCCCCACGAGTGGCCGTAGAGGATGACCTCGTCCAGGCCGAGGGCCGCTCGCACCTGGCCGACTTCGCGTGCGAATCGCTCGCGCGTCCACAGAGAGGGGTTGTCGGGCCGATCCGATCGGCCGCAGCCGAGCTGGTCATAGAAAATCACCGGCCGCTCGTCGCCCAGCAGCTCCAGGTTTTCGAGGTAATCGTGCGGAATGCCCGGCCCGCCGTGGAGCACGAGCAGCGGCGTGCGCGTGCCCGTGCCGCGCACCGAGTACCACACGCGCCCGCCCTCCACGGCGATGAAACCGGAGGCGGGCGCGTTCAGCACGGCCCGGGCCGAAGGGCTGGGTCCTGCCGTGCACCCGACGAGCGACGTCATCATGACCACCGCCATCATCAGCAAGGACCCTCGAACGATGCGACTTCGCATAGTGGTCTCCGGCGTTGTGCGTGCGGGCATGGTACTGCGCGTAGGCGCCTGCGCCCACGGCGTGCTCGGGGGGGCGAGGATCGGGGGGGGGAGTGGGAGTTGCGGCTGGGGCGGGGGTAGGGGCGGGGGGCGCGGAGGCAGGGTTCGCCGCCATGAGCATCACGGGCGCGTCAGGGGGGACGTGGCGAAAGGCGGCGGGCCCGTACGATCCCGCATGGAGGTTGGTGGCACATTGCTAACCGTGATCGCCGTGGTCGCGTCATGGACCACGGCCTGCGCGTGCGCCGGGCAGCCGTTTTCCAAGCCCGACCACGCCCCGACCGGCACCGCGGCACCCGAGCGGATCGATCTCGACCGCGACGCCGCGCGGCAGACGGTGGTGGACAAGGAAGCGGGCGTCTACCTCGGTCACGTCTCAACGGTTCTGCTTGACGACGGCGTGACAATCCTGGCCGCGTACCCCAAGGGGCACGGCAAGGGCCCGATCGTGCTCAAGCGGAGCGAAGACGGAGGCAAGACCTGGTCCGGGCGGCTGCCCGTGCCTGAGTCGTGGACCACGAGCCTGGAGACCCCGACGCTCTTTCGCGTGGGCCGGACCGATCGCGGTGAGTCGCTCATCCTCTTCTCCGGCCTCTACCCCATCCGCGCGGCGAGGTCCGCCGACGGGGGAAGGACGTGGACCGAGCTCTCGCCCATCGGCGACTTCGGCGGGATCGTGGCGATGGGCGGGCTTGCGGGCACCGGCGACGGGAAGTTCGCCGCTTTCTTCCACGACGACGGGCGGTATTTCGGCGCGGGCGGGGGAGGGTGGGGAGGGGGGAAGGGTACGGGTACGTTCACGCTGTACCAGACGGACACGGCCGATCGGGGCGCGACGTGGTCGGCTCCGCGGGCGATCTGGAGCGGGTCGGACATCCACCTCTGCGAGCCGGGCGTGGTCGTGTCGCCCGATGGCGGGACCATCGCGCTGCTGCTGCGCGAAAACCGGCGCGTGAAGCACTCGCACGTTATGTTCAGCAGGGACGAGGCCGCGACCTGGTCCGCGCCGGTCGAGCTCCCCGAATGCCTCACCGGCGACCGGCACATCGCGTCGTACTCCAGAGATGGCCGACTGGTCGTGACGTTCCGGTGCGCGGTGAAGGGCGACCCGTGGGCGGGCGATTGGGTCGCGTGGGTCGGATCGTGGGACGCTCTGGCGCGACTCGCGCCGGGAGCGAGGCCGCTCGAACCGGGAACACGCTCGGGTGCGGGTGAATACCTCGTGCGGCTCAAGGACAATCTGACCCCGTGGGACTGCGGCTACGCGGGTCTGGCGTCGATCAAGGACGGCACGCTCGTGGCCACGACCTACGGCACGTGGACGGCCGGCGACAAGCCGTGGATCATGAGCGTGCGGTTCACGCTCGCTGAACTGGACGCACGGGCGGAAGCGGCTCGCGATCGCTGAACGCACGCGCATGTCGCGGCCGGTCGGCTCACCTCGATCTTGAACCGTTGCACGCGCGGCGGGGCAGCGGCCTCAGCGCGTTCCCGCGCTCCGGGCTTCTTCCAGCCTCACCGCCATCGGGAAGAGGATGCTGTTTTCCTTGTGGACGTGCACGTGGGTGTCGATCTCGAGCTGCGACAGGCCCTGCAGCATCGCGCGGTAGGTGTTGCAGGCGTCCATCGGGGGCGTGTAGCCGTCGGTGAGTTCCCGCATCTTTTCGAGGGCCTCGCCGGAGTCTTCGTGCTCGGCCATCATCACCCGCACCGGGTTTTCGATGCCTGTCGGCGCTCCCCCCACCCCGCTCTTGCCTCCCGGCGCCTGCCCGGACGCCAAGGCCCGGATCCACGGGAACAGCGCCCGCTCTTCCTTCATCATGTGCTCGACCATGTCGCCGGCGAACGCCGCGTAGACGTCGCGCAGCTCGATGAGCGAGGCGTGCCTGCCGCCGTGCACCGCGGCCACCTTCGTGGTCATCGCGGCCAGCCGCGGGAGCTCTCGCTTGAGGTAGTCGTGGTGAACCCGCTCGATGTGGTCGGCGAGCGCGCCGGCGCCCTGAGCCTCCCAGTCGATCACGGGCTCTTCGCCGCCGGCGGCGTCGGCCTCCCGCAACTCGTCGAGCACGCGCCCGGCGTCCAACTTTTTGGCTGCGCACGCGGCCTGGAGCGTGAGCCGCCCGCCACAGCAGTAGTCGATCCCCAACCGCTCGAACACCCGGGCCCTCGCGGGATTCTCGGTCACCATCTGACCGATCGTGGTCTGTACGTCAATCGCCATGTGGTTTCTCCTAAACAAACGCTGGGCAGGCCGTGGTTGGCGGCCTCTTCGGTGAGCGTAGGCATGGAATACTGGATTTCTAGCCCTGCATATACTTTATTGGACGGAGAGGTGGCGGTTGCGTGGGTGTGGTTGTGAGCGGGTGGCTCGAGCGGGATGCTCCCGGCGTTTCGGGTTTCTGGCGTGTTGCTGGGTCGGGTGGTGACGGGCGTTTTGATTGCGTGTGGGTGGTGCGGGTGGCAGCTCACCCGTCGGGGACGGGCGGGTCGGGTGGTGATGGATGGGCGGCTGTGGCTCACGCGAGCTTGCGCTCCGGACGCCCTGCGGATTTGACTGCGTGCGCTATTGTGTCGGCATGTCCAAGGTCCGCGTTGCCGGGTACTCCCTTTCCATCGACGGGTTTGCGGCGGGGCCGGACCAGTCGCTCGACAACCCGCTCGGGCGCGGCGGCTTTGGTGTGTTCCAGTGGTTCTTTCCGACCAGATGCTTCCGTGCGATGCACGGGCAGGACGGTGGCGAGCCCGGCCTCGACGACGACTTTGCGGTGCGCTCGATGGAGAACTTCGGTGCGTTCATCATCGGACGCAACATGTTCGGGCCGGTGCGGGGTCCGTGGCCCGACGATGAGTGGAAGGGCTGGTGGGGCAAGAACCCGCCGTACCACGCGCCGACGTTCGTGCTCACGCACCACGCTCGCGAGAGCATCGAGATGGAGGGCGGAACAACTTTCCACTTCGTCACCGACGGCGTTGAATCGGCCCTGCGTCGGGCGAAGGCCGCGGCAGACAAGAAGGACGTCAAGATCGGCGGCGGTGCATCGACCGTCCGTCAGTACCTGGCCATCAACGCCATCGATGAGATGCACCTGGTTGTCTCGCCGGCGATCCTCGGGCGGGGCGAGGCCCCGTTCTCCGGGATCGACCTGCCGGGGCTGGGCTTCAAGGTTGTCGAGCAAGCGACCACGCCGCGCGCGATGCACGTGGTGTTGTCGAAGCATTGAGCGGGCGAACCCGGTAACGGCCGCGCCACGGGCTGCCCGTGCGATCATCCCCGCGTCTTGGTCAGCGCCGAGCCCTTGTGGGCCGCGATGTGGTCGGTCTTGTCGCTCTTGATCTCGTACTGCGGGTCGTCCTTGCTGGCGTGGTGCGTGTGCCCTTTGTAGTCAAAGTCCCGTGTGTGGACCTTGATGATCGTGCCGCTCACGCGCCCGGCCTCCGAGTTCCACGCCACATGGTCGCCGACCTTGAGCTTGCTGGCCACGGCCTTGACTCCTTTCCGAGACCTCTCCGGCGTGTCTCCCTTGCCCCCGCCCGATCTGTTTTCTTCGGCTCGCTCCGCCGCGCCGTACGAAAGCACGCCGTTCTCGACGTGCGCGGCCGACGTGTACGGGTGCGGCTCCGCATCCGGTTTGTCGGTGATGTGCAGCACCAGCACCCCCGAGGCCATGAGGTAATCCGCGATCATGGACCGGTGGCACCGCCACCACACCGCCTCGGCGCACATGATCGCCGTCGGCTTCCGCCGAGCCAGCACGAGCAGGCGATCGATCCCCGCGCCGAACTCGGCCGTCTCCATGTAGTCCGCGTACCCGCGGAACGACTCGTTCCTCCACACCGTGTTGTGCGAGTCGGGGCGCACCCGCCGCCGCCCGCCCAGCTCCGGAAACGGCGCGTACTCGATCCCGGCCGCGTCCAGCGAGCCCCGCAGCGCCCCCGCGTTGAACTGCGGATACTTCCGCGATCCCGGGAACCGGCGCACGTCCGCCACCGCGCCGATCCCGTGCGCCGCGAGCAGCCCGACGAACGCCTCGATCGTCCGCGTCGAGTGTCCGATCGTCCAGATAGTCAAGGGCATTTCGCCCATCGGCCTCACTCCGTGCTGTCATGCTACGCCCGCGCCGAACACGCAGCGACGGCGGTGCGGCTCGCACGAACGGTGTTCGCGATCAGGGCGGGGAATCACTGGGCGAAGGCGTGCCGCCGGCGCGTGCCGCGCGGACCAGGCCGGCCAGTTGCGCCAGGTCATCGACGTTCACGTCGGAGACGAGACAGAAACGCAGGCCGGGCTCGGTCCAGGCGAGAGCGTGAAACCCGCGATCACTAAAGGGCTTTGGCGGGGAATCTCCGGCCGCGGGATCGAGGCAGGAAAAGAGGTTGATGGTGTGAGCGCGGCGTTTATACACGAGGGCGGCGGCGGGGCGGTCGTCAATGTAGTCGAGGCGACCGCCGACAAGGGGAAAGCCCTGGGACGCGAAGTCCACAACGCGGGGGGAAAAATCGAGCCTGCCCGCGAACCACGGCTTGACGGTGTGTTGATCCGTGGAAGCAACATCCTCTAGGTGGTCGGCCATGAGCGAACGGATGTGGGAGGAGATGGCCGCCTGAACAATGCTGCTGGCGTTCGTGGATCGACGCACTTGAGGCGCCAGAAGCCCGATGAGAACACCGGCGAGCAGCAACGTGGCGGCCAACGAGGCCCATGACCATCGCGGTACGCGCAGGGTGGCATTGGCCGGTCGGGCGTTCTTCACATCGCTCCGGACAGCGTCGATCAGCGGCGCGGGGGCGGCGTGCCGCTGCATCCCCACGGTCAGCATGGAGCGCAGGCGCTGGCGCTCCTGAACGGAAGCGGCGCACTTGGGGCATTGGCGGATGTGCGCGACCAGGCCGGCCGCCTGCTCGGGCTCGAGCTCCAGATCGATGTAGGCGTCAAGCCAGGTTGACACGTCACGGCACTCCATGGGACGATCCTTCCGACATGCGGGCCCGCAGCGCCGCGGCCGCGGCGTCGCGGGCCCTGGAGATTCGCGACATCACCGTTCCGGGTGGGATATCGAGCGCGACGGCGATCTGGGCGTAACTCATGCCCTCGATCTCGCGCAACACAAGGACTTCTCGCAACGGGCCGGGCAAAGACCACACGGCTTGGTGGATGATCGCTCCCCGTTCATGGTCCAGCAGCGCAGGGAGCGGGAGGTCGGTGGCCGTGGTCGCCGGCTCGACACCACCCAACAGGTGCTCGCGCCCGCTGCGACGGGCGCAATCGATGGCGCAGGTTCGGACCACCGCCAGGAACCATGACTTGCTGTCGCCGCCGCGGAACTGCCCGTACGCCCGCCAGGCCTTGAGCGATGCTTCCTGCACGGCGTCGGCCGCCAGGTGTTCATCGCGCAGGATCCACAGGGCCAGGTTGAACCCTGAATCCAGGTGTGCGAGCACCGCATCGCCGAAGGTGGGGATCGGGGCACTGTTGGTCAATGCGTGGGCGCTCGGGCCGTTCGCGTCCTGCTGGCGAATAGATGGGGATGCGGACGGGGGCTCATCATAAGGAGTGAGCGCCTTGGGGTGAACCCGACGTGCATATGGCCGGTAGCGGGGCATGGGTGGGCTCAGGGGGTGAGGAAATCGGCGCCGTGGGTGAGCAAGCCGCCGAAGTGCCCGGCGATCGCCACGAGCAGCGCGGCGAGAGCCAGCACGAATCGCGGCGCGACGGCCCCTCGCCGGCGCCGGGCGTCGTGCTCCATGAGGACCATCGCCGCACACGCGACACAGGCCGCGGCGATGCCGATCCAGCGGTGGATGCCGGCGATGCTGAAGGGGTTGCCCATCGGGCCGGGGAACCTCTCCCCGGCGTGGACCCAGCCCAGCGCGGCGGTGACGACGGAAGCGGGGGCGCCCACGATGAGGCAGAGTCGAGCGCTGGGCGAAGGCGCGCCGATCCCGCGAAGCGTGCGGACGGCCTCGGTGAACGCGGCGGTGATGATCAGGGCGATGGGGAAGTGGACCACAACGACGTGGAGGCGGCCGATGAGCGTGAGCAGCGGCGTGGAGCGAGGGGTGGGTCGTTCGGGATGCACCGCCGGTGGTCGCGGAGGAGCCAGCGGGTCCGCGGCCATGGCCGTGGGTGCGAGCGCCGGCGTTTCGGGGAACGGCACGTCTTGATCCAAGACCGGCGCGCCGGCAAGGATCCATTCCCGCACGGCCTGCACCTGGGCTGGATCGAGCGGCCCGTTGCGGGCCTCGTCCGGGGGCATGTCGCCCTCGGCGATCTCACTCCACAACTCCGACTTGACGAGATCGCCGGGGACGATGTATTTGCCGTTGGTCACGAGCCGTTTGAGGTCGGTCACGTAGCCGAACGCCGCGCGCGGGTGCGCTACCTGCGGGCCGTGGCACTGAACGCACTTGGCGGCGAAGGCGCCGAGGGCGGCCCGCGCGAGCGGGTTCTCGCCGGGCCTCGGGACACCGGGATCGGCTTGGGGCGCGGCCGAGAGCTGGAGCGCGAGCACGCACGCCACGAAGGGCAAGTCCACGTCGGCTCCTTTCGTTCATTCGAGCGTGGAGTCGATGATCGCCAGCGAGGTCGGCCGCTCGACGTACCTGACCGTGGTCAGGCCCAGCGTGCCGCGCAGGCGATCGGCGGCGACGTTCTTGATCGGGCCCGGCTTGTCGGCCTTGCCGGGCTCGGGCTGCGGGAACGCGGTGGAGCGGGCGGTGTGAAAGGTCACGTTCCCCTCGACCTTCTGCAGCGCCTGGTGGATGTGCCCGTTGAGCACGGTGACCGAGCCGAAGCGCTTGAGGAACCCCAGGGCGGTGTCGGCGTCGGCGGTTCCCCAGCCCCACTTCTCATAGACCGTCCAGAGCGGCACGTGCGCGAACACGACGATGGGCGTCTCGGCCGAGAGGGTCGAGAGGTCCTTCTTGAGCCATTCCAACTGGGCGCGCCCGAGCAGCCCCAGACCGCTGGAGTCGCCGTGGTCGACGACATTGACCAGGCCAACGAAATGCACGCCCTTGTGCGTGAAGCTGTGCCACCCGTCGCCGAGCACGTCTTTGCCGCCATAGCGGGCGAGGTAGGGCTTGACGCCGTCGTCGGTGGTCAGGTCGTGCTCGCCGGGAACGTAGAGGCGGCGGCCGACCTTCGCGGTCTTGAGGATCTGCTCGACCGTGTCGAACTCCTTGGGGTCGGCCAGGTGCGTGATGTCGCCGGTGTGCAGCAGCAGATCGGGCGGCTTGGGCAGGGCGTTGATGCGCGCGATGGCGAGCTCGAGCGTGCCGAGCACGTCCTTGTTGGGCGCCTTGCCGAAGCCGATGTGGCTGTCGCTGATCTGGACGAAAGTAAAGTCGGTCGCGTCGGCGGAGGGCGGCGCCGCGACACCGGGACCGGCCGGGCCCAGCCGCGTGGAGGCGACCACGCCGCCGGTCACGCTCAGCAGGACGCCGGTGCCGACCCAGGCCATGCAGGACAGGAAGCCCCGGCGATCAACGCCGTCGAGGGCGTCGTCGGCGTGCGAGGCGGAGGTGAGATCGCTGGGACTGTGCAAAGACATGCGGACGGTCTCCGTGTGAAGGAACCCGGCGGCTCGCGCACGGGCGTGCGCGGGGCCGCGGACCACAGGAGACGGGCCTGAGTGGCGGAATATTCCCGATTGAGAAAAAAAACCGACGGTTACCGGCCTCAGGCGTCGGGCGTGAGCGAGACCTGCAAGAGAAACACCGCCCGCCCGCTTGCCCGCACGTCGTGCCGCACGCCCGGGGCCATCACCAGCAGCCGCCCGGGAGACAACCGGTGCGACTCGACCGCCGCGGCCTCCCCGTGCCCGCCGAATTTCCCCACCTCGATCTCGCCCTCGATGGCCTGAACGGTGACCGCGCCGGCCGCGGCGTGCTCGGGCAGGGCCGCGCCCGGGTTGAGCACGAACAGCGCGACGGTCCGGCCCGGGCACTTGTAGAGCGTCTTCTGCCTGTGGCCGTGGCGCGTGGGCGCCTGCTCGGCCTCGAGCGCGGCGGCCTCGGCGTGCAGGTCGAAGACGAGGTGATCCACCGCGAATCGTTCCACCGGCGGGGTTCGCAACCGATCGTCGCTCATGGGTGATGCTCCTTGGTCTTCGGCGTTCCGTTCGTGCCATGCCAATGTTGATCGCACGCGCGAGTGCGGCCGCCGCCGCTCGATGGCCGCGGCCTCGTGCTCCATCGCTTCGAGTGCCCCCGGGTGTTCGCGCTGCACGGTCTCGAAGTATTCGCGCTCCTCCCAGCGGACGTGGTCGTGCAGAAGCGTTCCCAGCCGGCGCACGGTGTCGGCCTCGGCGGCCACGGCCACGGGCGCACATTCGCATCGTGCGGCCAAACCGCGGATCGCACGGTGCTCGTCCACCAGACGCACGCCCAGCGACCGAAGGTGCGGTGAGCCTTCCAGCGGCAGGAGCAAGCGTTCCTCGTCGTCGAAGTGATCGCGGATCTCGGTGCGCCACGAGTCCAGGAACGCCGCGATAGCCCGCGTGCGGGCGGCGATGTCGGCGTCGGCGGCGCGCTGCAGGTCGCGCGCGCGGATGAGGGCCCCCATGTGTTCGCGGGAGAGGGGTTGCAACGCCGCGTGCCGCTTGAGCGGCGGCGTCGGCGCGTCGGGAGAAGTTGAAGCCCGGCCCTCGGCCTCGTTTGGCGGCATCGCTCGAATACTATTCCTCATGGGTCCCACTCCCTCACCACGAACACTGAACATCCTCGGCCATGCTTCTCACGGGCACGACCACGGGTTCGACGAACCCATCGGCCTGCTGACCGACTGCCACCGGCGGATCGAGAAGTTTCTCGAACTGCTCCAGCGTGTGGCCCGCGAGTACGCCGACCGGCCGCTGGACGCCCAGGCCGCCGACGCGGTGTCAACGGCGAAGCGGTATTTCGCCTACGCCGCGCCCAAGCACACCGCCGACGAGGAAGAGTCGCTCTTCCCGCGGATGAAGGCCGCGGCGGCAGCGCAGACGCAAACGCAGACGCAGACGCAACCGTGCGGGGCGATCTGGCAACTCCAGGACGACCACCGGCACGCCGACGCGATGCACGCGCGGGTCGATGCACTGCTGGACGTGTGGCTGCGCGGGAACAGCGAGGCCAAGGCCGCGCTCGGGCCCGCGCAGGCCGCGGAACTCAGGGGGTTGCTCGACTCGCTGCGCGAGCTCTACCGCGGGCACATCCACACCGAGGAGGCCGAGGTCTTCCCGCTCGCCTCCACGCTCCTCTCGGCGGATGAACTCACGGCGGTGGGCGAGGAGATGCGGGCGCGGCGCGGGTTGATCGCGCCTGGATGACCTTAGTCCAAGTGCCCGAGGGCCCGCTTCACTCCGCGCTCGCAGGCCGTCGTTCAATCGTCGTCGCGGTCGTGGTGGCGGTCGCCGTTCGGGGGGTTCCCGCCCTCATCCGCCTCGCCCAGTTGCAGGCCCACGCCCAGCAGCGGGGCCGTGGTCGAGCGCGTCGCCGGGTCGTAGGCGTTGACCAACGCCGCGGTCCACGCCCCGGTGATGAGCAGGAAAACCGCCGCCGCCAGCGGACGCGAGGAGCGGATCCCCTCGGACTCGGGCACATCCTTGCGGCCATGCACCATCCCCGCCGTCAGGTTCTCGCGGCGACGCAGCGTGTGCAGGATCACGCCCAGCACGTGCGCGCCCACCACCGCGATCATCGCGTAGACCAGCACTTCGTGCACGTCCTTGACACCCTCGTTGCCCCGCCCGAGCATCACGCCCGTCACCGCCAGTCCCAGCATGAGGGCGAGCATGGCGAAGATCGCGTACGCCGAACCGGGGTTGTGCCCGGCGTACCGCCCCCCCACACCCCCCCACGTCCCCCCGCCGCGCCCGGTCACGACGCCCTTGAGATACCCGGCGACGGCGCCGGGGCCGTACGCGAAGGAGCCGAACCGCGCGTGGCGCGAGCCGACGAAGCCCCACGCCACGCGGAGCACGAGCATCAGCCCGAGCGCCAGCCCGATGATCCCGTGGTAGGGGAACAGCGGGCTGTCCTCGCCCAGGCCCAGGGCGATCACCGCCGCCGCGATGAAGCCCCCGGCAAAGAGCCAGTGGAAGAGGCGGGTCGGAAGGTCCCAGACGAGCGTGCGTCGCATGGTGTGCTCCGGAGACGAGGTCCGCGTGCCGGTCGAATACTGGACAGGTTTATAGGGATATACAGCGCCGGGGTTTCACGGGTTCGTGGCCCGCTCTCGGCCGTGTGGCAGAGGGCCGGGACAGGGGCTCCGCACCCGCCGGGCACGAGCGAAACAAGAAAGCCCCGGCTCATCGCTGAACCGGGGCCGTCTTGGTCTTCCTGGGGATGGAGGTGCCGGAGGCCCCCCCAAGGGGCTTCCCCTTCCTCTGGCATTAGCGAACGAACCCGTCTCACGCCGCCATCTTCATCCCCGCCGACGGCGAAACGACCGCGCCCTCGGTGACGCTCGCAATGGTGAACCCACCGCCCCCGCCCCCGATCCCGAAGTTCACCGTGAACTGGGCCGGGTTGCCGCGCGCCGTCGAGCGGGCGGCGGTGATCTGGTAGGTCGCGGGGGCGGCGCCGCTCACGAGCGTGCCGTCGATGAACGTGCGCGTGCCGGTGGCGCCGATGAACGTGAACGCCCCGGACCCGACCCTGCGTTGCACCTCGTAGATCGTGCCCTGCGTGCCGCTGGGGTTGGCGCACTTCCACTTCAGTTCCAGCGCGCCGCTCTGCAACAGGCCCACGGCGAAGTCGAACGGCGTGCCGGGCGGCGGCGTGGTGCCGGGCGTGGCGGGCGGGGGGATCTGCGCCAGCGTGTAGATGTTGGGGTCGTTCTTGGTCTGGGCCCACACGCGGATGGTGTCGATCATGTCGGCGCCCGCGCCGGGGCCGTTGTGCATGGCCCGGACCTTGTCGTAATAGTTCTGCGTCGCGGCCCGCGCGGCCTGCCGCGCCGACTCGGCGGCGTTGAACGCGGCGCGGGCTGCCGCGGTGAGCGTGGAGAGCGTGGTGACGGAAGCGGGCGTGAGCCCGATGCCGGCCGCGTTGGTCGTCCACGGCGCGAGGTGCGCCTCGTAGAACACGATCTTGCCCAGACGTGTACTTGGAACGATGCCCATTGCGTGCTCCTTGGCCCTTTGGGGGGCCAGAAAGGAATGTTGCCGGGCATCGCGGCCCTTCACGCTGAAGAGTGCGCCCGGTGATGAACCGAGGGGTGCATCGACGCGGAAGGGGGCCGGGTTGAGGCGCAAGGGGCAAAATTGTCAAAGAAAGGGGTTGCACGGCGACCGTTGAGCCTTGCACGGTCATCGTTGAACCTTGCACGGCCACCGTTGGCACTTGAACGGTGAGCGTTGAACCTTCAACAGCGACCGTTGAACCTTGCACGGTCGTTGTTGAACCTTGAACGATGACCGTTGAACCTTGCACGGTGGGCGTTGAACCCTGCGCGCAGGGCGTCGCTGGTTCGCCGATGCCAGAAGAAGGGGAAGCCCCTTCCTCCGGCACCTCCATCCCCAGGAAGAACCGGCCGCGCCGTAACGACACCGGCCCCGCTCCCCGCCCCAACGGGGCGACGGGCTGTAGCCACGGGTGGAGCGATGCGAAGCATCGCGCAACCCGTGGAAGGCGTGACGTGTCAACGGACCCGCCCCGGTAGGGGCGGAGGAGTGGCATCGGGCGGGGGGTGCCGGGGGGCGGCAGCCCCCGGCATCGGCATGTTCGGCTTCTACAATGGAGCCCGCGATGGTGGGCTATTGGGCATCTACGGCGGGAACATGGAAGCGATGCAGATCACCCCTCAAATCGCCGTGTATGTGCTGCTTCTCGTGCCGGGCTTGCTCGGACACGCGCTGTTCTGCGCGTTCACCTACACGGCTAAGCCTACATGGTCCGGGCGAACGGTCGTCGCCATTCTGCTTTCGGCGGTTTCTTACGCTTCTCTCTCGCTGCTCCGCATGTGGGACAATCTCGCCTGGCTGCCCGATCCGGTCGCGCTCTTGAACGCTTCCGAAAAGGGCATCCCGGCGACCGTCTCGGCCAACTCGCTCTTGTGCGTTCTCGGCGCGTGCGTGCTATCCGTCGTGTTCTCGATGACGATCGTCGCGGGACACAACCACCGGACGATGTTCCGCCTCGCGCAGAAGGTGGGGCTTACCACCAAGTCCGGCTTCGAGAGCGAATGGGACGGGTGCATGATGCTCCGCGCCCGAACGCGTTGGGTCATGGTCCTGATGAAGGACCGTTCGGCCTTCACGGGCTGGGTTGAGTCTCACGACATCGCATCCACCGAGCGTGGGCTTGTTCTTTCCAAAGTGCGCGAGTACGACAAGGATGGGAACGATTTTCTGTGGCCCGCCGACGAACTGCTTTACATCAACAGCCTCACCGACGTGCGAGCGCTCAGGTTGATCCCGAACAAGGAGC
Source organism: uncultured Phycisphaeraceae bacterium (assembly GCA_964630785.1). Taxonomy (GTDB): domain Bacteria; phylum Planctomycetota; class Phycisphaerae; order Phycisphaerales; family UBA1924; genus JADLCX01. Next base: position 10,320 of record CAZVZG010000009.1, on the reverse strand, counting down.
CATGCAATGAGCAAGCAAACACCGCAGATGCCGGCGCAGCCTCCGCCCAAGATCGAGACACGATCCGCGAATACAAACCCGAACCAAGCCCCGAAGGGGCCGCCGCCCGTTTCACAGACCAAGCCGTCACAGTCACAGGGCAAGACGGGCTGTTGAACACCACGAACACGAGCAAGGAGGCCGAACATGGCTGAGCAGCATCCGCAACCGCGCGCCGAGCACGTCCCGATCAAGGTCAAAGCGGGCGGGAGCAACAACCCAAACAAGGCACCGAACACCGCGCCCCCCGTGACGAACACGCGGCCCGCGCCGACAGAGAATAAGGGGAAATGACCTCCTCCGCCCCTGCCGGGGCGGGCCGTGATTCCGTCACGCCTTCCACGGGTTCCGCAAGGCCCAGAGCGGCCTTGCTCCACCCGTGGCTACACCCCTTCGCCCCGTTGGGGCGAAGAGGCGACGGTCGCGTTGCGGAGTGAGGGACGGGCAAGTCACGGGCGCGGCGTGGTCACGCTCGGGCCGCGCGCCCGCTGGCGGCGATGCTGTGCACCATCCCCGCCACCGCCAGCCCCCACGCCGCGAGCGAGATGTAGAAGAACGCCGGCGGCAGCGAGCCCATGAACGCGGGGAGTTCCATCGCCGAGTCCATCCGGGCCGTCGCCACCGAGTACATCCCCAGGGGGAACACCGCGCCGAAGTAGAGCGGGTCGTAGCGCAGCGGGAAGCGCTCGACCACGTGCCGCCAGAAGCCCAGGATCACCAGCATCGGGATCCACCACGTCGCGGTGACCCAGAACAGCAGCGTCGCGCCCTTGATGAACGGCGAGATGTCGCGCAGCAGCGCCCAACCCCCCCCAGCCCCGCCCCCCCCGCCCCCGTGCTTGATCGTCAGCAGCAGCGTCGCGCCCGCCAGCGTCGAGATCGCCATCGCGCCCATGTTGATCCAGTACGGCGGCGAGAGGTCCGACGCCTTGAACGGGAAGAACGTGTAGCGGTAGAAGATCAGCGAGATGATCCATATATACAGCATCGCGCCCAGCAGCCACGCCACCAGCGCGACAAACAGCAGCCCCTCGCTGCCCGCGCGGCCGATGAGCCCCTCTTCGCCGGCCGCGCCCGCGAGCTGGCCGGCCAATACCGACACGGCCTGCGTCGCGACCACGCTGAGCAGCCAGCCGCCGTTGAGCCCGTCGGCCAGAGAGGGTTTGACCGCTTTGACCGTGAGCACCGTGAAGATGGTGTAGGTGAGCACCGCCCACAGCACGGCCGCGGCGATCAGGAGCCCCATCGCGAACGAGTCGTTCCCTTGGATCAGCAGGGCCTGTGTGCCCAGCACGCCCGCGGCGGGGACCATCGTGAAGAACCCCACGCTCTTGTTGTGGTCGGCCACGTCGGCCAGCAGCCGCGAGCGGTGCCGGGCCGCGCGGATGAGCGTGAGCGCCCACAGCGCCGCGAAGAACGCGAGGTTGAGCCAGAACATCCCGCTCGCGAGCCCGCCCAGGGCGCCGCGCCCGTCCCCGTGGATCCACGCCGCCAGCGACACGATGCCCGTGGCCATGACCAGCGAGAAATACGCGGGGTGCAGCCCCGCGGCCGCGCGGTCGAGCGGCGACCGCATCCGCTCGCCGCGCGAGGCGGAGGGGGGGAAAGGGGACAGCGACGCGGGGGGCCCCGCCGGCGCGGCCGGTTGCGTGGTCATCGCGGCTTCTCGAGCAGGTAGAGGTACCGCAGCAGGCCGATGTTCAGCAGCAGGCAGACCAGGCTCGCCCCGTACGCCGGCCACACCACCGCGGCGTCGCCGCCGAGGTACGCGTTCATCGTCGCGGTGAGCAGCCACAACTGCATGAGCGCGATGATGAGCACGATGCAGAGGATGCCCGTCACGATGGCGGTGCGGTTCTGTCCGGCGGCGCGGCGGCGCGGCGCGGGCTGAGGGGCCGCGCTGGCCGGGGGATCGGAATGCGAAGGAGGGAGAGGGCCGTTCATACGGTTCGCTCCTCGACGCCGGTCGCGTACACCGTGCCGTCGCGCACCTCCAGCACGATCCGGCTCAGAGGCCGTCGCGGCGGCCCGGCGAGCGGACGCCCCGTGGCCAGATCAAACGACCCGTGGTGGCACGGGCAGAGCAGCAGCCCGGACTCAACGTCCGGGTGTACCGGGCACGAGAGGTGCGAGCACTTGTTGCTGTAGGCGAGGAACTCGCGCTCGCCGGCGCGGACGAGCAGGCACGTGTCGTGCTCTTCGGGGTAGGAAAACACCGCGGCCTGCCCGACCCTGAGCTCGTCGGTGCGGGCGATGGGGCGCGGGCCGGGGCCGCCGTCCTTGCCCTTGATCGTTTTGAGAGCGATCCACCCCTGCCCGGCGACGAACGACGCGCTGATGAGCGCCATGAACTTGGTGAAGTCGCGCCGGGCGACGTAGTTGTCCTGCGAGGTGTCGATCGGGAAGTCGCGCCGCCACTGGGGCTGATCCTCGTGCGGGCGGCCGTCGGGCGTCAGCACGCGCAGGGGCGGGGGAAGCGGTTGGGACGCAGAGGGCGGGGGAGGGGTAGGGTCCATGCCGAACTCCGGATGGTTGGTTCGATCGCGGGCGATCAGTGGGCGCCGTTGAGCACGCCCAGCGAGACCGTGCGCGGCGGGGCGTGCTCCTCCAGCGCGGCGGTGACATCAATATGCTCGGGCCTGCTCCCGGCGACGCTCCGCGGCGCCATCATCTTCACCTTCGTCGTGATGGTCTGGTTGCCGAACTGGAAGCGGTCCACGGGCACGGAGCCGGGCCGCTTGGCCTCGATCTCCTCGCGCGTGCCGAAGAACAGCGCCTGGCTCGGGCAGACGCTCGCGCACATGGGTTTCAGCCCGACCGACGAGCGGTCGTAGCACATATCGCACTTCATCATCAGCTCGAACTCGACCTGCATCTTGGGCACGCCGAACGGGCACGCCAGCACGCAGTTGTTGCACGCGATGCACCGCGGCTTGCGGGCCGACTGCACCACGCCGTCGGCGCTCCGCTTGATCGCATCCGCCGGGCAGACCTCGGCGCACGTCGGCGAATCGCAGTGCATGCAGATGACGGGGACGGTCTGCGTGGTGTGCGGGCGGTCGATGAACTCGAGGTGGATCATCGTGTGCCCCTTGTGCGTGTCGCACTCGGTGCACGCCTGCACGCACGCCTGGCACCCGATGCAGCGGGAAGGGTCGATGTAGAAGTTGAGGTGGCTGGGGACGGACATGCTGACTCCCTGGGGAGAGGCCGCGTGCGGACAGTGTACCACGGCCCGCGCCCCGGAAGCGGGCGACCGGCGCGGGCGCGGAGGCGCGGTGCTCAACCGCCCGCGCATTCAAGCGGGGGGTGCCGGGGGGCGGCAGCCCCCGGCATCGGCAACTCAGACGGTTGAGGCAAGATCGTTGACTGAAGCGGGTTCAGTCTGCGTCCAGTCCACGCCTAAAAGCCTGCGCCGCAGTTTTGCACCCTCGATGCTGTCCGCGCCCTGGATGTGCCCGACTTTGCCGTTGAGACTGTTTTTCAGACTGTGCAACTGCACACCACGCTCAGCGGCGACGACCGCCGCACCCGCAGTCAAGCATTCCCAGATATCGGCCTTGACCTCGGCCATGAACTCCCGCGTTGGGCGCATCTTGTCGTTCACGCGCAGTTTCGTGACCAGCTGGGCCTCGTTGCGGCTCATGTATCGAATCTTCTCGGGCGCGACTTCGTAGCCGCACGCTCTCACCGCGTCGATGATTGCGCCTTGAAGCTTGGTCAAGTCCGCATCACCGGAGATCGCCATGTCATCGACGTACCGAGTGAAGGTCAAGCCGTGCTTGCGGCAGAGCGCGTCGATGCGCCGGTCGGCGGGTTCGAGCGCGAGATTGGCCAAGAATCCGCTGGTCGGGCTGCCCTGCGGCAACTCATCGTCCTTGGTCACAAGCCGAACCACGGCAGCTGCCGCAGCATCGCCCAAGCCAAGTTGCTCAAGCACGGCCAGCACCATCGCGGGCTTGGTGCTGGGGTAGAACGCCTTGACATCGAATGTCGCCACCATTTTCCGGCCGACGTGGGGCTTGGCATGATCGAAGATGGACCGATTCGGTACACCGCCCATCATCCAACGGGGGTACCTCACGCGCTCTTGAAGCAAGTCCAGAAGAGCCCGCTGGAGGTCTCGCAGAGGCCGCGCAGGCGGGCGGATGGTGCGGGTCTTGCCGTTGGGCTTCGGCACCTCGAAACTCGTGTAGAGTGAGGGCGCATCCAGCACCAGGCGTTCCAGTTTGTTGACGGGGAGTCCAACCAGAGCCGCGAGGCTTTGGACGGTCACGATGCGTGGTTCAAGCGGGCATCGGATCGTCGGCGGCTCTTGTCGCATTCGCGTACACCCCTCGGACGATGACCTTGGCAAGCTCGCACATACGGCGGTCCTGCGCGGGCAGATTGTCGGGCAGCTCAACGGATTCCCAGATGAGGACTTCCGGGGACACGTCGAGCGCCGCGGCGATGCGCTCGATGACTTTGATGCTGGCATCGCGCCGGTCGCCCTCAACGAGGCTGAGGAATGACGGCGTGATGTCCGCCCGCTCGGCCAGTTCCTTCTGGCTCACGCCTTTGCGGGCTCTCAACGTTCGAATTGCTTTGCCGACTGCAAGCATTCGTGAATCTCGAAAAAAGGGGAGTTAGGTCTGCTCGTCGTCCTCGAACCGGAAGAACAACAAGTCGCGCATCCAAGCCTGGGTCACCCCGATGGCCAACAACAGGATGCGGGCGTGCCGCTCATCCACCTCGATCCGACCGTCGATCTGGTTCTGCTTGGCCTCTTCGAGGATTCGCAGAGCCGTATCAACGATTTGACGCCGATCACCAACGAGGGTCGCCCGCACCTCGGGGTCTTTCCAGACCCGAGTAGCGAACTCCACCTCAACAATCGGGAGCCCGAAAGGCTCCAACCGCCGCCGCAAAGGGTGGTTCATTGCTGAACTCCTTATGTAGGTACCGCCGTGTTTCTGCACGGCGATCGGGAACGGACCGCCACGACCTCCAAGATCGCCCTGGTGACTCGTGACGACTCCCCGTTCTCTGACTGTTGTTCTCTATACAGGTGAACGAACAAGTCCCTTCGCGACGATGCCCATGCTCCGTGCTCGGTGCTGCTCTTGTTACTCCTCGTTGCCGATGCCAGCGCACCAGTCCATGAGTCGAACAAGACCATCAACGACACGTTCATTGTGGGTCGCGCGACGGAGTGGCCCGAGACAAGCTCGGGCCACGGCGGGGCGGTACCATCTGAACGGCTGCGGTTTGCGATTGTCAAAGAACACGCCGCCCTTGCGGCTGAACATACGGTAGATGGACTTTGCCGTATAGTCAAATACACCGAACGGATTTCGTGCAGATTCCCGGATTCTGCCTTCGCTTATGCCGGGGGCTGCCGCCCCCTGGCACCCCCCGCCGAAGGCATCGAGAGGTTCGTCTGCGGGCCGGCATCGGCGGTTTCCGCTTCGGCGGCCCCCGCCCCCGCCACCCGCCGGGTCGGTTGTCGCGTCCGCCAAGGCGGTTGTCGCGCCCGCCGACTCGCCCGTCGCACGCGACAGGTCATCCGTCGCGTCCGCCGGGTCTGCTGTCGCGTGCGATTCTCGGCTTGTCGCGTCCGCCGGCTGAAGTGTCGCGCCCGCCGGGCCGATGATCGCGTCCGACGGCTCGCGCATCGCGTCGCGAATGCGGCGCACGGAGTCGAAGATACCCGCGCCGGGGCCGATTCCTCGGCGTTCGGAGGCCCGCACATGTCCCGCTCCGGCGAACACTACATGCCCCGGCCCGACGGCGACTTTTCCGCGTGGGCGGCCCACTACGCCGCGGCCGTCAAGAAGTTCTACGACGACCAGGGGCTGGACCCGAACCTGCTCACACCGCTGAACAAGGCCCTGGATGCGTGGAACGCGCTGTACCCCGCGCACGTCAAGGCCCGGGCCGCCGCCGAGGGGGCGCGGCAGGCCAAGGACGCCGCCCGGGCCGCGCTCGAAACCCAGGTCCGCCCCGTGACCAACTTCGTGCAGGCGTGGGGCGGGACCACCGACGCCGACCGCGCCACCATCGGCATCAGCGTCCGGGGTGGCACGGCTCTCCCGAGCCGTGTCCCGACCACGCGCCCGCGGGCGGATGTACACGCGGGGCAGCGCCTCACGCACACGCTGCGCCTCACCGATGAAGCCACGCCGACCCGCCGCGCCCGGCCCAGGGGCGTGCTGGGCGCGGAGGTGTGGGTGAAACTGATCGACGCCGGGCTGCCCGCGCCGACCGACCCCGCCGCGCTCGCGTTCCTCACGATGGCGACCCGCCCGAGCATCACCGCCGAGTACCGCGCCGCCGACGGCGGCAAGACGGCCGTCTACATGCTCCGCTGGGTCAGCACCCGCGGCGAAAAGGGGCCGTGGAGCGAGGTCACGACGGCGACGGTGGCGGCGTAGGGGCCGCTTCGCGGAGATGTCTACTTGCGCTTCTTCGCCTTCTTCTTCGGCGCACGGGCTTGCGGGTCGGTGAAGTCGCCCGCCGTCACCCAGTCGCTGCCCGACGTGTCCACATCACACCCGGCATTGGTGAGTTTGGTTGCCAACTCCTGACGCTTGGAGTAATCGCTGGTCATGTGGACAACGTGACGCCCGCCTACGTCGCTGAACTCCTTGACATTGCCGACCTGCACGAGCAACGTGCGGCCCGGATGGGTGGCGAAGGCCATTCCGGCTTCGAACAGCACATTCGGCCGCGCTTGCCCCGTCAGCGTGCGTTCGTATGGCTTGTCGGTCGCGGTCACGAGGTCGGGCCGCAGTTGCACGAGATCGTCCGGGGTGAGCAAGACGACGATGGCGCGGGCGTTGGCAAACGCCGCTTCAAGAATCTCCCCGATGTACGGAGCCGCCTTCTTGCTCATGGCCAGTGCTGAGTTCCATTCAATCGGTTTGACGCCAACCGCGCGCAGGAACGCAAACATGGCGTCCTTGGCGGACCGATCGCGTCCGTGGACCACGAACACCTGGTTCGGCGGCTTCTTTCCAGCCTTCTTGCCAGACTTTCCCGCTCCCTTCGGCGTTGCCCTGTTCGGCGCTGGAGTGACAGCGCCGGCACCGTTCGGTGGGGACACGGGGCTACCGGCCTGCCGCAACTGCGCCAGTTGCGAAGCGTCCGCATATTTGTTGATATTCACGCCAACTTCTGAGCCGAGTTTGATCGCGGCAAGATCGCGAGGGAGTGTCTCTCGGTTCGCCGTCTGCTGAATCCTGGCATACGCCTGCGCGCGGCTCAGGCTTGTCTTGAACATGATGTCGGCGAGCAACTTCGGGTTGATCTTGGCCATCGTGGCTCACTTCTTCTTGGACTTCTTGCCCGCCTTTGGCTTCTTGCCTCTGCGTTGATTCGACAGTTCGACGCTGACCGTGTTCCGCGTCGTCCCGAGCAAGGCCGCGATTTCGGCGGGCTTGAACCCCGCCCGGCCAAGCAAGCCGATCTGGTCGGTCTGCTTGCGCTCTTGAACCAGCAGCAAGCCCAATAGGCTGACCAATCGAGACTCGAAGGCCCTCATGCCCTCGGCACGCTCGTTCAGTTCTTCAACCACGCTTCCCCTTGCCATTCCGCTTCCCTCCCTTCTTGTTCCGCGCCTGTCGGGCGAGTTCCCGCAGGGAACCCGGCGTGCTTCCGACGACACCCGCTCGGTCGTGCATCGGCAGGCCCAGTTTTTCGAGGAAAGCCGACTGCTCCAGCGTGGACTTGTCGCGGTGCTCGGAGTTTTTGAGGCAGAGATAAGCGAGGCAGCGGGCGATCACGGCGGACCAGTTGGGGTCGTGTCCTTCATTCGGCATTGAAAACCTCCATGTATTGCCGGAGCTCAGTATACCCGTCCCAGCCCGCGCGGGGTCGGTTCCGATTTCTGTGTGTGATGTCAGTTAGCACCTGTCGCAAACGCCGGGGGCTGCCGCCCCCCGGCACCCCCCGCTCGGAACATTGCGCGGGCTCGTGGCTTGCGGGGCTGCCGCCACGGGGGGGCGGCACCCCCCGCCCGGACTCAGGCGAACAGGCCCATCTGCTCGGCTGGCGCGGCCTGCATCGGCGCGAGCCGTTCGGCCAGGCACTCGCGCGAGACGACGTACACGTATTCCTTGTTCGTCAGGTGGCTGACCTTGCCGACCTTCTCGCCCTGCGGGTTGTAGATGCCGATCTGCGCGCCGACGTACCGCTTGAAGTCGTTCTCGATGGTCGTGACTTTGCCCTCACCATCCCACAGGGCCGCGAGCATGGATTCCATCTCGGCCTTGTCTAGGTAGCCCTCGTTGTTGAACGACACGACCAGCACGGGCGCGCGGACGGCGGCGAGGAGTTTCCGCATCACGCCCGCGAACTGCGGGCGGCTGTTGAAGATGCTCTGCCGCTGCCGCACGTCCACCCGCTTGCAGGCGATGCCGTACACCTCCGGCTTGTCCCATCGCACGAGCGATTCCCAGGCGTGGTAGTTGCCAAGGTACGAGTGCTGGTTGTACGGCGGGTCGATGTACGCCACGTCGCCTTCGAGGAGTTTGGCCGCTTCGAGCGCATCCAGGCACGTCGCCCGGCCCTTGCCGTGCTTGGCGCGCGGCAAGACCTCGGGGATGCGCAGCTCCAGGTCGTTGTGGGCCCGCGGCGCCCACGTTTTCAAGTACGCCATTTGCAGGCCGGTCGTGGAGTCCACGCGGTCGGCGGCCTCCATGAGCGAAACGAGCATCACCGCTTCGAGTTCCGGCTCCAGCCCTTTGGCCGCGATGGCCTCGCGGATCGCGTCGATCCGCGCCCCGTTCTTGGGTTGGAAGAATCGGGACTTGATGCAGAACGTCTCGGTAAAGTACCCCGGCTCGCCCGCCATCGCGTTGAACTCGCGGACGAGTTTCCTCGCGTCCTCGATCACGTCCTCGGCGTCGGCCTGCACGTAGCAGCGCGCGAGCGTCGCGGCGTAGGCGTTGTGGTCGTTCGAGAGGACGCGATACCCAGCGCTCTTCAAAGCGTGACCGACGCGCGATGTGCCGGAAAAGAGGTCGATGACCGAATGAGCGTTCGCCGCCCTGCGGACGGCTTCGAGGATGACGGGGATGAGCGTTCGTTTGGAGCCGATGTACTTGATCAACGCGCGTTCCCCGGTGTGCGAGAGGTGCCCTCAAACAACCATGACAGAAGGCCCGTGAGGAACCGGGTGTACTCCATCGCCGTGCAGGCGTGCTCCATCGAGAACCACGCGAAGTTCTTCAGGCGATCCGCCTGGACGTGAAAGTTGACGTGGTACTTGTTGCGGTAGCGGATGAACGCCCCGTTCGCCATCACCATGAGGCTGCATTTGGTGTAGCGGGTCGCCACCTCCAGATACTGCATGATCTGGAAAGAAAGCCGCTCGTGGGCGTTCCCGTCGATCTGCCGCCCGGCGCTCGACTTGGCCGTCTTGTACTCCAGCATGATCTTCTCGCGGAGGACGCCCCCATCCACGAGAACAACGGTGTCGTCAAACTTCGTCGAAAGCCCGTCGTAGATCGTCGGGTACTGTGCCCCGGCGTAGGGGCCGGACCCCGGCGCGTACTTGCGGACGGCCTCCGCCTCGGTCGGGAACGCGGCGATCAGATCGTTGACGCCGAACACGACTTCGAGCCATCGCGATTGCTCGGCGCTCGGGTTCGTCACGCCGTCCGATGCCGATGTAGGAACAAACATGGACCGCGTCCCGACGGTCAACTTGGCGTAGCGGCGTGTTCCAACTCCCGCCACGGTCGAAACCTGTGCCCCGCCCGATTCCGCAACGCGACGGAAGGAAAGCCACAGACGCGCGGTCAACCGCTCGAAGTCCTCGCCCTCTCGCCGCGCGCCCGTGCCTGTGTTTGCAACGCTCTCTGATGCTTCAAAGGCTTCCATGCTCGCGGCGAGCGCTTGGATCTCGGGATTCAGAGGCGGCGGGTTCGGCATCGAGACCAGTGTACGTCGATCGAACACGGGATGCGTTGCTGGTCGCTCGATCCCCAATGGCTTGGGGTGCATCGTTCCGGGCGGGAGGGGTGCCGGGGAGGGCGGCCAGCCCTCTCTGCATCAGCGGCGAGTCCATCTATAGAGGGTGCGGATCAGTCCGAACCGCTCGGCATTCGGCGCGATTTGGCCGGGGCGTGGTGAAGTCGCTCGCTGAACGTGCCGATGCGGGATCAAGTGCCCCCCGCGCGCCGATCGACGGCTTGGGTAGCGGACGGGCGTCTCCACGAGCAAGCCGCCGAATCCAGCAGTAAGACGCTATCCCAAAACGGTGGTTGAAGCCGATACAGAGTCGCGACAACCTGA
>CAZVZG010000008.1:126915-170098 GCA_964630785.1 uncultured Phycisphaeraceae bacterium | reverse complement strand
GGGGGGGGGGGGGGGGGGGGGGGGGGGGGGGGGGGGGGGGGGGGGGGGGGGGAGCCGCGGCGGCGGGCGGGGGCGACGCGGTGGACGTGGTGCACAGTTTCTCGCCGGTGGTGTGGCGGCTAGGGCTTGATCTGGCGACGGAGCTGGGAGCGGGGGCCGCGCTGGAGGTGTGGTCGACCGATGCCATCGCGAGGGCGGGAGAAGTCGCAGGCCATCCGTTGGGGCCGGTGCTGACGGTGGGCGACAGCGAACTGGCCACGCTGCTGCGTCGCCGGGCTCCGGGCGCCGAGATTCGTGAGACGCTCTGGGGCGTTCACGGCGAGACGGTGAGCCGGCACGAAGTTTCTGCGGACCGAGCGGTGGCGCTGCTGATGATCGTGGATCGCTCCAGCCCCGCGTACCTGGAAGCGGCGCTGAGAGGGCTTGCGGAGGTGTGTCGGCGCGACCCGCGCGTGCTCGCGTTCATCAACACCGAGCGATCGACGGGGCACGCGGTGTGGAAGCTGATCCGGCGGCTGGAGCTGGTCGATCGGGTCTCGCTCATCCCGGACGCGGAGTCGCGACGCGAGGCGGTGCTTCGTCTGGACGGGCTGGTCATCGCCGAGCCGGGCGGTCGGCTGCGCTCGATGGCGCTGGACGCGATGGCGACGGGGATGCCCGTGGTCGCCGCGGCGGACGCGAGCCTGGGGGTGCTGCGCGACGGCGTGAACGCGCACCTGGTCGGGCGGCCGGACGGCGCGGAGTGGGCGGCGGCGATCGGGTCGATCGTCGAGGGGCGAGAAGAGGTTGAGCGGTTGCGGCGGTCGGCATTGGCGTGGGTGATCGGCCACCGCTCCGCGAACTCGTACATCTCGTCGGTGCTGGGCGTGTACGACTCGATCGTGAGAGCGAGGGCGGAGGCGGTAGGGGTGGGAGGGGCGATGGCGGGGGCCGCGTGAGGCTCACGCGTGCCGGGATAGAGTTGGCGGCATGTCGAGGCTCCCCTTTGATCCGTCGAAGATGGCCGGCACTCGGGCTGCTGGGGTAGGGGGGATGGGGGATGAGCCAGAGTTGTCGCGCCGGTCGCCGGAGCGTTCGCCGATCACGGTGTCGCAGCTCGCGCTGCTGATCAATCGGGCCCTGCGCGATCAGCTGACGACGGGGTTGAAGGTTGTTGGTGAGGTCGGGCAGTTCCGCGAGCGGACGCACTGGTACTTCGACGTCAAGGACGCGGGGGCGCTGATCTCGTGCGTGATGTTCGCGTCGAGCGCGCGCCGGGCGGGGTTTGTGCCGAGCGTCGGGCAGCAGGTGCTGCTGACGGGGCGCGTGGAGTTTTACGACAAGGGCGGGCGGACGCAGTTCATGGTGGACCGGATCGAGCCGATCGGCGCGGGCGCGCTCGACCTGGCGTTCCGCAGGCTGTGCGAGGAGTTGCGGGCGATGGGGTGGTTTGAGGAGGGTCGGAAGCGGGCCCTGCCCATGTTGCCGCGGCGCGTGGCCGTGGTGACCAGCCGGGGCGCGGCCGCGTTGCAGGACGTGCTGGACACGGCGCGGCGGCGGGCGCCCGGGGTGCCCATCGGGCTGGTGGACGTACGCGTGCAGGGTGAGGGCGCGGCCGAGCAGGTGGCCGCGGCGGTGCGGGGGTTGTCGGCGGCGCACGAACGGTTGGGGGTTGACGTGGTGCTCGTGACGCGGGGCGGGGGATCGATGGAGGACTTGTGGGCCTTCAACGAGCGGATCGTCGCGGAAGCAATCGTCGCGTGCCCGATCCCGGTGGTCGCGGCCATCGGGCATGAGACCGACACGACGATTGCTGAGTTGGTGGCGGACGTGCGCGGTGCGACGCCGACGCAGGCCGCGATGCGGATTTTCCCCGACTCGGGCGCGCTGCGACGTCAACTGCGATCGATGGGGGAGCGGCTCGGGTTGCAAGTGTCGCGCCAGGTGCGGATCGATCGGGAGCGGCTTCGCGGACTGGCGCGTCATCCGCTGATGTCGGACCCGGGGACGCTGATCGATCGCGGGCGTGAGCGGCTGACTTCGGACGTGCGGCACATGGTTTCCGGCGTGAGGGCCGACCTTCAGCACCGCCGCTCGCGCCTGGACCGGCTGAGCGCGAGGCTGGAGCGGCACAGGCCCGCCAGCGTGTACGCCGGGCGTGAGGCGGGTTTGCGGCTGGCGATGGCGAGGCTGGAGTCGGCGGTGGCGGTGCGGCTGGCGCGGGCGGACGTCGGGCCCGCGGCGGCCCGGCTGCGATCGGCGGTGCTCGGGTTGCTCGAGCGGCGGAACGGGGCCTTGCAGTCGGCGGCGCGGGGGCTGGACCTGGTCGGGCCGCACGGAGTGCTGCGGCGGGGGTACTCGATGACGCTGCGGTCGGACGGTCGGGCCGTGCGTTCGACGGCGGACGTCTCGCCGGGCTTGACGGTGACGACGCGGCTGGCCGACGGCTCGTTCGACTCGCGCGTGGTGGGGGACGGGACCGCGGGCGCGGGCCTGGATGGGGTGTCCACCCGCGGCGCCCGGGCGGCGGCGGCCTCGGCGCGGGCGAAACGCGGTGTTCACAACCCCGACCAGATGGACCTGTTTGGTCCGGGTAGGTAAGGTTCGGGCGTGAGCAAGGCCCCGTCCTCTTCCACCAACCTCGAAAAGCTGACCTTCGAGCAGGCGCTGGCGCAGATCGAGGCGATCATCGAGCGGATCGAGGCGGGCGAGGTGGGGTTGGAAGAATCGCTGGCTCAGTACGAGCGGGGCGTGGCGCTGGTGAACCACTGCCGCGGGAAGCTCGATCGGGCCCAGCAGCAGGTCGAAGACCTCACGCACCGGCTGGAGCGGACCGATGAACAGGGCGCCCGGTCCGGCTCGGCAGAAGGACTGGCCGACGGCCCGGAGTCTTGATCCCCGATGCCCAGCTACGCGGACGTGATCCTGGCCAGCGGTGCGTGGATCTGGCTCGTCTTCGCCTTCGCGTTCGGCGCGTGCGCGGGGTCGCTGATCAACGTGCTGGTGTACCGGCTGCCGCTGGGCATGAGCGTGGTCACGCCGCCGTCGCGCTGCCCGGCGTGCGGCACGAGGCTCACGTGGCGAGAGAACATCCCGGTTCTGGGCTGGCTGCGGCTGGGCGGACGGTGCCGGTTCTGCCGGTCGAGGATCTCGCCGGAGTACCCGCTGGTCGAAGCGCTGGTCGGGTTGCTGTTCGTGGGGTTCTTCTTTGTGTGGTATCTGTTGCCGGCGCACGCGGTGTGGCTGGGCGTGGAATGGTCGGCGATCCGGCCGGAGTGGGCGCGGTACGACGCGACGTGGGAGCACTGGCCGAGCCAGAGCTGGCCGATGTTCGTCGTGCTGCTGGTGCTGGTTGCGTCGCTGGTGGCGATGTCGCTGGTGGACCTCAAGACGTACACGATCCCGCTGCAGATCCCGTGGTTTGCGACGGTGGTTGCGCTGCTGTTCCACGTCGGGTACGCGGGCTACCTGTCGTGGCGGGGGCTGGAGTTGAGGTGGGTGGTGCCGGTGAACTTCAGGTGGTCGCTGCCCGTGCCGCGCGATTGGTGGTGGGTGGGGGCTTCCATCGGCGGCGTGGTCGGGCTGGGGATCGCGAACGTGTTCCTGCACTTCGGCTGGCTGCGCCGATCGTTCGCGGACTATGCCGATTGGGAACGGGCGCACCTTGAAACGGGGGCAGGGGAGGGAAAGGCGGGCGTGCCTGATGGCGAGTCGGCGCCGGCGGGCGGCGAGGCCGGACACGAACATGCAGCGGAGTCGCCGGTCGATCCGGAGCGAGAAGGCTTCCCGTGGGTGCGTCGGCTGGCGAGGTTTGTCCTGGTTTCCCTAGTGGTCACCGGCGTGCTTGCGACGGCGGGAGCCTTTTTCGCGCCGCGGCTGGGCTGGGCACGGTGGAGCGGGCTGGCGCTGGGCGCGATGGTCGCGCCGATCGTCGCGGCGTTCACGATCCGCGGGGCGAGCGACACGGACGAGGGCGATGAGTCGGGCGCGCCGGCGGACACATGGATCCAGTACCCGCACGCTCGCCGCGAGATGGTCAAGGAGATTCTGTTTCTCACGCCGTGCATCGCGCTGGGGTGGCTCGGGGGTGAGATCGCTTCGCGTGCCGGAGGTCCCGGGGCTCTTCCTCTCTGGCTTGCGGTGCTGGGCGGCGTGCTGATGGGCTACCTGATCGGCGGCGGCGTGGTGTGGCTGGCGCGCATCGCGGGTTCGATGGGATTCGCGAAGGAAGCGCTCGGGCTGGGCGACGTCCACCTGATGGCGGCGGTGGGGGCGTGCGTCGGGTGGATCGACGCGTCGCTGGCGTTTCCGCTGGCCGCGTTGGTGGGGCTGTACTGGGTGGTGATCCACGCGATCGCGAACAGGCGGATGCCGCGGGCGATGCAGTTCGGGCCGTATCTGGCGGTGGCAACGCTGCTGGTGATCGTGGGGAAGCCCCTGGTGGAACTGGGGCTGACGCGGCTGCTGGCGATCGTGCCGCCGACGCCGCCGGTGAACTTGCCGTGAGTGTGGAGGTTGACCCCTAAAAAGGGGATTGTTTGCAGTGGAACGTAGGAGGGAGCCATGCCCCTACCTGTCGGTTGTTGGACGTGCGGCCGCCCCACGCCTCGTGTTTGTGGCGGAGTTGACCGTTGTGCCGATATGACTAGGGTTTCCGCTCTGAAACGCGCGAAGGAGCGCGCCGTCAGGGTGGATCCCCCCGAAGAAGTCCGCTTCGCGAAACGGAGGTTTTGGCGATGATCGTGAGCAACGTGGTGAAGTCCCGTTCCCTGGTCAAGGTCATGGGCGTGTGCGTCCTGGGCTTGGGCGTTGTGCTTGGCGGCTGCAACAACAAACTCAAGGACGAGAACGCGGCCTTGATGTCGCAGAACCAGGCGTTGATCGCCGAGAACAACCAGATGAAGGCCAACGAGAGCGCGATGCAGGGCCAGATCGCGACACTGCAGCAGCAGTCCGCGGCCAAGCCGGCGGACTACACCCCGCCTTCGGACGGCGGCAACGCCCGCTCGCGAGACGCGGGTAACGACGCCCCCGAGGTGTTCGTGGTCGCGGGCGACGTGCTGTTTGATTCGGGCTCGGCGACTCTGAAGTCGTCGGCGAAGAAGGAGCTGGCCTCGATCGCCAACCGCATCAAGAGCCGGCACAGCGGGCAGCGCGTACGCGTTGAGGGGTACACCGACTCGGACCCCATCCGCAAGAGCAAGTGGAAGACCAACGACGCGCTATCGGAGGCTCGCGCGGAGTCGGTGCGGGCGTACCTGGTGTCGCAGGGCGTCTCGAGCGGACGCATCTCGGCCGTGGGCATGGGCGCGGCCAAGCCCAAGGCGACGAAGAAAGACTCGCGCCGGGTCGAGATCGTGGTCGTCGGGGACTGAGCGGCGCGGGCCGAACGGCCTGACGGGCGTCGGCTGCGCTGGCGGGGCAGGTCTATACTGAAGTTCCACCCACGGGGTCGGCCAGCCGCCGGCCCTGGTTTTTGACAAGCAGGAGGGATCGCGGCCCGGAAGACCGGGTGAGCGGTTCCTTGTGATGGGCGATTGGCGCAGCTGGCTAGCGCGCATGCATGACACGCATGAGGTCACAGGTTCGAGTCCTGTATCGCCCACTTTCTTCATCCCGATTGCGGCTGCTCGCGGGTCTGCCCGCGTCCGCGTCGGCCCTGGTTGCTAACGGTCAATGGGAACCCTTGCCGGTCGGCGTCGCTTCGTGTGGCGTAGTGCCGCTTCGGAGCGGGCGTTGGCTCTTGCGACGGGGCTTCGCCGCGGGTGCTTGTGAAGATCTCGTTCGCGGCTAGTTTGTTGATCTGCCGGACGTGTACGTCGTGCTTCTTGCCGATGGGCCTTGCATCCGGGGGGCCGTTCGGTTGGGGTGAGCTGACGTTTTGGGGAGGTGGTGCCGCGCGAGGTGGGGTGGCTCTGGTGCGACCGGTTGGTCGGCGCCGCGTAGTCGGACGCGGGTTCCCGAGCTTGCGCTCGGGGCTCACTGCCGGCGTTGATTCCGCGGTCCCTGGCCCGTGATCCCTTCATTTCGATCCGAGCTTGCGCTCGGGGCGCCCTGTTGCAATGCAAGGGCGGCCCCTTTGGACAGGGGCCGCCCGTCGGTGTTTCAGCAGCCGGTGAAGTAGCCGGCGAGGAAGTCGAAGATGTCCTGGACGCTTACGGAGCCGGAAGCGTTGAAGTCGGCCTGCGGGTTGAGGGTGAAGTAGCCGCTGAGGAAGTCGAAGATGTCCTGGACGGAGACGGCGCCGCTGTGGTTGTAGTCCGCCTTGCAGCAGGGGGTGGTGTTGTTGCCGGGCGCGTTACAGGTAGTGCCTGCGCCGGCGAAGGCGGTGTTGGCGCCGGTGCACGCGGCCTGGGTCGTGGTCGCGCAGGTGGAGCCGGAGCAGCAGGCGCCGGTCTGCGGCGTGCAGGGGTCGGGGGAGCAGGCGCTGTTGTCGCCCTGGTACCCGCTGGCGCAGTCGCCGGCGATGGTCACCACGCAGACGCCCGATCCGCAGCACGCGCCGGAGGCCAGCGTGGAGTTGACAACGAGCGTATAGGCGCCGCCGATGCAGGCGTAGGAAGAGACGCGAACTTTGACGTTCTGTCCGGCGGCAAGGGCGTAGTTGAGGAAGATGTGGTTGGTGACCGGGGAGAGGCGGCCGCCGCTGAGGCAGGCGAGCTCGGGGGGCGTCTGGGCGCAGTCGTTCCAGAGGGAGACAACGGGCTGGCCGGTGGGGAGTTGCTCGCACTCGAAGATGAAGGTGTCGGAGAAGGGTGCGGTGAAATCCCACCAGGTGTCTTCGCAGTTGATGCTACAGCTGACGGCGGTGTTGCCGGTGGCGTTCACGGTGTTGCTGATGACCAGCTCGTGGACGGCCAGAGCGGGGCCCGGGCAGTCGTCGTTGGCCGGGGGCGGGGGCTGGGGGCAGGGGTTGGGGGTGCAGACGATGGAGTTGCCGTCCCACGTGCTGCCGGACGTGCATGCGGTCTGCACGCGGACGAGGCACGTGCCGGAAGTGTCGTTGCAGCAGGTGCCCTGGGGTGGACAGGGGGTCGGGTCGCAGACGGTGCCGTCGCCCATGTAGGTGCTGGTGGTGAGTGAGCACGCGCTGGAGAGCACGGCGGTGCAGGCGCCGGTGGTGTTGTTACAGCAGGCGCCGGTAGTACCGCAGGGGCTGGGGGAGCAGGTTGTGCCGTCGCCCTGGTATGCGAAGGTTGTGCCCGTGCAGTAGGTGGCGGTGGTGAACGTGCAGGCGCCGCTGGTGGTGTTGCAGCACGCGCCGGGGTTGACGGCGTTGACAGTGAGGCCGAACGTGGCCCCTGTGCCGGTGCTGTAGACCTGCACGCGGACGAGGTAGGTGGTGCCGGCGGTCAGAGAGGTGACGTCGATAACCGAGGCCACCGATGAGGCGGTGCCTGTGCCGCAGGGCGTCGGATCGCCGGTGCCGCAGGTGTCGTCGTCGCACGCGACCTCGGTGAGGTTGAGCGGGTCGGCGCAAGCGCCGGTGAAGACGGTGAGGATGGTGTCGAACGTGCTGCCGCAGGTGGTGAACTGGTAGAAGCCGGAGGCGGCGGGCTGGAAGGAGTACCAGACGCCTTTGTTGCCGTTGGTCTGGCAGGACGCGGCGGGTCCGTCGTTGTCGCTGGTGGCACTCTGCAGGTTGCCGGTGATGAGCGACCCGAGTGAGAGAGGGATGGCGCTGCAAGGCGCGTCGTTGGCGACGGTCGCCGGCAGACAGGGGTTCGGCGAGCAGGCGCCGCCCGAGGTCCATGTGCCGAGGCAGGCGGACTCGATCGAGGTGGTGCAGGCGAGGGTGCACTCGTTGCAGCAGGCGCCCGAGGGCGGGCATGGGCTGGGGTCGCAAGTGGTGCCGAGGCCCTGATAAGTTCCGGTGGAGGTGCAGGTGA
The DNA here is from genome assembly GCA_964630785.1 of uncultured Phycisphaeraceae bacterium. Lineage (GTDB taxonomy): Bacteria > Planctomycetota > Phycisphaerae > Phycisphaerales > UBA1924 > JADLCX01. Next base: position 162,230 of record CAZVZG010000008.1, on the reverse strand, counting down.
TGCCGCCGATGGTGCAGTTGCCGGTCGAGTTGCTGCAGCACGCGCCGCTGGGGCAGGGGTTGGGCGAGCAGACGGTGTTGTCGCCCTGGTAGGTCTCGGTTGCGGTGCACCCTCCGGAGGGGCGGATGGTGCAGGTGGTGGAGGTATTGGAGCAGCAGGCACCGGTGATGCAGGGATTGGGTGTGCAGGCCGTTCCGTCGCCCTGGTAGACGCTGGTGCCTGTGCAGGTGGTGACGGTGCGCGGGACACAGACGCCGCCGCTGGCGCAGCAGGCACCGGAGGCGCCGCAGACGCCGGGAGAGCAGGTGGTGCCGTCGCCCATGTAGGTCCCAACGGGGTCGTTGGCGGTGCAGGCCGCGCCGCTGCGGAGCTCGCAGAGGCCGGTGTTGGTGATGCAGCACGCGCCGAAGGTCCCGCCGACATCGCTGACGGTGAGGTGGTAGTTACCGCCGCCGGTGGCGGAGGTTCCGTAGAGGGTGAGACGGATGTAGTAGTCCTGGCCTGCGGTCAGGGCGACGCCCTGGATCATCGAGGCGAGGCCGCTGCCGTTGGCGGCACACTCGCCGGGCTCGGTGGCGCCGCCGGCGCACTTGTCGTCGTCGGCGGCGACGTAGGCCCAGGTGGACACGTCGGCGCAGTTGCCGATGGTAAAGACCTGGAGCGTGGTGTCGAAGGTCGTGCCGCAGGCGGCGATGTCGAAGACGCTGGTCGTGGCGGGGTTGAACCGGAACCAGACGCCCTTGGTCTGGACGGTGGTCTCCGAGACCGTGTTGGGGCCGTCGCCGGTGGAAGTCGCCGACCAGTTGTTTCCGATGTAAGTGGTTCCGGCGGTGATAATGGCGGCACCGGCGCAGAGGTCGTTGGCGGGGGCGGCGGTGCAGTTGCCCGCGGCCGTGCAGGATGCGCCCGGTGTGCCGGGTGTGCCGCCCTGGGTGGTGCAGTCAGAGAAATACATGTTGCAGCAGGTGCCGTTGGGGAAACAGCACGAGGTTGCGCAGGTGTTGGGCGAGCAGGTGGAGCCGTCGCCCTGGTAAGTGCCGCCCGACGAGGCGCAGCCGGCGGGGAGCAGGAGCGTGCAGGTGCTGGTGCCCGTGCAGCAGGCCCCGCTGGGCGGGCACGGGCTGGGCGAGCAGGAGGTGCCGTTGCCCTGGTAGGTCCCGCCGGTGGCGGTGCAGCTCCCGCTGGTCTCGGTCGAGCAGACGCCGGAGGTGTCGTTGCAGCAGGCGCCGGTCACGCACCCGCCGGTCGAGGGCGAGGCGCTGTTGCGGGGCGCGGGGATAGCGGTCGAGAAGTCGGCGCCGTTGTCGTCGGTGTCTATGCAGCCGCCGGCGTGGCGGAAGTTGGCCAGGCCGCTGCCGGTGGTTGAGCCGGCGGGGGCGTTGGCCGATCCCTCGCGGCAGGTGGTCGTGGTGGTGCCGTAGGTCACCAGGTCGATGAGGTTGGCGTCGAACGTGGGACACCCGACGGCGCCGATGGGCGTGGTGATGTTCCGCAGGACAACCTTGCCGGTGGTGGAGACCATCGCCGTCGCGGAGGGCGAGAATGTTGCGTCGGGCGTGGGCAGGTCGATGCCGTTGGTCGTCGGCGTCGCGAAGCACTGGATGAGGTAGTAGGAGAACGGCTGGATGGTGCCGCTCAGATCGACCTGCGTGTAAGCGGTACTCGTTCCGCTGGATGCGACGGCGACCGACCAGCCGGTGAGGTCGATGGGGTTGGCGGTCCGGTTGAAGAGCTCGACGTAGTCCGACTTGGGCAGGTCCACGTCGCCGGTGGTGCCGCTGGTGCCGCCCCAAACCTGGCTGATGACCACGTCTCCGACGCCCAAGGCCGTGCTGCCGATACAGCTACAGCCGACCAGAGCGGCGATCGCCGCACAGACCCGACGCACGCGTATCCGATTCATGAGCGATCTCCGAGTTTCCGGCTCCGTCCCTCCCCCGCCTCCGGACCGCCATTCAGAATAATCGGAACTGCGGGGATTGCAAGGGACAACCCCGGCGGAAACCTGCTCGGAAGCGTGGAAAGAGCGGCGGGACCCACCGGCCGGAGATCGCAAGGACGGACTCGGAGCGCCGGGTTGACCGGTAACGCGGGGGCGGCGTGTGCGCCGGCGGCTCGGCGTAAATGCAATTCAGTGGCCGGAGAAGTCGTCCAGCAAAGTCGCGGCGTACCCGCAGCCAGCGGCCTCGAAGTACATGTTGCCGTTGAAGAAGCTCGCTTTGCGGGTGCCGTCCGGGTGGATGAAGTGCGCCTGACCGAAGGGGCCTTCGAGCGTGAGCTTTTCGAGGCGTTCGAGCCACGCCAACGCAGCGTCGCGGTGGCCGAACCGCGCCAGCACCGACGCGGCGTGGGCGGGCCAGCCGTCGTACGAACCCGTGGCCTGGTGGTCGGCCCGGAAGGTCTGGAACGAGGGCAGGTCGGGCGTCAGGGCGTTGGGATCGCGGGGAGAGAGGGCGTAGAGCCAGTCGTCGGTCTGAAGTTCTGAACGGAAAAACTCGACCATGCCGGCCTTCACTTCGGGAGGGAGGTCGGACTCCATGCTCCGGCCGACATAGACGAAATCGAGGATGGACTTGACGATTTGGCGCGAGCCGTCGGGCTGGCGGCAGGCGAACGGGCCGCCGGCGTAGAGGTCGAGCACCTGCGCGGCCAGCGCGTCGGCCTGTCGGGCGTAGGCGGCCTCGCCCGTGAGGTCGGCCAGGAAGCGGAGGCCCTTGACGTTGAGCGCGTTGAAAGACGCGATCGTGTGCTCGTAACTGCTCACGCACTCGAGGATGTACTGGTAGTGACCATAGTCGGTCAACTCCGGGCGTGCGCAGGTGTGGAGGTAGGGGAGGTGGCGCACCGCCCAGTCGCGATCGCCGGTGATGCGGACGTAGTCACGCACGCACGAAAGGAACGCGCCGGCGTTGACGCCGTAGCCCATGCCCGCGCCGCGTCCGCTCACGGTCTCGACGCCCCAGTGGTGGTGGAGATCGACGCGCATGAAGGCTTCGAGCTGTTCGCGCAGGACCACCGGGTCCAGCCGTGCGAGCACGGGCGACTGGAACTCGAGCTCCCAGAGGAAGCTGGTGGTCGGCGCGCCCTCGGGCCCGCCGATCACGTAGGCGCGCGGCAGGGGCTGGGGCTGCTCGTTCCAGATGCACTGCCCGCCGGTGGCCACGCCCGCTCGCCCGGGGAGCGAGGGAAGCACGCGGCGGGTCATCAGCAGCGTGAGCACGGACATGTCGTAGAGCCGTTCGAGGCGGCCGCGACGGGCGGGCAGGTGGCCGGAGAACTCGGAGTTGCCCGGCGTGAATGCGGCGTGCCACGTGCGGTCCCATTGCGCGCGGGCGGAGTCCCATTCGGAGTCGATGTCCACACCCCCCCCTCCCCCGCGGGGCTCGCACCCTTGGAGACCGTACCACTCGACCTCGTCGCCCGCACGGACGTCGAGCGTGGCGACGCCGATGCGGCCGCGCTCCACCGGCGCTTCGCCGTCGAGCCATGCGGAGAGGTCGGAGTAAACACGGTGACGGCCGGGGGTGCAGAACTCGGCGCGGCCGAAAGTCTTGGTGTCTTCGAGCACGAACCGGTCGCCCTCGTGGCGGACGTTGAGCATCGGCACGTCCTCGGGCGGGATGTTCCAGTAGTCGGTGAATCGCCAGACCCGGGGCAGACCGGTGAAGACGAGGTGGGCCCGCATCGCGCGATCGAACTTCACACGCTGGATGACCCCCGGCCTTCCGGCCATCATGCGGACGGCGGTGGAGACCCCGTCGGCGCGGCGCTCGATCTCGAACGCCTTCCAGCGGTAGTCGATCGCCCGCGAGAATCGACGGGTTGAACCGTCGCGGGTGGTGAAGAGCAGGGCGGTCGGGGTGGCCATGCCCGTGGGCGCGCAGACCCAGTTCTGGATGCCGCAGACGTCCCACGCGGCCTGGACCGTGCCGCGGGGGTTGGCGATGGCGGGGAGGCTGAAATCCTCCTCGCGGCGCGGGGTGAGCCAGTCGCTGGCGAGTTGTTCGAGCGTCAGCATGGGTGCGTCGGGTTTTGGGGTAAGCGGGTCAGACGCGACGGCGGGCGCCGAAGAACAGGCCCGTCGCGGCGGATGCGCCAGAGGGAAGGTAGCCGAGGATGAAATCCTTGGCGCGTGAAGCGTTTTCCTGCGCGACATGGATGCCGTGGCCGACCTGCGCCTGCACGGCGTCGAAGTTGAGGTCGACGACACCGGTCTGCTTGAGGACGATCAAGAGCACGGCGATGCCGCCCGCGACGAGCAGCGTGAGTTTGATGACGCGGCGGAAGACCCAGGCGACGAAGAAGCCCACGACGAACGACAATCCAAAGCGGAACGTCGCGGGCGCGGACTCGTCGATCAGGCGGGGCTTCCCGGGCGGCTGGGCGTTTGGTACGATTCCGGCCGCGTAGCCCGCGGCGTTCGAGCCTGCCGGCGCGGGCGCTTGCGGGGGGCGGGTGATGAGGGCGTACACCCACAGGCCCAGCCCGATGATCGTGACGGCGAGCATGAGGCGCAGGGAGCGCGAGGCGAAGAACGACGGGCCACGGGCGGCCTGTTCGCGCGCTTGTTCACGGGCATGTGCGGCCTGATCGGTCATGCCGGAAGTTCGACGTCAATGGATCGGGCTGAGGCGGATGTTGCGGAAGTGGATCTCGGAGCCCTCGGATTGCAGGGCGATCTTGCCCGGGACCTCCAGGCAGTCGGTGGCGTTGTTGAGCCTCTCGCCGTTGACGTTGAGCGTGACGTCGCCGCGATCGACGATGATCTCGTACTCGTTCCACTCGCCGACGGCGTGCTCGGCGGCGTGGGTGTGCTTGGTGTTGCGCCCGTGGCGGCGGGCGTCGTCGGTCTTCATGGGGAACTCGTCGATGCACCAGAAGTCGCCGGCCGCGCCGGACTGGAGCTGGGCCTCGATGGACTTGGGCCAGACCTTGTCGGGCGGCTGGACGCGGAGCAGGACGCCGGAGTTGCCGGCCTGCTTGGTGACGGGGTTGAAGCGCCACTCGAGTTTCAAGACATAGTTGGTGTGGTCGGCCTTGGTGGAGATGTATCCGGCGGGGTTGCCGGCGCAGATCAGGACGCCCTCCTTGATCGACCAGACGGAGGATGGGTCCTTGTGCTCCTTGGTCAGGTCGGGCACGAAGGCCTCCCAGCCGGAGAGGTCCTTGCCGTTGAAGAGCGAGACTTCGCCGGGCATGGAGGCGGTGAGGTCGCGGACCTTGATGTTGCGGAACCAGACGTCGTCGCCGTGGTCCTGGAGGGCGATGTGGCCCTGCTTCTCAAGGCCGAACCCGGGCCAGGCCTTGAACTTGCTGGCGGCAATCATCTGCTTCCAGTGGTCGTCATCGATGCGGCACTCGGCGGTCTTGTAGCCGTTGAGGAAGTGCTGGAGGACGCCGCCCTTGATGCGGATGCGGGCGTTGTTCCACTGGCCGGCGGTATGGACAGGCTTGTCGGCGGGGGCGGGGATCAGGTCGTAGAGCGCGCCGACGGCGTGCTTGGGGTCGACGCCGTCCTTGTGACCTGCGTCGTCGAGCACCTGGAACTCCGGGCCCGTCTCGTAGGTGGCGTCCTTGGTCTCGGCGACGCGGTACATGATGCCGGAGTTGGCGCCGGGAGCGCACTTGAAGTCCACCGAGAGCTCGAAGTCGGAGAACTGATCGGTGGAGACGATGTCGCCGCCCCCGCCTCCCTTGGACACGTGAAGCGAGCCGTCCTCGACCGCCCAACCCTTGGCTGGAAACGAGTCCTGCTTGTAGCCGCGCCAGTGGTCGGTGGAGCGGCCGTCGAAGAGGAGCTTCCAGCCGGCGGCGATCTCGGCGGGGGTCAAGGTGTTCGCCGGCTGGGGTTCTGCGCCAAGGCAGATCGAGACGGTGGCAGCGAAGAGGGTGGTGAGCATGGGGGCAGCATACCCGATCGCGTTCGTCGGGGCTGGGTCACCCACCTCACCACTCGGGGCCACCGGAGTAGCGCCCGTAAATGTCGGCCATCGCCTGAACCATCTCGCCGAGGGTGCAGTTGGCGAGGCTGGCGTCGATGAGGGCGGGCATGATATTGGTCGGGTGGAGGTTCAGGATTTGCAGGTTCAGATTTGAGATTTCGGGGGAGAGGTAAGCGACGGGCTTGCCCTGGCAGACAGCGCGGAGGTTGTTGAGGGTCTGCCGGACCATCGCGGGGTCGCGGCGTTTCTTGAAGTCGGCCAGCCGGGCGCACTGATCGGTCTCGACCTGGTGGGGAATCTGGAGGATGTCGATCGGTCGCTCTTCGGAACCCTCGGTGAAGGCGTTGACGCCGACGATGATGCGGTCGTGGGCCTCGCATTCCTCGCTGAAGCGGTAGGAGGCCTCGGCGATCTGGCGGCGAAAATAGCCGCGGTTGATGCCGTGGACGACGCCGCGGGTGTAGGTGGGGCGGGGGGAGTAGGCGGGGTGGCGGCTGAGGTCGGTGTCGGGGGTTGATTCAGGCGTCGAGCGAGTTTCGCTCGCCCTTCCCACATTGCTCGTGCGAGGAGTGCTGAACGCGATGTCGGGGGTCGAGGGCGATCCGCTTGCCCTCCCCCCGGCCCCCTCCCTCTGGCAGGGGGAGGTTTGGTCGATCTCGGCGATGAGGTCGAGGGCGCCTCTCTCCATGGTGTCGGTGAGCTGCTCGATGAACCAGGAGCCGCCGAGGGGGTCGGTGGTGCGGGTAACGCCGGTCTCGTAGGCGAGGATCTGCTGCGTGCGCAGGGCGACGGTGACGGCCTGCTCGGTGGGGAGGCCGAGGGTCTCGTCCATGCTGTCGGTGTGGAGGCTCTGGCACCCGCCGAGGACCGCGGCCATGGCCTGGTAGGCGACGCGCACGATGTTGTTGAGGGGTTGCTGCTCGGTGAGTGAGCAACCGGCGGTCTGGACGTGGGTCTTCATGAACATCGAGCGCTCGTTGGTCGCGCCGTAGCGGTGCTTCATCGCGCGGGCCCAGATGCGCCGGGCGGCGCGGAGCTTGCAGACCTCCTCGAAGAACTCGTTGTGGGAGTTGAAGAAGAAGGAGAGGCGCGGGGCGAAGGAGTCGAGCGACAGGCCGCGTTCGAGGCAGGCTTCGACGTACTCGAGCCCGTCGCGCAGCGTGAAGGCGAGCTCCTGCACGGCGGTGGAGCCGGCCTCGCGGATGTGATAGCCGGAAATGGAGACCGAGTTCCACCTGGGGACAAAGCGAGATTGGAACTCGATGGTGTCGACCACGAGCTTGACGCTGGCCTCGGGCGGGTAGATGAACTCGTTCTGGGAATGGAACTCCTTGAGGATGTCGTTCTGGAGCGTGCCGCCGAGAGAGTCCCAGGGGATGCCGCGCTGGAGCGCGTGGGCGAGGTACATGGCCCAGATGACGGCCGCGGGGCCGTTGATGGTCTGGCTGACGGTGACCTGTCCGACGGGGATGTCGGCGTAAAGGCGGTGCATGTCCTCGATGGTGGAGATGGCGACGCCGCAACGGCCGACCTCGCCGACGGAGAGCGGGTCGTCGGAGTCTCGGCCCATGAGCGTGGGCAGGTCGAAAGCGGTGGAGAGGCCGGTGTTGGCGGAAACCTTGCCACCGGCCTTGGCCTGTTGAAGGAGGTACTTGAACCGCTTGTTGGTGTCGTCGGCCGAGCCGAACCCGGCGAACTGACGCATGGTCCAGAGGCGTGTGCGGTAGCCCTCAGGGAACAGGCCGCGGGTGAAGGGGTATTGGCCCGGCGCGGCGATGTCGCGCTCAAGGTATCGAAGGCTGACGGGCGGGTTGTCGGGCCCGTAGACCGGGTCGAGCACGACGCCCGAGATGGTGACGGCGTGCGGGTCGATCGCGTGCGGTTGGCCGCGGTCGAGGCCGGGTCCGGAGATGTTGGCGGTGCAAGATGCGGAGGACGAAGCGGTGCTCATGCGGGGCTCCGGGGCGTTCGATCAAGTATACGTTCGGGATGTAGAGAGACGGTCACAACCGCGCGGGGCGCGGGTGCGTATCGGAGAGCCCGGCCGGTTTCGGCGGGGTGGGGTTATTTCGCCCGTTTTTGCGGCCGATAATTGATTGGACGGGTCACGGCCGGGGGCGCGTGTATGTTTCGGGCTCGGGTTGTTGGAGGGTGTCGCAGTCGGCGGCGCCGGGGATGGGCGAACAAGGGAGTTGGTCTGGCCATGCGAAACACGGGAAGCGCGGTTGTGAAACTGGGAGGAGTTGCGACGGCGGTGGCGATGGGCCTTGGATGGTCCTCGCCGCGGGCGCAGGCGCAGTACGCGGTGGTGCAGGTCGCCGGGAACACGGCGGAGAATCCGTTGTTGCGGCCGGTGTTTCTAACGGCCGCGCCGGGTGACTACCGGCGCGTGTTCATTCTGGAGAAGCGGGGACGGATCCGGGTGCTGGACACGACCACCTCGCCGGCCACGCTGCAGGCGGAGGCGACGCCGTTTCTCGACGTCCAATCGCTGATCCCGGGGTTGGGCACCGGCAACTCGGCCAATCAGGAAGAGCGTGGGCTGTTGGGGCTTGCGTTCCACCCGCAGTACATGACCAACGGGAAGTTCTACGTCTACTACACGACGCCCGGCGTGGGGGGCCTGCCCAACAGCGCGACGTACTACTGCAACCTCGTGGAGTACACGAACCCGACGCCGACGGGCAACGTGGCGGATGCGGGCAGCGCGCGGATACTGATGCAGATCCCACACCCGCAGACGAACCACAACGGCGGGTGGATCGCGTTCGGGCCGGACGGGTACCTGTACATCTCGGTGGGCGACGGCGGCGGCGGCGGCGACGACGAGCCGGGGCACACGGCCGGGCTCGGCAACGGCCAGGACACCAGCGTGCCGCTGGGCAAGATCATGCGAATCGATGTGAACGTGACGGGCCAGCCGGCGCAGGGGCCGTTCGTGGCCGGCGCGATCGCGAGTTACGGGATTCCGGCGGACAACCCGACGATCGCCCTCCCAGCCGGCGCGTTTGGTCCGGTGAGCCGACGGGAGATCTGGGCGTACGGGTTGCGGAACCCGTGGCGGCCGAGCTTTGACCGCGCGACCGGCGATCTTTGGATCGCCGACGTCGGGCAGGGGACGTGGGAGGAGATCGATTTCCAGCCCGCGCTCACGGACAACAACGCGGCCCAGGTAGCCGGGCGGAACTACGGCTGGCGGTGCTTTCAGGGAACGGTCGCGTATAACAGCAATAGCGGGACCTGTCCTCCCGCGTTCGACGCTGGGGCCCTGACGGGCCCGGTGGGTATGTACGTGCACGGCGCGGTGCCGTCGACGCCCCCGCCGCGGACTTTCACGAACATCTCGAACACGTGCGCGATCACGGGCGGGTACGTGTACCGCGGGTGCGCGATCCCGGAGCTGGTGGGGAGCTACGTGTTCACCGATTACTGCTCGGGGCGCATCTGGACCACGTCACTGAACGCGTCGAACGTGCTGGATCAGCCCGTGGACCGCTCGGACATGGTGTACGGCGGTTCGACGGTGACGGTGCCGGAGGTTCCCGCGGTGACCCGCCCGACGGGCGCGCTCGTGTCGTTCGGCGAGGATGCATACGGCGAGCTGTACGTGATCGATCAGCCCAACGCGCGGATTTTCAAGTTCGTGCGAACGGCCGAGGGGGCGATCGTCAACGCCAACTGCGACGTCAACTTCGACGGCCAGCGGACGGTGCAGGACATATTCGACTTCCTGGGGATGTACTTCTCGGTGTCGGCCAACGCGGACTTCAACCATTCGGGTTCGGTGACCGTGCAGGACATCTTTGACTTTCTGGCGTGCTACTTCAGCCAGTGTCAGCATTGAGGGCCTGGAACACCCGGAAGTTTCGCCGCAGTATGCGCGGTGGGACTGCTATTATTGACCTCGATGTCTGGATGTCGGCCTCCGGGGTCACGCGATGTTCTCGATCACCGCCGAGTATGCACTGCGTGCGATTGTGCACCTGGCGATCAATCGCGACGTCGCTTGTCCCGCGGCGCAGATCGCGGAGGAAACCCAGATCCCGGCGGGGTACGCCTCCAAGGTGATGCAGGACCTCGGACGGGCTGGGCTGGTGGTTGCGCAGCGGGGGCCCAACGGCGGGTTCACGCTGGCGAGAAGCCCGCACCAGATCAGCGTGCTGGAAGTTGTCAACGCGGTCGATCCGATCGAGCGGATCAACAAATGCCCCCTGGGTTTGCCCTCGCACGGCGCACGCCTGTGCCGTTTGCACCGTCGGCTGGACGACGCGATTGGCGCGGTGGAGCGGGTGCTGGGGGAGAGCTCGATTGCGGACATGATCGAGCCGGCGCGGACGGGCTCAGCGTGCGTATTTCCGGCAGGCAAGGGGCGTGCGACGTTGCGTGTCGAGCGGTCGTGGCCGCCGACGGGCAAGGCTTGACGCGGGCGAGGCGGGGGTGACGATCCGGCATGTCCAAGAGCATTCCAGAGATGGTGTTCAACATGGCCGCGGGGCTGCCGGAGCCGCTCCCGACGGACCCGATGCCGACGCTCGCGGCGTGGCTGGCCGAGGCGGAGAAGCACAAGCGGGTACCCAACCCCAACGCGATCGCGCTGGCGACCTGCACGGCCGACGGGCGGCCGTCGGTGCGGATGGTGCTGTGCAAGGGGCTTGAAGTGGGGCCGGGGAATGTGGTGTTCTTCACGAACTACGACAGCCGCAAGGGCGACGAGCTCGCGGTCAACCCGCGTGCGGCGTGCGTGTTCCACTTCGACCATTGGGAGCGGCAAGCGCGGATCGAAGGTGAGGTTGAGCGGGTGAGCGAAGCGGAGAGCGACGCGTACTTCGCGTCGCGGGCGTTGCTGTCGCGCGTGGGGGCGTGGGCCAGCGCGCAGAGCCGGCCGCTGGAGAAGCGGGTGGACCTGCTGCGCCAGGTCGAATCGATCATGGAGCGGTTCGGGATCGGGTGGATCAGCCTGACGACCGGGAAGCCGGACAAGGTGATCCCGCGTCCGGCGCAGTGGGGTGGGTTTCGGTTGCGGGCGCGGCGGGTGGAGTTGTGGCAGGGCGTGGCGGGGCGGTTGCACGACCGGGCCGAGTGGGTGCGGAGTGGGCCGGACGATGTGTGGCACGCGCGACGGTTGCAGCCTTGATCCGGGCCGCGGACGCGGCGGGGCGTGACGCCGTGCACGCCTACGCTTGGGCTCGCTTTAGCGGGCGTAACTCAATGGTAGAGTGCCAGCCTTCCATGCTGGATGTTGAGGGTTCGAGTCCCTTCGCCCGCTTTGGGGAGGCCGCGGCGGGTTGAAGAAATAGGAAGGCATCGAGGCACGTGGCATCGAGGCACCGAGGAAAACGCGGCCGCTGGCGTCGGCGGGCGGCGTGGGCGGTGGTGGTGCTGCTGTTGATGGTGGTCGGTGCGGAGGTCGTGGCCCGTGCGGGATACGGGCTGGGCGACCCACCGCTGCTGGACCTCGACCCAGACGTTGAGTACGTCTACAAGCCGTCTCGGACGTACCACTACTTGCACCACACCGTGGCGATCAACAGCCACTCGATGAGGTCCGAGGAGTTTCCGGCGAAGAAGACGGACCCACGCGAACTGCGGGTGCTGGTGATCGGCGACAGCATCGTCACCGGGGGCGGGCGGATCGATCAGCGTGAACTGGCGACCGAAAGGCTACGTGAATCCTTGGCGAGGGAGCTCGCGCGGCCGGTGGTGGTCGGCAATGTCGCTTGCGGGAGTTGGGGGCCGCCGAACCAGCTCGCGTATGTGAAGAAGTTCGGGCTCTTTGATGCCGACGTGGTGCTGATCGTGCTCAACAGCGGGGACGCCGACGACGTGCCGGGTCTGGAGGCGCTGGGCGCGGCCTGGCCGCAGAGCACGCCGGTGCTGGCGCTGCAGGAGCCGTTGCGGCGGGCGCTGGAGCGGGTTTGGCCGCGGATGGCGGTGCGGCTGGGGCTCCTGATCCCGAGTCATGCTCCGGGCTACGACGAGCGGGTGGCGATGGCGGGGCGGGCGCTGCGCGAGTTGGTGGCCACGGTGCAGACGAGGGGTGTGCGGGTGGGTGTGGTGCAGTATTGGATGTTCCACGAACTGCGCGACGGGCCCGACCCGGGGCACGACGTGCTGTGCCGCGAGCTTGGAGAGAGGACCGCGCCGGTGTGGCAGTGCGGCGGCGAGGGCGCGATGGGCGTGAAGTTCACGGCCGATCGGTCGCTGTTTCTGCCGGGGGACGACGTGCACCCGAGCGCCGCGGGACAGGCACGGCTGGGCGAAGTTCTGAATGTCTGCGTGCGGTCGCTGCTCGATGAGAAGGCGTCCGAGAATCCACCGGGTCGATAAGCGCGGAGGTGGGTGATATGACGGGCGTAGGGATCGGGGCGGACGGGCACAGTCGCCGTGCGCACGCGCGGGTCGGCGCGTTTGATCGCGCGGCGGCGCGGCTCGATATCCACATTGAGGCGCGGCTCGGCGTGCGGGTTCCGGCGTTCTCGGCCCTGCTCCTCAAGATGGAGCGAATCCGTGCGGAGGTGGATCCGTGCTTCAGCACCTTCGAGTGTTCAGTGAGTACAACTCGCCCGCGGCCCCGACGATCACGCCGCTGATCCGCATCGACATGTGGCACCCCAAGCACGCGGGGTTCTACGGCAGCGTGCGGATGATGAAGAGGCGGGTAGCACAGCAGGTGGAGCAGTTGGAGGCCGCGCCGGAGGGCGAGCGGGCGATCATGCTGTGGTGGCTGCTCGCGTACGAGCTGTACGCCGACCGCGGCGCGGACCCGCTCTCGGCGTACATGGCGGGTCGGGTGGACACTCGGAAGGCGACGGCGATGCTCAAGCCGCTGAGCGACGAGCTGAAGCGTCGGCGTATTCCCATCGACCTCATTTACATCGACAACGAGGGCGGATTCGGTTACCACGAGCTGGGCCAGAACCGGATCCGGCGGATCCTCAGGTCGCGGCGGGCCAGGTCGAAGATGCCGGAGGCGGTGGCGGCGATCAACCCGGACGACTTGATATCGACTGCGCCGGGGTTCTTGCCCGCCCTTGGGCTGTGGGACGATTACGCACGCAAGCTCAAGTTCGACGCCCTGAGGAAGGTGGTGTCGGAAGAGGGCCTGTTCGATGTTCAGCCGAGCGTGTCCTCGCCGGTGCAGCGGCCGAGCGCGGTGAACTTCTGGTCGGTCAATCCAACGTGGACGATCTACGACTACAACGGCTGGCCGCAACCGAATACGTCGCTGGACGGCTGGTCGTCGGGCCCGTCGTGCTATGTGGGGTCGGAGGGCAACTTGTATCTCCGGCGCGTTCACCACCGAGTGTGGAACGACATGATCAACATCCTCAACCAAGTGCGATCGTGCCTTGGTCAGCCGGGGTCGGTCGTGCATCCGGTGCTCTCACACCCATGGATGACGCACCCGTGGATTCAGGAGGAGATGATCACGCACATGGTGCGGATGGGGATCAACTGGTCGATGAACGGGTGCGCGTTCCTGTTCTGGAACGCGAACCAGCCCTCGCTCAACGACCCGCTCATGGCGGAGATCATGTCTCGGCACGATGAGGCATATCCGATCGCGAGGAATCTGCCGGAGATTCCGCTGGACGTTGATACGGTCACGACGCTTGATTACACGACGACGTACGAAGAGTTTCTGGTCAACATGAGCGACTATCTCGCGTCTCACCCGGGCTGAGGCGATGGAATCTCGACGGGCGATCGGCTAATCTGGCGACCGTGAGAGTCGAGTGTCCATTTGCGGATGAAGCCGTTGCCGCCGCGAGCGGAATGGAAGCAGTTCGGGGAAGCGAGCCGCGCGTGCTTGGCTGGGCCCCCGGGCGCGTGAACATCATCGGCGATCACGTGGATTACTGCGGCGGCTTCGTGCTGCCCGCGGCGATCGATCGCGGGACGGTCGTGGCGGGACGTCACGGTGTGCCGAGTCGGTTGAGAGCGGTCAGCCGCGAGCAGCCGGGCCGGTCGATCGACGTGGCGCTGGGCGAGCCGCCGGGGCCGGATGTGCCGGCGTGGGGGCGGTACGTCGTGGGGGTGGTCTACGAGTTGGGGCGTGCGGGGGTGGAGTTGGGGGCTGAGCACGGGCTGGACCTGTCGGTGGCCAGCGGTGTGCCCGTGGGCGCGGGGTTGAGCAGTTCGGCGGCGATCGAGGTGGCGACGGCGCGGGCGTTGCTGCGGCTGGCGGGGCGGGAGATGAACGGGCTTGCGATTGCCAAGCTGTGCCAGAGGGCCGAGCGCGAGCACGCGGGCGTGCCGTGCGGGATCATGGACCAGTACGCCGCGGTATTTGGGCGGGCGGACGCGGCCGTGCTGATCGATTGTCACGCGCTCACGCACCGGTACGTGCGGATCGATCCGTCGCTGTCGATCGTGATCGTGGACAGCGGCGTGAAGCACGAGCTTTCCGGGGGTGAATACGCCGATCGGCGGCGGGCGTGCGAACGGGGGCTGGAGGCGGCGGTTCGGGTGCTCGGGGCTCGGGCGTCGCTCCGGCACGTGACGATGGATGATCTGTCCCGCCTCGGCGGGGCGATGAGCGAGATTGATTTCAAGCGCGTGCGGCACGTGGTGAGCGAATGTGCGAGGACAACGGCGGCGGCGGAGGCGCTGGAGCGGGGCGAGCTTGCCGAGGCGGGGCGGCTGATGTACGAGTCGCACGCGAGCTTGCGGGACGACTACGAGGTCAGTTGCGCCGAGTTGGACGCGATTGTTGAGGAGGCCCGCGGATTGGGCGGTGTTTACGGCGCGAGAATGACCGGGGGCGGATTTGGCGGGAGTGTGGTCGCGCTCGTGCGGCAGGAGCGGGCCATCGGTGTGGCGGGCGAACTGGGGCGAGGGGGGACGCGTACAGGGTTCGTGGTCCGACCTGGCGAAGGCGCGGGCTCCGCGGACGTGGCGGGCGGTTGATGTACGATCTTCGCCCATGATCATCCGTCGCCGGCCGGGCGATTTTCTGGTGGTGGAGGAGCTCGACGGGGCGTGGGCCTCGCGGGTGTCGCCTTCGGCGCGGGGCGGGGGGGATCAGGCCGTGTATCGGCTGGAAAAAGAGTCGTTGACGACGCCCGAGGCGACGCAGGCGCTGGGCACGGCGCTGGGCGTGGGCGGCGGGAGAGTCGCGTACGCGGGGCTGAAGGACAAGCACGCGGTGACGAGGCAGCACGTGACCGCTCCGTTGCGGATGAAGACGGCGGAGCTTGTGCCGCGAGCGTTGAGCGGACGGGGCTGGCGAGCGGAATGGGTCGGTTGGTCGCCGGAGCCGATCACGGCCGCGGCGATCGGGCGGAATGGGTTTGAGATCGTTGTCCGCGACATGACGCCCGCGGACGTGCGCGAGATGGACAGGCGGGCGGGGCTGCTTCGAGACGGCGAAGGGGCGTCGCTGTTCGTGGTGAACTATTTCGGCGACCAGCGGTTTGGTTCGGCGCGACACGGGCAAGGCTTTGCGGCCGGGCGACTGATCGCGGGCGACTTCGAGGGTGCGTTGCGACTTCTCATCGGGACGCCGGCGCGGAAAGACTCGGGCAAGCGACGGGTGTTGACCAGGGCCGCGACGGGGGCGTGGGGGAGGTGGGACGAGGTGCTGCGTCAGACGCCGCGCTGCCCGGAGCGGCGCGCGGTGGAGGTGCTCGCGGCGGGCGGGGGTTTCAAGGATGCGTTCGCCGCGCTGCCGAACCTGGTGCAGGTGATGGCGGTCGAGGCGTACCAGTCGTGGCTGTGGAACGCGACGGCGCGGCGGATGGCGGAGGGGTTGGGGCTGGCTGAAGGGCGGCTGCTGCGCGCGGACGATGAGTTTGGGGAGATGGTTTTTCCCGCGGCGGCGGACGTGCCCGCGGCGTGGTTGGAAGCGGGAGCGCCGATGTTCGCGCCGGACACGCCGATGGACGGCGCGTGGGCGGACGCGGCCCGGGGTGTGCTGGAATCGGAAGGGCTGCGGATCGAGGACCTGCGTGTGCCCGGGCTGCGACGGCCGGCGTTCGGGAGTTCTGCGCGGGCTCTGGCGGTCCAGGTGGAGCGGATGGCGATGTCGCCCGCCGAACCCGATGAGCTCGGGCGCGGCGGGCGACTGAAGAGGGTCCTGCGGTTTGCGCTGCCGCGCGGGGCCTACGCGACAGTGGTGCTCAGGGCGCTCGGGCAGCAGGGGCGCGGCGAGAGGTCAGATCACGGGCAGCCAGCAAAGTAGGCCGCGAGGAAGTCGAAGATGTCCTGCACGGTGACAGAGCCGGAGCCGTTCACGTCGGCCGCGGGCGCTGAGGTGAAGTAACTGGCGAGGAAGTCGAAAATGTCCTGCACGGTGACCGCGCCGGAGTTGTTGAAATCGGCGATGCAGGCGGTGGGAAGCGTGAACTGGAAGAGCAGGGCGTTGTCGGGCTGGGGGGTGAAGTTGTACGGGGGCACCTGCATGTTGGTGGAAAGCAGGGCCCACTCGCCGCTGTCGCTCATGTCCATGGAGTAGGCGGTGCGGTAGAAGTTGATCAGTTTCTGCGAGTTGGCGCCGGCGGGGATGTCCCCGGAGCGGAGGAGCCGCTCGCCGTTCCAGAACAGGGCGTCGTAGAGGAAGTTGTCGTAGATGTTGGGCTCGTAATAGTTGCCGGTCCAGAGGACGTCGCCGCGGTCGCTGATGCGGATCGGGGCTTCGGCGTCGCCGACGATCGTGACCGTGTTAGGGGCGGTGCCCGGGATGGTGTCGCCGACGGCGACGACCTTCTGGTTGCCCTTGACGATCATGGCCGACTCGTAGTCGGGGCGAGCGCCGGTGAGGCGAACCTGGTAGGGCAGGGCACCGGGTGTGGGCGAGCCGGTGCGTCGCCAGATGGCCCAGGTGTCGGTCGAGCCGGGCCCGTCGGGCGTGCGCTGGCCGACGTCGGGGCCGAGGGCGAAGACGGTGGAGGCGCCGGCGCCCGCGAGCGTCGCGCGACGGATCGTGCGGTCGGCGGGGTTCGTCCAATAGATAAACCCGCCGGCCACGTCGAGGCTGAGGGCAACCGGCGAGGAGGTGGAGATCAGGTCCACGCCGCCCGTGCCGTCGAAGTTGGAAGCGCGGATGACGTTCGCGTCGGTGCTGGCCCAATAGAGTTTGCCGACGACAGGATCGATGGCGATTCCCGCGGCCCCCGCGCCCACGGCGAGCGTCTGGCGTCCGGTGCCGTCGAGGTTGGCCCGCTCGATGCGGTCGAGGAAGCTGTCGAACCAGTACACCTTGCCGCCGATGGGATCGACGGCGAGCGATTCGGGCGTAAAGGTGGAGGAGAGAGGCTCGCTCGCGGGGATGTGGATGCCGTTGTACGGGTATTGCTGGATGAGGCGCTCCGGGAGCGTGCCGTCGAGGTTGCAGCGGTTGATCTCGCCGAGGCTGGCTCGCGACCAGTAGAGCTTGCCGTTGACGGTGTCGAGCGCGAGGCCGGTGGCGTCGTAGGCAGCGATCGTTCCGAAGCCGGTTGCGGTGACCAAGTCCTGCACGCCGGTGCCATCGAGGTTGGCCCGCTTGATCTTCTCGGCTGCGCTGCCGGCGCCTCGGTCGATCCAGTACACCTTGCCGCCCGCGGCGTCAACGGCGATGTGCGACGACACGGCGGCGGCGGCGAGGCTCGGCTGAGAAACGCCCGCGATGGTGCTGCGTCCGATCGTTCCCGCACTGGGGTCGGGCCAATATGCCAGGCCGCCCGCGATGGCGAGCCCGGCCGGGTCGCTCACCCAGCAGTCGCGGGTGGGAAACCAGAAGTTGTTCTCGGGCGGCGGGAGCTGGTAGGTCGAGTAGTACCACAGGCGGGCCTGGGGGATCGATTTGGGCGTGCTCACGCAGAGGAAATACTCACGCCCGCTGACGAGTGTGGCGCCCGTCACGGTGGATTGCGGCACGGTCGGCGAGACGTTGTCGCACTGAAGGCGGGCGCGGGTGCCGTTCTCGGGGCTGGCGATGATGGTCAGCACGGTGTCGAAGGCCGCACCGGCGAAGCCGCTGCCGGGGTCGGGCACGGTGGTGGCGGAGAACGTCGCGACGTCGTCCACCCGGATGCGGTACATGTCGACGTCGTGGTCGTCGGAGAGCTGGCCGTTGATCTGCACGAGCGGGCCGTTGCCGAAGGTGCGGTCCGCGGCCTCGATATCCTCGCCCGCGTCGGGCGACTTCTCGGAAAAGACGTTGGCCTGATCGGCGGTCGGGCCGCGGAAGGCGACGACGTTGTGGTTGTTGATGTCCACCGGTGCGCCGGCGAGCGGGCCCCAGTTCAGGCCGACGACGGGCGTGGGGCCGCCCTGGATGGCGACGAAGCCGACGCCGGAGGCGTAAACGCCGTTCGTGCCGCCCGCGGTGACGCCCGAGAAGGCCACACGCCCGGTGTTGTTGATGGCGGACGCGTGCCCACCGCCGGCGATGCTGGTCCAGGTGTCGGGGCCGGCGCCCACGGGTCCGCCCTCCTTGGCGATGAGCGTCTGGCCTGTGACGTCGCCGCCGGCGTCGAGCTGGTTGATGACCACGACGCGGCGTGGTATGCCCGACTCGGTGACGGTCGAAACGATGAGAAGCTGGTTGGCGTCGTTGAGCTGGACCCGCGTGTCCGCGTCGAATCGGTTCCAGACGGTGCCGGGGGCGAGGCCGGCGGCGGTGAGTGTTGTGCCCTCAAAGGCCGGTAGCGCCGCCGTGTTGAAGTAGACGCCGGAGGTCGGGTTCGAGGTGTCGAACTCCTGCGGGAACAGGCCCATGGCCAGGCCCGCGTTGTTCGCGTTGTTCAGGCTGACGGAGTGGAAGTTGTTGGCGACGTAGTTGGTGTCGGGGAGCAGCAGCGAGCCGGAGATCCCTTCGCCGACGTAGGGGATCAGGCCCGTCGCGCTGCGGAGGATGGCCTCGTCCACGGTCGTGTCGGACTGCAGGACGTGGACGTTGAGCAGCCACTGGCCGGAGTTGTTCACGCCGACCTTCGGCACACCGTTGCCGCGGCCGGGGTCGAAACTCATCGCCGAACTGATCGCGCCGACGCCGGAGACCAAATCGCCGGACTTGGCGACGGAAGTGAGCGTGTAGGGCGGGGGCGAGGCCGCGGCCGCGCCGGCGAGTGCGAGGAGGGCGGCGATGGTCGGCGGGATCGAGCGTCGGGGCATCCGGGCACTCCGAGAGCGGGAGCGTGTGGGTGAGTCTGGATTGAACGCGGCGCGGGGGAGAGGAAGGCGGGGGTTACGAGCAGCCGCCGAACCACGCGGCCAGGAAGTCGAAGATGTCCTGAATCGAGGTCGCGCCGGACAGGTTGAAGTCGCCATCGTTCTGGAAATAGTCCGTGAGGAAGTCGAACAGGTCCTGAACGCTCGCCTGACCGTCGCGGTTGTAGTCGCCCCGGCACGGCGCCAGGACGAGGGTGCGGTCGGCGGCGACGTTGTTCCAAACGGTGGTGTGGCCGTTGGGCCAATCGACGCGGACTTGATCGGCGATCGTGGCGGCGCCGAGCCCGAAGTGGGCGGAGAGCTCGCTCTGGCTCAGGAAGTTGGACCCGCCGCAGACCCACCGATGCTGCGTGACGCCGCCGACGGTGAGCAGGACGTGTGCGCCGTAGCCGTCGGGGGCGAGGCCTGGGGTGTTGTGGGAATCGAGGAAGATGCGCAGGTAGTGGCCCTCCCCGGTGGTGACGTTGCGGTAGAACGTGATGGGCCCGGCGTTGGCGAAGACAATGACGTCCTGGCGGCCGTCGTTGTCGGCGTCGAAGTTGAGCAGGCCGCGGCCTTGACCGGCGTCGGTCACGCCGCAGGCGGGCGCGGCGCTGGTGAAGGTGCCATCGCCGTTGTTGGTGAAGACGCAGGTCGGGTCGGCGAGGAACTCTCCGGCGTAGTTGGCGCCCTGCCAGCCGTTGGTGGCGATGAGGTCCTGGCGGCCGAGGTTGCGGAAGTCAACGGCGGCGGTGCCCCAGCCCCAGCCGGTGTTCTTGACGTTCGATGCGGCGCTGACCTCGGTGAAGTGGTTCGACCCGTTGTTGATGTAGAGCATGTTGCCGGTGCCGGGGACGCCGGGGTGGCCCTCCTGGTCGGTGGTGATGGACGTGACGTAGTAGTCGGGGCGCCCGTCGTTGTTGAAGTCGCCGACGGTCGTGCCCATGCCGTTGCCCTCGAGGCTGACGCCGGCGGAGAGACGCGACTCGGTGAACGTGCCGTTGGTGTTGTTGACGAAGTATCGGCTGGTGCCGAAGTCGGCGGTCCAGATGATCTCGGGGTAGCGGTCGCCGTCCATGTCGATGAACCGGGGCGAGAAGCCGCGGACGAGCGTCATGTCGTGGTTGAGGGCGGACGTGACGTCGCTGAACGCGCCCGTGCCCAGGTTGTGGAACAGGCGGTTGGAGCTGGAACCCGGGATCCAGCCGGCGACGGCGAGGTCGAGGTTGCCGTCGAGGTCATAATCGCCCCAGGCCGCGCCGAAGCCGTCCCACGGCGCGCCGCTCGTGGTGTCCTGCACGCCCGCGGCCAAGGAAACGTTGGTGAACGTGTTGTTGCCGTTGTTGCGGTAGAGGCGGTGGGAGCAGGACGAGCCGTCGGAGCCGCCGCTGGTGATGTAGATGTCGAGCCAACCGTCGCGGTTGTAGTCGCCGACGGCGGCGCCGACGCCCCAGTGGGTGGCCGCGACGCCCCAGAGGGCGGCGCGATCGGTGAAGGTGCCGTCGCCGTTGTTGATGAAGAGTCGATCGGGCGCGCCGGGCCCTCCGAGGATGAAGACGTCCTGGAAGCCGTCGCGGTCGAAGTCGCCGACCACGCCGCCCCCGATCATCATCGTGACCTCGGCGCCGGGGTCGGCGGTCTGGGTGCAGGTCAGGCCGGAGGCCGCGGTCTGGTCGGAGAACTGGAGCGTCTGAGCCGCGGCGGTGCCGGCGGCAGCGACGATTCCGGCGAGCGCGAGGACGAGGCGAGTGGACATATTCGCAGCTCCTTGTCTTCCTGCGGTGGAGGGGACGACGTGAAAGCGGTCGCGCCCGTTCATGGGCGTGACCGCAAGAAAAGCAGGTCAGCGACGGCGGCGCGTCGCGGCGAGCCCGCCGAGGGCGAGCACGAGTCCCGCGCTGGAAGCGGGAACCTGGTGGTAGCCCGCGCCGGTGAGGGTGATGGTGTAGTTGAAGTTGAAGAGGTCGCCGAAGCCGGGGGTGGGACTATTGGCCCATCCGGTGAGGACGTCTGCGGCGTTGAGCGGGCCGTTCTCGGTGTTGTTCGGCGCCATCTGGGGGAACATGGGTCCGCCGGCGCCGTTGAGCGGCATCTGGTAGACGCTGCCGAAACCGACGGAGATACGCGACGCGGCCAGGAAGTAGAGACCGGCCGAGGGGACGAAGGCGCCGGTGAGCTTGGCACCGCTGCCGCCGGCGGGGTCGTTGTCGTTGGCGGCGATGCCGTGCCCGGCGGTGTCGAAGAGGTAGAGCACCGAGTCGCCGATGCCGGCGGAGGCGGGCATGGACGCGGTGAAGTTGACGGGGTCGGTGATGTTGATGCAGAAGAGGTCAACATCGCGGGTGAACACCAAACGACCGCGAATCTCGGTGAGGGGGCCGGCGCCGCGGGTCAGGTTTCCCTGATCGGCATTGGGGGGCAGGAACTGACCGGCGTCGCCGAGCAGGCCGCCGTTGGCGCCACCCGAGGCCTCCTCGAACCACTGCGATGCGGTGGTGCCGGGTTGGTCGCTCGCAAAGGCGGTGGAAGCGGCCGCGACGAGCGTGCCGCCAAGAACCAGAACAAACTTGCCTCTCATCTCGAATCCTCCGAAAAAAATGGGACTCTCTTGCTCGCCGACCCGGTCCGGGGGCCGACGTCTCTCCTTCTCGGCGCGTGTGGTGTGGACCTGGGGCCGCGTCGGCCTCTGCGCCGAAACTCTCGATCTCAAAGACTCTGGCTGGGTTCCTCCTCGGGTTTGCGGGTGTGCGGGAGCGGACGCAGGAAGCAGGCAGGCCGGACGGCGCTGACTAGGCGCAGCCGGCGAAATACAGAGCGAGGTAGTCGAAGATGTCCTGGACGGTGACGCCGCCGCTAGCGTTGATGTCGGCGGCGGGCGACTGGGTGAAGTAGGCGGCGAGGAAGTCGAAGATATCCTGCACCGTGACGGCGCCGGAGCCATTGAAATCGGCGGGGCAGGGGCCGGTGGGGGGCGAGTCGAAGGCCACGCGGAGGCAGTTGTCGCCCGCGCCGGTCCATGAACCGATAACGGTGTGTGCGAGCACGTACTGCCCGTTCGGGCTGACGTTGAAGCCGTAGGGGTCGGCGACGAGCGGGCCCGCGGCGTTGCCGATGCCGGGAGCCGATGTGTCGTCGCGGAAGACGATTTCGTCGCCCAGGAACAACGCGGTGCGTGTGCCGGTCGGGGCGACGGTGCTGGTCCAGCGTCCGCGCCAGGCGACCAAGCCGTTGTCGGTGATCTTCACGGGGCTGTTGAGGCCGCCGATGGCGCTCACGCCGTCAGGCGCCGTGGAGGCGAGCACGTCGCCGGTCGCGACGACCTTGGAGCCCGAGCGAGAGATGACGGTGAGCGGGACGGCGAACGTCGCGCCCGTGAGGCGGATCTGGTACGGAAGGGCCGTCGTTCCCGCTGTCCCGGTGCGGGCGAAGCGGCTGCACGTCTCAGTGTCGGCAGGCCCGTCGGCGGGAGTCTCGCCGACGTCGGGGCCGATGTTCAGCCAGTTCTGCACGGCAGGAGCGGCGATGGCGCTGCGACGGATGAAGCGATCGGCGGGATTGGTCCAGTAGACCATCCCCGCACCCGCGTCGACAGCGACGCCCTGCGGTGTGGTGGTCGTAACCAGCGGCGAGTCGGCGAGAGAGGTCAGGTCGATCACGCCGACCTTGTCGAGCGCGTTGGCCGTGTAGTAGAGCTTGCGGGCCGCGGAGACGATCGTGATGCTTGTTGCGCCCGCGCCGGTGGCGAGTGTCTCGGGGTTGGTTCCGTCGAGGTTGGCGCGGCGGATGTACTGGCCCTGGAGGTAGGTTCCGTTGGGCGCATCCTGGACGCTGTACACGGTCTGGACCCAGCAGACCTTGCCGGGGGCCTGAGTGTCGATGGAAATGGATTCGATCCTGCTGCTGTTCGACGTGCTTGCGGGGTCGTTGATGGTCGCGACGGTCTCAGGGTTGTTGCCGTCGAGGTCGCAGCGGTAGATCTCGGCGACCTGCGGGTCGCCCGGGAGGGTCTTGGCGAAGTAGAGCTTGCCGTTGGCACTGTCCACAGTGAAGGCGGTGAGGCCGAATCCGTTGGGCGTGGTGGGGAGGTCGGCCGCGCCGGAGCCGTCGAGGTTGCACGTGCGGAAGCTCTCCGAGCCGTGCTGGAAGAAGACGATCTTGGAGCTGGCGCCGGCAGAGTAGACGGCGATGCCGGCGTCGAGGAAGTTGGGCTGGGGGTTCGCGGGGATCTGCTGCGGGGGCGAGCCGACCTGAAGGGGCGGGAGCGCCGAGCCGGTGGCGGTGTCGGCGCGGCCGATTCTCCCGGTGCCGGGTTCGACCCAGTAGGCGATTCCGCCCGCGACGGCCACCTCGCCCGGGTCGCCCTGCCAGAGGTCCGCATACGACGGAAAGGCGTACTCCCGGTTCTGCGGGCGGGCTTTGGGCGTGGCGACGGCGAGGAAGTAGATCTGGCCGGGGGCGTGATTGGTCGGCAGGCTCGCGGCCGTGAGCGTGGACTGCATCACGCCCGGCGCGGCGTCGTCACACCGGCCCACGCCGACGCGGGTGTTGCCGTTGTTCTGCGTGTTGAACGCGAAGAGGTAGAGCACCGAGTCGAAGTTCGCGCCTGCGAAGCCCGAGCCCGGGTCGGGCACGGTGGTGGCCGAGAAGGCCTGCTGGGAGGGAAGCGTCGGGTCGCCGACGAGGATCTGGTAGACGTCGACGTCGAAGTCGTTGGAGAGCGAGCCGGAGATGGTGTGCAGCGGACCGCCGCCCGAGGTGACGTTGCCGGTGACAGGGCCGCCGCCGGCGGTGCTACCGAAATTCTCTCCGGCGTCGGCCTGCTCGTTCCAGAAATCGGCTCCGAGGGCGGGGCCGCGCAGGGCCCAGGCGCCGGCGCTGTTAATGTCCACCGGCGCGCCCGCGATCGAGCCCCAGGGGTTGCCCGGAATGGGGCTTGGGCCGCCTTGCTGAGCGACGAACGCGTTGTTGAGGAAAACGCCGTTGGTTCCACCGGCCGTGATGCCGGAAAAGATCACCTGGCCGACGTTGTTCATCGCCATCGTGTGAGCGCCGATGGAGAGCGTGGCCCACGTGTCGGGGCCGGCGCCGACGGGGCCGCCCTCCTTGGCGACGAGCGTCTGCGAGACCTGAGTGCCCGAGCCGTCGAGCTGGACCTTGATGATCGCGTTGCGGTGGACGCCGCTCTCAATGATCTGCGTGCCCAGGAGCAAGGTGTTGGAGTCGTTGATGTGGACGACGCTGGGCGCGGCCGTGGTCGGGAAGGCCGTGGGGACGCCGGAGTTACCGAACTCGGCGAAGACCGTGCCCGGGGCGACACCGGCGGCGGTGACCGGATCGCCTTCCTTCACAGGCATGGCGGACTTGTTGAACATGACGCCGGTGATGGGCGTGACGGAGCTGAACTCGCCGGGCCCGAGGTGGACGATGAACGCGCCGTTGCCGGCGGCGTTCATGTCCATGCTGAAGAGGACGTTGAGGACGTAATCGGTGCTGGGGACGGAGACTGAGCCGTCGGCGGGAAACTCGGCGCCGGCCGCGAGGTAGGGCACGGCCAGCCCGCCGGCCTGGTCGAGCACGGCCTGGTCGAAACCGGGATTGGCGAAGATGCCCGCATGGACGAAATAGGCCCCCGTGTCGTTGCTGGCGAAGCCGCGGAACCCGTCGTCGCCGTTGGCGCCGCCGAGGAAGATGCTGTTGATAGTGCCGACGCCGACGACGTTGTTCGACGTCTTGAACGGGACCGTGATGCTGCTCGGCGGCAGAGCTGAGGCGACGGACGCCGCCAGGCCGCAAGCGCAAAGGGTCACCCAGGTGGCGCGGGCCACAGCCACACGGCTGGATTGGTTCTCGATCATCTCTCCTCCATGACATTCCCCGCCGGGCGGGGGGATCCGTTGTTCACCCACCCCCCCTCCAGAGGCTTCAAGAACAGTGTGCCATGAGTCCTAGACTAGTTCAAGCCTCATCTTGACAGAATACAAGACTTGGTTTATTCTGGGTGAGTGGGAGTTCTCGGGCCGATGGGGCGTGAGCGTCCCGGTCGTTTGTGTGCACCGTACCCCCTGTTCAGTTGAGGGCGGTAGTTCAACTACTGTTGCCCAGCTTTTGGAGCTGGCAACCTATTTAGGGGAATGTTCCCCATGCAGCACCCGTTGGTTCCGGTCGCGACCCTTCAGGAACGTGTCAGCGCGGTGGCCGCGCAGCTCCGGGAGCGGTTGGCACCCATCGTGGTGAGGATCGCCGGGGAAGGCATGCGTCCGGCGACGCTGTCACGCAGCCTGTCGATCGATCGCACGCTGGCGGCCCGGGTCGTTCGGGCGATTCGGGCCGAGGACGACGTGACGTTCATGAAAGAGATCCCTGCGCCCGGCGGGCTGCGGATCCTGCTCGACGCGGCGAGAACAAAGGTCGGGGATGCGGCGTGCGACGACGCGGCCGAGTCGGTGGGGCTGTTCGCGAGGCTGATCGACGAGTTTCCCAGCGGGCGGGTGGCGCTCGACGCGGCGATGTGCGGGTCGGACGACCGGATGCTGCAGCGCACCGTGCGCTCGGCCAGCCAGACGGTGCATCGATCGATGGCGGCGGTACTGGGTTATCAGGCCGACGCGATGCTGACGACGATCGTGATGCACCCCGGTGCGGACGGTCGGACGACCGACCACATGTATCTGCTGGGCAAGTACGGCGTGCGCCGGCTGCGGGCGAGCTCGCCGATCACGGTGTTCGGACGGCGGGGGGACGTGACCCCGGACGAGCGGCCGGGGTATAGGGTGGAAACGCTCGATGGGCGGGTGGAGCCGGAGAACGGCAACGCATACCTGCTGACGGAGTTCTGCACCAAGCCGACGCCGCCGCTGAGCCTGTACCGGACCGAGCGGGCCAACCTGTACACGATCTCGGAGAACGTCCCGGCGGTCAATACGCCTGTGACGCTGGTTGCGGGGCAGATCGTCCGCTCGAGCAGCATGAGATACGCCAGCGAGGGGATGGGGTATCAGTGGGAGTCGCAGGTGCCGCGGATGCCGTGCCGCGTGCTGGTGAACGACGTGTTCGTGCACGAGGACCTGATCTACAAGCCGCCGGCCGTGACGGCGACGCTCCACACGATCGCGGACGGGCCGCACCGACCGGACGCTCCGGCGTTTCGACTCGACAACGTGGACGTTCGCCCGACGCTCGCGCCGCTGGGGCGCGGGCTGGCGGGCGCGGCGAGTCGCGACATTCCCAGGTACAGCGAGTTGCTGTCGGCGGCGTTCGCCCGGGCGGGGTGGGACGCGTCGAAGTTCGTGGGGTACCGCTGCCGTGTGGCGTACCCAATCCCTCTGGTGTCGGTGACGGTCTGGTTCGAGATGCCGCCCGCCCCCCTCCCTCCGGGCGGCAAGGAGATGATGGCATGAATAACCGAACGCTCATGCGTGGGTTTACGCTCATCGAACTGCTTGTCGTCATCGCGATCATCGCGCTGCTGGTGGGGCTGCTGCTGCCCGCGCTGGCCAAGGCGCGGGAGGCGGGACGGCTGGCGGTGTGCATGTCGAACACGCGGCAGATGGTGATCGCGGTCAACGGCTACGCGGGCGATTACAAGGACCGCGTCTGGCCCGCGGAGGGGTGGGGCAAGTGGGGCCGGCCGGTGGCCGATGGTCCGAACTCGCTGGTGCAGTACGAGTCGGGGCTGTTGTACAAGTACTGCGGCGACGCGGACAAGATCGGCGAGTGCCCGGGGAACCGGCGTCGCGCGGCCGCGCCGGTCGCGCCCGACCCGAACAATCCGGACCAGACCAACTTTTTCGGCGGTCAAACGGAGCTGAACTGGGACTACACAATGGTTTGGCGCGTCGAGGGCGCGTTCACGTTCACAACGACGCGGGCGGCGTACCTGCGGAACCCCTCGCAGTTTCCCATGACCACGCGCCCCGGGCTGTCGGTGACGGCGGACCAGCTCAAGCCGTTCAGTTCGCTGCCGATCTTCGTCGAAGAGAGTACGTACTTCAACAACGGGCTCACGCGAGACTCCGACGACCCGGACTCGGCGAACACGTGGTTCGGGCTCTGGGGCGGCTCGCGGGGCGACTTGGCGGGCGACCAGATCACGACGCGCCACGGCGGCGCGGGCTCGATCTCGTTCCTGGACGGGCACTCGGAGTCGTTCAAGGCGCCGCAGGGCTCGCAGGAATCGATCCGCGAGGCCAACGACCTTGAGGCCGACGACGTGTACGTGACTAGTGGTGCGAACTCAACGGGGTGGATCCCGTTGGAACGGCGCAAGACGCAGTGGAGCAACTCGTTCGGCGCGATCTACGGCTTCGGGTGGATCAACAACCCGAAGTGAGTCGAGCATCGCTCACCGGAGCATCCGCCGCGCGGAGCGGCGGTACAAGCATCGGGCCCGGCCGCACGGTCGGGCCCTTCTGCTCTTCGGCGAAGTTGATCGTTCGATCGCCGTCGGAGTGCGAGCATCAAGCAGCATGGTTGGCCTGGCGGCCACAAGGAGCACGACCAAGATGTCAGGAACCTGGACCTTTGGAATGGGATTGCGGCTCACGATCGCGGCGGCGGCGGTGGGGATGTCGGCGTTGCCGGTGCTCGCCGACGAGCCGGAGGGCCGGGGTGAGGCCACGCTGGAGATGTCGGTCCGACTGCTCGACGCCGCGGGGAGCCGGAAGCTGGGCATGATGTACATGCCCGAGAGCGCAAAACTGACGGACGAGAAGCCGGCGGGCGTGACGAAGGAGCCCGCGTACCGCGCCAAGGCCAAGTACGCGACGATCACGATCGGAAACGGCGCGCACCACACCTTTGCCGTCGCTCTCGATGAGCCGGAGGGGCAGGACGCCAAGTGTTACGCCGACCTCAACGGCAACGGCGACCTGACCGACGACGGCGACGGGGCGTGGGCGAACAAGACGCAGAAGGAGGGCTCGGCGCCGCAGTACAGCGGGACGTACGTGTTCCACGTGGGCTGGAAGGGCGCGGACGGGCGCGAGACGCCGGGCGAGTACGGGCTCAACTTCTACCACTCGCCGGACCGCGCGACGCTGAACTATTACCGCTCCTCGGCGCGGACGGGCAAGATCAAGATCGACGGCAAGGAGTTCGCGGTCACGCTGATCGAGAACGACAACGACGGGCTCTACGACAAGCTCTACGACCCGAGCAAGCCGACGGCCGCGGAGGACCTGCCCCGGCCGGTGTGGCTCACCCTCGACGGCGACCGCTTCGACATCCGCGGGACGTTCGGGTTCAATGGGTACAACTACATCGCGAAGGTGACGCCCGACGGCTCGAAGCTGGTGATGACGCCGACGATGAAGCAGATCGTGCTACCGCGGCCGGCGGAGCGGCCGCAGATGCTGGGGGCGGGCGGGCCGGCGCCGGACTTCGAGGCCCTCGCGTGGAACCCGGACCCAAACTCGACGGTGTCGGACAACACGTTCAAGATCAGCGATTACAAGGGCAAGAAGATCGTCGTGCTTGATCTGTGGGCGACGTGGTGCGGCCCGTGCATGGCGGGGATCCCACACATCGCGAAGATTGCCGAGGAGGTCAAGGGGCAGGACGTCGAGGTGATCGCCCTGAACGTCTGGGACGAGCAGGCGGCGTTCGAGCGGTTCGCGAAGGAGAAGGGCAAGGACTACGCGTTCAAGCTGGCGCGCGACCCGGCGGGCCGGGAGAAGGACGCGAGCATCGCGTCGCGGCTGTTCCGGCTCTCGGGCATCCCGGCGACGTACGTGATCGACAAGAACGGGCGGATCGAGGAGTCGGTCTCGGGCTATCGGGCCGGCGACAAGCAGGTCGAGCACGCGCTGGTGCGGCTCGGGGTGAAGATCGAGGGGATCAAGCCCGAGGACGCGCAGAACGCCAAGCCCTCGGGGGAGCGCAAGACCGTTCCCGCCGTGGGCTTGAAATGACGTGAGGCAGGCCAGGATGGAAGCTGCCCTGCCCGCAAGCGGCCCCGCGTCGGTCCATGCCCGACCACGCGGGGCCGCACTTTTTTTGATGGTTGATCCGCGGGCGGATGCCGGGAGTGGTCAGAATCGCGTCGCGGCGAGCGATCGGGTATGTTGAAGGGGCATGCAAGTTGCCAAAACGCTGATTTCCAGGCAGGAGATCGCCGCGAGAATCGCGGCGATGGGGCGTGAGCTGACGGCGGACCTGAAGGGTCGTACGGCAGATGATCCCGCGGCCCGGGTGGTGTTGGTGCCGATCCTGACGGGGGCGCTGGTGTTCACGGCGGACCTGATCCGCCACGTGCCGGTGCAGATGAGCATCCGGCCGGTGACGGTGAGCAGCTATCCGGGCACGGCGACGGCCTCGCAGGGGGCGAACATCCACGGCGCGGTGCCGACCGACCTGGGCGGCGCGCACGTGGTGATCGTGGACGACATCCTGGACTCGGGGCGCACGCTGGGCCTGCTGCGGCGGGTGATCGAGGCGCAGCGCCCGGCGAGCATCCGGATCGCGGTGCTCCTGCGGAAGCGCAAGCCGGCGGGACGCGACGAGCACGTTGAGGTCGAGCACGCGGGGTTCGAGATCGAGGACGAGTTCGTGGTCGGGTACGGGCTCGATTACGACGGTTACTTCAGGAACCTGCCGGACATCGGGGTGCTGTCGCCGTGAGCACGGGCCAGGGGAAGGTCGGTGGGAGCGGTTCGCGCGTCGGCGAGGGCTTGACGCTGCCGTGGGTGTTTAAACCGGGGATTGCCTGGGTGCTGCTGCGGAGTTTCTGGGTGGTCGCCGCGGTGCTCGGTGCGACGGCGCTCTCACTGGTGGTGATGGGCTGGTTTGGGGCGTGGCGGCCATCGCCGCGGTGGTGGGTGAGCGTGCTGGTGTTTGTGCTGCTGGTATTCGCGTGGCAGTCCGTTGTGTGGGCGTGCGAGCGGTACACGCTGGATCGCGACCGAGCGGTGTGGGAGTCGGGCGTTTTCCGAAGGTTGCGCGTCGAGGTGCCGCTGCAACGGGTGCAGAACGTGGTGCTGTACAGGTCGCTGGGCGAGCGGCTGCTGGGGCTGGGAACGGTCGGGATCGCGTGCGCGGGGACCGACGGGTACGAGGTGGTGTGGCGGTCGGTGGAGCGCTCGGCGCGGGTGCTGGCGGCGGCGCGCGGGGCGATCGACGCCGCGGCCGGGCGCGCGGCCAACGATGCCTCCGCCATGGGAGATACGCCGCCAATCCGCGCTCGGTCGATTCCGGTCATCGGGCTGAGCGGGGGCGTGGGCTCGGGGAAGAGCACGATCGGACGACTGTTGGCCGAGATGGGTTGCCTGGTGATCGATTCGGACCAGCGGTCGCGGGAGGCCTTGGACCGGCCGGAGGTAAAGTCGCAGCTTGTGCGGTGGTGGGGCGGCGGGGTGCTCGGGGCGGACGGGCGTGTGGACCGTGCGCGGGTGGCCGCGATCGTGTTCGCGGACGCGGCCGAGCGGGCGCGGCTGGAGGCGCTGGTGCACCCGATTGTGCGGCAGGACCGATCGGCGATGATCGCGGAGGCGGAGAAGGGTGGGGGGGGCGGTAAGTTCCGTGCGGTGGTGATCGACGCGCCGCTGCTGTTCGAGGCGGGCTTGGACGCGGAATGCGACGCGGTGATCTTCGTCGACGCGCCCCGAGAAGAGCGGTTGCGTCGGGTGGCCGAGTCGCGAGGGTGGGACGAGGCCGAGTTGGACCGGCGGGAGGCGGCGCAGATGCCGCTGGATCAGAAGCGGGCCCGGTCGGGGTTCGTGGTCGAAAATGCTTCAGAACTGTCGGATTTGCGGCCGGCGGTGGAGGTTGTGCTCGGGCGGATCGCCCTCACCAACGATCGGTAGGGGGCGGTCAGGAGTTGTCCACATCGGGCCCGGTTGTGGGCGGGGATGCCGGGGTGCTATACTCGTGGCGTCGGGCCGAGGCTCAGCCTGAGGGCCGCGACGGGTCGGGGAACAACTCGCTGGGGATGGGGGTCGCCGGGCGGGGTTTTCCGCCAAGGCGCACATTTCCACCAGGAACAACCAGGAAGTGTTCACACGGGCAGCGTTCAAGCGGGCAGCGTTCGGTTCGTTGGCTTGACGCGCCTGTCGGGGCTTCGGGCGAAGGGCGGCGCGGCCGCGGATCGTCCGGGCATTGGTGGGGGTGGAGGGGTCGTGGGAAGAGTTGGAGTCGTTTTCTTCGGGCGCATTCCGCGCCGCACACGCACCGTCGGGGCTCGCTCGAGACCTTGAACGGTCCACGGATGGGGTTCATCGGTATGGCCAAGCAGTCGAACGTCGCAGAGGGTAAGGACAAGGAATCTCGATCGGGCAAGAGCGCGGGCAAAGGCACGCGCTCGTCGTCTCGAGTTGAGGCGGCGCCCGCACGCGAACCGGCGAAGGCGGCTCCGCCTGCGCGGGCCGAGCAGAGGCCCGAGCCGCGTCCGGAGCCCCGGCAGGAGACTCGACCGGAGTCGCGCCCAGAACCGCGTCCCGAAACTCGCCCGGACAATCGTCCTGAGCGGTTCAACGGACAGGGTGGCGGTGCGCCCGCTCAGCAGCCGGGTGGCGGTGGTGGTGGCGGGCCGCAGGGCGGTCAGCAGCATAGCGGGGGAGGCGGTGGTGGTGGGTATCCGCAGGGCGGTGGCTATCAGGGTGGAGGGGGTGGGTACGGGCCGGATGGGCCCGGCATGTACGGCAAGCACCGCCGGCGCAAGAAGAAAAAGCGCGGCATGCACGGCGACTTCCATGGCGCCGGGGGAGGCGGCGGTGGCGGGGGCGGGGGTGGGGGGGGGTGGCAGCGGCCGATCGACTTTGTGCTGCCCAGCGATGAAGAACTGGAACGCGAGGCGGCGGAACTGGAGAAGATCGCGCAGAAGGTCGACCCCGAGGCGCTCAAGAACACGCTGACGATCT
Source organism: uncultured Phycisphaeraceae bacterium (assembly GCA_964630785.1). Lineage (GTDB taxonomy): Bacteria > Planctomycetota > Phycisphaerae > Phycisphaerales > UBA1924 > JADLCX01. The sequence goes on along the minus strand of CAZVZG010000008.1, from coordinate 130,303 downwards.
CGCAGTTGCAGCGGATGGAGATCGACGAACTGCACAAGGTCGCGGGCGAGAACGGGCTGGAGGACTACTTCCAGATCCCCAAACAGGAGTTGATCTTCAAGGTTCTCAAGGCGCGCGCGGCCAAACTCGGGCTGATGTACGGCGAGGGCACGCTGGAGATCATGCCCGACAAGTTCGGATTCCTTCGCTCGCCTGAGCAGAGCTACCTGGCCGGCCCGGACGACATTTATGTGTCGCCTACGCAGATCCGTCGTTACGGGCTGAAGAAGGGCATGATCGTGAGCGGGTTCATCCGCCCGCCGAAGGAGAGCGAGAGGTACTTCGCGCTGCTGCGCGTAGACAAAGTGAACGGGCAGGCGCCGAACAAGGTGCACAGCCTATCGAACTTCGAGGACCTGACGCCGCTGCACCCCGAGCAGCGGTTCATCCTGGAGACGGCCCCGAACGAGATCGAGATGCGGATCGTCGATCTGGTGGCGCCGCTGGGCAAGGGACAGCGGGCCCTGATCGTGGCCCCGCCGCGGACGGGCAAGACAGTGCTGTTGCAGAAGATGACCAAAGCGATCGGCAAGAACTTCCCGGACACGAAAATCATCGTGCTGCTGGTGGACGAGCGGCCGGAGGAAGTGACCGACTTCCGGCGGAACTGCTCGGGCCCGAACATCGAGGTGGTGGCGAGCACGTTCGACGAGCAGGCGGGGCGTCACGTGCAGGTGTGCGAGATGGTGATCGAGAAGGCCAAGCGGATGGTGGAGTTCGGGGACGACGTGGTGATCCTGCTGGATTCGATCACTCGCCTGGCTCGGGCGTACAACAATGAGATGCCGCACTCGGGCAAGATCATGACGGGCGGCTTGGACTCCAACGCGCTGCAGCGGCCCAAAAAGTTCTTCGGCGCGGCCCGCGCGATCGAGAACGGCGGATCGCTCACCATCATCGGCACCGCCCTCGTGGACACCGGCTCGAAGATGGACGAGGTGATCTTCGAGGAGTTCAAGGGCACGGGCAACAGCGAGCTGCACCTGGACCGCAAGCTGATGGACAAGCGCATATACCCGTGCATCGACGTAGCGGCCAGCGGCACGCGGCGCGAAGAGCTGCTCATGGACAAGAAGGAGCTGGAACTGGTGTACCGGCTCCGCAAGGTGCTCTCGGACATGAACGTGGTGGAAGCGATGGAGCTGCTCAAGGCCCGGCTGTCGAAGGTGAAGACCAACGCCGAGTTCCTGATGACCATGGCAATGGGATGAGCCGCGAGCCCCGCGGTCGGCGGGCGAATCCGGGAGGTTCAGCCGGTCATGGCTTCGGTCTCCGCACGCACGATGACGCTGAGCATGACGATGGCCGCCTCGGGCACGGTCATGATGGTCATGGGCGTGCTGGTCATGGCGGATTGGCCGACGAAGATCGGACTCTCGGGCCGGACGTCGCTGCTGTTTGGCATCCCGCTGTGCGCGATGGGCCAGTTCCTGTACGCCGCGGCGGCCGACCTTCTCTTTCCCGAAGCGGACCCGCGGGTGACCGGTTTCTGTGAACTGGCCCCGTGGGTGGTCCTGGTGATCGCACTGGCGGGAGTCCTGATCTGATGCTGCGACTGACACGGACCGTTGGCGTGGTTGGGCGTGCGGCGGTGATCGCGGCCGCGGTGCTGGTGACGGCGGCGCTCGCTCGCGCCGACGGGGCCGCGGAGGAGCCGGTCGAGAGCATCGCGGCCCGGGCGATGACGCGGGCAGCGTTGCTTGACCTGAAGATCGAGGGCACGCCTTCGGCTCGTGGGTACGCGATCGCTTCGCGAGTGCTGGAGCACGCGCACAGGATGTCGCCGAAGGACGAGGTGATCCTGCGATACCTCATCGAGGCGTGCGAGAACGCGGGCGAGCCGGAGCGCGTGGCCGAGTTTACGCGCGACCTGGTGGCGATCGACCCAGGTGACACGGTGGCGCAGCTCAGGTTGATCTCGGCGAAGGTTCGCGAGACGCAGAACGCCGACGAACGCCTTGCGGCCTACGACCGCTGGCTCGGGCCGGAGGCGGCGGGCGTGGACCCATCGGTGCGGAGTCGGCTGGCGGTCGACGCGGCCCTGCTCTGCCGGGAAAGAGGCGACACGGACGGGTTTGCCAAGCGGCTGGGGACGGCCCTCACGCTCGACGCGACCAACAAAGATGCGGCGACGCTCGCGCTGGCGTTCTACACGCAGCGTGTGAGCGATCCGGCGGGCCGGTTTGAGATGATGCTCGCCGTCCTGCAGGCCGACCCGCTGGACGTCGGGCTGCACCTCTCGATGGCGGAGCACCTGGCCTCGCACGGGGCCTATGCAGGGGCGAAGCGGTTCTTCGCGACCTACATGCAGTTGATGTCCAAGGTGGACCCCAAGGGCATCTCCGAAGACGCGCTCGCGGATTCGGACGTGTGCCGGTGGCTTGTGGACGGCGCTCGGCCGTTGATCGACGAGTACAACCGGAGCATTTTCGAGGCGCGCAAGGCGGTGCAGCGGCAGCGAGACGCGGCCGCGGAGGCGAAACTTCCGCTCGACGGTATACCGACGCCGGAATCGATCCGGCTGAAGATGAGCACGGAGTGGGTGAGGCTCGCGGCGTCGGTCGCGCTGAGCGACGACCAGCTCATCGACGCGGCGTACGGGGAGTTCATCGAGTCGGCCAGGCAGGAGATGGCCCTGGCCGAGAAGGCGGGAATGACTCCCGCGCCGGCCGATCCGTTGGGTGCCGAGAAGGCCAAGACGCCCGAGGAGCAGGCGGCCGAGGCGCGGCGCTCCGCGGAGACCACCGCCAAAATGCGGGGCGTGCTTGAGGAGGCCGCGTTGGGCGGGCTGCTTGCCAACAGAGGCATCGAGGACCTGCAGCGTGCGATGACGACGCTTCGCGAGAACAAGGGCGGCGACCCCGAAAGGCTGGCCAACCTGGAGGGCTGGAACCTGTTCCGCCACGGTGATCTGGAGGGCGCCGAGCGGCTGCTCAGGCCGCTGGCCGATCACAACACGGTGGCGGCGGTCGGTCTGGCTCTGATTGCCGAGGCCCGCGGCGACAAGGCCGGGGCATCGGCGGCGTTGCAGGAGATCGCTCGGCGCGAGCCGGGCACAATCCCCGCGGCCTTCGCGGTGACTCGGTACAGGGTCTTGACGGGGCAACCTTTGGCGGCTTCAGAGACGGCCTCGCGGATGGATGCGCTCGCGGCGGGCGTGCCGTCCTGGCTGGAGTCGGCGATTGAGTCGCCGCGCCGGGTGCAGTTCATCGATGCGCAGTTGAATCGGCCCGATGCGGGCCCGCTCGACCCGGTGCGGATCAAGGTGATGATCCGCAACGTGAGCGCCGTGCCGATGGCGGTCGGGCCGGACGGTCCGATCAACTCCCGGTTCCTCGTCGCGCCGAGC
>CAZVZG010000008.1:9267-126815 GCA_964630785.1 uncultured Phycisphaeraceae bacterium | reverse complement strand
GATGGCGGTCGGGCCGGACGGTCCGATCAACTCCCGGTTCCTCGTCGCGCCGAGCCTCCAGATCGGGACCGACTCGATCCCGACGGGTTCGATGCTTCAAGTGGCGACGATGGACCGACGGATCCGCTTGCAGCCGCGCGAGAGCTTCACAGCCGAGATCGACGCCGATTCGGCGTTGCTGTCGATGTTGGTATCGCAGGCGGGATCGCGCCCGTCCCGCGTGCGGTACAGGCTGATGCAGGGGTTTGAGCTCTATCAGCGCGACACCGGTGCGGCGTACGACTGCGGGCCGTTCAGCCTTGCGGTCGAGTGCGGGCCGGTGATCCGTCCGACCGTGCCGACGTTCGTGATGGACATGCCGCGCCTGATCGGGCTGGCCGAGAAGGGCAACGACAAAGACGTGGCACTGGCGATCCTGGCCGTCCGCGGCCGGATGCTCGGGTTTCCGGGGCTCGTCGCGCCGAGCGATCAGGAACTGGAGCAGTTCTTTACGGCTGTTGCAAGGTCGTTGCCGAATATGTCTCCGGCCGGTCAAACGCTCGCGCTGAGCCTGGCGCCGCCGACGGTGCAGGTTCCGACGGCGGGGCTGGTGGACGCGGCCGCACGGGGGCTCACGAGCTCGGACGCACGAGCGGTGTTTCTCGCCACCCGCGTGTACGCCCCCCAAGACCCGGCGATGGCGGATGACCTGACGCGGAAGAACCCGGACCTGGCGCGATTGGCGGACTTGGTGCGAGAGCGTCTGGCGGCCAAGGTCCCGTCGCTGGCTACGTATAAACCTCAGGCCGCGGCGCCCGCGGGAACGGGGACGCAGGACCAGAAGTGATCGACGATCGCACGTCAGCCACGGCCGGACCGGTCGGCGCGGGCGGCGTTCCGGCGGACTTGGCGCGGCTGGAAGAGCGTCAGCGGCGGCGGATGCCCCGTGCGCTCGCGGCGTTTGTCGTGGGCATCGCGTTGCTCGGGGTGGCGGTGTGGGTCGTGGTCCGCGACGGGCACACGCTGAGTTCGGGGCTGGAGGCGATCCGTTCAGCGCCGGCGGGGACGATTGCGGCGCTGCTGGGGCTGTACCTGGTCAACTACGCGATGGCGTCCGCGACGTTCTGGGTGCTCAGCAACAAGTATGCGCGGGTGCGGTACGGCGAGATGCTGGGCTTGATCGCCGGCGCAACGCTGCTGAACTACCTCCCGCTGAGGCCGGGGATGGTCGGGCGCGTGGCGTACCACAAGCTCATCCACGGGATCGCCGTCCGCGATTCGATCAAGGTGCTCGTGGGCGCGCTGGGTTGCACGGTCGCGTCGGTCGGGTGTCTGGTGTGCGCGGCGTGGCTCTCGCACGCGATGGGCCTGTCGAGCGCGGCGTCGGTCGGGTTGATGGCGTTGCCGCTGGGGCTGGCGGTCGTCGGGGCTTGGGTGCTGCGGCGCGCGGGTGGGGCGCACGCGTGGCGGTGGGGCGCGGCGCTGGGGTTTCGTTACATCGATATGGGCGTGTGGACGCTGCGGTACGCGATGATCTTCGCCCTCATCGGGCGGCCTCTGACGCCAACGAGCGCGGCGGCGGTCGCGTTCTCCAGCCAGATCGTGATGGTCTCGCCGGTGCAACTGGGGCTGCGCGAGTGGGCGGTGGGGGCGGCGGCGAGCGTGCTGTCGCCGGGCGGTACGCTCGTCGGTGTGACGCTTCCCCGATCGGTGGAGAGCTTGGCGCCCGGACTGTTGGCCGATTTGATCAACCGGGCCGGTGAGTTCACGGTGGCGATCCCGCTCGGGCTGATCGCGACGGCGGTGCTTTACGGGCGATTCCGGCGTGTTCGACGAGGAATCGTCGATCAGGATGCAAACGGCGTGAACCGCCGGGGGCCGGTTGCCCTATAACCAGAGGATCAAACCCGCGAAGTGGTGAAGGTCGTGGGCCGGGGCCGGCGAATGTGGAGCCTCGGGCGTCGATAACCGATGCAACCGGGCGGGCTGGCGGTGCGCACCCCTTGTTGGGGAGGGTGGTTTGGATGGTCAACAAAATCGAGCAAGACCATCAGCGGTTCCGGCAGATCGTTCGCGGCAAAATCCGCAAGGACCTGCGGCGGTTCATCTCTCGGGGCGAGCTCATCGGCAAGGAGGGCGATCGGCTCGTCTCGATCCCCGTTCACGACATCGACATCCCGACCTTCCGATACGGCGACAACTCCGGCGGCGTGGGTATGGGGCCGGGGCAGGAGGGCGATCAGGCGGGGGGACAGAGCAAGGGCGGTGAGGCGCAGGGCCGTCACATCATGGAGGTGGACGTCTCGCTCGAGGAGCTCGCCGACATCCTCGGCGAGGAGCTGCAACTCCCGCGGATCGAGCCCAGGGGTCAGCACAAGATCACGACCACACGCGACAAGTACTCGGGCATCCGCAACACGGGCCCGGCGTCGCTGCGGCACTTCAAGCGCTCGTACCGCGAGGCGCTGAAGCGGCAGATCGCGCTGGGCGCGTACGACCCGACCAACCCCGTGGTGGTGCCGATCAAGCGCGACCTGCGGTTCCGTTCATGGACGGAGGTGAAGAAGCCGCAGAGCAACGCGCTGATCGTGTACATGATGGACGTATCGGGCTCGATGGGCGACGAGCAGAAGGAGCTCGTGCGCCTGGAGGCCTTCTGGATCGACACGTGGCTGCGGCGCAACTACGAGGGGATCGAGAGCCGGTACGTCGTGCACGACGTAGTGGCGACGGAGGTCGATCGGGCGACGTTCTTCTCCATCCGCGAGGACGGCGGGACGCGGATCAGCTCGGCGCTGACCAAGTGCGACGAGATCCTGGAGGGGAGTTACGACCCGACGGACTGGAACATCTACCTGTTCCACTTCTCCGATGGCGACAACTCCAGCGAGTCGGACAACCGGCAGTGCGTTCAGATTCTGGAGAAGCAGCTGCTGCCCAAGGCCAACCTGTTCGGCTACGTGCAGGTGGCCAGCCCGTACGGGTCGGGCAGTTTCATCAACGTACTTCGGGAGGCGTTCGCGGGCGGCGACGGCACGTCGGAGGACGCGCTGCGGGCCAAGGTGCTCACCAGCCGCGTCAACAACCGGGACGACATCTACGAGTCTCTGCGGACGCTCTTCAAAGCGGGCAAATAGGTCCGTTGATCCTCAGTAAGGTCAGGCATCAGGGGCGCGTCGAGCGGCCGCGCGACGCTGCACGATGTAGAATTGTGCGGGCGTTGGTCACGCGACGATTGGCCTGATCCATCGCTCCTGTGAGACCGACTTTGATTCTGCTGGCCGTGTATGCAGCGTTCGTGTGGTACCTGGCGATCCGCTATCGGCGGCGCTGGCCGGGGTATGCGAGCGTGGCGCTGGGGGTGGTGGTGTTGCTGGCGTTTTCAGGTCAAGCGTTGGGTGAGCACTCGCTGGCGATGGCGCTGCCGGAGGGCTTGCGGCGGGGGTACCGCACGATGCTCATCCTGATCGTGCCCGAGGCGGGGCTGATCGCGCTGATCGGATTCTTCGCGGCTTCGTTGCCGCGCCGGTTGACGCTGACGGCTTGCCGCGGATGCGGGTATGAACTGGCTGGGCTGAACCCGCGTGGGCTGACGTGCCCGGAGTGCGGGCGACAGTGGCGCGGCCTGGGCTCCGGGCTGGAGCCGCCGCCGATCGTGCTCACACCGATCAGGACGGGGCCGGTGCGCCGGCGGGTCAACCTGTAAGCACAAGCCCGGTTGCGGCACGAACTTCGCGAGAGGTGTTCACTGCGGAGGCGCGGAGTGCGCGGAGGTGAAATCTGGTGTGGAGTTCTGACGTCGAGCGCGTTTGGCCTGAGTGGTGATCCACTGGTCGAGGTTTTTCGATCCTTGATTTCAGAATTCACCGCGGTGAACAGTCACCCGCGGAAGAGCCTCCAGAGCGCGCCGGCGAAGAGCACGAGCATCGGCAGGCCCGCGATGAGCGACCAGCGGATCGCGGAGACGGTGCCGGCCGAGAGCGGTGGGATGACGGGCGAGGCCTCGGCCTGCGGGCTCACCGTGATCGCGGATTCCTGGCGGGCGAGCCAGTAGATGCTCGACTCGAAGAGCTCGGCGTTGCCGGGGTAGCTGGTGACGCGCTGGTTGTCGACGACGGTCGCCGCCGCGGCGATCTCGTCGAGGAACCAGCCATTGGATCCGACCACGACCATGCGCTGCGTATCGGCCTGGGCGGGGAGTTCGCGCTCGATCGCCGCCGCGAGGACCCAGGGACCCGCGGCGTCGTCGCGCTGCGAGTCGGGTCGCGGCTGGTCTTGCGGCCGGATGAACTGGCGCTGCTGGAGCGGCACCGAGCGGAACTCGATCCACTGCGACTCGGCCCAGGTCGCGCCGTCGTTGGGGAGCGTCAGCAGCGGCGTGATCGCGGCGGCGGCGTTGGGTTGCGGACGGAGCGGCACGGCCCAGGGCAGGCGCAGCCGCAGGCCGTTGATCGCGCCGGCGATCGGGTTGGACCCAGCGCCCGCGTCGGTGGGCGTGATCAGCGTTTCGGCGGAGACGACCGGGTTGGCGGGCGTGCCGAGCCGGTGCAGGATGGCCAGGCCGGAATCGACTTTCAGCCCGGGCCCGTCCTTGCCGGACAGGAACTCGAACATGGTGTCGGGCTGGCCGATCGCGGGCATGGCCGACGGGTTGACCGAGAGCAGGAGCGGCTTGCCCGCGCCGGCGAGCTGCTCGATGGCGTGGGTGAGCGTGATGTAGCGGGCGGCGTCCTGCGGCTTGTCGGGGATGGTGTAGATCGTGGCGTAGACGACCGGACGGTCGCCCTTGGGGTCGATCTTCGCGAGCGGGGGGAGTTGCTTGTCGAGCCAGACGGGCCACTCGACGATGTCGATGCCGCGCAGGTGCAGTCGTTGGAAGACCTGCGAGAAGAGGGTGAACTCCGGGGCGAAGCGTTTGTCCTCGCCGTGCATGAGCACGAGGATGGGCGGGGCGGGGTTCACCAGCGAGGCGAGGGCGGAGCCGATGAGTTCCTCGGTCCGGGCGCGGAGGTCGAGGTGGGGTGTGGGCGTGGCGTCGGCGGCGGTCCGGGGCGGGAAGAGCGCGTCGATGTCCACGGCGGCGAGGTCGCGGCCCTGACCGTCGGGGCTGGGCGGGCCGATGACCAGCGCGGTGGTGGAGCGTTCGAGGGCGCGGGCGACGTTGACAAGCCTGAGTTGCGGGAGTTCCTTGATGGCCTGCTCGACCCGGGCGAGGAGGTCGCGGGCGGCGAGCAGTTCGGGCCCGACGGGCTTCAGGCGGTCACGCAGGGCCGCGGAGACTTCTGTGTCTTTGGCGGCGGCGGCGTTGTCGATGGTTTTGGAGACCTCGGTGAGTTGGCCGGAGATGGTGGGGAGGGGCTTTCGCAGCGCGGCGGCGGCCGCGTCGAACGCGGGCACGGGCGAGCGGCCGATGGTGGTCTTTATCCCGTCGCGGGCGGCGGCAACGGCGTCGTTGATGTCCTTGGCGCCCAGGCGGCAGAAGCCGCTCGAGTTGCCGAGGAAACGCCGCACGGCCTCGGCGTTGGGATCGGCGTCTTTGACCGTGCGCTCCAGTTCGGCGAGCGTACTCGCGGTGCGGTCCAGGCGTGTTGCCAAGTCGGCGGCGGAAGCAGCAGCGGATTCGATGGCGGTGCGCTGCGCGGCGATCTCGGCGGCGTAACGGTCGCCCACGCGACGCCAGACGGAGTCGAGCTGTTCGACGCCCTGCGTCGAGGCGACGTCGATGGTGGTGACGGTGAGCTTGTCGGATGCGCGATCGAACGCGTCGAGCACGTCGTGCGTGCGCTCGGCGGCCCGTGGATCGATCGCGGCGGAGTTGATCGTGACGACCAGCTCGGTCGGGCCGGGGAGCTTGGCCAGCGTCTGGAGCGTTCCGGGGCTGAGCCGGTGGGCGCGGGTGGCGGTCGCGTCGATGAACCGTGGGTACTTTCCGGCGATCAACCCGGCGAACATGCAGCAGGCGGTGACCGCGAGCATGACCACGACGCTCTGGAGGATCAGGCGTGCGCGGGGCCTGTGCGGGGTAGGCGACGGGGGGAGGGCGGTGGAGCTCATCAGCGCCACCTCCGCGATTGCATCAGCACCACGCACAGGGCGAGGAACCAGAAGGAGGCGAGCACGAAGAACGCGATGTTGGCCGACCCGATGAGCCCGCGCGCGAAGTCGCCGAGCCGCAGACTGGGCGTGAAGGCGAGCACGAGTTTGCCGGCCGCGGCGGGCAGAACGGCCGAGAGCTGGCGCGGGGCGATGTCGAGAAGAAGCAGGGCGAACATGGTGGCGAGGAAGGCGAGCGTCTGGCTGGAGGTGAGGCTGGAAGCGAGGCAACCGATGGAGAGGTAGAGGGCGCCGAGCAGGACCAGGCCGAGGTAGCCGGCGACGACGGGCCCGAAGTCGGGCCGGGCGAGGCCGGCGAGCAGGGCCACGTACACCAGGCTGGGCAGGAGCATCGCGCCCAGGAAGAGCAGGCCGGCAAGAAACTTTCCGGAGACGAACGCGGCCTCGGAGACCGGGGCGGTGAACACCGTCTCGACGGTGCCTGTGCGCTGCTCTTCGCTGAAGAGGCGCATGGAGATGGCCGGGCAGACAACGATGAGCAGACCCCACCAGATGCTGAAGAAATCGCGCATGGTGGCGGGCTCGCCCGGGACGATGGCCGCGCGGGTGAAGAAGACGCTGGAGAGGCAGACGAACAGCGCGATGACGATCCAGCCCAGCGGCAGGCGGAAGAACGAGGCGAACTCGCGAGAGGCGATGGCCCAGACCTTGTTCACGGTGCGGCCTCCGTGCGTCGCGCCGTGCCGGGATTGGCGGGTTCGTCATCCTGTTCCAGGAGCGACACGAAGACCTGTTCGAGCGTGGGCGTGGCCCGCTGGACCTCTCGTACACGAATCCCGGAGCGCATGGCTGTGGCCAGCAAGGTTTCGCGGAGGTCGGGGTGCTCCCGACTGGGCGAGATGAGGAAGCGGGTCCAGCCGTCGCTATCGGTCGTGCCGATGCTCGCGGCGTCCACGCCGTCGATTGTGCGGATGGTCGCCAGGATGGTCTCCTGGTGGGCCGCGATGGGGGCGTGGGCCTCCAGCGTGTGCATCGCGGGTGGGGCGGAGGGGCCGTGCGCGGCCTGCTCGACCAGTCGCCGGGGCGGGCCGTCGGCGCGAACGCGGCCGCGGGCGATGATGACCACGCGGTCGCAGGTCTTCTCGACCTCGGGGAGGATGTGCGAGGAGACGAGCACGGTGCGGTTGGCGGCCAGGTCGCGGATGAGCGAGCGCGTCTCGCGGATCTGGTTGGGGTCGAGGCCGCTGGTGGGCTCGTCGAGGACGAGCACGGGCGGGTTGTGTACCAGTGCGCTGGCGAGGCCGACTCGCTGCCGGTAGCCCTTGCTCAGGTGCCCGATCCGGCGGTGCAGGACTTCGCGGAGCCAGCACTGCTCGGCCGCGGCGGCGATCGCGCCGGCGCGGGCCCGCCGATCGACACCGAAAAGCCGGGCGCGAAAGCCCAGAAAGTCTCGGACGCGCATCTCGGGGTAGAGGGGGGTGGCCTCAGGGAGGTACCCGATCTGCTGCCGGGCCTGCATGGATCGGCCGATGGTGTCGGCGCCGCCGACCTCGACCGTGCCCGAAGTGGGGGGGAAATACCCCGTGACCATCCGGATGGTGGTGGTCTTGCCGGCCCCGTTTGGCCCCAACAAACCGACACACTGGCCGGTAGAAACCTCGAAGGAGATGCCACGAACCGCGTGGAATGCTCCGAATCGCTTGTGGACATTGTGGACGCGGATCATGGAGGGCGGCTGGTCGAGACGATACGGATTCGCTGGGCGGGTGGAGTCGGTGAGCGGTTCCTAACCTCGATAGGTGAGTGGATGGTACACTCTCTGACAGAGCACTAAAACGGGGTGTGCGTAAAGTCGGGGTGGAGGGGTATTCGATGGACGGCGGTCGGCCCAAACTCTTGGTGGTCAGCGGCCCAAACCTCGGCCAAGAGCAGATTTCTCGTCTGCTCGGCGGGTGGTTCGACGTTCGTATGGCTTCGGCGAGCGGGACGGGGGGCGCGGGGCGTGCGGGGGGGGCGGGGGGAGGCGAATCGACCATTGAACTGATCGCGGGGGCTGCGGACGAGGGGTTTCAGGCGGTGCTGCTGGATACGGGCGTGGTGCCGACGACCGGGGCGGCCGAGCTTGGGTCGGGAGCGATGGTCGCCGAGGGCGACCCCGGCGCGGTGCTCAGCGCGATCGGCGAGGGTGTGTGCCTGTCCACCACCGAGGGGGAGATCGTCTGGGCGAACGATCGGTTCAAGAGCTTCGACGAGCAGACGCGTGCGCGGATCGCGGCCGTCTGCCGGCGAGCAGCGCAGCAGTTCGAGGAAGAGATCGCGCAGCAGGAGGCCGCGGGGTATTCAGCGGGGGGCAAGTTCGAGGTGGCCTCGCCGGACGAGAGCAAGTTCTACGAGGTGGTGGTGTCGCTGGTGCGGCGTGAGTGTCCGCACGGGGCGGGCCCGAAGCTGGACCGGGTCGCGGCGGTGGTGTGGGACGTAACGCAATCGCGTCGCACGCAGCAGAAGATGGACGCGATCGACCGGGCAGGGGCCGAGCTGGTGCGGCTGGACGCCGAGAGCATCCGCAAGAAGCACGTGGTCGAGCGGCTGAAGCTGCTCGAAGACAAGATCGTGAAGTTCAGCCACGAGTTGATGCGGTTCGAGCATCTGGCGATCAGGCTGGTCGATGAGCGCACGGGCAAGCTGGAACTGGTGATCGCCAGCGGCCTGCCGCCGGAAGCGATGGAAATCGAGCTTTACGCCCAGCGCGAGGGCAACGGGATTATGGGGTATGTGGCCGCGAGCGGGCGGAGCTACATCTGCCCGGACGTGACCAAGGACCGGCGGTACGTGACGGGCCTGCACGGGGCGAGGTCGAGCCTGACGGTGCCGCTGCGGCTGCACGACAAGGTGATCGGCGCGTTCAACGTCGAGAGCGAGCGCGTGGCGGCGTTCACGGAGGAGGACCGGCAGTTCGCGGAGATGTTCGCCAACCACATCGCGCTGGCGCTGCACATCCTGGACCTGCTGGTGGCCGAGCGCTGCGTGACGGGCGAGAGCATCACGGGCACGGTGCAGGGCGAACTGAACGCGCCGTTGGACGACATCATGCGCGAGGCGTCGGTGCTCAAGCAGGCGGCCAGCGGCAGCCCGGAGCTTTCTCAGCACATCGAGCGGATCATCGCGGACGTCGCGGCGATCCGCCAGCGCGTGAAGGAGGCTGCGCAGGGGCCGCAGAACATCCTGGGTGCCGAAACGGCGCTCGCCGATGTCAGGGCCGAGCCGCTGCTGGAGGGCCGCCACGTGCTGGTGGCGGACGACGAGCCGAAGATCCGGCAGGTGATCCGCGAGGTGCTGAGGAACAAGGGGTGCCGCGTGGCCGTGGCCAGCGACGGCACACAGGCGATCCACGAACTCGAAGCCGGCATGGAGGCGGGCGAGCTGGGGCGGTTCGACCTGGTGATCAGCGACATCAAGATGCCGGACCGCAACGGGTACGAGGTGTTCGCCGCGGCCCGTCGCGTGGACCCGGACATCCCGGTCATCCTGATGACGGGGTTCGGTTACGACCCGCACCACTCGATCGTCCGCGCGAGCCAAGAAGGGTTGCAGTGTGTGCTGTTCAAGCCGTTCCAGATCGAGCGGCTGCTCGAGGAAGTTCGGAAGGCGATCGGGAGCCGGGGGCCTCGGCGTGTGAGCGCAGGCGCATAACGGGAACGGGTCGAAGGGGAAAGCGGGCAAGTTGACCCTGATTCGGGCACCTTCAGTGAACCGTTCGTGAACCTGCCGATGTATACTGGTGTAGATGGTCCGCAGGGTCCTCCAACTTCTGGCGGTGTTGTGCCTGATCGCTCAGGTGGGCGTGGCCGTTGCGCCGCCGGGTGCGGGGATCTGCCTGAGAAGCGTGGTCGCCGCGATCACGCCGGCGCCCGGGCCCGCGGCGATCTGCGATTGCTGCCGGAACGAAGCCCCACCCGGGAAGAATGGATTGTCGGGGACTGACGGGCACGAAGAGGGTTGCCCGGCGGGTTGCGGGTGTTGCATCACCGTGCCGGTTGTGGATCGGTTAAACCTCGTCGTGACCCCGCCGCACCAGGGCGAGCACGTGTACCTGTCGCCGGCGGTGGTGTTCGTTCCGCCCCCGGCGATGGTCGCGGACCTGTCGGTGTGGTTGGTTCCGCCGTATTGGGACCCGCCGCCGGCGTTCGCGACGCCGCTGCGCACGATTCGCCTGATCATTTGAATACCCCTTGAGCGAGCCTCTCGCGCCCGTGGCGGTGTGGTCACCGTTTCGCGGACGCGGGCCTTGTCGTTGCGCCGTGATCACGGCGGGCGATAGATGGGCTTCATGCCGCGCTCCGGCCACGGGGCGAGCGCGGAGTTCTCAAAGGGGATCGAAGATGGACACTGCCAAGCCGGGATTGGCGCTGTTGGCACGCGCGGGCGGGGAATCACTGCACGGCGCGCCCGTGCCGCGTCCGCCGTTTCGATGGACAACGCGGGTGATCCTGCCGGCGGCCGTATTGACCGTGGGCGCGGCGCTGCTGGCGTACGCGGCGCGATCGGCGCTGTTGCCGGCGGTGGACGTGCGCGTGGTGCCCGTGGTGGCCAAGCCGCCGGTTGCGGCAGACGGGGCGAGCGGTGAAGAGGCGGCGGGAGCCGGGGAGGCCGTCAAGGCAAGCGCCCCGGCGCAGGTGGTGCAGGCGCCCGGGTGGATCGAGCCGCGACCGTTCGCGACGAGCATCGCCGCGTTGACCGACGGCGTGATCAGGGAAGTGCTCGTGCTGGAGGGGCAGCACGTGGACGCGGGGCAAGTGGTGGCGCGGTTCATCGACGACGACGTGAAACTGAGGGTGGCGCGTGCGGACGCGGAAAAGGCGCAGGCCCAGGCGGAAGTGGAGATGGCGCGGGCGCGGGTGAGAACGGCCGAGGCACGGATCGCTGAGGTGGCCGAGGAGTTGAACCGACGCCGACCGCTGACGGGCACGGGCGCGGTGCCCGAGGCGGAGATCGCGCTCTTCGAGCGGCGGATGCGCACGGCGCAAGACGAGGCGGGCGCGGCACGGGCCGAGGTCGCTTCGGCGGAGGCGATGGTGACCGTGAAGGGTGTGGTGTGCGACGAGGCACGACTCGCGTTGAAGCGGATGGACATCGTCTCGCCGATCGCGGGTGTGATCCTGAGCCGGAACGTCGAGCCGGGCGTGCGGGTGGCGATGGCGCCGCCCGGCGCGGGCGTGCCGCTGGAGGCGGGGGTGATGAGCGTGTACGACCCGGAGAAGCTTCAGGTGCGGGTGAGCGTGCCGTTGGTGGACGCGGGAAAAGTCGGGGTCGGCACGCGGGCCGAGATCACGACCGAGACACTGCCCGACACGGTGTTCACGGGCAAGGTCGATCGGGTCGTTTACCTGGCGGACATCCAGCGCAACACGGTTGAGTTCAAGGTCGTGATCGATCACCCGACGGAGGTGCTCAAGCCGGAGATGCTGGCGAAGGTGCGGTTCTTTGTCGGGGGCGGAGGGGTCGTGGGGGGTGGAAGTGGAGCCGCGGGGGTCGCGGCGGGCGCGGGATCGCCGGACGGGCTGAGGATGATGGTGGCCGGCGGCGCGCTGGTGGAGCGCTCGGGCGAAAAGGCCAAGGCGTGGGTAGTCGATCAATCGTCGATGACGCCGGTGGCGGTGCTGAAGGAGGTCACGCTCGGCGCCGAGGACGGGGAGGGGAACGTCGAGGTGGTGAGCGGCGTTCGGGCGGGCGACAGGCTTGTGGTCGATCCGCCGGCGGGGCTGAAGTCCGGCGCGAGGGTGCGGGTTCAGCGGACGGACGGCGGGACGGGCGAGGCAGGAGGGCAACCGTGAAACGTGAAGTGATGATCGAGTGCCGGCGGCTGACCAAATCGTACCAGAAGGGCGACGCGACGATCACGCCGCTGAGCGAGCTGGACCTGGACGTCGCGTCGGGCGAGTTCCTTGCGCTCATGGGCCCGTCGGGGAGCGGGAAGACCACGCTGCTGAACCTGATCGCGGGGATCGACAGCCCGACGGGCGGGTCGCTGCGGATCGGCGGCGTGGACATCGCGGGCTTGTCGCGCGGGCGGCTGGCCGACTGGCGGGCGGGGCACGTGGGGTACGTGTTCCAGCTCTACAACCTGGTGCCGGTGCTGACGGCGTACGAGAACGTCGAGCTGCCGCTGCTGCTGAGGCGGATGTCGGGGCGTGATCGGCACGAGCGTGTGTCGATCGCACTGGACCTGGTGGGCATCTCGGATCGTCACGACCACTACCCGCGCCAGCTCTCGGGCGGGCAGGAGCAGCGGGTGGCGATCGCGCGGGCGATCGTGACCGACCCGGCCATCCTCGTGGCCGACGAGCCCACGGGCGATCTGGACGCGTCGTCGGCCGCGGCGATCATGCAGTTGCTCACACGGCTGAACCGCGAGCTGGGCAAGACGCTGATCATGGTGACGCACGACGCGAAGTCGGCCGTGTACGCACGGCGCACGCTGCACCTGGAGAAAGGCCGGCTGGTGGAGTCCGCGACCGGCGCGGAGCGGGTGGCGGTCGACGCGGAGGAGGCCCTGGCATGATCCCGATGCGCATGCTGCCTGTGGTGTTCAAGCAGGTGTGGCGGCACCGGACGCGGAGCCTGCTGACGGTCGCGGGCGTGGCGATCGCCATGTTCCTGTTCGTGGCGGTGCAGACGCTGCAGCAGGGCGTCCGCAAGGCGACGGCGGTGACCGCGGCGGACACAACGCTGGTTGTGTACCGCGAGAACCGCTTCTGCCCGGCGACGAGCCGGCTGCCGGAGAACTACCAGAGCCGGATCGCGAAGGTCCCCGGGGTAGCGAGCGTGATGCCGATGAAGGTGGTGGTGAATAACTGCCGCGCGAGTCTGGACGTGATCATCTTCCGCGGGCTCGACCCCAAGGACCTGCCGTTGGCGGCCAAGTCGTGGGAGGTGGTGGACGGATCGCTGGAGGGATGGAACGGCCGGTCGGACGCGGCGATCATCGGCGACTCGCTGGCCAAGCGGCGCGGTTTCACGGTGGGCAACGCGTTCAACTCGTCGGGAATTTCGGTGACGGTCGTCGCGGTGATCCGCTCGATCGAGCCGCAAGACCAGAACGTGGCGTACGTGCACCTGCCGTTCCTGCAGCGGGCGACCAAGGGCGCCGGGCTGGGCGTGGTGACGCAGTTCAACGTCAAGGTGAGCGACCCTTCGCGGCTGGGGGTGGTCGCCAAGCAGATCGACGAGGAGTTCGCCCGCGATCAGGAGCCGACGACGACGCGCCCGGAGAAGGCCTTTGTCGCCCAGGCGGGGCACGACATCGTGCAGATCGTGGGGTTCACACGGTTCCTGGGCTGGGGGTGCCTGGCGGCGGTGCTGGCGCTGGTGGCCAACGCGATCGTGCTCTCGGTGCAGGACAGGATCAAGGAGCACGCCGTTCTGCAGACGCTGGGGTATCGCAGCGGGCTGATCGCGCGGATGATCGTGGCCGAGGGCGTGCTGCTGGGCGTGGCCGGCGGCGCCATCGGGACGCTCGCGGCGACGCTGGTCGCCAAATACGGCCACTTCATGCTGGCCAACGAAGGGTTGACGGTGAGCATCCACGCGGATGCAGAGGTCGTGGTGATCGGCCTGGCGATCTCCGCGGCGGTGGGGGTGATCGCCGGGCTGGCACCGGCGATGCGGGCCGGTCGGCGCGAGATCGCCCATTGCTTCAGGGCCGTGTGACGCGAGGTAAACGATGAAACGGCTTCCGTTTGATTACGCGGTGCGGAACCTGGGTCGCTCTCGCGCGCGACTGATGTTGTCGGTGCTGGGCAGCATGTTGGTGGTGGCGTTGATCATGGCCGCGGGGGGGTTCGTCCGCGGCATGGCGATCTCTCTTCGTTCCACGGGCTCGCCGGACAACGTGATGTTGTTGGGCGCGGGGAGCGAGGAGAGCATCGAGCGGAGCGAGATCGTGGCCTCGTCGCCGGGGTTGATCGAGGCGAGTATCCCGGGCATCCGCACCACGGCGGGCGTGGCGCACGTGTCACCCGAGGTGCAGGTCCAGTTGCTGGTGCACCCGGAAGGCTCGACCCGAACCCCGAAACCGACGCTGATCAGGGGCATCACGCCCGCGGCCATGCTGGTGCACGACCAGGTGCAACTGCTCGACGGGCGGCTGCCCGCGTCGGGGGCCAACGAGGTGATCGTCGGTCGCATGGTCGGTTCGACGATGGGTGCGAGCGCGGCCGAGACGGCGATCGGGCAGACGCTGACCATCGACCGCCGACCGTGGAAGATCGTGGGGCACTTCGCGGCGCCGGGCACCGTACTGGAGGGCGAAATCTGGGCGCCGCTGTGGCAGGTGCTGGAGGCGACGCGCCGGACCACGATCTCGTGCGTGATCGTCACGCTGGAGCCGGGCGAGGCCGAGTTCGCCGACGTCGCGGCTTTCACCAAGACCCGGCCGGATCTGGAGCTGTCGGCGTTGCCGGAGATGGAGTACTACGGCAAACTGGCGGCGTTTTTCGGGCCCATCCGCGTGGTGGCGTGGGTCACCGCGGGGCTCATCGCCGTCGGCGGGATGTTCGGCGGGCTAAACACCATGTACGCGGCGTTCGCGTCGCGCGTGCGCGAGGTCGGAACGCTGCGCTCGCTCGGATTCCGGCGTAGGGCGATCGTGCTGAGCCTGGTTCAGGAGTCGGTGCTGGCGACGACGGTGGGGGCGCTGGGGGCCGCGGCGATCGGCGTGTTCCTGCTCGACGGGATCGCGGTGCGGTTCTCGATGGGCTCGTTCGGGTTGGCGGTGGACGCGGGCGTGGTGGGGCTTGGATTGATTGCGGGGTTGTTGCTCGGGGTGGTGGGGGCGTTGCCGCCGGCGATGAGGTGTCTGCGACTGCCCATCCCGGTGGCGCTCAAGGCGGTATGAAAAGGTCGGGTTCACTTGCAAGGAGTTGATGATGAAATTTGCGAATCAGGTCGTCGGGTTGGGGGTCGTGGCGATCGGGCTGGTGTTGGGCGTGCCGGGGATCTGTGCCGCGCAGGAGGGTGGCGGCGCGAGTACCGCCGCTTCGGGTGGGGCGGCGGTGCCCGCGGGCCTGTTCGCCTCCACGGCGCCGGAAGGGGCCAAGGCATTGGCCGAGGCGCTCGCGGGTGTTCATGTGGGCGACGAGGTGACGCTGAAGGCGAGCCTGGCGACGGGTGACCGGGCGTTCGCATCGGGGGCAGGGACGTTCGTCATCGTCGGACCGGTCGCGGACGGCAAGTCGGTCGTACGGGCGACCGTGCGGGCCGTCGATGCGTCGGGTGTTCCAGTCGGCGCGAGCCTGGTCAACAAGGGCGGGCTGATGCCGGGTGTGGGGGTGGTGGTCTCAGGACGCGTGGCCGCGGCAGCCGAGGGGCAGCCGGTGGCGATCGAGGCGAAGAAGATCTACGTCGAGCCGACCGGGCTGCCGGACGGGTTCTTCCTCGCGGCCGAGCCCAAGGACGTGAAGTTCGTCGAGGCGGCCAAGAAGGACGCGAAGAAGGGGGACACGGTGGTGATGCGCGGGCGGATCGGCGGCGGCCTGGAGCCCTTTGTCGATGGGCGAGCCGTGTTCACCATCGTCGGTCCCGGAATCAAGTCGTGCGCGGACGAGGCGGACGACCACTGCAAGACGCCGTGGGACTACTGCTGCGAGAGCAAGAGCGACATTGTCAAGCACTCCGCGAGCGTGCAGGTGATGGACAAGTCCAACAAGCTGATGAAGATCGGCGTGAAGGGTCTTGGCGGGCTGGGGGAGCTGACCGACGTGGCGGTGGTCGGCAAGGTGACCTTCGCGGACGAGAACGCGATGGTGGTGCGGGCGACGGGCGTGTACGTGTATCCCCCCGGCGCCGTGAAGTGATGGGCGGCAGCGTGTCCGCGGATGCCGCTGATGAACACACATTCGGAGTCCGCGCTCCGATCCGCGTTCATCCGCGTCATCCGTGGCGTGTCGTCATCGACCGGAAGCGCCGACGGGGGGCTCAACCTGCGCGTTCTTCCAGAGCGTTTCGAGATCGGCGGCGGTGACCGTCGTCTTTGATGCGGCCTCGGGAGCGAAGAGCGCCACGCGGAACTCTTCCAGCGCCCATCGGTAGCGCTCCACACCCGGCGGGAGGTGGCCGGGCTGCATGGCCCACTCGCCGGCGTCGAGGTTGACCGTGGGGGCGGCGCGCCGGGCCTTGGGGAGGGGGGCCTTGGACTTACGGCCGTCGCCCGAGGGTTGGTGCGGAGTCGGCTCCTCGGCGGATTCGGCTTGGGTCCGCTGGGCGGACATCGCGCCCGCGACCCAGCCGGTGAATCGCTTCCACTGCGGCGCGACCTTGGCGAGTGCGGCGGTCTCGACGCCCGAGCCTTCCTCGCGAAGGGCGAACAGGCGGCTCCTCATGCACTCGACGTAGCGCGGGTATTGACGGAGCCGCTCCCACGGCGCGTTGAGCAGGAAGCCGCGGGGCATGAGGTATGCGGCGTGCTCGCGGATGTCGGCGATGCTGGCGGCCCACAGGCGCGGCGTGCCGCCGCTGAAACGCTGGGCGATGCGGAAGCGGGGTTCGAGCGTGCGGGCGATAGTGTCGGCGACTTCTCGCGTGGCGGCGGCGAGGCGGCCCCAGCAATCGGCCTTGCGCTGCTCGAACGCCTCGCGCGAGCGCACGGGTGGTTGGCCGGCCATGAACGTGCGCTCGGCGATGAGGCGCGACAGGCCGGCGCGGAGTTCTTCGGGCGGGCCGAGCTGGGCGAAGTGGCGGACCATGTCGGCCCACTGCGGCAACGCGGCCAGGTGGTGGTCCAACTCGTCGCGGCAGGCCAGGGCGAAGAGGGCGCGGACGCCGCGGGGGGTGTGAAGTTGTGCGGCGTGGGCGGAGTCGAGAAGCGTGAGCGAGACGGAGTCGCCCTGATCGACCAGGGCTGGGAACGCCGGCGCACGGCCGTCGTCCGAGGCGACCTCATCGGGCAGTTCATCAAAGTCCCAGACGGTGAGCCCGTCGCGCCGGAATCGAGCGCGGGCGTGGGCGGCCTGGGCGCGCTGGATTCGGGCCGCGAGTCGCTCGTGAAGCTTGGCGGCGTCGCGGTCCACGGCAACCTCCTTGCCGTGGTCGTCCACGACGCGCACACGCAGGCGGAGGTGGGCGGGGAGGGCGGCGTGGTTCCACGCGCCGGGGTCGATCTTGACCCCGTAGAGCACCTCGACGGCCTCACTGATCGCGGGCGCGATCGGGCCGACGCCGAACGTGAGCACGCCCGCGATCTCCGGCGCGAGGTCAGCGGCCGGTGACTTGGCTTCGAGCGCGGCACGCTGGGGTTT
The DNA here is from genome assembly GCA_964630785.1 of uncultured Phycisphaeraceae bacterium. Lineage (GTDB taxonomy): Bacteria > Planctomycetota > Phycisphaerae > Phycisphaerales > UBA1924 > JADLCX01. The sequence goes on along the minus strand of CAZVZG010000008.1, from coordinate 109,491 downwards.
GGGCAGCGTCTTGATGAGGGCCTGTACGAGATCGGTGAGCATCCCGGGCACGAGCCAGGCGGCCCGCTCGGGCGTGAGCAGGGGCAACGACGTGAGCGGGACGGTGATGGTGAGGCCGTCCTCGTCCTTGCCGGGGGCGAGGGCGTAGTCGAGCGGGCAGACCGTGGGCCGCGAACTCGGGCCGATCGAGAGCGAGTCGGGGTACGCGGCCGCGTCGGTGGCGGCCCGCGATTCGGGGCGAAGAACATCTTCGACTCGGAGTCTGAGAAGGCGGGGGTGCGAGGGCTCCGCGGCTGTGCGCCACGCCTCAAAAGTGGCCGGATCGCAGACGCTTTCGGGAACGCGGGCGTTGAACCAGGCGACCAGCGAGTCCTCGTCGGCGGTGATGTTGCGCCGACGGAGTTTGGCCTCCGCGCGCCGGGCCTGATCGAGAATCTCCCGGTTGTGGCGGGCGAAGAGGAGGTCGGCCGCGCCGGCCCACTTGTCGCGGACCAGCCCGTCGCGGATGAACAACTCGCGGGCCGCGGCCGGATCGGAGTTCACGATCGACGCGCGCCTGCGCGGGACAACGACGATACCGCTCATCGTGATCCGTTCCCACGCCGACGGCTCGCCCGTCTCGGCGTCGAGGTGGCGGTCGCTGAGTTGGCGGCGGAACATGTGCCCGGCGAGCTCCTCGATCCAGGCGGGGTCCACCCGGGCGACGGTGCGAGCGAACAGCCGGGTCGTCTGCACGACCTCGGCGGCCATGATCCACTTCGGACCTTTCTTGAAGAGGGCTGAGCCGGGAAAGATTTGCACGGTGTTGCCGCGCACGCCGCGGTAGTCGAACGAGCCGTCGCCCTCGCGGCAGGCGACGTGGGTGATGAGCCCGGTAAGCAGGGCGCGGTGGATGGCGTCCTCTGACGCGGGCCGCCCATCCAATTCCGCTCCGCCTTCCTCTCTCCCCCGTTTGTCTCCTGACCGAAGGCCGATCTCATCGGCCACGCGCCGGAGCTGGCGGATCATCTCCTCCCACTCACGAATGCGCGGCGCGGAGAGAAAGTGCTCGCGGCACCACGCGGCGAGCGGGCCTGGGCCAAGCGTGCCGGCCGCGTGGCGGTGCTGATCGTGAATCTTCAGCAGGGTGAGAAAGTCGCTCGACGGGTGGCGGAAGACGGACTGGGCCCGGTCGGATTCTTCCTGACGGCCCAGCGGTCGCTGGCGAGGGTCCTGGATCTCCAGCGCCGCGGCGAGGATGATGATCTCTTCGAGCGAGCCCTCGTGCGCACCGGCGATGAGGATGCGGGCGATGCGTGGGTCGAGCGGGATTCGGGACATCCGCTCGCCAATGGATGTGAGGGGCGAGCCCGGCGCGGGCTCGGGGATTGCGCCCAGCTCGAAGAGCGTCTCGTACCCGTCGCGGATCGCGCCAGCGTCCGGCGGATCCAGGAAGGGAAACTGCTCGACGGGACCGAGGTCGAGCGATTTCATCCGGAGGATGACGCCGGCGAGGCTGGTTCGCCTGATCTCGGGGTCGGTGAAAGTCGGGCGGGCGCGGAATGAGTCTTCGCTGTAGAGACGGATGCAGACGCCGTCGGCGGTGCGCCCGCAGCGCCCGGATCGCTGGTTGGCCGAGGCTTGCGAGATCGGCTCGATCGGCAGGCCCTGCACCTTGCGCTGGGGGTCGTAGCGGCTGTGGCGGGCCAGCCCGGAATCGACAACGTAGCGGATGCCGGGGACGGTGAGGGACGTTTCGGCGACGTTGGTCGCGAGGATGACGCGCCGGCGGCCGGGGGGAGGGGGGGGGTGGAAGATGCGGTCCTGCTCCTGATTGCTCAGGCGCGAGAACAGCGGCAGGATGTCGGTGTCGAACGAGCGGCGGCGGACGGCGGTCTCGGCGAGGCGGATCTCGCGCTCGCCGGGCAGAAAGACCAGCACGTCGCCGCGCGGGAGCGAGGGGCGGGAGAGTTCCTCCACCGCGTCGGCGAGTTCCTCGAAGTCGATCTCCGGGCTGTCTCCGGCGTCGCGGGTGGGGCGGTAACGGACCTCGACGGGGAACATACGCCCGGAGACCTCGATCACGGGCGCGGCCGCGGGGCCGCCGAACGCCTTGCTGAAGCGGTCGGTGTCGATGGTCGCGGAGGTGATGATGAGCTTGAGGTCGGGCCGGCGGGGGAGGAGTCCGCGCAGATAGCCGAGCAGGAAGTCGATGTTGAGCGAGCGCTCGTGCGCCTCGTCGATGATGAGCGTGCTGTAGGCTCGAAGCTCGGGGTCGGCCGCGAGTTCGGCCAGCAACATGCCGTCGGTGACGAGCTTGATCACGGTGTCGCGCGTGGTCTGGTCCTCGAAGCGGACTTTCACGCCGACGAGCCCGCCCAGCCGCACGCCGCGTTCCTCGGCAATGCGGGCCGCGACAGCTCGTGCGGCCAGTCGGCGGGGTTGCGTGTGGCCGATGATCCCGAGCCCGTCCGCCGCTCGTCCCATGTCGAGGCAGAACTGCGGGAGCTGCGTGGTCTTTCCGCTTCCGGTCTGGCCCGCGACGATGACGACCTGATGCCGCCGGATCGCGGCCACGATCTCGTCGCGGCGTTCGAGGATCGGCAGGTTGGGGATCGGGGCGGGGTTGGGCACGCGACGCTGAGTTGTGAGGGTTGAAATCCCGGCGGGCGGCATAGTACGGGGACGCGCGCGGGCGGCGGCGGGTAGGATGGGCCATGCACCGCGGCGCGATCACACTCAGTTTGGCCCACTCGCCCGACCCGGACGACGTGTTCATGTGGTGGCCGATCACGGGGAAGATCGACCCGCGCGACCCGGAGCAGATGGTTGAGCCGCCGGCGTTGGACACGGGACGATTTCGGTTCAAGGCGATCCCGGCGGACATCGACGTGCTCAACCGGCGGGCGATCGAGGCGGGCGACCTGGACGTCACGGCGATCTCCATGTTCGCGTGGGCCCGCGTCGCGGAGCGGTACGTGCTGTCGCGGTGCGGTTCGTCCATGGGCGAGGGGTACGGGCCCAAGGTCGTGGTGCGTGAGGGAGAAGAAGACTGGCGGCGGCACGGGGTGATCGCCGTGCCGGGCGTGCGGACGACGGCGTTCCTGCTGCTCTCGCTCGTGTTCGGGGGGGGGGAGGGAGGGACGTTCCGGCATGTCGAGATGCCATTTGACCGGATTCTGGATGCGGTCGCCTCGCGTGCCCGCGTCGTGGGTCACGAGTCCGACCGCGTCTCGGCGGGGCTGCTGATCCACCAATCCCAACTGACCTTTGCGGACCTTGGGCTGCGTCAGGTCGTCGATCTGGGCGCGTGGTGGCAAGACCGGTACGGCCTGCCGCTTCCTTTGGGGGGCAACGCGGTGCGGCGCGACCTGGACGAGCGGTACGGCCCCGGCACGCTGCGGGAGGTGGAGTCGCTGCTGGAGCGGTCGGTCCGATTCGCGCTGGAGCGGCGGGACGAATCGACGCGGTACGCGATGGGCTTTGCCCCGGAAGTCTCGCGCGAACAGGCCGATCGCTATATCGACATGTACGTGAGCCCGCTCACGATCGACGCGGGCGAGCGGGGTCGCGGGGCGATCCGCCGGCTGCTGGCGGAGGCCGCCGCGGCGGGGATGTGCCCGGACGTGCGTGAAATCGAACTGCTGGAGCCGTGACGGCCGGGCGAGTTCTGGGACGGGCGGAGATTGTCCGCGTCGGGCTTGCTTTTGGCCCCAATACAGGAGATATTGATCCAAGTTGGTGCATCCGGCTGGGCTTGGATGGCGTATGGCCCGATGTATCGACTCGCCTGTTCAGGCGAACACTGTGGACGTTTTGGGAAAGATTCGGTCTGTTTCACAGGCCGCGAAGGGAGAGGCCGCTGTGGCATCTGTCGAACAGCCGCGTAGATCGCGTCGGGGGTGGGAACTGGCGTGGGTGGGGGCGTTCGTGCTCGCCGGCGTGGGGGTGGCGCTCGCGTACAACCCGGTACCGACGACGGTCAACGATTTCTTCGAGCCGGGCACGCAGCCCAACACGCTCAGCGATCCAATCGTGAGCGCGCAGCAGTGCGCGTTCTGCCACTCGGACTACAACGAGGAGCAGGCTCCGTACAACCGCTGGTCGCACAGCATCATGGCCCAGGCGGCCCGTGACCCGATCTTCAAGGCGGCGCTGGCCATCGCCGAGCAGGACGCGGTGAACTCGGGCAACGCGTGCATCCGGTGCCACGCGCCGGCGGGGTTCCTCGCGGGGCACGCGGTGCCGACCGACGGCTCGGCGCTAACGGCGGAGGACCAGCAGGGGATCTCCTGCTCGATCTGCCACCGGATGGTGAACCCTGACCCGGCCGCCACGCCGGAGCCGGACCCGGCGGACGACGCGGCGATCCTGGCAGCGCTCAACCCGCCCGCGCTGCAGAACCCGCACAACGGCAGCTACGTGATCGACCCGCACGACAACCGGCGCGGGCCGTTCAACCTCGACGCCGATTGGCAGAACGAGCCCACGATGGGCTGGCCGGGGTACCACGAGTACCGGCAGTCGCCGTTCCACCTGACCAGCCTGCTGTGCGCGACGTGCCACGACGTGAGTCTGCCGCACTTTTCCCGGCAGCCCGACGGGACCTACGCGCTCAACACGCTCGACACGCCGGGGCCGACGGATAAGTACCAGCAGTACCCGGAGCAGCGGACGTTCAGCGAGTGGTCCAAGAGCTTGTTCGGCCAGGGGCCGGTGGACCTGGCCGGGCGATTCGGCGGGCTCAACGGCCCGGCGGTCTCGACCTGCCAGGACTGTCACATGCCGGGGATCAGCGGGCAGGGCTGCGCGCTGGAGCCGCCTGTGCGCCCGAACCCGCTGGACCCGAGCTCGCTGCCGCTGCCGCAGCACAACTTCAGCGGCGCCAACTCGTGGGTGATCCGGGCGATCCGGAGCATCTACTTCGACTCGGAAACGGGAATGACCGAGACGGGGGTGGACGAGGCGATCGCGCGGAACGTGGCGATGTTGCAGGCGGCCAGCGACCTGGAGGTCAGCAAGGTCGCCAGCAACGTGAACGTGCGGATCACCAACTTCTCCGGGCACAAGCTGCCGACGGGCTACTCGGAGGGGCGGCGGATGTGGATAGACGTGCAGTTCAAGGACGGCGACGGGAACGTCATCCTTGAGCACGGCGCGTACGACGCCCTGACGGCGACGCTCGACGATTCGACGACCAAGGTGTATCAGCGGGTGTCGGGCATCTCGGCGGCAACGGCGGCCTTCACGGGCCAGCCGGCCGGGCCGAGCACGCACCTAGTGCTCAACAGCGTGATCGTGTCGGACAACCGGATCCCGCCGATGGGGTACAACGTGGCGCAGTTCACGAGCGTGCAGGCGGAGGCGGTGCCGAACACGCTGTACGCGGACGGGCAGTATTGGGACGACACGCAATACGCGATCCCGCAGGGGGCGCAGTCGGTCACGGTGAACGTGTACCACCAGACCACGTCGCGCGAGTACATCGAGTTCCTGCGCGACGCCAACACGACGAACAACGCCGGGCAACTGGCCTATCAGCTCTGGTCGGACTTCGGGCAGAGCGAGCCGGTGCTGATGGACACGCAGACGCTGCCGCTCACCTGTCCGTGCGACTGGAACAACAGCGGGACGCTGAGCGTGCAGGACATTTTCGACTATCTGACGAGCTACTTCAGCGGCGCGGGCGACTTCAACAACTCGGGCTCGACGACCGTGCAGGACATCTTCGACTTCCTGACGTGCTACTTCTCCGGTTGCTGAACCGCGAGAATCGACGGGCGGTCACGGGCGCTGCGGGCCGAGCCTGAGCGCCCGGACACCCAGGAACAGTGGGATCTCGCGCCGCGCGCGGTTCTCCTCGGCCGCGCGCGGGCCGGAGGTGCTGGCCCGCAGGCTGGGCCACTCTTCCAGGCGATCGACCACCAAGCCCGCCTTCGCGAGCGCCTCGATGTAGGTCTGCAACGGGCGATGGAACGTCCACGTCGTCGCGGTCTGTTCGCCCCGCGCGGCCTTGCCGGGGTTCATCTCGATCGGCTTCTGGCCCGGAGAGAGGTAGCCGTCGACGCGCCGGTATTGACGCGAGGCCTTCGCATCCCACCCCCAATCGCTCTGCCCCGCCGCACGGAACGCCGGGTGGGTGATGACCCAGACGAACGAGCCGCCGGGTTTGAGGGCCGCGGCCACCGCTTGCAGGACGGGCGCGAGCGGGTCGATGTTGGCCAACGCCATGATGCATGTCGCGGCGTCGAACTCGCCGGGCGGAACGCCGATCAGTTCGCGGGCATCGCCCACGAGGAACCGACAGAGCGTGTCGAGCCCTTCCTCGCGGGCGCGTCGCTCGGCGGCCTGAACAAGCCTCGGTGACGCTTCCACGCCGAGCGATTCCACGCCAAGGGCGGCCAGCCGCCGGCCGAGGATTCCCTGGCCGCAGGCCACGTCGAGCACGCGCGTGCCCGCGGCGGGTTCGAGCAGGCGGAGCGTGCCGGGGAGAATGACCTGCTGGTAGTGGTCGTTGCCGCGGTCTTCGAGGAGCGCGTCGTACCAGCCGGCGACGGCGTCCCAGGAGGTGTTCGCGCTCGATGCAGCGTTTGCGGGGCGGGTGAGGGGGGAAGGGAGAGAGGGCGGGGAGGGAGGGGAGGGGGGGGAGGGCTGCGACGGGTGAGGAAGGACGGGTGCGAGGTTGGCGGGTGGAGGTTCGGCACCGACCGCCTTGTAGAACGCGCCGGGCGCGGGCGACTCGAAGCGGAGGGCCTGACCGCTGCTCGGATGGGCGAAGCCGAGTTCGGCCGCGTGGAGGGCGAGGCGGGCGATGGAGTCGGACTTGGCGCCGAACTTTCGGTCGCCGAGCAGGGGGTGGCCGCGTTCGGCGAAGTGGATGCGGATCTGGTTTTTGCGTCCGGTGTCGAGACGGACCAGCACAAGCGATCGCGGCGCCGGATCGGTGGTGGTGGCGACGACCTTGTAGTGCGTGACGGCGAGTCTGTGACCATCGGGGGCTGGAGGCTCACGGTTCGGGGCTTGGGGTCGGCGCGGCGCTCGGTGCGGAGCGGTGGCGCGGGGCGGGCGGTCGTCCTTGATGAACGTCTGGATCGTGCCGGTCTCGCCCGGCTTGCCGACGATGCCCTCGGCCACGGCGACGTACTCGCGCTGCATCCGCTTGGCGCGCAGGTCTTCTTTGAGCCAGTTGAACGCCCGCAGTGACTTGGCGAAGACGAGCAGGCCGGAGGCTTCCTTGTCGAGCCGGTGGATGATCCAGACGCCCTGATCGCGCGAGTGGTGCGTGCGGTCGCGACGGGAGGTGGGGCGCGGGCTCGAAGGCCGCGATCGGACGTAGTCCTTGAGGACGTCGAATACGGTGGTGCCCGCACGCGCGGAGCGGCGTCCGCCGTCGCCCGACGAGGCTGGATCGGCGGTGATAATACCGGTGGGCTTGTCGACCACCAGCAAGTCGTCGTCCTCAAACACGATCGCGATACCGCGGCGGAGACGGGGGGCGTCGGCGCGAGCCGGCTGGTCGCCGGGACCGTGCGGCTGCGCCGCGCGGGAGGGTGAGCGGGGAGAATGGAGCGGGCGAGCGGGACGGGGATGGCGGGGAGCGGTCATCGCGGCGTCGGCCGCACGGGCGTGCGCTGCTCGACGATGTCGAGCAGTGTGCGGGCGAAGGTCTCCTTGGCCACGGGCTGGTGTGTGTCGAGCACCACGCCGTTGGCGTCGAGAATGGTGGCCGCGATCAGGGGCGAGTCCATTGTCTCCAGAGGATTGGCGACAATGAGGTTGAGGCGTTTGCGGGCGAGCTTGGCCGCGGCGGATTCAAGAAGCCGCTCCCGGGGTTCGAGGGCGAAGCCGACGATGAACTGGTTCGGACGGCGACGGGCGGCGACGGCCGCAAGCAGATCGGAGGTGGGTTCGAGCTCGATCGTCAGGGGGCCGTGGCTGCGTGCGATCTTCCCGTGGTGATCGTGGGGGATCCGTCGGGGCCGGAAATCGGCCACGGCCGCGGCCATGACGAGCACGTCGCAGAGGGGTGCTTCCTCGTCGAGGAGGGCCTGGAGGTCGGCTGTTGTCAGGAACCGACGGAGACGGACGTGCGGATCGGACGGGGTCAGCGGTGTCGGACCGAGCAGCAGCGTGACTTCCCACGGCGAACCGGCCCGGTCGGGTCGGTTCGCGGCCGCATCGGCCAACGCCACCCCCAGGCGACCGGAGGAGCGGTTGGCGATGAACCGCACGCTGTCGATCGGCTCGTGCGTGGGCCCGGCGGTGATGAGCAACCGTCGTGCGAGGGCCGGAAGCGGCGGCGGTGGAACGTTGGTTGGGTCGGTCATGGCCGGCACGGTGCCCGCGACGGGTCGGTGGAGATCGGGAGCGTTTGAGGGATGGTAGGAAACCGGGTCGGCGCGGCCGTTCGTGCCCGCGCGGGAGCGGCGACAAGGGCGACGCCAACCGCTACCATCCGTGCTCGGCTCGCCGGCCGCCCCAAACGGTGGGGTCGCGACGGCGTCCGAGAGCACGGGAGGCGGCTTCCGGAGATCACCCGGTAAGATCGAAGCGAAGCAGTTGGCCTGAGGACCCCGCGGAGACGCATGGCACGATCCCGAAAGAACCTGGGCGAGATCCTCGTGGGCTGGGGCGCGATCACGCCCAAGCAGCTCGAAGAGGCGGCCGGCAAGACCCGGTCCGGCGGCAAGCGGCTGCACGAGGCGCTCATGGAGATGGGCGTCAAGGAGGACCAGGTCTACAAAGCCATGGCCTCGGAGTGGGGGCTGGAGTTCGTCGACCTGGGCACCGGCACGGTGAACGTCGACCCCAAGCTCATCCCCGACGAGCTGATCAAGAAACACCTGATCCTTCCGCTGGCCAAGACCAACGGCAAGCTGCAGTTGATCGTGCACGATCCGGGCGACCTGGAACTGCAGGACATGCTGCGGTTCCGCCTCAACGTCGAGATCGAAACCAAGCTGGCCTCGCGCACGGCGATCAAGTCGTTCATCGACAACAAGATGGGCCAGCCGCGGATGGTCGCGGCGAACGAGTCGCTGGTGAGCGGTTCGATCGACAAGAGCGTGGACCGCTCGGTCGATCGCTCGGTGGACAAGTCGATCGACGTGGCGGCGGACGACGCGCCGATCGTGAAGCTCGTGACCCGCATGATCATCGAGGCGGTGAAGATGCGGGCGAGCGACATCCACGTCGAGCCGATGGCCGACCGGGTGCGCCTGCGGTACCGCATCGACGGCGTGTGCATGGAGCGGGACAACCTGCCCAAGCGCATGCAGAACGCGGTGCTGAGCCGGCTCAAGCTGATGGCGGGCGTGAACATCGCCGAGCGGCGCGTGCCTCAGGACGGGCGCATCAAGCTGCCGGTCGATGACAAGGTAATCGACTTCCGCGTTTCGAGCTGCCCGGCGTACCACGGCGAGAGCGTGGTGCTGCGTATTCTGCGCCCGGACTCGGTGCGGATCGGCCTGGTGAACCTCGGCTTCGAGGAGGACAACCTCGCGATCTTCAACAAGATCATCCGCCGGCCCAACGGCATCTTTCTGGTGACCGGGCCGACCGGCTCGGGAAAGACAACCACGCTGTACTCGGCGCTGGACGTGCTCAACCGTCCGGACAAGAAGATCATCACCGCCGAGGACCCCATCGAATACAACTTCGAGGGGATCAACCAATGCCAGGTGAACGAGAAGATCGGGCTGACGTTCGGCTCGATCCTCCGCACCATGCTGCGGCAGGCGCCCAACATCATCCTGGTGGGCGAGATCCGCGACCGCGAGGTGGGCGAGATCGCGATCCAGGCGGCGCTCACCGGCCACCTGGTGTTTTCGACGCTGCACACCAACGACGCGCCGTCGGCGATCACGCGTCTGGTGGACATGGGCATCAAGCCGTTCCTGGTGGCCAGCTCGATCCAGGCGGTCATGGGCCAGCGGCTCATCCGCGTGCTGTGCAAGGAGTGCAAGAAGCTCGCCGACCCGGACGAGATCGACCCCAAGTTCCTCGCGCTGACCAACATCAGCAAGGAGGAGGCCCGGGGCAAGGTCATGAAGCCCGTGGGCTGCCCCACCTGCAACGGCGTGGGGTACCGCGGTCGGCAGGCGATCTTCGAGCTCATGGTCATGAACTCGGAGATCCGGGAGCTGGCATTCAACCTGGCCCCGATCTCGCAGTTGCGTCACGCCGCGCTGGCCAACGGGATGCGCCCGCTGGTCGAGGACGGCAAGATCAAGATCCTCAAAGGCGTAACCACCCCCGACGAGATCGCCAAGATGGCGCAGGTCGAGGGCGGGGTGGACCCGGAGAAATAGAATCACCGCGGAGGCGCGGAGTTCACGGATAGAAACGGAAAGATGACCGAGGGGATACGAGATTTCGACGCTTGATCGCAACCGGCGCACCATCATCAGGCATTCCTCCGCGTTTTCCGCGACTCCGCGGTGAACGCTCCAGAAGAGAACCCTTATGTCCACCATGCAGATCGACCGCCTGCTCGACACCGTGGTCAAGCTCGGCGCATCGGACCTCCACCTGACCGTCGGCCGCCCGCCGACCCTGCGCCTGCACGGCCACCTCAAGAACCTGGCCACCAAGGTGATCGACTCCGACGACATGGTGTCGCTGATGAAGGCGATCACGCCGGAGCGCTCGCAGCAGGAACTGCAGGAGGAGGGCGGTTGCGACTTCGGCTTCGCCTACGGCGACGCGGCCCGCTTCCGCGTGTCGGTGTTCCGTCAGCGCGGCGACCTGGCCATCGTCTGCCGACAGATCCCCAGCCGCCTGCTCACTTTCGAGCAGATCGGCCTGCCGGACATGTGCAAGGAGCTCATCCGCCGCCCCCGCGGCATGTTCCTGGTCACAGGGCCCACCGGCTCGGGCAAGACCACGACGCTGGCGACCATGCTGGACTACATCAACCAGACCATGGACCGGCACATCGTGACCATGGAAGACCCGATCGAGTACTACCACTTCCACAAAAAATCGATCGTGAACCAGCGCGAGGTGGGCAACGACGTGCCCAGCTTCGCCGAGGCGCTCCGTCGCGTACTTCGTCAGGACCCGGACGTGATCCTGGTGGGCGAAATGCGCGACCTGGAGACCATCGAGGCCGCCGTGCGGGCCGCCGAGACCGGCCACCTGGTGTTCGCCACCCTGCACACCACCGGCGCGGCCAAGACCATCGACCGCGTGGTCGACGCCTTCCCGGTCAGCCAGCAGAACCAGATCCGCGTTCAGCTTTCGACCGCCCTCATCGCCATTCTTTCCCAGGCCTTGCTCAGCCGGGTGGACCAGCCGGGCATGGTGGCCGCCTACGAGTTCCTGGTCATCACCCCCGCCATCGCGAATCTGATCCGCGAGGCGAAAACCTTCCGAATCGACTCTTTTATCCAGACCGGCAAGCGGTTCGGCATGCAGTTGCTGGACGACCACCTCTGGTCGCTCTACATGCGCGGCATGATCTCCGCCGAGGAGATGATCGACAAGAGCAAGAACCCGGGAGAGCTCTCGGACAAGGTCCACCGGCTCGGGCGGACGGTCGGTCGGATGGAATGGGACGAAGAAGGGGAAGAGCCCCCGGCGGGTGGTGCGGGTGCCGGCGGCGGCTCGGGCGGCGGATCGGCGGGGGGCTCCAAGAAGGGTGCGTAGCGGCGTCGGGGCGGCGGAAAAAGTCTCGAAATCTCGGTGTCGCATCAGAAGATGCGCCATGATCGGCTTGTTTTCTTGGAACCGAGCGTGTAGGTTCCTCGATATCGTATAGAGGGGGTATCGCGTTCACTGGCGCGGTGCCCCCGTTGTCGTTGGAGCCCGTGGATGCCCGTTGACCCCGCAGAACTCAAAGGCCGGAAACTCGGTCGCGTGCTCACGAAGCTGGGCAAGGTGACCCGTGAACGGGTTCACGAGGCGCTGGCAATCCAGAAGACTCGGAAGGTGCCGATCGGCCAGTTGCTGGTCGAACTGGGATACTGCACCCAACGGGACATCAACGAGGGGTTGGCGGGGCAGGCGGGGATGGCGTACGTCGATCTGTCCAAGCCGGATCTGCCCGACGAAGTTCGGGATTCGATCGCCGCCGAAACGGTGCAGGCGTACCAGGTGGTGCCGATCGAGTACAACCCGCGCAGCAAGCGGCTGAAGATCGCGATGAAGAGCCCGGACAACTTCCGGGCGGTGGACGACCTTCGCCTGCTGATGGGGTTCAACGTCGAGGCGGTGATTGCCGACCCGGCGGAAATCGACGCGGTCATCAAGAAGTCGTACTCCAAGCAGGGCTCCGTGACCGAGGTGGTCACCGAGCTCGCGGCGGACGACAAGTTCAAGTCGCTGGCGGGCAAGGGCGGCGTGTCGGTGGACCTCGACGCGGTGATGGAGGCGGCGGAGGATAACAAGGTTGTCCGGCTGCTGAACATGGTGCTGCTGCAGGCGATCAAGGAGCGGGCGTCGGACATCCATTTCGAGCCCTTCGAGGCCGAGTTCAAGATGCGGTACCGCATCGACGGCGTGCTCTACGAGATGGCGCCGCCGCCCAAGCACCTGGGCTCGGCGATCACCAGCCGCATCAAGGTCATGGCAAACCTGGACATCGCGGAGCGCCGACTCCCGCAGGACGGTCGCATCGAGCTGACGGTGGGGGGCTCGCCGGTGGACCTGCGCGTGAGTGTGCTGCCGACGATGTGGGGCGAGAGCGTGGTGATGCGCGTGCTGGACCGGTCCAATGTGCAGCTCTCGCTGGACCGGATCGGGCTCCGCCCGGACGACTTCACGACGTTCTCGCACCTGATCAACCGGCCCAACGGGATCGTGATCGTGACGGGCCCGACCGGCTCGGGCAAGACAACGACGCTGTACGCCGCGTTGTCGACGCTCAACGACATCGAGACCAAGATCCTCACGGCCGAGGACCCGGTGGAGTACGACATCGACGGGCTGTGCCAGTGCCAGGTGAACACGGAGGTGGAGCTGACGTTCGCCAAGTGCCTGCGGAGCTTCCTTCGTCAGGACCCGGACATCATCCTGGTGGGTGAGATCCGCGACCTGGAGACGGGCAACATCGCGGTGCAGGCGTCGCTGACGGGCCACCTGGTGCTCAGCACGCTGCACACCAACGACGCGCCCAGCTCGATCCTGCGTCTGTTGGACCTGGGGCTTGAGTCGTTCCTGCTCACGGCGACGATCGAGGGCATCGTGGCCCAGCGGCTGGTGCGGACGATCTGCCCCAAGTGCAAGTCCGAGTACGAGCCCAAGGAAGAGGAACTGATGGAGCTCGGGCTGCTGCCCGAGGACTTGCAGGGGCGGCGGCTGTTCCGGGGCAAGGGGTGCGACAACTGTCACGGCTCGGGCTACAGGGGGCGCATGGCGATCTTCGAGATCATGACCATGGACGACCACATGCGCGAGCTGATCATGAAGAAGGCCTCGACGAACGTCCTGCGCGATCACGCCCGAAAGATCGGTATGCGGACGCTGCGTGAGTCGGGGCTGATGGCCATCTACGAGGGTCAGACCACGATCGACGAGGTCGTTCGCGAGACGATTGCCGAAGAAGGGTGACGCGGTTCGGACGCGGGGCTTCGGCAGCATCCGGAGGCGGGATCGGACCTTGACCGGCGGCGGTGAGCGACCGGCAAACGGAATTCCGGGAAAGCGGAGAGCAGCATGGCGACTTTCATGTACGAGGCCCTCAACGCCGCGGGCAAGCCCCAGAAGGGCACGATCGAGGCGGGGTCGACCGAGGAAGCCATCCAGCGGATCAAGGGGCAGGGGTTCTTCCCGACCTCGGTCCGCGAGCAGAAGGGCAAGAAGGCCCAGGGCGGTGGCGACGGCGAGGCCGTCGACACCAAGAAGACCAAGAAGAAGAAGGAGCTGAGCTTCAGCATCGGCGGGGTGAAGCCCAAGCACCTCACGCTGTTTACTCGCCAGCTCTCGACGCTTCAGGACGCGGGCCTGCCGCTGCTGCGTTCGCTGCAGATCCTGGAGGGGCAGCTCAAGCCCGGCAAACTCAAGAACGTGCTGCAGGACGTGTGCGAGGACGTCGAGGGCGGGTCGAGCCTGTCGGAGGCGATGACCAAGCACCCGTCGGCGTTCAACCGGCTCTACACAAAGATGGTGGCGGCCGGCGAGGTGGGCGGCGTGCTGGACATCATCCTGCAGCGCCTGGCCGAGTTCATGGAAAAGGCCCAGCGGCTCAAGAGGAAGATCAAGGGCGCGCTGGTGTACCCGTCGGTTGTCGTGGTGGTCGCGGTGCTGATCGTGACCTTCATCATGTGGTACATCGTGCCGAAGTTTGAGGAGATCTTCCGCGACTTCGGCGTGGCGCTGCCGCTGATCACGCGGTACCTGATCGCGTTCAGCAACTGGATCGCGGGCAAGAACGTGGGGCAGTCGATCCCCGGCGGCGCGTACATCCTGGTCTCGCCGATCTTCATCTTCATCTTCTTCAAGCTCATCCGCAAGGCGACGCCCGGGCGGGCCGCGACCGACACGGTGATCCTGTGGACGCCGGTGTTCGGCAACCTGATCCGCAAGACCACGACGGCGCGGTTCACGCGCACGCTGGGCACGCTGATCTCGGCGGGCGTGCCGATCCTGGAGGCGGTGCTGATCACGCGGGACACCTCAGGCAACTACGTCTTCGAGAAGGCGCTGACGAAGGTGCACGACTCGATCCGAGAGGGCGAGCCGTTCGCCGAACCGCTGCGAGAGAGCAAGGTGTGCGACCAGATCGTGGTCAACATGATCGACGTCGGCGAGGAGACGGGCGACTTGGACGCGATGCTCCTGAAGATCGCCGATAACTACGACGAAGAGGTGGACGTGGCGGTCGCGGCCCTGGTGTCGCTGATCGAGCCGATGCTGGTGGTGTTCCTGGGCGTGGTCGTCGGCACGATCGTCGTGGCGATGTTCATGCCGCTGGTGGCGATGATCGAATCGCTGCAGGGAGGGAACGCGGTCTGATGAGCGCCCGATCGCACAACCCCGGCCGTGTCCTCGCAGCGAGCGCGTTCACGCTCATCGAGGTCTCGATCACCATCATCATCATCGCGGTGCTGGCGGGCATCGTGCTCGTCGCGGTGGGCAAGGCCCGGCACGGGGCCCAGCTCACGGGCGAGCGGCAGGTGCTGGTGGCGCTCAAGCAGTCCATCACGGCCTTCGAGAACGATTTCCGGTTTCTCCCGCCTCTGGTGCACGACAACGCGGGTTCGTCGCGGGTCGAGAACAACGATCCCGACCCGCCGGGCCCCTGGCCCACGTTCTCCGCCGGCGCCGACAGCCGGATGGGGCCGGTGGACCGCGACCCGACCTACGACAACCAGTTGCAGCCCGTGGCGATCGGCGGCAGCCACGACGCCACGCGCCGCGACCGTGAGCAGGCATTCCTGCAGGGCTTCAGCGGTCCGGGCGCGGGGGCGGCGCCGATCAACTGGGACTTCCGCTACAGCGCGTACTCGCTGCCGTACTACCTGATGGGCGTGTTGGACGTGCAGGACGGGACCAAGGCCATCGACGGCGCGGATGGGCCGCGGATGACCGCCCCGCGGGCCGACGGCACGTTCACGCGTCGCGGCAAGGCGTACGACGCGTTCTACGACATCTCGACCAACATCAAGCGCAAGGGGACTGACGCCTCAAGCCCGCAGTACGGCGTGACGTTCAACGACCGCTGGAACAGGCCGATCCGGTATTACCGGTGGGAGGCCCGCCCGGCGAGCCCCGCGGCCGCGCCGGGCTCGCCCGAGAGCAAGGCCCGCACGCTGGTGCCGCGGGCCGTGGGCGACCCGCGGATCAACCCGAAGCTGCGGAGTGCGCGGTACGCGCTGGTGATCCTGGGTGAGGACCACATCACCGACATGCGGGCGCCGCTCGAGGTCGGCCTGGACGGGGCGATCAGCCCGCCCCTGAACGACACGGTGAAGGACGACATCGTGGAGGTGGAGGAATGAGCCGCTTCCTTCCGAGCGCGAACGCCCGTGAACACACCCGCGGACGCGGGTTCACCATCATCGAACTGCTGGTGGTCATCACGATCATCACGATCATCGTGCTCATCGCGCTGCCGCGTTTCAGCGCGATGATCTCGTCGCAGGAAGAGCAGCTCGCGGTGAACCTGCTGGGCACGGCGATGAAGTCCGGTCGCGACGCGGCCATGAGGTCCGGCGGCGACGACGACGCGGCGATCGTCTTCTTCTACCGGCCGGCCGCGGCCAACTCGGGCACGGGCGGGCGGATGGTGCTGATGCCGTGCGTCAAGGTCGGCACGTTCCTGGACGACCCGCGCCGGGTGGGCGCCGGCGGCAACGGCGGCGTGAACGACGTTCGCGGCGAGCTGCGGGACGTGTTCGTGCCCGTCACGGGGTTCGATCCCATCGTGATGCCGCGGAACTGGATGGTCCGCGGCTACGCGCCGCCCAACAGCATCCAGCCCGCCGGCGAGTGGTACGAGAGCGGCGCCTCCAACCGGTACCAGCAGGCCGAAGGCAACTGGGTCTTCCCGGAAACTGATTTCTACGACCACGCCAAGGGCCGGGTCGGCAACGACCGCCAGACGTTCATGGTCCGCTTCAAGGCGGGAACGGGCGAAGTTGTGACGGTGCCCAACAGCACGGCGATCGTGATCGACGTGCGCCCGAACTACGAGAACCGTCCGTCGGGCGACCCAAGTTGGGCGCTTTACAACGCGTACGACCGCGTGGGGTTTGTCCGCAAGGCCCTTCGTCAAGGCGGCTCGGCCCGTCAGTTGCTCTTCGGGAGCGACAACTCGGGCCAGTATTCCTCGGACACGGTGCTCGTTCGCCCGGTGGGACAGTTGGCCCTGTACGACGAAACGAAACTCGCCGCGGCGCTGGGTGCCCAGACCAGCCCGGGCTCGTGCTGCCTGTACCGGCCGCCGCCGGACCCCAACGGTGTGATCGGTTCGTCCAACGACCCGACCAGCGACTACCCGGCGTTCGTGAACGGCGTCGATTCGATCAAGATCAACCAGTGGATCGAGGGCGACACGAACTTCAACAACCGCGTGGAGGGCCCGGACGGGCGCGACGGCCCGACGGCCCGCGTGTTCTCGCTGGACCGATACTCCGGCGAGCCCCGGCAGTTGGAGGTGCAACCGTGAACACCCCGACGGTTGAACAGCGCCGCGGGCGTGCGAACTGGCGTGCGATCGCACGCGGCTTCACGCTCATCGAGATCCTGATCGCGGTGATCATCCTCGCGCTGGGGCTGCTGGGCTTGGGCGTGGTGTTCCCGGTGGTCATCCGCGAGCAGAAGATCGCGCAGGACCGCATCTCCGGCACGCTGGCGGAGAACAACATCCGCGCGATGCTCGCGGGCATGGGGAACCTGAACCTGCCGCCGCAGATTGACGACAACGACTACGCGGCGGGCACGTTGACGCTCGATTACACGGGCTGGGCCGCGTTCAAGGAAGACTGGCACTACTACAAAGCGCTGAACAGCGGCGCGGCGTTGAGGCCCGACGGCCGCCCCAACTTCACCAACACGTTTGAGCTCTCCCGAGATGGGCTATGGGTGACGGACTGGAGCGACAACCGCCGGGCGCCGAGCGCCGGCGACGAGTTCCGCCGAAGCGGGAACGTCCAGATCGTGGGCGCGGATTCTTCCGAGGCCGCGGTCGCGAGCGAGTTTCCGCCCGCGATGCTGGCCGAGTTCGTCGCGAAGTTCGGAAACGCCGGCCGGTACCAGCGGCGGTTCAGCGAGTTGAGCATCCCCCTCTCGCAGAGGCTCGATCCGGCCGCGAGCCCGACCGACGACACGCCCAAGTACGTCTGGGATTTCGTCGTGCGGCGAAAACTCGAATCCGACGATCCCAGGGCGCTTCAGGTTGCAGTGTTCGTGCGGCGGGTCGATCCCCGGCTCCGCCCGATCCCCCGCCCCTCGGCGACGGCGGGCAACCTCGAAATACCCGTGCGCGAGCAACTCCTCAGCACCAGGCTCGCCGCGGCCAACCAGCGGCTGCCGCTGGGTGAAGAGGTGGATGGACTCCCGACCCTCGACGGAACCGACGGGTCGGGCGGCCTTCGGTATTCGGGTGTCCATGCGGTTCGGGCCGACTTCACGGCCGATGCGGTCGATCCGGTGTTCCGCAAGCGGGACCGGATCCGCCTGATGCCCAACTCCGGCGGGCCCAACGACGAGGCGCTGATCCGCCAGATCGGCCAGCGCGTGGTGGACAACCTCGGCAACACGTACACCGTCGTGGGCAACGACGGTGAATACATCCGGGTGGACCCGCCGGTCCCGACGACGGTGTTGAACACGGCGGCCGACCCGATGCTGGAATCGATCCGCCAGCTCGCGTTTACGCCGCAGGTCCCGGTGACCGTCTTCATCATGGAGGTCGCGCCATGAGCAAACGACTCGGCACCTCCACGCGACATTTCGGAGCCTTCACGCTGCTGGAGGTGCTGGTGGCCCTGGCGACCGTGGCGCTCATCAGCATCGGCCTGGCGCGGATCTTCGGCGCGACCAGCCAGACGCTGCGGGCGGGGCGGCGCGTAAGCCACTTCAACGACTACGCGCGCACGCTCGAACGGATCATGCGCGAAGATTTCAGGCGGATGACCCGGCGCGGTTTCCTGGTGATCGCCAACGAGGAGACCCAGCAGAAGGTCAACCGCTTCCCGGGCGACCGCTTCGCCCGCACGCGGCGCATCGACCAGGTGATGTTCTTCACGCTGGGCAACTACCACACGCAGCGGACGCCGCTGTACCCCGGGCGGGTCGCCTCGGGCGTCGAGGCCCAGGTCTGGTTCGGGCACGGCCTTCGCCAGGAGCCCGGCGGCCGGATCGCCGTGCCCGCTCTGGACGACCTCAACCGCAACGGCGGCGCGACCGATTCGGGGCAGCCGGCCGACGCGGCGCCGTTCTTCGGTGAGCCGGGACCCAACGAGTTCGCCACCGACTGGATCCTGGCCCGCCACGTCTCGGTGATCACCCAGCCCGCGGGCACGCCGCCGCCCTACCCCACGGGGCTCAGCAACCTGTCGGTGAACGAGTGGCCCGACAACCCGTTGCAGATCGACCTGGCCCCGGCGCAGTCGAGCCTCTTCCGCAATATCGCCCGCGGCACACCCGCGACGCTGCCCGCGGCCAACGCGATCGCCCGGCCGGGCGACAACGCCGTGGCCCGCCCGATGATCTCCAGCGGCATCGTGGACGTGATCAACGGCAGCCTCAGCAAGTTCCGCTCGATCATCCTCGACGCGCAGCCCATCGCGACGGCCAACGCCGGCATCGTGTTCGACCCCGCGGCGGACAACAACACCGATTTCTATGTCGACTCGTTCGGTCGGTCGGTGGCGGTGGACTACGCGTTCCAGCCCGACCTGACCGCCGCGGGCACAAACTCGTGCAACGCGATGAAGCAGTGGATGCTCCAGGCCATGCTGGCGGAGCCGCGCAGACGGGGGAGCGGCCCGGGCGCGCCGATGCCGTACCCCTCCGAGTCGCCGGCTTCCGGCGGACGCATGCGGTGCGAGATCGCTCCGCCCGACTATCTCGGCACTCAAGCCAACAACGGCAACGTCTACATTCACGCGGACGACTACCGACGCACCGACCAGGTGATGCTGGCGTCGTCGAGCTTCGCCCCGCACTGCACGGAGTTCATCGTCGAGTGGTCGTTCGGCGAAACTTTCAAGGGCGGGGCGAGCCCCGACCCGTTCCTCAATGGCACAAACGACCCGCGCGAAGGCCAGATCATCTGGCACGGTCTGGATCGCTACCAGCAGACCGACTTCGACGCGGCCGGGCAGCTCGACAACAACGACCTGATCGCCGCGCCGTATTACGGCAAGACCGGGTCGGGCACGCCCGCCGGGGTACCGACGGCCGCGCCGATCGACGCGCATATCCAGGCCGTGGCGATGACCAACGGCCAGACGGGTCTGTGGCTGGTGAAGCCGCGGGTGGTGCAGGAGCCGGTTGACAACCAGGGGATGCCCGACCCGCAGCCGGGCCAGCCGTTCTACTCGATCTTCGGCTACGTGGACCCAACTTTCCCCGGCCCGTCGGCCTCGCTGACCACCGCGCCGGACACGATCCCCTGCGCCTGGCCGCGGTTGATCCGCGTGACCATGACGCTGGCGGACCCGGCCGATCCGTCGTTCGAGCAGACGTACCAGTTCATCTTCCAGGTGCCGGACGATTCGCAGGGCGCGACGGGCGGTTGAGGCGGGGCGGGGGGTGGGGTTGGGGGGGAGCGGTTGACGGTGTTCGATCTTCCGGCGGGACGCCCGCCGGCGGCGACGGAGCAAGACGATGTTCTCACACCCATCAGAACCGCCGTCCGAGCCCCGCGGCAAGCGCCGCGCCCGCCGGTTTGCACGCTCGCGTTCGGCGCAACGGCCTGGCCGATCCGGCGTGCACGACCGCGGCACCGTGCTGCTGATGGTGCTCGGCGTGCTGGCGCTCATGGCGATCATCGCCGTGGTGTATGCCTCGATCGGCAAGGCCGACCGCTCGACCTCGGCCGCGATGGTGAGGGTGCAGCGGACAGACGATCAGGTCGATCGCATCGCCAAGTATGTGGCGGACGTGATCGGGAACGACGTGTTCTCGACTTATGCGCAGGAAGACCTCCGCGGCAGCGACGCGGCCAACCCGGCCGGCTCGACCGTGCGGCTGGAGGCGATGGACGCCGCGTACACCGATCCGCAAATGGTGTCGCAGCGCGACGCCAATATCGGCGCGTGGCAGACGACCCAGCGAAGCGGCCGCTACCTGTTCAACGCGTGGGGTTCGTACGCGGACTCGTGGCGGGCGCTCTCGGGCTCGGGCAACAGGCCCGCCGATCGGCGCGATCCGCGCCGCCCGAGCGATCCGTACATCGCCGACACCGAGCCGAGCTTCGTCAACCGCGGCAGCGCCAACTGGACGTGGTCGACCTTCCCGGCCAAGAACGATTACCTCAATCTGCGCGATTGGCGGCACATCACCAACCTGGCGCCCAGCGGCAACTTCGTGAATCTGTGGGCACTGCGCAACAACTTCCGCGCCGAGCCCGGGTTCCGGCAGGACGGCGCGGGCAAGCCCAGGCTCAGCTCGCAACTGACGCTCATCGACCCCGCGACGGGCTACTCCTTCCCCGTGGCCGCGGCGAACCAGGACCCCAACACCGACATCGGCGGCATGCGCCTCGGGAGCCTGAACGGACGTCCGCAACTGAATCGCCCGGCCGACTGGAGCAACAACCAGATCGGCGCGTTCCGCTCGACGACCGAGCCCGGCTCTCCCTACGGCGTGGATAACCCCGAGTACATGCCCTACCAGTGGGCCGACGCCGACGGCGACGGCTTCTACGACTCTCGCTGGTTTGAGCTGGCCGACATCTCCGACCCGAACAACCCGCGCTCGCTGCTGGCCAGCAACGGGCGGCTGCGGCTGTTCGTGGCCGCGAGGGTGATGGACCTGAGCGCGCTGGTCAACGTCAACACGGCGTCGGATTTCCAGTTCGAGCCCAAGCGGTTCTATCAGGTTCCCCGTGGCTCCGACGGGGTGGGGATCATCGAGCCGCTCAAGCCGATCGCGCGCCCGAACGACGCGAACACGATCCAGCCCGCGGCGATGCCGCTGCCCGCCAACTGGCTCCCGTACAAGATCTCGGTGCAGGACTCGTACATGGTCCCCGCCGGACTGACGCCGGCGGATGTTGATCTCCAGCGTCTGCTGAGGCTCAGCGACGTGGCGTACGAGTACCAGGTCAACAACATGCCCGCGGGCTACGACGCGCTCCCGCAGCCGCAGACCGGGTTGAATCTGCCCGGCGACTACAGGGCCTACGACCCGGCCAACAGCCGACGGAACGAGGTGATCGGCAACGCGGCGTACGAGGCGATATTCGACGCGAGGCTTACCGACCTGCCCCCAGGCGTCCGATTCGACGACCCGACCCGGCGCGTGGGCGGGGTGCCCCCGTTCACCGATACGCTCGAGGTCGCGGCCAATCGGCTCGGTTTCTACCGCAACTACGGCTCACGGCGCGAGCCGGGTCGCATCGCGGCCAGCGGCGTACTCAACCGCTACGGCCGGCCCTTCGACATCAGCGACGAGCTCGAACTCCGCACGTTCCAGGGCGTCAACGACCCGTCGCGCACGTCGCGGCTTGAGAGTGTGGTCGCGGGCAGGTTCCAGGACGATCCGGGCACGTACGACCTGAGCCCCCTGCGTGACAACCGACCGCTGTCGCTGGAGATGGCCGGGCGCGACCTGCCCGCGCCGGACCTGACCGGGGCCGCGCCACCGGAAAACAACGAGTACCGCAAGGCCCTGCTCGCGGCCCAGTTGGATATTCGTCACCTGCTGACGACGATCAACGGCTCGCGCCCGATCATCGACAAGGTGGCGGTGGACACGGGCGACACGGGTGTGCCCGCCCTTTCCGAGAGCGCGGGCACGATCCGCACCGACGGCAATCGTTTGGTGAGCGGGATGGTGGAGACGGGCAACTTCAGTTTCGAGCGCAACCTGGGCGTCACGGGCTCCGCGCCGGTCGCGGGCGGGCCGTGCGACCTGACGTGGCGCAACCGCTTGGCCCCGGGCAAAGAAGACACGTGGGACACCTACGGCTGGTTCCTGGACAACACGGGCGCCGGACGTGACTGGTTCTACCGAGCGCTCGACAACCAGGCTCCGCCGGAGCCGCTCCCCAGCGGGCGCAACGTGCCGCCCACGGGCACCGTGGTCACGGCGGGTGAGAACTACACCGTGTCGCGGCTGGACTTGATGCGAGACGCGTTCCGGGCGTACCTGGACTGCCTGCTGCCGTACTCGCAGTGGGGCGACGCTCAGCGCATGGTCCAGAGCGGGACGTTCAACACGTCCCTCCGCAACGGACCCTTCCCGCGCGCGTGGGACCCGAGAGACGCTCAGTCCCGCCACCTGGCCTACGGCTACGACCCCGAGCTGGCGTACCGCATGGCCGCGCACATGGCGGTCAACCTGCGCGACTCGCTCGACACCGATCGGCGCAGCACGACCACCCAGGTGCAGGTGCAGGACGACAACGACCAGACCGCGGTGACGCTCGACCTGACCCCGGCCGCGGTGGTCAACACCTCCGGCATGGGCGCGTGGGACCCGGTGAATTCGGGCTCTTCTCTCAACACGCCGCCCGACTGGCAGAACTATCAGCGTTTGCGAGACTACCCGTGGCCGCGACTCAACCCGGTCGACCGGCTCGCGCCGTCGTTCGCGGCGGCGAGCGCGACCGGGCGCTCGCGCATGACCCCGGACCCGCAGTGGGTCCAGTCTGTGGGCGGGCCGGCCGCGGAACCGCAGAAGCGGGTCAACATCTTCGGTATCGAGCCGCAGCCATTCATCACGCAGGTGACGGCGATGGCGCTGTACGTCGACACGCCGCCGTCGGGGCTCACGCCCGACGCCGACGACGAGGCGGGCAGCCAGATCCAGTTGCCCGGCCAACCGCCGCTGCCCCCGCCCCCGATCACGATCAACGTTCAACGCAAGATCGGCAATCCGCTGGCGGGCGATCCCGGCAACCCGGACTTCATCTGCACAGTGGTCGCGTTCCAGATCACCAACCCGTTCGAGACCGACATCGTGCTCGAGCCGGAGAACCCGGCGGAGACCGACACCTGGTACTACCTCGAATACGCCAAGCGCTACTACCGGCTCGTTCCGCAGGACCGCACCACGCGGGAGGGCTTCACGAACGGTCCGGCGTCGGGTTCGCCGCCGCCGCACTGGGAGCAGCAGCGGGTCCTGCACGCGGGCGAGAGCCGCGTGTTCTACGCGACCTATCCGAACTCGATGGAGGACATCAGCCGGCGGATCAACACCGTCGAGAAGGCCCTGGCCCGCCGGTTCGGCACGGCCGAGCCTGCGCTGGACACCACGCTCTTTGACCTCTTCGCCCGTCACGAGTTCGGCGAATATTCAGTGCATGTGGCCCCGATGTACCCCGAGAGCAGCTACGCCATCGGCGCCAACAACAGCGGCGGCACGGGGGGCCAGCTCTCCAACGTCGATCTGTTCAGCATCGGCCAGCCCTACTCGCCCGATGCGCTGGAGGTGCCCGCGGGCTCGCTGGGTGAGAAGGCCCAGCCCTCGGTCACGCCGACCGATCCTCAATACGCCGACTCGCGCCGGGTGGTCAACCTGTGGCGCGTGCTGCGCGATCCCGATCCGGTGGACGGCGGCACGAACGACCTGCCCTCGGCCGCACTGACGGCGATCAACCCCGGGACCGGGCGCTCCATCGGCAACTGGACGGGCAACGACCTGCTGCTGGATCGGCTGCACGACCCGGCGCCCACGGCCGACGCGCAGTACGGATCGCTGCTGGAAGCGCTGATCCGGCCCTTCCCCGCGACGCAGAGCAGCACACAATCCAATATCGAGGTCCCAGGCACGAGGGCCGGCCCGGACGAGGCCGGGCGCAACGCCCTCGACAACACCGGGTTCTCGATGGTGTCGTGGACGTCGATCGTGCGTCCCAGCAACCCTTTGCGACAAAGGAACGCGTCGAACTCGCTCGACACGGCCGGCGCCGATCCGCGGGGAAAGTCGCCCGACGGCGCGATGCCGCCGTGGTGCCTTGAGGCCAAGCCCGACAACGTGTATACCCCGGGGTTCAAGGCGGGTGCGTCCTCGACGCGGCTGTGGTCGCTCAATCGCGTCCGCGGCCTGAGCGGCATCGGCTCCGACGCCCGCTACGGCAATCCGATCAACTCGTACTACAAAAAGCTGGGCGACCTGATCCGCAAGCACATGCGGACCAACTACCGCGACAGCTCACGCGCGCCCTACGCCGCCAGCGAGCCGCCCACGCACGAAGACCCCAAGTTCGTCGATCCCGACCTCTCGGTGCAGTTCGCCGAACGTCGCGGCGGCAAGGCCAGGCCGTTCGTGGCCGGGGCCGACCCGCCGGACCCGCGCGTGCAATACAGCATCACCGACGTCGACCAGCGCCGGGTGGGCGGCGAAACCGCGGCGTTCGGCGCCGGGCGGCCGCGACGGTTCGACCAGGTCGCGGTCGAGATCCACCGCCTGCCCCCGGACCTGACCGGCGACGCCGAGTCGCAATCAAACGGGAGCCGGGCGTTGTTCTCCCGCGTCGGCGACTTCCTTCTGCCGCTGGCCATCGGCCCGTGGTACGACCCCGCGGCCACGCCCAACCCGGGCGCGGGCGACCCGGCCAGCGAAGAGGTGCAGCGCGACGCCAAGTGGACCACGCTCTCGGAGGCGCTGGCGATGGCGTGCGACTATTACAGCGCGCCGCAGTTCATGGACGCCCCGCAGGGATCGTCCGGAAGCAAGCCCAACATCTTCTACCAGTTCGCCCACGACGCGCGCGATCGGGGCGCGAGCCCGACCAACCCGACGCCCAAGTCCGACCGCGGCCAGCTCGTGCTCGACGCGTGGTCGCCGTACATCGACTTCCGCGGCGACGACGTCTACAACGGGCCGAACCCCAACCAGCCGACGGCGATCCCCGCCGACACGCTGCTGGGCAACGGCATCCCGCTGGCTCTCAACGTGCTGGACAAGTTTCGCGTCTCGGGGCTGCCGGCCGCGACGCACGCCAAGCCGAGCGATCCGCGGCTGTGCGAGCAGGCGAACAACGCTTTTCGAGCGGACGTGGGCAACATGTTCGCGAAGGTTGGGCGATCAACCGCGGCCGGATCGGCCACGGAGCTCATCCCCGGCAAGATCAACATCAACCTCGCGCCCTACCGCGTGAAGCAGCTGCTGCCAATGCTCGCGCCCTCGCCCGACTTGATGGACCCCGCCAACACGGGCCTCTTTGACAGTTGGCTCTACGACGGCCGGTACACGAGTGATACGCAGTCGTTGGCGTCGCCTCTGTTGCTTCCGCCCTCGCTCTTGGGAGTCAATCCGCCCACGCCGCGCACGCCGGCCATGCGGATGTGGGACCCGTCCAACAACACCTGGGACAAGTGGGATATCGCGGCCACTCTGGACGGGTACGCGAACAAGTCGGTGATGATGACGCGGACGTTCTTCGGCGATCCGCCGGTGAAGATCGACTTCACGGACGCTCGACGGCCCGGGATGACCTCGCCCGGGCGCGACGACGCAACCCGCATCAGCGCCGACGAGCAACGCCAGGGCGGCCTGCGCGACGGGCCCGGCTTCCAGTCGGTCGGCGAGGTGATGATGGCGAACATCCGACTCAGCACCGACCCGGACGTGATCTCCCGCGTGAGCGGCCAGGGCTACACCGGCGCCGCCAAGCCCGACACGCAGAACAGCATCACGCGCCTGGGTTACGACGGTGCTTCCAACAACAGCCTGGGCATCGATTCGGTCGGCTACGGCGTGAACCGCGTCAAGTCGATCTTCGGCGATAAGCCCGGCTCGGGGGCGACGCCGAACGTGCCGAGCTCGACCGACACGCTCTACGACAACCGGATTGTGCCCGAGGGGTCCGACGGCATCGCCGACGACTACGACGAAAAGCTGAGCGTCGCCAACGCGATCCTGAACTCGATCTCGGTCACGTCGGACGTCTTCTGCGTGTGGTTCGTGGTCAATGGGTACACGCCCGAGGACGTGCAGGTCGACGACGGCTTCCCGATGGTGCCCAGCGTGGCCCGGCGCTACGTGATGGTGGTCGACCGCTCAAACGTGGACTCGCCCACGGTCAAGCCGAAGATCGTGATGCTGCGTGAGGTGCCGACGCCGTGAGTGGGCGTTCGCTGTGTGCCGCACGGGAGCACGTCGGCCGGACCCCGGCACGGGCCGAGGTCCGGTGGCAGCGGAGGGAATACCATCGATCGTCCAGGGTGTAGCTCAGCTTGGTAGAGCGTCTGGTTTGGGTCCAGAAGGCCGCTGGTTCGAATCCAGTCACCCTGATTTCCGCTTGCGTGCGGCGGTGCCTTGGGTGGCAGCAGGACGTCGCGGACGCTTGTTTGCCGATGTCGAACGGATCGTCACCGATCCGTTGCCGTTGCGAGCAAACGGCACGCGGTTGCGGGCGATGGCTTCATCGATCAGGGCCGCGACGTCTGGGCGCGCGAGCGTCGATGCGCTCTCAAGGTTG
This sequence comes from uncultured Phycisphaeraceae bacterium, assembly GCA_964630785.1. Lineage (GTDB taxonomy): Bacteria > Planctomycetota > Phycisphaerae > Phycisphaerales > UBA1924 > JADLCX01. The sequence continues at coordinate 82,469 of CAZVZG010000008.1, read as the reverse complement.
ATCGATCGCGCCATGGTGCCCGAACCCCGCAACAACTTCTCGGGGTCCGGCAGTTCCTTGCCGCGATTGAAGTACAACTTCACGCCGTCCGCGTCGGCTCGCACGGCCAGAACGCCCTCGTACCCGCGGCCGCTGGGCGAATAGCTGATCACGAAGAAGCCGCGATACTCGTACACCACCTCGTGGGCGCCGGGCAGCCGCTTTCGCAAGGAGCGCCGCACGGCAGCAACGAGCCGGGCGTGCTCGGGCGCGAACCTCGCGATGAGTATCCGGAGCTGGGCCGCCGCCGCGCGCCGCTCTGCAACGGGTTGGACGCTCGGCTGAGAAACCGGCATAGCCTGAAGTTCCGGCGAGGGTTCGGGCATCGGCTGCGAGTGCGTTCGGCACAGTCGGCCATCGGCCCAATACTCTGCAACCGGCCGAGGGAGTTGCCGAAAGGCGTCGCTCGGACGTTTGGATGTATCGGGCCCGTCGGCGATCGCCCGCCGCGAAGCGGCGGGCTACCCAACGGCTCACGCTTCGCGGCTCAGCAGCACATCGAGTAGAAGAACTTGCCCTCGGTGATCTTGCCGTTCTTCACGGTGTAGAGGGCGGTCTCGGTCACATTCATCCGCTGGCCGGCCATGGGGCCCTCGCCGCAGGTGCAGTCGAGGCTCATGGGGCAGACGAACTGGTCGCCGTTGACGACCGGCTTGCCGACCGAGGCGCTGTGGATGGTGGTGGTCTTGTGGAACTTCTCGGCCTTGGTCAGAAGCGAGGCCTTGCCCTCGGAGATGCGCTCGCATCCGGGGCCGCCCATGACCTCGATCTGGCGGGCGTTGTCGGCGTAGAGCTCCTTGATCGCGTCGAGGTTCTTGCCCTCGTTGACGAGCGCGAAGAATCGCTCGGCCACCTTCTGCGTGGCCTGGTGCTCGGCGGAAAGCGGGGGCATTTGGCAGGATGACGATGACGGCTTGCTGGGGGAAGTGGTTGTGCTCATGCGGTCACTATACCCGCAGACCTTTCCGAAATCCGGGGAAGGTTCTGGACATGGAAGTCGCGAACGAGGTTGCGCCCAGCCTTACCCCGCTTGGTGCGATCAGGAGGGGGATCCTGCGGAGAATGCAGCAAGAAAATCGAAGAGGTCTAGTACGCTGATGGAGCCGTAGGGATCAAACTTGGCCACCCCGATTTGGATGGAATAGACACCCAGAGAGTCGGGAATGTACGATTGGGGTGGAGGAGCGGTCCATGCCAATCGACATCGATCAACTCACGGAACACGAACTTCGGGACCTGCACCACCGCGTGACCGAACGGCTGCGCCTGATCCACCAGGTGCGGGCCCACGGGGTCATGCTCAACTTCTCGATCGGCGATCGGGTGGCGTTCAACGCGGATGGGCGGCGGGTCGCTGGCGTGCTGTCGAAGTACAACCGAAAGACCGTGACGGTGATCGCCGACGGGGGGCACCGGTGGAACGTGTCGCCGGGTTTGCTGGAGAGAGATGAGGCTTCATCGAAGAGGGTGACCGTGACCGCGGTGCCCGTCTCGGCTTCGCATCTTCTTGGCCGCGCGGGGATGGGCAAGCCATTGTGAGCGCGGTGGAGAGGAGAACCACAGACACGCCCAGAGCGGCGAGCCTGTGGCACGGGTGTCAACCGCCGGAACTGCCCTCGCCGCCGGGCAGGGTCATGCTCCAGGGATCGAGACACGCATCGATGTGCGGCTTGGTGATCTCCGAGCCGGAGAGGTCTTTCTGACCCACGAGCGTTTCGTAGGCCAGTTGGCGGACGGTCTTGCCCTGCTTGAAGGCTTCTTTGGCCAGCGCCGCGGACTTGTCGTAGCCGATGACCGGGACGAGGCTGGTGCACATGGCCAGCGAGCCCTCGATGAGTTCGCGGCAGCGCTTCTCGTCGGGCTGGAGGCCGGGCGGAGGGACTGGGGACTGGGGACTGGGGACTTGGGAAGGGAGCGGGCCGTCGAGGAGGTTGTCGGTGAAGACGTGGCACGAGCGTGTGAGCAGATGGATGGAATCGAGCAGGTTCGCGGCCATCATCGGCATCGCCACGTTGAGGTCGAGCAATGAACCGACACCGCCCAACCCGCCCATCGAGACCGCCGCGTCGTTGCCGATCACCTGGCACGCGGCCATGATGACCGCCTCGCAGATGACGGGGTTGACCTTCCCGGGCATGATGCTCGATCCGGGCTGGATCGCGGGAAGGATGAGCTCACCGATGCCGCAGCGCGGGCCGGAGCCGAGCCACCGGATGTCGTTGGCGATCTTGGTGAGGCTGACGGCGATGGTGCGCAGGTGCCCCGAGGCCTCGACGACAGCGTCTTTGGCGTGCTGGGCCTCGAAGTGGTTGACGGCCTCGCGGAAGTGGACGCCGGTGTCGTGGGTGAGCTCGGCCGCGACGCGCTCGCCAAACTCCTCGTGGGCGTTGATGCCCGTGCCGACGGCGGTCCCGCCGAGTGCGAGTTCGCCGAGGGCGTGGAGGGCGCGGTGCAGGCGCTCCTGGGCGTGGCGCATCTGGGCCGCGTAACCGGAGAACTCCTGGCCCAGGCGGATGGGCGTGGCGTCCTGAAGGTGGGTTCGCCCGATCTTGACGAGCTTGTCCCACGCCGCGGCCTTGGCCTCGAGGCTGGCGGCGATCTTCTCGACGGCGGGGAGGAGCTCGTTCTGGATCTGGAGCGCGGCCGCCACGTGCATCGCGGTGGGGAACGTGTCGTTGGACGACTGACCCATGTTGACGTGGTCGTTGGGGTGCACGCCGCCCTCCTTGAGGTAGGCGGGGTCCTTGGACGAGCCGATGGGCTTGTGCAGGCGGATGCAGACGATGTTGGCGACGACCTCGTTGACGTTCATGTTCGTCGAGGTGCCCGAGCCGGTCTGGAAGATGTCGATGGGGAAATGGGCCGCCAGGCCGGGGGGCGTGTGCGAGGTGAGGCCGTCGCCGATCTCGCGGCAGGCCTCGCGGATGAGGCGCGTTCGCTTCTCGTCGAGTCGTCCGAGGTCGTGGTTGACCTTGGCGCAGGCGGCCTTGAGCACGGCGTAGGCCTTGATGATGCGATCGGGCACCGGCCGACCGGACATGGGGAAGTTGAGGACCGCGCGCTGCGTGGACGCGCCGTAGAGCGCAGAGGCGGGGACCTCCATGACGCCCATGGTGTCTTTTTCGATGCGGGTGGGAGAGTGGGAGGGGGGCATGAGGGGATGGTATCGGGGGGAGGGGAGCGGGGTGGGAAATCAGCAGAGCGCAGAGCGGCAAAGCCGCAAAGCAGCAAATGAATACGGGGTGGGCGCGGTCACGGCTTGAGGCCGGGGCGCGCCGCCGCATCATTTGCTGTTCCGCTGATTTGCCGCGTCGCTGCTCTTTTCCAGATCCGGCGACCACTTGAGGTAGTTCGTGTCGTAATCGTTGAGCGTGAACTCGGTGCCGGAGGTGACCGGCTCGCCGGCGTCGTCGGGCGTGGCGAAGGCGAGGCCGCCCGCGAGAATCGTCTGGAGCGACTCGGCCTTGAGCTTGATGCCGCCGACGAGGCCGAGGTCCAGGCCTATGCCCGAGACGTTCCAGAACACCGAGTTGGCGCGGACGAGGCGGGCGTGCTCGGGGTTGATGCGCACGGCGATCTCGACCGTGCGGGCGTCGGCCGCGAGCGTGACCGCGGTTACGGAGCCGACGGCGAGCTCCCGGTACGTCACGGGCGAGCCGGGCGTGATGGAGGCGACGCGCGTGGCGCGGATGAGCAGGTCGAGGCCGTCGTCGGCGGCGTCGCCGGCGATGGGGGGCGAGTCGAGCGTGAGCGGGTTTTCCGGCGTGGCCGAGGCCGCGCCGTCGCGCGGGCCGGTATCGGCCGCGATGTAGCGCGGACCGACGATGGTCTCCAGCCCGGCGACGCGCGAAAGGCTCAGCTCCGGGCGGACGATCCAGTAGCGCCGGAGGAACGTGACGTCGCGGGCGAGCTCGATGTTCACGCGGACGCTCTGGGTGTCGGCGGCGATGCCAACCTCCCGCACACGGCCGACCTGTACGCCGCGGTAGACCACGGGGTCGTCTGGGCGCAGGCCGTGGCCGTTGGCGAAGGTGAGCGTCAGACGCGGGCCGCGAGACGAGAGCGACTGCGCGACCAACAGCGATGCGACGACCAGCGCGGCCAGCGGGATGAGCCAGGCGAGCGCGGTGGGCAGACCGGCGCGGGCGCGGGCGGGTCGGATGATCGCGGCGGGTGGGGATTCGGTGTCGGTCATGGGGTGAAGGGGGCTTGGTCCCAGATGGCGCGTGGATCGAAAAAGAGGCTGGACAGCAGCGAGAGCACGACGACGCCCGCGAAGGCGATGATGCCCGGGCCGGCGGTCACGTCGATCCAGTCGCCGAGTTTCACGGCTGCGACGAGGATCGCGACCAGCAGCACGTCGATCATGCCCCACCGGCCCAGGAAGTCGATGATCCGGTAGGTAAACGCCTGATGTCGGGGCGAGAGCCGGCCGCGCAGCGCGGGGAAGCAGAGCGTGAAGATGCCGAGAATCTTGCCCAGGGGGATGACGATCGAGCACAGGAACACGATCGCGGCGATGACGAGGTGGCCATCGGCAAAGAGTCTCACGACGCCGGTCCAGATGGTGGACTCGTGGGTGTGCCCGAGCTTCTGGAGCGAGATCACGGGCAGGGCCATCGCCAACGGGTAGAGGATGAGCGCCGCCAGCGCCAGGCCCGCGGGGAGGGCCAGCGAACGGGCGGCGGGCGCATGATCGAGCCGCGCGCGACAGCGCGGGCAGAGCGCGTGACAGCCGGGTGGGACCCCGCCCGCGGGGAGCCGCTGGATCAGGCCGCAGCGCTGGCAGGCGTGGAGGGTTCCGGACGGGATCGCGGCCATTGGTGGAGTGTACAGGCGTGGGTCACGGGCGCGTCGGCGTCTCTGGATGCAGGCTCGGACTACCCTGCCCCGGTCCGCCCGTACCGCTTGATCCGCAAAATCACCGAGGATTTCCATGTCCGCCGACAAAGCCCTCGCCTGGCTCAATATCCACGAAAAGGCCGGGATCGAACGGTTGCTGAACTGGCTGCGAATCCCCAGCGTGAGCACCGATCCGGCGCGCCGGGCCGACGTGCGCCGGGCCGCGGAGTGGAGCGTCGAACACCTGAAAGAGTCGGGCCTGCGGGTCGAGGTCCGCGAGACGGGGAGCGTCGGCGCGGACGGTCGAGGGAGCGGCCATCCCATCGTGATGGGTTACGGCGGCCCGGAGTCCCGCGAGGTGCCGCACGTGCTGTTTTACGGTCATTACGACGTGCAGCCCGCGGACCCGCTGGACCTCTGGGAGTCTCCGCCGTTCGAGCCCGTGGTGAAGGGGACCGGCAAGGGCACGGCTGCCGAGCCGGGCGAGCGCGTGGTCGCACGCGGGAGTTGCGACGACAAGGGCCAGGTGATGATGTTTCTCGAGGCGCTGCGGGCCTGGAAGGAGGCCGAGGGCAAGGTCTGCGGCGGCGTGCGGTTCACGGTCATGCTCGAAGGGGAGGAGGAGTCGGGCTCGGTAAATCTTGAGGCGTTTCTGCGCCGGCACGCCGAGGAGTTTCGGCGGTGCGACGTGTGCCTGATCTCGGACACGGGGATGCTGGGTCGGGGTGCACCGGCGATCACTTACGGCGTGCGGGGGCTGGTGTACACCGAGGTGCGGCTGCACGGAGCCAACCAGGACCTGCACTCCGGGCTTTGGGGCGGACGCGCGCCCAACCCCAACAACGAGCTGGCCAGGTTGCTCGGGCGGCTCTGGGATGCTCAAGGGCGGGTCACGATCCCGGGGTTTTACGATCGGGTCCGCCCACTTGCGGACGTTGAGAGTGCCGAGTGGGCAAGGCTGCCGTTCAACGCCGCGGAAGCCCTCAAGAAGATCGGTCTGCCGCCGGAGGCCGATCGTGGCGAGGAGGGGTACACCGCGCTGGAGCGTGAGTGGGCCCGTCCGACCGCGGAGATCAACGGCATTTGGGGCGGCTACACAGGCCCAGGGGCCAAGACGGTCATTCCCGCGTTCGCAAGTGCAAAGGTCAGCTTCCGGCTCGTGGCCGACCAGGATCCCGCGGCCGTGCGCGACGCGTTCTTCGCTTGGTGCCGCGAGCGCACGCCGCCCGGGTGCCGGTGGGAGTTCACCGACCATTCCGGGGGCGACCCGGCCACCGTGCGCACCGACTCGCGGTACCTGAGCGCCGCCAGCGCGGCCGTCGAGCAGGCCACGGGCGTCCGCCCGGTGCTGATCAAGAGCGGGGGGTCGATCCCCGTGGCGGGGATGCTCAAGGCGATCTGCGGCCTGGACACCATCTTCATGGGGTTCGGACTGGACGACGACCGGGTGCACTCGCCCAACGAGAAGTTCGAGCTCGAGTGCTACCGCATGGGCGCGCGATCGCACGTCCTGTTCATGGACGCGCTCGCGGGGCTGCACGCCGATCGATGAGCCGAGCGGCTACGGATTCTCGTCGACGGGGACGGCTTCGATCACGCCCTCGCCTTCGGCCTGGGCGTGGCCGATCTCGGCCAGGCGGCGCGAATAACTCCGTCGGAGATCGGTGACGCGGACCTTCAGGTCGTGCACCTGCTGCTCGTGGGCGAAGGCCTTGGCGAGGGTGTAGAGGATCCCGAGGGTTCCCCCCAGCGCGACGATCGCTAGCAGGGCCCACGCCTCGGTCGTGAAGTCCGACATAACCCCCGGCATCGGCCGCAACGGGGCTCGCCTTGAATCGGTTACAATGGGCTGGTGGTGATAACACACAAGCTATTCGGGGTCTGGGCCGCCTTGCTCACGCTTCTGGCGTCGGCGGTGGCCGCGTCGGCACAGATCGAGCCCGATGCGGGCGGTGGAGCGGCGGGCTCGTTCAGCGCCCAGGCCTCCGGCGAGGTGACGATCGACGTCCGCCAGATCGGGCTTCGGCTGACGCGACCGGGTGAATGGGCCGGGTTCCAACTGGAGATCACCGATTCGGGCGCCAAGGCCCGGAACGTGTTCGTCCGCCTCGAACTGCCCGACCCGGACGGCGACCGAGTCATCATGCAGCGGTGGGTAGTTACCAACCCCGGGGTCAAGCAGTCGGTCTGGCTGTACGCGTGGCAGCCCTTTGATGTGAGCCCGGGCTTCACGTACCAGTTCTCTGCGTACGAGGCGGAGGAGCGTTCCACGCTGGGGATCGGCGGCGGAGGCGAGGCCACTCCCTCTGCCGAGGCCGCCGGGCAGGACCGCTACCGTGCGACGCGGCGCATCGGCTTGCTCCGGTATCCGCTCGGCCAGAGCAACGTGGTGCCCGCGACGCAGGACCTGATGGCCGTGGTCGGCGCGTCGGCGGCGGGGTTGGAGCAATACGCGGCGTGCCGGACCCCGGACAGGTGGTCGCCGACCGCTCACGAGATCAGCGAAGTGATCTCCGGCCTCAAGCCCGACGATCTCCCCGATCGGTGGATGGGCTTGGCGGCGTTCAGCACGCTCGTCTGGACCGGGCGCGACGCCGACGAACAGCCCTCGCGGCTCAGAACGGCCCAGGTGGATGCGATCACCGAGTGGGTGCGTCGCGGTGGGCACTTCATCGTCGTGTTGCCGAGCGTCGGTCAGGCGTGGTTTGGGTCGGGGGTAGGCGTGAACCCGCTGGCGGACATCATGCCGGTGACCCTCGCTGTGGCGAACGAGGGTGTCGATCTCGGGGCGTACAGGGAGTTGCTCACGAGCGACGCCCGCGTCGCCATGCCGCGGAACGCGGTGGTGCACCACTTCGAGCCGCCGCCGGGCAACGCCCCCGGACCCTACGACGCCATGCCGATCATGGAGGGGCGGGGAGGGGGGGGCGACGTGGTGGTGATCCGTCGGCTGGTGGGCACGGGCGCCGTGACGGTCGTCGGGCTCGACCTGACGCGCAAGGACTTCCGGGCCCCGCGCGTGCTGGAGGCCGAGCAGTTCTGGAACCGCATCCTCGGCCGTCGCATGCGACTGTTCTCACCGGCGGAACTCAAGACCCTCCGCGACGGGAACAAGGACCAGCAACCGCTCTTCCGCACCGATCGGACCCCGTCGGACTTCGACGCGATCATCGGTCAGACCATCGCCAAGCAGAGCAAGGCCGCCAAGGGTCTGCTCGCGGCGTTCGTGGTCTTTCTTGCCTACTGGCTCGTGGCGGGGCCGCTCGGCTACTTCGTGCTCAAGCAGCGGAACAAGCGGCAGCACGCCTGGCTGCTGTTTGTGGGCGCGACCGGCGTGTTCGCCCTCATCGGCTGGGGCGGTTCGAGCGCGCTCAAAATAGGGAGAGACGTCGATCGCCATTACACGCTGCTCGACCACGTTTACGGCCAGAGCAACCAGTCCATGCGGAGTTGGATCGAGATGACCCTGCCCCGCTACGGCGACCAACTCGTCAGCATTGGGCGGGTGTCCGGTGCCGAAGGTTCGGTGGGGGGAGGCGGTGGGAGTGGTGGGGGGGGAGGAACGGGGGGGTGGCACCAGGCGCTGACGGCGTGGGAGGCGGGCGGGGAGACCTCCTCGGCGTTGGCGTCGTTCCCGGATGCCCGGGCGTACGTCGTGGACACGCGAGACCCCGACGCCGCGGAGTTTCCGGCGCGGGCGACATCGCGGCAGGTTCAGGTCGATTTCGCCGGGTCGGTTCCCTCGACCTGGAGCATGCCGCACCCGGTGTCGGCCGAGGGCGTGCCGCTGGGGCGGGAGATCTACGTTGAAGAACCCGCGCCGGGGCAACGGCCCCGGGGCGCCGACCGATCGTTCAAGGTTCACGGCACGCTGATTCACAACCTTCCCGGCCCGCTTCGAGAGGTTTACGTGCTGCTGGTGCGCGACGTGTCGCCGCCCAAGCTCGGGCGCCCGGCGGACTCGCTCCCCGCGTTTGTGCCCGCGGTGGTGTATGCGGGCAAGCTCACCGGCGACTGGCCCGCCAACGTGCCGCTGGACCTGGAAGACGTGATCCCGCGCGACACGGCGGCCACGAGAAACCTGTTCAAGGCCTGGCGGGGGACCGTGCCGTCGAGCGCCTTCGGCAGCGTGCTGGCCGCGATGCCGGTACCGCTGGAGCGTGCCGCGCTCGGCGAGGCGTTCTACACGATGCTCGAACCGCCCGACCCGTCGGTGAACAACGACGTCGTGGCCCTGCGAGAATCGACGCACGGCTGGGACTTGGGGCGTTGGTTCACCCAGCCGTGCATCATCGTCGTCGGCCTGCTTGGCGGGACGGACGAGCGCAGTTCCGTCGAGGTCCCGGTCCCGATCACCATCGACGGCGAGCCGGGCGACGCGGTCCGCAAGAACATCCGCGGCATGACGGTGGTCCGCTGGGTCTATCCGCTCTCGCCCCGTCCCGTGCGGCCGGTGGGGGGGGAGGGGGGGGCGGGGAGGGCGGAGTCCGGAGGGGGCTGACGATCGCGGCCAACCATTGTCCGGGCCCGATGGCCCGCTTCACCCGCCGGGTGAACCCGGCGGCCGTCGGTTACGAACAAGCGTCGAGCGACGGTGGCGGCGGGGTTGGGGGTTGAGGGTTGGGGTGGGGGGCTGGGGGGGGAAGTCGGAGACACTGTCTGTGCCGATGATCGAGACCATCAACCTGACCAAGCGTTACGGCGAGCTGGTCGCGCTCGACTCGCTCAACCTGGCCATCGAGGCGGGCGACTGCTTCGGCTTCATCGGCCCCAACGGCGCGGGCAAGAGCACGACGATCAAGGTTCTCGCCACGCTGCTCAAGCCCAGCTCGGGCCAGGCGATGATCGACGGGCTGACGATCGGCTACCAGAACCGGCAGATCCGCCCGCTCATCGGCTACGTGCCCGACTTCATGGGCGCGTACGAGGACATGGTCGTTACCGAGTATCTCGAGTTCTTCGCGGCCTGCTACAACATCAACGGCCCGCAGCGCAAGAAGGTGGTCGGCGACGTGCTCGACCTGACCGACCTGAACTACAAGGCCACGTCCGAGGTCAACGGCCTGTCGCGCGGCATGCAGCAGCGGCTGTCGATCGCGCGCGTCCTGCTGCACGACCCCAAGGTGCTGCTCATGGACGAGCCGGCCTCGGGCCTCGATCCCCGGGCCCGCATCGAGATCCGCGAGCTGCTCAAGGAGCTGCGCCGGATGGGCAAGACGATCATCATCTCCAGCCACATCCTGCCCGAGCTGGGCGACTTGTGCAACACGGTGGGGATCATCGAGCGCGGGCAGTTGCTCTTTTCGGGATCGGTGCAGGAGGCCATGCGCCGGGCCAAGGTCGGCAACGTCGTACACGTGCAGGTGGTGGACCGCACGGTGCAGGCCGCCAAGCTCCTCCAGACCATGCCCGGGGTGGGCAAGGTCTCGCTGAGCGAGGCCGCGACCGGCAGTCAGGGCGTGACGAGCAACGGCCTGGCCCACGCCGACAGCCGCATCATCAACGTCCACTTCAACGCCGACGCCAAGACCGACGTGACCGACGTGCCCAACCTGCTCGTCAACAACGGCTTCCGCATCGTGCAGTTCACCGAGGAGGCCGTGAACCTCGAGACGGCGTTCATGCGGCTGACCAAGGGCGCGGTGCAGTGATCGGGGGAGCTTGGCCGCGGATGAACGCGGATGGCCGCGGATAAAGGCCAAGGCGGATTGGGCCGCAGATTTGCGCAGATGGACGCAGATAGAGGCGGGGACGTCTTTGGGGCGGTTCTCGGACCTGGTTGAGTTGGCGATGGGGGATGCGCAGGAACCGCGTGCGGATGCGCGGCGGGGGTTCGGCCTTCGGCGGACTCCGTTGAGCCTTGCACGGTGAGCGTTCCACTTTGCACGGTGACCGTGGAGCCTTGCACGGTGACCGTGGAACCTTGCACGATGACCGTTCAACCTTGCACGGTGGCTGTGGAACGCGGCACAGGGACCGTTGCACCTTGCACAGGGACGGTTGAACCCCCTTCCACGACCGTGCAAGGCCCAACACGGGCCGCTCAAGGCCGGATAACGACCGTCTACGCCCTCCGGGCTCACCCGGATATTCGCCTCCGTCGCGCACCACCCGCCTTTATCCGCGTCCATCCGCGTTCATCCGCGGCCCAATCCCGCCCTCGAATCCATCCGTGCATATCCGTGCCCATCCGTGGCCCAAGCTCCCGGCCGCGACGGCCGTTCGCTACGATCGGGTTCCGAACAGGAGCCACCCGACCATGCGCACGCCCGTTGCCGCTCTGCTCGCCGCGATCTGCCTCGCGTCCCCGACGTTGGCCACCCCTCCAATCCCCCCCGCCCCCCCGCCGACGGAGAAGCGACCGGTGACGGACGTTGTTCACGGGCAGAAGATCGTGGACGACTACCGATGGCTCGAGGGCGACAACTCCGACCCGGCGCACATGGGGAAGATGACCGACGAGGTGGCCCGATGGACCGACGCGCAGAACGCGTACACCCGCGGGGTGCTGGACAACCTGCCGGGCCGCAAGCAGATCGAGGAGCGGCTGCGCCCGCTGATGGAGGTAGGCCGCGTCTCCGCGCCGCGGATGGTGGGGAACCGGTATTTTTATTCCAAGCGCGAGGGCGACCAGAACCAGCCGCTGGTGTACATGCGCGTGGGCTTCGACGGCACGCCGCGCGTGCTGCTCGACCCGGCGAAGGTGGACCCGACGGGGCTGGTGACGATCGCGTGGTACACGCCCAGCCAGGACGGGCGGCTGATGGCCTTCGGCATGTACCGCGCGGGCGACGAGAACTCGACGCTGTACGTGATGGAGGTGAACGACGACGGGCCGGGCCGCTGGCTCGCCGACGAGATCCCGGGGAAGGTGGACGGCGTCAACTGGCTGCCGGACTCGCGCGGGTTCTTCTACGGCCGGCTGGCCGACGTGAAGAACCCGTACTCGGGCGAGGTGATGTTCCACCGCCTGGGCACGAACGCGCGGCAGGATGTCAACCTCTTCAGCCAGACCGCGCCGGGGGATTTCTGGACCAAGAGCAGCGCGTACACGGCGGACGAGCAGAAGGCGCTGGCGACGACCTACGGCCCGTTCGCCTACACCAGCCGCGACGGGCGGTGGATGATCTTCGGGTATTCCACGGGCACGCGGAGCAACGACCTGTGGGCCGTGGACCTGGACCGGTGGTTCCGCTCGGGGATGAAGGCGTTTGACCCCGTGCCCGTGCTCGCGGGCACGCTCAAGAGCGGCTTCTCGGGCTCGGGCCCGATCCTCGGCGACACGATGTTCATGCAGACCACGGCCGACGCGCCCGCGGGCAAGGTCGTGGCCGTGGACCTCAACAACCCCGCGCCGAAGAACTGGAAGACGATCGTCCCCGAGAAGCCCGACGCGACGCTGCAGGACGTGAGCGTGGCCCGCGGCCTGCTCGTGGCGACATACCTCAAGAACGCCTCGACGGTGATCGAGAAGTGCGCCTATGACGGGGCGTCTCTGGGCAAGGTCGATCTGCCCGGCATCGGCAGCGCGGGCCTGAGCACCGACGAAGACCGCACCGAGGCGTTCCTGAGCTTTGAGAGCTTCAACGAGCCCGACAGCATCTACCGGCTCGACCTCGACGGCAAGTTCGAGCGTGCGCTGTGGGAGCGGCCCGCGATCCCGGTGGACCCGTCGATCGCCGAGGTCGAGCAGGTGTGGTACTCGTCCAAGGACGGCACCAAGATCAGCATGTTCATCGTCCACAAGAAGGGCCTCAAGCTCGACGGCAATAACCCGACGATCCTCTACGGCTACGGCGGTTTCAACGTGAGCCTGACGCCGTTCTTCGGCGCCACGCTCTTCCCCTGGCTCGAGGATGGCGGCGTGTACGCCGTGCCCAACCTGCGCGGCGGGGGCGAGTACGGCGAGGCGTGGCACAAGGCCGGGATGCTGGCCAACAAGCAGAACGTGTTCGACGACTTCATCGCGGCCGCGGAGTGGCTGATCTCCAACGGCTACACCAACCCGAAGAGGCTGGCGATCGCGGGCGCATCCAACGGCGGCCTGCTCACGGGCGCGTGCGTGGTGCAGCGTCCGGACCTGTTCGCGGCCGCGATCGTCGGCGTGCCGCTGCTGGACATGGTGCGCTACCAGGACTTCCTCATGGCCCGCTACTGGGTGCCGGAGTACGGCTCATCGGAGGACGCCGAGCAGTTCAAGTACCTGATCAAGTACTCTCCGTACCAGAACGTGAGGCCGGGGACGCACTACCCCGCGGTGCTGCTGACCGCGGGCGAGAACGACTCGCGGGTGCACCCGCTGCACGCGAGGAAGATGGCCGCGGAGCTCCAGGCCGACACATCGAGCGACCCGGCGAAGCAGCCGATCCTTCTGTGGGTCGATCGCGACGCGGGTCACGGGCAGGGCAAGCCGCTGAACCTTCGGATCCGCGACGCGGCCGACCAGCGCATCTTTCTGATGTGGCAACTGGGGATGCTGAAGGACTGAACGTTCAGACCGCCGGGATGTTGACTGTGATGCTCGCGTCGTACGCGACGGCCGAGCCACGGGGCTGTGGGTCGCCCTCCGAGTAGTAGTAGAACACCGTGCCCGTGGTCTCGGACCTGCCGAGCGATGTCGAGAAGACCACCGACCCGGCGGAGCTGTCACCCGCGGTGATCATGAAGGCGTAGAGTGGGTACCACTCGTCCCCCGTGAGGGGGTAGGCCGGGTCACCGCTCTGGTCGTCATATCCGATCAGACCTTGATCCGAGGCCGAGAGCGTAAATGGGAAAATGTCGTTGATCGAGAGGCCGGTGATGCGGCCGTTGCCCGGCGAGTCGTTGTCGAACTGATTCGGCAGCACGCCCCGGAACGGCCCGGCCAGCCCCGCGCGACCGTGCGAGTCGATGTCGCTCGGATCGTCGCCGGAGTTCCCCGTGATGCCGGGGTCCGCGGCGCCGGGGAGCGGCAAGGGACCGATAAACGTCTCGCGGTCCGAGAGCGTGGCACGTGAGACGGTGGCGTTGTCGGTGGCGCCCGTCCCCGTGCCGGTGATGTTGAGCGCGACAGTGGCCAGACCGGCGGGGTGGACGTCGTCGGTGAGGTCGAGGTCCCGGATGCGGTAGTCGACGCGGAAGCGCATTGTCCGAGTCTGAGGGGTCGTGCCCAGCGAGACCGGTCCGTTCACCGGCCCGGCGAGCGTGAGCGGCGCGCCGGGGCCGAACCCGCCGGTCTGCGGCACGATCCGGAGTTGCAGCCAGACCGGCGCTGTGACCAGGCCTTGCAGCGGGCCCACGCCCTGCTGCTGCGTGCCGTTGGACTGATCGCCGCCCGAGGGCTGCAAATCGCCCAGCGACGTGTCGTAGTGGCTCATCGCGGCGACCACGGGGATGTCGGAGACGACGTCGATCGAGTAGTAGAAGCGACCGTGGGCGCTCTCTTCGAGCAACGGCGAGAAAGTGGTCAGGTCGATGACCAGATTCTCATCGGAGCCGACCGTGAACTGCCTGGACAGTTGCGTGCCGTCCGTGAACAGGAACCGCACCGTGACCAGCGCCGACAGGGCCACGCCGCTGAAGAGCGGCGCGCCGTTGGGGTTGTAGACCGCCAGCTTCTCGAAGAGGTCGTCTCCGGCCCGCTCGGCGTTCATGAAGCCCTCGCCGAACCCGTGGCGCGTGGCGGCGCTGTAGGCGAACGGGCTGGCCGCCACGTCGTCGTGCTCGACGTGCAGGGTAGACGCGAACACGCTCACTCCCGACGAGGAGTAGAGCAGAGTGAAGGTCCGATCGCGGAGCTCCGGGATGTCTTCGATCGTGTAGGAGGCCCGCCCGCCGCCGGCGAGGGAGAGGGCCGCTGGGCTCCACGTGAAGTCCGGCGTGCCGTCGCCGAACTTGGCGATGAGCGTGATCGCCGCGGCGTCCGGGCCTGGGTTGAAGAACGTGACGGTGTCGGCCACGCCCGAGCCCGAGCCGCCGCTGGACGCGAGCGGGAGCACGCCGCTGGGAGCGCCCGAGCCGGGGATGGCCAGCGACGTCGAGCCGCCTTCGTCTGGGCCGGAGGTCTTGTAGTGCGAAATCGCCGCGGTCAGCGGGACGTCGGAGGTGATCTGGAGGGAGTAGCCGCCATCGGCGAGCAGCGGGACGTCGCCGACGCTGATGCCGCCGCGCCGAAACGCCTCGGTGGTCGCGCTGATGACGATGGGCGTGCCGCCGTCGGAGGGGTGAAAGGTGAGCGTGACGGCGGCGGGTGATTCCGTCGCGTTGCTCCAGACCACGAAGTCGCGGGTGTCTGTGCCGCGCCGGACGTCCGGGATGGTCCAGAGGGTACCCGGCGACTGCGAGAACTGTTCGATGGCGGACGCGCCGAAGTCGTAGTGGCTGAGCGTCGCGGAGATGAGGTCGGTGGCCCAGACCTCGATGCCGTAGGGCTTGCCCTGACGCGGCACCAGGTTGGCCTGGGGATTGGTGAACGTGCTGATGGTGATGCCCGCGCGTCGGTTGCCCTGGATCTGCCCGATGGCCAGGACCTTGTCTCGGAACCAGAAGCCCGAACCGTCCGCGGGCAGCGGGTCGCGGGTCTCGGAGCGGGCGATCACCTGGTAGTGCAGCGCGGAAAAGTTGGGGTTCCCGAGCGGAAGGAACTCGTTGATGCTGCTGCCCGCGAAGCCCTCGGGGTAGTAGACGCGGTAGGTGTAGAAGGAAATGGCGTCTCGGGCCTTGATGATCTCGGCGTCGCGGACGGTGACCAGTTGCTCCTCGTTGACGTCGTCGCCGGTGAAGCCGGAGCCGTTCCGGGTGGGCAGCCGGTCGAACTCGCCGCCCTGGTCGCTCGGCATCGTGCCGCTGATGATCGCCCGGACGACCGCCCAGGACTCGTCGGTGGCGATGCGCCCGAACACCGTAAAACCGCCATCCTCGGAGTCGAGGGACGTGTTGTCCATCAGGTTAATGAAGAACTCGCTGGCGGGCGTGTTCACCCGGCCGCTGGTCCGGGCCATAGCGAGCGTGCGAGCGAGATTGGACTGGTTGAACCCGCCGATGAACGGTGCCATCTGCGGCAGGTCCTCCCAGGCCTGCTCCGCGTTTGACGCGCCGTTGAACGGGCCCGACGTGCTTGTCCCGTGCAGCCGGAACGCGCCGCCGTGGAGCGCCATCGGGTTGGATTGCTCATCGAGCCCGAGGCGGTGGAAAAACGACTTGTCGTAGTCGCCGGCGCGGATGTGGTCGAGGAAGTTCCTGACCGTGACCGGGGCGGCCCGGTCAAAGAGTTCGAGGTCGATGTCACCGAAGTTCGTTTGCAGGCGAACCACCGTGTCGTCGGAGTGGAGCAGGTCGGCGATCGTCGGGAAGTCGCTCCACGACAGCAGCGTGCGGCACTCGAGCCGCTCCAGCCATGCGACAGATGCAAGGGGATTGCGGCGGGTATCACAAGCGCGCAACACGTCTGCTCCTTGGATTTGACGCACTCGAACCGCGAACCGGCGGATCAGCCGAGCAGCTCGCCGCCCTGGATCACCGCCTGGGCGATCTCGACGAGCGGGCGGCGGCGGTCGCGGGCGATCTTCTGGAGCTTGTCGTGCGCCTGCGGCTCGGTCAGGCCCTTCTTCTCGACGAGCAGCCACTTGGCCTGCTCGACGATGCGCCGGTTGTGCAGGTTCTGCTCGAGCTGGCCGATCCGCGTGCTGTGGAAATCGTCGACGCCCGAGCGCTGCTGGGCGGTGCCGATCGCCACGCGCAGCTCGTCGCGGCTGACGGGCTTGAGCAGGTAGCCGTACACGCCGCTGTCGGCGCCGTAGCCGTGGATCCGGTTCACGTGCTCTTCGTCGGAGTAGGCGGAGATGATGATCGAGGGGATGCCCAGCTCCTTGTAGAGCAGCATCGCCACCTCAATGCCGCTGGCCTTGGGCATGCGGATGTCGAGCATCGCCAGATTGGGCGTGGTCTCGCGGGCGAGCGCGATCGCCGCTTCGCCATCGGCCGCGATCCCGACGACTTTGTGGCCCAACTCGCGCACGTGCCCGGCGATTCCGGTCGCCACCAAGTGCTCGTCGTCCGCGATCAGCACGCGGCAGGCTCCGAACGTGGTCGGCACGGTGTCGTTGGGCTTGGTCATGGGTCGGCTCGAATGCAACAGGGTGGTAGTCATGTTCGCGGCCTCTGGAGATATCCCGCCAGGTTTCCCTGGGCGGGTATCGCAATTCTGTCCCGGATTCGTCGCCTTGACAACACAACTCTAGTCGTGATGTGCCTTGGCGTCGTATTCCGGCGTACGGTGGGAACGGAATCCGGTACGCTCGGCGGCGGGCGATCGTGCGAACCAAGCCCGGATTGGGTGAGAGTTTCCGGAAATGGAGTCGCCCCGGCACCAACGCCTGAAGCACCTGTCGCTGGCGTTTCTGCGCGCCGCCGGGTGCGCGGCCGCGGCGACCGAGGTGCGGTGCCCGGCATCGCGATTCCGCACCGATGCGGCGGGCTTTGCTGATCCCCTGCTTAGAGGATCAGCCGGCCGTTCGGGAAGTGACCTGCATCCAGCCGTTTTTTCAGTTCGCGTCCACGGACGTGCAACATCGGTGCTGATCGAATGCAAGCAGAGCCGGGCGGATTTTCTACGTGACAACCGAAGGCTGGACGAGTTGCTCTCAGAGCGCCGGGAGCTGGAATGTCGGCGGGTGCACCTTGAAGAGCGTTTGATCCGTAACAGCGAGCCGCACCTGCTCGGTTCCGGCACCATGCTGTTCGCGGAGATGGAACCTTGGGACTTTGCGGCCAGCCGATCGCCGACATACCGGGGCGTGTTGCGGCACCTCCGCCGACTCGACAAGGCGATCCACGGCGATACGAAGTTCTGGACGATCGCCCGATACGCGCTGGCGGATGTCATGCTGATCGCGGCGCCGGCCGGGCTTGTGCGGGTCGGGGAGTTGCCGTCGGGGTGGGGGCTGCTGGAGTTTCCCGGGGCTTGGTTGGAGGCTCCGGCCGATCGTGAGGCTTGCCATGATCCGTACGGCGCGGTCGTTCGGCTGCACGCCGCGAACGGAGCGGTCGCGACACGCGAGGCCCATCGTGTGCGGTTGCTGAGGAATATCGCCGTGGCCGCGACGGGGCGCGGGGCGCCGAGCGAGCGGGCGAGCATGAGCATCCGGGTGGTGCAATCGGTCGGAAACGAAGAGGCCGGTGCGTGAGCGCGGCCAAAGCAAACGCGGGCCGGCGTTGAGTGCCGGCCCGCGGGAGCGAATCTTTGGATGGAGGCAGAGCGTCGCTCAGCCCACGGTCTCGCCGACGGCGAACCGGGCGAAGGCCTTGAGTTTGACCCCGCCGATCACGTCCTTGACCTTCTTGGTCGGGTCCATGATGTAGGGCTGTTCGAGGAGGGCGACCTCCTCGTAGAACTTCCTCATGCCGCCCTCGACCATCTTCTCGGCGATCTCCTTCGGCTTGCCGCTCTCCATGGCCTGGCTGACGCGGAACTTGCGTTCCTTGTCGACGATGTCGGCGGGGATGTCCGCGGCCGAGAGGCCCTTGGGCACCGGGACGGCCGCGACGATGTGCATGCCGATCTGCTTGAGCAGTTCCGGCGATCCGCCTTCGGACTGCACGAGCGCGCCGGTCTTGCCGTCGTGATGGACGTATCCGCCGCAGGCGCCGCCGTCGAACTTGCGTGCGCGGGCGTAGGAGCAGTTCTCGCCGGTGGAGATCCGCAGCTCGTCAACGATTTTCTGGGCCTCGGGGAACACGGCGACTTCGCCCGCGGGCTTGGCGAGCACGAGCTCGGCGACCTTCTGCACGGCCTGAACGAACTTCTCGTTCATGGCGGTGAAGTCGGTCTCTGCACGCACCTCGACGATCGCGCCGCCGGCGGCCCCGGTGGCGATGGCGACGCGCCCCGCGCCGGCGGGCCGGTCGGTCTTGGTGTCCATCTTGCCCTTCATGGCCTTGCGGAGGATGTCCTCGGCCTTGTCGAAGTCACCGCTCGCCTCGGCGAGGGCCTTCTTGCACTCCATCATCGAGAGCCCCGTGCGGTTGCGGAGCTTCATCACGTCGCTGGCGGAAATCTCGGGCACGGGCTCGTCTCCTTTGCCGATCGTCGGGCGATCGGGTTGTTCGTTGGCTGGGGGCTCTTGGCTGTGAAGCGTGCGGTGTCGGAAGGTTCGATCGACGGGATCGCGCCGCGGAGTCGTCCCTGCGGCGAGGCTCCGACGGTCGCCACAAGCGGTGCGGCTGCGGGTCTGGGCCCGGTCAGGCTTTGGCCGGTTCGCCGGCGGAGGCCGTGCGCGGGGTCAGCGGGCCGGGTTCGCTCTCGTCACCCCCGGAGGGGCCGGAGCCGCCGGTGTCGTCGGCGCGGAAGCGGCTGCGGCTGGAACGGCGCGGACGCTCGCCGCGATCGCCCTGAGCGGCGGCGTCGCCGCCCGACGAACCGATCTCCTTGGCGACCGAGCGGGCCTGCTTGCCGTCGTTGACGGCCAGGCAGAGCTCGCGGATCACCACGTCGATCGAGCGCATCGAGTCGTCGTTTCCGGGGATGGCGATGTCGGCAAGGTCCGGGTCGGCATCGGTGTCGATCAGACAGATCGTCGGGATGCCGAGCTTGCGGGCCTCGCGCAGGGCGTTGATCTCGCGGGTGACGTCGATGACGACGATCGCCCCGGGGAGCTTGTCCATGCTGCGGATACCCGAGAGGTTGCGGAAGATCTTGTCCTTCTCGCGCCGGAGCTGGCTCTCCATCTTCTTCGAATAGCTGGCGAAGTTGTCGTTCTTCTCGATCGCCTCAAGCTCTTCAAGGCGGCGGAGGCGGGAGCGGATCGTGCGGAAGTTGGTGAGCGTTCCGCCCAGCCAGCGCTCCGTCACGTAGTGCATCTTGACGTCGCCCACGCGCTGCTCGATGACCGAGCGGGCCTGGCGCTTGGTGCCGACGAAGCACACGTCCTTGCCTTCGGCCACGGTCTTGGCGAGGAACTTCTTGGCCAGGAGCAGGCCCTTGACCGTCTCCTTGATGTCGATGATGTGGATGCCGTTGCGCTTGCCGTAGATGTACGGCTGCATCTTGGGGTTCCACCCCGCGGAGCGCTGGCCGAAGTGGATTCCGGCCTCGACGAGATCGTGAACGAGCGAGTTGGCGGCCATGGTCGATCTTCCTTGCAGCGACACCGGCGGAGCGATGACTCGGGAGTGACCCGCGCCCGGCGCATCAAGCCGCCGGGGAACGAATCGACCCCATCACGCCGCCCGAAGGGCGCTTCAGATGTCCGCACGCCGGATCTCGCGAGCCGTGGAGCGCGGACAGGGGGGTTGTGCACAGCGTGCCTCGCCCGTGACCTTCACGAGCCCCGGCACCGACGGCCGAGCACCGTCGTTGGGGCAAGGATAGGGGCGGGCCCGGGGGCAGGCAAGGCGGTGTGTGCTCCGGCATGATCGGGAACGGACCCGATAACCGGACGCCTGTGGGCCGTTTTCAGCCACGTTTCGGGGGGGATGCGACCCAGAGCCGCGATTCGGGGGTGCGCGGGCAATGTTTCTGTTTGACCTAAACGCGAACCACAGTAATCTAGCGGCATCGGAACCGGGCGGCCGTGGAATCGGTCGCGCGGGGCCGCACGCGGGTGTTCGCCCGCGGAGTAGAACACGGGCGGTCCCAGGTCTCGGGGTTGCCCCTCGCGCGGAGGCTCGGGTTCGTCATGGCGATGTGCGTCGGGACCAACTCGGGTGTCGTGGGCGGTCTTGATCGAGTGGACGCGCCCGCGGCCGAGGGTCACGATCTGCAATACGCCCAACTGCGGCTGGAGCTTGTGCGATTGGCCCGCCGGGTCGTGGGCGCCGAAGGCGCGGGCGACCTTGTGCAGCGGGTGTTTTTGCACGTGGTTCGGAGCGGGCCGGCGGCGCCGCGGGATGCGCGGGGATTGCCACGCCCGGCGTACCTGGCCTCGCTCGTTCACGCGCTGGCGGCGTCGCCGGGGCCGATGGTTGTCGAGGCCGGGCTGTGCGCCGAGGGCGGGGTGCCGGTGTTCGCGGGCGACGCGGCGGGCGCTCGCGGCGGCTGATCCGGACGCTTGTCAGGGGCCAACGTGCACCACGATCTCGCGCGTGTGGGGCGAGCGCCGGTGTTCCCACACGTAGATGCCCTGCCATGTGCCGAGGGCCAGGCGTCCGCCGATGATCGGGACGCTCAGAGAAGTTGCCGTGAGCGCGGCTTTGATGTGGCTGGGCATGTCGTCCGGGCCTTCGTCCGTGTGCGTGTAGAGCGGATCGTTTTCTGGAACGAAACGGAGCAGCCACTTCTCCAGGTCGTGCCGCGCACTTGGGTCGGCGTTTTCCTGGATGAGCAGGCTGGCGGAGGTGTGGCGAATGAAGACGGTGCAGAGGCCGGAGCCGCCGGTGGGGTCGGGGGAGAGACTGGCTTGGGCGGTGGGAGATGCGACGATTCCGGCAACATCCTTGGTGATGAGATGGAGGCCTTGCCGAGTTGTGTGAACACGCACGGTCACGATCATGGCGGATTATGCGCAGCCAAGCGGCGGCAGCGTCATCGCCACGATCAGCAAGAGCATCATCGCCAAACCAAGCAGCCAGCCGGCGGACGGGCGATGCGGGCGGCGGAAAGCCGCGAGCCAAAGGACGGCTGCAACCGAAACGACCAGTACCAAGGCCACGCCCTTGGAATAGCACCGCTCACCGATCACATCAGCAACCGTCTGCGCTCGAGGTGGTCGGCACCTGTGCCACAGAATCGACCCAACGGTCATGAGACCGGCGGAACCAGCGCAGACGGTTCGGAACGCTGTCCAGCCAATCTCGGCGGCCCGAGAGGGTGGAACACGGGTTACCGGAGGCGGATTCGGGCTCCATCGACCACATTCGGGGCAAGTGCAGGCCAGCGGCAGGCCGAAGGGGTCGTGGCCGCAGTTGAGGCAGAAAGGTGGACTGAACTTGTGGCTCCGGCTCATGGGGTGGGCTCGCCGGAAGGTGCGCCCGATTGGCACTACCGAAACCCTCGCCCCCCCCTCAGTCGCCATCTCAGTTTGAGCGCGGCCGCGTCACTCCCACTCGATCGTCGCCGGCGGCTTGCTGGAGATGTCGTACACGACCCGGTTCACGCCGCGAACCTCGTTGATGATCCGGTTCGAGATCGTGGCCAGCACGTCGAAGGGGATGCGGGCCCAGTCGGCGGTCATGAAGTCCTGCGTCTCGACGGCGCGGATGGCCACGCAGCTCTCGTAGGTTCGGCCGTCGCCCATGACGCCCACGCTCTTGACCGGGAGCAGCACGGCGAACACCTGGCTGGTGCTCCGGTAGAGGTTGGCCGAGACGATCTCTTCGAGCAGGATCTCGTCGCAGTCGCGGAGCAGGTCGAGCTTGGGCTCGGTCACTTCGCCGAGGATGCGGACCGACAGCCCGGGGCCGGGGAACGGGTGCCGCCAGATGATCTGGTCGGGCAGACCGAGTACCTCGCCGAGTTTGCGGACCTCGTCTTTGAACAGGTCGCGCAGGGGTTCGAGGAGCTCGAACTCGAGGTCTTCGGGCAGGCCGCCGACGTTGTGGTGCAGCTTGATGCTCGCGCTCTGGCCGGCGTGGCCCTGTCCGCTCTCGATCACGTCGGGGTAGAGCGTGCCCTGGGCCAGGAAGTTGCGTCCGTGCAGCCCGAGCCCCGCCTCGGCCTCCTCGAACACGCGGATGAACCGGGCGCCGATCCGCTTCCGTTTTTCCTGCGGGTCGGTCACGCCCTTGAGGTCGGCGAGGAACTGACGGCCCGCGTCGATGACCTTCAGCTTGATCTTGAAGTGGTCGCGGAAGGTGGTCTCCACCAGCTCGCGCTCGTTCTTTCGCAGCAGGCCGGTGTCGATGAAGATACAGGAGAGCTGGTCGCCGATGGCCTTGTGCAGCAACGCGGCGCACACCGACGAGTCCACGCCGCCGCTGAGGCCGCAGATCACGTGGCGGTCGCCCACGCGCCGGCGGACCCGCTCGATCTCGGTCCCGAGGAATTCCGCCATCTTCCACGAGCCCTTGCACTTGCAGACCTCGTAGAGGAAGTTGCGCAGCATGTCCACGCCGTGCGGCGTGTGCGTGACCTCCGGGTGGAACTGGACGCCGTAGAAGGTCCGACCGTCGCCGAGCACGCGAACGGCCGCGAGCGGGCAGGTGTCGGTGCTGGCCAGCGCCTCCACATGGGCGGCGCCCTTGTCGGTCGCGGGCCTGACCTGATCGCCGTGGCTCATCCAGACGGCGGTCTTCTCGGGGATGGCGCCGAAGAGGTCCTTGCGATCGGTGATATGCAGTCCGGCGCGCCCGAACTCGCGGCTTTGGGCCTTGTCGACCCGGAAGCCCATCGCCTGGCAGGCCCACTGCATGCCGTAGCAGATCCCCAGCACGGGGAAACCCAGGTCGAGGATGGCGGGATCGCAACGGGGAGCCCCGGGCTCGTACACGCTGGCCGGTCCGCCGGAGAGGATGATCCCTTTGGGCCCGATCTCTCGCAGTCGCTCGGGTGTGACGCTGGGTGCCACCACCAGGCTGAACGCCCCGGCTTCGCGCACGCGGCGCGCGATGAGTTGGGCCGTCTGCGAGCCGAAATCGACAATGACGATCACCTCATCGTGAGGCGGGCGAGCAGGCGGGGGTGGTGCCGAAGTTCCCCGGTTGGTGGCCGGTTGGGTGGAGGAGATCGCGGGGGAGTTGGGCATGGGAAAGTTCGGGGGGGAAAGGGAGAGCGTAGCACCAACCCTTCTCACGGGGCACTACGATGGGTCCATGCGGATCGACCGCCTGTGGCCAAGCCTGCTGGGAGCCTGCGCGTGCGTTGCGGTGGGGTTGGCGCCGGCCGGTTGTCAGGATCACGATCGGGCTGGGTTCGACGACGTCGATCCGGCTGCGAGGATCAGGGCGATTCAGGACGCGGCGGCCAGCCACGACCGATCGGCTATCCCCGACCTGATCCGGTCGCTCGACAGTGACGATCCGGCGGAACGGATGTTGGCCATCGGGGCGCTCGAGGAAATGACCGGTCAGACGCTGGGTTACCGGCACTGGGCCCCCCGGGCCGAGCGAGACGCCGCGGCACAAAGGTGGGCGGATTGGTACGCTGGTGGGGGGGCATCTGGGTCGCCCTCGCCCTAGTTGTCGATCCCGACCGATGGAATCAGCCGAGAAACACTCCACAATGGACGCGTCGGCAGCGACAACCACCGATCCCGCCCAGACCCGGCCGCAGGTGCGCTTGCAGATGTGCAGTAATGCGCTGTTGCTCTCGGGGGCCCGCGAGATGGTGGCGGCGATCGCGAAACGGCTGGGATTTACCGAAGAGTCTTGCGGCCAGATCGCGCTGGCGGTGGATGAAGCCCTGTGCAACGTGATCCGGCACGGGTACAACCGTGAGCCGAACCACCCCATCTGGCTGAGCGTCTACGCGCTGGGTAAGGGGTGGGACGGGGCGGGAGGGTGCGTCGGGGTGAACTGCGACTGCCAGTACCCGGACGCGATGAAAATTGTCATCGAGGACGAGGCCCAGCAGGTGGACCCGTCGATCATCAAGAGCCGGGACCTTGAACAGGTCCGCCCGGGCGGGCTGGGTGTTCACATCATCAAGAGCGTCATGGACCAGGTGGCCTATGAGCGAAGAGAGAAGGTTGGCATGCGACTGACCATGTTGAAGTATCGGGGCGCCGGAGCGTTGCCGGCCGCCGCTAAGCCGGGGTCGCCGATGTGTGGAGGCGCCCATGGCTGATCCCCGCCGAAACAACGAATCACTGAACGTGAAATCCGAGGTTCGTGACGGCGCGACGCTGGTGACGCCGATGGGCGACGTCGACCTCACGGCGTCGCCGGTGCTCAGACAGGAGCTCAAGCGCGTCCAGGGCACGCGGCCGGCGCGGTTGGTGGTGGACCTTTCGCAGGTGCCTTACATGGATTCGTCGGGCGTGGCCACGCTGGTCGAAGCGATGCAGATCGCCCGCAAGAACAGCACGAAGCTGGTTCTGTGCGCGATGCAACCGAAGGTCAAGTCGATCTTCGAGATCGCCCGGCTGGACACCGTGTTCACGATCGCTCCCGACGTGGAGAAGGCCCTGTCGCAATGATGCCCGTCCTCCCTCTCCCCGGCTCCCCCTCCGTCTGAGTCAGCATGTCCGACAGCGCCCCGCCCAGCCGCCCCAATCCGCTCATGGCGCTCGGCGATTTTGTCGCCAAGCGGATGCTGTCGATGCTCGACCAGATCGGTGCCGCGTGGTTTCTGCTGGCGGAAGCGGTCTTGTGGCTGGTCCGCTCGTTCACCACGCGCAAGGTGCGCATGGGCCGGCCGGCGATCGTGTCGCAGATGGTGCGGATCGGCGTGCGCTCGATCTTCATCGTGTCGCTGGTTTCGGGGTGCGTGGGGTTCATCCTCGCGTTCCAGATGTCGCCGCCGCTGGAGAGTTTCGGCCAGAAGGACAAAGTCGCGAACATCACCGGCGTGGCCGTGTTGCGGGAGCTCGGTCCGCTGATCGCGGCCATCGTGCTCACCGGGTTCGCCGGAGCGGCGATCGCCGCCGAGATCGGCACGATGGTGGTCGGGGAGGAGATCGAGGCGCTCGAGGCCCACGCGCTCAACCCGGTCCGGTTCCTCGTCGTGCCGCGCGTGCTCGCGGCGGTGCTCAGCATGACACTGCTGGCCGTGCTCTCGGACTGGGTGGCGATCACGGCCGGGTACATCGTCGGGCGATTCACGCTTGGGATCGACGGCGACATCTACATCCGCAACACCCTCGACCAGGTGAAGATGGCCGACTTCCTCACGGGGATCGGCAAGGCCTCGGTGTTCGGTCTGCTCATCGGGCTGATCTCCTGCTCGAACGGGCTGCGTGTGACCGGCGGGG
Source organism: uncultured Phycisphaeraceae bacterium (assembly GCA_964630785.1). Taxonomy (GTDB): domain Bacteria; phylum Planctomycetota; class Phycisphaerae; order Phycisphaerales; family UBA1924; genus JADLCX01. The sequence continues at coordinate 56,766 of CAZVZG010000008.1, read as the reverse complement.
CCGCGGGTGTGGGCAATGCGACCACCAACACGGTCGTGCAATCGGTCGTGGCGATCGTGATCGCTGACCTGATCTTCACGTACCTGTTCCTGAGCGCGGGCTGGGTGTGAGGTCGGCAACGCCGGGCCCGATCGGCGGTACGCTTGGGCATGGCGCGCACGATCGTTGCGGTTGTTCTGTCGCTGCTTGTGCTGAATGTTGCGCGGGCTCAGACACCGGACGCGGTGGTTACGCCGGGCGAAGTGCTCACTCGCGTGAGGGAGCACTACCGCGCCGGGCCGGTTTGCGAGCGGATGCGGATCGAGGTTCGGGCCGATTCGGGGCGGGTGGCCCGGTCGTGGGTGGTTGTGCGAATGGACGGTCGGAAGTCGTTGCTGCTGGACTTGGGTTCGCTGCGGATCGCCGCTGATGGTCAGACGGTGACCGCCGTGCACGAGCGGAACCCGCAGACGTTCTTCTCGGTGCCGCTTCCCGAGGGAGTAGGGGGGGATGGTGGAGAAGGTGGGAGCGAGCTGACGCTCGCGCGGCTGTGGCGGGTGATCCCGCCCGTGCCCCTGCCGCAGTTCGACCTGGCTTGGGCGGACGACGTCGAGCGGCCGGCGACGCTGGGCGTCTATGCACGCCGCGTGCGTTGGGAGCGGGCCGAGCGTGAGGCTCGGACGGCCGGGCCGGCACGCGTGCTGCTGAGCGGCGTGTGTGACGGGGGTAAGGTCGCGATGGTGGTCCGCGGCGACGAACTTCAACAGTTGGATATTCGCGACGATGTGCAGGGGGCGACCGTGCGGGTGCAGGTGAGCCCCGTGCGTCCCTGCCGGGTGGAGGACACGCGGCTGAGCACCGCGGGGAGGTCCCCCGTGCCGAGGTTGAGCGACTTGAAGCCGCGCTCGGGCGTGCTGAGTGTGGGGGCGGCGGTGCCCGAGATGCAGCTCTCAACGGCGGCCGGCCAGGTGCAGCGGCTCAAGGACCTGTACACGCCGCCGGCGGAGTACTTCCCCGCGCCGCCCACGGGCCGGCTGGTGCTGCTTTTCTCGCGGCTGGGACGCGACCCGATGGCGGCGCCGGCCAGGATGGAGCGGGTCGAGGCCGACGTGCTCGGGCGCGAGCTGGGGAAACTGCAACGGGAGATCTACACAGCGACACCGGCCAAGCCGGGCGAACGCGACGCGGCCCCGCTGCCCGCGTTCAACTTCGCGGAGGTGCTGGTGATGGAGACGCCGCCGGCGGCCGAGGTGTTGCTGGGGCTCATCAAACGCGAGCGAGAGGCCTGGGGCGATCACCTGGCCTGGACAACCAACGCCGCGGCGAGCGTGGACCTGTTCGCCACGGGCGGCGAGTCGCTGGCCATCGTGCTGGACGGCTCGCAACGGCTGCGGGCGGTGGTCCCGATCAGCGACCACTCCACCACCGAGTGGGTGCTGGATCAGATCACGGCGAGTTTGATGGAGCGGGGGGGGGAATAGGCGGGCTGGAGTGCGGGCGCACGGGCCCGACGCGCCCTCGTGGGCGTGCCGGTGGTGGGAGGCCTGTGTTTGGAGTCGGGGGTGAAGCCATCGGCTGGAAGCCGATGCCAGGGATTCATGCCGACTCGGCGCGGGGGTGGGCCTTGTCGTAGACGTCTTGGAGGCGCTGAGTGGTCAGGTGGGTGTAGATCTGGGTGGTGCTCAGCGACTGGTGGCCGAGCATCTCTTGCACGGTGCGCAGGTCGGCGCCGTTTTCGAGCAGGTGTGTGGCAAACGAGTGCCGCAGCGTGTGGGGGCTGATGTCGGGGTCGAGGCCGGCCGCGACGAGGTACTTGTCGAGCTTGCGCCGGACCGAACGGCTGGAGAGCCGCTTGCCGTGCTTGTTGACGAACAGGGGCCGGGCGCGTCCGCTGCCGTCGTCCTTCCACCAACCGGCGCATCGCGAGTCGCCCTGCACCATCTGGATGTACCGCTTGACGGCGGCCAGGGCGTGCATGCCCAGGGGGACGATGCGCTCCTTCTTGCCCTTGCCGCGAACGCGCATGGCCTCGCCGCTCTCGTCGAGGTCGTCGACGTTGAGGCCGACCAGTTCACTGACGCGGATTCCCGTAGAGTAGAGCGTTTCGAGCATGGCGCGGTCGCGCATGCCCAGCACGTCCTTGTCGCTGGGCGTCGAGAGCAACCGCTCGATCTCGTCGACCGTGATCGCCTTGGGCAGGCGCTTGGCCTGACGCGGCGTGCGGATCGCGGTCATCGGGTTGGTCCGGGTCAGATTGCGACGGGCTGTCCACTTGTAGAAGGAGCGGAGGGTCGCGATCTTGCGGGCCATCGTGGCGGCGGAATAGTCCTTCTCGCCCAGGTGCGCGAGGAACTCGCGGATCGTGTCGGGCGTGCCCTCGACGATCATCTTGGTGATGGTGTTGGGCGTGATGGTTGCGGCGACCTCGCCGTTGCCCGATCCGCAAGCCTTGTCGAAGGCGAGCTTCTCGGCGGACTCGTTCATCTCGATCCCGCCCTCGTCGGCGAGAAACTCGATGTACTGGCGGAGGTCGGCGCCGTAGCAACGGGCCGTGTAGTGGCTGAAGTGCCGCTCATCCATGAGGTAGGCCGTGAAGGCCGCGATGATCGGGAGGCTGGAGGGCGTGTTCATGATTCCCGTTCTCCGATTGCTGCCCGTCTTCCTTGACGGGCCGGTGTTGTCGTCAGCTATCCGTCCGGGGTGGGGCCGGGTCAGGCCACGGTCCCCGTTGAGTTACCGTCGATCCGATAAAGGCCCGCCTTGAGCCGTTTGCTCAACTGGTGGGTGACAAGGGCGGCGTCGAACCAGTCAAACGGCACATCCTCGCCGCGGGCCAGTTCGCTGACGCGGCGGAGCAGTTCCGGCTCGTCGCCGGGGTCGCATGAGAATGCCCAGCGGTGCACGCCCTTGACGAGCGTGACCGGCTCGCGGTGCGAGGCGACCGTCGTCGTGGCGGCGCCGAGCCCACCGTTGTGGGTGGTCGGCGATTGGGTTTGTTCGTCGAATCCGGCCATCGAACCGCTCCCGGCACGCCGCGCGCGCCCGGAGAGTTCCGGCCGCTACGGCTGGGGGTTTGCGGGGTTCGGGGCGGAACTCACCGTGGTCGGGGCTGGGGTCAGGCGGAGGCGCTCCTGCTCCAGCAGCCGGGACACGGCGAAATACGCCGCGAACTCCGTGTACAGGTCCATGCTGGCCAGACCCTTCTGCCATTTGAGCGAAGAGTCGGGGTCTGTGCGACCCTGGGCGTATTGCCGAAGGGCCATCTGCACCTCGTGGTTGGATCCGTCGAGGTGCTCGCTGACCACGGCCGCGGGTCGATCGACAAACTGTGATCGCGAGACCTGGCCGTAGTCCGTGAAAGAGGTCTTGAGTTTGGTCGGGTCGAAGGCGTCGGCGGCCGGGGCACGGTCTCGCGAGTAGAGCGCGAGGGTGAGGCCGAGTTTGGGCGGGTTGTACGGGTCGTAGGCGGTGATGTTGCCCACAACGAGAGCATCGACGCCCAAGGCGGTCGCGAGCTGTCTCGCATCGGCGGGCGTCCGGATAGAGCGGATGTTGCGGGCCCGCATGGCCGCGAAAGTGCGGTTGAGCGGGAGGCACGCGACGCCGCGGACCTCGTCGATCTTGGCCACGAGGGCGTCGGCGACGAGGTCGGTGTCGATCGTCGAGACACCCGACTCGTTGCTCAGGGGGGCGACGGCCCAGAGAACGTCACCGTTGGACGTGTCGTACGGTGCGACGAGAACTTCCGGCGGCACCAGGACGCCACGCTGCTTTTCGCACGCGCCGATGGCGGTGGCGAAGCAGAGCAGAGCGGCGAACACGAGGCGGCGCGGGCCGCGGCGTGCAGAATGAAACACAAGCATGGGCTGTACGGTTGTCATGGCGTCCTGCCGGTGAGCCTCGGGACTCCGCCCGAGACAAACATCCATCGGTCTGAAGGCGTCGCGAAGCCCAGCGGGTGAACGCGACGCGGGAGGTTCGAGAGGAGGGCGCCCCTGTCCGGGGTCAGTGCTGGGGCTGCTCTTCGTGGTGCTCGGGGACGTCGGCGACGGCGCTGTTGGTCTTCTGGGTGGTCGGGCCGGTGGCGGCGAAGATCGCCTTCTCGGTGCCCAGGGCCCAGAGGTTGGTGGTGCCCCCGCGGTTGGAGACGAAATAGATGCGGCCGTCCTTGCTCCAGGAGGGCATGAGGTTCATGAACTTGCCGTTGGTGAGGTTGACGCGTCCGGAACCGTCGATGTTGGCCATCCAGAGGTCGCTGACGGCGGGGCTGGGGGTCGAGTTGCCGGCGTCACCGGGGTTCTCGACGCTGGCGTAGACGATGCGCTCGCCGTCGGGCGACCAATCGGCGTTGATGAGCGCGGTGTTGGGGCTAGAGACGATCTCGGTTGGGGCGCTGGCGTCGCCGGGCTTGTAGTCGATGGTCCAGATGCTGAAGGCCCGGTCACCTCGCTCGCGGCTGCGCTGGAAGAGGATGCGGTCACGCCCGTCGGCGCCGGCGGCCATCTTGGGGCACCACTTGGGGAACAGGCCGTAGCCGACGAACTCGGCGGAGGCGGACGCGTTGGCGTCGAGCACCCACATCTCCCAGCGGCCGCTCATCTCGCCGAACCGGCTGAAGACCATCTTCTTGCCATCGGCCGACCACGAGGGAGCGACCTCCTGAGCGGAGTCGTCGGTGAGCTGAACCGCCTGACCGCCGGTGACGGCCATGACGTAGATATCCCAGTTTCCCGAGCGATCGCTGGCGAACGCGATTCGCTGGCCGTCGGGGCTGATGGACGGCATGAGGTCGTGGGCCGGGTCGCTGGTGAGCTGGGTGATGGTGCGCCCGTCGGTTCGCTTGAGGTAGATGTCGGCGGTGGGGCGGTGCTGCGTGCTGGAGTAGACGATGAACTTGCCGTCGCGCGACAGGCAGGGGTCGAAGTCGGCCCCCTCGCTCGCGAAAGAGACGTGCGTCAGGCCCTCGACCGGGTCGGTGACGCCGCCCTCGCCCGCGGCGGGCTTGGCAAACTCGAAGGTCTGCCCGGCGAGGATGGCCCGGCCGCTGTTCGAGTTGTTGCCGAACGCAGGGTTGCCCATCCAGATGTTGCGGTCGGCCGCGGCGGCGGCCTCGATCCAGAACGGATCGAACTGCCGGGCCTGGCGAGTGGCCGGGGTGGAGGGGGTGGAGGGCGTACTGAATGCAGAGCTGTTTGCAGGGGGAGTGCTGGCGGTGCGGACGCAACCGATCGTGCAGTTGGAGGCCGGGGCCGGCTCAGCGGCGGCGACGGCGGTGGTCGGCATCGGCTCGGGGGCCGCGGCCTTGTTGAAGCTGCAACCGCCGAGGGCGAGTGCCGCGCCGCAGGCCGCGAGCAGGGTGATCGGGGGGAGGTTTGAGACGTTGAGACGGTCCGTGTTCACGCGGTTGCTCCTCGTGGGGCTCATGCCGGACCGCGGAGTTCCACTCCGAGCCGGGTCGATGAACGGATCCACGATGGCCGGGCCCGACGAAGAGCCCGGGTGCTCGTATGCAACGGGCAGTCCCGCCCGTTCACCCCCCGGAAACCGCGCGACGGACCGTGGCCGCCGCGCTCGGCACCGGCGCGACGCTCCCGTCGTGATCGGGTTTATCGGACTGCCTTACCCGGTCACTTGAGCGTCAGGGCCGATATCGACCGGGGGCTCATCGGCCGGAAACCGACGCAACATGATCGGACGCGCCGTGGCCGGACGGAATTCATCGGTCTGGATGGGTGGGGGTGGAAGGCGAGGGGGATGATCGACGCCGCGAGGGCGGGTCATCGATGGCTCGCCCCGAGCCCGCCAAAAGAATGCGTCGGCACCGGCGAGGTCGCCACACCCCGCCGACGCCGACGCTTGCGAGAGAGGTCTGTAGGTACGGTGCCGCGTCAGGCGCACGCGGCGGCGGCGAACACCCACGGCTTGCCGTGGGGGCGGGAGCGGTGCGCGTCCCGGCCGCGGGGGTGCTGGATGGCGACGAGGTGGTCGAGGTACTCGCTCAGGGCCTCGTCGTCGAACTGGTCGAGGAACTCACTCGTCGCCGAGGGGTTGAGCGCGATGATCTGGTCAAACAGGTTGGCGCGGCTGAGCGAGAGGGTCGGACGATCTGCCGCGAGCTCGGGGCTCTCGGAGAGGTCGATGCGGACGGGCTTGCGGAGCATGGGGGCGACCAGACGCAACATGCGGTGAACCTCCGGATAAGCGCCTCCGGGAGAGAAACGAGCGGGACGGTTCCCGGCGGCGTGCGTTGCCTATCGGGTAGCCGTCCCGCGTCCGCGTGAGGGTGTAACCTGAGCGGACCATGAGGCGATGGACCATCGACACGACGGACCCGACGAAACTCGTGCCGATTTTTCAAGTTTCCGGAACGGACGCGGGAGCGGGCTCGCTGCGCCAACTGGATGGATCGCTGCTCTCGCTCGGCGCGTGCCCTCCGGTTGCCGGCGACGGCCCTTGCGTGGTGTACACAGGCTCGTTGGCGGAGGAGGAAGGCGGGGACTTGTTCGCGGCCCATCCGGGGACTTGGGGGCCGCGGGGCTGGGCCGCGCTGGAGGGGGCGTGCGCGCGCGCGGCGATGGGGTCGGCGTGCGTTCTGGCCGTCCGGCCGCACGCGAGGCACGTGGTGTCGGACCTTCCGGGCGTGCGCCGGTTCGGCGAGGTCGTCGCGGCACGGTTTCCGGGCCGATTCTGCCTGCTGCTCGATCCGCTGGCGATGCTGGATGTCTCGCACTTGGAGCGTGGCGCCGCGGAGGATCAGCTCCGGCGCGTCGCGGCGGCAGTCCCGGAGTCGGACACGCCCGAGTTCCCGCTGCTTGGCCTGGTGGTGACCAACGTGCGCCGGGTCGGCGATCGGCTCGTCGCCGTGCCGATCGATGAGGGTGAGATTGATCCCGGGTTGATCCAGGGGTTGTTTCTGGCGGATTAGCCGGGACAGTGTTGAATCTTCGGCCCTCGGCCGTTGGACTTCGGCCTTCGGGCCTTCGGCCCGACACTGGCCAGAAGCCAATGCCACTGACCTACACTGCCCGGCCATGAGCACGACCGTCAATGCCGGCACCAAGCCGAACCTGGACCATCCGACCTTCAAGCTGGTGAAGGGGCGGTTCCCCGACAAGAAGTTTCGGGCGACCGAGTATCGCGGACAGTCGACGCTGATCGTCGAGCCGGCCGACCTGCACGCCGTCATGTCGTTCCTGCGCAACGATCCGGACACGCGGTACGAGTTCCTGTCCGACGTGGGCGGGGTGGACTACCTCGGGTACCCCGCCCCGACGGTCGGACGTTTCGCGGTGGTGTACAACCTGATCGCGCTCTCCCGCGACGATCGGTTCCTGGTCAAGACCTTTCTCAACCCGTCGGCCCCGACGCAGGGGATCACGCCCGATCCGGCCCTCTTTGTCGACTCGGTGACAGACCTGTGGCCGGGCGCGGAGTGGATGGAGCGCGAGGTCTTCGACATGTTCGGCATCCGCTTCCGCAACCACCCGGACCTGCGCCGGATCCTCATGTGGGAGGACTTCCCGGCGCACCCGCTGCGGAAGGACTACCCGCTGCGCGGGCGGGGCGAGCGCGAGCAGTACGACGTGATCGATCGCACGTCGGCGTGAGCGGCCCGGCGGTGTCTATTTGGTCAATCCGCCGGTCACCGGCATCGGCTCGGTGAGCTCGATACGGTCGGTTCGAGTGTCCCAGCGGAGCGCTTTGGCCTGAAGCGGGGCGGGCTGGCGGTCGTCCTGCATCGAGACCGGCACGTCGGTGAGCGAGCGGGCATTGGCGATGCCGGTCGCGGCGTCGTAACTGAACACGTCGGCCGTGAGGTGACGAGGGCCGCTCTCGGCGTACACCGCGCCGCGGGCCTCGGCTTGCTGGAGTTGTGCGTCGTGCCCTGAGTGCATGTCGAACTCGGCGGTGAGGCTCGCGCAGGTCATGCGGATGAGCTCGCTGGAGTCCAACGGGAGGTGCCGAAGCTCGACGTCGCGCTGCATCCGCAGGCGACCGGTGAGGCGGTTGAACTCCATGCTCCCGCCCCAGGTGAACTGAGAGCGGCCGGCGGCGTGCGTCCCGATCGCGGTCGTTCCGCTCGGGCTGGGCGTGCCGGGGTTGCGGCCGGCGCGGTCGAGCGTCACGCCGCGGCCGGCGTCGGGGATGGTCGTCGTGCCCGCGGTCTCGTCCACGATGATCTTGGGGCCTTCAAGATAGAGGACCTGTTCGTACTCGCGGTTGCCGTCGAGCCCCGGAATCGGGGCGAACTTCCACGACTTGACGCTCGCGGGTTGGCCGCCGTCGCGTTCGAGGATCGACCCGATCGACTCGACGCGCAGGAGTTTGCGATCGTCCGTGCGGGGGTCGGAAGCGCCGAGCGGCCCGGCCAGGGTGCCGAGCGTGAGGCCCTGGGCGCCTGGCGTGCCGATCACGGCCTGCCTCGATGCACCGGGCGTGATGTCGATGAAGAGCCGCTCGGAGCGGGCCACCTGTCCGCCGTCGTGGCTCGTGGCCGTGACCGTGGCGTCGCCGTGGCACTCGATGCGCCCGGTCCGATCGGTAAAGGACATCGAGCGCGACCATGTCGCCCGCATCACTGTGAGCCCTTCGGGGAGGCGGCCGCTCTCGGGAGCGTCGAGCACATCCTCGGGCACCTGCAAGACCGAGTCGCTGGCGTTTGAGGCCACCTGCAGCCGGCGCATGGAGCCGGGGCCGAAGACTTCGAGGCGGCCATCGGCCTCTTCGAGGTGCAACTGCGTGCCGTAGATGCGAGACGAGCCCTGCGCGAGGACCACGCGCTCGCCGATAAGGTCGGCCCAACGTCCCTGACCGTCGGCGTGGAACTCGTCGCTCTGCGCCCAGACGTTTCCGCCGTCGGCGCCGGCGAGGTCGATCCGCACCGCGCCGTGGGCCTTGACGTCGCCGGGCTCGTAGTCGCTGCGGGCCTTGCGGACCAGTTGAGACTCGAAGCGGTCGGCGGTGATTCGTCCCCGCTTGTCGCCGATGCGGACCGCGCCGGAGGCACGCAAGGACGTCGCGTCCTCTTCTTTGGGCGCGATCGCGGAAGGGGCGAACGCCACGTCGAGCTCGTCGGCCGTGATGAAGGGGTCTTGCGCGGGACCGGGTGTATCGGGGTCGTAGCGGTTCGAGCGGGCGACGCCGAGCGCGTGGCCGCGAACGAGCAGGCCCTTGAGACTGGATTTCTTCCCCGGTCGCTCCTCGAACTGCGCGGCGATACGGTCGCCGCTGAGCCAGGAGGCGCGGTCGCGGGCGACCACCGAGCCGCGGAAGTCGGCGGACCTGAGTGCGTCGGTGATCTTCCGCTCGTGCGTGCCGAAGACAAAGTCCGCGGAGTCGGACCACGTGATCTGGCGGATCAGTCCCTCGGGGAGCGGGGCGTCGGGGTCGGCGGGGCGCGGGTGCTCGGGCTTGACGGTGACGAGGTCGGGTGTCTCGGTCTCCGGCAGGTTCATCAGCACGCCTCCGCCGTCGATGCGCCCGACGCCCGAGGCGAGATTGACAGTGACAATCGGGACGACGAAGCGCCCCGCGCCGGGGACGGTCAGGTCGACGCGATCGGAGGAGGGCCCGCGGCTTAGGGTGAGGTCCTGCGTGGTTGCGGCGTAATCGAGCGCCGAGCAGACGCCGACGGCGCCGGTGTCGAGGTCGGTGAGGACCACCCTCGCCTCGCCCCCGGGGCGTTCGGAAGTGAAGCGGGCGTGGACGTGGTTGCCGTCTTTGAGTTGCGCGGGGGTATCTTCGGGCGCGAGCGGGCGGGCAACCATCACGCCGCTCCAGTTGAGCACGATGTCGGAGTCCGACTTGGTGAAGAGCGTGCGGGTTGGGCGGGCCTGGGCGAGCGTGAGCGCGGCGAGTTGGGCGGGGAGGGACAAGGCGACGGCCGCGGGCGCGGACGCACCGTCGCCACGCTCGTCGGGCGGGGGTGACGCCGCGGCCAACCCGCCCGCGCCGCCGATCGCGTTGTCGGGTAGTTTGTTGTCGAGGAAGCGTGTCCAGACGCCCAGCATGTCCGCCGTGAGTTTGCGACCGGTCTGAACGAGCGTCACGTCGTCGCGGAACTCGGCGAGGTACAGGTCTTCTTTGGGCGGCGGCGCGGGTTTGGGCGGCTCGGGCGGACCGACAAAGGCGAACTCGTCGGGCTGGACCGGTTCAGACGGCGACGCGAGGGGATGGGAGCGCGGCCCGGCCCGTCCGGGTCGCAGGTCGCGAGGCTCCGGAGGGCCCGCAAAGTTTGTGTCGGTCGCAACTTCGACGGGCTTCGGCTGGGCGTGGTAACGGATCTGCCCGTTGGAGTTGATCTTGGCGAACTCCAGCCGTTCGAGCACCTGGTTGCCGCGAACGACGAAGCCCTTGCCGGTGGCCCACATGCGCTCGGACTCCGCGGTCCACTCATCTTGCGAGGACACTTCGAGCAGCACGGTGTCGAACGATGCTTTCACGAACCGCATGATCATGCCGGGCGTGTCGTTGAGCGGGTCGATCGGGCGGTCGTCGCCGGGCGGGCGGGGCGGGAAGACCAGAACCAGGCCGTTGCCGGTGAACTCGCCCGACTCGGGCGCGGTCGCGGTTGGTGAGCGGCGGATGCGTCCGGTGTCGGAGCGGATGAAGACGGTGCGCCCGTCCTTCATGAACACCCACGCGCGGGGCTCGGCCGTCTGGTAGACCCCCGAGCCCAGCGGGTCGAGCTTGGCGAAGACCAGCTCCACAGCGACGCGGGACGGGTCGTTCTTGTCGGCGACCTGGAATCGAGCCTCCTTGGTGCCGCCGACCGCGACGATGTCGGAGGCCTCGCCGACGACTGCGGGCAGTTCGCCCATGCGGGCGCGGTCGCCGGGGATGGCCGGCCCCGGGGTGCGGGAGCTGCTGCTGATGAACACAAATAGCACCACGCCAGCGCCGATGAGAGCAAAGGCGAGGGCGAGCAGGAGTCCGGTCGGGTTGCGGCGGCCTCCCGACGGCCGCAAGGGAACCAGAGGCATGGGGGCAATGGTATGGGACGTGGGACGGCGCGGGGGGTGTGGGCGGCGGTTGCACGCCCGGCGGGCCCGCCTGACCGATAGAGTTCGCATGATGACCGAACCGACAAACACAGACCTGCGGGACCAGCAGGGGAGCGGAGGGCGGCGTGGGGCCCTGGGTGCCGTGCTCGGGCTGGGTGGCCTGGTGCTGGTTGTCGGCGGGTTCGCCCTCTACACCGCCGTGCACACGCCGGCCCCCGCGGCGGGCAGCGGCACCAGCCCGAAGGGCATCGTCGGCAACGCGGCGACAGCGGTGGAGGCCGGGCTGGACGCGGCCGCGAAGTACCAGAGCGCGGGCAAACTGCCGGAGGCCGCGGCGATCCTGGCCAAGCTCGCGGAGGCCGAACCGACCGATGGGGCGGTGCGCCGGGCCTTTGCGCAGGTGTTGCTCGGGCAGAAGCAGTACGCGGACGCGTATGCGCAGTACGAGGCGGCGGTGGCGCTGCTGCCGGCGGGAACGACTGAGCGCATCGCCAAGCAGGGCGACCCCGAGGCCGCGGAACTGCACTTTGAGGCGGGGACCTGCGCGAGCCTGGCGGGGCTACTGGGCCGGGCCGAGGAGCATTACTCGATGGCGCAGACGGCGGATCGGCGCAACCCGAAGTACCCGCTGTACCTGGCGATGGTGCAACTCAAGAAGGGCGACAAGCAGAGCGAGACGGCCGCGACGGCGAGCCTGCTGCGGGCCGTGCACCTGAACCCGGATGTCGGTGAGGCGTGGGGAACGCTGGGCGAGGTCGCGCTGCGGAACGATCAGTTGACGATCGCGGAACAGCACCTTGAGAAGGCCCGCAAGCTTCAGCCGGAGGTGGTGCGCTGGCGGATGGACCAAGCGCGTCTGCTGAACCGGCGCGGCGAGGCCGAGCGGGCGGCCGCGCTCCTGACGGCCCTGAGCCCGGAGCAGCGGTCGGACCCGATTGTGCTGGGCGTGCTCGCCGAGTCGTACGGGCTGATGCGTAAGCCGGCCGAGGCCGCGACGGCGTATGCCGCGGCGTTCAAAGCGGTGTCGCCGCCGAGCGCGGAGTTGGCGTACCAGGCGGCGTTGTGGTTTGAGCGGGCGGGAGAGGCGGAGCAGGCGAAGAACTTCGCCAAGACCGCGGCGATGCTGGGGAACGCCGACGCGAAGGACCTCGCGGCGAGGCTGGATCGCGGGTCGTGACGCGGTTCGGTGGGGTTTGGGGGAGGGCGATGGGCGTCAGAGCATGTTGCGGCCGCCGTCGAGGCGGATGATCTCGCCGGTGACGTACGTCGCGTCGAGCGCGAGCCATTTCACGGTTTCGGCCGCGTCGTCGGGCGTGCCGGCACGGGCGAGGGGGACGCGGGCGAGGTAGGCCTCCTGCGCGGCGCGGTCGGACTCGTAGCCGGATTCCGGCCAGGCGACCACGCCGGGCGCGACGCCGTTGACGCGGACGCGCGGGGCGAGCTCGCGGGCGAGCGTGCGGACCATCTCGGCCAGCGCGGCCTTGGACATGGAATAGGCTAGAAAATCACGCGAGCGCGGCAGGCCGTGCTCGCCCATCGCGTGGATGTCGCACATCGCGACGATCGCGCCGCCGCAGGGGAGCGTGGACGCGGAAAGCTTGGGCGCCAGTCGCGCGGCGAGCAGGGCCGCGCTCATGGCGTTGATGCGGTAGGCGTCGATGAGATTTTCTGGATTGAGCGACGCCAGGGGCGAGCGCTCGTAGGCGGAGGCGTTGAGGACGAGCACGTCAAGGCGTGGTTGTTGGGCCGCGAGGAGCTCGCCGAACTCCACGACCCAGCCGAGCGAGCCGAGGTCCAGCTCGATCGCCCGGCACACGCCGGAGTCGGCGCCAAGCGCGACGGCCTCGTGGACGACCTCTTGCGCTTCCTCGCGGCTGTGGCGATAGGTCACGAGCACGTCGCAGCCCGCGGCCGCGAGGGCAAGCGTTGTGGCCCGGCCGACGCGCTTGGCCCCGCCGGTGATGAGGGCGACGGGGTTCGAAGCGCGGTTGGGACGGTTTGATTGGTCGGAGCGCGTGGTCATCGCGTGGGGGGAGAGGGGGGGATTCGGGGAATATGGGGCGGCGATTGTGATCTCGGTCGGGGGCGGCGTTCACCCTCCGCGGCTGCCGGGCGGGTGGCCGTCGGGGTCTTCGCCCTCGACGTCGTCGGCGTCAAGATCCTCAGGATCGATGTCCACGGTGTCGTCGTCGGAGCCGGGCAGGCGGATGATGCGGGACTTCGGGCCGGGCCCGCCGGGGTCGGGCACGCGTCGACCGGACTCAAACCACGGGTCGGGCGGCGGGCGGCGCTTCTTGCGCCCGCCCCCCCCTCCCCCGGCGCCCGCAAGCCGACGGCGGTGGCGGCGGATGAGCATGATCGAAACCAGGCCAATGGCCAGAATGCCCACCACGGAAGTCAGCGTGATCGTGCTGAGGAGCCGGACCGCGTCCTTGGCTCGCTCGGACTTGCCGGGCTCCAACGTGGACAGACCGAGCAGCATGTCCGCGACGTTCATCCGCACGCGGGACTATACGGACCGGCCGGTCGGACTGAGCCCGGATTGGTCAAGGCCCGTTGCGCACGACCTCGACCCGGTCGCCGCGCCGGATCAGGCCGTAACTTTCGCCCGTCTCGGCCAGCGCGGCGAGGAGCTGGTCGTCGTTGAGCAGGCAGACGTCGGGCGCGCCGCCCGAGCGGGATGGGCTGTTGCAGTCGCCCATGACGAGGATCGCGTTCGTCACGATGGTCACCTCGGGCGAGGTGGAGGCGGGGGCCGCGTCCGCGAGGTTGGGGGCCCGATCGGTGGGTGAGTGGGGGGATGGACCTGGGGCCGCGCCGTGCGTCGTGTTAGTTGTTGAGTTGTCGGCGATCGGGCGCTCGGTTTGGCGAGCGGGCGGGGCCATCCAGACGGCCGCGGCGCCGGCGGCCATCGCGATGGCGGCAAGCGAGGTTCGACGGGCGGCGCGACGGGCGCGGCGGGTGTCCGCGGCCGCGTGGAGGACGCGCAGGATGTTGGCCCCGCGGGCGAGCCCGGCGGGGGAGAGTGAGTCGGATGGGTGTTGGGCTGAGTCCGTGGTGGGTTGGGTGTCGTGGTTACTCATGGTTCGACTCCCTGGAGTTGTCCTTCAGACGCCGCATCGCGCGGCGGAAGCGTCCGTGCAGCGAGCCGGGGGTGGACCCGAGCGAGTGCGCAAGCGAGGCGAGCGTGTGGCCCTCGGTGCGAAGGCGGATGAGCGCTCGGTCTTCGTGGTCGAGCGTGTCGAGAGCCTTGCGGAGCGCGGCGATCTGATCGTCGGTCGGCGTGTCGCGTGTGTTCGCCGGTGCGTCGGGGCGCGAACGCTCGCGCCGCCGCCGCCGCTGCTCCTTGCGGAGCAGGTCGATGCACGCGGAGTGGGTGACGCGGACCAGCCAACGGTCGAGGTCTTCGCGCGTGCGGATGGCTCGGAGGGCCGCGCCGGAGGCGAGCACGCGGAGGAACACGTCCTGGGCCGCGTCGAGGCCGAAGGACTCGTCTCGCCGGGTAATGCGCCGGGCCGTCGAGTAGACGAGCGAGAAATGCGAGCGGTACAGGGCCGTGATGCAGCCGTGGTCGCCGCGGGCCACGCCGAGGCAGAGCGCCGTGAGTTCGGGCGCGGCCGCCGCGGGTTGCGCTGGAAGTTCATCCAAGTCGCTGCTCTGGGGCGGGCCGGCGGACTCGACGGCGTGCGCCGGCCCGGGTGACCGGCGGCGCGTGGTCGGGCGGGTGATCGGCGGGAGGACGAGTTCCAACGCTGGGCTCACGGGCGGGAGAAGTGCCGGCTCGCGGCGGTCGCTACTTCGGCGCGTCGTCGTCGTCCAGGCCGGGCTTGGCCATGTCGGCGGCGGGGGCCAACAGGGGATCGTTGGCCTTGACCCGGCGGAGCGTCAGCAGGAACCGACCCAGGGCCTGCTGCGCGTCGTTCGTGCCGGTCGCGACGAGGGAGTTGTTGGTCCACTGGACCTTCCCCTGGTCGCCGAGCAGAGCGGAGGCCACGGCCATGATGTCGTCCTTGAACGCGGCGAAGTCCTCGGCGTTGTAGATGACGACGATGCGACTGGAAGCAGGGGGGGTGGGCGGCATCATGGCCGCTTGACGCTCGGCCAGTACCGCGGCCCGTGACTTGGCCATCTCGTACTGGGCTTTGGCCTCATCGAGGTTGGCCTTGGCCGAGGTGACGTCGCTCTGGGCACGCGAAAGGTCCGTCTGGGGGCTCAGGCCGCTGTCGATGCGTTTCTGGATGAGATCGAGGTTATGGAGGGCCTCTTCGTGGTCGGCCGTGGCCTTGGCGACGCTCGCCTGTGCCTGCTTGACTTCGGCCTCAGAGGTGACACGGTCGAGGCGAGCTTTTTCGGCGGCCTCGATCCGGTTAGACAACTTGTCCCGCCGGTATTTCATGTCACTCGACATGAGGTTCAGTGTGCTTTGGACGACGTTCTGCTGGAACATATTGCCGCGAACGATGAGCATGAGCGACTCGCGGTGCAGCTTCAAGTCGGGCTTGGGACCGGGACCCCGATCGTCGGCGCTCAGCGCGGCCGAGAGCGCGGCCATAACCGTGTCGATGGGAAGGGCAACGTCGTCCGTGTTGGGAATACCCGGGGGCGGTTCGACGATCGAGCGGAGCGAGTAAACCGAAGTCTCGGGCGAAGAGCGGGGGGAAACGAATCCGTTCAATTCTCCGCTTTGCAAGACGTATGTACTGGCCCCTTGATCGTCGAGGCGCTGCATGCTCACCTGCGACCCCACGCTGGATTGCCCCGTCATCGTCAGAACCCTCATCGCTACCTCGACCGTGACCTGCTTGAGCGAAATCGGTGGCAGCGTGACGTCCCCCGCACCCTGGTTGATGATGATGTTCACGACATTGGGGCTGGCGGCCGCGCGGACGGCCTCGCAGTAGGCACTGACGGCCCCGCCGGGAAAGTTGACGTCGATCAGTGGGGCCGGCGCGGGTGATAGCGGAAAGAGCTGCTGGGTCTGCGGCATGGCAGGACGAGCGGAGGGGCCTCCGTCGGGCTGGGCGAACGCAATCGCCGCGATCCCCATGGCCGCGAGAACGGCCGCGAGGGACCGAAATGGGGTCGATCGGAACGAGATCATGCGTGGCTCCTGTGAGTGGATACTCCCACAACGCCGCCGGGAGCTCGCCTTGGCGCGATTCGCGAAGAAAAAATGCGCTCCGGGCCCTCCTACACTCCGCCCCATGCACTACGACGCCCACCAGCCCATCATCGCCGACCTCGAGGCGCGGATTTTGACGATCCGCGACTCGCTTTAACTACGACAAAAACATCAAGGAAATCCAGGACCTCGAATCCCGCATGGAGCAGGCCGATTTCTGGGAGAACCCCCGGCAGGCCCAGGCGGTCGTCGGCGAGTTGAAGGGCCTCAAGGCCCGGTTCGACCCGTTGCGCTCGGTTGTCGCCGACTTCGACGAGGCCAAGCTCGCCTACGAGATGGCCAAGGAGACCGGCGACAAGGACCTGCTCACCGAGGCCGACGAGAAGCTCTATTCGCTCTACGGCAAGCCCGCGGTGGGCTCGAACACCGCCGGCGCGATCCCCGGGCGCATGGACAAGGTCGAGCTCCAGTCGCTCCTGAGCGGCAAGCACGACTTCCGCAACTGCTTCCTGACCATCCAGGCGGGCGCGGGCGGCAAAGAGGCCAACGACTGGGCCGAGATGCTCTACCGCATGTACATCTTCTACTGCGAGAAGATGGGGTGGAAGCTCGAAGAAGTCTCGATGATTTACGGCGTCGAGGTCGGCATCGACTCGGTCACGCTCAAGGTCTCCGGCCCGTTCGCGTTCGGCTATCTGAACTGCGAGCGGGGCACGCACCGGCTCGCCCGCGTGAGCCCGTTCAACGCCGAGGGCAAACGGCAGACGAGTTTCGCGACGGTGGACGTGATCCCCGAGTTTGACGAAACCAAGCTCGAAATCCCCGACAAGGACCTCGATGTCGTCGCGTTCGTGCGAGCCTCGGGCCCCGGCGGGCAGAACGTCAACAAGGTCGCCACGGCGATCCGCGTGACGCACCTGCCGACGGGCATCCAGGTGACGGCGAGCACCTACCGCGACCAGCCGCAGAACCGTGCCCAGGCCATGGCCGTGCTCATGGCCAAGCTGGAGCAGATCGAGGAAGAGAAACGGCAGAAAGAACTCACCGCCGTCACGGGCGGCGCGGTCGAGCAGGGCTGGGGCACGCAGATCCGCAGCTACGTCGAGTACGACAGCCGCGTGAAGGACCACCGCACGGGGCACGAGAACCGTGACTACGTCGGTACACTCCGCGGCGAGATCGCGGAGTTCGTGGATGCGGAGTTGAAGCGGCGGATGAAGGAAAAGGGGGCGAAGGCCGGGTGAGCGGGATGCTGAAGCGGGCGATCATTACTGGATATTTGTATCCAGTATGACTATCATGGACGCGACCGTCCGGGCGCGCCGTTCCCGGGGCCTGACCGCCCGGGCGCGCACCGACTGAGGGGTGCGCGCCATGACGCAGATCAGCAGCGGCACAACGGGCAAGGCTTGCTGTTCCGGCGGCTGCGGGTGCGGCAGTCAAGTTTCCATCGCGCGCGCCGGGGGGGGTGGGGTGGGGGTGGGGGGCGGGCGGGTATCGGCGGACGCCGCCCCGCTCACACCGGTTGTCACCCTTCGGCCCGCGCGGCCCGAGCCGGTATTTCTGAAGGACGGCTTCAGGCCGTTCTATTTCGGGGGCGCAGCCTTCGCGGCGCTCGCGGTGCCGTTGTGGCTGGGGATGTGGTACCACGGGTTTTTCACGCCCTCACTGCCCGCGCTTCTCTGGCACATGCACGAGATGGTGTTCGGCTTCGTCGTGGCGATCATCGTGGGGTTCCTGTTCACGGCGGGGCGCAACTGGACCCGTCTGCCGTTTCCCAGCGGCGCGCACCTCGGGTTGATCTTCGGGTTGTGGGTCGCGGGCCGGGTGGGGATGTTCGCGGCGTACGGGCCGGCGGTCGCGGTGATCGACTCGCTGCTGCTGCCGGTGGTGGCCGTCACGCTGGCGCAGCGGTTCATCCTGGCCCGCAACCTGTGCAGTCTGCCGCTGGTGGGCGTGCTGCTCACGCTCGCTTCGGCGAACATCCTGTTCCACGCGTCCATGCACGGGCTGACGACGGTGCCGCCGGTCGTGGCGGTCGAGTTTGGCCTGATGCTCGTCGTACTCGTCGAGCTGATCGTTGCCGGGCGAGTGCTGCCGGCGTTCACAGCGCACGCGGCCCCCGGCGTGCGGCAGGTCCGCTCGCTGTGGCTGCACCGCGGGTCGTTCGCGCTCGCGGGACTGGCCATCGTCAGTGATGCGCTCCACCTCGCGCCGGCGTGGACGGTCGCCGTCGCCCTGCTGGCGGCGCTGGCGGTGGGTGTGCAGGCGATCGGGTGGAACCCGCTGGCCTCGCGGGGAAAGCCGATCCTCTGGGTTCTGCACCTTTCGTACGCGTGGATCCCGGTGGGGCTGGGGCTGCTGGGGCTCGCCGCGCTGGGGGTTGTCCCGCGATCGGCGGCCATCCACGCACTGGCCGTGGGGTCGATGGGCGGGCTCATCATCGGGATGGCCACGCGCACCGCGCTGGGGCACTCCGGACGGGTTGTGCGGGCCGGGAACTGGGAGACTTCGGCTTACGTGCTGGTGCAAATCGCGGCGGTTTCTCGCGTAGCGGCCGCGCTGATCCCGGCGGTGTACCTCGTGGGCGTCTCCATCGCGGGCCTGGCGTGGATGGCGGCGTTCACGATCTACGCGGTCGCGTACGCGCCGGTGCTGTTCGGAGCGAGCCCGGCCCGTCGCCTGATCCCTGCGTGAGTGCAGCGTCGAAGGCGGCGCAGGGATTCACGGATGGGCGTACGCTCTGTGAATCATGTCCACCAAAGCTTTCGGCGCACAGTCCGCGACATCACCGCTCGGGCCGATCACCATCCGTCGTCGCGAGCCGAGTCGTTCACGCTGAAGGTGCCGTCGAACCCGGACGCGGCGCGGGCCGCACCGCTGATTTGCGCGGGTATCTCGACCTACTCGCCCCTGCGCAGGTGGAGGGCGGGCAAGGGGCGGAAGGTGGGGTTTGTCGGGCTGGGCGGGCAGACCACATGGGCGTGAAGTTCGCGCACGCGATGGGTGCGTACACCGTACTTTTCACCACATCTGAAAGCAAGATCGCAGACGGGCGGCGGTTGGGCGCCGACGAAGTGGTCATCTCGAAGAACGCCGACGCCGTGGCCCGCCACGCCGGCAGCTTCGACATGATCCTCGACACGGTCTCCGCCGACCACGACCTCAACGCCTACCTCGCGCTGCTCAACCTCGACGCGTCGCTGGTACTCGTCGGCGTGCCGCTCAACCCGCAGCCCGTCAACGTGTTCGGTCTGCTCATGCCGCGCCGGAATCTTTCCGGCTCGCTCATCGGAGGCATCGCCGAGACGCAGGAGATGCTCGACTTCTGCGGGCGCAACGGTGTGGTGTGCGACGTCGAGATGATCCGGATGCAGCAGATCAACGAGGCCTACGCAGCGGATGCTGCGCAGCGACGTCAAGTACCGGTTCGTGATCGACATGGCCTCGCTCAAAGGTTGAGCGGCTACCGCGGACGTTCAGCCGACCACGTCGGGCAGGGTTTCCAAGCCCTCGGTCAGCACCCGCGGCCCGCTCGGGGTGATGAGCACGTCGTGCTCGTAATGAACGCTCAGCGAGCCGTCTGCGGTGTACACCGGCCACTCGCGGGGCTTCTGCTTCACTTCGCCGGTGCCGACCGCGATCATGGGCTCGACGGCCAGGAGCATGCCCGGGGAGCAGACGACCATCGCGTCGGGCCATTCTCCGGCGTATGCCGGGACGACGTTGGACACGAACGGCGGGCCGTGGAGTTTGCGTCCGTAGCCGTGGCCGCCCAGGCCGCGGACGAGGTGGTATCCGCACTGATGCTCCACGTAGTCTTGCACCTCCTGGGCCCAGGCCAGGAGCAAGTTGCCGGGCTGGAGGGCCGTGACGCCGCGGGAAAGCGACTGCTTGCCGCAGTCGAGCAGGCGCTGGACCTCGGACGACGCTTCCTTGAAGACGTACGTCCACGCGGCGTCGCCGATCCAGCCGCGCCGTGTAACGCCGATGTCGATTTTGAGGATGTCGCCGGGCTGCATCGGCTTGGCGTAATAGCCCGCGGTGCCGTGGACGACGCAGGCGTTGACGCTCAGGCACGCCTGTGAGGGGAAGGCGGGGGAGCGGTACGGCTTGTAACCGAGGAAGCACGATCGGCACCCGAGGTCTTCGAGCGTGCGCGCGACAAAGTGGTCGACCTGACCCAGGGTCACGCCCACCTTGAGCCACTCGGCCAGACGCCGGTGGGTCTGCACAACCGCCTGGGCCGCCTCGTAGGCCAGTTCGGCGTCCGCCGCGTTGGCGACGGTCGGTGCCGGCTGCGGTGGGGGTGCTGGGCGGGAGGACGACTTGCTCATGGGCGGTCGATGGTAGCGGGCGCGCTCGACGGTGGTTCGCAAACTCCGGCGCCGATCGGCGGTGAAACGGGATGGATCAGAAAGGCGGCGGCCCGCGAAAAGATGTGGCCGAGAGTGCGGATACGCCGGGCGATCGCCCGATCGACTACACTCGCCGACGCGCGCTTGAGCCCCCTGACCGGTTCGTCGCCTGTAGCCACCCTTGAAGCCCCGCAACCAGATCAAGTCGTCGATGGAGTGGATCCGCCGTGCCCGGTTTCGGGCTCTGGCGTACGTCGTGGCGATCACGCTGGCCGCCGCGGCGACGATCGCCTTCGGCGGGCTGCCGTGGCTGCCGGTGGTCGGTGCCGCGGTGGTGACGGCGGCGGTGTCGGTGTCGAAACTGACGACCAAACTGCTCAAACCGACGTGCATGGCCTGCGGGCGGGACCTCTCCGGCGAGCCGATCGGCATGCAGGGGATCGCCTGCCCGGATTGCGGCTCGGTGCAGATGCCGAACTTGGTGGACCTGGCCCGGATGGTGGACCCGCCGGCGGCCACAACGGACGAGGGCGAGGGGTCGGAAGGGGCCTGAGTGTGCCGCCGCGCCCGCGGGAGTGCGGGTTTGTGCTCCGGGGCGGCCCTTGAATCCAAACATCGACCTTTCAACGCATCCGGACTACCCTTGCGCGGGTAAAAACCCCGTTCTCGGACGAATCTCCGTCGGCACGATCCCGACCCATGCCTGACTGACAGCCGGACGCGTGGCCCGGCGGTGGGCGCAGGGGTGTTGGGGCAGGGGGCCAATGGCGGAGAGGGGCGAGCCGGGACGCCTGGAGTCAACCGAACATGAATCGATGGACCGCAATCACCGCCGCGTTTGCCGTGACCGCCTGCGCCGGCTTGGCCGTCGCCCAGGGCACGGAAGAGAAGCCCGCCCAGAAGATCACCGAGAAGGCTGAGAAAACGGAGAAGGCCGTTTCGCTGAAGGTCGGCGATCCGGCGCCCGCGCTGAGCATCGAGAAGTGGGTCAAGGGCGACGCGATCACGGGCTTTGAGAAGGGGCGCGTGTACGTCGTCGAGTTCTGGGCCACGTGGTGCGGGCCGTGCATCCGCTCGATGCCGCACCTGAGCGAGATCCAGAAGGAGTACAAGGACAAGGGCCTGACGGTCATCGGCGTGACCAGCGCGGACTCGCGCGGCAACACGCTCGACGCCGTGCAGAAGATGGTCGAGTCCAAGGGCGACAAGATGGGTTACACGGTCGCTTGGGACAAGGATCGCCAGACCAACGCGGCGTACATGAAGGCCTCGGGCCAGGGCGGCATCCCCTGCTCGTTCGTGGTGGACCAGAAGGGGAACGTCGCGTACATCGGGCACCCGATGACGCTCGACTTCGTGCTCGGCTCGGTGCTCGACGGCAAGTGGGACTACAAGACCGGGCCGGACGAGGCGCAGGCGGCGTTGAAGGCGATCATGGATCAGAAGCGCGCCGTGATGAGCAAGGTCGAGGAAGACCCCAAGGGCGCGCTCGAGGCGATGAAGGAGTTCAACGCGAAGAACCCGAAGTTCGCGTTCGGCCCGCAGGAGCAGTTCCAGCTTCAAGTTGAGGCTGGCGACCCCGGTGCCAACGAGACGGGGATGAAGCTCGTCGATCAGTTGATCGCCGACAAGGACGAGCAGGGTCTCAACGAGTTCGCGTGGACGCTGGTCGATCCGGACGGCTCGGTGAAGAACCCGCCGCTGGACGCCGCGCTCAAGGCGGCCCAGGCCGCGACTCGCCTGACCAACGAGAAGGACGGTGCGATCCTCGACACCCTCGCCCGCGTCTACTGGCTCAAGGGCGACAAGAGCAAGGCGATCGAGGTCCAGAAGAAGGCGGTCGAGCACGCGACGGAGCAGTTCAAGGAAGAGCTTGAGCAGCGCCTGCACGAGTACGAGGCCGGCAGCCGCAACTGACCGGTGGTCGCGTGTATTTGTGAAATCCAGATCGGCCCCGGGAGCTTGTCGCTCGGGGCCGATTTCATTTTGCAGATCGGGCTTGGCCACGGATCAACACGGATGGACACGGATTGGGAGCTGGACGCAGATGACGCAGGCGGGAGCAGGTCCGGACGGAAAACGCCGGGACTTTGATCGGGTTCGGTATTCGAGCCTGTCCGTGAGGAGCGGGGCCGTCGCGACCATCAGCCCGCTCTGCGGGGGCCCTGTTTCACCGAACCCTGCTTCTTGCGTTGATCCGCATCCATCCGCGTTCATCCGTGAGCGGACTTCTGCTCCGCCAAACCGAGCAGGGTATCGGCGGCGGCGGCGCGGACCGTGATCGGGGCGGAGGCGTTGTCGCACTGGCCTCGACCGTGGCGGCGGCCCAGGACCTCTTGATAGATCGCCTCAACCTCCCGCACGTGGTCGGGGTAGCTCCGCAGCACCGTGGATTCGTGGACCTGCCGCGGCGTGGGGAGCGGGACGTCGCCGGTGACGAGGCGTGTGATCGCGCGGGCCAGTGCTTGCTCGTCACCGCCGGGGAAGAAAAGGCCGTTCACCCCGTCCACCACCCAATCCACCGGCCCGCCCAGGCGCGAGCAGAGGATGAACTTGCCGGCGTGGAAGTTTTCGAGCATGACCAGCGGCGAGTTCTCCATCCAGATGTGGGGCAGGATGCCCACGTCGTAATCACCGCCGGAGCCGATGAGCTGGAGGAGGTCGTAGCCGTTCCACACCGCGACCTCGGGAAAGCGGCTGAGCCGCTTGCGGAAACCGGCCTCGTACCCGAGGGCGTGGATGGTGAACTGGCAACGCTGGCGGACGTGCGTTGCCAGCAGCGGGATCGCCCTGGCGAGCACCTCCAACCCCTTGTTCGGTCGGCTCGTGCCGAAGAACGCGAGGCGTAGCGGTGTTGTCGAGGATTTCGGGTCCCACGGGCGCACGTCGTAGAAAGGCGAGCGGCGCGTGCGCCGGTTGATCTGATCGAAATGCGGTTGGCCGAGGCGCACCCATCGCGTGCGCCCTTCGGGCACGCCCATCGCGACGTGCACCTTTCGCAGAAAGTCGCTGGGCGGGATCACCATCGACGCACGCGCGAGCGCCTCGACGCCGGCGTGCCTTCGTTTGCCGTACTCGTTCAGCACTTTCAGGTGAACATCCCGGCCGGCGAGCACGCGCTCGTTGGTGTCCCAATCGGCGCGGGTGTAGTCGCGCGGCTGCTCGAACGGGTCGCACGCGGCGCCGTGTTCGATCGTGCCGTCCTTCACCGGCCCGCGGTCAACATCGAAGCCCAGAGCGGCTTCGGGATCGGGCAAGCCCTCGGGGTTCAGCACCGGCGGGGTGTAGCGGCGGGTAAGGCGGCCGCGGAGGAGGGCGCGGGCCAGCGGCTTGACACCGTACGCCACCTTGCGGATTACGTCGGCCGGGTACAGGCCCAGCAGCCACTCCAGGCTCTGGCCCGTGGCCCGCTGCCGCTTGTACGACTTGACGTCGCGCCCGTCCAGACAGCCGACGCACCGCTCGCCGCCCAGGTAGTCCAGACAGACCTCGGCCTCGCGGTGCAGAAGATCGACCTGGGGGCAAAGGAACCAATAGTTGTGAGGCGTGACGACCACCGGCAGGCCGGCGTCCTCGATCGCGCCGATGAGGTCAAGGCCGTAGCCCTCCTGCGAGTGGATGTGCACGACCTCGGACTTGGTGTCGCGCAGCCAGTCGAGGACCAGGCGCGTGGTTGTCGGGCTGGCGATTTCCTCCCGCACGTTGCGGAAGTTCATGGCCGAGGGCGAGATGTTCGGGGCGTTGATGAGCTCGAAGCAGCGGATGCCGGCCCAGTCTTCGCGGTGAACGACGCGAGGGCGCGCGCCGCGCAGGCCGCGGCCGCCGATGATTGGGAGGCGATAGCTCATGCCGCTCTGCAGGTAGTTGACCGTGTGCCCGGACATGGTCAGCCCACGGGCGAGCTCGGACTTGCTCAGGTTGTACCCGCTGCCCTCCTTGCCCTGGCTGGAGAGTCGAGCCCACCCGATCAAGGCGACGCGAAGCGGCCGGTCGGTCCTGGGCCACTCGACGCGTTGCGGTGAGGGCGAGAGCACACCGTTCGCCGACGGCGAACGGCCGTCGCGCGAGCGGTGGATGGTCGGAAATCCGAGGCTCTCTGGGGGGCTCATCCGTATCTGCCGGTCCGCTGGTAGGGCTTGATCGTGCAAGCGTAGAGCGTGCATCGGGCCGCGGTGGGGACCCACCGCCCGATAAACCGCAGCCGGGCGAGCCACCCGTCGCGTTCGACCTGGGTGATGGTGGGCTTCTTCTGGTCGATGTGCAGGTTCCAACCGCCGCGGAAGAGCACGGGGAGGTCGTTGGTCTGTTCAAAGACGACCACCGCGTCGGGGCGGCGTGCGAAGAGGTGGAGTTGCTTCTTCAATCGCGAGGGCCAGCGCCCGCCGTAGAGCATCGCGTCTGCGGGTGGGTTGGGCACGTCGTTGCGGAGCACGGGCAGGAACCGCGGCGCCGCCAGTCCGGCCCCGTGGCGCTCGGCGATCTGCTCGTCGATGTGCCGCTTGAGATCGGCGATCCACATGGGCGAATCGGTCTGATTGGCAACGATCGCGACGCGGGCGTCGGTGCGCAGCAGGCCCAGCCGGCGCATTGCCTCGAAAACCGGTTCACCGGGCGGACCGTCGCTGCCGGTCTTTCCCGAGCGCCCGACGGCGACGTCGCGGGCGGTGTCCAGGATGATGTCGGCGTGGAACAACCGCCGGTGCAGCGCGGCCTTGAGGCTGTCCTTGAGCATCGACTTCATCGCGCGCCGCGTGACCAGGCGCAACTGCGCGCCGCGCAGAACCTTCTGGCCCATCCAGACCTTGTTCCGATTGGCGTAGTAGATCCGCGCGGGCGTGAGCTTGAGGTTCCAGGGCGTGTGGAACACGACGGCGTCGAGGTTGAGCACCACGCGCCAGCCCGCGGCGGCAAACCGCAGGCACCAGTCGGCGTCGTCGCAGTAGATGAAGTAACGCCAGTCCCAGAAGCCGACGCCCGGGCGGCCTTCCCTGGGCGAGCCGACCACCGCCGACCATCTCGCGAGCATGCTGCACGCGGAGACGACGTCCACGTCCATCAGGCCGTGGAAGTCGAGCCGGCCGCGGGTGCCGCCGGTCTGCTTCGTCCACCGCCGCCAATCGCGGAACTTGGGGTTCTCGACCGGGCAGTCGTCCTGCATCGCGCCGGTGTTGAAGTTGTAGTAGATCGTCGTCTCGATCGTGGTGAGGCGGTCGGCGATGTTGACCGTGCGTGAGCCCACGAGTCCAACGTCGGTGGCGCTCTCCATCGCGCGAACGAGCTGCGCGAGCGCGTCGGGCGGCACGTCGGCGTCGTCGTCCACGAGCCAGATGTAGTCGGGGGCCGAGGCGGGGTCTTGATCGCTCAGCCACTCGGTGAGGCCGAAACCCGTGTTGAACCCGCCGCAGCCGCCGACGTTGGCCTGGTTGCGCACGATCGTGAGCGAGCGGAAGCCGAGGGCGTTTTTGGGCCCGCGTCCGCCGGGGAGCGGCTCGCGCTGGAAGTTGGGCTCGTGGGCGAGCTCGGTGCGGTTGGCGATGATCGCTTCGGGGCCAAAGAGGCCGGCGAGGTGCTCGGTGGTGCCGTCGGTCGAGGCGTTGTCGATGACGGTGACGTCCATGAGCCCGATGGGGTACTTCTGGCCGGCCAATGAACGCAAGATGTTTTCAGCAAATGACTTGCGGTTCCACGTGACCACCACGACACGGACGGTGGCGGTGGACGCAGGGACATGCGAAGTGACGGCGACCTCGACGGGGCGGCGTGGAGCGATGGTCGCGCCCGTTGCGGCGCGGCCGTTCAACTCGTGCGGTTCGATCTGGACCGACTCTGGGGGCAAAACGAACTCCGGGCCGGCCGCGGGCGGGTTGAGGAGCGGGTGGGCGGCAGCGGGGGGGGTGAGTTTAGCCTGACGGTTTGGGGGCTGGTTCCCTGAGAACGGAAGGGGGGTTCCGGCCGTGGGGCGGCCGACTTCGACGGGAAGCGGAAGCCACGGGGTCAGGGGATATCAAGGTGCTGCGCGGCCGCGCATTGCTTGGCGAGGTCGTAGCCCGCATCGGCGTGGCGGAAGACGCCCATCATCGGGTCGTTGGTGAGGACGCGTTCGAGGCGCTTAGCGGCCTCGGGCGTGCCGTCGGCCACGATCACCTGCCCGGCGTGCTGGCTGAAGCCGATGCCGACGCCGCCGCCGTGGTGGAAACTGACCCAGCTCGCGCCGCTCGCGGTGTTGACGAGGGCGTTGAGGATGGCCCAGTCGCTCACGGCGTCGGAGCCGTCGGCCATGGCCTCGGTCTCGCGGTTGGGGCTGGCGACCGAGCCGCAGTCGAGGTGGTCACGCCCGATGACGATCGGCGCGGCGAGGTTGCCCTCGGCGACCAGGCGGTTGAAGAGCAGCCCGGCCTTGTCGCGCTGGCCCAGCCCCAGCCAGCAGATGCGTGCCGGGAGACCCTGGAATCCGAAACGCGGTTTGCAGCGGTCAAAGTCGCCCGCGAGTAGGGCCTCGGGGTTGGCGTGGCAGGAGAGAATCCAGCGGTGCAGGCACTGGGTGTAGCCCGATCCGTCGTCGTTCTCCTGCGGGAAGAGCTTGAGGATCGCGTGGTCGGTCACGAAGATGTCGCGCTCTTGCCCGGAGAGCGCGGCCCAGCGGAACGGGCCGCGCCCCAGGCAGAACTGCGGCCGGATGAACGCGGGGACGAATCCGGGGAAACTGAACGCGTCGGCGTACCCGTGGTCGCGGGCGCGCTGGCGGATGTTGTTGCCGTAGTCGAACGTGACCGCGCCGCGCCGTTGCAGTTCGACCATGGCCCGCACGTGCCGCTCCATGCTCGTCAGGCTCAGCGAGACGTACGTCGCCGGGCAGGCGATGCGCATGATTTCCGCCTCGGCGTGGGTCATGTGCACGGGCACGTAGCCGGTGAGCGGGTCGTGGGCGGAGGTCTGGTCGGTGAGCACGTCGGGCGTCACACCGCGGCGGAGCAGGCGCTCGAGCAACTCGATGGCGTTGGCGTTGACGCCGATCGAGACGGCATCGCCCCGCTCGGCGGCCTCGACGGCCCGATCGATCGCGCCGTCGAGTCCTTCGGCGGTGCGGTCGAGGTAGCGGTCGCGCACGCGGCGTTCGAGGCGTGTGTGGTCGGTATCGGCGATGAGGCAGACCCCGCCGCAGAGCGTGACGGCCAGCGGCTGGGCCCCGCCCATGCCGCCGCACCCCGCCGTGACGCACAAGCGGCCCTTGAGCGTGCCGCCGAAGTGCCGGCGGGCGCACTCGGCGAACGTCTCGTACGTGCCCTGCAAAATGCCCTGGGTGCCGATGTAGATCCAGCTCCCCGCGGTCATCTGCCCGAACATCATCAGGCCTTTGCGGGCCAGTTCGTCGAAGTGCTCCTGCGTGGCCCAGTGCGGCACGAGGTTGGAGTTGGCGATGAGCACGCGCGGGGCGTCGGCGTGTGTGCGGACGATCCCCACGGGCTTGCCGGACTGGACCAGCAGCGTCTGGTCGGGCTCCAGGCGTTTGAGCGCGCCCACGATCGCGTCGAAGCACGCCCAGTTGCGGGCCGCCTGGCCGCGACCGCCGTAGACCACGAGCGCCTCGGGCCGCTCGGCGACCTCGGGGTCGAGGTTGTTCATGAGCATCCGCATCG
This sequence comes from uncultured Phycisphaeraceae bacterium, assembly GCA_964630785.1. Lineage (GTDB taxonomy): Bacteria > Planctomycetota > Phycisphaerae > Phycisphaerales > UBA1924 > JADLCX01. Next base: position 28,667 of record CAZVZG010000008.1, on the reverse strand, counting down.
CGGCCTCGGCCTGCCACGTCTTGCACGAACGGGCGAGGGCCTCGGGGCCGCGCGGGGCGCGAACGGTGCGCGGGCGGCCGACGGCGGGGGGCAAGCCCGCGACGGAGCGGGCGCGGGGGGCGGCCGTGGACACGGGCTTGTCGGCGGGTCTGTCGGGCGATACTCGCGGCGTGGTCGTGGCCATGGGGTTTCCCTCTGTGCCGGACGCGCTTCACACTATCCGGGCCGGGCGCAGGTTACCACCGACCCACCGTCGGCTGCACCTGCGAACCGAGTGCGAACGAGCCTCGGGCCGCGCGTCGCGACGGTGGAACGGGAGGGACGCGTGTGAACGAACGCCGAGCTTGACCGTTCACTCCCTGGCCGGGAACGCGAACGCGGGCGGGCTGCGGTAGCCGTCGCGGTCGACGGCCCGCACGGCGAAGAAGAAGTCGTCCTTGGAGATTTTTACGGTGTGCTCGGTGTCGCGCCCCGCATCGATGGCCGTGTCCATCCACTGCGCGTCGGTGGTCGGACGGAACACGATCTCGTAGCCGATCACGTCCGGCTCGGGCGAGGGCGACCAGCGGAGCAGCGTGTCGTTGCCGAGAGAGGTTGTGACGACGCGGACGTCGGCGGGCGGGCGGGGCGCGTTGGCCAGGTTCATCAGCGAGGCGACGTTCAGCCGCGTGACGTCGGCGAGGTAGTCCTCGTTCACATACCGAGAGACGTCGCCGTAGGGCAGGCTGTCGCGGGAGGTGATGTTGGCGTGCTGGCGGTCGAAGTTCTCGCGGCTGACGGTGAGCCGCACGGCGGGGAAGCCCGCGTCGCTGAAGGGCAGGTGGTCGCCGCCGCGCATGAGGCGGTCGGGTCGGAAGACCATCTGGCACTGCGGCGTGGCGCCCGTGTGCGCGCCAGCGATGCCGTCGATGAAGCGGGCGAGCTCGCGGCTGGGCGAGTCGCTCTCGGCGGACGCCGCGCGGATCGCGGCCAGCCGTTCGGCCGGTGCGTTGCGGGGCAGGCCCTCGCTGAACGCGCGCACGATCCACACCTTCGAGGTCTGGTTCATCGGGTCGGACGGGTCGCCGACGATGTCGTTGTTGATGACGCCCATGATCTTCTCGCTGCGTGCCGCGGCGTGGTCGGCGTGGTACTTTGCCCCGACAAGCCCCTGCTCTTCGCCCGCGGTAAGGAGGAAGACGACGGTCGCGTCGAGCGGGTCGGCGGCGCTGAGCACGCGGGCGCACTCGAGCACGGCGGCGCACCCCGAGGCGTTGTCGTTGGCGCCGGGCGCGTCGCCGGTCGCGTCCATCACGTCGGCGTTGCGGCTGTCGTAGTGGGCCTCGACGAGGTACACGCGGTCGGCGGCCTCCTTCTGCGCCCCCGGCAGCGTCGCGACCACGTTGACCACGCGCCCGCCCTCGGGCATCCGGGCCGACTTCGGGGCGTCGAACGCCTCGAACTCGACCTTCAACCGGCCCGCGGCGTTCTTCTCGAACTCGGCCTTGAGCCAGTCGCGGGCCGCGCCGATGCCGCGACGCGGATCCTCGGCCTTCGAGAGCGTGTGCCGCGTGCCGAAGGATTCGAGCTGCTTGACGCTCTGGATCAGGTCGGACTTGGAAACGCGGTCCATCACCACGCCCTGACGCCGCGTGGGCGGGGGCGGGGGAACGGCCATCAAGAGCGACAACGCGGCGATCGTGAGCATGAACAGAGCATAGAGAGCCGACCGCGCGAGCGGTCGGTCGGGATGCAGGCGGCCGCGGATGAACGCGGATCAACGCGGATCTGAGCCGGTGAGCGGCGGTGATTGCGGCGACGGGCCGGGGGAATGGATTGGCCACGGATGAACACGGATGGAACACGGATTGGAAGCGTGTGTGCAGAGCGGGGGATGTTCGGGGCGGTTCTTGCGCGTCGCGGGGGCGAGGCGGAGCCCTTCGGGGTCTACAGGATGGAGTCAAAGGTCTGCACGATGCTCTCAAAGGCCTTCACGATGGAGTAAAAGGTCTGCACGGAGGAGCAAATGGCCTTCACGATGGAGTGAAATGTAGACCCTGAAGAGTCACTCCAAGCGTCCGAAAGTCGTTACCGCCCCAACACAACCCAATCCGCGTCCATTCGCGGCCGTTTTTATTCTGACTTCCCACGCGCGGCGGATAACGCCCCGATCGATCCCTCACGCGATCGGCTCCTTTCATCCCATCCGTGCAAATCCGTGTTCATCCGTGGCCGCGCTTATTCAGGCCACCCATCCGCGGCGGATCGCGCGACCATTCGGCCGGCGCAGACCACCGCGTCCACGGGGTTGTCGCCGAGTTCGTACGCGAGCGAGCGTTCGTCGGTGTGCCGCAGGAGCAGCAGGTCGGCCCGCTGGCCGGGGGCGATCGTGCCGCGGTCGGTGAAGCCGAGCATCCGGGCCGGGTTGCGCGTGGCCGCCGCGATAGCCTCGTGCGGCGTGAGCCCGCAGAAGCGCACCGCCAGGGCGATCGCCGTCGGGATGCTCGGGCAGGGGGCCGAACCCGGGTTGAAGTTGGTCGCGATGCACAGGCGTTCGGGGCCGAGCGCGTCGATCAGCGGACGCCCGGGCGCGTAGCGTCCGTCCACGTGCAGGCCGCAGACGGGCAGGATCACGCCGGAGGTGCGCTCGGCGGCGGCGAGCGCGGCGATCTGGGCCGGGCCGCTGGCTTCGAGGTGGTCGACGCTCACCGCGCCGAGCCGGGCCGCCGCCTCGACCATGCCCAACGCGTTGAACTGGTCGGCGTGGACGCGGATGGGGTGGCCGCGCCGCTTCGCGGCGTCGAAGAGGCGCAGGCACTGGGCCAATGACCATGCGCCCTGCTCACAGAAGGCGTCGACGGCGATGCCGGAGAACTCCGCGCTCACCGCGGGCAGGGATTGGTCGATGGTCCAGTCGGCGTAGCCGTCCGGGGTTTGCGGGAACGGCGGTGGGACCGAGGCCGCGTCGAGCGCGTGGCCGAGCAGGGCCGTGGGGACGAGCGTGCCGTCGAAGGAAGCGGCCGCGGCCCGGACCGCGCGGAGCATTTTCAACTCATGTTCGGGCGTGAGGCCGTACCCGCTCTTGACCTCGATGGTCGTCGATCCGCAGGCGAGCAAGATGTTGAGGCGGGTGAGGAGCGTTCGGGTGAGCTGCTCCTGAGAAGCGGCCCGGACGGCGCGGACCGTGGACATGATGCCGCCGCCGGACGAGAGGATGTCGAGGTAGGACGTCCCCCGAAGCTTGAGCTCCCATTCATCGAGCCTGTCGCCCGCCCAGCAGGCGTGCGTGTGACAGTCCACGAACCCGGGCAGAAGCACGCGCCCGCGGGCGTCGATGGTGTGATCGGCAGACGGGCGCGCGGCGAGGGCCCGCTCCGCGCCCGCGTCGCCCCCGGCGACCAGCGCGACGCGCTCACCCTCGATCAGCACGGACGCGCGCGGCAGAACGACGGGGGGCTCGCCGCCCGTGAGCGTGAGGACGCGTGCGTTGATGATCGCCAGGCTCACGGTCTAGACCTCCCCCCCGGGCGCCGGCCGCTCGCCCAGGGCCCGCAGGAACGTGAGGAACATGTGCACCGCCAGCCGCGCGCTCCGCTCGGACGGGTCCGCGTCCGGGTTGAGTTCCATGATGTCAAAGCAGCGGACGTCGGGGTTGCGCCCGGCGGCCCGGACCAGCGGTTCGACCTCGCGCGGCGACAGGCCGCACGGGTTCACCGCGCTCACGCCCGGGCAGTGCGCCGCGTCGAACGCGTCCATGTCGAGCGTGAGGAACGCGGGCGGGCCCTGCTCGAACAACTCTTGCGGCGGCGGCGGTGCGAGGTGAATGACGCCCCCGCGGGCGCGAAAATACTCCGCGTGCTCGTGCAGCGTGACCAGCGGGTTGAGCCCGACGCAGCGGGGCCGGGTGATGAAGCCCCCTTCGAGCAGCGACCGCATGGGCATGCCCGAGCCGACCTCCGCGCGGACGTCCAGGTGGGCGTCGATCGAGGCCCCCGCCATCGGGCCCCCGCCCAGGGCGCGGGCCACGCCGCGAACGAAGGCGAAGGTCAGGTCGTGGCCCCCGCCGATGGCGATCGGGAAGAGCCCGCGGGCGATCAGGGCCCCGGCGACTTCGGAAACGCGGTCGTGGGTCTCGTGGATGTCGCCGCCGAGCACGACGTCGCCCGCGTCGAAGACGCGCGGGTAGGCGCGGCTGTCGCCCGGCTCGTCGAGCGGCATCGCCACGCCGTAGCGGTGCAGCGCGGCGCGGAACGCGCCCGGCCCCCGGCGGGCCCCCGGCCGCCCGTGGTTGAGCGCGACGCCCGTGTCGTCGGGCAGGCCGATGAGCGCGACCCGGCACTTGGCCATGGTGGCCTGCGCGGCCCGGTCCTCGGTGAGTTCGGGGGCGTTTCGGACAATGCTCGCGGCCATCCCGCCGGCGCGGGGGAGCGATTCGGGCCAGATGGGGGGGGCGAGGTGGGGGATCACGGGATCAGGGTACCTCGGGCCGGGCCGCGTTGACGGGACCCCGAAGGCCCGCAACACTCAGGACTCGGCCCGGCGTGCCGAGCGCGCCGGCCCGTGACGGGAATGTACGGGTCGAGCGTCTTCTGTTCGTGCCGCTTGACGAGGGTTGGCATGATTGAGATCCAAGGTCTGGTGAAGCAGTTCGGGGCGTTCACGGCCGTCGACGGGGTCAGTTTCACCGTCAAGCGCGGCGAGGTTCTGGGCTTTCTGGGCCCCAATGGGGCCGGCAAGTCCACCACGATGAAGATGCTCACGGGCTTCCTGAGCCCCACGGCGGGGACCGCGCGCGTCTGCGGCCACGACGTCTCGCAGGATCCGATCGCTGTGAAGGAGAAGATCGGCTACCTGCCCGAGGGCGCCCCGGCGTACCCGGACATGACCCCGTGGGAGTTCCTGAAGTTCATCGCCCAGGTGCGCCGGATCCCACGGGACAAACGCCGGGCGAGGATCGAGGAAGTCGCCTCGCTGGTGCACCTGGAGGGGGTGATGCGGCAAACGATCGACACGCTCAGCAAGGGGTACAAACGCCGCGTCGGCCTGGCCCAGGCGATCCTGCACGACCCCGACGTGCTGGTGATGGACGAGCCGACCGACGGCCTCGACCCCAACCAGAAGTTCGAGGTGCGGACGCTGATCAACCGGATGGCGCCGAACAAGGCGATCGTGCTCAGCACACACATCCTGGAAGAGGTCGAGGCCGTGTGCACGCGGGCGGTGATCATCGCCCGCGGTCGGATCGTGGCCGACGGCACGCCGGCCGATCTGCGGGCCCGATCTCGCTTCCATAACGCGGTGAACGTCAAGGTGCGATCGGCCGGGTTCGACGCCGACGCGGCCAAGGGCGACCTGGGCCGGGTCGCGGGCGTGTCGAGCGTCGAGTTGATGGGCTCAGAGAACGGGCACGTCTCGCTGATGGTCTTCCCCAAGGGGCCGGACCCGATCGTGACGCGCGTGAGCGAGCACGTGCGCGGGCGCGGGTGGCCCGTTGATGAGCTCCACGTCGAGCCGGGCCGGCTCGACGAGGTGTTCAGGGCGATCACGGGCGGCGGCGTCGGGGGCGTTGCGGGTGCGGGGACGGCCGCGCGGGCCGGAGAGGAGGCACGCGCGTGAGTGCATCGATGCACCGGCTGTGGGCGGTGTTCAAGCGCGAGCTGGGAGGGTACTTCTACACCCCGGTGGCGTACGTATTCATCGTGATCTTCCTCCTGCTCACGGGGGTGTTCACGTTCCAGCTCGGAAACTTCTACGAGCGAGGGCAGGCCGACCTGCAGCCGTTCTTCAACTTCCACCCCTGGCTCTACCTGTTCCTGGTGCCCGCGGTGAGCATGAGGCTGTGGGCCGAGGAGCGCAAGCAGGGCACGCTCGAGCTCCTGCTTACGCTGCCGATCCCGCTGCCGGTGGCGGTGGCGGGCAAGTTCCTCGCGGCGTGGGCGTTCTGCGGCATCGCGCTGGCGCTCACGTTCCCCATGTGGATCACCGTCAACTACCTGGGCGACCCGGACAACGGAGTCATCCTCGCGGCGTACGTGGGGAGTTTCCTCATGGCGGGCGGTTTCCTGGCGATCGGCTCGTTCGTGTCGAGCCTGACCCGCAACCAGGTGATCGCCTTCGTGGGCACGGTGGTGCTGTGCCTGGCGTTCCTGCTGGCGGGCTTCCCGGCGGTGACCGATTTCTTCAGCGGCTGGGCCCCGCAGGCGGTGGTGGACGCGATCTCGGGCTTCTCGTTCTTCAACCGGTTCGACTCCATTTCCAAGGGCGTGATCGACCTGCGCGACCTGGTGTTCTTCGGCTCGCTGATCCTCGTGTGCCTGTTCGCCACGGCCGTGATGGTGGAGGCGAAGAAGGCGGGGTGACATGGTGGCGGCCGCCACGGGGAGCGCATGGGCGTGAGAACCGCATGAACGGCGTGAACGGCTTGGTTGGCGTCGCCCCGCGGGTGAACCCCGTGGTGAACTGATCGGATCGAAGACATGAACAAAGGACTGGTTTCCATCCTCGCCCTGCTCATCGCCGTGGTGCTCTTCTTCGCGGTGAACATCGCCAGCACCGCGGCCGTGCGCGGGGCCCGGATCGACCTGACCGAGGGTCACCTGTACACGCTCAGCCCCGGCGCGCTCGCCATCGCGCGCAAGCTGCCCGAGCCGATCCGGCTCACGCTGTACTACTCGGAAAAAACGGCCAACGACGTGCCGCAGTTCAAGGCGTACCAGAGCCGCGTACGGGAGATGCTCACCGAGTTGGAGCGGGCGTCCGGCGGAAAGATCAAGCTCGACGTCGTGAACCCGGAGCCGTTCTCCGACGCCGAGGACATGGCCGTGCAGGCCGGGCTGGTGGGCGTGCCGACGGGGCGGGCGGGCGAGCGGTTCTACTTCGGCCTCGTCGGTGTCAACAGCACCGACCAGCAGCAGACGATCCGGTTCTTCGACCCGTCCAAGGAGAACTTTCTCGAATACGACGTGACGCGCCTGGTCTACCTGCTCTCCAACCCCGAGAAGAAGACGGTCGGGCTCATGAGCTGGCTCCCGCTGGCGGGGATGCAGTCAAACCCGATGGGGGGCCAGGGTGCGCCGCCGTGGCAAATCTACGCGCAGATGAACGACCTGTTCACGGTCAAGAGCATCGAGAACTCAGCCAAGGAGATCCCCGGCGACGTGAACGTGCTCATGGTCGTGCATCCCAAGAGCATGTCCAGGGAGACCCAGTACGCGATCGATCAGTTCGTGATGCGCGGCGGGCGCCTGCTCGTGTTCGTCGATCCGCTGTGCGACCAGGACGTGCCCCCGGGCATGAACCCGATGCAGGCGATGAACATGCCCAAGTCGTCCGAACTCAACACGCTGCTCAGCGCCTGGGGCGTGGAGATGGACGCGGGCAAAATCGCGACCGACCGGGACAACGCTCTCCGCGTGGGCGTCGGCAGCCAGGGCCGTCCCGAGGCGGTCGACTACATCGCCTGGATGCAACTGGGCAAGGACGCCCGCAGCGATGCCGACCCGGTGACGGGCAGCCTGAACAACCCGATGATCCTCGCGACCGCGGGCGTGCTGAGGGCCGCCAAGGGCGCGACGACCACGTTCCAGCCGCTGGTGCACACGAGCAAGAACTCGATGGAGATCGAGGCCTCGAAGGTCTCGTTCATTCCCGACCCCAAGGCGCTGCTCGCCGATTTCAAGTCCGATGGTGTGGAGCTGACGCTGGCCGCAAGGGTCACCGGCAAGGTGAAATCGGCGTTCCCCGACGGCCCGCCCCCCGCCTCCCCACCGGCGCCGACAGACCCGAACAAGCCGTCCGACAAGCCCGCTTCGGAGACCGCGAAGGCGGCGCACCTGGCCGAGAGCAAGGGGCCGATCAACGTGGTCGTGGTCGCGGACTGCGATATGCTCGCCGATCGCTTCTGGGTGCAGGAACAGCGGCTGTTCGGCCAGGTGAGCCTCGGGTACACCAAGATCAGCGACAACGGCGACTTCGTCACGGGCGCACTGGACAATCTCGGGGGCTCCAGCGACCTCATGTCGCTTCGTGCCCGCGGCAGCTTCGCCCGGCCCTTCGTGACGGTCGAGGCGATCCAGCGCGACGCGGAGCAGAAATACCAACAGAAGGCCCAGGACCTGCAGAAGACGCTTCACGAGACCGAGCAGAAGATCGCGTCGCTGCAGCAGAAGCAGCCCGGCGGAGACTCGAACCTGCTGCTGAGCCCGGAGCAGGAGGCCGAGGTCGCCAAGTTCCGCGTGCAGATGGTGGACACCCGCAAGGAGCTGCGCAGCGTGCAGCACGACCTGCGCAAGGACATCGAACGCATGGGCACGAAGCTCAAACTCGCCAACATGGCGATCATGCCGGGCGCGGTGGCCGTCGCGGCGCTGGGGCTGAGCGCGTTCCGCATCGGTCGGCGGAAGCGTGACCGGATGAAGCCCGGGGCGGGGAGTTGAGCCGTCGGGATGAGCGGGGTGGGGAAAATGACCATGAACAGCAAGAACCTCACGATTCTCGCCGTGGCGGCCGCGATCGCGGTTGTGGCGGCCGTCGTCGCGCTCCGGTCAAACAAGGCGGCGAGCGATGGAGACACGCCCGCGGCGACGCCTGCCGCGGGCATGCCGGTCGCTTCGCCGGTGCTCGGTGATCTGGCATCCAAAGCGAACGACGTGACGGGGATCACCGTCAAGACCGCAGCGGGCGAGACCCACGTGGACCTCGTAGACGGGCAATGGCGGGTCAAGGAGAGGTCGGGCTATCCGGCAGACCCGGGCAAGGTGCGACAGACGCTCTTTGAGCTGGTCTCGCTCAGAGACTGGAGCGAGCGCACGTCGCGACCGGACCTCTACAAAGCCATCGGTGTGGAAGACGTCGGGACAAAGCCCGCGCCGAAGGCGGGGGACGACGCCAAACCACCGGCCTCGCCCGAGGCGCCGGAGGCCGCAGCCTCACAGGCAATGCAGTTGACGCTGACGGACAAGTCGGGCGCGGTGGTGGCGTCCGCGATCGTGGGCAACACCAAGTGGGGCCAGTCGGGCGCCGAGGGCGTGTATTTGCGCAAGCCGGGCAACCCCGTGAGCTACTTCGCCTCGGGCAAACTCGACGTGCCGCGAGATGCGCAGAGTTGGGTCAACAACGAGTTCGCCGACGTCGCCCGCGACCGCGTGCGGAGCGTGACGGTGACGCCGCATGAGAACGCGGACGCGGACAAGATCGTGGTCGCGCGGGCCAAACCCGGCGAGGGTTCGTTCGCGGTGGAGAACCTGCCCGCGAACAAGGTGCTCAAGGAGCCGGGCCTGCCCGAGACGCTGGTCTCCGGGCTTGTGAAGGCCTCGTTCGAGGACGTGAACAAGGCGAACGAGATCGACTTCGCCGGTGCCGGCGCCGATGGCAACGCCGGCAAGCCGGGGTCGACGGTGGACGTCCGCACCTGGGACGGGCTGATCGTGCACATTGACACAACCAACCAGCACGATCGCTGGTGGTGGAAGCTCACGGCCTCGGCGGACCCGGACCCCTACAAAGAGGGCGAGGGCGACGCCGCCAAGCCGAAGCGCACGGCCGACGAGGTCAAGAAGGAAGTGGACGAACTCAACGCCAAGTGGGGCGGATGGGCCTTCTCGCCGTTCACCTACAAGTCCGCGGCCTTCGCCAAAAAACTGAGCGAAGAGGTCAAGGAGCCGGAGGCCAAGCCGGTCGCACCGGCTGCGCCAGGCCCCGGAGCGGTCACACCGGTGAGGCCCGTGCCCCAGTCCACGCCCCCGTCGTCCCTTCCGGCACCGACCGTCGAGCCTTGAAATGAAGTCGGGGTCCGCCTGCCTCCGCGAGCGGACCCCGGTGGGGGAGAGAGCCCGATGTTGTGCGAGAGATCGGGAGCGGGCCGGCCGGTCACGGTTAACGGACCGATGGCTGTTCGATGCCGACCAGGCCGACAGCCTGTGCCGCGGTGAGCGGCTCAACGCCGTCGAGGGCGTGCTTGATCGGGGTAGGGGTGTCGATGGGCGTTTTGGCCTGGGCGTCCTCGATGTAGCGGGTGATCCAGTTGCCGACGAAGTCGAAGATGTCCTGCACGGTCAGTTTGCCGTCGGCGTTGAAGTCGGCGGACTTGTCACCGGCGAGGTACGCGCTGAGGTAGCCCGCGAGGTCTTCGAGGCCGACGTGACCCGACATGTCAAAGTCGGCCGGGTCGCAGGCGAACGCCGGGCCGGCGAGGCCGATCGCGGCGAACGTGCCGAGGACGAGGGCGGTGCGACGATTGCGGGCGGGAGTATTTCGGTTGGTGTTCATCGTTGTGCTCCTTTGCCTGGGTTGTGCGTTGCTCGACGCGGCCGACGGGCCGCATCCGACATCAAGCAAGCGTGGCTGCACACCGCTCGGTTACACGCGGGGTCGAGTCTTCGCCGTGTTTGTGCGGCGCAACGCAAAAACACCAAGGCCCGCGTGCGACGCGCACGCGGGCCCCGGAGAGAGCGTCAGCGGTCGGTCAGCGCGGCGAGTCCGGCTCGGCGGGAGAGCCGATCTGCGACGGCTTGGAGGTGGCCCTTTGCTTGGGCGCCTTGATATAGGCCGGCGTCCACTGGCCGACGAACGTGAACACGTCGGAGTACGTCAGCCGGCCGTCGCCGTTGGCATCGGCCGATTTGTCGCCGCCGTGGTAGGCGGCGAGGAAAGCCTGCAGGTCGTCGAGCCCGACCGAGCCCGAGCGGTTGAAATCGCTGGACACGGCCGCGTTGGCGATCCCGGCCAGGCCGAGAGCGGCGATCAGGCCGAGGCGAACGGAGAATCGGCGATTGGTGCGAGCGTTCATGCGTATCTCCTTGTTGAGTGCCCGAGCGTTGAGGCTCGATGCTTCAGGGTTCCGGCCGCGGGCCCTCGCACGAGGGCCGTCGCGGCCGTGTGCAGGTCAAGCGGGCGGGCCCACGGGTCGGTAACACGTCCGCCGACGACCCCTCCCAGGCACGCATCAACTCAGAACAAGAACGCACCCGGCCGCGCAGGCTCGTTCGAGCGCTTGCGCGGCCGGGTGCCGGAGTGGCGCCCCTTCCCGGGATTGAGGAGGTGTTGAAGGGTCGGGGCGCCGGCGGAGATGTTCGAGTTGCGGAGGCGTTCGGCTATTCGCCGAGTTTGACGTAGTGGTCCTGGCAGGCGAGCAGTTGAGATTCACACACGCCCAGATCGCTGGTCGCGCCGACGTAGCTCAGCCATTGGACTGTGAGAATCGTCAGCACCGCGACCGAGATCCACGCGGCCACCTCGGCCGAGCGGCGGCGACGCAGTACACCCAGCACCACGCCGTGGACCAGCACGCTCGCGCCCTTGAGCAAGGCCAGTCCCAGCGGACCCGCGCCCGCGATCAGGCGAGCCAACGGGTTGATCTCCACCATCCCGGTGGTCCGCATGAAATGGACGGTGAGCCACAGGTCGGCGAGGCTGAGACTCGCCGCGACGCCGATGAGCAGGCAGACGCGATCGGCACGCGGCGGCACGTTCGCGGCGAGCCGTCCGAGGGTGTAGCAGGTGGTGTTCATCGGTAGGTCTCCGCGCGGCGCGGAACGCCGCAACATGCAAGCGATCTCGCACGGCCGGGCGTGACCCGTCGTGATCGACGGCCTCCCAGACGCCGCGCCCATGCGCGTAAGTGCTGTGAAATTGGGTGCTTACGAGCTTGAAGCCCCACAGGGCGATGTCAAGATCGCTCACGCCGGTTGTGGAGGCGTTGCGCCACCGGGTAGCATGGAAAGGACCGATCCCGCGAAGCCGGAGGTCCAATGTCCGCTCACCGCGACGCGCCGATGCTGGAACCCGCTTCCGAAGGTTCGCTTCCGGGGCCCGGCGGCGAAACCGGAGGCGACGTCGCTGCGACCGCCCGAACCGCGATCGATCGGCTTCGCTCGGGAAGCAAGACCGAGCAGGGGCGGGTGATCGATTCGCTCTACGCCAAGTTGAATCAGCGGGCCGAGCGGATCGCCGCGAAGATGCTCGGGAGCAAGGCCCGCCGGGTGGACCTGCAGCCCGAGAGCGTGGTGATGAGCGTGATGGCCAAGGAACTGCCGCGGCTGGCGGTGGTGTGCGTGGACGACCAGCACCTGGAGGCACGGCTGGTCAGAGCGATCCGCAACCGATTTATCGATCGCCTTCGGATCAAGAAGCACGTGAACCAGGACGCGGGCGACGAGCGGACGCGCATCGATCCGCTCGCGAGCGACGACGGACCCGGCTCGGTGGTGATCGCCTTCGAGCAATCGTCACATGAGCGGGATGCGCTGGCGAAGCTCGTGCGCACGCTGGCCGCGGCCTGCAAGAACGGCGACGAGCGGACCATGGTCGAGCAGTTCCTGGTGAGGAGCCAGTCGTGGAGCGCGGTGGCCAGCCAGTTGGGCAAGAACGAGGCGGCCGCGAAGGTCGCGTTTTCGCGACTCCGCCAGCGGCTGCTCGAACACGTGACCGAGCCGCTGCGTTTCTCGCTCTCGGGGCCGGAGTGGGCCGTGGTGCAGGCGATCTGCGTTGAGCGGCGAACGGTGAGCGATGCCGCGGCGGCGCTGAGTACCAGCCAGGAGCACGTCCTGAGTGTGTTCCAGTCGCGCATCCTCCCCGCGCTGCGCGCCGAGTATGGCGTGGCCGGGATCGAGTCGCTGGTGCGTCTGATCGGCAAGCTCAAGGCCGATGGAACGGGGGAAACCGGGGCCGCGCGAGCGAGGGAGCCGTGATCGGCGCGGCTATGTTCGCGCGCCGATCACCACCCGATCCAGCCCTTCCAAGTCCTTCACGACCCGCACGCGCTCAAGGCGGCCGGAAGCGTTGAAGAGCTCAGCGACCTGCGTAGCCGTGCTCGCGGCGGTCTCGATGATGAGCAGGCCGCCCCGGCGAAGCCGGTCGGGCGCCTGCTCGATCAGCGGGCGGATGTATTGCAGGCCGTCCGGTCCGGCGCGGAGTGCCAGGTGGGGTTCGTAGTTGCGGACGTTCTCCCAGACCATCCCCGGCAGGTCCCATTCATGGTCGGGGATGTAGGGCGGATTGGCGACGATGTAGTGGAAGTCGTGGGTGTCGGGGTGGTCGAGCAACGGCGCGAGCAGATCGCCGTCGAGGAAGGTCGCCCGGTCGTGGACCTTGTGTCGCTGGGCGTTCTTCTGGGCGATCGCGAGCGCTTCGGCCGAGATGTCCGTAGCGATCGCCGCGGCCTGCGGGAGCTGCTTGAGCAGCGAGATCGCGATGCAGCCCGAGCCGGCGCACACGTCCACGAAGCGGACGCCCTCGCCGGTCTTGCCGCCGAAGCCCGGCTCGGCCCGCGCGTGGAGGAGGACCTGCTCGACCACGGTCTCGGTGCACGGGCGCGGGATGAGCACCGATCGGTCCACGTGCAGGGGCAGACCGAAGAACCATGCTTCGCCGACGAGGTATTGCACCGGCTCGTGCTTGAGCGCACGGGCGACCAGGTCGCGAAGCCGGTCGCGCTCCAGCGGCGCGGCGGGGCGGTCGGCGTCTGTGTAGAGCCTGAGGCGGTCGCACCCGACCACGTGCGAGACGAGCAGTTCCGCCGAAAGCCGCGGCGAATCGAGGCCGTGACGCGTGAACGCCTCGGTCATCCAGGCGAGCAGGCGGCGGGTGGTCCAGGCGTCGGTACCGGTCGTCGTCACAACCGTGAGCATAGCGACAGTCGGACTCATGCACGAATCTCGGCACGCAGGGCGCGGGTGGCGGTACACTCAGTTGAGCGGATGGTCGTTCCCTATCCGATTATGGAGCGTGGGGCGGCGGGAATCGGAGACTTGCCGGTGAACCAGGAGACCAACATGCGTTCGCGGCCGTGGCGTGGATGGTTGATCGCGGGCGTGGCGATGGTCGTCGCGCTGAGCGGCGCGGGAAGAGCGCTCGCGCAGAACCCCGTGCAGTGGATGGGCAACCCCAAGGCCGCCGTCGAGCGGGCCCAGGAGCAGATGCTCCCGCTCATGGTGTGGGTCTGGGAATCGACCGAGAAGGTGGGGCGAAACTCCGAGGACGACGACCTGCGCGACGCGCAGGAGCGGGCCTTCCGCGACCCAACGGTGGTATCGCTGGCGCAAAGCCGGTTTGTGCCGCTTCGCCTGATGCGCAACAGCCGCAGCAACGAGGCGCTGGCCGAGCTCGGGCTGCCGACAGGCTACGGGCTGTACATCGCGATCGTTTCGCCCGATCGCAAGTTGATCGATCGGATCGGGATCGAGGACGTCGCGTCGCCCGGCGCGCTGGCGGCCCGACTCGAGGCCGCGTCACGCAAGTACGTGGACGGCCTGTATGAGAAGGAACTCAGGCCGGTAATCACCGACCCGAACGCCGACAAGGAAGACGTGCGCCGGGCCGTGCAGACAACCTGGCGGCTGAAGATCCTCAGCGCCGACAAGGACATCGTGGGCCTGCTCAAACGCCCGGACATCACGCCCGTGGAGCGGCGGAAGCTCTACGCGCTGCTGGGCGCGATGGGCACGCCGGTGTGCGTGAACGCGCTGTTGGACGCCGCCGAGAGCGACAAGGACGCCGCCCAGGCGCTGTCTCGGGCTGACGCGGCCGCGCTGGAGACGCTCGTGGGCGAGCTGGCCGCGGGCGACGGAAAGCCGCCGACAGCCCGGCAGTTGATCGCGTACCGCGCGGCGGTGTTCGTGGCCCGATCTGGGCAGCCCCGCCCCGACCAGTTCTGGACGGATTCGACGCCGGAAAAGTGTGCCTCCGAGGTCCAGAGGCTGAAGGACCGCGCCGAATCGGTGATGGCGTACGCGCGGGAGCGGGAAGGGCGGGAGAAATAGATTTCGGATGGCGGGTAGCGGATAGCGGTTGTAGTCGAGCTATTTGCCGTCGAACCAGTTGGTGGCGATGCTGCTGTCGGCCCTGAGCGGCACGGAGAGCTCCATCGCGTTCTCCATGCGGTGGACGATGAACCGTTGCGCCTCGTCGGCGTGCTGTTTCGGACACTCGAAGACGAGCTCGTCGTGGATCTGGAGCAGCATCTTGAGGGAGGGGATCGAGGGAGCGGGGCATCCGGGGAACGAGGTTGGGATCCCGCTGTGCTTCGAACCTTTGATCACTTGATCCCTCCCCCCCCCGATCCCCGCCTGCACCTCGATCATCGCCAGTTTGATCAGGTCGGCCGCGGAGCCCTGGACGACGCTGTTGATCGCCGTGCGCTCGGCGAAGGCCCGCCGGCTGGGGTTGGCGCTGTCGATGTCGGGGATCGGGCGCCGGCGGCCGAGCATGGTCTGCACATACCCGTGCCGCTGGGCCTGATCGATGCACTCCTGCAGAAAAGTCGTGATACCGGCGAATCGCTTCTTGTAGCCGCGGATGATCTCGTCGGCGGCGGTGTTTGAGGTGCCCAACCGGCGGGCAAGCCCGAAGCTCGTGATGCCGTACACGATGCCGAAGTTGACCATCTTGGCGCCGCTGCGCTGTTCCTTGGTCACCTGCGACAACGGCACGTTCTCGATCTGGGCCGCCACGGCGGTGTGGATGTCCTCGCCGGCGAGGAAGGCCTCGATGAGCGCGGGGTCGCGTGAGAGGTGCGCGAGCAGGCGGAGCTCGATCTGGGAGTAATCCGCGGAAATGAGCACACACCCCGGCGCCGCGACGAACGCCTTGCGGATCTCGCGCCCGATCTCCGTGCGGATCGGGATGTTCTGCAGGTTCGGGTCGCTGCTGGCCAGTCGCCCGGTCGCGGCCACGGTCTGGTTGAAACTGGAATGGATCCGCCCCGTCGCGGGGTTGATCGCGTCCTTGAGCGCGACGAGGTAGGTGCCCACGAGCTTGGTCAGCTCGCGGTTCTCGAGGATCAACCGCGGAATCTCGCTGGTGACCGCCGGGTCGTCCGCGAGTTTTTCCAGCACTTCGCTGTCGGTGGAATACCCGGTCTTGAGCTTCTTCTGCGGCCGGATGCCCAGGCCCGGTTCGACGTCCTGCGGCTTGTTGAACAGCACGCCCGCGAGCTGTTTGGGCGAGTCGGGGTTGAACGATCGACCGACGGTCCGCATCGCCTCGTCGGCGATCTGCCGACGCAGCACTTCGATGCGTGTCTGCAGCCTGGCGCGCTGGCGGTCCAACTCGGCCGAATCGACCGTGATCCCGTTCCATTCCAGTTCCGCCAGCACCTCGACCAGCGGCATCTCGACCTCGGTGAAGAGCGGCATCAGGCGCATCGCGCGCAGTTGCGGGAGCATCTTCTGTCGCAGTTGCAGCGCGATGTCCGCGTCCTCCGCGGCGTACTCGGTGGCCAGGTCGATCGGCACCGTGTCGAAGGTCTTCTGGTCGGACCCGGAGCCGATGAGTTCCTTGATCGAGATGTTCGTGCGCCCGAGCAGCGCGAGGGCGAGCGCGTCGAGCGAGTGCGACGAGCGCGTCGCGTCGATGAGGTAACTGGCGACCATCGAGTCGAAGCAGACCGAAGGCTCGATGAACTCCCGGCGCAGGCGAGCGGGCGGGTCTTCTGGACCCTCAGCGTCGCGAGCGGTGGCCTCGACCTGTCGTTGGTTCGCTGCGATGGGGATGATGAACCCCGCAAACCGCACCCCGTGCTTGCGGAAAATCAGCGCGTCGTACTTGAGGTTATGCCCGCACCTGGGCTGGCGCGGGTCTTCGAGCAGCGGGCGCAGGGCCCCGAGCACGGTCGCCTCGTCGAGGTGTTCGGCAGGCGTGGGTGACCGCACGGGGATATACGCGCCGGCGCCCACCTGCGTCGCGATCGACACTCCGCAGAGTTTCGCGTCGTGCGGCGAGAGCGACGTCGTCTCGGTGTCGATCGCGAAGCACTCGCACACCCGCATCTCGGCCACGAGCGATGCGAGCTGTTCGCGGGTCTTGATGCAGCGGTAGTCGCCGGATTGGGCCTTTCGGGGCGAGCCGCCGGACGATTCGACGAGTGAGTTCGCCGCACCGGATACGGAGGAGAACAGCCCGCCTTCGAGCGTGTCGGCCGCGTCGGAACGCGGGCCCGTCCGCGGCTTGGCCGGCGGGGCCGCCACGGCGGCGCCGCCGCCGGCGCGCCCTCCATTGGCCCCACCCCCATCGCTCCCTCCAACACCCAGAAGCGCCCGCACCTCGTCCTGGTAGCGGTTGAACCCCAGCTCCCGCAGGATCGGCAGCAGGGCCTCCAGGTTGAACTTCCTTGCGTCCGCCGCGGCCAGATCGAAGTCCACAGGCGCGTCGTGCCGGAGCGTGACCAGCTCGCGGCTGAGGGCGAGCTTGGGGATCGCCTCGCGCAGTTTCTCGCCGCGCTTGCCCTTGATCTCGTCGGCGTGGGCGATGAGGTTGTCGAGCGTGCCGTACTGGGCGATGAGCTGCGCGGCGGTCTTGGGGCCGACGCCGTCCACGCCGGGCACGTTGTCCACCGTGTCGCCCATGAGCGCGAGCATGTCGATCACCTGCGCCGGCTTGATGCCGACCTCGGCCTCGTACGAGGTCGCGTCGGTGACCAGGTCGGTGTGGATGTCGTAGAGCTCCACGCCGCAGTCCACGAGCAGTTGCTTGAGGTCCTTGTCCTTGGAGACGATGCGGATGAGCGGGGAGGGTGTGCCGCTGGTCGCCCCAACCGCCGCCCGCGGCTTGTGCAACCGATCGACGATGGTCGCGATCACGTCGTCGGCCTCGAAGCCCTCGGCGCCGATGATCGGCACGCCGATCGCCTCCAGAGTCTTGAGGCATCGCCGGACCTGCACGGGCAGGTCCTCAGGCGGCGGGGGACGGGTGGCCTTGTAGTCGGGGAAGATCCGCGAGCGGAACGTGCCCCGATCGCCGGAGACATCGAGCGCGACGGCGACGTGCGACGCCCCGTCGCGGCCGCCGATCTTCCCCTCGCCGCGGAGGAGCTTGAGCAGCATCCCGATGAAACCGAACGTGAGGTTGGTCGGCTCCTGCGTGACGGGCGAGCTCATCGGCGTGCGGATAGCGTGGTAGGCGCGAAAGAACTGCGCGTAGCCGTCGATGAGGTAGAGCGTGGACATGGCGGGAGAAGTCTAACGGGACGGCGGCGTGCGTGGCATCGGCTTCCAGCCGATGTCGGGGCGCAGGCCCAAGCGTTGGACGCACATTCTGCTCCACGCTTGGCGCTGCGGGCCAACATCGGCTGGAAGCCGATGCCACGGGCGGGTGCTACCCGCACCGTTCCCCGCACTCCGGGCACGGTGCGCCGGGCGGCAGGCCTCGCCGGTCGTAACCGCAGCGTCGGCAGGCCCAGGGCGGGGTTCGCCGGTGCGCGAACCTTGACCAGGCCTCGGCAAGGACGCCGGCCACGATCAGAAGGCCGTCAAAGTACGTCGCGCCGACCATCCAGTCCCACGGCTGCGTGTAGAGCGAGACCACCGATGCGAGCACGATCACGAACACAGCGATCAGGCCGAGCGCGGCGATTGCGTGCGTCTCGCGGGCGGGGAGCATCGCCACAGCGTAGCGTGGAATCGGCTGGAAGCCGATGCCACGAACTCACGCCAATCTTTCCAGCCCGGCCCGGTATGCCCCGCTCAGTTCCACTCGGCGCCGCGACATCACCGTCTTTGCGACCTCGATGAGCTTGTTCATTGTGTGCGGCCGAACGCCCGCATCGGTGACCCACGAGAGCCGGGGAACGGTGCCGGTCACCGGCGCGCTCGCGGCCCACATCGTTCCGGTGCCGACGATTGCCCCTGTCATGATCCGCGTGCTGATGGCGAACTTGCAGTGGTCGCCGATGATCGCGCCGAGAAACTGTTCGCCGGTATGCTCGTTGCTCGCGGGCTTGCCATCGGGTCCGAACGGCCGTGCGATCACGTCGCCGTAGGTGTTGAGCAGGTTGGAGTTGGTCGTGCCCGCGCCCAGGTTCACCCACTCGCCGATGTACGAGTCGCCCAGGTGGCCGTCGTGGGCCTTGTTTGAGAAGCCCTGGAAGATCGTGCCTCCAACCTCACCGGCGACCCTGCAGTGCGGACCGATCGCGGTGTTGGGCTTGATCAGTGCGCGGTCCAGCACGTGGCTGTGCGGTCCGATGTACGCGGGCCCGCAAACGATCGCACCGGGTCGAACGACCGCGCCGTCGTCGATGACGACGTGTCCGAGGGTGGAATCAAGGACGACGCCGGGGGCAATCGTGGCGCTCCCGCTGATCGCGACGTGGTTTGCACCCAGGCGGAATGTTCCCGCGGGGTGCTCCGGGCGCCCTTCGGCGAACTGAGACTTCATCATGCGCGGGGCGTGCCACTCCAGATCGGCCCGCAGGCACTCGTCGCGCCATGAACGGACGTGCCACGGGCGGCCGAGCAGCATCGGGCGCGTGCCACCGAACGATTCGGCCATGCTCGGCGTGAGCACGCGATTGAAGTCGCCAACATCGCCGGCAAGGACTTGCTCGACCTGATCGCCCCGACACACGGCCGCGACGATATCGCCGCTGCCCGGTTCGACGATGACTTGACCCGACCCGAGGGGGGGTGGTGGGGGGTGGGGGGGAGGGG
>CAZVZG010000008.1:0-9257 GCA_964630785.1 uncultured Phycisphaeraceae bacterium | reverse complement strand
GCCCCCCCCACCCCCCCGGCCCCGCCGGGCCGGCGGGGCGCGGGGGGGGGGGGCGGGCCCCCGGCGGGGGGGGGGGGGGGGGGGGGGGGGGGGGGGGGGGCGGTTGCGAGAGCACAGCCCAGCGGCGCCCGACCGTTGACCATGAGCACGGGGCCCTTGATCCCGGAGGCGAACACCGAGTCGTTGACCGGCAGGGCTTTACCGCCCCGGGCGCCGGGTCCGTGGCGCTCTGCGGTCACGGCCGCGAGCGGACCCGGCACGAACAACGCGGCGACGTCGTGGCTCCGCTCAAACCGCTCCAGCGTCGTAGACATGCCCGTGCGCAGATCAAACGCCGCGCGGAGGTCGGTCAGCGGCGTCAGCAGCCCGCGGCCGTCGTCGAAAATGATGGCGGGAATGGGCATGGGGGAGGGGGGGAGTGGGGGAGTGTACTGGGGCGCGGCGATCGGCGGGTGTGCGATGAGAGGGTGATGAAGTGAGAGGGTGAGACAGTGAACTTGCGACCCGAGGCTCACCGCATCACGCCATCACCTCATCATCGTCCGCATTCGCTTCGCGTACGGCTCCGAAAACCTGAACAGTCCCTGACACGGGAAAAGCACCAGCCCCAGCACGGCCGCGGAACCGCCGGTGTAGAGCGACGCCAGCAGGCGTTGGAGGAGCTGTTCGCCGCCGTTCCAGACGGTCGGCACGGTGTAGCGGGCCCGGATGGTCATGATGCCCACGAGCACCAGGTTCGACAACGCCGCGGCCAGGATGGAAAACACGATCAGCGAGAGCGTGTTGCGGTTGAGCGAACTGCGGATGGTGACGACCATGAACGCCGCGATGAGCAGGCCCAGGGCGTGCGGGCCGGGAACAACCGTCCGACCTTCCCACGGCGTGAGCAGGTCCAGGCACAACCCCATGACCAGCGCGAATCCGTACGCCCGCGTTGGCGGCGCGAACATCGCGATGAACACCACGAACGGCACGACGAACGACGGCGCGACGATCGTCGGGCCCAGACGCAGCAGCCCGGGCAACACCAGCTCAATGCCCAGCAGAACATACGCAAACACGGCGACGACCGCCCACCTCATGGCGTGCCCCCTCCCTTCCCCCCCTCCCCCTTCTCCGCCGTGTCGGGCTCCGGCGCCGAGGTGCGGATGGTGACCTCGCTCACGCGTTCGATCGGCTCGACCGGCACCACAGTGATGAACGAGCGCTGCGGCGAATCGGCCAACGGCTCGCTCGCCACCACCTTTCCGATGATGAGTCCACGCCCGCTCAGCGCCCACGAAGTGTCGTAGAGGCGCACGAGTGTGCCGGGGTTGATCGGCAGCACACGCCCGTTCGCGTCGAGCGACTGGGGCGAGTCGGCCACCTTGCCCTCCAGCGCACCCTTGCCGTCGGGTTGGAGCTGGCACATCGACCCGGGCGTGGTGTCGTTGATCATGACGCGCCCTTCGATCACGCCCGCGGCCCGATCGGTGATCGGGAGCACGATGCAGTCACGCTCACGCACGCGGGTGACCTTGCCCACGATCTGCACGCCGCCGACCACCGCGACGTTATTGACCTCCACGCCGCGACTCCGTCCGGCCTTGACGGTCAGGGCCCGCGTTGAGAGGTCGGCCGCGCCGCCGATCACCGGAGCGGCGACCGGGATCACCGGGAGATTGTTGAGCTCCATGCCCCGGGCGACCTCGGCGATGCGCTTGCGCAGTTCGTCGATCTGGGCGCGGGCCTGCACGAGCGCAAACTCGGCGGCGTCGCGCTCCCGAAGGATCTCGTCCATCGCGGCCTGGTCTTCGGCGGAGAGCCGGGACGGTTCGGCGCGGTTGCGGGCCCACGCCGCGGCCCAACCGAGCGCGTGCTCCCACGGCGCGATGATCGACTGGACCGGGTCGGCGACCCATGACGCCCACTTGAGGGCGCGGGCGGGCAGGAGCGAGGTGATGACCAGCAGCCCGGCCGCCAGAGCGAGCCGGAGTTGACCGCCGATCAGGTTTCCGCTGGGGCTGCGCATCGTTGACGGAAGTTCGCCACGGAGGGCACGCGGAGCGTGGGATACGGCCTCTGATGGGTCCTCTGTTTCGGCCCCGTCACCCCGGATCGTCAGTCGTGGAACACGCGAGGGGCGATCAAGGATCGCTATTCCTCAAGGTCGTTCTCGAGGAAGTTCTTCCACTCCTCGATGTGTTCGAGGTAGATGGCCGTGCCGCGGGCAACGCAGGTGAGCGGGTCTTCGGCGATCGTGACGTCCAGGCCGGTGGAGTTCTGCACGATCTGGGGCAGGCCGCGCAGGAGCGCCCCGCCGCCGGCGAGCGTGATCCCGTTGTCCACCAGGTCGGCGGCCAGTTCGGGCTCGGCCCGTTCGAGCGTGCGCGTGACGCACTCCACGATCCCCTGCACGGGCTCGAGCAGGGCCTCGCGGATCTCCTCGCTGGTGATGACCGTCTTTCGGGGCAGACCGCTGATCATGTCGCGCCCGCGGACCTCCATGGTCTTTTCCTCGCCCATCGGTGACGCCGAGCCGATGTCGATCTTGATCCGCTCGGCGGTCTGCTCGCCGATCATCAGGTTGTAGGTCTTCTTCATGTGGTCGATGATGGCCTCGTCCATGTCGTCGCCCGCGACGCGCAGCGACTCGCACACGGCCATGTCGCCCAGGGAGAGGATCGCGACCTCCGTGGTCCCGCCGCCGATATCCACGATGCACGAGGCCGTCGGTTCGGCGAAGGGCAGCCCGGCGCCGATGGCCGCCGCGACGGGCTCCTCGATCAGGTAGGTGTGGTACGCCCCCGCCCGCGCAGCCGACTCGAACACCGCCCGCTTCTCGACGGCCGTGATGCCGCTGGGCACGCCGATGACCACCCGCGGGCGGAACAACCGGTTCGTGCCGTTGACCTTGCGGATGAAGTACTTGAGCATCGCCTCGGTGATGTCGAAGTCCGAGATGACGCCGTCCTTGAGCGGTCGGATCGCGGTGATCGTGCCGGGCGTCTTGCCGAGCATCTCCTTGGCCATCCAGCCGACGGCCTCGCCGTTTTTGAGCACCTTGTTGGTGCCCTTCCACACGGCGACCACGCTGGGTTCGTTGAGGACGATGCCCTGTCCGCGCACGGCCACCAGGGTGTTGCAGGTGCCGAGGTCGATCCCCATGTCGACCCGGAGCATGCCTCTGAACATGTTGAGCACGTGCGTGTGACCCTCGCGAGCAAGCCGACCCCGGACCCCGTCCGTATCCTGAACACCGGCCCGGCCGATGCCCACGGGCCCTTTATCGGCTCCCGATGGCCCCAGAGATTATCGGGTCCGGTAAGGATTGGCCACTCCGCCCGTGGCCTCGGCTTCCAGCCGATGTCGGGCCGCAGGCCCGAGCATTTCGTGCACTGTGCGCCTCTCGCTTGGCCCTTCGGACCCAAATCGGCTGGAAGCCGATGCCACGAATGAAACACGCGTTCCCGGGATTCCGGGAACGCGTGCTTTGAGAGACTTGCTGTCGGTCTCGCCGATCACCTGCTCGCGGCCACCGGCCCATCCTTGCCCACCGCCGTCGCCGGCAGCTTGTCCGGATTGATTTCGATGACCGTCGGCTCGGTCTTGGACTTGCCCGCCGGCAGGGCCTTGGGGCCGGTCTGGTCGAAGGCCGACTCGCGGTCCAGGTCCGCCTTAGCGGCGTCCTCATAGCTGAAGTGCTCCGCGGCCCGGGCCAGCGAGTCGAGCGTGGCCTCCTGGCGGGCCCGGATGTCGGCCAGCTTGCTGGTGATCTGGTCGAGGCTGGCCGCGCGGTAGCGGGACTGCTCGTTGAGCGTGTCCTGGCGGTCCTTGAGGATGCCGATCATCCGGTCGTTGCGCCCGATGGCGTCGATCTGCCGGTCCAGGTCGAACATCTGCGTCTGGAAGGTTGTCTGCTCGGCCTCGAGCTTCGACAGCAGTTGCGTAAGCTGCCTCTCCTGCTGAGTCAGGTAGCCTAGGTCGCGCTGGATGTCCGCCGCCCGCTGGGCGTACGCGTTGCGCGTGGCGGCGATCTGGTTGGACTTGGTCTGCGCTTGCGCCGGTTCCAGCCGCTCGTTCTTGAACACGATCACCACCCGGTGTTCGACGTTGTCGCCCTGCCCGCCGCCAAACGAGGCGTTTTGGACCTGCGCCGCTTCGGCGTGGCCCAGTGCGGCCGAGAGTTTGTCGAGGTCGGTGTCGGCCATCGACACGACCCGCGTCGAGACCGCCAGGTCGCGGGTGAGCTGGGCCTGCTGCTCCTTGAGTTGGGCCAGGTCGCCGCGGACTTCGCCGATCCGCTTGGGATACTGCGCCGCCAGGTCGTGCATCTGGGCCCGCAGGGCCACCGGGTCGGTGATGTTGGCGTCGATCTTGTCGTTGATGACCGAGCGGGCCTGGGTGAACAGGCTGCCGATCCTGCTCGGACCGGCGATGACCGCCGCGGCGCCAAGCCCGATCGCCCCGACGACCGCACCACGAAGAATGAACTTGCTGCAGGGAACCATGGCCGATTCCTCCTGAACTGGCCCGAGCGAGTGGCCGGGCGTGTGCCCGCTGGCCGCCTTGACCCCCCGGTCCCCCCCGGCGGTGCCGGGCGCGGCTCAGCAACAGAGGCTGGTTGGGAGGGCGAATGGGCGGATTTCGCGCTGTTTGGCCGGGCCGGGTTATCGGCCCGAAACCGGGGGCGGGACCCTGCACACCTGGCAGTCGAAACCCCGCCCCGCGGGAGCGGAACAATCAGGGGCAGCGGCGATACCGCCCGGGGCGTCCGAAAGCGGCCTCGCTCGGGCACCGCCCTTGCGTTGTTCGGGCGAGCACCGGCCACGGCCGCGGGTGTGTCGAATGTCGGGGACACGGCCTCGCGGCTGGAATCGCCATCAGGCTCTTTCGATCCCTCGGGGATGGGGTGATCTGGGAACGGGGAGGATGGGTGTGCGGGGCACGGGTGGCAAGGCGGTCGGATGCTCAATCAACTCACCACCAGTTTCATCGCCCGTCTCCGCGCCCAGGACCAGGCGGCGTGGTACGACCTTTGGGAGACGTTCGGGCCCGTGCTCCGCGCCCAGTTGACCAAGTGGGGACGCGGGCGCATCGGCGTAGAGACCGTACGCGACCTCTCGCAGGAGACGCTCGCGGCCCTTTCCGACTCCATCGACCGTTACGACCCGGGCCGCGGGGCGAGGTTCAGCACTTGGCTGCTCGCCATCGCCAAGCACGTCCTGGGCGACGAGCTGGACCGACGCGGAGCCCAGAAGCGGGGCGGCCACAAGCGTGCAGCCGCTCTGGACGAGTCGTGGATGATCGCCTCGCCCGCCGCCTCTGCGGACGCTGACTACGAGGCCGCGATGTTCCGGGCCAAGGTCGAGGCCGCGATCCGGCTGGTGGAGAAGGCTTCCGATTTCACGGACTTCTCGATTTATCGAATGCGCGTGCTCGACGGTCAGAGCGGCAAGGACGTTGCCGAGGCGCTGGGCATATCCGAGCCCACGGTCAGCCGCCGCCTGGCCAAGGTCCGCGACGGCCTGCGTTCCCGGCTCAACGAGGTAATCGCGACGTACTCCTTTACAGACGATGAGCGGTGCGAGGCCGAGCGAAACGGCCTGCAACTGAATCCCACCAAAGCGGACGACGCCCTCTTCGACGAGGCGATCGGCGAGATCTACCAGCGCCAGATCGCGCTGCGGCGGGACGACGAGACGCTCCGCTCGTCCGTGCTCGCCGCCGCGGGGATCAAGGGCGACAGGCCGGGGGATCGGGGACGGTGAGGGAGGCCGCGGCACGGACGCACGGGCGACGATGCCGCCGGCGAGAGGACTGGGCGCATGACCGCAACACCGCTTGCACTGATCTTGGTCGTCCTCCTGGGCATCCCACTGGGCATCGCGCTGCTGGTCTATCTGCTCGTGCCGGCGTGCAAGGGCCTGGCGTGGCTGGTGACGCAGGTGTTCCGGTTCGTCTTCGGAGAGCTGGGTGACCTGCTGCGAGTGGTGGGGGGGTTGTTGACTGCGGTTGTGCTCGTTCCGTTGACGGTTTTCAACGTATTCATCGGGCGATGGTCGAGCGCGGGGCACTTCGGTCGTGCGATCGAACACGAAGTGCGTGCGATCGGCTGGAGCCTGTACCGCATCGTGATCGGCCACCCGGCGAGGCTGCTGTGCCTCACCGCGCTGACCGAGGGCCTTGAGAAACGGGTGCCGCAGATCGTGGCGGGCGCACCCGGCGCCGACAGGCCGCCCCGTCGGGCCGGGCAGTTCGACGGCTACACGATCGTCGGCTCGCTGCCGGGCGGTGGGTCGGGCGGCAAGCTCTACATCGCCGAACCAACGCCCGAAAAGCTCGCGGCGTTCGACCGCATGGGAGTGCCGGGCGTCGGGCAGGTGGTCATCAAGTGCTTCTCTCTGCGCGACGGCAGCAGCCTGCCGCAGATTGTTCGCGAGAACCGCGCGCTGCCCGCCGCCAAGCGGATGGGGCTGATCCTCGAGCACGAACTCACCGACGAGCGGTTCTTCTACGTGATGAAGTACGTGCCCGGCGAGTCGCTCGGGCTGGTCACGCAGCGCCTGCACGCCCAGAGCGGCGGCGACGGCCTTGGGTCGCTCCAACTCCACGAAGCGATCGACTACGCCGCTGATCTGGTCCGCACGCTCTGTCACTACCACGACGGCGGGCTGTGGCACAAGGACGTCAAGCCCGACAACATCATCGTCGCCGGCGGCCAGGCCCACCTCGTGGACTTCGGCCTCATCACGCCTCTGCGCTCCAGCATGACGCTCACCACCCACGGCACGGAGTACTTCCGCGATCCGGAAATGGTGCGCCTCGCCTTGCGCGGCGTGAAGGTCCACGAGGTCGACGGCGCGAAGTTCGACATCTACGCAGCGGGCGCGGTGCTGTACTCGGTAATCGAGAACTCTTTCCCCGCGCACGGCGGCCTGAGCCAGATCACCCGGCGCTGCCCGGAGGCTCTGCGCTGGATCGTGCGTCGCGCCATGACCGACTACGACAAGCGCTACCCCTCCGCCAGCGTGATGCTCGACGACCTTGAGGCCGTATTGGCCGCGCCCGATCCCTTCGCGCTCAAGCCCGCGATGCTGCCCAGTTTCCGCGAGGGCGATGGGACGGAAGCACCGTCCGCGCCGCGACACGAGTGGGAGGCCGCGGGCGGTCAGTTCGCGCCGGCGGCATCCGGCACGCCGGCACCGGGTGTCGGGGCCGCGCTCCCCCCGCCCATCCCCGCCGGCGCGGCCGCGCTCGGCAATCGTTCCGCGCCGCGGCTGAAAGTCACGAGTTGGTGGACGGGGCGGTACATCGTCAGCCCCGAGCAGGGCGAGCCCTCCGCGTTCAGGGCCTCACCCGCGTCGCGCGCCACGCACCTCCCGCGAGCCCCCCGCGTTCCCGGCGCGACCGCGGCCGACCAGCTTGCCCGGGCCCGCGAACGCGCCCGCGCCGCCCAGGAGCGGGTCCATCGGCGTATGCGCGGCTATACGCCGGAGAAGTTCAAGCCCATCAACGCCGGCGTCGGCCTGGCTGTGCTGGCGTTCCTGGTCCTGGTCGGGGTAGCGGCGTTCCTGACTGTGAGAGGTTCGACCGGACGCCCCGTCGTGCTGACTCAGAACCTCGGTGACGGACTCTCTCGCATCGTGCGTGTCGGGCCGCGTGGCATCAACATCTCGACGCGCCCCGAAGCGCCCGAGGCGCCCGAAGCACCTGAGGCGCCCGAAGCGAGCGAGGACACCCTCGGTCTGCCCGTGAGCATCGATCCGGCCATCCGTGTCGATCGGGCCGCCGACCGCGGCGAGGTGATGGTCCTTCGCGACCCCGTGAGCTTTGAGGCCAAGGTCCGTGATGAGATCGACGCTCAGGTCGCGGCGTTGAGAAACGCCGGGTTCGGCCTCGGCGGAAACGCCGGCGACGGCGGCAAAGCCGGCGCCCAGGACCAGGTTGAGTCGATGGCCGAGCTCCGCTCCGACCTCGGCGTGACGCCCTTCGCTGCGCCGGAGGCACGCGAAGCGATCCAGGACTGGCTCGCCCGAAACGGCCAATACCTCGCCGTGGTGTGGATCGGGCGTGCTGAAGACGCCCAGCCGGCCGCGTGGGTCGTCGGCCGGCGCGGTCTCTCCACCGACGTGATGGACCGGGTCACCAGCGCGTTCACAAAGGTCGAGGCCGCGCGCTGAGACCGTTCCTCAGCCGGGATTGTGGCTCAACTCGGCCATCCGCGAAAGCGTCGCCCGTGCATCGCCCGAATCGACGGCCGCGGCCGCGAGCAAGACCCCCTCGCTAAGCGAACCGGCAACGTCCGCGATCCAAAGACCGGCCGCGGCGTTGAGCAGGCACACGTCGCGACAGGGCCCGGATCGGCCATCGAGCACCGCACGGGCGGTGCGCACGGCCTCTTCGAGCGAAGCGACACGCAGGTCGTCGATGGTCGCGCCAGGAAGCGCCAACGTCGGTGCATCGATCTTGACGGGCGTGATCCCGCCGGGCCCCACCTCGTGCGCAATGTTGGTCGCGGTCGTCGTCAGCTCGTCCAAGCCGTCGCGGCTTGAGAACACCAGCGACCGTCGCGTGCCCAACCTCGCAAGCGCGTTGGCCAGCAGCCGGGCGTGGTCGTGCGACCACGTGCCCATGACCTGCCGCTCTGCTCCGCCGGGATTGGCCAGCGGGCCGAGCAAGTTGAAGATGGTCGGGAACCCGAGCGATCGGCGCACGGCCGCCGCCTGACGGGCCGAGGGGTGGTGGGCCGGGGCGAGGCTGAAACACAGGCCGATCTCCCGCAGCGACCAAGCCTGCGCCCCCGGCGGGGCGTCGATCTTCACGCCCAACTCGCGGAGCAGTTCGGCCGAACCCCGGCCTGTGCGGCTGAAGTTCCCGTGCTTGCAGACCATGACGCGCCCGCCGCCCGCGGCCGCGATGATGATCGCCCCGATGGTCGAGATGTTGAACAGCTTGGGCGCCCCGCCTGTGCCGCAGGTGTCCAGCAGGGTTGCGCCCGAGAAACGTCCGCTGTCCGGCCGTCGCACGCTCACGGCGTGTCTGCGAAGCACGCGGGCGGCGCCGACGAGTTCATCGACCGTGGGCGTTCGTGCCGCCAGCGCGGTCAGGAGGGCCCCGATCTGGCCATCGTCGGCGCGCCCGCTCAGGACGATCTCGAACGCCTCCTCCGCGCGGGCCTCGTCGAGCGTCGCTCCGGCAACCAGCGTTGAGAGGATGGGTTGAAGCGCCGACATCGGTCCAACGGGCCTCCGGTCGGGGAAGTCGGGGGGGGGTGG
>CAZVZG010000007.1:0-174115 GCA_964630785.1 uncultured Phycisphaeraceae bacterium | reverse complement strand
CTCGTTTCCCGTCGGATCGCCGGTCGCGCGTCTCCGGTACAGTCCCGTGCTGGCACGGTGCGTTTCGGCGTGATGACCGTGTCCATCCTCGGCTCGTGCGGGCGCCCAACAAGGGGAACTTGGCATGTTCGTCGTCGTGAGCGTGCTCCTCAGCATCGTGGCGCCGGCCCCGGTCTGCTCGCAGCCCGTCGATTCAAACGACCGTATCACCCTGACAGGCCAGGTCGAACTCCCCCGATTGGTGGATGCGGCGGCGCAGCAGTTGCACCTAAATATCGAGTACGACGCCGCCGCAGTCAAAGGGCAGGTCACCCTCCGTCTCGACAGCCCGCTCAGCGACGAGGAACTCTGGCAGCTGCTGAACCGGGTCTTGGCAACGCGGGGATTTACGACCGTGCGGCAGACCGCCGGAGGTGCCCGCCCCGCTTACAGCGTCGTCAAGACGACGGAGGCGGCGGCGGTCGCCGACATCGAGCCTCCAGGCAAGGACGAGGCGCCCGGAGCGTCTGTTCCGCCGCCGGCGGGATTCCAAACCGTCGTGATCCGCGCCAAGCATCGTTCCGCGAAGGACCTGGTGGATCAGCTGGGCAAGGCCATGGGACGACAGGGACCCGCCGCGGCTGGTCTAACCGCATTGGGCGATTCGGGTCTGCTCGTGATCTCGGATCTGTCAGCGCGGATTGAACAAATGACCGCGCTGCTCAATCTTCTGGATACGCCCGCCTCGAAGACGATGGTCGAGCAGATCCCCGTCGCCAATATCGGCGCGGGGCAGATGGTCACGCTGCTGACCCAGCTCGCGGCCAAGCGGGACGCGGTGTCAGGAGAGAAAACTCCCGGAGAAATCCTGCCGGCTCCTGACGGCAACGCCGTGGTGCTGGTGGCGCCGGAATCGGCCTTTGACGCATGGCGATCACTCGTGACCACACTCGACAAGCGGGAGGCGGTGGCGACGGTCACGTACACACCGGAGCACTTCCCATCCCGCGAAGTGGCCCGACTGATTGAACAAACGGTGAAGGGCGTTGGGCCAATCGGAACGGCGACGTGGGCTGGCGCGGGAGGGGATGACCGCTTGCGTGTCGTAGTTGATGAACTGACGGGAAGCTTGGTGATCACAGGCACTCCGACTCAGCACGAGGCGGTCCGGTCGCTCATGGAGCGACTCAACAACATTCCCGCGTCCGCCCGCAGGCCGGTGCGGACGTTTGTTATCAGGAACCGCTCGGTCGATGAAGTTGTCGGCGTGTTGCACGAACTGATGCAGTCCGGCGCTCTGGCCGCGGGTGCCAGCGACGAGGAGCGAGCGTCCGACGCTAGCCCCGCCCCCTCCCCTTCCTCCGCGTCGACACCCGCGGTATTCCCTATGCCTCCGCCCCGTCCGGCCTCCGGCTCGGCAGTATCACCACCGTCCGCGAGCGCCGGCGGCGCATCCACATCCATGACCACGGGCGCGG
The DNA here is from genome assembly GCA_964630785.1 of uncultured Phycisphaeraceae bacterium. GTDB lineage: Bacteria > Planctomycetota > Phycisphaerae > Phycisphaerales > UBA1924 > JADLCX01. The sequence goes on along the minus strand of CAZVZG010000007.1, from coordinate 172,658 downwards.
CCGCACCGGCTTCGGAGTTCATTCCGTGTCCATCTGCGAGATCTGCGGCATCGTATTCCTACCGCGGGTCCGACCAGCCCCCGGTCACACTCACCGTTGACAAGGGCACCAACACGCTCATCGCCGTCGGCGAACCGCGGATCCTCGAGCAGATCGAGAAGCTGCTCAAGACGTTGGATGTCCGCCAACCGCAGGTCATGCTCGAGGTGCTGCTGGTCACGCTGACCGACGGCCAGACGCTCGACCTCGGCGTCGAACTCGAGAAGCTCTCCATCTCCGGCGACACGCTCATCCGTCTGAGTTCGCTCTTCGGCCTCGGGACCCGCGGCTCGGGCGGCGATCGTGACGGCCCGGCCAACGCCGCCGGACTCACCGGCGTCGTGCTGAACCCCGGCGACTTCTCGGTGGTTATCCGGGCCCTAGAGACCCTCAACCGCGGCCGCTCGGTCAGCATGCCGCGGCTGCTCGTCGGGAACAACGAGCAGGCCTCGCTCGATTCCACGGTGCAGCAGCCCTACGCCAGCGTGAATGCGTCGAACACGGTGAGCACCACCAGCTTCGGCGGCACGCAGGATGCCGGCACGGTGGTCACCATCCAGCCGCAGATCGCCGAGGGCGACCACCTGCTGCTGCAGTACTCGGTCTCGCTCAGCGCGTTCCTCGGCCCGGCGAGTTCCGCGACGCTTCCACCGCCGCGGCAACAGAACCGCGTGCAATCCGTCGCCACCATCCCCGATGGCTTCACCGTGGTCGTGGGCGGCATCGAGATCGAGAACAAGTCCAACGCGGTCTCGCAGGTGCCGGTGCTCGGGAACATCCCGATCCTGGGTGAGGCGTTCAAGAGCCGTAACAACGCCGACAGCCGGTCGAAGTTCTACGTCTTCATCCGCGCCAACATCCTCCGCGGCGGGAGCGGAGCCGGCGGCGCGGGCGGATTCGAGGATCTCAAGTACCTCTCGGAGAAGGACATCGCCGACGCCGCGGTGGATGATGGCTTCCCGGAAATGAAGCCGCGGATCATCCGGTAGGGGGGACTAGATCGAACGCGGAGAGGGGAGAGGTGGGGAGAGCACGGAGAGAGTGCGATGGATGAGTGATTCATGAAGACTGCGGTCGCGATCGAGTTATCGTTGGGGATGATCGGCGCGGATCAGGATGCGGCCGCGGCGGTCGTTGTGTCGAACGATGCCACGGTGAGCGTTGACGCGGTGGCGCCGCACGCCGCGAAGGAGAGTGCTTTACCCGCGACTACCTTAGACCCGTCTCCCGAGTTCCTCTCGCTGATCCCACAGGACTTCGCCCGCCGTCACCTGGTACTCAGCAAGGGCTGCGTAGAGGGTGTCGAGCACCTGACCGTCAGTGAGCACACCCGTCCCCACATCCCGTTCAACATCGGCGTCCGCCTCGGCCGCGGCGTAACCACGCGGCAAACCCCCGCCGAGACCATCGCTGCGGCCATCGACCTCGCGTACGCCGCCGCGGCCAAGCGCGAGTTCGCGCAGCGCACGCCCGGCTCGATCGAGTCCGCCGATCAGGATCAACCCGCCGCCATCGTCGAGGGCTCCAACGACGTCGAGTCCGACCTCGCCGCGGCGGTTCAAGCCGCCGAGTCCGACCTCATCAACACCGACGGCAAGGCGCCCAGCGTCCGGCTGGTCGATCTGATCCTCTTTGAAGCCCTGCTCCGGGGGGCCAGCGATGTGCACGTCCAGCCGCTTCGGGACCGCACGCTGGTGCGGTATCGTCTCGACGGGGCTCTGCACACCGCCCGCGAACTGCCGGCGAGCCTGGCGTCCAGCGTGGTCAGCCGGATCAAAGTCATGTCCCGGCTGGATGTCGCCGAGCGCCGTGCCCCACAGGACGGCCGCGCCACTGTGAGCATCGGCGGATCGGCCGCGACCAGGAGCCTCGCACACTCGCCGTCGCCCACCCAGAGCGGCCGCCGCGTCGACCTCCGCATCAGCACGCTCCCGAGCACGTTTGGTGAGCGGGTGGTGATCCGTCTGCTCGATGCCAGCCGCTCCCCGCACCTCCTGAGCTTCTCGGCCCTCGGCATGCCCGCCGAAGTGGAGAAGCGGTATCTCGCCCAGGTCACCCGCACCAGCGGCATCGTGCTCTCGACCGGTCCCACCGGCAGCGGCAAGACCACTACCCTCTATACCACCCTCGCGTGGATCAGCGCCACCAACGCCCGCGGCCGGGCCTCCGGTTGCGAACTCAACATGATGACGGTCGAGGACCCGGTCGAATACGACCTGTCGGGGATGGGCGGGGGGGGGGGGCGGGAATGTCTTGTCCATCAGCCAGACCCAGGTCGACACTAAGAAAAACCTGACCTTCGCCACGGGCCTCCGGCACATCCTGCGGCAGGATCCGGACGTCATCATGGTGGGCGAGATCCGCGATGAGGAGACCGCCCGGATTGCCGTGCAGGCCAGCCTGACCGGCCACCTGGTGCTCTCGACCCTGCACACCAACGACGCTGCCGGCGCAGTCGCCCGATTGCTCGACCTGGGCGTCGAGCCATTCCTGGTCGCCAGCAGCCTCTCGGCGGTGCTGGCGCAGCGGCTGGTGCGCAAGCTGCACGCCTCGTGCGGCGGCCGCGGGTGCGATGACTGCCTGAACTCCGGCTTCCGCGGCCGCACGGGCGTGTTCGAACTGCTGGTGGTCGATCCAGTTATCCGCGACATGATCGGCCGCCGTGCTTCCGCCGTGGACATCAAGCACGCGGCGCAAAGCACCGCGCCGCCCGGTCACCGCCTGGTCACACTGCGCGATGAGGGACTGCGACTGGTCCGGACCGGCCTCACCACCCCCGCGGAAGTCACCCGCGTCATCGAGGCGGTCGATGAGGTGGAGGCATGAGTCGCGTCGCACGTCGCCAGCGCACGCATCGGCTATTGCCAGCGATGGCGGTCGGCGTGATCGCGGTCACGGCGTGGTGGGCGCTGAAGCCTCTTCCACATGTTGATCTCTCCGTTCCTGATCTCGCCGCGGCCGGATCAACGGAATCGCCGAGCCCATCACCGACCCGGCTCGCACTCGACACTCGGGGCTTCAACACGCCCGTATGGGTGGCCCCCCCCGCGCCGCCTCCGCCACCGACACCCGAGCCCCCACCTCCGCCCCCGCCCCCGCTCAAGCTCCAACTCATCGCTATCGTGCGCGACGCCAACGACACCATGAGCGTTATGCTTTATGACCCGGATGCCGACCGCATGCTGAGCCTCAAGGAAGGCGACGTCCTCCCGGACGCTGGCGATCGGGTCATCGAGAGGATCACGGCGGCCACAGTGCAGATCAAAGACCCGCCGACCCGCGCGGGCCGCGAGCCGGTGATTCGAACGCTCGCGCTCACGGACATCCGCGCAGCCCCGGGGGCCGGACGATGAGCCGTGACACTCCTTCGACCACTCCCGCTCCAGCCGGCGCCGTAACCTGGCCTGCCGAGGGGTTCCTTTGGGCGGTCATTGAATCCGCTGGAACCGCCTCGGCTACTTGGAAGTGCGATGGCGCCATCCCGCCCGGCCTGCTCAGTGATGTGGCCGACCAGATCCCGGCGCCGATCGAGGATTTGCACGCGGTGGCCGCCGCGGCTGACCACGGCCGGCTCATCGTCTGCCTCGCCAAGCGCGACGAGCTCATCACCCTTACGTCTGAAGAGTCGGTGCGATCACTCACCCCGGCGAGCATTCCTCCCGAGGTCGACACCAGCGGCCTGAACCCCACCCGTCTCAACCTACTCGTGGACGACTTCGAACCACTGGCCCTGCGCCGGGCCCGCGTCCGACGGCACGTGCTCGCGGCCGCGGCGGTGCTGCTGGCCGCGGGTCTCGTGACGCTCGGCCTTTGGCGGCGCGAGCACGCGGCCCTCGGCGCCGTTCGTCGGGCCGAGGCCGCTTCGCAGCGCGTGGTGACCGAGCTCGGATTCAAAGATGGTGGCGTGGCCAAGCTCACCGCCGAGTTGGAACATCGCCGCGGCGTGGCGGGGATCGACCTGGCGCTCCGCCAGCCCCCGGACGCCGCGGCTGCGCTCAACCTCGTGCTGTCGGCTTGGCCCACCGAATCGCCCGCCAAGCTGCAGAGCATCGGCCTCGGGCCCGACGGTGCGGTGCTGTCGGTGCTGGTGCCGCCACCGGGCGACTCCGCGGCGTTCCTCGCGAGCCTGAGGCCGATCGATGGCTGGACGCTGGATGAGCCGCGTCTGGCCAGTGTCGGATCCGAGACGCGGCTCACGCTGCGAATCCGGCCTAGGCCGGTGGCGGGGGGGGCGGCCGCGAAGCTCGCCACGGGTGGAGAGCACCCATGAGCGCCACCATCGGCTCGCGGAGCGGCCGGTTCAGACTTGTCCTCCTCTGGACCGCGACCATCGCGGTCGGCGGTTCGTTGCTGCTCGCGGTGGCGCCGCGAGCCCGGAGTGCCGAGGCCAAGGCGGCGGTCCGGCTCGCCGAGTATCGCGGGCTGGCGCGATCGGCCGAGGAACTCGCGAGACTCCGCATCGCGGACCAGTCCGGATCTCAACCCGCCACTCAGGAGGCCGAACCGAAGCTGGCCACGGTGGTGACCGGCGCGCTCGGTGCCGCGGGGTTGCCCGCCGCTGTGCTCGGCAGCCTCTCGCCCGAATCCGAGAGCGGTGAACTGCTGAGCAATGCAGCGCGCGGGACCATCGCGGGCGGCGCCCGGCCGATGCTGGTCCGCCGGAGGGCGACGCTGGTCTTGACCCCGCTCACCCTGCCGCAGCTCGGCCGCTTCCTGACGGCGTGGCGTGAGCGCTCCCCGCAATGGACGCCGTCACGCATCGACATTGAGCCGCGGCGAGAGAAGGACGTTCTGCCCGGGGCCGATCTGCCCCTCCGCGTGACCGTGGGGCTGGAGTCCGTGACCGTTCAGAATCGCCAGGGGAGAAGCCCGTGAATCATGCTGTTCAAGTTTGGCCGCGTGCGGCCCTCTGGCCGGTAGTCATCGCGGCGAGTGTTATGCTCGGCGGCGGGAGCGGATCGGGCTGCCAGAGCGCCCGCGGCCCGTACAGCCCGATGACCGAGGCGACCCGAGACACCGACAAGGCCCAGCGGCTCACGCAGGAAGCCGCGGGCCTGATCGACAAGAACCCCGCGAAGGCCGAGAAGCTCTTGCGCGAGGCGCTGACGGCCGATCTGTATCATGGGCCAGCGCATAACAACCTCGGGGTGATTTACCTCGGCCGCGGAGAGCTTTTCGCCGCGGCGGGAGAATTTGAATGGGCACGGAAATTGCTCCCCGGCTTGCCCGACCCGCGCATCAACCTCGCCATGGTGTTCGAGAAGGCCGGCCGCACGGATGATGCGCTGGGCGCGTACGCGAGCGCGCTGGAAGTCTATCCGCAGCATCTGCAAGCGACTCAGGGCCTGGTCCGGCTGCAGATTCGCACCGGTCGCACGGATGACCGCACGCTCGCCATGTTGAGCGACGTGGCGCTGCGAGGAGAGACCGAAGCCTGGCGGCGCTGGGCCAGGTTCCAAAAAACACGAGCACTCGCGAAGCCCGTGCTCGATGGATCCGCAGCGCCGTGATTCACGGGCTCTTGAAAACCTCGGGGTGCACATTCCGCCGGCACCCGGGGGGCACGAACTCACTTCTGCTCCCGCGGAACTGCCCACAACCTCAACCTCGTCAATCGCGGGATCTCGATACGTGTCGGGTTTACGGTGTCAGCTTTCCCAGATGCTTGGCACGCACCCAGCCCTCGCCTGCGCAGTTGGGCTCCGCGGACGGCCAGCGTGTGAGTCGCCACTTGCCTACCGCGTCCACCACCTCGACAACCTGCCCGCCTCGGAGCCTGGCGATGGGCCGAACAGATCCGTCGGGAATGCTCTCGAATACCGGCACGCCGTCACGCTTCACCACGCGGAACTTGCGGATGACGCCACCGGGCAGGCCGGAGGCTGTAATCGCTCGGCGCGAGTCGCGGATCACATCAGCGGCCCGGCCTGACGCCGCCGCGGTCGGTGCAACGGCCCGGTCCGCGGCCTTGAGGTGCTCATAGATATAGCTCGCCGCGACGTTGAGAAGGAGGTTCCACGCGCTCGCCAGCAGAAAGACGACAACCGCGCTGCGCCAGGGCCGCCGCATGAGCTCTCGGAGTCGGTCGATCGCCGCGTTCACACTGGCGATCCTGGCGTCGAGCGTGTCGAACCGCTCCTCGATCACGGCCGCCAACGCTTCGCCGCTCTCGCGGACCGCCCGCTGCTCTTCCTCGGAGGAGCCGCTCTCGGCCAGGCCCGCGTCCTCATCGGATGGGGAGCCGATCCGGGCGGTGAGCGATCGCATCTGATCGACCAGGTTGTGCAGCCCGTCAACGTCCAAGCCAGGCAGTGTCGTCAGTGGCGCCCAGAGGTCAGGCTGGAGACCGGCAACACTCGACTGCGTCTGCGATTCCTCGAGCAGGCGGAAGAGAGAGTCCCCCAACACTTAGCGATTGATCAGGTCAGCGACCAGCTGAAACCGCTCCGCGGCTGGGCGAACCGCATCGACGGAATGCCGGATGGTTTCCTGGAGCTCCTGGAACGCCGGCGCCTGCCGGAGAGCGGACACCAACCGGTTAACGAGCTCGCTGGTCGGACCGAAGAGCGTGGCGTATCGCGCCGAGGCCACACGCGCGGCCTCGGCGAGTTGTTGCATGGCGGAACCCGGACCGATCACCTCCTCCAGCAACCGGCGAGTTCGGCTGATCTCCCGCCAGGCACCGTCGCCATGAGAGAGCCACCCGGGCAGGGCGGCATGGATAATGGCTTCCGCCTCGGTCTGCTGCTTCACGATCCGTTCAAACATCTCGATGGCGGTCGGCGGCAGCCGTGCCTGCTCCAGCACGCTCAGATTGGACGCCAGGGCCTGCACGGCCGAAACCGGCATTGATGGAATCTGGGCCATGCCGAGATCGTACCGGCCACAGTGCCCTCACTATCGAACAGGCGTCCAGGGAGCCGCCGGTGTTTGAAAGAACCGCTCGGTGACGGTCTTCACGTGCATCTTGGCGTCTTCTTCACCGAGGGCCTGAAGGTCGCGGAGCACCTCCGGCCGGGCATCGTCCATCTCGTACCCGCCCTTGTTCAGATCGCGATCGATCTCGACGACGGACGACGGGCCGATCAGTCGCTGGGCCATGAACATCGCCGAACACCGATTGGCTTCCATGAGCAGATTGACCACCGCCCGGTTCTTCATCGAGACGTTGCGCCACGCTCCTCCGCATCGGGCGGCGTGCTTGATCGAGAACGGGGTCTTGGTGGTGCCGACGGACAGGATCTCGACCTGGTCGCGAGGGATGCCGAACCGATCAATCGCCTCGATGGCACCGACCAGGACGGGGCAGTTGGCCCACACGCCCCCGTCGATGTAGTCCGCACCATCCGCCGCCTGGAACGCGCGGTAGAACACCGGCGCGGCGGAAGTCGCCATGGCGACCTCCCAGGCTTTTCGGCTGTGATCTTTCTTGAAGTCGTCGTGATGCCGAGTCTTGAAGCAGACCGGTTTGCCACCGGCCGCGTGGAAGGCGTTGATGACCAAGGGACGCTTGGCGTCTCCGAGCAGCCGCTCCTCGCCGATACACCGTTTGACAAGATCGCGCAGAACCGCGTCGTTGTGCTTCGGGTAGGCGATCTGCTTCCAGAACTGCCACGCCCGCGGGATCCGTCCGGCGGGGAAGATGGCCGGGCCGTTGAGCTTGTAGAAGTCCCGGATAGATGTCACGCTGTTCCCGAGCCCGATGGCCAGCGCGATGAGCCCGCCCGTGGACGTCCCGACGATCAGGTCGAAGTGGTCCGCGAACTTCCTCCCGCTGAGCTGTTCCACTTCGGCGAGGAAACTCGCGGTGTACAGACCCCGGATACCGCCTCCGCTGAGGCTGAGCACGCGGAACTTCTGGGTCATGGAACCTCCATCGTGGTTGTGCCGTCGCCGTCATCCGCCTTAGGAGGTGCCGGTTCCTGATCGCCCCGCCACTCACCGAATGTCAGCCAATGCTCGTAGTGGAACAACCAGCGGTTGGTCCACTGGACGATGGTGTAGATCAGGGCGTCGGATCCGGACCACTGGTGTTTGGTGGGATCGAAGAGGCAAAGCGTGCCGTCGCCGTTGAGGTGCGGCGTCGGCCGGCCGTGGGCTTCTTTCACGGGTTCCGGTTCGAGAACGTAGACATGCGGGCGGGTCCCGATCGCGTATCCGAACCGCACGCGGTACCGGGCGTTCGTGGGCGTGGGCTGCAGCGTGAGCTCGAACCAGAGTTGCCTCTGCCCCCCGTTGATTTCGTACCAGGGCCGGGCCTTGGGGTTCCAACGGGTCAGAAGCCCGGCCTGCTGCTCGAGTGTGAGGACGCGCCCCAAGTCAGGGTTTCCCATGGAAATCACTGCCGCGCACCGGCTGCACGGCCGTGGACACCTTGGGTTCGGTCAGGACGTGGATCTGCGAACCTGTGACCGACGCGCCGAGCCGCCCGGCCGCGCTGGCGCGCTTGACGTCGTCTTCTGCGGCGTTGAACGCCCGCTTCACGATGCTCTCACCGAACGCCTGCGCCAGGACCGGGTAGAGCTTCGGCACCCCATGAGCGGCGCGGGCGGCGGCCAGGGCCTTCTGCATCTTCTCGATCATCGCGCAGAACTTCCGGTATGCAGAGTCGTCCAGCGGCTTGGCCAAGTCCTCAACGCCACCGTCGTGCGGGGCCAGCTCGTCGGCCGGGTTGGGGACGGTGATGCGGCGGGGCGAGGCGGCGTGGATCTGGGCCGAGATCCCTTGGAGCACGGTTCCCAAGCCTTCAGCGACCGATGCTTCGCCGCGGTAGTGACGCCCGGCCAGCGTGGTGAGCATGATCGAGGTGGGCCGGCATTTGTCGCCGAGGAACTCCATGTCGCGCTGGCGTTTGAGCAGCTGGACGATGCGACGGAGCGGGGCCTTGACCTCCGACTCCTCCTGCGGAGGGACCGGAGCCATGCTGGCCGCCGCGCGCTTCTCGACCAGTCGCCGACCGACTTCGCACTTGACCTGCAGCCACGCGGCGAACCGGAACGGATCGGTGCGCTTCCAGGTCTCGATGGGCCTGGTATGGCTAGGCCATTTGTCCGGGCTGCACATGTAGAGGCGGATGCCTTCCGGGTCGGAGGGGTCCTTGCAGGTGGGAACCACGTCGAGGTAGAAGTCGTCATCGGTGTAGGCGAGGCGGACGCATTTGCCGCTGGTCCCCAGATGCTTCTGAGCCTCCTCGATTCGGCCCTTGAACTCCTCATTCGCCATGAGTCGCGCCAGCACGCTGCTGTAGAGCGACTGTGAAGTCTTGGCAAACGGGTCGAACGTGCACCGGCAAACGGTGTCGATGTCAAACGGGACGACGTCCTGACCCAGCCGCATGGGCCGGATGGTGGTGCGCTGCAGCATCGAGCCCTGGGGGAAGATGTCGGGTGAGAGCCGATCCAGCGGCGTGTCTTTCTCGGTAAGCCATTCCCCGACGCGTCGATACCGCTTCACCGCCGTGTTGAACTGGGTCTCACTCAACTGAATCTGTTCGCATATGCGATTGAGATAGTCGTCGAGCGTTCCAACCGGCTGGGCGGTGATCGGCATCCGAGGTTCTCCGCGTGTCCCCCCGCCCCCCGCCCCCCCACGGGGGCGTATCCCGCACCGGCGGCAATCGGCGTGCCGCCGTGATCGATCACGAACATGCAGCGAGAAGCAGCCAACCCGAATGGTCCGCGCATACGTCTGTCAGGCTCCCAGGGTTCGTAGGCCGGCGGCTGCCGTTCTGGCATACCCAGCCGTGCTCCCCGTTTCCCTCCACCGGCTCGATGGACATGTCGGTGCCCGCAACTGCCCGTCCAGCACGCCCGTAGAGTCCGACATGACGACCGATGCGGGCACTGTGCTGGCGGTGAAGAAGACCCGGGTTCAACCGAGTGGCGACCTCGTCGAGTTGTTCGAGAAAGACCTCGAACTACCCGATTTTCACGGCGATCCGGTGACCGATATGTCGATGGTTTGCGACATGTGGATCCGGTGCTCCTGGCGTGCGGCCAGCCTGGCGTGCGCCGTCGGCATCACACCATTGGCCCGTCCGCGGGAGGCGTTCTTGGCGGCTGTCCGCGAACGATTCCAGCCCGTGCTGGACGGCGCGGCGCGCCGGATTCTCGCTGCCACCCCCGCGTCGGACCGCACCGATGTGCGCCGGCAGTTGTTGCAGATCCAAGAGACGCTGCGGGGATTTCACCGGGTCCTCGACACCGATCCGCTGACGCTTCAACGGACAAGCGTCAGCGCCTTGGCCTTCCCCGCTCGGATCCAAGTCCAGCTGACCGAGCTTCGCTGGAGCGTCGGAGCCGCCGAGCACGCGGTGGACAACGCCCAATCCAAGCACCGCCATCTCACCGAGCGGGAATCGCAGGTCTGGAAAGCGCTTGCAGGCCACCGCCTCATCGCCAAAGAGATCGGCGAAGCCATCAACGCCGACCCGAGCCTCGTTCGGCGGGCCATTGCCACGATCCGCAAGAAGGGCTACGAGATCAGGGGTGGCAGTCGCGGTCGGGGCTACTGGCGCCCCGACGCCCCACCGCTCGGGTGAGCGCCACGCTAGCGCCACGGCGCTCTCCGTGACATCCCGGTCTGCCGCGCCATGCTTCTCCGCGTGCGTTGCCCTGTTCGTTGGGCCGTGCATAAGCCGGAGAACGACATGCTCATTCGCCGCGTCCCGATCACCAAGATCAAGCCCGCCCCCTACAACCCGAGAGTTGACCTCAAGCCCGGCGATCCCGAGTACGACAAGCTGGCCCGCAGCATGGACGAGTTCGGGTCCGTGCAGCCGCCGGTGTGGAACAAGCGGACCGGGCACGTGGTGGGCGGCCACCAGCGTCTCAAGGTGCTCCTGGACCGCGGCGAAAAGACCGTCGACGTGGTGGTCGTCGACCTGCCGCTGGAGAAAGAGAAGCTCCTCAACCTGGCCCTCAACCAGATCTCCGGCGACTGGGACGAGCAGAAGCTGGCGGTGCTGCTGGATGAGCTGGTCAAGTGCCCGACCGTGGACATCGAGCTGAGCGGGTTCAATCTCCCGGAAGCCCGAGACCTGATCGGGCGACTGCTTGACACGGCGCCGGCCGACGCAGTCGTCCTGGATAACTTCGATGAGGAATCCGCGCTGGCTGCGTCCGCCAAGGGCCCCACCATTACCAAGCCGGGCGACCTGATCGTGTTGGGGCGCGATCGCCTCTTCGGCACGCGAGCGTCGCGAGCTCGCTCGCTGACGATTGACCTGCAATCGCTGGAGGCTCTCCTCCGCGAGGGTGAGCTGGCTCCGTCGCTTCGTGATGCTCTTGAATCGCTCGGTGGGCCTATCTCCGACTTGCGAGCCAGGGACGCCGCTCTCCAGGACCGCTGGAACGAAGTCTTCACCCAATGCCGGCTGCGCGTGGGAACGTCTCCCGCCCTCAACGCATGGGTCGACGGAATTCACTCCACTGGGCTCCTGCGCCGGCTTTCTTGTCAAGACCCGAACCGCGGACAGTGTCTGGCGGAAGCCGCGACCACCGTGGTCTCGCGGTTGCCACAGAACCTTGTTCCTCTCGCGGTGTTCGCGGCGGCAACCGTCGGCGACAGTCACGCGTTGGACCGAAGGACTCCGCTGGGACTCTTGTGTGTCCATGCGGCCGCGCACCTTGCCGGTCGCGAACTCCCGCGCACACCGCGCGCACGCCGTGACACCTGGGCCGCTGTTGGGGTCGTGTGCGATGATTTGAGCGCTCCGGTGCTCACGCTGAACCTGCCGTTGGGGCCGCCCGGCTGCGCGCTCGACTTGGCTTCGAGAGCTCACGCGGCAGAAGGCGAGCCATACCGCGTGAGTCTCCGCCAACTTGTTCGTCACCGTCTTGTTCTCTGTCCCACCGCTCCGCCAACCGTGTTCGTGTGCGAGAACCCGGCCGTTGTCGCGTCCGCTGCGTCTATCCTCGGCGCGGGCTGTGCACCCATGCTCTGCCTCGAAGGGCGTCCAAGGTCCGCGTCGCTGGTGTTGCTGTCGGCCCTTCGAGATGCGGGCGTCGAGCTCCGTTACCACGGCGACTTCGACTGGCCAGGCGTGCAGATCACGGTCGCGATGATTGCGGACTTTGGGGCCAAACCTTGGCGGATGAGCGCCGTGGACTATGAAGGCCATGTACGCCAGGGCTCCACGCTCCGCGGCCGGTCAGTCGAAACGCCTTGGGACGATCGCCTCTCGATCGACATGATGGCAGCCAAGCGGGCAGTGCACGAAGAACTGGTCTTGGCGGACCTATTGCAGGACTTGGCGCCGACAATGCGCCTTCCTCGCTAATAGAACAAGCAGACCACACCGTGTCCTTCTAACCGTTGAGTAAGGTTGTTGAACCGAAATGCCCCCTCTACCCCGAGAGTCGAGGAGGCCGATCGCGGACGCCGGTTGACCTTGCTGATGCAGATCAAGCTGCATAGCGAAAGCCGCCTGCTCGTCCGTACCGGATAGGCACGCATGAAATCCGCTCGCAGAATCCGGACCTCGCTACTCCCCATCCGATATCGGAAGGTCCCCTTCGTCGGCCGAAAGGAAAACCATGACGGCCTCGCTGTAGGGAATGGCCCAGTAGAACTCGCGCACAGGAACGGCCGCACCCGAACTCTCGATCCAGTCCTCCGCTTGGCCGTGGCCTCGACCCTCGCGGTACCTCTGAATCGCCGGGTCATCGCCGATGAACCGGGCCGCGGGCGACGAATGCACACCATCTCCCCGGCGGGCGCGCCACAAACCGGATTCGCGAAACGCAGCAGACACGAAACCCCATGCGATGCGGCCCTCGCGGATGCAGAGAGTTGCGCATGGAAAGTGCGACAGGCGTACCCAGCGCACCAGGAGTCCCGTCATCGACACCTCGAACTCGCTGGCCAGCGCACGGATGACCTCCGGTTCCGGGTCAGATTCCTGGTTGATGCGCGGGGCCAAGAGGTACTTGGGCATCAGGAGCCCCGATGCGAAGCTGTCGGCCTGCCGCTCCACCCGCGTGGACGCCGCGAACTCGGTGAACGATGCATGCGTGGCCTTCCGAAGCACAAGCGTGCGACGATGCTCTTCCAGGAAAAAGTGTCCGAGCTCATGAGCGATCGTAAATCTGGTGCGGGGGTGATGGCTGCCGCGGTGGGGCCAGCGGTCGTACTTGGTGTTGTAGCAGAGCAAGAATCGTGGACCCACGTAGCTGAGCCGGCCGTCGAACGCGTCCCCGAAGTCATCTCCTTCGATGTGGATGAGAGATTGCTCGGCATCCACGATTCTGAACGGGTCGACTGGCGCGGACGTGCAATCGTGGAGCCTGGCGATCTCTTCGCCCTTGGCCTCAGCGGCTTCGTAAGCAGCCTGATCGAGTTTCCAAGGACTATCACCGGCCATCGCAGGTTCCGCCGGAATCGGAGCAACCCGCGGCCCGAGCTTCGAGGGCGCGGAGCTTTCGTTCCAGCTCCGGAGTAAGAGCCTTGCCCTGCGAGCGATGGAGAGCAATGAGCTCGCGCTCGTTCTCCGTCAACGCGGGCTCCGAGTACGGCAGTGTCTTCTTCGGCGCGGGACCGACGGGCTCTTCGCGGTTGATCTTCCGGAGCATCCGCTGAAGCTTCTCGTCGTCGACGGGCGCGCCGCCGATGGTGTCGAGCATCTGGACGATCTGCTCGTCGGTCTGCGGGCGGAGGCCGCGGCGAACGATCGCTCGGTGCAGCAATCTCTCAAGGGGCCGGTCGGGGTTTGGACTGTTCATTGGATGTACCCCATCTTCTTGAGATCGAACCCACGGGCCGCCATTCCGCGCACGAGCTTGTCCTTGGCTCGGTGCTTGATCACGCGGATTGTGCCGCCAGGGATTGCCACGCCCCCCTTGTACTTCTCGCCCATTTCGATTCCGAGCTGCGACGCGTCCACCTCGTACCCGTCGGCGTCCGCGAAGGTCTGCCATATGTCACGCTCCATCGGGTCCAGTCTATGAAACTCTTCGCCCAAGGCCTTGAGGAATGGGGAATTGCTCGTCTCGATCCGGTCGAGTTCGAGGTCGGCCGCGTCGGGTCCGGAGTGCGTCTCAAAGAACGCGTCGTGGTTCGACTCCTCGAGCAGCCGCGCTTTCTGCCACTTCAATCTGCCCGACGTGTACTCGCAGGCCACCTGTTTGGACAAACGATAGAGACAGGCTCCCAACCGCACCCGATGGGGATCGAACTTCATTCTGGCGACCCAGAACCGACGGATCGCTTCGGCGACCACATCTTCGACCTCACCCGAGTGCAACCTTCCGAATCGCTGCCCGATGGCGCGCTCAAGGGCCGGGACGAACCGGAGGATGATCGCACCCTTCACTTCTTCATCCCCCTCCCAAGCCCGGAGGACAAGGTCGTCATCCGGGCTGTGTGAGGGTGGCGGTTGGGATCCGTCCTTCACGGAGGCTCCTTCCTGTTTGGGCTTCTGTTGCTAATCCCTTGCACAGAACGAATGCGAGCAGCCGTTACAGCACGCCCGGGGGAGCCGCCAACGTCTACGGAGCGACCCCCAGTAACGACGTATCGCATTTCATGGTGGCGGAACGACGACGCCGCCAGAAAGGATAGGTCCAAATGGATACCAATCAAAGGCCGAGCGAGGGGGAGGCCAGTACGGCGGTCGCCGACGCGACGAACCGTGATGTGGTGACCATCACGGTCAACAACACGGTGGTCCGAATTCACCGCGGCCGGCGCTCAGTCGCGGAGATCAAGGCGGCCGGACACGTGCCGCTCGCCGACGACCTGGAGCAGATCGTCAACTGCCAGTTGATCCCCCTGCAGGACGATGGGCATGTGGTGATCAAGGGTGATGAGGTGTTCGTCAGCCACCCCAAGAGCACCAGCTCTTCGTGAGCCGGAGGACCCCATGCAGTTCGCAGACGACGAGATCAGAGAATTGAAGACGTTGTTCCCGGAGGTCGCCCGGTACGAGGAAGGGAGCATCGTGTACTTCCTCTTTCCAGGGCTGCACCTTCCGCCCGGGTGCGACCCAGCGAGCGCCGATGCCCTGTTTTGTCCGATGAACCGAGGTGACGGGTACACGTCGCGCCTGTTCTTCTCCAGCCGGGTGCGATCGCGAGTCGAACGCAACTGGAACGGGCAGGATGTGCGGATCATCGAACGGAACTGGTTCGCGTACTCGTGGAAGATTGGTGAAACCAAGCTCAGGCTGGCCCAGATGGTGTCGGCCCATCTGAAAGCACTGCAATGACGTGGACGATCCGGATTATGCGGTCAATGCTGGGGCAGGTGCGAGAGGATCTAGCCCGCCCACACCCCTTCGCGGCCGAGCGCGTCGGCTTCCTGCTTTTCCGTATCGGCAACCAGGCCGGAACCGAAAGACTGCTTCTGCCGGAGCGATACATCGCAATTCCGGACGAGCAGTACGAGGACGATCCGTTGGTCGGAGCACGCATCGGTTCCGGCGCGATCCGGGATGTCATGCAGGCGGTGCTGTCGACCGGCATGGGAGCGATGCACGTGCACGGTCATGAGCACAGGGGGTCGCCCCGGTTCAGCCAAGTCGATCTTGCAAACTACCCATCGCTCATCGCCGCGTTCCGAAACGTGGCGCCGACCGTTCCGCATGGGGCGCTGTTGTTGAGCGAAGATTCGAGCAACGCACTCGTCTGGTTGCCTCGAGTCGAGCGGCCGGTGGCGGGCGGGCGCATCGTTGTAGTTGGCCGTCCGATGGGGTTTTATGAAGGGGGTGCGATCTATGCCTGAGACCCAACCCCAGAGTGTGGACCGTCAGAGCTTTCTCGGTGGTGGTCTGGACATCGCACTCGCGCACGCCCGCATCGGGATCGTGGGGCTCAGCGGCGGGGGCTCGCACATGGTTCAGCAGCTGGCGCACATTGGTTTCGCCAACTACGTGCTCTACGACCCACAGACCATCGAGGACAGCAACCTCCACCGGCTGGTGGGTGCGACGAAGGAGGATGTCCGCTTCGAATCCGCCAAGGTGGCTATCGCGGAACGTGCGATTCGCGGACTACGCCCCGACGCGCGAGTTCAGGCGGTTCAGGACCTCTGGCAGAATCGACCGGATCCGCTGCGCGGTTGCGACATCATCTTCGGGTGTGTGGATACGTTCGCAGCCCGGCGAGAGCTCGAGATGGTCTCGCGGCGGTTCCGCATCCCCTACATCGACATCGGCATGGATGTCATCACGGTTCCTAACCAGCCTCCCCGCATGGCCGGACAGGTGATCCTGTCCGCTCCGGACGGACCTTGCATGTTCTGCATGGGGTACTTGAGCGATGGGCTGCTTACCCAAGAGGCATCGCGGTACGGCGCAGTTGGTGGACGTCCGCAGGTGGTTTGGGCGAACGGCGTCCTCGCGTCAAGCGCCATAGGTATGGCCCTGGACTACCTGCTTGCCTGGACCGGGCAGCGAGAACCGCACCGTTTCCTCTCGTTCGACGGCAACACCGGAACCGTTCAGCCCGATCCACGGTGGCTGCACCGGCAGACAGGCGCTTGTCACCATTACACAAGCAGCGACTTGGGTGATCCGATCGCTCGACCTCTCTGATTCGATCACACTCGCCTCGATGTCGGTACTCCAACTGGCGATGACGGCACCCGGAGACTTTGAACCCAAAGTGCTCGGGATGGCGGGTCTCCGGCGCAATCGCGCCGCATCGGAGACCCGAAACTCGCAAAATCTCGCGAAGAAGTGGCCCGAATTGGAAAACCCGCGCATTATTGTTTGGATATTGTGCGGGTAAAGCGGAGAGGG
Organism: uncultured Phycisphaeraceae bacterium; assembly: GCA_964630785.1. GTDB lineage: Bacteria > Planctomycetota > Phycisphaerae > Phycisphaerales > UBA1924 > JADLCX01. The sequence continues at coordinate 155,881 of CAZVZG010000007.1, read as the reverse complement.
GGGGATTCGAACCCCCGATGACCACTGGGGCCATACCGGTTTTCGAGACCGGCGCGTTCAACCGCTCTGCCACCTCTCCGGCGGAAGAACGCAATCGTTCGCTTCCGGGGCCGGTGCGTCAATCGTCATCCGAAACTTGGTCGGATCATCGGGACGAAGGCCGACCGGAGCATCCGCAGGCCGTTCGTGCTCCGACGAACCGATTACTTCTTGTCGTCCTTGACCTCGAACTCCGCGTCGATCACGTCCTCTCCACCCTTCTTGGCGTCACCACCGGCGGGAGCGCCCGCGGTCGGACCCGCGCCGGCCTGCTGCTTGGCGGCCTCGGCCTCGTAGACGGCCTTGCCGAGCTCCATGGACGCCTTCTCCAGCTCCTTGAGCGTGCGTTCGATCGCGTCCTTGTCCTCGCCCTTGAGGGCGGTTTCGAGGCTGGAGACGGCGCTCTCGATCTGGCCGCGGGTCTCGGGGCTGACCTTGCCGCCGTGCTCCTCCAGGCTCTTGCGGGTCTGGATGATGAAGGCGTCGGCACGGTTCTTGAGGTCCACGACCTCGCGGCGCTTCTTGTCCTCGGCGGAGTGGGCCTCGGCGTCGCGCTTCATGCGGTCGATCTCGTCCTTGGAGAGGCCGCCGGAGTTGGTGATCTTGATGTCGGCCTTTTTGCCGGTGCCCTTGTCGGTCGCGGTGACGGTCAGGATGCCGTTGGCGTCGATGGCGAACTCGACCTCGATCTGCGGCACGCCGCGGGGGGCGGGGGCGATGCCGGTGAGCTCGAACTGGCCGAGCGTGCGGTTGTCCTTGGCGAACTCGCGCTCGCCCTGGAGCGCGTGGATCTGCACGCTGGGCTGGTTGTCGCTGGCGGTGGAGAAGGTTTCCTTCTTGCTCGTGGGGATCGTGGTGTTGCGGTCGATGAGCTTGGTCATCACGCCGCCGAGGGTCTCGACGCCGAGGCTCAGCGGGGTGACGTCGAGCAGGAGGATGTTCTTGACGTCTCCCGCGAGCACGCCGCCCTGGATCGCCGCGCCGATGGCGACGACCTCGTCGGGGTTGACACTCTTGTTGGGCTCCTTGCCGAAGATCTCCTTGGCAATGGACTGGGCCCGCGGCATGCGGGTCGATCCGCCGACGAGCACGACCTCGTCGATGCGTCCGGCGTCGAGCTTGGCGTCCTTGAGCGCCGCCTGGCAGGGCTGGCGCAGACGCTCGAACAGGTCGTTGCACAGACTCTCGAACTTGCTGCGCGTCACGCTCACCTGCAGGTGCTTGGGCCCTGACTGGTCGGCCGTGATGAACGGCAGGTTGACCGTCGTCTCCTGCATCGTGGAGAGCTCGATCTTGGCCTTCTCCGCGGCCTCCTTGAGCCGCTGCAGAGCCATCGGGTCTTTGCGGATGTCGATGCCTTCCTTCTTGCGGAACTCTTCGGCGAGGAAGTCGATCAGGCGCTGGTCCCAGTCGTCGCCGCCCAGGTGAGTGTCGCCGTTGGTGCTGAGCACCTCGAACACGCCCTCGCCCACGTCGAGAATGGACACGTCGAACGTGCCGCCGCCCAGGTCGAAGACGGCGATCTTCTCGTTCTTCTTCTTGTCGAGACCGTACGCGAGCGCGGCCGCGGTGGGCTCGTTGATGATGCGTTCAACTTTGAGACCGGCAATCTCGCCGGCGTCCTTGGTGGCCTGTCGCTGGGCGTCGTTGAAGTACGCGGGGACGGTGATGACGGCGCGGTCAACCTTCTCGCCGAGGTAGTCCTCGGCGGTCTTCTTGAGGTCCTGAAGGATGAACGCGCTGATCTGCTGGGGCGTGAACTCGCCCTGGTTCACCTTCACGTGGACGAACTCTTGCGCCCCGCCCGTGATGGTGTAGGGGACCTTGCTCTCCTCGTTGCCCGCCTTTCCGTAGCCGCCCTCGACGGTCGAAGAAACCTCGGCGCGCCGGCGGCCCATGAACCGCTTGATCGAGAAGATGGTGTTCTGCGGGTTGGTCACCTGCTGGTGCTTGGCCGGCTGGCCCACCAGGCGCTCGCCCTTGGACGTGAAGCCCACCACCGATGGGGTGGTCCGGCTGCCCGACGAGTTGATCAGGACCTTGGGCTGGTCGCCTTCCATGACGGCGACGCAGGAGTTGGTGGTGCCGAGGTCGATGCCGATGATCTTGCTCATGAACGTTCCTTCCTCCGCCCGGTGCCTGACCGGCGCGCGGGCGGGCCTGACTTCGATGGACTGTCTCCTCCGGCAGGGCAACCGGCGTGCCAGTCCATCGGTCGGAATGCCTTCGGATCGCCCCCATTGCCCACTCGTTTGGACCGCCGCGAGGACCCCGCGGGCCGGGTTGCCTGCCGAACTGGCAGGGAGGCGGGGACTTGGTGGCCGCGGCCGTGTGTTCGCGGTTCGACCGGGTGGGGATCAAGCGCCGCTACGATGGCCCTGCCGATGCCCCCTCCCTCCCATCGATCCAAGCCCCGATTTCGTCCCGGCCAGCCCCAGTCACCTCGTCCGGCACAGGCACCGCCGCCAGGCCACCGACCGGCTGCTCGCCCTCCTGTCGAGGCCGACGCCGCCCCGCCTTCCATGCCCCCCACCCCGGAGTTCCTCGCCGGCGCGGCCGAGATGGGGATCGAGTTCGGGCCGGCCGATCTGGAGCGGCTGGAACGGTTCCTCGGGCTGCTCCTGTTCGCCAACAAGACCACCAACCTGACCGCGATTACCGATCCCGCGGCCGCGTGGATGAAGCACGTCCTCGACGCGATGACGCTGATGCCGCTGCTGGCGAGCATCGAGCCGGAAGCATCGGCGGCCGCGGAACCGCTGCGGGTCATCGACATCGGCTCCGGCGGCGGCGTGCCGGCGATCCCGCTGGCGATCGTGATGCCCGATGCTCGCTTCACGCTGGTGGAGGCGACAGGGAAAAAGGCGGCGTTCCTGCAAGCCACGGCCGCGGCCCTGGGTCTGTCGAACATCACGGTGGTGCAGGACCGCGCCGAGCGCGTGGGTCAGGACCACCGGGCGCACCGGGAGCGGTACGACGCCGCGACAGCTCGCGCGCTGGGGCATCTGGCCGTGGTCACCGAACTCGCCGGCCCGCTGGTGCGCCCCGGCGGGGTGGTGCTGGCGGTCAAGGGGGCCAGGGCGGACCAGGAACTCGAAGAATCCGGCAAGGCGCTCGGGCTGATCGGGCTCCGCCACGGGCAGACCGTGCCGACCCCGACCGGGCGCGTGGTCGTGCTGGAAAAGACAATCCGGACGCCGCGGCTGTACCCGCGTAAGGATGGGGAGCCGGCCCGCCTGCCGCTGGGCGTGGGATCGAAGGGTTCCCAGAAGTCGAGTTCCGACCGGGCCGATTAGCCCCAGCCGCCCGGGAGAGGGCGTGGCGGAACCCGACATGCTGCTGTACCTCATGCTGATCGCCTGCGCCGTCGTCTTCGGGGTGCAGGTTTATCGGTATGACATGCACGACCGAGAACCCGTGCCGGCGCTGATCCTCGCGGCCGTGCTGGGCGCTGTGGGCATGTGGTTGGCCGGGCTGGCACAAATCGCAATCATGCGGAATCTCGGCCCGCTCGCGGCCGACCACTGGAACTCGTCGATGGCGATGGTCGCCGCGATCACCGAGGAGACCTCCAAACTGACCGCCGTGGTGCTGGTGATCGGCCTGCGGCCGAAGTGGTTCAACGACCCGATGGACGGGCTGGTATACGGAGCCTTCGCCGGACTCGGCGCCGCCCTCGAAGAATCGATCGTTCTCCTCTCGGGCGCCAACCCGCATTTCCTTCCGGCGACCGAGCCCGTGAGACTCGCGGGCCACCTGTGCATGGGCGGCATCGCGGCGTTCGGACTTTCTTACATGAAACTCGGACGTCGCGGATGGTGGCGCCGGGTCGCCAGCGGGTTCATCGCGGCCATCGCCCTGCACGCGACCTGGGACGTGGTCGCCTTCGACGCAGCGGAGCGAGGGGGCATGTCCGGCGCGCACACGTTCGCGTCGATGGTCGTGATGCTCGGCGGCATGGTCATCTTCCGCGCAATGATCCGGCTCGCGGCGGGCGAGACACGCACGCGGGACCGATCGCGCCGGCGGAGCTTCGCCCTCCAGCTCGAACCGGTATGGGTCGAGCAGGAGCCCACGCCGGCGACCGGGAGATCGCGGGGCGTGGCGTAGGCGGCGGGCGAAAGCGGAGTTGCTTTGGTTTGCCCCGTGAAGCACGCCACATCAGTTGCTCGGCTGCCTCGGCATCACCCCAAACAGGTGTAATTTATCACAAGTAGGAACCTATAACCTGAGCCTTGACATTGACTTTTTTTTGTATTCTGATGACTATGGCGATGGTCCGCTTCGCAGCATCGGTATTGGCGGCCCTGCTTGCTTCGGCGACTGTAAGCGGCCAGACTCGGTCGTCGCAGGAAGAACTCGACAAAGTCTGGAATCTCGCGGCCAACCCCGAAAAGGTGGCCGCGGAGCCGATCAACCTGAAACTCCGCGTGCTGGACGAGTACATCCCGTCCGACGCGGAACTGTCACGATTGATGGCCGAGATCAAGGGGCACCCGCAGCACCCAGACCGGATGAAGGTGGAGGAATACCTGACCCGACGCGCGGGGACACCGACGGGCACGCGCTACGAGTTCTGGAAACAGGGGCCGGTCTGGAGGCTCAACACCGACTACTTTCCCGGCAGCGCCAAGATCGACTGCGCGGTTGCTGGTGACGTGCTGTGGCAGTGGGCGGTCGGCGGTCAGTTGACGATCTTCCCATCCGGTCCGGGTATAACTCCGGGCTACGACTTCACGCAGATGGCGCCGGGCTTTTGGGTCACGTTGGCGATCTTTGGCACCTCGGGATTGTCGATCCTCGGGCGATTGGCTCGCGTGGCCCCGACCCCGCGCGTGTCGGAGTCGGGCGACGGTCGGTGGCACGCCGCGGCCGAGATCGAGGGCGAGAGTCTCCGCCTCGAGGGAACGACCTCGGACGGCTTCCACATCACCCGCATCGTTCACGACATGCCCGTCGGGACCGATCGGCTGGTCACCCAGCTCGACTCACGCTACGAGGACGGGCGTGCCGTCGAGGTGGTGCAACTGGCCAACGGACGCCCCAGGCAACGCTATGTGCTTGAGGCCAGAGGGCCGATCTCGCTCGCCGAACTCCGGGACGCGGTGCGTGTGCCGACGGATGGCGCGGCGGACCTTGCGCGCGGATCGGCGGTCATCGGACTCATCGACGACGCCCGAGGGTCACGGCACGTCAGGAGCCAACTGCAAGGCGGGAAGCGTGTCGTGACCTCGTCGGAGCCGTCGCGGACCGCGACGCGGACGGCCTTGCGGTGGTGGGGCCTGCTGACCGGAGCGGTTGTGGTCGCCGGGGTGGTCTTGGTGCGTTGGCAACGTCGAAAGTCCGGACTGAAAGGAGCAACATGAACAGGCGAAGCTGGGCATTGGCGATCGGTCTGGTCGCCACGGGCATGGTCGCGGGCGGTGGAAGCGGCAGCGCGTGCTTCCGGCTGGTGACGGTTCCTTGCTGCGGGCAACTGCAGATCAACGACTACTGCATTCCCGGAGATTGCCCCGCCGGAACCCCGTGTTGTCGGGTGTTCATCAGCAACCCGGTTGTCCATGCCGGCTCGTCGGTGCTGCCTGGGGGTTCCGGAAAGACAAATCTCGGTAATGAGACGAACCCTGTCTGGTGCGAGTATCAGGACCCGATCTGCGTTCTTCCGAACCACATTTGCACGCTCTCAAACCAGATCAGCAGCGGGTTCTTCCCGCACACGCTGATCGGCGACGACTGCTCGACTCCCGTAGATCCGTGCCCGCCCACCACAGGATGCGATGAATAGGCTCGCGCCACAGCACAAGGCGGTCTTGGCTTGGGTGGGCATGTCAACCATGCTTGTGCTGGGTGCGCTCAAGGCGTCCGACCTTCCCGCGTTCTTTGACGCGCTCGACACTTGGAAAGGATTGCCGCCCTTTGCCGCCGTTGCGCTGGTGGTGTTGGTTCCACCGCTCGAACTGTTCGCGAGCGCGGCGTGGATGGCCGGAGTCGCGCGCCGAAAAGTGGCGTGGTTGTCGATCTTGCTTGTCGCGTGTTTCACGGGAGCATACCTGTGGCAACTCACCTTCTATGGACGACCCCACTGCGGTTGCGGCGGCCCTCTTTCAGGTATCGCCATAGAAAGCCCAATGGCGGTTCTGGGACGCAACGCCGCGAGCCTCTTCTGCCTTACGGGCGCGCTTTCACACTCACCGAGGTCCTCGTCGCCGTCCTCATTGTCGGTGTGCTCATCGCCGTCGTGAGCCCGAGCCTGCGCGGGGGTCGGCGGGCCGCCACAGAAGCGGAAATGCTGGCCCGTGGCGGTCAGCACGCCGCCGTGTTCTTTGTCTACGCGCTCGACTACCGCGACTGTCACCCTTTTTTGACCGACCCATGGAGCGGAGACATCACAGTGTTCACCGCGAAGGATGGGGGCCGCTACAACGCGAGGTTCTGCGACACGATCTTCGCGTGGAACATCGCGCTCGCCGACGGCTATTACAACAGCGACACGCGCTCCAAGGCGTTTGCCCCTCGCGGCGAATCGCGTGGGTACTGGGCGAACTTCTACTACGGCCTTGCGTTCACAACACGCCCGGAGTTCTGGAATCCGCGAACGCGAGAGTCGGTCCCCAACCAGTTCGGCGCTACCACCGTGGCGGAAGTCAGTTGGCCGAGCAAGAAGGCGCTTCTGGTCGAGGCCAACTGGGAACGCGCCGAATGGACTGCGAACGAACGGCCTGTGGCGGCTTTCTGCGACGGCCACTCGATAGCCGTTCGCGGCGACACTGCGGAGGAACAGGCGTTCGCCCCGCCGCAAGAACTCCGGCCGCGCTGGACGGTGGTGGCGACTCCGTGGTTTGGGCTCTTCAACGCAACCCTCGACGGCGTTCGAGGGCGCGACGTGAAGTGATGCTGGCTCTGGGGGAGGCGGGGAGGAGGGGGCGGCGGTACGCTCTCTTTTCCATCGCACAACGCTCTGTGGCGGTCGTCCGGCAAGCCAATGATCTGGGGCTTGGCCGACACCATTGCGCCATGCTTCATCAATCTCTACCACCACGATGTCAGCGCCCGCGTCACCTCTCGACCCCTCGACACCACCCCCAGTACGCCCGCTCGTTTCGCCGGGCGCGGTGTTGGGCATCGGCGGGCCAGTCGCGGCCAAAGTGGCCACTTCATCCGGCGAGTTTGAATCTCGCCCCGAGCAGTTGCGGATGGCCGGCGCGGTGGCGGACACGCTGGAATCCCGCCGCACGCTGCTGGTCGAGGCTGGCACGGGCGTGGGCAAGAGCTTCGCTTACCTGGTGCCCGCGATCATGCGCTGCCTTCTGCGGAACGAGAAGGTGGTCGTCGCCACGGCGACCATCTCGCTGCAGGAGCAGTTGATCCAAAAGGACATCCCGCTGCTGGCCGCGTCGCTGGAGAAGTGGGAGCTCCAGCGGGATGACGGGCTGAAGGTGCCGCCGCTGGTCCCGGTGCTCGCCAAGGGTCGGGGCAACTACCTGAGCGTGCGACGGCTGCAGATGGCCAGCCAGAGGCAGGAACGGCTGCTCGACGCCGAGCAGCGCCACAGCCTGCACGTGATCGAGGAGTGGGCGTACACCACCCAGGACGGCACGCTCTCGACGCTGCCCGCGCTGGAGCGGCCCGACGTGTGGGAGCACGCCCGGTCGGACTCGGACAACTGCATGGGGCGCAAGTGCCCCACCTACAAGCAGTGCTTCTACCAGAGCGCAAGGCGCGAACTGGAACGGGCCAACCTGATCGTCTGCAACCATGCGCTGTTCTTCAGCGACCTGGCGCTGCGGGCCCGCGGCGTGGCGGGCGGCGTGCTGCCGCCGTACGACCACGTGATCCTCGACGAAGCGCACGGTCTGGAGGACGCCGCGTGCGAGCACTTCGGGCTCTCGCTCTCGCAGCCGCGGGTGTCGCGGCTTCTGCGGACGCTGTACCAACCGCGCAAGCGCAAGGGCTACCTGCTGGAGAAATCGCTCCGGATCGCGGACGCCGAGACGGTGGACCGGGCGGCTTGCCTGTGCGAGATGGCCGAGGAGGCGTCACGCCAGTTCTTCGACGACCTGCTCGCGTACGCCGAGAGCCGGCGCGAGGCCTCCGGGCGCATCCGCCAGCCCGGCGTGATCGACAACACCCTCTCGCCCGCGATGCGCGACTTGGCGCTGCGGCTGCGGTCCATCCGCGACGCGATGGAGGAGGAAGTGGACAAGTTCGAGCTCAACAGTTATGCCAAGCGGGCCTCGGAGATCGCCGAGACGGCCGACTCGCTGGTCAACCAGACGCTGGACGGGTTCGTGTACTGGGTGGATGTCGAGCACCAGCAGCGGCTGAGCCGGCTCGGACCGCGGGTGACGCTGGCGTGCGCGCCGGTCGAGGTCGCGCCGATTCTCCGGAGAGCGCTCTTCGCCCCACCACCCCCACCACCACAGGAGCGGGACGGCAACGGCCCGCCGCCGCCGGACGCCGGGGACGAGTTCGAGGCCGAGATGGCCGCGATGGTCGAAGCGGCGTTCGGAGAGGACGAAGCCGGGACCGAGCCCGCGTCGTCCGAGCCCGCCCCCCCCACCCCCACCCCGATCGCACGCCGCCCCGGCATCGTGCTGACCTCCGCCACGCTCGCCACACGCACTGTGCGCGGGGAGGATCACCCCGAGCGGGCCGAGGCCGCGTTCTCTCACATCATGACGAACCTGGGCATCGACGACGCGGCCACGCTGCAACTGGGCTCACCGTTCGACTATGCCCGCCAGGCCCGGGTGGTCATCGACCTTTCGATGCCCAACCCCAACACGACCGACGGCGGAAGGGGCGGCGGCTCGGGCCCGCGCGACTACAACGGCGCGCTGGCCGCGAGGGTGGATCGCCACGTCCGCGCCACTCGCGGCGGGGCGTTCGTGCTCTTCACCAGTTTCGGCACGCTCTACGCCGTCGCGGACCGGCTGCGCGCGGGGCTGGAAGACGACGGGATGCCGGTGTTCGTCCAGGGGCGCGACGGCTCGCGCCAGCACATCCTCAAGCAGTTCACGCAGAGCGAGAACGCGGTGCTCTTCGGCGCGGCGAGCTTCTGGCAGGGCGTGGACGTGCGCGGTGAGCGACTTCGCAACGTGGTCATCACGCGCCTGCCGTTCGAGCCGCCCGACCGCCCGCTGACGCAGGCGCGGCTGGAGCGGATCGAGGACACCGGCGGCAACCCGTTCATGCACGATTCGCTGCCGCGGGCGATCATCCGGTTCAAGCAGGGGTTCGGCCGCCTCATCCGCAGCAAGACCGACAAGGGACGAGTGGTGGTGCTCGACCCGCGGGTCCGCACGGCCCGGTACGGCAAGTTGTTCCTCGATGCGTTGCCGGAGGGCGTGGCGGTGGAGGAACTAACTGCGGATGGAACGGACGGGTTCTGAGCGAAAGCGACGCTCGGGTGGCGAACGTGCTTCGGCACCGCGAAGCCGCCCAGGGAAGCGGCTTCGTGGTGCCGTCCCACAGACGAAACCCGATAATCAACCTAACAACATGGCCGCCGGAAGCCTTCGCCGCTACCCTTGGGCCCTTTCACCCGGTTCGCCGCACCCCGGCGAGCCCGATGGAGCCCCACATGCTCGGAAAAGTCTTCAAGGCCTACGACATCCGCGGCACGTACCCCGATCCGCTCGACGAAAAGATGGCGTGGCAGATCGGGTACGGGATCTCGAAGTTTCTGCTGAACGACGCCGCGAGCGCGGGCGAGACCAGCCCGATGATGAAGAACATCGTCGTCGGGCGCGACATGCGCAAGAGTTCGCCGAGCCTGTGCAAGGCGCTGATCAAGGGCATCTGCGACCAGGGCGGGCAGGTGATCGACGTGGGGCTGGTGGACACCTCGTTCATCTACTTCGCCGTCAACCACCTTGACTGCACCGGCGGCGTGATGTGCACCGCCAGCCACAACCCGCCGCAGTACAACGGATTCAAGGTCTCCAAGCGCAAGGCCAAGCCGGTGGGCGAGACGACGGGCCTGTCGGACGTGCGCAAGCACGCGGCGATGGTGGACAAGGCGACGCTTCAGCCCGCGGGCGGGCGTTCCGAGGAACGCAACCTGTGGGAGGCCTACGCGCGGCACGTGCGCGGGTTCCTCGACCTCTCCGGCGCGGGCAAGCTCAAGATCGTCATCGACGCGTCCAACGGCATGGCCGGTACGATGATCCCGATGGTGTTCGGCAAGAAGTGCCCGATTGGCCCGGCGTCGAACCTGGAGATCGTCGAGGTCAACTTCGACAACACCAAGGGCGAGTTCGTGCACGAGCCCAATCCGCTTGTGACCGCGAATCTGGCGATGGTGCGCGAGCGCGTGGTCAAGGAGAAGGCCGACGCCGGGTTCTGCTATGACGGCGACGCCGACCGGTGCGTCGTGATCGACGAGACCGGCGGCCCCGTCGGGTGCGATCACCTGACCGCGCTCCTGGCGAGCTATTTCCTCAAGGGAAAGGGCGGGGGGGGGATAGGGAACAGCAATAGGCCCGCGGTGGTCTACGACCTGCGATCGACCAAGGCGGTGCTCGACGAGATCGTCAAGGACGGCGGCACGCCGGTCCGGTCGCGTGTGGGCCACGTGTTCATGAAGGCGGCGATGAGCGAGCACAACGCCGTGTTCGGCGGCGAGCTCTCCGGCCATTTCTACTTCCGCGACAACTTCAACGCCGATTCGGGCGCGATCGCGATGTGCGTGGTGCTGACCATGCTCAAGCAGACCGGCAAGCGGATGAGCCAGCTCGTGGCCCCGTTCAAGCGGTACGCGCAGTCGGGCGAGATCAACTTCACGATCGAGGACAAGGACGGCGCGCTGGCCAAGCTCAAGCAGGACTTCGGCGTCGGCGGGCACGTCGATGAACTCGACGGCGTCACCATCGACTTCTTCGACAAGTCCTCCTCGCCCGCGGGACCGGGCGGGTGGTGGTGCAACGTCCGCAAGTCCAACACCGAACCCCTGCTCCGGCTGAACCTCGAGGCCAAGGACCGCAAGACGCTCGACGTGGCCTTCTCCCGACTCTCGCCACTGCTGGGCGTCCGCGTCGATCACTGATCGGCGGGCGTTATCGGCCGCAGCGCAGTTACCGCGCGACCGATCTCGGTTATGCTTTGCTGGGCTCGTTCCGGGCCCGTCGATGCGTGCCCCTTCCCCCCCACCTGGGCTCGCGTCGATCCGCGTTGACTTGAAGCGCTCCTTCTGCCCCGCACCGCCATGAACCTGACGACGTTCTTCGAGCATTGGAAGATCGCCGAGAACCCGTTCAAGGGCGAGGAGGCGCGTCAGGACCCGGTGTTCTGGCGGCTGGAGGGCATCTCGGGCGCGGCGGACGCGGGCGTCATGTCCGGTCGCACAGTCGCCGGTGGGCTCAGCGCTACAACTCACCCGGACTTTGAGAAGATCCTCGGCGAGCTCTCTCGCCCATCGACCTCGATCGTCTTCGGCGAGAAGGGCAGCGGCAAGACCGCGATCCGCATCCAGCTCACCGACCGGATCGCCGTGTACAACCGCGCCAACCCGCAGAATAAGTGCCTGCTGGTGCCCTACGACGACCTGAACCCGATCCTCGATCGGTTCTGCGAGCGGACCCCCGTTGAACGCAAGAGCAAGGCCGGAGCCCCCGAATCGCCGCTGCTGCGGTTCCGGCTCGTCGACCACATCGACGCGATGCTCTCGATCGTCGTGCCGCGGCTGGTGGACGCGGTGCTGCGCGAGCGTCGCGACCAGCGCGCCGCGACCGCGAGCGCGGGCGGCCATCCGGTCGCGATCGCGGGCGAGGCTGGCGCCGCGGCGGGCGCGGCCGCGGGGTTGGACCTCGGCGACGACGCCCGCAAGCGGATGCGCAAACTCGAGACGGGCTACCGGCAGGACGTGCTCCTGCTCCAGGCAATCTACGACAGGCCGGAACGTGCCGACGCGCGGACCCGCCGCCTCCGCCGCTCGTTGCGGCTGAGCGTCCCGACCGGGCTGCTCGTCTGGACGGTGCTCGCGTACATCGGGTGGCTGGTTCCCGCGGCGCTGGTGTACATCGGCCTCACGCGAAAGCCCCCGCTGTTGAGCTGGCCGCCGGTGCCCGACTGGTTCCTCTACACGCTTGCGGCGGCCACCGCGCTCTACCTGGCGACGCTGGTGAAGCGATCGGTGTACGACCGGCTGCGGCACATCAGCCTGGGCCACCGGGTTCGCAAGCAGGTGCGGGTGATCCCCCGCGGCGACATGTCGTTCGGTCGATCGATCCGCGAACTGCCGCCCTCGCTGATCGACGGCACGATCATCCCGATGACGAGCGCCGAGGAAGTGCGCTACGAAATGATCGACCGCGTGCAGCGAGTGCTGCGCCCGTTCGGGTACACGAGCATCCTCGTGCTGGTGGATCGGGTGGACGAGCCCACGGCGATCCGCGGCGACCCCGAGCGGATGCGCGCGGTCGTCTGGCCCCTGCTCAACCACAAGTTTCTGCAACACCCCGGGCTCGGCGTGAAGCTGCTGCTGCCGATGGAGCTGCGGCACGCGCTGTTCCGCGAGTCGAGCTCGTTCTTCCAGGAAGCGCGGCTCGACAAGCAGAACCTTGTCGAGCGGTTGTCGTGGACGGGCCCGATGCTCTACGACCTGTGCAACGCGCGGATCCAGGCCTGCCGCGCCGTCGCCCCCACCACCACCGCCCCCACAACCGCTTCATCTTCCTCATCAATCCCATCCACGGGAGCCTCCGAGACCGACGGCGAGCCGCGGGCGTTGTCGCTTCTGGACCTCTTCGCCGAGGACGTCACGCGGCAGGACCTGGTGGATGCGCTCGACCAGATGCACCAGCCGCGGGATGCGTTCAAGCTGCTGTATCAGTGCCTGGTCGAACACTGCTCGAACGTGACCCAGGACGGGGCGAGTTATCGCGTGCCGCGATCGGTGCTTGACAACGTGCGCAAGCAGCAGGTCGAGCGCGTGAAACAGCTCTACAAGGGCGTCCGCCCCGCGTAAGAGCGGGGAGGGGTGGAGGCGGTGCTCCGATAACGCGAGAGCGTCCAGCCGCGCGAATCATCGCGAGCGTCAGGTCCGGCTCCGGCCGCAGCAGGCGCACAGCTTCCGCGCGATCGCTCCCGCAACGCGCATCCGCCCTCTGCCGCCCCTCCCGCGCCGCCGATAGGGCGGTAGCCGACCATGGGAACCGTCGCGGGGACACAAACCGGCAGCGCCTTCGTATCACGGCCGCGAATGCGGCGTGCGGCGGCCCTCGGCGCGATCGGGGTCGTCGGGACGCTCGCGTGGGTGCCGCGGGCGCACGGCGTCGTGGTCGCGGGCCACGATCCGATGCAGAGGCCGCTCAACGGCTACGTCGGTTCGTGGAACGGCTCGTCGGCCGTGTGCATCGGCCCCAACTGGATCATCTCGGCCAAGCACGTGGGCGGGAGCGTGGGCGGGTTCTTCACCATGCGCGGAGTGCAGTACCGCGCGGTCGAGATCGTGCCGCACCCCTCGCAGGACATCGAGCTCATCCGCGTCGCCGAAACCCTACCCGGGTACCACCGGATCGCGACGGGCGTGACCAGCGGCGACGTGGGCGTGCTGGGCGGTTGCGGCGTCACGGGCGCGCCCACGTACAACAACGGCTACGCGTGGACGGGCCCGCACCAGGAAACCTGGGGCATGAACACGATCGAGGGCGTCGGGTCGCTCATAAGCGTGCGGTTCGACAACCCTGCCAGCGCCGAGGCCGTGCCCAACGAGGCGATCTTCGCCGTCAACGACTCGGGTGCCGGGCTGTTCGTGTACGCCGCGGACGGTTCGCTGGAGCTGGCGGGGGTGGCGGTCAGCGTCACGGGCTTCGGCTCGTCGGTGTACGGGAACTGGGCCTTCAGCGTCAAACTCGACAGTCTGCGGACCTGGATCCTGCCGATCGCCGATCCGGGCGCGCCGATCACGTCGAGCGTCGAGGCCCCGCGAGCGGGCGTGCTCGGCGGCGGCGTGCCCGCGGACGTGTGGGCGGGAGCGGTGGGGTTGGGGGCGGTGGCGGGTCGGCGAAGGCGGTACGCCGTGGACCACGCCTAAGCCCGAGCGGCAGCAAACTGGTAGACTGCGAGCGCATTCCGCCCATCCTTCCGCGGAGGTTCTCGCATGTCGTTGACGCAATGTCTCATGATCGTGGCCGCGTTTGGCTCGTTGATCGCGAACTCCGCCCCAGCCCAGCCCGCGACGCCACAAGGCCAGCCCGTCGGCGCGGCGTCCGACACCGAAACAGGATGGACGCCCCTCTTCAACGGGCACGACCTCTCCGAGTGGATCAACGTCAACGGCGGAAAGGACACATGGAGCGTGCGCGACGGGATGATCGTCTGCTCGGGACACCCGACCGCCCTGCTCCGCACGCCGCGGATGTACGAGAACTTCGTGCTCGAACTGGAATTCCGCCACCTCCACGCGGGCGGCAACTCGGGCGTGTTCGTGTGCAGCGACGCCCTGCCGGTGCGCGGCCAGCCCTACACCCGCGCGATCGAGGTGCAGGTCATGGACGGCGCCGAGAGCGACTGGTACACGAGCGACGGGGACATCTTCCCCATCCACGGCGCGAAGATGACGCCGGAGAACCCGCGCCCCAAGGGGGGCAGCCGCGCGTACCCGACCGAGAAGCGGATGAAGCCCGCCCCCGAGTGGAACCACTACCGCGTGGAGGTGAACAACGGGAACGTGAGCCTGGCCGTCAACGGCAAGGTCGTGACCCGCGGCCACGATTGCCGACCGCGGAAGGGGTACATCTGCCTGGAGAGCGAAGGGTCGGAGATCCATTTCCGGAACCTGCGGGTCCGAGAGCTGCCGCCGAGCGAGCCCTCGCTGCCGGCCGATGAGGTGGCGAACGCCGACGAGGGCTTCCGGCCGATCTTCGGCGGCGATTTCAGCGGGTGGAAGTTCGGACCGGCGCACGAGGGGCACTGGACCACCGAGGATTGGACGATCGTCACCGACGGTAAGGGCGACGACCTGTGGACCGAGCGGTCGTACAAGGACTTTGTGCTCATCGCGGACTGGAGGTGGACCACCAAGCCGGATGACGTGCCAGAATCCGAGCGGCCTGTCATCCTCCCCAACGGCGAGCAGGGCAAGGACGCCGGCGGCAAGGAGGAAGTGGTCAAGGTCCGCGACGCGGGCGACAGCGGCATCTATCTGCGCGGCAGCAGCAAAAGCCAGGTCAACATCTGGTGCTGGCCGGTCGGCAGCGGCGAGGTGTACGGGTACCGCACCGACCCGAAGATGTCGCCGGAGGTCCGCGCGGGCGTGACGCCGAAGGTGGCCGCGGACGCCCCGATCGGTCAGTGGAACCGCTTTGTCATCACGATGAAGGGCGACCGCCTGACCGTCGTGCTCAACGGAAAGACGGTGATCGAGAACGCCCAACTGCCCGGCGTGGCGGCGGAGGGCCCGATCGCGCTGCAGAAGCACGACGGACGGATCCAGTTCGGCAACCTGTACATCAAGGAACTGGAGTAACCGGGGCTGGCGCGGACGCGGGCTCGGGCGAAGGTTCGACCTTCTCCAAACCGAACTCCAGCGTGGCGAGCCCGTCGAGTTGAAAATACTCGACGGTGATCCCGACCGGGCCGGCGATCGCCTGATCGAACGTGCCGACATCGCGGGTCGGGGCGTGCTGAGTCCAGTTCTCGATCACCGGCTTGTCGCCCGGATCGCCGATGATGACGCGGATCCCGTCGTCGCTCACGGTGGTCACCCGCCAGCGGCCCGCCGGCAGGGTCAATCGAGCCCTTGCGACGACGCCGAAGCGGGTGTTGCCCGGGAGCGCAGTGCCGTTCGCGCCCGCGTCGCGAAGGAAGGGCAGATCGCGCGGCCCGCGCGGGCCGAACCGCATCCAGCCCAGGTCGTCGCACGGAAACGTGATGGCGCCCGGCCCGCGGCTCTCGGCCCGCCAGCCTTCAAGTTCGGTGCGGGGGTCGGCCTTGAACGCAAAGATGGAAGCGACCCACGGCGCGTGCAGGAACGTGCCGCGGATCGTCCGATCGATGCCGCGGGCCCGGACGCGGACGGCGTAGGGCAGCACGGGCACGCCGGGTCGAGGCCGGAGCAGGAACGTGCGCGGAAGGCCGGGCTCGACCGTACCGAGTTCGGTCTGAAGGTCGCCCTGGCCTTCGGTGATGTCGATATCGACCGCGCCCACGTCGCCGTAGAACTCGTAGATGTCGGCGGACCCGGTGGAACGCAGCAGCCTGATCATCGGCGAGCGATGATCCCACGGCCCCCAGTCGCCCATGATGATCTGGTCTCTGCCGGCAAGGTCGCTCCGCACGCCCACGGGTTTGTGCTCTCCGACGGGGGCGAGGATCGGAGGTGTGTCGGGGGAGGCGACCGCCTCTGTTGGCTTGGTAACGATGCTCAGGTCGGAGGACTCGTCGAGGTCCGCCTTATCGGGTGTGCCGACAAAGGTGTTCGCCTCGCTACGCGTGCCCGTGGTCTGTCGCAAGCGGAGATACACCGGCTCGTGGTCGAAGGTATTTCGCAGGATCAGGTTGTCGGTTGAGCCGCGATGGTTGGCCTTCGCCCACGGACCCTTGAGCAGGTCACCGTCGTCGTCGTTCCACAGCGAGATCGAGACGCTGTTCCCGGAGAAGCGGTTTCCGGAGATCGTGTTGCGCGAGCCGTGCTCGATGTTGATACCGCCTCCCTCGGCGGCGCCGGGCCGTCCGTTGTCGGCGATCGTGTTGTCGGCGATGAGCGTGCGCTGGGAGTATCCGGCCCACACGCCGCAGATCGCGTTGTCGGCGATGCGGTTGCTGATGATGCTGTTGTCGAAGGAGAACGTGACCTCGATCCCGTGGGCCGCGTCATCGGAGAAGTCGTTGTCGAAGAGCACGTTGGTGTTGCAGCCTCTCCCGGTGTAGTCGAACCCCTCGCGGGGGGCCCTCGCTTCGCCGAGCGCCTCGCGACCGGCGAAACCGAAGAACCCGTCGCCGCAGTGCGTCGCGGAGTTCGCGATGAACTGGTTGTTGGAGCACTGCTCGAAGCACAGGATGCCCGCGGAATCCTGCCCGCGGTTGTACACGCCGTGCGAGTAGCCGCGGACGCAGAAGTCGAGGGCGTTGCGGCTAACAAGATTCCGGCAAGACCGCCACATCGCCAGCCCCCAGCCCGAGAGGAACGAGCAGTCGCAGTCGTAGACCTTCGAGTCGTTTACGCGGTCGAGGATGATGCCGGTCTGCGAGTTTCGGACGAGCAGGCCGCGAACAGTGACGCCCGCGGAGTCCTCAATGCAGACAGCGGCCCCGTAGTCCCTCCGCCACTGCTGCCGGTCGTTCTCGTGCGGCCGGAGCCAGTCGGCCGCGTCCTCGGCCTGCGGCGTGGAGCGGAGGCGCTGGCGGAAGTTGCGGTCGATCCGCGCCCCGTCGATCGTCAGGCCGTCGGTCTTGGTGGCGAGGATGCCGCAGCGGAAGCCGTTGATCGCCGCCCCCTTGATGCTCACACCGCGACGACCGTCGATCCGCACGCCGACGCCGCGGAGCGAGTCGTCGGCGGCTGCGATGGAAGCACCAGAGAGCACCGATCCGTCCACGAACTCGACCACAACGTTGTCCGCCTCGACGTGAACGACACCGTTGTCGTCGGCGTCGTCGATGACTAGGCCGGCCGGGACCACAAGGCGACATGATCGATCGATCGAGACGTTGTCGCGATCGACGGTCACCACCGGAAGACCGGCCGGCTGGGAAGGCGGCGTGGCCGCGAGTGACAGGGCGGCGGCGATGATGGGCAGCATCAACATGATCGTAGATGCTGTCCGTTCCGGTCGGCCCACGTTTCACCGCGGCAACGTGTAGGTCGCGGAGATGGACCGAAGAGTCAGCATCTCCCTCCGCGCACCACGTCCCACCGCGGTGGACAGGCTCCACTGCGGCACCGCCACCGCACGGGACGGTTCATGGCTGCGGACCATCGATCGGCATCCCGTCCGGCTTGGTCTGATCGGGCTGGGTGCGAACGAAGATCTCCATGTTTCGGATGGTCTGCAAGCCGCTGGGGCGCAGGTCGCGGAGGATCTGCTGCTTGGCCAGCGTGAGCTCCTTGCCCACAAGGCCGAGCAGCTCGATGTCGCCCAGTAGTTTGGAGAGCCTGTCGGCGTAGTCCTTGGCCTCGGTGTGGGCGGGTGTGCGGTCCACGAACTCGCGGAGTGAGACCGGATCGACTACGCCGGTCGGCTGGTTGCGTGCCACGCGGTAGTCCTTGACAGCCTCCTCGAACACCTTCTTGATCGCGGCCTTCTGCGATTGGTCGGTCACCGCGCCGGTCTCGGGGTTGGTGACCGGCTTGGTGACCAGGGCGCGGTATTCCTGCACCACCCGGCGCGTGCGCTCGTCGGGCAGGCGGTTCACGGTGGTGAACAGCGGCGGCTCGTCGGCGCTGAGCTGCATCGGGTAGTCGTCGTATGTGGACCAGCCGACGAGGCTCGCCAGCCGTTCGTCGCCGCCAAGGTTCCTCGGGTTGACGCCGAGCTGGGTCAGGTCGGAGAACAGGGCCTGGCTGAGCGTGGTGTCCTGACCGACGTCGTTCATCCGCGACTCGCGGGGGATGAACCCGGCGATCGAATCGGCGAAGTTGGTGTCGGTGGGGCCGTTGCTGGTGAGGTCGAGGTTGACCAGGTTGGCTCCCGTGCCGCTCTGGAAGGTGGTCGCGTCGATGACCGAACCGTCCTGAGCGAACTGCCGGAAGAGGAACCCGTTGAGCGTGCCGCTGCTGCGCTCGCCGGAGGCCGTACCGAACGTTGGCGTCGGCCCCCCGCCCTCGAGCGTGGGCGCGTGGCTGAAGTCGATGAAGTTGTTGGCGACGAAATCCACCCCCTGGTCCATCTGCGTGAGCAGGACCGCCTGGCCGTTGCGCGTCCCGTTGACGGCGATCAGCCCCGCCGGGCGGGTGCGGATGCTCGCGTTGTTTGAGTTCACCCGGATGCCGGTGAACGCCGTCAGGTCGCCCAGCCGGGCCGATCCGGCGTTGATGGTCAGCGTGCCCGCGGCCGACAGCTTCTCGTTCTGCCCCATGTTGAAGCCCTCGGTCGTCGTGAACGAGAACGCGTCCGACGAGCTGAGTGAGGACACGAACTGACCGTCGGACGATCCGCCGCTGGTGATTCGCCTGGCCACGATGGTGGAGACCAGCGGGATCGACGTGTGCCCGTCGATCGCCTGCGAAGTCCCGTTGGGCCGCAAGCGCGTGCCGGTGTTGAGGTTCAACGCCTTGAGCGGCGTGGTGTTGCCGACGTTCCCGCCGAAGGCGATCACGGGGATCCGGGCGTCAGTGACCAGACCGGTCGAATCGACCGTGCCCGACTGCGCGAGGTCGCTGATGACGGTGAGCGTCTGAGCACCGGAGTTCTGGCCGTTGACGTTGCCGTAGAAGAATACGCCGTTGTCGCCCTCGTCCTGCACGGTCACGCTGGTGCCGGTCACCCGCACGTTGTTGCGGAAACGAACGCCGGTACCGCCATCGGTATACACGTTGCCGCCGAGCTCGGTGACGGCCGACGTGCTGCTCGGAGACGAAGGCGCGGCCGTGCCGAAGCCCGAGAGCCGCTTCGTGCGCCCGACGTCGGCCTCGACGATGGCCTTGCGCCCGGCGTCGAGCGTGAGCGAACGGCCGCCGCCCTGCTCGGCGCTGTCCACGGTGGAGAAGAGGTGAACGTCGCGCCGGGCCGTGAGCGTGACGTTGCGCGTGAGGCGGACGGCGTCGTGCAGGTCGATATCGGCGGTGGTCGCGCCGTTGGTTGCGCTGATGCTCCCGCCGAGCTCGATCCCGCCACCCGCGCCGGTAGTGTCGAACGAGATGCCGCCGACGGTGGTGGAGACGGAGCCGCCGTTGTCGATCTTGATTGTCTTGAGGGCCTGCACGTCGAGGGCGACGAAGCTGTGCGCCTCGTCGTTGAACTTCACGATGCCGGGGTTGTCGCTGCCGCCGTCGGCGAGGGCACGGAGATTGACGGTGTTGAGCACACGCGGGGTGTCGCTGCCGTTGATGGCGCGGGCGTCGAGCCGCGAGGTGTTGGCCCCGCCGATGGTGATGTTGTTCCCGCCCTGGACCTTGCGAAGCTCGCCGCTTTCGATGGTCATCGCGCCGGCGACCGGGCTGGAGCCGCCGATCACGATCCGCCCGACGGTCGAGCGGTCGATCGCGATGTCGCCCGACTCCAGTCGGATCTGGCCGTTGCCGTTTCCGGCGGTCGGGATATCGATATCCGCGGCCGTGATGTTCAGGTCGCCGATCTCCACGTCGATCGAGCCCATCCCGGTCATGCCGAACGTGCCCATCCCGTCGGCGTCGCTGTCGGCGTTCACCACCAGCGACCCGTCGCCGCTGGTGATGGAGGTGTCGAGCTGCACGTTGCCGGCCGCACGGAGGGTCAACGCTCCGCCGGCCTCGGTGCCCTCCGCGACCCCACTGCTCACGGTGTTGAGCGTGCTGAGCGTGAGGTCGCCGGCCGAGCCGAGGGTCAGGCCGGGGTTGAAGGTGATTTTGCCGACGTCGTCGGCGTCGGTGTTGGCGTTGAGCGTGAGGTCGCCGCGTGTGGTGGTCAGGGCGCCGTTGACGTTGATGACCTGCGTGGCCTGGGCGTTGAGCGCGCCAAAGGTGGAGGTTCCGTTGAGGTTGATCGTTTCGCCCGAGATGAATCCCGTCGTGCCGGAGATGCCCGCGCCGTCGGTCTGGCTCACGTCGCGCACGTTGATGGTGGTGGATTCGGCGCTGCCGATCGTGAGATTGGCCGCGACGATGTTCTGCAGCTCGGCGTCGGTGATGGTCATCCGGCCCGCGTCGTCCGCGCCGTTGTTGTTGACGTTGATGGTGTCGCGGGTGCTGCTGATGAGCACGTCGCCGCGGGCGTCGCCGGAGCCCATGTCCTCGGCCGTGTTGATGTGGCCGGTCAACATCAAGTCGCCGCCCGAGCCGGTGAAGTTGGAACCCTTGGTGAAGACATCACCGCTGATGATCAGGTCGCCCGCATCGTCGGCGTCGGCGTCGGCCGTCAGCGTCAGATCGCCCGCACTGGCGCGGTCGGTCGTGAGGCCCGACGACACGGTGATGTCTCCGCCCGCGGACGCGGTGAGCTGGTTGAAAGTGGATGCGCCGCCGCTGAAGTTGATGTCCGTGCCCGCGGCGAGCGTCGTCAGCCCGCCGATGCCCTCGCTGGCCGCGCCCGTGACGCCGTCCACCACGATGTTGGCGGTGTTGGTGTTGCTAACCGCGGGCGGACCGGCCTGCATGAAGTTGCCGATGGTCAGGTCGCGGCAGGCGATCCGCGCAAGCTCGGCGTTATCGATGGTGAGCAGGCCGTCGCCGCCGTCGTTGTCCACAAAGTCGCCGATCTGAACATCGCCGGAGGTCGAGCGGCCGATCCGCACGTCCGTCGTACTCGAACCCGCGATGCTGCCGTCGAGCTGGACGTCGGCCGCGACGATCCGCAGCGCGGCGTCTTGGGCAACCGAGAGCGCGCCGGAGAGCACCGCGAACGTGCCCGCCCCGTCGGCGTCGGAATCGGCGTCGATCGTCATGCCGCCCTGCCCGACCGACACGTCGCCGGTGAGCCGGATGCCGTTCTTGGCGGTGACGTCGAGCCGACGGCTGTTGCCGCCCCCGGCCAGTTGCACCTCGCCGTCGGCGTTGAGGGCGAGCGTCTCGGTCACGTCGATGTTCTGATCGATCGCGATGTCGTTGGTCGAGTTGAGCGTGAGGGTGCTGTCGGACCGGATGCCCGTCTCGCCCGCGGCTCGTCGGCCGCGGAGGGTGATGTCGGGCGAGTCGGCCGGCGTGCCCAGCGTGGTGAGCACCCGCCCGCCGGTGAAGGTGAGCACGTCGTGGTCGGTCGTAAAGAATGTTCCGGGCATTCCGTCGGCCGAATCGGTGTCGGCGTCGAGCGTGAGCCCGCCGACAGTGGCGGTGACGTCACGTCCGACCTCGATGCCCGCGCCGGCGCGAACATCGAGCGCCTTGAAGAACGACGATTGATCGCCCGCGATGCGCACGGCGGAGTTGGCGCCCTCGGCCCGCAGGATGAACTTGTCGATGCTCTGGTGGGCCAGTTCAGAGGTCATGGCCCCCGCGCCCGCGTCGGGGTCCTGCACGTTCTGGGCGCGGAGGAACTGGGTGTGGTTGGCGTCGCCGATGGTCAGGTTGGTCGCGGTGATGCTGTTGAGCTCGTCGTTGTCGACGGTGAGGTAGCTGGTGATGCCATCGACCGCGCCGAACGTGCCGCCGCCGACGTTGACGCCGCCGTCGGTCGAGCGGGCGATGGTCACGTCGCCGCCGCCCAAGCCCGCGGCCGAGAGCGTGCCGCCCGGGCTGAGGATCAGGTCGGTCGCGGTGAGCGAGATGTTGCCGGCGGTCGCGTCCACGCCCTCGCTGATGGTGATCGCGCCCGTGTTGCTCGTGAAGGCGATATCGCCCGCATCGGCGGTGACCTGACGCGCGATGCTGATGTCACCGTCGGCCGTCACGTCGAACGAGTCGGCGATCCAATCGGAGGCATCGGTGGTGAGGCCGCCGCCGGTGGTCAGCTTCGCCGCGCCCGCGGCGGTGCTGAGCGTCGCCTTGACGTCGCCGGTGCCGACGTTGGCGATGTTGATCCCGGTGGTGGCGTCGCCGATCACGGTGGCCACCAGAGCACCCGAGGGAGCACCGGTGCCGACCTTGAACGGGTCGCCGCTCATAGCACCGCGGATCTCGCCGGCCGCGGTCGTGAGCGTGATCGAGCCGCCCGGCCCGACCGTGATCGCGCTGTTTCCCGCGCCGGTGTCGTCGGAGATATCGCCCGCGGCGTTCTCAGCGCTGAGCGACACCGTGCCCGAGCCCGACGCCACGATGCCGCTGGCGATGCGGATGGGACCGCCGGTCGTGATGAAGATATTACCGTCGGCGCCCGTCGAAACACCGCTCACCATGCCCAGTGACGTGATGGCCAGCTCGGACCCGCCGGAGTTGATGATGTGGATGTCGGCCGCGGCCCCGCCGCTCCCGGCCGCGAGTTGGCGGAGTCCCGCGGTCTGCAGATCGATCGATCCGGTCGAATCGATGAGCAGCTTGCCGTCGCCGGAAACGACAAAGTCGGGGATGGCCAGGCCGTTCGTGTTGCTTACAGCCCCTCCGATGAGCGAGAGCTGGCGGTCGGACCCGAGCGTCAGCGTGTTGCCGAAGACCATCGGGCCGCCGAGAAGCGTGAGGTCGTAGCCCGAGGCGGAGATGTCCACCGCCGAACCGGCGCCGATCGACACCTGCCCCGTGCCGTCGGCACGGCCGATGGTGACGCCTCCGGAAGAGGACAGTTCCAGCAGTTCGTTGGTGTCCAGAGCGAGCGATCCGGCCGCGGAATCACCGATGCCGATCGTGTCGGCCGCACCCTCGGGCTCGATCGCGATGCCGCCCATGCCGGCGGTGATCGCGGCGCCGGGCGTGGCGGTATCGATCGCCACGTCGACCGCGACGAGCCGGACCGAGCCGGTGGTGGAAATCAGGTCCACGTCCATCACGTTGCCCGCGCTTCCGGTTTCTGTCACGGAGATGTCGCCGGCGGTGTCGGCCGAATCGGCGATATCGCGGGACCGGACGGTGAGGGCCCCGAAGCGGTTGGCTGCGTCATCGAGCGTGATGGCCGCGCCGGAAGCGGAGCGGGTGATGAACACGGCGTTGCCGCCGACGTTGGCCGAGTCGACCTGGGTGATCGCGCCCCCCGCGGTGAGCGAAAGGCCCCCGCCCACGTCAAGGCCGGAGAGCGCGGCCGCGCCGGCGTTCACAAGGGTCACGTCGCCCGCGGGACCGCTGGTCTTGATCGTAACGGTCGAGCCGGGGGCGCTCGCCACGTCGGCGTCGGGGATGTTGATGGTCTGGTCGGCGCTTGTGGTCTGGAAATACGCGCTGCCGTTGGCCGTGACCGTGCCCGTGGAGAGCATCGTGTTGCCGGAGACGAGCTCGAGCGTACGCCCGCTCGGCGTCGCTTCTGAAGCGGTGAGGCCCTGGACCGTCAGCGTGCCCGTCGTTCGGATCGAGACCTTGCCGTCGGTGGTGGTGGCGTCGGCGACGGTCAGGTCGCCCGTGTTCTTGATGAAGACACCACCCGTGCCGCTCACCGAGGCGTCGAGCTTCCGCGCGTCGGTGTCGAGCGGGCCGGCACCCGTGCCGTCGTCGGTGCCGGCGGCGCCGATGCCTTCGCCGGAGTCCAGGGTCAGCGTGCCCGTGCCGTCCACGAGCGTGATTTTCACGGCGTTGTCCGCCGTCGCCTCGTCGATGCGCCCGGTGGTCACGATCGACAGGTCCTTCGTATTGGCCGGGGCGATGACGCCCACGGTGACGTCGCCGCCTCCGGTCGTGTCGAGGCTGCGGACCTCGATGCTCGCAGTCGTCGCGGCGTCGAGTTCGGCGTTGCTGAGCGAGAAATCGGCAGCGGCGTCGAGCCCGATGCTGCGCCCGGCGTTGGCCTGAAACTTCACCGCGCCCGTGCCTGCGCCAGTGGTCATCGTTGCGGTGTCGAGATCCAGGTCGTTGGCCCGGAGCGTGATCGTGCCCGCGGGCGCGGCGAGCGTGCCCGTGGCGGTGATCGACGAGTTCTGCGACACGAGCGTCAGGTCGTTGCCCGTGTTGAGGGCGACGTTGCCGACGGTCATCGTTCCGCCGGTGACGGTGAGGTCGTAGCCGGTGGCGCCGAGCGTGAGCGTGCCGATGTTCACGGCATCGGTCCGGCTGGCCTGGCCCACGCTGACAAGCCCCGTGGACGTGATCTGCTGCATCCGTGCATCGATCAAATTGAACACGCCCGCGCCCCCGCCCAAGGCGATGCTCTGGTCGGTCGCGCCGTTGGCGATGAGCGACACACCTCCATCGGCGGAGATCGTCGCGCCGACGCCGGTCAGGGTCATGTCCACCGCGCGCACGGCGAGCGTGCCGCCGTTGGTGTCGATCGCGCCCAGGTTGGCCCCGCCGTCGTTGTTCAGGTTGAAGTCGCCCGAGTCGGGGTTGACGTCGGTGTTGCCGTTGCCGGCGGTGTTGGCCTGCACGTCCAGGTTGAGCGCGCCGGCGCTCGACGTGATCGCCTGGTTGACGATGACGTTGTTCTCGGCGCGCAGCGTGAGCGTGGCATCGGAGCCGGCGGACTTGGTGATCGCCGCGTCGATCGTGACATTGCCGGCGTCGGCCCCGCCGGAGCCAGTCTCGATCGTCACGTTCATGCCCATGTCGAGCGCGCCGGTGAAGGTCGCGACGTTGCCACCGTTGACGGTGAAGTCGGTCGGGTCGACGAGCCACGATCCGGGCTTGGCGCCGTGTGCATCCACGCCCGCATCCACGCGGGCGCCGTCGATGTTGAGGTCCGACTTGCCGGAGGTCTCGATGAAGCCGCCGTCGCCCGAGACGCTCCCGCCGCGTGCGCTGGCCAGGCCGTGGAACTCGGTCCCGCCGCCGGAGCCGACGCTCACCGTTCCGCCGTCACCGCGGCGCGTGGCGTCGGCGGTGAGGCGCGACGCGGAGTCGATGCTCGTGGATTGCGTCGATCCCACCGCGTGGGGCGAATCGTTGACGTGGACCTCGCCGCCGGCCCGGGCCCCGCTCGCATCGAGATCAGCCGCGCTGAGCGTCACCCGCGCGCCGTTCACGTCGATGCCGCCGCCGGTCCCGCCTACGCCGCGGGCGCTGGCGTCGAGCCGCCCGGAGACCTGCACCTCGCCCGAACCCCGTCCTTCGACGGTGATGTTGCGGGCACGCACGGTCCCTGTCTGGCGAACCGCGAGCGAATAAATATCACCCGCGAGCATGATCGAGCGCCCCTTGGGCGCGCTCACACGCCCTGTGTTCTCCACGCCCGCCCGCCCATCGGCGATGGGCGCGGCCAGGTTCGACGGGGCCACGTGGATGCTCATCGTGTCGCCGCGGGGCGTGAGCGTGACGTCGCCGCCCGAGACCATCGCGACCACGCCGTCCTGACCGCCGGCGGAGATGACGCCCGCGTTGACGACACGCTGACCGATGAGCCGAGCGGCGTTGTCGGTGGTGATCGTGCCCTGGTTCACGACCGCGCCGCGAACATCGGTGAAGCGGTCGCGTCCGGCGAGGAAGTCGCTGTTGGACATCGTGGCCGCCGCGGCCGTCAGCCCGCCGGTCTGCACCATCGACGTACCCGAGAACAGGATGCCGTTGGGGTTGAGCAGGTAGACGTGTCCGTTGGCTTTGAGCGTGCCGTCGATCGTGGTCGGGCGGGCGCTGTTGATGCGGTTCATGACCGTCGCCGAGGCCCCCGGCTGGATGAACCGAACCGTCTCGTGGCGGCCGATGTCAAAGCCGGTGTAGTCGATGATCGCTCGGTCGCTGGCGCGGATGACCGTGGTCTGTCCCCGCTGGCGGAAGCTCGCGCGCCCGGAGGCGACCCGCGGATTCTCGGGCGCGCCAAAGCAGCTCGCCGCCAGCATCAGCGCCACGCCGCCGCCGACGAACACGAACCTGCCCAATCCCAGTCCGATGACCCCGCCCCTGGTGTTCGGCTTCAGATCCGCCTGCTTCCGCATGGCCAACTCCTGATCCCCGGCGGCCGATGAAAGCGGCCGGTCCGGTCTAAGCGTCCTGCTCGTCTGTTCGATCCGTGTGGATGGGCACCGCGTGTTCGGGCGACGCGGAGCCCGATCGGTTGTCGGTTCGGCCGGGGCCGTCGCCGTGCGGGCCCCGCCTTCTCCCCTGGTTCCCTAGAACAAGATTGTCGCGGAAATGTGGAAACGGTTGCTTCCCGCGCTCACTTCGTCCTCGATTTCCTCGAGCGCCACGCCCCAATCGACCCGGATGATCAGGTTGCGCCGGTAGAGGAAATCCACACCCACGCCGGTACCGATGAGCGTCTGGTCCTCTTCGCCCGGTTGGGGGCTGCTGATAATCGTGCGGGCGGCGTCCACGAAACCCTTGAGCACCAGGTCCCAGTCTGCCCGGCCGTACGGGGCCTGGGGCTTGTATCTGAACGTCTTTCCGAAGAGCTCGCCCGGCGTGTCCGAAAACCCGAGCGCCTGCGGGAGGTGGAAGCGGTACTCAAGACTCCCGACCAGCACCGTGTCGCCCGCGGCGATCGATTCCGGGTAGCCGCGGACCGTGTACATGCCGCCCGCCACCTGCTGGAAGTTGGGGATAAGCCGGTCGCCGAAGGCGTACTGCCCCCGGAAGCTCGCGGCCAGCTCGTGGGCCAGCGTGGGCGAGGCGTTGGGGTCGCTCAGGTCCATGTTGCGCCAGCGCGTGGGCATCAGGATCGGATCGAGGTAGAACGAATGGCTCATGTCCCATTGGAACGTGAGCCAGTGGTACGCGGCGTCGTTGCGCTGGAACCCGTTGCGGACGTTGTCCGCGTTCGTGTCGGAGACGTCCGGCAGGTCGAACTCGAAGCCCAGGTCGACGAACGTCGATTCCTTGTCGGTGACGTGCTCAAGGCGCGCTCCCACGTGCGGCAGGAAGAAGTTGTCGTCGGTGTCGTTGGTCGTGCTCCCGTTGAGTAGGGCCTTGATGCCGATGTTTTCCCACTGCGCGCCGCCGTAGAGGTCCACGAACCAGTCGCGGTGCTGGTAGACGTTGCCGATGAGTTCGGCGCCGATCGCCCAACTGTCGCCCTCGAAGTTCTGGTCCGGCACACCGACGTCGGACGCCGTGAAGTCGCTCCACGACCCGTACACGCGCCCCCGCAACCAGTCGCCCCAGATCGGGCGCTCGTAGGACATGTTGAGCGCGTTGGATGAGTCCAGGTCCGCCGTGACAAAGTCGATGCTCAGGATGTCGTCGTGGTTGGTGAGCTGGTTGTTCACGAACCCGATCCGCTCGCGCCAGTCCGAGGTCTGCTTGGTGCCGGTGTTGGAGAGCTGGCCGTAGATCGTCCAGGGCTTGTTCTCGTTGACGTAGTAATCGAGGACGAGCGCGTTGGCCTCGTTCGCGGCCGCGATGCCCAGGTCCACCCGCCGCCCGGGGTGGCGGTTGAGCCGGTACACGTAGTCGTCGAGCTTGTCCTTGCGCAGCAGGTCGGTGCGGTCCTCGTCGTCGGGGTTGAACGGCTGCACGGGCGAGTTGGCGACGATCCGCGCGTAACGCGGGTTGTTGATGCGCTCCTCGAAGGGCACCTTCTCGCCGAACGCGACCGACCTCACCTGGTTCACGATCGCCGACGAGATCGTCAGCGTCATCGCCGTCTGGCCCTTGGGACGCACGTCGGTGCGGACAACCTTGCCGTCGTCCTCTTCCTCGGCGATCTGGTCCTGGAGCGAGACGGTCACACCGACGATGTTCTCCTTCTCATTGAGATACCCTCGCACGGCGTTGGCGACGGCGCGGATCGCCTCGAACGTGTACTTCTGCGCCGGCTGCTCGGCCAGTTCCTCGAGTGTGTACGTCGCCGTCGGTACTCCCCCGCCCGGACGCACGAAGCCGAGCTCGCTCCGACCGAGCGTCACCTCGGCCTGCATGAGGTCGTCGAGGGCCGGGAACTGGGGATGCTCCACGGCGTAGCGCAGGATGAACGGCCCAACCAGGAACGTCGGCTTGTCCGGGTCGGGGACGCCTTCGGCCACGGCGTTAGGCGCAGGCGGGGCGAACTCTTCCTGCGGCTTGGCCGACTCGGCCGGCGGGGTCGCGGGCTTGCCCGCCGATTGCTGGGCCCGGGCCGGGCCCGAGACCGCTCCAACAGCCGCGATGACCGCCGCGGCCGGCCATGCCTTCTTCGCGCACGACCGGTTACACCACTTCAACATGCCGCCTCCTGAATGATCCACGCGGTCTGAACGTCATTTCCCCATGCCGCACGAGCGTACACCTGCGCATCCCGGCCCAGCATCCGCCGACCCCCTTCTCCCCCCCACCCTCTACCCCGACCACCCCGGACCGTCCGTTCAGAGCGTTGCCCCGTTCGCAGTCGCCGTCCCCCCGGCGAGAGGGTTGACAACCTACCCGCCCGCCCGCCAAACCGTCAAGGACACCCGGGCCGCGCGATCGGCGGTGTGTCAGCGCGACTTGGTGAGGTAGGGCGTGGGCGTCAACGCACTCGCGATCCGCCCCGCCAGTGAGGTTTCGTCCGCCTCAGCCGCGCCGCCCCCGAACGCCAGTCGGAACCCGACATCCGAAAACCCTTCCACCGCCGCTCCGAGGCTGGTGGGGCGGGGAGCCGCGGCCGCCGGAGAAGCGTCCGACAGCGACGAACTCCCGGCAATGAACAAACCCTGCCCGTGCCGGGCCATGAACTCGGCCGCGGCCGTGGTTGTGGGGTCCGCCGGCGCAAGGTCCCCATCCGCGTCCAGGACGTACTCCGCGACATTCCCCCATAGGTGGTGGATGGGCGACCCGCCGCCCTGGCGAATCGGCGCGAACCACAAGATGCCGTCGTCGGTCGGGCTGTTGGTGCCGCCCGACGGACAAAAACTCCCCGCGTCCGCGGACTGCACGTTCCGCCCGTTTGCTAACTGTTTATCCACAAAGGCTTTGTGCCGATCCCAGGCCCGGTCTCGCAGATTGCAGTCTTGGGGCGGGACCGTGACGCCATACCGGGCGAAGGCGGCGTTCCACTCCTCGCGCGACGGCAGCCGGCAGCCGACCATCGCAGCCGCGCTGGCGGCCGCGCGGGGAGTGACCCACTGCATCGGACTGTCCGGACGTGGCTCGGCGGCGGGCTCGCCGGGGGCGTACTGGTCGTCGAGGTTTCCGAATCCCACGGTCAGCCAGCGCCGGGCCGGCACGAGCGTGGTCTTGGCGGCGTCCCACTCCCACGTTCGCGGCCCGACCCGCGGGTCGCTGGCCGGATCGGTCACCAGCACGAGTTGCCGGAGCACCCCGCGGGAATCGCCGGACCTGGCTAGAGCGACGAACATCTCCACCGAGACCTCGGTCGTGCCGAGGTAGAAGGACCTGGCCCCCTTGCTCCCATGACCCACACCCTCCCCCGCATCGGGCAGCGCGATCCGCACGAACTCGAGCGCGACGGAACCGACTCCGCCGCCGTTGAGCGTGAAAATCAAGCGATCGCCGTCGCGCCGGCCCGTGTAGCGGCCGGTGGCGGCGGGGCCGAGGTTGGCGCCGTCGGTCGAGGTCGGCACGCCGCTCGCGCCCTTGAGCACCGCCTCGACTTTCGCGATCGTCGCCGCGGCGTCGGCGAGGTAGGGCAACCCGCTCGGCAGCGCGCGGGCTTGCGCAAGAAAATCCTCCGCCAAGTGTCGCGCGGCCGAATCGTCCGGGCGGGCGGCGGGCGTGGCCCCTCCACCCCCTCCCTCCCCTCCGCCGTCGCCGAGACTCTTCACGAACGCGTGCAGCAGGAGGTTGAACCGCGTGCGGGCGTCGAAGTCCTCGGGCTTCATGCCGAGGGCTTCGATGGCGCGGGCGGCGGCCGCATACTGATCGGTCCGGTCCGCCGTCGCGAGCAGGCGTTCGAGACGCCGGCGCTGTTCGCTCACGAGTTCGTCGCGGAGCGCCTGGGCCCGGGCCTTGTCGCGCATCCCGTCGGCGATTGAGCGGATGACCTTGCCGAGCCGGGCCTCCTCGGCAACGTCGTGCCCGCTGGCGGGCCAGGTCACGCCCAGGCGGCGCGCCAACCGCCGCCAGACCGCC
The DNA here is from genome assembly GCA_964630785.1 of uncultured Phycisphaeraceae bacterium. Taxonomy (GTDB): domain Bacteria; phylum Planctomycetota; class Phycisphaerae; order Phycisphaerales; family UBA1924; genus JADLCX01. Next base: position 125,280 of record CAZVZG010000007.1, on the reverse strand, counting down.
ACCACGATTTCGGGCTCGGGGTTCGCGCTCGGCGCGGTCCTAGCGAGCAGGCGGTCGGTATCGGTCTCGACCTGGATTTCCCGCAGAGCGGTCACCCGGCGCAGCACCGGGGCGGCCGCATCGCGCACTCCCCGGTCGCGCAGCAGGCCGTTGGCCTCCCATCGTCCGATGATGGCGTCCGCGCTCGCGCCGCCCGCGAGCGGCACGTCGAGACCGACGACCTCGTTCAGCGCGCTCTCGACGAGCGTCAGGTCCGCGGCCAGGCGCCCGAACAACTCGACGTCCCGGACGTTCTCTGATCGGAGTTGATCGAAGGCGGCTCGCACGGGTTCGTCGGCCGGGTCGATCAGTTGGCCGCGCCAGGCCTGAAAAGTCTGCTGAAAGCGGGCCTCCCGCCGGCTCGCCAGCTCTCGCCCGAGGTCGGCCCTCCAACCCGTCGCGGATGCCGCGTTGATGCTCGCCGGGGTGGGCGGAGGAACATCGAGTTGTTCGAGCGCGGTGCGGAGTCGCTGCGTGTGCGCGGCCAGATCGGCCGCGTTGCCCGCGCCGTAAAACTCCCGCATCCGCTGCTGCTGATCGCTCCACAGCGCGTTGATCGCGGGAGAGTCCGCGGTGAACTGTTCGTCGGTCGGGGGCTGCGCCGGCGGCCTGGCGACTTCATCGGGCGGCCCTCCAGACGCGACAAGCCGATCGAACGTCGGACCGATCCACGCGGGTTCGATCGCCAACACCATCGCACCGCCGACCAGGCACACTGCCCGACCCGCGATGCCGGACGCAACGGGGCGGAGCGAGGCGAGCGCCGCCGCGGCGTGCGATTCCGCCCGGCCCGTGCGCCGGCGGGAATCGAGCACGAGCCAGATCACCGCGCCCGCGAGCAGCGCCGCGAGCAGCAGGGCCACCATGAGCACGGTCCGGTTGTTTCGCCCGCCCGTCCCGTTCCGACTTGAAGGGGCCTTTGACCATCCCGACCCCCAATCCCCGGCCCCGCCCCCCCCCCCCCACCCCCCCCCCCGCCCCCCGCGCGTGTCGCCCCGAGCGAGGCCGACTCGGCGGCGAACTGGTCGAAGCGGAAAGCCTGGTCGGGCTCGATGGTGTACGGGATCTCGCTCACGGGAGGCACCAGTTTCGACGACGCCCTCAGGCAGAACAACTCCGACCCCGAAAGGTCGCCGACGATCACGTCCAGCCAATCGGCTTGCAGAGGCAGGATGAACAAGGCGGGAAAGTAGGGGTCCACCCGCGTCGACAGCGCGGCCGACCATCGCGAGAGCACGTCCTGGGGATCGCTCCAGCACGCGGGGAGGCGGACCTGCCTGGTTCGCACGTCGGGCGAGCGAGAGGACCTCGTCGTTCCCTGCCCGCGCAGGAACGGCGCCAGTTCGTGCTCGATCTGGTACATCACGCGGTGGTATCCCCGACGCGCCGGCCCGAGCGTCGGATGATCGGCAAGCTCGCGCAAGCCGGACCGCGTCTCGCGGGAATCGCCTCGCCGGGCGTCGAGCGCCGCGGCTTGCACGCGCAGCGATTCCGTGAGATCGGCGACGATGCGCACGACCTCCTCCGCGCTCGTCACCGCCTCGCATCTGGCCTGGGCGCGCTCAAGCGCGGGCAGCACCAGGGGCAGGCACTCGTCCACCCCCGCGCCGCGCACATGAACGCAGAGCACCATCGGATACCGGCTGCGGCCCTTGCCGTCCTGGCTCGACCACATCCGCCCGATCACCACGTCGCCGCCGCCCCGGAACAGGAACACGTGCGAAAAACCCGGCAGACTCTGGCCGGGCCCGAGCCGGTCCCAGCGTCCGCTATCCACGCACGCGCCGATGCCATCGATGTAGACCTTGCGCTTGAACTCGACCAGCCGCTGCGTGTCGAGCCCAAGGTCGTCGATGTGATCGTTCCACCCGGGGTGCTTGCCGAACGCGCCCACGGACACCTCGACGCCCCGCCCGACAAGCGCGCGGATACCGGAGCGATTGGGGTTGCCGGGCTGGGCCGAGATCGTGGTTCTCCGGGAAGAGTGGGCCGGGGGTTTGGCAGGGAGAGGGGGGGGCGTCAGCGGCTGGGCAGCCGCATCTCGGCCGGAAACTCCAGCCGCAGGATCATGCTGTACTCATCATCATTGTCGGGCCGGAAGCGGACCTGCGGCTCGACCACGCTGGGCGTCTGCGCCTGGGGCATGGCGGGGAAGCGGTCGAGAATGTAGAGGGGCAGCCAGCGGGTCGGGAAGGCGTAGCGGCTCACCACCTGCCGGCCGGACGGGTCGCTGTAGAGTTCGATGGCGGTCGGACCGCTGGCGATCGGCACCTCTCCCAGTTTGCGCGTGCCGTCGCGGCTGATGACGCCCCCGTTACGAACGGCGTCGCCCACCAGTTGCAGTGCGGCCGCGCGATCTTTCACCGAGCGACCTTCGACCCGGCGGCCCGGGTCGTCAACGTAGTAGACCGCCACGGTCGCGGGCTGGCCCGGCGACGGCACGAGTTTCAGTCTCGCCAGCATGTCGCGGGCCATGGCGGTATCTGCTTCAGACATCAGGCCCGCGCCGAACATGGACTTGATCGCGCCGGCGATCTCCGTCGGCCAGACCAGGCCCGCGCTGAGAGCCCCGTCGCCAGTACCGCTGCCGGGCTCGGGCAAGCGGAGACGAGCAAGCAGCGCGCGGGCCGCCTCGACCTGCTCGGGCGTCAACTCCTCCTGGCCCTGGGCCCAGACCCGCAGCGGGAATCGGTAGAGCGGGCGCAGCGACGCGAGCACGTCTGTTGAACTCGCGGCTGGGTCGTTGGCCAAGCGGTCGAAGCCGATCACGGACAGGCGGTTGAAGTAGGCAACGACGAGGTCGTAGGCGTCGCCGTCGGGTGGCGGCTCGTAGAAGCGTTCGGCGCTCTGCGCCTGCCCCAGCGATCGACCGAGCGCGGCGCGTGCGGACCAGACGTCCGTCCCAAGGCTCGCCCACCTCGCGGCGATCTCCTCCAGCGGGCGGCGCCGACGGTCCTTGAGCGACGCTCGCGATTCGGTCACGCACGAGCGCAGTCGATCGATGGACTTTCGGGCCGCTGTGTCGTCGGAGGCAATGAGCGGCACAAGCGAGCCCGCCGAGTCGGCGGCCTGGCCGACTGCATCGACGGCCTGCTCCAACGGGACACGAAAACCGTCGGACGCCACTTTGACACCGGACTGGAAGCCCGCCCAATCGGCGGCGCTCACCCAGAGCGGCCCGCCTTCGGCCGTCAGACCCTCGGTCCAATAGCCGCTGAACTCGTCGAGGTACTCCCGCGCCGCGCTCGTCTGGCTCGCGATGGCCCCGCTGAGCACCTGGCGGTCGGTCGGCGCGAGAAAATCGGGCGCGACGATCGCGTGGGCGACGGTGAACCCATCGCCCAGCACGCTCGCGGCGGCCTTTGGCGAGAACTCCGGCGCGAAACGGCGCGAGAGGTCGGTCAGCGGCAGGGTCGGGCGGTTCGGCGGAGCGAGGTCGCCCGTGGCCAGCCCCGCGACACGGGACCGGAGCCCCTCGACGCTCGCGGGATAATCGGCGGCAAATCGCTCGATCAAGGCGCGACAGGCGACCGCCGCCCGGGCCTGGGCCGCCCGGCGGCAGACGGCGTTCGCGCCCGCGTGAAGTTCCGCCGCCCCGCTCGCCCCGGCGAGTGGGCCCCACTTGTCGATCGCTTCCTTCACGCGCTGGCTCAGTTGTCGAACGCGCTCGGCGATCTTCGCGGGCGAGTCGGCGCTCGCGGAACCATCGCCCGCGGCCAGCCCGTCCGCCGCCGCGTACATGCCCGCTCGTTCCTTCCACGCTCCGTCGGTGATGAAATCGGCGTCCAGGGCGATGATCGCGGCTTGCTCCGCGGCATCGGCATCGGCCGACGCTGCGGGCCCGGCCTTGGCGGCCAGGAGCGACGAACGCACGTCCGCGAGGGCCTTCAACCTCGCCGCCCGGCCGGACGGGTCGGCCGCGCCGGTGGTGTCGGGCTGGTCTTTGATGGGCTCCAGTTCGGCGAGCATGTCGTCGATCGCCTCGCTGCGCCGCGTGCGTTCCTCACGGCGGACCTGCTCGGACGCCTCGGCGAGCGTGCGCTCACCGAGGCTCGGCAGCAACGTCCCCACGAGATCGCCGGCGGACTTCACCGCCGCGTACCGGGCGCTCCAGTCGCTCAGCCACGGCGCCGCGGGCCTGGCCGCGAACGCCGGATCGGACCCAACCAACTCCTGAAGCGAGCGCTCGGCGGTCGCAAGGCCGTGCAAGGCGGAGACCAGCCGCCCGACCTCACCCGAGTCGCCGGCCGAGGATGCCGCACGCGCGACGAACATCTCGCCCCAGGCCCGGACCTCATCGGGCGAGGCCGGCGCGATCGCGCCGCTCGGCGGCCATGCGGCGTCGGCCTGCTCCGTGTACAGCCATTTGAGGGTGTCCTGCAGCGAGGCCGCGTCTTTGGCCGCCGCCCGCCGCTTCTCCTCGGGCTCACCCGCGCGGACCATGAGGTATCGCACGAGCGGCGCGAGTTCGACCGGCTTGCGGTGCGACGCTCCCGCCGCTGCCCCGGTCAGCTCCGCTTCCAGCCGGACCAGTTGCCGCATTGCCGCGGTGGTGTCCGCCGTCCATTCGGGCTTGCGACGGGCGTTGGCGTCGGCGCGGAACTGCGAACGTGCGGCATCCACAAGCGGGCGCAGCACGCCGGCCTCGAACTCGGCCCGGCAAGCGCCGATCCGTTCGGCACGGGCCAGGTCGCCGCCCGCGCCGCCCGTCACGGCGGCGACGGGGTAGTAGACCCAGGGGATCGAGATCCGGCGCTCGGCGTTGGCCCGCAGCAGCGAGGGCAGGGCCGCGCGCCGACGCTGCTCGGGCGCGATGGCCAACGACGTGAGCTCGGCCTCGGTGTCACCGCGGTATCCGAACGCATCGGCGGTATCGATGTAGGTGACCAGCGGAAAGGCCCACGCGCCGAAGGTCTTGTCGGGGTCGGCCTCAGGGCCGGCGCGTTTGCCGGGGGCGAAGAGCACGCTGGGCCGCTGCATCTCCACACCGACGGCGCTCCAGAACTTCGCTGGCTCGACGATGTCCTTCTGGAGCCGTGTGAAGCCGAAGTAGGTGAACGCCCCGAGCAGCCCCAGGCCCAGGATCGACGCCGCCGAGACGGTGTTGCGGCGCATCCGCTGCTGGCCGGCCACGTTGGCGGCGCGGGTCACGAGCCCCTTCTCCCGGAACATCTTGCTCATGAACAGGTCGCGCAGGAAGTAGGACCGGTCGCGATCCCACACGCGCCCCTCGGGCAGGCTCTCGACCGAAACGCCGAGCGCATCGGCGAGCTTGGCGTCCAGGGCCTCGCCCTCGCGCATCGAGCTGGAGAAGTAGATGCCGCGCAGAAACAGCGGCATGGCCGACCACTCGCCCGCGACGAAGATCATCTGCAGGTAGCGCTTGAGCCTCGGGCCCAGGTCCATGAACGCCTCAGGGAACTCGTAAAGGGCGTCCACCTGATCGGTTCGCCGGGCCCGCGGGTCTTCGCTGTTGACCGGGTCCTGCAGCAAGCCGAGCCGCCTTCGCACCAGGCGTTGCTTCACAACGGCCAGGTGCCGGTCCACCTGCTCGGGGTCAAACGGCGTGTCCAACGGCGCGGGGTTCGACCAGCCCATGATCTGGTGCTGCAGCCCGGGGTCGGCGATGCCGTCGAAGAACTCGCGGAAACCGTTGATCAGGTCGCACTTGGTGACGACGACGTAGACCGGAAACCGCACGCCCAGAGCCCGCTGGATGTTGTCGAGCTGCTGGGCGATCTTGCGGCTCTTGGCCTCGATCGCTTCGGCGCTGTCGCGGATCAGGCTCTCGGCCGGGATCACGAGCATGAGCCCGTTGACCGGGCAGTTGGGCCGGCCGCGGCGCATGAGCTTGAGAAACTCTTGCCACTCGCCGGTGGCGCCCGGCTCGACCTCCTCGAACATGAGCCTTCCGGCGGTATCGAGAATGACCGCGTGGTTGGTGAACCACCAGTTCATGTTGAGGGTGCCGCCCGCGCCCTGCAACTGGTCTTGCAGGCCCGGGGGGAAGCCGACGTTGCAGTGGCGGATGGCCTCGGTCTTGCCCGACCCCGGCTCGCCCACGAGCAGGTACCACGGCAGCGCGTAGAGGTTCTTGCCCGAGTCGCGGAACTTCTGAATGCCCGCCTCGAAGTTCTTGCGCAGGTCGTCGAGCCGTGCGCGCCGGGCCGGCTCGGCGATGCCCACCGGGGCCGCGCCGGCGTTCCCACGGATCGCCTGCTCCATCGGGCTCGACCGCCGGCCCTTGAGGAATCGCAGCAGTTGCCAATAGCCCAGCAGCGCCAGCCCCACCAGCGCCACGCCCGCGACGAACACCGCCAGGGCCCGTCCGAACGGAAACATGCTCGCCGCGGCGAACACGCCGCCGGCGATGGCGATCAGCACCGCCGCCTGCAAGGCCCGCGGCATGTCCGCGAGTTTCTGGATCAGTTGGCTCACGGCGCAACCTCCCGACCGTCCGGCGCGGAGGGCTGACCGGTCTGAGCCTGGCGCGTGACCTGCTCGACGGCGCGCGTGAGCACACCCTTGCTGTCGAGATAGAGCACGATGTTGGCCGCGAGCACCGCCAGGGCCAGCCCGCCGAAGAGGATGCCCACGCCCAGCAGTTTTCGAGCCGGCGGTTCGATCAGGTCCGCGGTGTTCACACCCTCGTAGGCCTCCGGGCACACCCGCGCCGCCTTGTCGGCGTCCATCGTTCCGCGAAGGCGCGACGCCAGTTCGTTCATCTTCTTGCGCAGGTGGTCGTGGTTGCCCGTGTACCAGCCGGTGAAGCCCAGGCCCATGCATGTGTAGAAAACGGTCAGCCGCTGACGTGCCGAATCGCTGTCGGGCTCGGCCAGCGTGCGGTCGAGCTCGTCGAAGAACTCCTCATCGCCCGCGGCCTTGCCCTGCTCGCGAGCGAGCTCCGGCCAGTCGCGGGCGAACGCCAGCCGGCTCTCGCGGATCATCGAGTCGGCGAAGTACATGAGCACGACCTCGACCTTGGCGTAATCGTCGGCGAGCCCGGGCTGAGCGGCCGCCCGCGAGCGCATGTCCGCGAAGACCCCCTTGATCTCCGCCCGGGCCTGGGCCGCGTCCGGGCTCACGCCCTTGCGGGCGCCGCGGTTGAGGCGGCAGAGGTGCTGAAAGAACGGTTCGCAGAGTTCGACGAGTGTCATGTTCGTGTCGGCGCTCCGGGCCAGCGGCATGGGCGTTTCTACCGGGTGCTGCGGATCAACTTCTCCGCGTGCTCGGCGATGACGGCGAGCAGCTCTCTCTCCGCGGCCTCCGCGTCGAGCGTCGCGCACACCTGCTGGTACTTCTTCCAACACTTGGCCTCGAGTCCCAACCCGCCGCTCCCCTCGTCCCGCACCGCCCGCTCGACCTCGGCCGCGCCGAAACGGTCGAGGTGCCGCCGGGCCACTTGCGGCGCGGCCCGGCTGATCGCGCTGGCGATGCCCGCGGTGATCTGCCGCAGGAGCGTCAGCTCCGCTTCGGCCTGGGCCCGCGTGGTCTGCTCGTCGCCCGCGGCGAACCGCGCCAGCGTCACGCGCAGCGTCGCGGCCTTGCGGATCGACGATTGCGGCGCCACCTTCCGCCAGATGTCCGTCATCATCGCGTCGAGCTTGAGCGTCAGATCGGCGAGCATCGCGGCCAGTTCGAGCGTGCGTTCGACGTTGAGCTGGTCGCGTGGACCTTGCGAGAGCGCCTGCTGGAGCGCACGCGAGGCAGCCTGCGGAAGACCCGCGGCCGTCGCGGGCTGAGCCGCCAGCCCTGCCTGACGCAGCCGGTTCACCACCTGCTCGCGTTCGGCGGGGCCCGCGCTCGCGAGCAGTTCCAAAAGCCGATCCGCCGCGGCAGCGAGCCCTTGAGCGGGCGGCGGTGCCCCGGGAGTGTTGGGCTTGTCACTTTCCGGCACGGGCTGGGTCCCTTGGTTGGCCAACTCCACGCAGCGGCCGTCGAGAGGTTATGGGCTTGCCCAACAACGTGCAAACTGCCAGTTTGTCCGCGATCGGGGGCCGTGCGGTCTGCGCCGCTTCTGCGGATCGCCCCGTGGCAGGGGGCGGTGACCGATCGCGGCGTCCGCGCCCGGGTTCCAGACGGATCGCCGACGGTCCGATTTCCCGGTAAGCGGCGGCCTGCACATGGCCGCGCTCAACCCGGAGGTCGCCGATGCCCGCCCGTCGCCGCAGTCTGTGCTTGGTTGTGGGAGCCCTGGGTCTGGCCGGGGTGTTCGCCGGCGGATGCACCGGCGGCGATTGGTCGCCGACGGCCGACGCGATGGCGGGCGCCAACCGGCGGGCTCAATATCTCGCCGCAGCCGAGTCGCCGCGGGTCGGCACGCGGACGCTCGTGCTCTCGCAGGACCACTACGGCCAGATGGCCAGCCCGGTGCTGCACGACTCGAGCAACGTGACCGCGACGGTGGGCGTCGATACGACGGGTGAGTGAACCGCTTTCCCCGCCCCCTCCCCGCCCCCGAATCAAGGTTTCAACAACATCATGGTCTCGCCTAGCCGCTCGGTGAGGACCTCGCGCACCTGCACCCTCAGCGGGTCGGGCACGCGGTCCTTCGACGAGAACGCCGGCCGGAAGCCCAAGTCCCAGTACGACGCCGCCTCGTCGATCGGCACGGCCCGATCGATCGGGTCCTCGATGCGGGAGAGGGCCGAGCCGCCGATGGCTGCGTACCCGCGGCCACTGTCGGCGGTCACGATCTCCGCAACGTTGCCGACCATGTTCCTCAGACGTTGGTCGGTCGGCCCGGCCGTCACCGGCCAGAACCAGAGGCACCCGTCGCTGAAGGGGTAGGTGCCACCCACCTTGTCCGCGACGTAGTCGTAACTTCCTTCGTCGGGCAGACGGTGAAAGTCGAGGCTCACGACCCCGCTGTCTCGCAGGGGCCGGATGTAGTCCTCCTCGCGCTTGAACGTCTGGTCGCGCAGGTTGAACGCCGCCGAGGCCTCGTGCGCGCCGATCGCACCCAGCCCGGCCCGCCACTCCGACTCGGTGGGCAGGCGGCACCCGATGATGTCGCACACGCCCGCCGCGCCTCGGGCCGTCACACGCTCCATGGGCGATTCGCCCGAGGGTTCTCCGCCCATGCCGGGCGGGAGTTTCACGGCCCGCGTATCCACGCCCTTCTGAAGATCAGGGGGGGGAGTCACGTCCGGGTACGCCGGATTGGACTGGAACTTCACGGCCGAGTTGGCGCGGGTGTCGTACCACGCGCTGCCCGCCGAGAGTTTGTAGCCCCCGCCGGCCGCGCGGACCCACTTCCACGCCCGCGGCCCGGTCCACTCTTCGTCGGGCTTCTCCGGTCGCTCGGGCCGGTCGCCCAACCAGCCGTTGTTGATCACCTCGGCGCCGGAGACGCCGGCCTTGTCGATCGCCGCGCGGAAGAGGTCGAGCGAGGCCTCCTGCTCCGCAAGGAACACCGTGCCCTCCGGCCGATCGATGGCAACAAAGGTCACGTCCTGCCCGTCGGCGATGGTGAAACTAATCCGCCCGTTCTCGAAGCGGCCCTTGGGCGCAAAGCCCTTGGCGCCCGGGCCGAGTTGTTCGACGGGCGTGGCCTTCGGCGGCGTTTCGATGCGATTGCGGAGGTCGGCCAGGAGCGTGCCGACCCGTGGCTCGGCCTGCTCGATGCCCGGGATCGCTTCAACTTGCTCGCGGAAGCGGGTGGTGGCCTGCCGCACGGCGTCGTCGGCGCCATCGGCGGTCGCGGCCGCGAAGCCGACCAGCAGCACGTCAGCACGCACGCGAGCGTCGCCGATCGAATCCGGCTGCACACCGAAGCGGTCCTTCATCGCCACGGCGTCTTTCAGCGATTGGGCTCGCGCCTTCGCGTCGCCGCTCGATTCGATCAGATCTTTGATGAACTCAACCCAGCACTCCCCCGCCCTCGACGCGACCCGTTTCTCGGCCGCGGCCCGCGCACCGGCTTCGTGTTGGCCCTGCTCGACCAGTCCGCGCGTCCGATCGGCGAGATCGGCGGCCCGGCGCAGGTCCTCGACCGTTCGCGGCCATCTCGACTCGGTGGGCGCGTCTGCGCGGGTCAACCGCTCCCACGCCGCCACCCCGACATCGAAATCGTCGGCGGATACCCGTCCGATCGTTGCGATCAGGTTATCCGGCGAGTTCTCGCCCGCGACGGCCCGGTGGGCCGCGACGCGGGCCGCGAGCGGCGCCAGGGCCGCGGCCACGGACGGCTCGCGCGTGAACTCGTCGTTCTTCCACTTGGCCCACAACGCGTCGCCCGTCGGGCCGCCCGGTTCCATCGCGGCGTCGAGCGTGAACCGTGTCGTGAGCACGCCGTTCAGGGCCGACATGTCGGCCTTCAACGCCGCGGCCCGACCGAGCCACGATCGGCACGCGCCGTCCGCTTCGGCCGTCGCCGTCGAGATGTTCTCTTCGGTCAGCGCGGTGGACCCGAGCTTGCCCAGCGACGACGCGATCGCCCGGTCTCTGGCTTCCGCGGCCGCCTGCGCCAGAAGCTCGCCCCAATGGCCGTCCGCCGGCGCCGCAGCGGGCGCGGGCTGCACACCATGCTCGAGCCTCCTCAAGAGATCGCGAACGCGGCGCCGTTCGGCGTCCAGCGCGGCCGCGGTCACACCCTCGCGCGACGCCATCTCATCGCGGCGATGCTTCCAGTCCGCGTTCACCGCCGCGGAAGCGGTGATGTCGCCCCACTCGGCGCCCGATCGCAACTCGTCGCGGATCGCCGCCAGGGCCGTGCGCTCGCGCTCGGCGGCCGCGGCGGTCTCCTTGCGCACCGCTTCGGTGAGCGTGGCCAGCCGCGTGGCCACCCCGGCGCTCTCTCGATCGACCTCGGGCTTGGTCCGCACGACGTAGCTCTGCGACGCCACGCGATCAATCGAGGCACGGACCTCGGCGAGGTCGTGGGTGAAGGACGCCTCGTCCGCCGCGATTTTAGAAGGCGCGGTCGCGTAGGCGTCTACCAGACGCTGCGCTTCGTCGGCCCCGGCGCGGAGTCTCACCGCCGGATGCTCACCCGCGACCAGAGCGCCCCCGGCCAGCGAGATCCACGCGCGGAACGTGGCCGCGATGGGCGCGGCCGACCCGAGCTCCTGAGCCTTCACCAGGCGGGCCATCTCCTGACGGTCGAGCGCGGGCTTGCGATCGGTCCGGGCGTAGTCGCGGAGTTCGTCCGCGATCGCCTGCACCTCACGCACGCCGGCCGCGAGCGCGTCGATCGACGCGACGCCCGTCGCCTTCGCCCCCCCACCCCCCCCGCCCCCTCCACCCTCGGTCTCGCTCGCCTTGACCAGCGCCGGAACCGCCCCCGCGAACTTCGCGAGCACGGGATCGTCGGCCGCGCCGTCGATCTTCGTTGCCCGCAATGCCTCCGCGCGGTTCTCGATGTCCTTCACCACGGGCGCAAGCTCGGCGATCTGCACCAACTTCGCCCCGGCATCCGCCGTTTCCTGACCGCCCGAACCGATCTCGGTCGTCGGCTTGTCCAGTTCGGCCTTGAGCCCATCGGCCAGTCCCTTCAGTGAGCTTGCGGCGTCGGTCCAACCCTCCGCAGCGAACCGACCGGCGGCCTCGCCCAGCGTCCGCGCCGGCGGCCACTCGCTCGCGACGTACGCCTTGAATCTGTCGATCTCGGCGAGCGAGGCGTTCGTTCGCTCGATCGCCGCGTCGCCGAGATACCGGTACTTCTCCAGCGATCGCCGGCCGGGTTGGCGAAGCAGTTCGCGGAGTTCGTCCAGACTGCCCGTCCGCGGTTCCTCCCAGAAGACGCCCGCCTCGTCGGCCCGGCCCGCAATCCGGGGCGGCTTGTTCTCCGGCGCTGCCAGCGGTCGCGCACGCTCGACAAGCTCGGGGCACGCCCGCTTGAGCGCGCTCAGACCGGCCGCTTCGCTCTCGCGGACCTTCCGATCGGGTTCGACGGCCTGCACGAACTGGTCCACCCAGCCGCGGCGCGGCGAGTAGTACGCCACGAGCGCCTTCCACCGCTCCAGAGCCCTGGGGCCCGTGCTCGGGTCGGCCGCGATGAGCGCGAACGTCGGCGGCGGCTCGTGGTGGCGCAACACCTGCAAGCTCACCACGCCGCCGATGAGCACCGCCGCGGCGGCCGCGATCAGCAGGGTCCGCTTCCGCCGGGACGGCTCGCCGACACCGGGCGCGGGGATCAGGCCCGGCAACTGCTCGACCGTCAGGCCGGAGCTTTCGGAGGTCTCCAGCGATCGGTCCAGCAGCCGGTTGCACAGGTCTCGCCAGGCGTTCCCCGCGGCCCGACCGCCCCCGCCCCCTCCCCCCCCGGCCCGACCGGACAATCCCTGCCACTCCGGAGCGTCCACCACCGGCCACCCGCCCGAGTAGCCGCGGCGCATGACCAGCCGGTAGATCATCTCCCCCACCGCCCGCAGGTCCGCCGCCTCGGCTCGCGCGCCCAGCGCCTTCACGTTTTCATCGGGCAGCACGTCCGCCAGCGCGAGCTTCACGCTCGCCAGCGGCGCTTCATCCATGAGCAGCACGTTTCGCGGGTCGAGGTTGCCGTGGGCGCGCCCGCGGGCTCGTTTCAACTCGGCCAGTGTCCGGGCCACCTGCGAGACGATGTTCGAGAGCGACCCCGTGTTCACCGACGCCGCACCGGAAATCAACCGCTCGCACGAGCCCCGGACCGCGAGGTCGGTCGCGTAGTACGCGCCCGCGGGCCCGTCGTCGTCCGCCGCGAACTCGCCCATCTCGTGGATCGGGGCCACACCCGGCACGCCAAGCGCCTGCTGGTCCCGCGCGGCCGCGAGGAACCGCCGCACCACGTCAGCGGCCTCGACCTCGCCGAGGATCAGCGGGTCGGGCCGACAAACTTTTACCGCGAAAGTGACTGGTCCCCCATCGGCGCGGCTCGCTGAATACACAGACCCCACCGCGGTCCGGTGAAGCTCCTGCACCGTCGCGTAGTTCCCCAACCTCGGCATCGAAAGCTATCCACACCCCTACCAGCTCTCGCAGTCTAGCCGCCAAACTCCCCCTCCCAGCGGGAGGGGGCCGGGGGGAGGGCGGAAGACGCCTCAAATCCAAACCAAGACACGCATCGCCCCACACACTTCGCCGCCCACCAGCACCAGAACCGCAGACTCCGGCCGCGTTCTAGACTCCCGCCCCCCCGCCCGCACACGAGGAATCTTCATGCACCGTCTCCTGCTCGTTGGTGTCGGCCCGCTCGGCCGGATGATGGCCGCCGACTGCGCCCGCCGCGGCGTCGCCGAGATCGTCGCCGCCGTGGACACCGACCCCGCCATCGTCGGAAAGCCACTACCTCAAATCGTCCCCGAGTGCGAGTTCGCCTGCCGCGTCGTGCCGTCCCTCGATTCGGTCGAGCGGTGGTCCGGCGTCGATTGCGCCCTGGTCTGCACCAGCTCCGACCTGGCCCGCTGCGCCCCCACGCTTCGCGACCTGCTCGGGCGCGGCGTGCCCATCGTCTCGACGTGCGAAGAGCTGCTCTACCCGTGGCTGCGTCACAAGGCCCTGGCCGACGAACTGCACGCGCTTGCGGTGAAACAACGCACCAGGCTGCTGGGCACCGGCGTGAACCCCGGCTTCCTCATGGACGCGCTGCCCGTGTTCGCGTCGGCGGTGTGCCGGAGCGTGTCAAGGGTGCAGGTCTGGCGCATCCAGGACGCGACCACGCGGCGCGTACCGTTCCAGCAGAAGATCGGCGCGGGGCTCGACGACGAGGCGTTCCAGGCCCGGGTCAAGGCCGGGACGCTCCGGCACGTCGGCCTCGGCGAGAGCACGCACTTTGTCGCTCAATGCCTGGGCCTGAACATCGACCGATGGGACGAGACCATCGAGCCCGTCAAGGCCGAGCGCGACCTCACCTGCACCCTGGGCGCGATCCCCAAAGGACGGATCGCGGGCGTGCGACAGGTCGGGCGCGGCTGGGCCCGGGGCTCGCCCGCCACCGCCGAGCCCGTCATCCGTCTGGAGTTTCAGGCGGCCATCGGTCAACACGACCCGCACGACCGCGTACTGCTCACCAGCGAGCCTCCGATCGACCTCGTGCTCAAGGGCGGCGTGCACGGCGACCTGGCGACCGTGGCGATCGCGATCAACTGCGTAGCCCCGCTGCTGGCCGCGGCCCCGGGCCTGCACACCATGGCGACGATCCCGCTGCCGCACTTCCAGCCGGTGCGGTAGACGGCCGCAAGCCGCCGCGGTGAATAATCCGCTCGGATGCCCCCCCCTCCCTCCCTTCCTCCACTTCCCCCCGACCGCTCGCACGTCCACACCGAGCAGCCCAACCCCCGCGCGGCCGAACTGCACACGCGCAGCGTCGCGGAGCTGGTCGAACTGTTCAACCGCGAAGACCGCACCGTGCTGGATGCGCTCGACGCCGCACGCCCCGCCATCGCCGCGTTTCTTGAGGCCGCGGAGCCGGGTTTTCTCGCCGGCGGGCGACTGATCTACCTGGGCGCGGGCACCAGCGGGCGGCTCGGCGTGCTCGACGCGAGCGAGTGCCCGCCCACGTTCCAGACCCCGCCGGAGCGCGTCGTGGGACTCATCGCCGGTGGCGACAGCGCGCTCCGCAGGTCCAGCGAGGGGCGCGAGGACGACCCCGACGGCGCCTGCGCCGACCTCGACGCCCTGCGGCTCGCCCGCACCGACACCCTGGTAGGAATCGCCGCCGGCGGCACCACACCTTACGTCCTGGGCGGGCTGGCGCACGCGCGATCGCTCGCCGATCCCCCGCTCACCGCGCTGCTGACCTGCTCGCCCGTCTCGCCGAACGCGGCCGCGCACCTCATCGTGCTCCCGACCGGGCCCGAAGTCCTGACCGGCTCCACGCGCATGAAGGCCGGCACCGCGACCAAGCTCGCGCTGAACATCATCTCGACCACGCTGATGGTCCGCTCCGGGCGCGTGTACCGCAACCTCATGGTCGATCTTCGCGCGACCAACGCGAAACTCCGCGACCGCGCCGCCCGCGTCGTCGCGACGCTCACCGGCCTCTCGCGGGCCGAGTCGTTCGACCTGCTCGACCGCGCCGGCGGCTCGGTGAAGACCGCGGTGGTGATGCGACGCCGCTCGCTCGAACGCGCCGGGGCCGAGGCCGCGCTCGCCGCGGCCGGCGGACGCCTCGACCTCGTGATCGACGGGTAAGCGCGATCACCTCCCAGCCCTCAAGCCCTACCCTCGAACCGTGATCCTGCTCATCGACAACTACGACTCTTTCACCTACAACCTCGTCCAGCGATTGGGCGAGATCGACCCGCGCGCGGGCGGGGGCACGACGGTCGTCCGGAACGACCGGATCACGCCCGAACAGGCCGAATCGCTCGCCCCGTCGCACATCATCATCTCGCCGGGACCGTGCACGCCTAAAGAGGCTGGCGTCTCCCGCGAGATCATCCGCCGCTTCGCCGGGCGCGTGCCCATCCTCGGCGTCTGCCTCGGCCACCAGTGCATCGGCGACCTCCACGGCATGACCGTCGCCCGCCACAGCGTCCCCATGCACGGCAAGACCAGCCCCATCCACCACGACAACAGCGGCCTCTTCCGCGGCCTTTCCAACCCCTTCGTCGCCACACGCTACCACTCGCTCGTGGTCCTCGCCGAGACCGTCCCGCCGCCCGCGGCCGATGGGTCGGGATGGGTCGTGAGCGCGTGGACAGAAGAAATATCGGATGGCGGATTTCGGATAGCGGATGGCCAAGACAACGCGGGTACCTCCACTTCTATCCGCTATCCGAAATCCGATATCCGATATCCCGCCCGCGTCATCATGGGCCTCCGCCGCGTCTGGCCGCCGCACGCTCCTCACCGGGCGCCGCTCGAGGGCGTGCAGTTCCACCCCGAGAGTTTCCTCACGCTCGAAGGCCCGAAACTGCTCAGGAACTTCCTCGAGACTTCCGCCGCCCCGTCGCCCTCTCGCCCGTGACCGGTGCCCGCTTCCGGCCGATACACTCCACCGCCATGATCCACCCCGCCCCGACCACGCCCATCTCCCCCTCGCTCGCCCGCGGCACGCTGACGGCGTCCACACCCGCGACCGCCACGCAGCCCGCCCAGGTCGTCATCGAGTTCCCCAACACGGAGTACGAGCTGCACCTGGTCCCCACGGGGCCGATCACGACGCCGGTCGGCAAGCGCATCGTCGGCGAAATCCACGCGCAGGCTCGCCGGCTTGACATCGTGGACACCGGGGGCAAGTACGTCGAGCCGCTGTACGGACGGCCGCGAAGGGTGCAGGGACGAGTGGTCACCACCGACGCGACCCATCGAGTCGTCGTCGTCGATGCCGGCGGCACACCCATCCACCTCACCCTGACCGACGCCCGCCAAAGCCCGGCCCGGTTCCAGCACGGAGACCTGGTGTCGTGCGACGTGCTCGACGGGGCGACGTTCACGCCGCGGTGACGGCAAGGGTGACGTTGACTCGAAGCCCATGCCACCGGCGGGCGGTCCCTACACTATCTGCATGAACAGACCTCTCTCCGCGGCGATCTGCCTGACGGCGGCTGGCGTTTTCGTTCTCTTCGGATGCGATCAGTCTGCCCCGCCGCCGGCCTCTGCGGGCAGCGGCAACGGCAACCCGATCAACCACCTCTCCGAGACGCCCAACTCGCTGCTGGGACGGTCGGCCGCGACGGCGCGGGACGTGACCCGCAAGGCCGAGGCCTATGAGGACGCGGCGGTCGGGGCGGCCCAGGAGATCAGCGGCGAGGCCCAGCCCCTGATCGTCGCGGGCCTGCGGTGGTCGGCCCCCACCAGTTGGGAGAAGACCAAGCCGGCCAGCTCCATGCGGGCCGCGGAGTTCAAGGTACACGGCTCGGGCGGCGAGGCCACCGTCGCGTTCTTCGCCAACATCCAGGGCGACGCGCAGAGCAACATCGAGCGTTGGCGCGGCCAGTTCATCGACAGCGGCGGCGGCTCGCCCGACGCCCAGACCCAACAGCGGACCATCTCCGGCTGCAAGGTGTGGCTCACGTCGCTGAGCGGCACCTACAAGGGCGGCACGATGGGCGGGCCGGCCGAGGACATGCCCAACGCCGCGCTCCGCGGGGCGATCATCGACGGGCCGCAGGGCATGATTTTCATCAAGTTCACCGGCCCCGAGGCCACCATCAACGAGAACGAGGCGGTCTGGAACACGATGGTCAACGGAATGAGGCGGTGAGACTCGCGGCCCCGCCGGGTTGACACCACCGCCCTCGGGATTTCAGACCGGGGGACCGCGATCGTCGATGATAAGGGTTGTGCGCGATCGGCGCTGCGTGTGCGCCCGTGGTCCCGCGCACCTCTGCGACCCGTCCCCCACCCTTCCCCGCCATGACCCCACTGCAAGCCGCCGTCCTCGGCCTGGTCGAGGGCATCACCGAATACTTGCCGATCTCGTCCACCGGCCACCTCATCATCGCGTCGAGCCTGCTCGGGCTCGACACGCCCGCGCAGAAGCCGGCGATCGACGCGTTCAACATCGTCATCCAGGGCGGCGCGATCCTCGCCGTGGTCGGACTCTACTGGGCGCGATTCGTCCAGATGCTCCGCGGTCTGCTCGGCAAGGACAACGCGGGCTTTGCCCTGCTGCTGAACCTCGGAATCGCGTTCGTGCCCGCCGCGATTTTCGGAAAGCTGCTGGATGAATGGCTCGAACGGCACCTGTTCTTTCCCGGGCCCGTCGTCGCGGCGCTGGCGCTGGGAGGCGTGTACATGGTCCTGCTCGACCAGCGCCGGCGCGGCGGATGGAACTGGCGCGGCGTGGCCGTCCGCTACGAGGGCGGGCTCAAGGGCATCGAGGACCTCCGGCCGCACGAGGCCCTGTTTGTCGGCCTCTTGCAGTGCGTCGCGATGATCCCCGGCACGAGCCGATCGATGATGACGATCACGGCGGGCTACTTCTGCGGCCTGCGCCCCGCGGCCGCGGCCGAGTTCAGCTTTCTGCTGGGCGTTCCCACGCTCGGGGCCGCGTGCGTGTACAAACTTTACAAGGACCTGCACGGCGAGCACGGTTCGCACATGGTGAAGGCGCTCGGCGCGACGCCGATCGTCATCGGCATCGTCGTCGCCGCTGTGAGCGCGGCCGTTGCCGTGAAGTGGCTCGTCGGCTTCCTCAACCGTCGCGGCCTGACGCCGTTCGGTTGGTACCGCCTCGTGCTCGCGGCCACGATGGCGGGGCTGATCGTCGGGGGCATAGTGCGGCTTTGAGGCCCGAACATTCACCGGCGGGGCTCAGGGAACGCGGGGAAGCGCCGATATCGACGTACGATCGCGCCCGAGCGACGAGCCTCTCCGTGACCACCAGCTTCCCCAAAGACAAGATCCGCATTGTCCTTCTGGAGAACATCCACCCGCGCGCCGAGCACATGCTCTCCGCGGAGGGGTTCCGCGTCGATCGCGTCAAGGGCGCCCTCGAAGGGCGGGCGCTCGCGGCCGCCATCGGCGACGCCCACGCCGTCGGCATCCGCTCGGGCTCGCAGGCCCGTGCCGACGTGCTCGCGGCCTGCCCGCGTCTGCTCGCCGTCGGGTGCTTCTGCATCGGAACCAACCAGGTCGATCTGCGGGCGGCGTGCCTGGCCGGGGTGCCGGTCTTCAACAGCCCGTTCAGCAACACGCGCTCGGTCGCCGAGCTGACCATCGCCGAGGTCATCGCCCTGCACAGGCGGATGGTGGACAAGAGCGTGCAGATGCACGCCGGCGGGTGGGACAAGTCGGCCGCGGGCAGCCACGAGGTGCGCGGGCGCACGCTGGGCATCGTCGGCTATGGCCGGATCGGCTCGCAGGTGAGCGTGCTGGCCGAGGCGATGGGCATGAGGGTGGTCTACTACGACGTCCTCGCGTGCCTTCCGCTGGGCAACGCGCGGCGCGCCCGCACGCTCGACGAGTTGCTCGGCGCGAGCGACGTCGTGACGCTGCACGTGCCCGCGACGCGCCAGACCGAGCGGATGATCGGCGCTCGCCAGTTCGAGAAGATGCGCGACGGCGCGTACCTCATCAACAACGCCCGCGGGAGCGTGGTCGACATCGCCGCACTCGCGGGCGCGCTCAGGAGCGGCAAGATCGCCGGTGCCGCCCTCGACGTTTTTCCCGAAGAGCCCGCCTCAGCCGACGAGGGCTTCCGCAGCGAGGTCCGCGGCCTGGGCAACGTGATCCTCACGCCCCACGTCGGCGGCAGCACCGAGGAGGCCCAGGAGGCCATCGCCGAGGACGTCGCCGGCAAGATCATCCGGTTCATCAACAACGGGAGCACCACCGCGTCGGTCAACGTGCCGCAGGTGGATTTGCCCGAACAGTGGGCCGCGCCGTCTATCGACACCGACGCGTCCGAGGTCGCGGCGGGCGCGGCCCCGATGAAGCGCCGCCACCGCATCCTGCACTTCCACCGCAACGTGCCCGGCGTGCTGAGCAAGATGCACGGCATCGTCGCCGAGCTCGGCGTCAACATCGCCGCCGAGTATCTGCAGACCAACGCGGACGTCGGCTACGTGGTGTTCGACGTCGACCCGAACAGCACCGACCTGATCCTCGACCGGGTGAAAAAAATGCCCGAGACGATCCGCGTGCGGATGCTCTGGTAAAGCCCGGCCCGCTACGGCTTGCCCGCCTGCCGCTCGAGCTCCTCGCGAAGCGTCTCGACCGACTCGCCCGACCGGCTCGCCTCGTCGAGCATCTTCCATTGCTCGGTCCGGCCGACGCGGTTCTCGACGGCGGTGCGCACCAGCGCGATGCGCATCGGCCCGGTGTCGTCGAGCCGGATCGCCTGAACGGCAAACGACTGCGCGTCGCTCTCTCGCCCGGCGAGCAGGAGCGAAGCGTACAGCAGCGACGTCTCCTCGCGGAACATCCGGTCGTGAATCTCCCGCATCTGGCGGTCCTGCTCCGGATCGGCCAGTTTCGGGACTATCCGCCTGATCTCGTCGTCGCGCCGGAGCTTCTCGATCGGGTTGCGGTAGAGCAGGCAGACGTCTGCCACGCGCCCCTTGCTGATAAGAAGGTGCTCCAGCCGGAAGCCGACCCGCTCGAACACCCCCGCGGCGTCGGGCTCTCGCTTGGCCCGATCGAACCATTCCAATGTCCGGTCGTTCTGGTTCAGAACGTCGTTGAGCACGAGCCAGTCGTCGAGCGGCCCGATCGTCGCGGGATCGCGCACATACGCCGCCCACGCCTCGTCGCGGACCTTGCCGAAGGCCTCCGCCGCGGGCGCGTGGCGACGGACGAGGTTCTTCAGGTCGCCGGCGAAAAACGACCCGCGAACGCCGGCCATCGCCGGGTCTTCTTGGGCCATGTTGTTCCAGAGCCACACGGCCTCGGTCGTGGCCGCGGCCATGTCGCCGCCGCCGAGAATGGTGGTCCGCAGGTTCTGCACGCGCTGCTGGATGCTCGCCGGCTTGCCGTCCTTCGTTTTCTCGATCTTGGCGCTCAGGCCGTCGCCCGTGCTTCGGCCCGCCTTGACGCTCTCGAGCCAGCTCAGGAACCCCTTCGCGTCGCGATAGCCGACGATGCGGTCGAACTCCTTGCCGTCCTTGAAAGCGATCGTGGTCGGCATCGCCCGGATGTTCAGGTCCTGCGCGAGCTTGTTGTCCTTATCCACGTCGAACTCGATGATGAGCCCGTTGCCCGTACCCTTGGCCGTTTCGCCGAACCACGCCACGACGCTCGGATCGACCATCGTGGTCCGGTTCATCGCCTTGCACGGCCCGCACCACTCCGCCGTCGCCTTGACGATCGTGATCTTGCCCGTGCCCTTGCTCGCGGCCACGGCCTCGGCGAACGTTTTGTCGCTGAACACCGCGGGGCGGGCGGGCTGCGGAGGCTGCTGCACCGGCGGAGGCTGCTCTTGTGCGATGGTCGCGCCGGCTGGGGCGAGCCAAAGGATCAGGCCGAGGAACGTGCGGGCGCGGTTCATGCGATGGGCCTTTCGTGGCTGGGCCGGAAGGGTGCGGGCAATGGTATGAGCGTGCTTTCCGCGGGTTGCGGCGAACCCGAACCGCGGGGCGAGGCCCGAGCCCGATTCCTGCTCTCAGGAGCCGAGCGCGGCTGGCGGTTTCGGTGAGCACCGCCAGACCGTTCGCCCTCCCCCCGACCCCCTCCCTCTGGGAGGTGGAGGCCGATCACCGGTTCAGCACGTTGAGCGTCACCCGTCTTTCGAGCTCTTCCACCGGGCGCGCGATCAGGTCGTAGCCGTCGCTCGCGACGATCGTGCAGCGGACCAGCTCGCCGGGCGCGAGCTTCTTCGCCGACTGCACGTACGTGACCGCGTCGATCTGGGGTGCCTGAAAGTACGTCCGCGCGGTGTACAAGCCACCGCCGCCGCTCACGCCGCTGGTCTGCTTGCCGCTGGTGCGCGTCGCGGCGTCGATCAGGACGTCGAACTGCACGCCGCTGTCGCTCGGCCGGCCCTCGTCGAACTGCTCGGCCACGAACGCGCCCTGCTCGAACGCGATGCGCTGTTGCAGCTCCATGATCTCGGCGCGCCGTCGGGCCTTCACCTCGGCGGGCACGGCCAGGTCGGGATTGTCTTCCATCGTCCCCGCGACCGTGCCCTCCTCCTTGGAGTACTCGAACACGCCCAGGGCCTCGAAGCCGATCTCCTCGACAAACTCCATGAGCCGCCGGTGATCGTCCTCGGTCTCGCCGGGAAAGCCGGAGATGAACGTCGTTCGGATCGCCATACCCGGGATGCGCTCGCGCAGCTTGAACATCAGCTCGCGCTGCTGCGACGCCTTCACGTGCCGCTTCATCGCGGAGAGCATCCGATCGCTGGCGTGCTGGAGCGGGATGTCGATGTACGGCAGTACCCTGCCCTTGCCCTTGCCGCCGAACGATCGGTGCGTCAGTTCGGCGAACGCGTCGATGATCTCGTCGGTGAAGTTCGACGGGTAGGCGTACATGAGCCGCACCCAGCCGTCCACGCCCTGCTCATCGAACGCACGGCTCGCGGCCGCGAGCGCCGCGGGCAGGCCGCGATCAAACCCCCGCTTGCCCCCGCCGTCCCTCATCCCGATTCCGATGTCGTCGCCGAAGCTCGTCGTGTCCTGCCCGATGAGGTTGAGCTCGTAGCAGCCGTCGGCGATGAGTTCCCGCGCCTCGACGCCGATCCGTTCCAGCGGCTTGGAGCGCATCTTGCCGCGGATGCTCGGGATCGTGCAGAACGCGCAGTTCTGGTTGCACCCCTCGCTGATGCGCAGGTATGCGTAGTGCCGCGGCGTCAGCCGCAGTCGCGCCGAGTCGTCCTCGAAATACCCGACACCCTTGCCGTCCTTGCCGTTGACGGTCAGACCGGCGGTCTTGAGCCCGCGATCCTTGGCCGCGACGATCGCGTTGCCGGCGATCCAGTACCGCGGCCCGTCGCTGCTCTGGGCGAGGGAGGGACGCTCGGCTTTGACGCCGCGCACGGCCTCGACGATGTGGTCGCGGTCGAACACGCCGACCATCGCGTCGATACCCGGGGCCCATTCGAGCATTTTGGCCCGGTGCCGCTGCACGAGGCAGCCCGCGACCACGACGCGCTTAACCTTGCCGCGGGCCTTGGCCGCGATGGCGTCGTGGATGACCTGGAGCGACTCTTCCTTGCTGGCCTCGAGGAAGCCGCATGTGTTGATGACCACGGCGTCGGCGCCGACCGTCTTGGGCGAGGGCTTCATCGCCGCCCCGCTCCCCGCATCGACCGCGGGCTCCTCGGAGAGCGCGCACGCGTCGTACGACACCACCGTCAGCCCGTCCTCCGCGAGCATCCCGAGCATCTTCTCGGAATCGACGAGGTTCTTCGGGCAGCCCAGGCTGACGAAGGAGACGGTTTGGATGCTGTTCTGCTCGCGCCCGCGCATGTGCGGCGGGATGGTAGGGGTGGAAGAACAGCAAATCGGCAAGGCCGCAGAGCCGCAAATTGTTGCGGAGCCGGTGCCCTTATTTGCTGTTTTGCTGCTTTGCCGTTCTGCTGCTCTTCCTCAAGCCGCAATGCCCCGCGTGATGCTCTCCACCGTCATCCCGTCCATCGGGAAGTGCCGCATCAGGGCCAGACCCAGACTCTCCGGCTCGCTGAGCACAAAGAAGCACGGCACGGGGATCTGGCGCGAGACAAAGTTCATCGCCCGCACCAGGAAGTCCTTGGTCGTGCAGACCATCAACTCGTTCCCGTCGTATCCCAGAGGCATGATGCGGAACTGCCACGCCTGGCGGCGCGTCACCAGGTCGCGCACGGCCGGGTCCGGATGCTCCGTCGCGGCGTCGACCCAGCGCGTCTCGGTGGCGTACTGCTCGGCCCAGGCCTTCTCCACGCTGCGGGCCGGGATGCCGAGCATCTCCTCGGCGATCTCGCCGAACGGACGCTGGGTCTTGCGCTGTCGGTCGAGCACCCGCTCGCACTGATCGCGCGAGATGACCCCTTGGGCGATGAGCAGCTCTCCGATGGGTAGACGCATGGCGTAGGCCTCCAGAACAGATCGACACATGAAGGCGTGTCGGGATGGTGGGTGGCCGCGCTCCCGGGCGGCGGTTCGGTCGGGCCTCCCCCGGCCCGCCGGCGTCCGGTCATCGGACCAGCGCGTGAAGCCGGGGTGAGCCCCGCGTGAACAGCCCGATCATCGTCATCCCTTCCGGCGTGGCTTGGTGCGATCGGGCGCGAAACCGTCGCCCGCTCGCCAACGCGACTGCTGGGCCGGATCGGCGAGATGGGCGGTTGCTCGCAGATGCTCGGGCTGTTCCGCCCGCGCGGGCGTGCCCGAGAACGCTCTCGGATTCTGGGACTCGCCTACCCCAAAATGGGCCGGGTCCGATCACACCGGCTCGATCGTCACCAGCAGTTTCATCGTCTTGAACTGCTCGACATACAGCTCGGCCCGCTCTTTGTGCGTCACCAGCACCAACGCCACACCCCGCGTGTGCGCGGCCATCATCACCGTCTGCGCCTGGACGAGACTCAGCGGCGTCAGTTTGCGGAGCGAACGCACGACATGGTCCATCGGGCTCACGTCGTCGTTGTGCAGCAGCACCCGGTACGGCGGCAGGCTTCGCGGCTCGACCGGGCGGGCCGAGGGCTTGGGCGGCGTGGTCTCGGCCGGCGCGGGCTGGGCTGGCGGCGGCTCGGCAACGGCGGTGTCGGGGGCTTGTTCGCTCATGTCGGGTAGACCCGGTTTCGGGTGTCCGGGAATCCTAGACGGGGTCGGCATTCCCGTGTTTATCGGAGATTGGGCCGGAGCGGCCGCCGAAGCAGCCGTTCCCCCCCGCCGTGCGAAGAGCAAGGCATAGAGATCGGACCCCGAAAGTCAATGACGGGGCTCCGAAACGGCCGAATCTCCCGGTAGACTGTTGTTGGGCGGTCCGGTCTGGAAAGCGGTGGTGAGCGGCATGTTCGAGGTCACGATCTGCTCGACCGACGGAAAGGCGCTGCGGCGCTTCGACCTGTCGCGCCTGCGCGGCGAAGGGGCGGGCGCCCGCGTGCTCATCGGACGTGCCGACGACTGCGACATCCGCATCAAGTCGTCCAGCATCTCCCGACATCATTGCGCCATCGAGATCGACGACGGCGACTGGGTCGTCCGCGACCTCGGCTCGACGCTCGGCACCAACGTCGACGGCGTCCAGATCTCCGAGGCCGCCATCGTGCCCGGGCTCAAGGTCGTCATCGGGCCCGCGGTGCTGATGTTCGAGCCCGCGGCCAACCGCGTCGCGGCCGAAATCGGCAAGGAACTCGAAGACCGGGAATGATCCGGCCCCCCACGATTGCCGGAATCGAGCCGTGGTACAGTCGGGCGATGTTGCCCGCGGTCCCATCCAAACAGGAGCTCCGTAGCCCGGGGCGCCGGCCGAGCGGGCCGCGATTCTGTGCCGCGCTCATGGTGATGGCCGCCGCGTTGACGGGCTGCAACCGTGAAACCCCAACGGCCGTCGTGCCGCCCACGCCGCCTCACGCGCCGTCATCGCCCGGACCCTCGACCACCGACGCCGCGTTCGTCGGATCGGGCGCGTGCGTGCGGTGTCACGAACCCGAGGTTCGCGCCTGGAAGGGCTCGCACCACGACCTGGCGATGCAGCAGCCCACCGATTCCACGGTCCTGGGCGATTTCAACAACACCACGTTCACCTACCACGGGGTCACGACCACCTTCTCCCGCAAGGACGGGAAGTTCCACGTCCGCACCGACGGGCCCGACGGCGCGCTGCACGATTACGACATCGCGTACACGTTCGGCGTGTACCCGCTCCAGCAATACCTGATCCGGTTCCCCGACGGTCGGCTGCAAGCGCTCAACGTCTGCTGGGACACCCGCTCGGCCAAGGAGGGCGGCCAGCGCTGGTTCCACCTCTACCCAAACGAGAACGTCGGGCACGACGACATCCTGCACTGGACCGGCCCCTACCAGAACTGGAACTTCATGTGCGCCGAGTGCCACTCGACCGACGTGCACAAGAACTACAACGCCGAGGCCGACACCTTCAACACCACCTGGTCGGAGATCAACGTCGCGTGCGAATCCTGCCACGGCCCGGCCTCGCGCCACGTTGAATGGGCCGACGCCAAGGCCCCGGGCGCGACGTCTACCCCCACCCCCCCCACCACCCCCGAAGCCACCGGCAACAAGGGCCTGCTCGTCCGCCTCTACGAAGAGCCCCGGGGCAACTGGGTCTTCGACACGACCACCGGCATCGCCAAGCGCGATCGGCCGCGCACCGACCACACGGAGGTCGAGTCCTGCGCCCGCTGCCACTCCCGGCGCGGCGGCGCGTTCAGCGACGATTACCCGCCCGGCAAGCCGCTGGCCGACAGCCACCGCCTGGCCCTGCTCGAAGCCGCCCTTTACGAGTGCGACGGCCAGATCAAGGACGAGGTGTATGAGTACGGCTCGTTCCTCCAGAGCAAGATGTACGCCGCGGGCGTCACCTGCACCGACTGCCACAACCCGCACAGCCTGCGTGTTCTTGGCGATAACAACACCTGCGCCCGCTGCCACCTGTCCACCAAGTTTGACACGCCCGAGCACCACAAGCACGCGCAGGGCACCCAGGCCGCCAAGTGCGTGAGCTGCCACATGCCCACGCGCAACTACATGGTCGTCCACGCCCGCCACGACCACAGCTTCCGCGTGCCGCGACCCGACCTGACGGTCAAGACCGGCGTCCGCAACGCCTGCAACGGCTGCCACACCGACCAATCCGCCCAGTGGGCCGCCGACGCGGCCGTCCGTCTGTGGGGGCCCAAGCGGGCCGAGACCCCGCACTACGGCGTGGCGTTCGACGCGGCCCGGCGCACGCTGCCGGGGGCGCAGGCGGGCCTCCTCAAACTCATCGACGATCCGTCGCAGCCGGCGATCGTCCGGGCCTCGGCGATCGAAGACCTCACCGCCGACGCGGGCTCGCGGGCGCTTCCCTCCGTCGAGAGCTCTCTGCGCGATCCCGACCCGCAGGTCCGCGCCGCTGCGGCCCGCTCACTCCGGCGCGTGGGCCCGACCAGCCCGAGCGGCCTGGTTGAATGGCTCGCACCGCTCCTGAGCGATCCGATCCGCGAGGTGCGAATGGACGCGGCCCGGACGCTGGCCACGGTCCCCAACCCGCCGATCCCCGAGTCCGCACGGGCGGCCTACGCCAAATCACTCGACGAGTACCGCGCATCAGAACAAGCCAACGCCGACCGGCCCGAGGCCCGCATCAACCTCGGCGTGCTCGCTCAAGACCTGGGCGACCCCGCCGGAGCTGAGCGTGAGTACCGCGCCGCCATCCGCGTCGCCCCGCGATTCGCCGCCTCGTATGTCAACCTCGCCGACCTCTTCCGCGCTCAGGGAAAAGAGAAGGACGCTGAGCAAACGCTGCGCGACGGCCTCACCAAGGCCCCCAACGACGCGGGCCTGCACCACGCCCTTGGCCTCTCGCTGGTCCGACAGAAGCGCACCGACGAAGCGCTGACCCAGCTTCGCCTCGCGGCCGAGGCCGCGCCGGACAACCCGCGATTCGCCTACGTCTACGCCGTCGCCCTCGACTCCGCCGGCCAGCGCGCGGGCGCGACCGCCGCCCTCAAGCTCGCGCTCGACCGCCATCCGGGCGACCGCGACATCCTCGCGGCCCTGGCGAGTTACGCCGCCGAGGACGGCCGGTTTCCGGAGGCCGTCGCATACGCCGACCGCCTGGTCGCGGCGGCCCCCGGCGACCCCGACGCGATCGCGTTCCGCAATCACATCGCCGAGCTGGCGGCGGGGCGAAGGCGGTCGCCCGGCCCATAATCCGCGAGTGAAGACGAGCACCCCTCTCACGCCGGAGTGCCCGACGCCGGAGCTCGGGAACGGAAAAATCGAGCTGGTGCACACCACCGCGCCCGCCCACCGTTCACTCCAGCGCGTGGGTCCCGTGCGTAATGGCCCCGCCCGCCCGCAACGCCGCGGCCACCAGCGTCGTCTCCGCGACCTCCTGCTCCGTCGCGCCCGCTTTCCTCGCCCGTTTGGCGTGGATCTCGATGCAGTAAGGGCACTGAGTTGTGAGCGCCACCCCCAGCGCGATCAGCTCCTTGTACTTCAGCGGCACCACGCCCGCCCGCATCACCGTCTCGTCAAAGGCCACAAACGCCTTGAACGCCTCCGGCGCCAGTTCACCCAGCCGCGGCAGCTTGGTCATGTTCTTCATGTCGTACACGGCGATTCCTCTCGGCTTTCCCGGCGGCTCGGGCGTGCGATGCACGCGTCCCGCGCCGGTTGGGACAAACTTACGAAGCAACCCTGTCCCGACCAGTGCACTCGCGGTGCACCCCCGGCCGAATCGCGGTGCACTCGCGGTACACTCTCCCGACCACATCCCCACCATGCCCACCTCCCGCGCCAAATCCGTCGTCGAACTGCTCGGCGCCCCCCCGCCACCGACCACCGGACGCGAGCGTCTGCTCGGCACCGCCGTGGAGCTCTTCTATCGCCGCGGCTTCGCCGCCGTCGGTGTCGACCAGGTCATTGAGGCCGCGGGAGTCACCAAGACGACGTTCTACAAGCATTTCGAGGGCAAGGACGACCTGATGGTCGCCGCCGTTCAGCGCCGCGATGAGTGGGAGTCGGTGGCCTGGGCTCGCGCCGTCCGCAAGATCGCCGGCGACGACCCCGCACGCCAGCTCCTGGCCATGCTCGACGTCATGGACCTCTGGTTCAACGACCCCGACTTTGGCGGCTGCATGTTCATCAACGCCGCCGCCGAGTTCCCCAATCCCCACGATCCCGTCCACCAGGCCGCCGCGGCGTACAAGCAGAAGTGCCGAGATCAGCGCCGCGACCTTGCCCTCGCCGCCGGCGCCTCTCGCCCCGACGCCGAGACCTTCGCCGATTGCTACACCGCGCTGATCGAGGGCGCGCTGATCCTCCGACAAACCCACGGGCGCAACGACGCGGCACGGTCGATCCGCCCCGCGGTGGAGCAGCTCATCGCCACGTACCTGCCGAAGGCACAGCGGGTCTGAGGCCCCCGACCTCCGGGCGGCCGCCCCCTTCGCGGCCCCGGCGAGTTACGCCGAGGAGGACGGCCGGTTTCCGGAGGCTGTCGCGCACGCCGGCCGCCTGGTCGCGGCGGCCCCCGGCGACCCCGATGCGATCGCGTTCCGCAATCGGATCGCCCAACTGGCCGCGGGGCGAGAGAGACCGCGCGGCCGGTAGCAGCCTTGCGATCACTCGGCTGAACGGCGATCGGGTGCGCTCCAGCGCCCTTTCCTCGCCCCCTCCCTCTTGGAGGGGGAGACTTGCCTCCGGTTTTCCAAAGCCACGCCCGCGTACCGCATATCCTCTCGATTCGCCACTTCGCGTTCCCAGACCGGACCTCACCCATGCACTTTCTCTCCATCGCCGACACGCCCGCATCGGTCATCCGCGAGATGCTCCAGGCCGCGATCGACCTGCGCCCTGGCTCCAGGGGCGGCACGCGAGACGGGTCGCGGATGCTCCCCGGAAAGACGCTCTGCTGCCTGTTCGAGAAGCCCAGCCTGCGCACGCGTGTGAGCTTCGAGCAGGCGATGCGTCGGCTCGGCGGCCACGCCATGAGCATGAGCCAGGCCGAGGTCGGCATCGGCGGGCGAGAATCGCCCGAGGACATCGCGCGCGTGCTGCACGGCATGGTGGACGCGATCATGGCCCGCGTGCTCAGCCACGAGACGCTCCGACGCATGGCCGCGGTCAGCCGCGTGCCGGTGATCAACGGCCTGTCCGACCTCGGCCACCCGGCGCAGGCGCTGGCCGACATCCTCACGATGATCGACGAGTTCTGCCCGGGCGACATCGAGGGGCTCAAGGGACGCACACTCGCCTTTGTGGGCGACGGCAACAACGTCGCCCGCTCGCTGGCCATGATCTGCGGCAAGCTGGGCATGAAGTTCAACATCTGCTCGCCGCCGGGCTACGAACTCGACCCCGAATGGACCGACACGCTCGGCGGGCCGAACGACCCGGTGGGCGGCGTCAAGGGCGAGGGCCCGAGCACCACCATCTGCCGCGACCCGGTCGAGGCCGTGCTGCGGGCCGACGCGATCTACTGCGACACGTTCGTCTCGATGGGCCAGGAGAGCGAGCGGGCCCAGCGGCTGCGCGTGTTCTCCCGATACCAGGTCAACGCCGAGCTCGTCGAGCAGGCCCCCAGCCACGCGATCGTGCTGCACTGCCTGCCCGCCGGGCGCGGCGTCGAGATCACCAGCGAGATCATGGACGGACCGCGCAGCCGCGTGTTCAAGCAGGCCCACAACCGCGTGGACGCCCAGGTCGGGCTGCTGGCGACGGTGATGAACGCCTGAAGCATTCGGACAAGCCTGAGTCGGAGTGGCTGCCCGTGCGCTGGTAGTCTCTCTCTCGCATGCCCGAGCCCGGGTCCGAACACCGCTCCGACGCCGAACTGCTCGGCATCATCCAGAGCGGCCATGCCGACCACGCCGAGCGCGAGCGGGCGTTCGAGGCGTTGTATTTCCGTCACCGCGACTTCGTGGTCCGCGTCTCGCGGCGCTTTGCCGGGGACGACGAGTCGGCGATGGACGCGGCCCAGGAGGTCTTCGCGTATCTGCTTCGGAAACTGCCGCGACTGAAGCTCAGCGGCAAGCTCAGCACCTACCTCTACCCCATCGCCAAGAGTTGCGGCCTGGACAAGCGGCGCAAGGCCGCGGGCGAGCGGCGGAAGCTGGAAGGGCGGTTGGCCGCGGGCGTCCAAGATGGCGAGGACGAGGACGGAGGCACTCCATCGCTCATGGACGATCGGGCCGTCGCCCGGGCCCTGGACCACCTCCCGGACGCCCAGCGTGAAGTCCTGCTGATGCGCGTGGTGGACGGGATGAGCGTTGACGAGGTGGCCGCGGCGCTCGAGATCCCCCCGGGGACCGTGAAATCCCGCCTTCACCACGCGATCGGCGCGATGCGGGAGCGGTTGGCGGGGCTCGGGTAGCGAACGACGAAACAAAGTCCAGAATCGATTGAACCGAACCACGCCGGGCCGCGCTGCATGAGTGCATGGCCCACGACCCGATGCATCACGAGCCCGAGGTCCCGCCCAGCCTGGCGGAGGCGCTCCGGCGAGCCGAGCAACGGGCCGCAGCCGGGGCCGACCTGTCCGGCCTCGACCGGGCGGTGCTCGAATCCGCGTCGCGCCGGCTCGCTTCGGGCACAAGCGGATCGCGGCGTCGATCGGCGGTGATCTGGAGGATCGGCGGGGCCGTCGCCGCCGCGGCAGGCCTGGCGCTGGCGGTGTACCTATCGCTCCCGGGCACACGGGGCAACGGCGTGACCGCGAACGACCGCGGCGTGGCGTTCGACTCGACCAAGCCGGTCACGATCCTCGACGCCTTCCGCCTGGCCCGGTTGCTCGAACCGAGCACGAACCCGCACGTCCCCGCGTTGTCCGCGACGTGGGACGTCACGGGCGATGGGGCGATCGATCAGCGAGACGTTGACGCGATCGCGGCCCGGGCCGTGCGGCTGGGTGGAACGTCTGATCGGAAGGGAGGCGCCACGTGATGAAGTGGTTGTCTCCCGTGTTGCTGGCGGCGTTGCTGGGCGTGGCGGTCTGGGTCGGGGGGCCCGGCGGGGCGGGCGGGGAGGGTGGAGACAGCCGTGCGGTCGCACGCCAGCCGCAAGGCTTGCGGACTGTGACGGCGCCGCAAACCGTGGCGCCCCGGGTGGAAGCAGACAAAGACTCGATCCGGTTCGAGACCGTGGACGTGTTCGTGGACGCGGGCCCCGCGAGCCTCGCGGCCTGGCAACTCACGATCGCGCCGCGGACGCGCGACGGAGCCGAGGTCACCCTCGTGGGCATCGAGGGCGGTGAGCACGCGGCGTTCTCCAAGCCCGCGTACTACGACCCCGCCGCCCTCTCGCCCGCGGGCGGCGGGGGAGGGGGGCGGGTGGTGCTGGCTGCCTACTCAACGAGCAAGGACCTGCCCACCGGACGCACCCGCGTGGCCCGGCTGCACGTGATGGTGGAGGGAGGCCGCGCGGGCGGGTCCGAAACGGAGTTCAACGTGACGCTCACGGTCGCTGCCGACTCGCAGGGCCGGGCGATCGACGGCGCGAGCGCGGCGGTTTCCGAATCGCGAGAAGCAAGCACGGGAGGCGATCGATGAAACGATGGATGATGACGTTCGCGGCCGGCGTGTGGGCCATGAGCAGCGTGGCCGCGGTGTCGATCCTGCACGGGTGTGCATCTGCCGGCGCGGGTGGTACCGCCGGAAGCGCGACGTCGCGCCCGCGCGACGGGTCCCGCGCCGCGGCCGCGTCCGCGCCGACTGGGTACAACAGGAGCGCCGAGTTCGACATGGGTTCGGTCCTGACCGACTCATGGGGCAACGGGGGCCCCGATGACGGCTTTGAGGCCGGCTTCAAAAAGTCGAAAATGGCGCCCCGGGGCGAGTTTGTGCCGGATTGGTTCTACCGGGTCCGACCCGCTCCGGCCCCGCCGCTCCCCGGCCTCGCCACCGGTGCGCCGGCGCCGGATCAGGCCGAGCCGCCGGCCGAGTTCGCACTCCACCCCGGCCAGGAGCTCTGGGTCATCGAGCGCCCGCGCCGCGACAGGTACGCGCCCCGCGACCCGAACGACGACTTCCCCGGCTCGGCCACGCTGATGACCCGGCGCGACGATCCCTCGTGCCCCGGGCGCACGTGCGACGTGCCCGTGCCGCTCAGGCACACCGACGTCCACGCCACCATCGCGGGCACGGTCTCGTCGGTTCGTGTCACGCAGCATTACCAAAACCCGTTCGACTCGAAAATCGAGGCCCTGTACGTCTTCCCCCTGCCCGACGACGCGGCCGTCAACGATTTCGTCATGACCATCGGCTCCCGCTCGATCCGCGGCGTCATCCGCGAGCGCGAGCAGGCCGAGCGGATCTACGAGCAGGCCAAGGGCCGCGGATATCAGGCGAGCCTGATGACTCAGGAACGGTCCAACATCTTCACGCAGAAGGTCGCCAACATCGAGCCCGGCCAGAGCATCGACATCGACGTCACCTACTTCCACACGCTGGGCTTCCGCGAGGGCGGGTACGAGTTCGTGTTTCCCATGGTCGTCGGGCCTCGGTACAACCCGATCGGCGAGGGCAACGGCGTCGGTGCGGTACCGGTCTACGCGGGCGGCGCGAGCGGCCAGCCGACCGAGGTGCAGTACCTGCGCCCCGATATGCGAAGCGGGCATGACGTCTCCATCGACGTGGATATCGACGCGGGCGTGCCCATCGAAAGCATCCAGAGCCCCACGCACAGCATCGTGGCGTCGATTGACCCCGGCCGCCCGCGCCACGCCGTCGCGAGGCTCTCCGACGCCGACTCGATCCCCAATCGGGACTTTGTCCTGCGCTACCGCGTCGGCGGGGGGCAGATCAGCGGCGGGCTCATCACCCAGCGCGACGACGACGGGCGCGGCGGGTTCTTCAGCCTCGTCATCGCGCCCCCGAGCGACCTGCGTTACACCCAGCGCGGGCCGATCGACCTGGTCTTCGTGATCGACTGCTCGGGCTCGATGGACGGCCAGCCGTTGCAACTGGCCAAATACGCCGTGGTCAACGCGCTCGGCCAGTTGCGCCCGGAAGACGCTTTCCAGATCATCCGTTTCAGCGATACCTGCACGTCGATGACCAACCGCCCGATCGCCGCGAGCGGCGACAACATCCGTCGCGGCATCGCGTACGTGGACGCCCTGGCCGCCGGCGGGGGCACGGAGATGCTCAAGGGGCTGGAGCCCGCGCTCGAATCCCGCGGCGATTGGGGCCGGACCCGCTTCGTCTGCCTCTTGAGCGACGGGCTGCTGGGCAACGAGCCCGAGGTCCTCGCCCAACTCAAGCGCCGGCTCGGCGACTCGCGCATCTTCTCCATCGGCATCGGCTCGGCCCCCAACCGCACGCTCCTCAACGCCATGGCCCGCATCGGGCGCGGCGCGGCGGGCTATGTCGCCACCGACCGCGACGCCGAGGAGGTCACCAACCTCTTCGTCGAGCGCGTCTCCAGCGCGGCCATGACCAACCTCAGCATCGACTGGGGCGGCATGCGCGTCAGCGACGTGTACCCCGATCGCATCCCCGACCTGTACGTGGGTCGGCCCGTGGTGCTCTACGGGCGCTACCGCGACGCCGATGCCCGCGCTGAGGCGCGGACGTGCCGGGTCCGCGTGACCGGGCGCGTCGGCCACGAACGGCAGACCATGACCATCACCCGCGACGCGAGCGATCCGCCGTGCGACGGCAAGGCGCTGTCGATGGTCTGGGCCCGCACCAAGATTACCGAACTTGACGAGAACGCGGGCTGGTTCGGCAGGGCGGTGGGCGCGGGCTCGGACGAGGGGCCGCACAAGCGCGAGATCCGCGACCTGGCGCTCCAGTACGGGCTGCTCAGCGCGTACACGTCGTTGGTTGCGGTGGACTCCTGGCAACGCACCGACGGGACCTTCGGAACCACCGTGGCCGTGCCGGTCAACACGCCGCGGGGCGTGCGGTACGACACGACGGTCGGCGAACGATGAGCGAGACAAGATCGGCCCCACCCACCGAACGGCGTGCCCACGCCGGGCGTATGATTTTCTGTTGGCCTGCGGAGTGTTTCTTCCGCGGCACAACTCACGCGGGAGGTGTTCGCTCATGAACGAGATCAAGCCCAACGCACCCATCGGAGCCACGGCCGTGAACCCAAACGAACGAGTGCTCCGCGACGAGGTCGAGGCCCTGCGCGAGGACCTGCGAAAGCTGCAGTCCGACGCCGGCGAGGCCCTCAAGCACGCCGCCCAGGCGGCCCGCACCGGCGCTGGCCAAGTCAAGGACCACGCCAAGGCGGCCGCGGGCACCGCCGCCTCGGTCGCGGGCGCGGCGTACGAAGCCGCCAGCGCCAAGGCGGGCGAGGTGTACGGCAAGGCCAAAGACACCGCCGGCGCGGCGTACGACAAGGCTCGCGACACCGCCCGTGACGCGACCCGCAACGTCGAGCGCAAGATCGAGGACAACCCGCTCATGGCCGTGGGCATCGCCTTCGGCGCCGGCCTGTTGCTGGGCGTGCTGCTGCGTTCACGCGACTGACAGCCCGTGTGGGGAGGCCGAGCGCTGAAGCTGCTGAGCGAGTACATCGTGCGCATCGCCGAACTGCTCGAGGCCGAGGGCCGTGCAGCGCGCCGGGCCGTCGAAAAACTCGGCGTGGGCTTGTCGCTGGTCATCGTCGCGGCGGCGCTCGTGCTCGCCGGCTGTCTGCTCGTGTTCGCCGGGCTGCTGCTCGGGCTCAAATCCACCCAGCTGGGCTGGCCCGGCGCCGCGGCCATCACCGGCGCGGCCACGCTGGTCGCCGCCGGGGCCATCTTCTGGGGGGCGTCGAGGCTGATGAAATGAGCGAACGGCCAGCCAATCCCACTCCCGAAGAGGCCGGGCCCAAACTCACCGTCGCGCAGGCCAAAGCCAACCTGCTCGCTCAGGGTGAGGCGACGCAGCGCGAAGTTGAGGCCCTGGTTGAGCGCGCCAGGGTCGACGTTCAAGGTGTGGTGAGCAACCTGAAAAGGACCGTCCCCTGGGCGGCGGCCGCGGCCCTCGGCGCGGGGCTGCTCATGGGGCGCAATGGGCGCCGGCGCGCGGCGGCGAATGCTTCGGAAAGGCTCCGCTGGCTGGCCACCACGCTCGGGCCCCTGGCCTGGGACCTGTTCCTCAAAAGCCGGGCTGGACGCAGCGAGCACTGAGGCGACGCGGCGATCGCCCAATCCTCACGCGCGTGGACATCATCCCGATCAACTCGCTCGACGACCCGCGCCTCAAGCCGTACGCGAACATGCGCGACGCCGAACTGGCGCAGCGCACCGACCCGCACGATCCGCGCCGTCACGGCGAGCTCGGCGGTCTGTTCGTGGCCGAGGGCGAACTGGTGCTCGAACGGCTGCTCGCCTCTCCGTTCCCGACCGAGTCGGTGCTGCTGGCCGAGGGCCGGCTCGAAAGGCTCCGCGATCGGCTCGAAAGGCTGCACGCGGGCACGCCCGTGTTCGTCGCCCCGCAGGCTCTGCTCAGCCAAATCGTCGGGTTCAACATGCACCGCGGCGTGCTGGCGATGGGGCGTCGGACCGACCCGTACCCGCTCGACAGCTTGCTCGCACGCCAAGGTCCGCTGCTCATCCTCGAAGACTTGGTGAACCACGACAACCTCGGCGGTGTCTTTCGCAACGCCGCCGGACTCGGCGGGCCAGGGTCCGCGATCCTGCTCAGCCCGCGTTGCGCCGACCCGCTCTACCGCAAGTCGCTGCGGGTTTCGATGGGACACGCGCTCACCGTCCCGTTCAGCCGTTCCCGCGATTGGACCGCGGACCTGGCTCGGCTCGCCGCGGCGGGTTGGGAGCTTCTGGCCCTCACCCCCAGCGCGGAAGCGACCGACCTCGAAGCCCTCGCGCCCACCCACAAAGGCCCTCAGCCCTCCTTCCCCCCCCCCTCCCCCCGTCAGGCCCTTCTGCTCGGCTCCGAAGGCCCGGGGTTGACGGAGGGCACGCTGAAACTGGCCCGGCCCGTTCGGATCGCCATGCCCCCCGGCCCGTCGGGCGAGGTCATCGACTCGCTCAACGTGGCCATGGCCGCGGGGATCGCCCTGTACAGCCTCGGGCGGGGCCGCCTCCGGGTCAGCCCGTAGCCCACCAGCCGGGGTTCGGTTGCGGCCGGACGCTCGGAAATCGGTAGAATCAGGGGGTTGCGGCCGATCGGCGGCCACAATCCGGCGGGGGTCGTTGTCCTCGCGTGCATCCACGGTTGGTTTGTCAGGAGTCCGTCATGTCGAGGGGCCCGTCCTCTTTGTTGATCGCCGCCATCGCGGCCGTCTCGTGCACGCTGCCGGCGGCGGCGCAGTTGCAAGACGCCGAAGTTCATCTCGAGGGCGGCGGCACTCACCGCGAAAAGTGCAACGCCCTCCAGCTCAAGCCCTTCAACACCGCCGTGTGGGCCGACCTGACCAAGTGGACGGGCACACCCGTCACCGCCGACAGCACCAAAGGCAAGCCGGTGCTCATCATGACCTGGAGCAGTTACGCCAAGAGCACCAACGAACCGGCGGCCCGCCTGACCGAACGCTTGCATAAGCAGTTCGCCGACAAGGGCCTGGTGGTGGTCGCGGTGCACAACCCCAGAGGCTTCGACTTCGCCAAGGATGTCGCCCAGCAGCTCGGGATCACCTTCCCGTATGCCGCAGACGAGAAAGGCAAGTTCCGCGACGCGCTCAACGCGGACAACGACCCCGATTTTTACGTTGTGGACCGCTCGGGCAACCTTCGCTTCGCCGACGTTGAGACCGGTTCCGTCGAGCGGGCCGTCCAGATCGTTGTGAACGAGACTGCCGAGCAGGCGGCCGCCGTGCCCGGTCAACTCGCCCAGGCAGCCATCGCCGCCGAGCGCGACAAGATGAAGTTCCGGGACGTCAAGGGCATCGTCCAGCCGGGCGCGCCGCTGACCGTCACTTACACCCCGCCGCCGGACGACGCCTACGCCAAAGCCACCTGGCCCGCCGTCATCACCAAGACCGGTGTCAGCCAGTACGACACGATGGCGGAGCAGATCGTCAAGGACAAGCCCGCGATCGCGCTCTCGGACGAGGGCTGGGCCTCGGCCAAACCGGTCACTTCGGGACGGGTGATCCTGCTCTACCTCTTCGACCCGCTGGACACGGAGATCGCCGAAGTCGCGGGCAAGATGTCGCGGGTCCAGGCCGCCTACGCACGCGACATGGTGGTGGTGGCCAGCATCATTCAGGTCCAGCCGGACAACAGCCTGTCGGAAGAAGACAAGCAAAAGGGCTTGGAGCAGCGCATCTCCGCGGCCAAGGACTACGTCCGCCAGACCGGGCTCAACCACGGCCTCAACGTCGTACCCATCCAACTCAACAACCAGAACCTGACGGAAGTGGTGTACCCGATCGACTCCCGGCACCACGCGACCCTGGCGTTCATGATCTCGACCGACGGCAAGTGCCGCTGGATCGGCAGCCCGTACTGGCCCGGCTTCGATACGGTCGTCTCCGAGTTCCTCAACGCCGACCCCGGCGTGCAGGCCCGGCGCAAAGCTGAGGACTTGCAGGCCAAGATGTCGGGCAACTGACCCCGCCTCCCACCTCCCCCCACTCAGCCCCCCCACCGCTTTCCACCACACCCCGATTCCCGAGTTCGTCGCCCCTCCGCCGGAGACTTCCCAATGCGCCAGTACGCGTGGTTGCTCGCCCCGATCGCCGCCGTCACCCTGTCCGCGGGTTCGCTCGCGGCCGAACCCACCATCCGCCTGGAAGGCTCGGGCAACGCCCGCGAGCGTCTGGACGCCATGTCCTTCAAGCCGATGGACCCCGCCCTGCTCTCGGACCTGTCGGACTGGACCGGCGGGCCGGCCCTGACGCCGCAGGAGATGTCCGGCAAGGTCGTCATGTTCGTGACCTTCGCCAGTTGGTACAAGACCTCGCACGACGCGCTGCGCGTCGCCCAGTCGCTCAACAGCAAGCTCGGCGACAAGGGCTTGATCGTGATCGGCGTGCACCACAAGGAGGGCTTCCCCAAGGCCGCCGAGGTCGTCAAGGCAGAGGGCGCTGAGTTCCGCTACGCCCATGACACCAAGGGTGATTTCCGCCAGGCCCTCATCTCGCGCCAGGACCCGGACTTCTACTTTGTTGATCGGGCCGGGCGGATGCGCTTCGCCGACGTCGAGACCTCATCGGTCGAAGCAGCGGCCGAGATGCTGGTGGCCGAGACCGCCGAACAGGCCGCCGCGGCCGCACCCAAGCCCTCCGAAGCCGCGCACGATCAGGCCGGCGAAGACGGCGGCGGCGCGGGCAACTACAAGCAACCCCCGGCCGATGCGTACAAGGCGGCCAAATGGCCCCAGCACCACGCCGCGGGCGAGCTTTCGGCCAAGGACTTCCAGGGCAAGCCTCTCCCCAAGCCGCTGGGCGCCGAGAAGTACCTGGAGAAGGCCCCTGACCGCACCGGCAAGGTGACGGTCATCGACTTCTGGGCGACCTGGTGCCCGCCCTGCCGCATGGCGATGCCCAAGCTCGACGATCTTCAGAAGCAGCAGAAGGCCGACCTGGTCGTCATCGGCATCTCCGACGAGCCCGAGAGCAAGGTGCGCAGCTTCATCAAGCAGCACCCGCACAGCTACCCGCAGGCGGTCGATACCACCCGCGCGATCAACAGCGCCCTGGGCATTCAGGGCATCCCGCACGTGGTGGTGCTCTCCTCCGACGGCATCATCCGCTGGCAGGGCAACCCGCTCGAGCCGACCTTCCCGTCCATCGTCGCCGACGTGATCAAGGCCGATCCCGGCGTCGCGGCCCGCCGAGCGGCCACGAAGTGAGTCACCCGTCCGGGGCCGAAGCCGGGCGGTCCGTCCCCGCATCGCCGCCCTTCTTCCGCGTCGTGCTCCACGAGCCTGAGATCCCCAACAACACGGGGAACATCGGGCGCACCTGCATCGCCACCGGTTGTTCGCTCGACCTGATCCGGCCGCTGGGATTCGACACCTCCGAGAAGGCGTGCCGGCGAGCCGGGCTCGACTATTGGCCGCGGCTCGCGCCGGTTGAGCACGACGGGTTCGACCAGTTTCTGGCCGCTGTCCGCCCGCGCCGGCTTTGGCTGTTCACCACCAAGTCGGCCCGTCCGGTGTGGGACGGGGACCTCGCCCTCGGCGACCATCTGGCCTTCGGGTGCGAAACCCGCGGCCTGCCGGCGAGCCTGCTCGCGCGTTATCCGGACCGCCTGCTCACGCTCCCCATGCTGACGAACGAGCGTTCGCTCAACCTCGCCACGGCCGTCTGCGCAGTCGTGTACGAAGGCATCCGCCAGCTCGTCTCTCGGGGCCAAGCCGCCCTCGACGCCTCTGGAAGGCTTATCCCACCGCCGGCGGCGGGCCCTGTGCAGGCCCGATAAACTCCTCCCGGAGTCTCCACCCATGGGCCAGCGGCGCGGCAACTCGTGTATTTCCGGCACCATCCTCATCGTGGCGTCGTTCTGCGCAATCGCGGCGCTCTCGGGGTGCAGCAAGCCGCTCCTGAGCGCGACCGACCAGCGCTCGCCGTTCGATCGCTACGACCTGGTGCGAGGAAACTACGCGCCGGCGTACATCGAGAACGAATACGGACGCAAGGAGCCCAACCTCCGCGCCCGGCTCGCCCCGAAGGACTGACCCGCTTTTCCCCGTGATATCCACACGTTGCGAGCGTGCCGTCCGTAACGGCCGCGACAACTTTCACGCGCCCGTCTGTGACGCCTGCTCACACACTCAAGGGAATTTCGAACAACCGGTGCTCGGATGCCCGAATGTCTAGGGCGGCACTTCGAGATCGCACGCCCTTCGTGTCGAGCAGCCATGCCCATCAGCACCCGCAAGCACGGCCAGTCCCGCTCCCGCCACCGCACACCGGCCGCGCCGTGCGCCACGGTTTCGCCCGGTCGCATCCGCGCCGTGTGGATCAGTTTCATCGCGGCGATGACGCTCGTCGGCGGGCTTCTGCTCGTGCTTGACGGCCGCCCGGTGCCCCGCGTGGACGGCATGAGCCTCTCGCCGCTGGCCGCAACCACCTGGGACCCCAGCCCGACGGTCAGCCCGTTCCTCGCCACGCGCAAACCGCTCGATCAGCAGCGGTGGCAGGCGATCGTGATTCACCACTCCGGCTCCACCGTCGGCACGCCCGCCTCGATCGAGGCCGATCACCAGGCCCGAAACCTCCGCGGCCTCGGGCACCACTTCATCATCGGAAACGGTCACGGGATGGAGGACGGGCAGGTCCACATCGGTTACCGCTGGCTCGACCAACTGCCCGGCGCCCACGCCGCGGGCCCCAATGGCGACGCCTACAACCTGCACGCGATCTCGATCTGCCTGGTGGGCGACGGCAACCGCCGTCCTTTCACGCCCGCCCAACTCCAGCGGCTGGAAGCCCTCGTGGACACGCTCCGCCGCCAGTTCAACATCCCCGCCGATCGTGTGCTCCTGCACTCGGACATCGCCGACGTGGACGACCCCGGCCGGCTGTTCCCCAGGAACTTCCTGCACACCAGCGTCGCCGCGGCTCAACCTTGACCCGGCGGTTCGGCCCGCGCTCAACCGGACGTCAAGAAACGCGGCCCCGCCGCCCGGACGAGAAATCCACGAGCGCAACCCGGGTGAACTCCGATTACCGGCCGTTGTTGTACACTTGATTCCCCCAACCGGAGGGGCTGAGACGTCGTATGTACACCCGCCCCTTCCGTTCAGCCGGAGCCCGCTTCGACGGCCCCGAACCCACTCCCGCATCGCCCGGACCCCCGAGGGACCGAGCCCGGCTGTTTGGGTTCCGCACGTTGAATCCGGCGGGGGCGTGGCGGATACTTCCGTCCCTCAGACCGCCCCGGACCCGCCGCCGCCGGCCCCCGGCGGTCGATGGCGGGCAGGACCCGTGCTCCACGTGCGTTCTTGCGGTGGACGGTCGGTGGGATAGGGCCCGATCGGGGGCGAGGGGCGGGCTTCGGCGGCATTCTCTCCGCCCGGGTTCACTGTTGGGGCCTGATCGCCCCGGAGACCGCGTCGGTTGTCGGTTGCAATGATGATCTTCTCGCGCGGGGGACCGAGCCCCGACCGAGCGTTTCGGGGAGCCGTGTGCCGCTGGAGATCCGCAAACCCGGAGACATTGTCGAAGGCTACCGCGTCATGGCCGAGCTGGGCCGCGGCGCGGCCTCGACCATCTGGCTGGTCCAGGACCCCAGGACCAAGCAGATCTGGGCCCTCAAGCACGTCCTCAAGAACAACGAGAAGGAGCAGCGGTTCCTCGACCAGGCCGAGCAGGAATACCGCGTAGCCAGCAAACTCAACTCGGCGACCGTGCGCAAAGTCGAGCGGCTCATCCGAAAGAAGGAAGGGCTGCTCGGCGGCACCGTCGAGCTGTACCTCGTCATGGAGCACGTGGACGGCTCGAGCGCCGAGCGTCACCCGCCGTCGACATTCGAGGACCTGTGCTGGATCTGCGAGCAGGTCGCCAAGGGCCTGCACTACATGCACAGCCAAGGCTTCGTCCACGCGGACATGAAGCCCAACAACATCATCGTCGACGAGTCCGTCACGGCCCGGATCATCGACCTCGGCCAGTCGTGCAAGTCCGGCACGATCAAGGAGCGGATCCAGGGCACTCCGGACTACATCGCCCCCGAGCAGGTGCACAGGCGCGCCATCACGCCCAAGACCGACGTCTACAACCTCGGCGCGACCATGTATTGGATGCTCACTCGCCACTTCGTCCCCACGGCCCTGGCCAAGGGCGACAGCCTTGTCGGATCGATCGACGACTCGCTCATCCCCCGCCCCAAGCGGCCGATCGAACTCAACCCCAAAGTCCACGAGATGCTCGACCAGCTCGTGATGGAGTGCGTCGAGGTTGATCCCGACGACCGACCGCACATGGAGCTCGTCGCCGACCGCCTCAACCTCATCCGCGGCAAGCTCCAGGCCGAATACATCCTGCGCAAAAGTGGCTCGGCCCCCCGGATCGACGTGGCCCCCGGCTCGTCCGGGAGCGCTGACGGGAGCCGGTCGGGCACACGCGGCCTGGGCGGCAGTTCCCGTGCTCCGGCCGCCCCCTCGCCCCGCTCACGCCCGCCCGAGCCCGACGCTCCAGAACGCGTCGGCGGTATTGGCGAGGACGGCTCCACGCCTCCCGCGGACGCCGGGATCAATTGAATCAGCCCCCCTCGCAGCCCGATCCCTCCACTCCCCCGACCCCACCCGCCGTGTTCGAGGGCCTCGACCTGCGCGACTCCGGCGTGGTCGTTGACCTCCTGCACCGTGGCGCGGCCGCCAATCGGACCAACCGCTGGCGGCACGGCGTTGTCGAACTCGTCCGCCTCGACCCGGGAAACCGGCTGGTCCTCACCGGCGACCTGCACGACAACCCGCTGTACTTGGCCCGGCTCGTCCGGGCGGCCGGGATGGACGAGACTCCCGGGCTCGAATCGCGCCCGGCGCACCTGACCCTGCACGAGCTCATCCACGGCGACAAGCTCACCAACGGAATGGATTTCTCTTACCGCGTGCTGGCCCGCGCCGCCGCGTTGAAGGCGGCGTTTCCCGAGCACGTCCACACGCTCCTGGCCAACCACGAACTCTCGCAGATCGTCGGCTCAGGCATTGTCAAAGACGGCGTGCGGGTGGTGGATGCGTTCAACGACGCGGTCGAGCACACGTTCGGAGACCGGGCCCCGACCGTCCAAGCGGCCCTGAGCCTTTTCATCCGGTCCATGCCGCTGGCGGTGCGATTTTCGATGCCCGGATTCGCCGACGTGCTCTGCGCGCATTCTCTTCCGTCACCGGAACTTATGGACCGCTTCGACCCGGCGATCCTTGAGCGGACCGAACCCGATTTCACGGACGACGACCTCACACCCCGGCGCGGGTCGGCCCACCTGATGGTCTGGGGTCGCCGCCACACGCCGGACCAGTTGGCCGCGTTGGCGACCAGATGGGGAGTCGGACTGTTCGTCCTGGGCCATGAGAAGGCCGACAGCGGCCTGATAGTGTTGGCGCCCAACGCCCTCGTGCTGAACTCCGATCACGAACGCGGCGTGTTCCTGAACCTCCCGGCCGATCAGGACCGCCGCCCGGAAGCCTTTGCCGGAACGTCTACCCCGCTTTCGGGCGGGTGAACGTCCCAAAATGATTTCTGAATCCGGCTCACACGGGCCACTCGGCGAGCGACTGAGTCATTACCGGGCGTGACCACGACACTCCGTCACGCGGTTCCTTCGCGCTGGGGAAACACCGGCGCCCAGTCGAGGCACGCCGTGGATGCGGAACACCTGATACGTGCGCAATCAGAGGCGGCGGCCGCCGCCTGCGAGGGTCTGGTTCCCCTTTACCGCTGCTGCGCAGTCGAACGCCTGTCAGACTGGCTCGACACCGCGGCGACGGAGTTCGTGAAATTCAGCCGAGCTCGGCGGTTGCTGGCAGCCCCCCTGGCGGCGTGGGTGACGATCCTCCGCGAGCATCAGAATGCCCCACCTTCGTCCCTGGGCGTGGGGTTCTCGACCGGGTTCAGTTCGGACCAGATCCACGCGGCCCGCATCAACGTCCAGCGGCTTGTCCGGTCCGTCTTCCCAACGTCCGGGCGCAAATCACGTCCATCGCCAAGAGCCGACGGCATTGACCCCGCGGGCAACGGGATGTTTCACGAGCGGGTGACCGACGACGCCGGCGGCGCCGGCCTCGTGTTGGGCGGACTGGTGCGCGACGATGGCCACTTCGACGATTCCGCGGCGGACGACGAGCTGCTGACGACGTTCTTCCGGTTCGTCGCGGGGGCCGCGGCCGACCGCGTGCTGCGCCCACTTTCCGTGCGCGAGCGCATGTGTTCCCTGCTCACGCCGGCGCAGGAGCGAGTTCTGGAGTTGCTGGCCGACGGCAAGGGCACCCTGGAGATCGCCGCGCTGCTCGGGCGTTCAGCGCACACGGTCCACGAACACGTGCAGGGCGTGTACCGCGCCCTGGAAGTCAACTCTCGCTTCGATGTTCAGAACTTGTGGTACGCACGCAAGCCCCTGTCCGCGGCGACTCTCGCGAAGGTTCAAAGAATCGTATCGACCGGGCCGGTCCGATCGGGGAGCGGGCAGAGCGCCCGTGCGCTTCGCTGACCGGCCTGCTCACTGCGGACCTTGCCCGAAGGCGGGTGGAATAGCCCCGGCCGCGCCGACGTCGCGAACGTCAGGCCGTACTATCCCCACCCATGCGAGAGCCCCCCAACTGGCCGCTGCGAATCCTGTTGCCCCTGCTGCTTGTCGGCGCGGGCGTGGGCGTGCTCTTCGCGGTGCTTCAGAACACCAAGACTGCCGGGCAGGGCAGCTCCGGACGGCTCACCACCCCGGCTCCGTCGCCCGAGAGTTCAACTTCGGAGGCGAATCCGACCGCGCCGACGACGCCGGCCGGCGGTGAGTCGGCCGCAAAGCCGCCGGAACCCGAGAAGCCCAAGCCGGCCGATCAGCCGATCGTCGAGAAGTCTGAGAGCACGGGCAAGCCCGCCGCCCCA
This sequence comes from uncultured Phycisphaeraceae bacterium, assembly GCA_964630785.1. Classification (GTDB taxonomy): domain Bacteria; phylum Planctomycetota; class Phycisphaerae; order Phycisphaerales; family UBA1924; genus JADLCX01. The sequence continues at coordinate 80,842 of CAZVZG010000007.1, read as the reverse complement.
CCCCCGGGCGAGCCGATCAAACGCACGTACACCGTCCGCAAGCACCCCCTGACGCCGTACGCGCCGATCGGGTCCGACGAGCCGGCCAGGTCGGGCGGGAAGTACGAGATGGAGCTGCGGTTCGCGCCCTTTGGCGCGGGAATCGAACGGCTGTCGCTGGCCAATCAGACCGAGATGGTCCTCAGCTCCCAGCGAGAGGTGCTGCAGACCTTCACGCCGGAAGTCAACCCGGTCATCAATGACCCCCGGCTGGGCCTTGCGGCGTTCAGCGCCGTGGGCGTGACCATCGACGGGGTCGACGTCGGGCTGGGCGTGGACACCGGCGATCGCGACAGCACGTTCTGGGAGCAGACCGCGCCCGGTCAGTTTGTCGCCACGGTCGCGGACGGCGACGGTCACGACGTGCTGCGGATCACTCGCAAGTTTGTCCTGCCCCAGGGCTCGTACGAGTTCAAAGTCGAGCAGCGCTTGAACAACCTGACGGACCGACCGCTCGGGGTGGTGTGGCACCAGATCGGGCCGATCGATCAGCCGCCGGAAGTCGTCCGGTACGGGGGCGACCCACGGACCATCCGCTTCGGTTACATGGCCAGCCCCAGCAGCGATCCCTCGCAGATGACGCTGGCGGACCCGGGCGCGGCGGGGCTCATCAACCATCGTGACGCGCTGGGCTCGGCCGGCCCGGACGGCCTCTACCCCGCGCGAACGCTCTGGCCGAGCAAGGCGAGCCAGAAGGAACAACTGACCCTCGTGTGGGCCGGCACGACGAGCCGGTACTTCACCGTAGCGGTCTTCCCGCCGCAGAACGCCTCCCCCCAAGCGACGCCCGCGACGCCGGCCGAAAGGTCTTTCGAGGTCCAGCGGATCGACCGGGTCGGCATCGCGACCCCCGAACCACCCACCGGCGGGCACCCGCCGTTCGGCGCCAACGGCCTGCGGCTGGTCTCGCCCCCGATCACCATCGCCCCCGGCGGCGTCGCCGACGTGTCGGTCGAGGCGTATGCCGGACCGACAAGCCGGAAGTACATCGATGCCCAGCCGCAGGCCTCACGCGTCGGGCTGGCGAGCGTGGTGGTGTACACCTGGGGCGGGATGTGCGGGTTCTGCACGTTCCAGACCCTGACGCGAGCCTTGCAGGGACTGCTCGGGTTGCTGCACGACTACGTGCTCTTTGATTGGGGCCTGGCGGTGATGGCGCTCGTCGTGTGCGTGCGGACGGTGCTGCACCCGGTGACCAAGTGGTCGCAGATCCGGATGCTGCGTTCCAGCAACCTCATGAAGAAACTGGCGCCGAAACAGAAGGCGATCCAGGAGAAGTACGCCAACGACCCGCAGACCATGCGCAAGGAGATCGGCCGCCTGATGCAGGAGGAGGGCATGGGCGCCACCGCCGGCATGGCGATGGGCTGCGTGCCCGGGCTGTTGCAGTCGCCGGTGTGGATCGCGCTGTCGGCGACGCTCTTCTTCCTCTTCGACCTGCGGCACCAGGCGGCGTTCTTCGGCGTGTTCCAGTCGCTCTCGGGAGGCCATTGGGGCTTCTTCGCCGACCTCGCCGAGCCGGACCACTTCCTGAAACTTGGCCGCTCGATCCACATCCCGTTCCTCTCCGGCATGATGGGCGCGATCGACGGCCTGAACATCATGCCCATCCTCATGGGCGTGGTCTTCTTCATCCAGCAGAAATACCTGCAACCCCCGCAGACGGCGCCCATGACGCCCGAGCAGGAAAAGCAGATGAAGATCATGAAGGTCGTCACCGTCGTGATGTTCCCGCTGATGATGTACAACGCGCCCAGCGGGCTGGCGCTGTACTTCTTCACCAACTCCAGCCTGGCCATCATCGAGACCCGGCACATCCGCAGCCGCGCCGAACGCCTGGGCCTGGATCAGCCCCCGCAGAAGCAGAGGGGCGGCGCGAAGCCCGACGCCAAGCCCGGCCTGCTGGCCCGGCTGTCCAACCTCGCCGAGGAGCGTCAGAAGATGATGGAGGAGGCCCGGAAACTCCAGGCCAAGCGGGACAAGGGTCGCAAGTGAGCCGCGCGAGCCGGAGGCCGGGCTCGCACACGGAGCCCCAGCCCGGGGCGGTCGCGTCGCGTCTGGCGGCGTGGCTGAGGTCCGCCGCTCGCCCACTGCCATGGAGGACCGGCCCCGCCGGCGGGCGCGACCCCTACCTCGTGCTCGTTTCCGAAGCCATGCTCCAGCAGACCCAGGTCGCCCGTGTCGTCGAGCGATTCCCTCATTTCATCGAGCGATTTCCGACCGTCGCCGCGCTCGCGGCGGCCGCCGAGCACGACGTGCTCGCCGAGTGGTCGGGCATGGGGTACTACCGGCGCGCCCGGAACCTGCACGCGGCCGCGAGAATGATCGTCGCTGAGTTCGGCGGACACGTGCCGAAAGAGGTCGCGGACCTGCGCCGATTGCCGGGCGTGGGTCGATACACGGCCGGGGCCGTCGCGTCGATCGCGTTCGGACAGGCGGCCCCCATCGTCGACGGCAACGTGGCCCGCGTGCTGCTCCGCATCCACGGGCGCGACGCGGCGAGCGACGACCGCTCGGTGCAGGGCTGGTTGTGGGATCACGCGGAGGCGTTGGCCGCCGCGACGGAGTCGCCCGGCGCGCTCAACGAGGCCGTGATGGAGTTGGGCGCCACCGTGTGCACCCCGCCGCCCTCGATGCCCCGGTGCGAGCGCTGCCCGGTGCGTGAGTTCTGCGCGGCCCGCGACCTCGGGATTCAGGACAAGATCCCCCGCGCCAAGGCCCGGGTTCGTCAGCGGGCGCTGTACTGCGCCGTGGCGGTCGTCGTCCGCGCCGATGGCAGCCTGCTCATGGAGCAACGCCCGGGCGCGGGCATGTGGGCCGGGCTGTGGCAGGCGCCCACGATCGAAAGCTTGGAAGCAGCCCCGACGGCGGGACAGCTCGGCGCTGAGGTCGGGATCGATCCCGGGCGACTGCGCCCCGACGCGGCCTTCGAGCATCAGACTACACACCGGCGCGTGCTGTTCCGCGTGTGGAGAGCAGAGGTCGGCGCCGACTTCGCGGCCGGGCGGGGGCTCTGGATGAAGCCGGACCACGTCGCGGGCCTGCCGCTGAGCAACGCCCAGCGCCGGGTCCTGCTCGACAACGCCCGCGGCGGGACGCTGTGGACGTAGGCGGGCCCTCCGCATCCATCCAGGCTCCCGAGGCGACCACGCGCGACGATTCGCCCCTCGTCCGAGCCCGCGCTTTCATTCACCCATGAGCCAGTTCCTGCACGCCTACGCGACCAACACCACCGAAGGATGGGTGATCGAACCCGCGAGCCCGAAGCGAGAATGGATGGACGCCACGCCGCAGAAGTTCGCCTATCGGTGCCTTCCGCTGGTGATGGCCAATCAAGCGGGCTGGGTGATCCGCTGCCCGATCGGTTTCAAGGCCACTTGGAACGGCGGCACCGATCTGGACAGCCTCAAGATCGATTTCGGCGACGACGGGCCGGAGAGCGCCAAGAAGCAGATCAACTCCAACTTCGGGATGGGGATCGTTACGTTCCGAGTCCCATGGGTCTTCCGCACCGCGGGAGGCTTCGGCACATGGGTGCGTGGCGCGGGCAACTTCTGGGTCGACGGTGCCCACCCGCTGGAGGGGCTGGTAGAGACCGATTGGTCGCCGGCGTCTTTCACGATGAACTGGAAGCTGCTTCGCCGGAACAACCCGGTCTGGTTCCGCAAGGGCGACCCCGTATGCCACCTCACGCCGTTCCCGATGGACCTGCTCGGGTCGGTCGAGCCATCGTTCAAGAACATCGACGATGATCCGCGGCTCAAGGCGGATTACGAGGCGTTCGCGAAGCAGCGATGGAGCCAGCTCGCGAACAACGCCCAGACCGGCGGCGACATGTGGACCAGGGACTACATGCGCGGGCACATGCCCGATGGGACGCCTGTCAACGAGCACCGGACGAACCTGAAGCTCAAACCGTTCGCCCCGTAATCCGATCCGATCACGCGCTCGCGTCGGTCGCACGGACGACCTCTTCAATCGTCGTCAGGCCCTTGGCCACCTTCGACATGCCGTCCTGCCGCAGCGACACCATGCCGCGTTCCATGCAGATGCGCCGGAACTCCGACACGTTGGGGTTACGGGCGATCACGTCGCGGAGCTGATCGTCGACGCTGAGCAGCTCGTAGATGCCCACGCGCCCCGAGTACCCGCGGTTGCGGCATTTGTCGCAGCCCTTGGCGACGAACACGGCCGCGGGGTCCAGGCCGTTCATGGCCATGAACTCGGCGTGCTCCTCGGTGGGCTGCTCGTTGGCCTTGCACACGGCGCACAGGCGTCGCACCAGCCGCTGAGCCAGCACGGCGCGCACGGCCGCACCGACGAGGAAGGGTTCCAGGCCGATGTTCACCAGGCGCGTGATGGAGCTGGGCGCGTCGTTGGTGTGCAGTGTGGAGAGCACCAGGTGGCCGGTGAGCGCGGCCTGGATGGCGGTCTGGGCCGTCTCCAAGTCTCGCACCTCGCCCAGCATGATCACGTCCGGGTCCTGGCGGAGCAGGGCCTTGAGCGCCTTGGAGAACGTCATGCCGATCTTGTCGTGCATCTGCGTCTGCGTGACGCCGTCGAGGTGATACTCGACCGGGTCCTCGACGGTCGACACGTTCATCGTGTTCTTGTCCATCTGCCGCAGCGAGGCGTACAGCGTGGTCGTTTTTCCCGAGCCGGTGGGGCCGGTCACCAGCACGATGCCGTGCGGCTCGTCGACGGCCTTCTTCCAGATCTCGAGCGTCTGCGGGTCAAAGCCAAGCGCGTCCAGATCAACGTTGATGCTCTTGGTGTCGAGGATACGCATGACGGTCTTCTCGCCATACGTATTGGGCAGCGTCGAGACGCGCAGGTCGAGCTTGCGCCCGGCGACCGCGCAGCGGATGCGCCCGTCCTGCGGCAATCTCCGCTCGGAGATGTCCAGATTCGCCATGATCTTCAGGCGCGACGTGATGGCCGCGGCCATCGACGCCGGCGGGTTCATGAACTCGAAGAGCACACCGTCGATCCGGTAGCGGACCTTGAGCTTCTTCTCGCACGGCTCGACGTGGATATCCGACGCGCCCTCCTTCACGGCGTTCTGGATGATGTAGTTCACGTAGCGGATGACCGGGCTCTCGGCGGCCTGTGCCTCGAGATCGACCTCCTGGCTCTCCTTGACTTTCTCGACCTGGACGTCGCCCTCGTCCACCTCCGAGAGGATCTCGGAGATATCGACGTCCTGCTCTGCACTCTGCTGCTGACCCACAATGTCAAGAGCCGTGCGGATGTCGATGGGCGGAACGACCACGAGCTTCACGCTCGCCACGCCGAGCCGGCGGCGCACCTCGTCGAGGAGGAACACGTCCTCGGGGCTCGTCGAGGCGATCACCACACGCCCGGGCGCGCCAGGCTGGGTCTTGGTGACGCGCAGCGGCAGCACCATGTGGTCCTTGCAGAAGCCGTGCGTGAGCCTCTGGAGCATCGTGCCGTCGAAGCCGCCGTCCAGACCCTTGTCGAGGTCCACCCGCTCGAAGGGCACGTCGGCGACCGCGGCCACCGCCTGGTACACGCGGATCTCATCGGCGCCCTGCTCGACGAGCACGTCGGTCATGCGACGGCCGGGCGAACCCCGGACGATCTGCAGGGCCGATCCCGCCTGCGCCGGCGTGATCACGCCCTGAGCGACGAGCTGATCGGTGAGTTCCCCATCGCTCGCCCCGCCCGCGCCCGTGACGCCGGCGGCCTCGCCCGCCTCGGGCAGATAGATCGAGCTCAGGGCCTCGCCCACGGCCGAACGCGGCGTCTCGGGCGGCTTGACCGGCACCGCCGGATCGTCGGATGTGTCCGCGCCGGGGGCCAGGCCGAAGGCGCGCTGGCCGCTGGGCATCGCCGGCAGCGGGCTGAACGACCGCTCGGCCCGGTCGACCGCGTGCCGCGGCTGGAGGCGCCGGGCCGGCCCACCCTCGTCGGGCGCACCGGGGCCGGGAAGGTGGCGGCGCGGCTTCCGCGCCGAGTTCGGATCGTCGGGGTTGACACCCAGGTCGTTCAGGATGTCGTCGATGTCGAACTTACCCACGTCTTCGGCCTCCGGCGGACAAACCAGCCCTCACCGCGCACACCATCCGGGATCTCACGCGATCGGCCGCGTGAGCGGGGGTTACTTCCGCCTCCGCGTGGGCTTCTTGACGTTCTCGTCGTCGAGCGACACGGTGTAGCGCTGCCCGTCGCACTCGAGCTCGACGCCGCGCCCGTGGATCGCCTTGACCGTGAAGAACTCCGCGACGGTGTCGCCGATGCGGACGGCCTCGTCGTTGATCCGCGCGACGGGGTTGCTCCCGTCGATGATGCTGTGCACGCGCAGGCCGGCGAGCGTCGAAGCGATCTTCTGGGCCCGGGCCTCGGCGTCCTTCTTCGACCGCTCGGCGGCGCGCTTGGCGTCGAGGTTCGGCTCGTCGGCCGCCGCCGCCTGCACAACCTGCGGGATCTCGAAGGGGTTCTTCTGGACCTCCTCCGGCGGCACCTGGCCCTTGACCGCGCTCTCCGAGAGGTCGCGCAGCACGCGGCTGTGATCGACTTTCGACTGGGCGTTGCGGCTCAGGTCCACCTCCGGGTCGTTCATCTTCGCGATCGCGGACATCGGGTTGATGCCGATCTTCCGCATGGCGAACAGCAGCCCGCCGCCGACCACGATGAGCACGGCGAAGAAGATCGCGGCCTGCGAGACCTTCGACCCCGCCGTGGCCGGGAGCGGCGCGACGCCGTCCTGGCCCGCGCCGGGCGCGAGCGAGTCGAGCCGGAACACGGACCCCTCGCCCTCGCCCTTGGGCGAGGTCCGCAGGGCCTTGCTCCCGGCGGAGCCGGACTCGGCCGAGGGGTCGATCGAACTCATATCGATGTCGTTGCCGTTGTTCACTTGACGCCCTCCGGGGAGCCGGTCCCTTCGTAGTAGACGCTCAGCACGAACTTGGCCTTCATCTCCCCGTTCACCTTGTCGGAGCGCTTGATCTCCATGTCGGGGATCCGCGTGATGCGGGGCAGCTTCTCGAGCTCCAGCAGGAACTTGTAGAAGCCGTCGAAGTCTCCCACCATCTCGATGTCCGTCGGCTGCTCGAAGGCGAGCCCCGCCGGCTGGGTCTTGTCGGACTTCTTGAAGTTCGGGACCTCGAGGTTGGACTTGGCGGCGATGCCCGAGACCTGGCGCAGGACGTTGTCCATCTCCTTGCCCGAGGGCAGGCGCGACTGGATCGTCTCGATCGCCGCCTTGATCTGGTCGTTCTCACGCTGCAGGTCGCTCGCGCGGGACGTGTACTCGCGGAGCTTGGTGAGCTTCGCCTCCTTGAGGTCGATCTCCTTCCTGGCCTTCTCGATCTCCTTGTTCTGCGGCTGGAACACCAGGAAGTACGAGGAGATCGGCAGCGCCAGGAGCACGATGAAGAACACGAGTTGTCGGATCGCTGGTGACATGGCGGCTCACTCCTTCCCCGCGTTGGTCTGCGTCGAGCGCTCGGGGCGTGCGTGCGTCGGATCGAGGTCGTTGACGTCGTACCTGGGGGCCGGGGCCGTAAGGCCCGGGATGCTCGGCAGGCGGGGAACGTGCAGGGGCTCGATCTTGCGGGCGTCGGCCGTCGGCTTGATCATCGCCTCGATGCGGAACTTCCGCATGTCGATGTCGTCGATCGAGACTGCCCCTGAGTAGATCAGGTCGACTTTCTGGAGCAGCGGGCACTCGTTGAGCGCGGTGACGTAGTCCGCCACATCCTCATCGCTCACCGAAAGCCCGACCATCTCGACCTTGTACTCAAACTTGGGCACGACCGGCTTGGGTTTCTCGTCCTCTTCCGCCTTGGCCTTGGCTTTGGCGTTGGCCGCGATCTCGGCGCGGGTCTTGGGGCCGGCCAGAGAGCGTGGCTTGCTCTTGACGTTGTTGGGCTTGACGGCTTCCTTGATTCGGCTGGACTTGAGGTCGAACTCCGTCAGCGTCAACTGCTTGGGCATCCGGTTGATCAGCTCGGCCAGAAGAATCGAACGGGGGACCTTCTCGACCAGCGCGGTCGTAACCTCGGCCTTCTCGAGCATCTCGGACTTGGTCGCCTCGAGCTGGTTGAGCTGCTCGATCTTCTGCGTCTCCAGGGCGTACTCCGCGTTGATCGCAGACTGACGCTCCTTGACCGTGTTCCACTGCCGGTGCGTCACGAAGAACGCGCCGACCACGCCCATCGTCACGATCGCGAACAGCGCCAGCGAGATGACGATCGAGCGGCGCTCGCCTTTGCGCCGGAGGTAATCCTCCGGAAGGAACGACCCCCCCGCGCCGCCGCCGACCATGGAGCCGGCGCCGGGCCTCTTGTTGAACGGGCTCATGATTGTTTCCTCTGGGTGTTCATGGGCGGTATCGGTGTCGGGAAGCGGGTCCTTGCGGTCGAGACTTCAACTCGTGGTCACACGTCGGTGGGGCACAGGCTCAGTCCGTAGGCAACCGTCCAGCCGGGCTGCATGGCGCCGAAGTCGACTCCGTGGCACGGCTCGCGCCCGGTGCGGGCCATCCTGGCCAGCGGGTCCGCGACATGGGCCGGCACGCGCACTTTCTTGGCCACGTGCTGGCACAGTCCACGGTGGCGGGACTCGCCACCGACAAAGATCACCCGGTCGACCCGGCGTCCGCCGAAGAGCGACTGGTGGTAGCGCAGGCAGCCGGCGATCTCGTCGGTGAGAATCTCCAGCGGCTCGCGGACGTCGAACTCCAACGGAGCGACCGGCGTCTCGGCGTGCGTCGAAACATCGGAGGTCATCCCCGCCGGCAGGCCGTCGGCCCGTCGGTCCTCTTCGGTGGCGATCGCCGGCGAGGAGTCGGGGACCCGGTGACCGTCCTTGGCCATCGCGGCCGCGAGCATCGCCAGCCCTCCGGGCGTGGGCGTCGCCGTGGTGCCGACGGCGCCCGGGCGCCGGGGCTCGGCCACGAGCACGGACGCGTTGAGCCGCTTGGCCCGCGCCGCGGCCAGGTCGCACTCGGCCGAGCGGGACACCGCCAGGTCCAGGTCGCGCCCGCCGACGCTGATCGTCTTGGCGAACACGAGCGTGTCGCCGTGCGAGACCCACACCTTTGTGGACCCGTACGCCATGTCGAGATAGAGCGTCGCCACGCCCGAGTCGTTGGCGCGCCGGTTGAGCTCCTCAAACGCCTTCACGGTCGCGAAGCACTCGGGGTGCATGCCCACGGGCTCGAGCTTGGCTTCCCTGATCGCGCCCATGATCTGACCGACAAAGTGCCGCGACGCGGCCAGGCAGATGACCTCCTGCTTGGCGCCGCCGCCCGACGGCCCCGCGCCGGGCCCGCCCGACGCGCCCGCGCCGGCGACCGAGCCCACGGGCGTGGCGCCGTTGACGACCACGTGGCGGTAGACCAGCGCCTCCGAAGCGCAGTTCAACGCGGCCGGCACCGCCTGGCGCACCAGCTCCGGGAGCTCGACGTTGTCGCTCCGCGGAAACTGCATGTGCTTGCAGAACGTCTGGGCCGCGGGGATGGCGCACGCCGCCCGCTTGCCCTTGAATCCGACCGACTTGATCAGCCTCGGCAGGGCCTTGAACTGGAACTCGTAGCGGCGGGCGGCGTCCGAGAGAAAGTCTTCGGGCGTGGGCAGACAGGCCGCGGCCACGAGGGAGGTCGTGTCGCCGCCGGACACCTGGATCACCTTGAGCGACGAGACGCCGAAATCGATCGCGATCGGCAGCACGCCGGAGTTGATCGAGTTCATGGCGGCCGTTCGCATGCGTCCGAAGGAAACCAACGACATCGGCAATGCCTCCCGCCGGGACCGGTGGACTCTCGGCCGATCCGGGCGACTTCTCCGCACCCGCGGAACTCTCGGGGCCAATCGGCGAGCCGCACCGGCGGGTTGACCCGGGCTGACTCTGCGGTCCGCGGCAAAGTTCGGGCACAACGCGCAGACCGCGCAGTCCGATGAGCGAGGTCCGAGAACCGCCTACGCGGGTCCGCAAAAGCCGCCGCCACAGGCCATGGCCATGCCCGCGATCGCCGATATCCGGTTGATGTTGAGGCTCGCGACAACCCGCGCCGCTCCGGGCATGGTGCTGGCCCTGCCGGTGCTGCACCCGGGCAAGCCCGAGCACCTGCTGCTGCGCCCCGGCGTGCGTCTCGACGGCGAGATCATCAACAAACTCCGCGAGCTGCGCGTGCCGCGGCTGTGGATCACCTACCCCGCGACCGACTACCTGCTCCAGTATGCCAGCCCAGCGATCATGGCCGAGCACGGCAAGCTCGCCTCACGCCTGGGCGTGGCGTTCGACGCGGTCACGGCCGGCTGCCACGCCGACCTGGACTTTCACATCTACGCCGACGCGGTGCGTGCGCTCATCCAGCGCCTGCTCGACGACCCGCAGGCCGCGGTGTTCATCGAGGGCATCCTCGACACCAGCCAGCCGCTGCTGGCGCACTGTGCCAACGTCTGCCTCATCAGCCTGCTGATGGGGCTCAAGCTCGACGGCTACTTGGTGACCGAGCGCAAGCAGATCAACCCGCGGCGCGCCCAGAACGTCGAGAACCTCGGCGTGGGCGCGCTCCTGCACGACCTGGGCATGTTACGGATCGACCCCGCCGCGGCCGATCGCTGGTACCGCACCCTCGACGACAGCGACGTCGCCTGGAGACGGCACACGATCGCGGGGTTCGAGATGGTCCGCGGCAAGATCGCCGCGACGGCCGCGGCCGTGCTGCTGCACCACCACCAGCGGATCGACGGCACGGGCTTCCCGCGCCGGGCCCGCCTGTGGAGCGCCCCGCGGGCGCTGCTCGGCTCCGAGATCCACATCTTCGCCCGCATCGTGGCCGTGGCCGACGTCTTCGACCGCGTCCGCCAGCGTCGCGAGGCCGCGCAGGAAGGGTCGGCCGGCGCGGCCGCGAGAGTTCGGGCCCTGCGCTCCGTGCTCGATCTCGTGCGAGCCGGCCAGCTCGACGCCAACGTGTTCAAGGCCCTGGCCGCGGTCGTGCCCGCCTATCCGCCCGGCTCGATCGTCGAACTCAACGACGGCCGTGCGTGCGTGGTGATTCGCTGGAACCCCGCGCTGCCGTGCTCCCCCACCGTGCGACCGCTGTTGCCCGCGGACTCCAAGTCGGGCGAGCACGCCCTGGGCGATCCGATCGACCTGGCTCGGAATCCCTCCCTTTCGGTCCGGTCCGCCGACGGCGAGGACGTCGCGGACGACAACTTCCACCCGCTGTTCAAGGACGAGTTCGACCTGCGTTCGCTCAGCGGGGGCATCACGCTGGATTCGCCGGTGACCGAGAACGAGGCCGCGTAACCGCCGAACCCCGCGGTGATGGACGGAAATCCGCCGGGAACGCGATCCCGAGAACAACCGGCCGCGTAGCACGCTGGGCCCCGATCGTCCCCGATGACCCCGATGACCCCCGACCCCCGACGAATACCAACCCCACGACCGTTCGTGCCCCGGCTGGGCACGGATAAACTCTTCGCGGGCCGCGCATCGGTCGATCTTGGCCTTTGAACACCACGCCCTGACCGGTGACGCACCGTCGGCGATCTCTTCTTCACCCGGACTTTAACCCATGTGTGGAATCGTCGGCTACATCGGCAACAAGACCGCCCGCGGCCTGCTCATCGAAGGGCTCAAGCGGCTTGAGTATCGCGGGTACGACTCCGCGGGCATCGCGGTGATCAACGGCAAGCTCAACATCGCTCGGGCGGTCGGGCGCGTGAGCATGCTCGAAGAGCGGCTGGAGCAACTCTCGGCCCAGGCCGCGCCGGGCGCCCATCACCCGTTCGACGGGACGCTCGGCATCTGCCACACACGCTGGGCGACGCACGGCGGCGTGACCGAGCACAACGCCCACCCGCACCGCGACGACCGCCACGGCATCGCGGTCGTGCACAACGGCATCATCGAAAACTACGCCGCGCTCAAGACCTACCTCAAGGAGAAGGGCCACGCCTTCGGCAGCGAGACCGACACCGAGGTCATCGCGATGCTCATCGGCGAGCTGTACGAGGGCAACCTCGAAGCCGCGGTGCAGGCGGCGCTTCGCGAGGTGGACGGCGCGTACGCGATCGCCGTCATCTGTGAGAAGGAGCCCGACACGCTCGTGGTGGCCCGCAAGGGCTCGCCGCTGTACGTGGGCATCGGCGCCGACGAGTTCGTGGTCGCCAGCGATACGGCCGCGATCGTCGCCCACACCACACACGCTTTCGCGCTCGACGACTACAACGTCGTGAAGCTCACCCGCAAGGAAGGCTTCCGAACGAGCACGATCCACAACGTGCCCGTCACGCCCAAGGTCGAGCAGCTCGAGTTCGACCTCGAGCAGATCGAACTGGGCGGGTTCCAGCACTTCATGCTCAAGGAGATCTTCGAGCAGCCCCAGAGCGTGCGCAACTGCATGAGCGGGCGCATCGACCCCAAGCTCGGCAAGGTGACGCTCGGCGGGCTTTCCAAGTTCGCCAAGGACCTGACCCGGGCCAAGCGCGTGATCCTGACCGCCCAAGGCACGGCCCTGCACGCCGCGATGATCGGTCGTTACCTGATGGAGGATCTGGCCAAGGTCCCCTCGCAGACCGAGTACGCCAGCGAGTTCCGCTACCGCAACCCGATCATCGAGGACGGCACGGTCGTGGTCGCCATCAGCCAAAGCGGCGAGACCGCCGACACGCTGGCCGCGCTTCAGGAGGCCAAGGACCGCGGGGCGCTGGCGCTAGGCGTGGTCAACGTGGTCGGATCGACCATCTCGCGCGAAACCGACGCGGGCGTGTACCTGCGCGTGGGCCCCGAGATCGGCGTGGCGAGCACCAAGGCCTTCCTCGGCCAGGTGGCGGTGCTGACCATGCTCACGCTCTTCACCGCGCGCCGGCGGCTCATGGGCGCCAACCAGTGCTCCGACCTGCTGCGCGAGCTGGAGCAGATCCCGGCCAAGATCGAGCGCATCCTCGAACAGGCCCCGCGCATCAAGCGCGTCACCGAGAAGTACATCGAGCGAGAGAACTGGCTCTTCCTCGGGCGGGGGTACAACTACCCCACCGCTCTCGAGGGCGCGCTCAAGCTCAAAGAGATCTCCTACATCCACGCCGAGGGCATGCCCGCGGCCGAGATGAAGCACGGGCCCATCGCCCTCATCAACGAGGGCATGCCCGCCGTCTTCATCGCCAACAAAGGCCGCCAGTACGAGAAGGTGCTCAGCAACATCCACGAGGTCCGCGCCCGCGGCGGCCACGTCATCGCCGTCGCCACCGAGGGCGACGAACACATCGCCGACCACGTCCACGACGTGCTCTACGTCCCCGAAGTGCCCGAGCCGCTCAGCCCCATGCTCACCGTCGTCCCCCTCCAGATCATGGCGTATTACGCCGCTCTGGCCCGCGGCCACGACGTGGACAAGCCGCGAAACCTGGCCAAGAGCGTGACGGTGGAGTAGCCGATACCGGCAAACACGCGATAATCACGGCGACCAAACAGGCGGCGCCCGATGATCATCGCCCACGGCCAGACCCGAAAGACCCACACGCTCGGCGTTGCCGCGGCGGGATGTGTGAACTGCCGGAGCGTCCGGCCCCACATCATCGAAGAGACCCGGCTGCACCACACGTTGTACTTCCAACCCGTCGGTCCTGGAAAGCCCTTGGCGACGGAGGCCCGGTGCTCCGTGTGCGGCAGACGCTACCGAGCCGACCCCGCCGAGTTCGCGGAGTTCGTTCCCGCCGGGGACGCCGCCGAGGTCCCGATCGACCAACTAGCCGAGCGCACCAACCCGGACGCGTCGGCGGACCTTGATCGATTGCTGAGTTTTTACGAGCGTGCCAAGACCGGCGATCTGCTACCCGAAGACCGGATCGATCTGATCGTGCTCGCCATCTTCGCTCTGGAGGTTCGCCTGCAGAAGCGATTGAGCCGCACGAACGTCGATTGGATATCCGCACTCCTCATCTTGTCGACGTTCGTGCTGATCGTTGGCGGCGTGATCTTCATGGCGCATCCCGACCCCGCCATGAACACGCTCGGATTCGCCATGTTCCTCGGCGGGGTTGGCTCCGCCTTTGGCATGATCTGGCGGTTCCGGACCGATGTTCATCGGCACATCCAACACAAGCATTGGCGGCCGCTCGTGGCCGAACTCAAACAGTTCATGCCCGGCACCGACGAGATCGAGTTCGCGTTCGGTCGCTTCGAACGAATGCACGCGCGGTGCATCAGACACCTGCCGTGGCAGCAGCTCGCCAAAGAGGTCTGGTCGGATCCGGCGCTCGCGACGCAGCAGGGCGTCTGATCAGAGCATCGCGAACATCACATCGCCCCACTCGAACACGAGCTCGGCGTCGTGCCGCGGGTCGTAGAGCCCGACGAACCGGTACCCCCGCGGCAACAGGATCGAACACAAATCCGGGAAAGTGGTGTTAAGCCCGCCGCCCGAGTCGAACCGAGTCTCGGCAAAGACCACGGCGATTCGCCCCTCGTCGAGCACCTCGCCGCAACCGCGCAGGGCCGGACCCTCGTAGCCTTCAACATCCAGCTTGAGAATGTCAATGCGCTCGATGCGCTGCTCGCGGCAATACCCATCCAGCCGTCGCACGCGCACCGTCACTTTCCGTTCCCGCTCCGGATTCCCCGGATGCCGCGGCAGCAGGCTGTTGGCCTGCTCGAACGGGGCGATGTAGAAATCCATCTCGCCCTCGGTCACGCCCACCGCCGCGTTCACCGGCGAGATGCGGGGATGGGCCGCGACGTTCCGCCGGAGCGTCTCGAAGGTCCCCGGCGTCGGCTCGAAGCTGTGGACGCTCGCCCCGGGAAACGCCGCGGCGTACTCGCGGGCCACGCGCCCGTGGTGCGCGCCGCAATCCAGGATCGTCCGCACCTCACGTCCGGCGCGGGCGAACAGCCGCTTCTGCACCGTCAGCGGGTTGAGGGCATCGCGCCTGTGCGGCGACTGAACGTCCAGCCCCGCGCGACGCAGCGCGTGGAACACCGGCCGGATCGGGTCGAGCAGGCCGCTCATGGCTTGGACGCCGGCGCCGTGTGCTCGTGACCCGCGTGATCGCCGGGCGTCATGAGCTTCGGCTTGGGCTGATCTTTCACGGAGCCCCACCGGTCGTAGCGGACAAAGTCTTTCACGTCATTGTCGCTGATCTCGCTGGACTTCCATGCCCCGGCGTACATGGCCGCGAGCATGGACCCGCCGTCGCACAGGCACTGGGTGATGAATTCCTTGCCCGGCTCACCGTTGAGCTCGCCGGACTTCTGGAGCTTGTAGAGGGGACGCACCCGGTCGTGCGAGCGGCGGATGTGTTCGATGACGTCCTTCCAGGGGTCGGCCGCGTCGATCGTGCGGTCAAACGTGCACGAGGGTGCGAGGGTCTGGTAGTCCAGCCCTTGCAGGACCAGGATGTCGCCGTCGATGTACGAGTGGAAGCGACGGTCGGTGGTGAAACCGTCGGGGTTGTCGCCGATCCAGCCGTGGTGGTGGGACGTGGTGTGCAGCGGCTGGGCCAGGTCGCCCACGAAGTGCGCGAGCAGGCCCATCTCGAAGAGCACGTTGGCCTTGGTCGCGTTCAGTTCCGGCGCACGCGCCGGGTCGTTGAGCCGGTCGAGCACGCGCCAGGTCTTGAACTCCGCCGTGAGTTTGGCGTAGTGCTCCATCACCGCGTAAGGGGCGGTGCCCGGCCACTCCTGTTGCCGGGCGGGGTCCATCAGCTCGTTGTAGGGTTTCACACTGTCGGGGTGCGTGTGCTTGGCGATGATCAGATCGCGCAGGTACTCGTTCCGCAGCGGTGGGATCGTGTCCAGCGTGAGCCCGAACTGGTCCAGGTCCTCGACGTCCAGGTAGTGGTCCGGGTTGTTCTCGTGGGCCAAGTACAGCGACCTGACGGACCGATACCGGTCGGGGTCGCACCCGTTGCTCGCGGCCATGAGCCGCGACGACTCGTCCTTGAGGAACGGAGGCTCGTCGGACGCGAGGCGGGCAAACCCGTCCAGCCCGAGCAGCGTGACGGCGCGATGGCCGATGCAGTCCCAGGCGAGGGCAGGAGCGACGGGTATCAGGCAAAGAGTGATCGCCGCGATGCAGATCGAACGTTTCATCGTCCGGAGTATATTGAGCCGGACGATGATCGCGCAATCATCGGGTGCCACTGAATGGATGCCGCACTGGTTATCCATGCGGTGCGGCGAGCCAATCTCCGACTGTCAATCGCCCCCTGGTTGGCCGGCCAAGGCCCCGGCCAAGCAGGGGCACCCGCCACCCCGGCCTCGGCACTCGGCCCTCACCCCACGACCCTCACTTCCATCACCCCACCCGCTCGGCCTTCATCTCCCGGCTCATCAGCCGCCCGATGCCCTCCAGCGGGTCCATGCCCTCGTAGAGCGTTGCGAACACGGCCTGCGTGATCGGCATCTCCACCTTGTACTTGCGGGCCAGCTCCATCACGGCCTCGGTCGTGGCCACGCCCTCGACGACGTACGGGATGGACTTGAGGTACTCATCCAGCCGCACGCCGCGGCCCAGCGCCTCGCCGCAGGAGCGGTTGCGCCCCTCCGGGCTGAAGCAAGTGGTCGCCAGGTCGCCCACGCCGCTGAGGCCGAAGAACGTGTCCGGGCTTGCCCCCATCGCCACGCCCAGGCGGGTGATCTCCGCCAGACCACGGGCCAGCAGCGCGCTCTTGGCGTTGTAACCCGCCTGCAACCCGTCGAGCACGCCCGCGGCGATGGCGATGACGTTCTTCATCGCGCCCGCCAGTTCCACCCCCAGCACGTCGTCCTGGGTGTAGATCCGCAGGTACTGGGTGCTGAAGAGCCGCTGGATGTGGGCGGCGAACCCGGGCGAGTCGCTCGCGGCGATCATCGTGGCGGGGAGGCATCGCACCAGTTCCGGCGCGATGGTTGGCCCGCTCAGCACGCCCATCGCCCTGGGGCGCGCGTCCGGGTCGTCTTTCAGGCAATCCGCGATGATCTGCGTCGGGCGCAGGAGCGAGCCGATCTCAATCCCCTTGGCCACCGAAATGACGCCCGCCGCCGACGCGGGCTTCACGCTCGCGCGGGCCTTCCGCCACACGTCGCGGACAAACTGCACCGGCACCGCCGAGACGATGATGTCGGCCTCGCCCACGGCACGCGCCAGATCGCTGGTCACGCGGACCGACTCGGGCAGCACAAACTCCGACAGTCGGGGGCTGGAGCGCATCTGCGTGAGTTGGTCCGCCTCGTCGGCGTTGTGGCCCCAGATCATCACCCGCGGATGGACCGCTTGCGCCCGGCCAGACGCCGGTTCGCCTTTCCCGCGCCCCCCCCCGTTCCCCCCACCATTCCCCCCACCGTTCCCACCCCCGCTTCCCCCACCCCCCCCATTACTCCCGCCGAGCCCGTTCCCGCCGACCCCGGCCAGAATCCCCGCGCACACCAGGCCCATCTGGCCGATGCCCAGCACGGTGACGCTGGTCGAAGCAGGACCGCCGCGGCCGGGTCCGGCGCGATCGCCAGCGTTTCGGGATGGGGGGGAAGGGGGGGTGGAGTGCGACGCCATCGGGCCGGAGTGTACGAAAGCACGATCGCTTCCGCACCCCGACCGAACCCCACCGACGCGCCCCGCGTAAAAACCAGTTGCCGACTCTCCGCCCGGACAACACCCGAATAACCAGTGGGACGTTGCCTCGGCGGGTCGATACCGGCAAGATTCCCGCCGCGGCCGCCTCTCCGGCCGCTCGATCCCGAGCCGCTCTTCCACCTCACCCGGAGCCACCATGAGCGCGAATGCCCACGCTCACACACACGCCCACGGCGACCACTCGCACCCCCACGCGCACGGCGACCACCACCACGACGACGATCCGGTCGGCATGGCCTGCTGCTCGCACCACAACATCAAGCTCGAGCGCTACATGGTGCTCTACCTGGTCGGCGGCGTGCTGCTCATGGCCAGCGTCATCGCCAAGTACATCATCGCCGGAGCGGTGCCTTCGGCCGTCGCCGACATGCCGGCCATCCTCGGCGCGATCCTGCTGGGCATGCCCCTCTTCATCGCCGCGGCCAGAGAAATCTGGAACGGGCACATGTCCACCTCCACCCTGTGCGCGCTGGCGATCCTCGCGTCGCTGGCCAACCAGCACTACCTCACCGCCGGCTTCCTGGCGTTCATCCTGCTCGTAGCCGATTCGTTCGTCCGCCAGCGGGCCTGGGGCGCCGACCGCGCCATCCAGGACCTGGTCTCCCGTGCCCCCGACTCGGCCCGGCTGGTCGAGGGCGGGGCCGAGCGCGAGGTCCCGCTGAGCCAGGTGAAAATCGGCGACGTCATCCGCGTCCGCGTCGGCGAGAACCTGCCGGTGGACGGCGTGGTGGTGGTCGGCCGATCGACCATCGACCAGGCCGCGCTCACCGGCGAGTCGATGCCGCACGAGGTGCAGCCGGGCGAGCCGGTGTACGCCGGCACGACCAACCTCTCCTCGCTCATCGAGCTCAAGGCGACGCAGGTCGGCCAGGACACGACCATCGGCAAGGTGACGCAGCTCATCCGCGAGGCGGAGATGAGCCGCACGCCGCGACAGCTCATGGTCGAGCAGGTGGCCCGGTTCTTCGTGCCCGTGACGCTGAGCATCGCGTTCATCGTGTGGTTCATGACCAGCGACATCGACCGCGCGATCACCGTGCTCATCGTGGCCTGCCCCTCGGCCCTGCTGCTGGCCAGCCCGCTGAGCATGGTCGCGGCGTTCGCGTCGGCGGCCCGCCTGGGTATCCTCATCAAGAAGACCCAGTATCTCGAACAGGCCGCGAGCATCGACACGATCGTGCTCGACAAGACCGGCACGATCACCACCGGCAAGTTCGCCGTCTCGCGACTCGTGCCCGCCGAGGGCGTGCAGGGTGCCGAGCTGCTCCAGGCCGCGGTCAACGGCGAGCAGCACTCGACGCACCCGCTGGCCAAGAGCATCATGAGCACTGCCGCCGCGGCCCGCATCCAGCCCGACGGTTCGACCGATTACGAGGAGATGCACGGCCTGGGCATCCGCGCCCGCACGAAGGCGGGCGAGGTGTGCGTCGGGCGCGCCAGTTGGCTCGTCGAGACCTTCCCCGACATTAAGCCGCAGCTCGCCACCGTCGAACAGCGCATCGAGGGCATGAGCGGCGTGCACGTGGTGCGCGACGGGCGCTACCTCGGTGTCGTCGGACTCGAAGACCGCGTCCGCCCCAACGCCAGGAACGTCATCAGCCGACTGCGCGAACTGGGCGTGCGCCAGGTCGACATCCTCACCGGCGACCGCCTCAGCGTCGCCGAGCGCGTCGGGCGGGCCGTCGGCGTCGACAACGTCGAGGCCGAGTGCCACCCCGAAGAGAAGCACAGCCAGATCGTCGACCTCTCCAAATCCGGCCGGCGCGTGCTGATGGTCGGCGACGGCATCAACGACGGACCCTCGCTCGCCGCGGCCGACATCGGCGTCGCGATGGGCCTGGGCGGCAGCGATATCGCGGCGAACTCCGCCGGCGTCGCGCTTATGAACGACGACCTTTCACGCCTCCCCTTCCTTATGGAGCTCAGCGCACGCACCCGCGCGATTGTCGCTCAGAACATCGGCGCCAGCATCCTCATCGCCATCCTCGGCCTCACCATGGCCGCGACCGGCTACCTGCCCCTGCTCGGTGCGGCCATCTACCACGTCGTCGGCGACGTTTTCGTCATCGGCAACAGCTTCCGTCTCTTCCGCTTCGGCGAGGCCTTCAGCGAGACCCAGAAGGCGCTCATGGACCAGACCGCCGATCAGACCCCGCGCCGCCAGCGCGGGGCGCACCTGAGCCTCCGCCAGGCCGCGACGGCCGCGGTGTAGTAACGTTGATTCTCGCTTTGTGGAGATCTCAACGGGTCAATAATTTTACTTGACCCCCCCCCCCCCTGTGATATGCTTGGGGATCGGACGGGAGGACGGCGCCGATGCTGACTCGGAAACGTTCGCAAACCCTGAAGTGGTTGGCCGTGGCGATCTGCGTGTGCTCGGGCCCGTCTGCGCTGGCATCCGATCCGCCGCCTCGATTCGCCGATCCTCAGACGTGGTTCGACTTAGAGTGGGACCGTGCGGACCGCGATGTGCCGTCCGACTTGATCCGGTTCCGATGGGAAAGGACGGACGACCAACCCGTTCCATCCGATCTGCTGGCAACCTTGCGGGCCTCGGTTCAAGGTCGGAAGGACCATCCGCAGTACCCCCAGCTCATGCTGCTTGAAGCCACCGCGGCGGGCAATCCCCCCAGGGGCGAGTGGGTGCTCTGGCGCGATGGTGAGAGCTTCCGCGTCAACAACACAACGATGGCGCCGGCCGAACTCGTGGGTGGCTTTTGTGATTACTCTGTTTCGTCGCGTGGCAGTTGGGGACTGGGCCCCGGAGCACTCGATCTCGCCGACGCCCATAACCCCGAGCCGGGCTACAACTACCGCGCCTGGGGAAACACGGTCACCAACGACCTGCGGTTACACCTCTCGTGCGGTTGGCTTGAAGCCCGGGCGCTCAAGTTGTCGCGGCCAACACTAACCGTCTCAGGGACCGGCTGGACGGCCGAGTCGCAAGACCCGCAGACCGGTGCTTCGCTCACCGCCACCGGAAGATGGATCGCCCCGGAGGGCCGGGGGGAGTTCGGAGTGCTGGTCGTCACTCTGCCCGCCGACAACGGTACCGCGCTCCGCTTCGAGGCCGACCCTGCTCAATGGAACGACGCGCTCGGCGCATGGGCGACGCCGCGATTGGTCTGGACACGCTCAGAGGGGGCGTCGGGCTTCACGCCCTTCCGCACCACACGACTCATCGACGTGGGAAAGATCACTCGGGAGGAGTTTGAGCGGGTGACGACCGTTCCGAAGGATGGTGCCCTCGACCCGGTCCGTGGCGAGGTTCACCTCACCGTCACGCGGGACGGGCGATCGGGATTCCGGCACGAGGTCCGCTTGGTCGACGACCAGACGGTCGTCACGCCGCTCCCCGCCAACGCCGCCGTCCACGACTATTGGTGGCTCCGCACCACCGGATGGGCCTGTCTTCTCCTCCTTACTTTCGCGCTGGTCCTCTTACGAGTGCGGGGACGGCGCGGCTCTTGCTGACCTGGCAACATGCCTCCTTTGAGGGATTGCTCATGACACACACAACGTCCCGTACTATCTCAACGCTCGGTTCCTTGTTCTTCTTCGCGTCGACCGCCGCCGCGGTCTGTTGCTGCATGATCGCCGTTCAGGTAAACTGTTGCGACCGAGCCGTCGGCGCCCAACCCGACATGAGTCGGAACTGCGCAGGCACCCCTTGTCCGGACGTGATCTGCGTCGGAGGCAACCCTGTGATCAACGATGTTGACCACGCTCCAACAGGCGTCAAGGGCCAAGTGTCTTTCGTCGCCACCAGTCCCGCCCGCCTCACATGCGCGTGGAACAAGAGTTCTTGCGCCGGACCGGTTTGCACTCCCGGCGCCACAACCGGCTGCACAATTCTGGCCAACTGCTACCAATTCAAGCCGAGCGGCTCGACCTGCGTGGGATTCTAATGCAAAATAATCAGGGCCAGTTCTGGCCGACGCTTGGCAATGTGCTTATCGGTAGCGTCATGTTCGCGGTTGGGTTATTTGGAATATTCAAACTGTGGGATATTCCTCGCTTTATGGAGGTATTGCGGACGTGGACACTGATCCCCAACTGGGCTATGCCTCTCGTTGGGCTGCTCGTTCCATTGCTTGAAGCCTCGCTGCTGATCTCATGGCTGTTAAATATCCGTCGGCGATGGGTCGCGATCGCGTGCTTATCGACCCTCGTTCTGTTCGCGGCGTTTGTGTCGGTACACCTTCTGCAAGGATTTCGCCCTCACTGCGGTTGCGCCGGAATTCTGGCTGACTGGCTCCGTTGGCAAGAAGATTCCTACTCGACATTGCAACGCGACCTCATTATGACGTTGTTGATCGGTGTTGGACTCTGGCTGACTCGTTCGTCGCCTCGCCGGCCAGAGTCGCCGGACTTCCGTCGCGCGGGCGCTGGTGCCGGCTTTACATTGCTCGAAACCCTGATCGTGATCGCGATCGTCGGACTCCTGGTCGCGCTCCTGGCCCCGTCGCTCCGCTCCGCGCGCCTCGCGGCGCGAAGCTCGGCGTCCCTGAGCAACCTCCGCACCCACGCCCAGCAGATCACGGCGTACACGTCCGACTTCCGCGATTGGGCGCCCTACTTCCTGGACCCGTTCGCGGGTTGGTCCGATGTCCGCAACCCGGACAACGGTTACTCGGCGACCGTCCCTTTTTTCGGCGCGAGCTTCACTTGGAACATCGCCCTGGCCTCGGGCTATTACCACGGCGACAACTTCCAATGGTCTTTCCAGTCGCCGCTCTCCAAAGGTCAACCCGACGGGCAGACCGATTACTACTACTCCTGCACGTTCGTCGCCCGCCCGGCCTTCTGGAACGACCTCACCCGCGTCGGACCATTCCAACGCGGAGCAACCAGGTGGACCGAGGTGCAATTTCCCGACCGCAAAGTGCTCTTGTGGGATTCGGCCGGCGGCTACACGCCCGAGTCTCTCGCGCTGATCGGCCACGACCGAACCGCGTGCGTGGACGGTTCCGCGGCCAGGCGTCCATCGACCGTCTTCAGCGGCACGGCCGCGGCCGGGGGCGACGGGCCCTGGCCCGGAGCCATGCACGGCACGGGCTACCCCATCGGGATGCACACCATCGACGGCGTGCGCGGACGAGACATCCGCTGAGCGGTCGCCGAATCCCCCTCGCACCCGGGCCGGCTAGTCCAGGATCGTCCCCCGCAGCACCATCACGCACGTCGTGAAGTAGATCATCACGCCCACCACGTCCACGCACGTCGCCACGAACGGCGCCGAGCTCGTCGCCGGGTCCAGCCGGAGCCTCTTCAGGGCGAACGGGAGCATGGCCCCCATGATCGTGCCCCAGAGCACCACGCCCACCACCGACACCGCGATGGCGATCGCCAGCATGTGGTAGTGCCCTTGGGCCCTGAGGCTCTCGGGGGTCACCGTCCCGTCAGGGTTGTGCTTGGCGAACCATCCCATCACGCCCCAGATGTTGACCCGCAGCAGACCGATGAGCCCCAAGAATGTCCCGAGCATCAGC
This sequence comes from uncultured Phycisphaeraceae bacterium, assembly GCA_964630785.1. Lineage (GTDB taxonomy): Bacteria > Planctomycetota > Phycisphaerae > Phycisphaerales > UBA1924 > JADLCX01. The sequence goes on along the minus strand of CAZVZG010000007.1, from coordinate 57,730 downwards.
CCCGCCGTCACCTCGCGCCGCAGGACTCGCCACCAGTCACGCACCGTGATCTCCCCGATCGCCAGCGAACGGATGATCAACGACGTCGCCTGCGAGCCGCTGTTGCCGCCGGAGGACACGATCAGCGGCACGAACGTGGCCAGCACCGCCGCACGCTCGATCTCATGCTCGAAGCCCGACATCGCCGTCTGCGTGAACATCTCGCTGACGAAAAGGATCGCCAGCCACGAGCCGCGCTTGCGAACCAGCCGCCAGATCGAGATGGTGGTGTAAGGCTCGTCCAGGGCCTCCATGCCGCCCAGCTTCTGGATGTCCTCGGTCGCCTCTTCCTCCGCGACGTCCTGCACGTCGTCCACCGTCACGATGCCTAGCAGCACGCCGCGGCTGTCGGTCACGGGCAGGGCGACACGGTCGTAGCGGGCCATCGCCCGCACCGCCTCCTCCTGCGGCTCATCGGCCCGCAGCGCGACGAAGTTCCGCGTCATCAGGCTCTCGACCGTGTCCTCCGGGTCGGCCAGCAGCAGCGCCCGCAGGCGCACGTCGTCGATCAGCACGCCCTTGTCGTCAACGATGTAGAGGATGTTGATCGTCTCGGCGTCGCGCCCGAACTTGCGGATGTGCTCCATCGCCGCACGCATCGTCCACTCCGGGCGCAGCCGGATGTAGTCCGGCGTCATCAAGCGACCGACGCTTCCGGGCGGATAGCCCAGGATCGCCTGAGTCTGCTTGCGCTCCTCCGCCGGCAGGTTCGAGATCAGCCTCTGCGCGACCTCGGGCGGCAACTCGTCCAGCAGGCGCACCCGGTCGTCGGCGCTCATGCCCTCGACCACGCGAAGCGCGCTGTCGCCCAGCTTGAGCACCAACTGCTCCTGCAGCTCCGGGTCGAGATAGGCGAACACCTCGCCGGCGTCGTCCCGCGGCAGGAACCGGAAGCACACCGCCGCCTGCTCCGCCTCCAGGCTCGAGATGATGTCGGCCACGTCCGCCGAGGGAACCCCCAGCAGCGCCTCGCGCAGCTCGCTGTACGCGCCCTCGCTGACGAGTTCGATAATCTCGGGCTGGATGAGTTCGGCGGTGGGGGTCACGGCGGGCCAAGTCTACGCGACGCGCCCGCTCGACGGGCCGATTGGCCGCGGATCAACGCGGATGACGCGGATCTGAACCGGCCACGGATGAACACCGATGGGCACGGATCAAGATGGGAGGAAACTTCGGTCCGAGAATGGGCGCGAGGTCTCTGCATCGATCTCGATCTCGATCTGATCCGTGCCCATCCGTGCAATCCGTGGCCGCAACCTCATCCGCGTCATCCGGATTGATCCGCGGCCGATCCCCTCACATCACCAACCCCGCGAGCCCCGTGAGCCCGATCGGCTCACGCGAGAAGAACGGCTCCGCGGCCGCCGTGCCGATCCGCGAGCCGAAGTACCGACCCGCTGCCTCGACCCACTCCACCACGCCGCGGTTCTTCTCATTGGCCACAAACTGCGAGTGGTACGCCAGCACGGCCTCGCGTTTGGCCTTCTCAAAGCCGGTAATGTCGATGAAAAAGCTCGGGCGCGGCACGATCCGCAGGTGTGTGGCGTAATAGTGGAACAGCCACCGCGGATAGATCGGCGCACGCCCCTCGTCGCCCGGCATGTCGATCTTGCTCAACTTCGCGTCGAAGCGGGCGTCCTCCGCGATCCGCGTCACCGCCAGGTGGTCCGGGTGCGCGTCCTCGAAGTACGGAACGAACACGACCTCTGCCTGCACCGCCCGCATCACCCCCGCGACCTTGTGCCTGTTCTCGATCGTGTGCTCGACGAAGCGATTGCGCAGCCCGAGCTGCACCCGGCGCACACCCCCACCCCCCCCACCCCCCGCGCCGCCGCCGAGAATCCCGGCCGCCGCCGCGGCCTCACGCGCCCGGGTCGCCGGGTCGCCGAACGGCGTCGGTTCACCGTCGGTCATGTCCAGCAGCGTCACGGCGTGACCTTGCGACACCAGGCGCGCGATCGTGCCGCCCATGCCCAGTTCCTGGTCGTCCGGGTGCGGCCCCACCACGAGGATCGAAGCCATGACAACTCCCCCGCGCACGCGTGCGCGGCCTACTCCGTCGGGGTCTCGACCACGATCAGGCCGAGCACCTCGCCGCCGCTCTCGAGTTGCGCGAGCACCAGTTTCTCCGGCCGACGGGTCGCGAAAAACCCGCCCGCCTCGAACGACTCGCCGTACTCGTCGTGAAAATCCCACAGGCTCAGCGTGAGCGTCTCGCCCACGTCGAACCGCTCGATCGGCTTGCTGTACCAGCGGTTGAGCCACAGTCGGCTCGACCCGTACGCGCTCGCCGTCGTGTTGGTCAGGCGGATCTCCGTGTCGCGGCGAACAACCTGGATGTCGAGTGTGCCGACCTGCTCCTTCGCGGGGTACGACGGCCCGGCCAGGTCGGGGTTCGGGCCGTGCGAGCAGCCGACCAGCGCCGCCACACCCACGATCGCAGCACTCAACCAATCGATCCGGCGCGCCTGCCCGCCGGTCGGGCGCCAATCCGCTCTGCGTTTGCTCGCCCGACCCGCTGACATCTCCAGTTCCTTTCGACAGCCCAACCGCCCAGCCCCGCCGCCCGCGGCCGCAAAACCCGGCGGTTCTATAGTCCCATGTTTGAGCGAGCACGGCAACAACGCCACCCCGCCCAGCCCGGCGATCGCCCCCGGGGTCGAAAGCATCGACCCGTTCGCGGTCGCGCGCGACCTGGGCGGAACGGGCGTCCGCGACCTCGATTCCCGAAGACGTGAGGTCATCCCGGGGTTCGACGCCCCGTTCTTTCAGGCAGGCCTGGCCGGATACTCCGACGCCGCCATGCGGATCATCGCCCGCCGCCACGGCTGCCCCTTCTGCGTGAGCGAGGCCCTGCTCGACCGCACGCTGCTCGCCGGCGGGCGCGGGTTCTCCAAGGCCGATCTCGGCGAGCTCCACGACAACGTGCCCGGCGGCGACGAGGACCACCCGCTGGCTTGCCAGATCATGGGCAGCGACCCCCGCGAGATGGCCGCGGCCGCGCTCAAGGTCGCCGAGCAGGGCCGTCGCACCGACAAGGAATACCGCCTGCTCGCCTACTCGCACCTCAACCAGGAAGATCTCGCCGAGGTCGAAGCCGTGCACCTGCGCCTCCCCGGCGGTCAACAGATCGGGCGCCTCAACTCCCCCTCCCAGAGGGAGGGAGCCGGGGGGAGGGCAGAGAGCGTCGACGACACCCCCAACCCCACCGAAACCTGCGAAACCCTCATCGACGAGATCAACGCCCTCGACCCCTCCCCGCTCGCGCCCCGCCCGGGCGCGCGATCGCTCTCCTTCGAGACCATCGACGTCAACCTCGCCTGTCCCGTCAAGAAGATCAAGGCCAAGGCCCGCGGCGGGCACTGGCTCGCCGAGCCCGACGGCGCGATCCGCCTGCTCGAAGCCGTGCGCGCGGCCGTCCCGGCGAACGTGACCTGCACGGTCAAACTCCGCCGAAGTTTCGACGACACGCCCGAGATGGCCGCGAACTTCGAGCGCATCTTTGACGCGGCCTTCGCGCTCGGCTACGCCTGGGCGACCGTCCACGCCCGCACCGTCGAACAGAAATATATCGGCCCCAGCCGCTGGGAGGTGCTGCGCGATCTCGTCCGCCGCCACCCGAGCAAACTGATCTTCGGTTCCGGCGACGTCTGGACCGTCGAGGACGTGTTCCGCATGATCGGCTACACCGGCGTTGCCGCCGTGGCCGTGGCCCGCGGGTGCATCGGCAACCCGTGGCTCTTCCGACAGGCCCGCCAGATGATGCGCGGCGAGCCCCCGGCCGCGCCCACGCTCGCCGAACAGCGCGACGTGCTGGAAGAGCACTTCCGCCTCTGCGCCGGCCTCTACGGCGAGCGCCACGCGAGCAAACTGATGCGCAAGTTCGGCATCCGCTTCGCGGCCCACCACCCCGAAGCCGAGCACGTCCGCCGCAAGTTCATCGCCGTGGCAAGTTTGGAGCAGTGGCGGGAGGTGCTGGAGCTTCACTACCGCCCGCCGAAGTCACTCCTCGATTATCGGCGTGGCGACACGTCGCTCCTGTGAATCAGCCTTCCGAGCGACACGGGGTCGCGTGAAACTGGGCAATCTCTCGGGCCTCGTCAAACGGTCATTCCCTTTTCCATCGGGCACTTTCTCGGTTCCCCGGGGGATTTCCTCGAACTTGTGGTACCGTCTGCGGGTAGTTTCCAAACTTCTCAGGCCTCGTTGAGTCCGTGGGGCCGCTGACCTTGCGGCCAGTCGGAGAACTTTACTTTGTTCACTCCACGCTTCTGGTTCCACGTGCTCGGCTCCTGCGCGGCCACTCTCATGGCGTCGATCGGCACGCCGGCCCTGGCACAGCCCGTGCCCTACGCGGACCTGCTCGCTCAGCCGGAGTTCGCCACCGAGCGGTTCTTCCCTCTGGACGACTCTGATTCCACGATGCGGGATCTTTCGCCCGCGTCTCAGAACGGCACCTACGTCGGCAGCCCCGCGCTCGGCGTGGAAGGCCCCCTCTTCGGTCTCCCCACGGGCGGCCGGGCCGCGCGCTTCGACGGAACGACCAGCCACGGGTCGTTCGACCTGCCTTCGCTGGGAAGTGAACTCGGAAGCGCAGAGGGCGTAACGATCATCGCGTGGTTTCGTACGTCGAGCTCGGCCGCAGGCACGCTGATCGGCTCGTACAACCACGCGACGCGGCTGCATGGATTCGAGATCGGGCTGGGAAAGAGCCAATACATCGGCCAGCCCTCAATGGAGCACATCGCGTTCGCCGTTTCTCAGGCGAGCGGCGTGTACCGCTCGGCATCCATTCTTGTGCCCAGTTGGAACGACGGTGATTGGCACATGATCGCGTGCGCCTATCGAGGCGAGACCATCACGATGTGGTACGATGGCCTACCGCAGATGACCACGACCGCATCCGCGGGCACGACCGGCGCCTATGAGGAGTTGGCGGGTCCGGTCGCAATCGGTTGTGCGCAAGAAGCTCAAGGGACAAGTTCAAGCAAGTCTGCCGACGTGGCGTTGGTCTCGGTACATGGGCACCTCCTCGACGATGACCTGGTCCGCTCGCTCTGGGAAAGCGGACAGGGGTACACGGGCCAAGCGGTGTACAGAGTCGAGAATGTGCTCCCGTGGGTCGAATCGGCAAGGTCCGCCCGCGCTGACGTGGCACTAATCGGCGACAGTAACACGATCATCACGGTTGAAGGTGGGTTGTCTGGGCACTTTGTCGGCTTCTCACGCGCGTTGCGTGACCGCCTGCCCATTTACGCCTCGGCGGTATTGCCCGGTCGGGGCACCACCGGCTGGGCCAACACGTTCAACGGTATCGCACCGTTTATCGCCAACACGATCGGCACCGGGCCTTTCCCCGGCTTCATTGACTCGCAAGTCCCCCCTGTATCTGCCGGTTTTCCAACCGCCATCGCCTACGCCTCGGATTCCGAGTCGATCCCGGCATCCAACGCCTGGCGTGCCGCCATCAACTGGGACTCGCCGGACATGCTCTTCGACTTCTCACGGGACGTTGATTTCCATTTCACCTACGCGACGTTTGCCGAGGGCTCCGGCGTGATCCGCCCCCGTGTTCAACTCTTTTATTCGCCCTTCACGCCCATCGGGAGCGCCACGGAGGTCACCGCTCCAATCGCGGACGCCGTGATCGACTCGACATTCCGAATCCCCGCGGGGCCCCGCTCGCCCGGCCAACCGTACACAATCCAGTTGAATGACTACGCCAACGGGCTGAGCGCCGAAGGGCCTTTCGCACTCATGTACTGCCGCTTTGTGCTGCCGGGGGTAACAACCGGCGTCTCCTTGACGCCCCTCTGGGCCGTCGGTGGCCAGAGCGGCCGGTACGCGGCCGATCGCTTCACCAACTACGCATCGCTCGAACAGATCGGAGCCTACCTGCGACAGATCGTCCGGCAGCAGACGCCAGGCCAGGAACGGCTCCTGGTCCACATCATGGAGGGTGGCAACGACGCCAACGACAACCGCGACGCCATCTCGGAGGATGGTTCAACAGTGCCGCTTCGATCGAGCTCCAAGACAGGGCAGAAGCTCAACACGCAGACACTCATTACCCGCATACGAAGCGCGTGGATCGCGCGCGGCTTCGATCCCTTGCGGCTCCATTTCCTGCTCGGCCCCTACCACCCCGCGGAAAACTCCGGCCCGAGGGTCCGCTACTGGTACGTTCGCGCGTGGCGGGAACTGGCCAACGAACACCCCGACTGGAACATCACCATCATGGACGGCTTCGGGATCAGCAGCGTGGCCGAGTTCACCGCTAACGGTTGGTACGACCCTGCCTCGGGGCAACCTCACCTTTCACAAGCGGGATACATCGCGTACGGGAACCTCGTGTGGCAGGGCCTGTTCGACGCGGTTGCCGCAAACGCCGGGGCTTGCTGCGATGGGACAGACTGCCATCTGATGCTGCCCAGCCAGTGCGCCGCCACGTTCAAAGGCCTGGGCTCCGTCTGCGGAGCGTCCGATAACCGCCTGGCCTGCTGCCCCGCCAACTTCAACGGCCAGAACGGCCTCACCGTGCAGGACATCTTCGACTTCATGGCGGCTTACTTCGCCCAAGACCCGCGCGCCGACATCAACGCCAGTGGCGCCATCTCCGTGCAGGACATCTTCGACTTTCTCGCGGCGTACTTCGCCGGGTGCTGAACCAGCGGCGGACGCACCTCACCCTTCCGCTCGGGCCCGCTCGCGCACCGTGCTCCCCACCGCGGCGGGCGCCGCAATGCGCGTCTTCGGCCCGCCCGCCGACGGACTCGGCGCGTTCGCGGGCGGCGTTACCCCCGCCTGCGTCTCGCTCGCGGCCGTCGGGTACTGAATGCGCCCGTGGTAGATGCTCGCCAGCGTCTTGCTCACGGTCTCCACGATCATGTTGAGCTCGCGCAGGGTCAGGTCGCACTCGTCGAACTGGCCGTCCATCAGCCGCTTGTTGGCGATACCGCGCACGAGCTGGTCGATGCGCGACGGCGTCGGGTCGGCCAGCGTGCGCGTCGCGCTCTCCACGGCGTCGCACACCATCAGGATCGCGGCTTCTTTCGTCCGCGGACGCGGGCCGGGGTAGCGGTACTCGATCTCCGCGGGCACTTCGGCCTCTTCGGAGTCTTCGCCGCGCCCGCCCGCGCGGGCCGCCGCCTCGGCCTGCTTCTTGGCCCGGTGGAAGAAGTACTCCACAAGCGTCGTGCCGTGGTGGCTCTCGATGAAGTGGTGCAGCGGACGCGGCAGGTTGAACTCCCGCGCCAGCTCCAGCCCGTCCTTCACGTGGCCCACGATGACCAGCAGGCTCATCGCCGGACTGAGCTTGTCGTGCCGGTTGAAGCCCGGCGACTGGTTCTCGACAAAGTAGTCGGGCTTGTTCATCTTCCCGATGTCGTGGTACAGCGCGCCCACGTACGTGAGCAGGCCGTCGGCGCCGATCGCCTCGGCCGCGGCCTCTCCCAGGCTCGCGATCGTCAGCGAGTGGTTGTACGTCCCGGGCGCCCGCTGCTGGAGCTGTCGCAAGAGCGGCTGCTTGGGATCGCGGAACTCGATGAGCGTCATCCCCGTCACCATGCCGAAGCGCCGCTCCAGCGTGGGCAGCAGGTAGAGCGTCACGCCGCTCACCAGCATCCCGCCGAACCCGGCCAGGCCCGCGTCCCACCCCGCCTGACGGATCGATTCGGAGTTCAGCGGCAGCTCGATCAGGTTGACCAGCAGCGTGCCGATGGCCAGGGCGATCGCCTCGTAGATGCCCATGCGGATGAGCGCGTCGCGGTCGCGGATCTCCTTGAGCGACCACACCGCCACGCCGATGCCCGCCACCATGATCGCGAACAGCCCGATCGGCTGGTCCAGCGCGACGCACATCAGCACGCCGTGCAGCGCGCCGAACGCCAGCGCCACCCGCTGGTGGTACGCCACGCACAGCACCACCGTCGCGAACACCGTCGGCGCTACGCCGCTCAGGGCGATCAGACCGGGCTTGGTCACCGTCGCCCAGCAGCCCACCACCGTGGCCGCGGCCAGCAGGCCGGCAACGCCCAGCGTCCGCAGCGGGTTCCGGCTGATCTTCGGCACGAACATCGAGGCGTACCCCGCCATCGCCGCCGCGATCGCCGCGACCATCCCTACCAGTGCCAATCGCCCGACCCAGCGCTGCCACCACCACTCCAGCGAGCGCCGCTCGGCCCTCATCACCGCGTTGAGCTTCTCCAGGTCGATCGGGCGCAGGCGGTCGCCCCGCTTGTACACCACCTCGCCCTTGGGGAACTTGGCGATCTTCGGCGCCACCAGGGCCGCGGCCTCGTCCATCCGCGCCGCCGTCGCCGCCGCGTCGAACGTGTAGGTCGCTTTCGGCGGTCCGTTGAGCCGGGCCGCGACCACCTCCGCGAGCACGCCGGTGAACCCCGCGTTGACCACCGGTTTGCGGACGTCCTGCGCCAGGTGAGTGCTGGCCAGCGAGATCGCCGCGGTCGTGGGCACGAGCACGGCCTTCGGGCGACTCTCCGCGGGCGTGCCGCCCGCGCCGGCCTGCGCGTCGTCCACGATGTCGTTGTCCCCGTCCGCCGTGTCCATGCGAAGCTCGATGTTCCGCCCCGCCGAGGTCACTTCCTTGAAGTCCTCCGCGCTGAGGATCGGCGTCCGTTGCAGTTCCACCATCAGCCGCTGCACCCGCTGCACCCATTCGGGCCGGATCTTGCCGTCGGAGATCTGCGCCCGCAGCAGCGTCACGGCCTGCGGCGTCAACGCGAACTGCTTGCGGACCTCGGGGTCGATCTGGTCCGGCGTCGCTCCCGTCTGGAGCACGACCGGCAGATTCTCCAGGCTCGCCCGGACCTCGTCGAGCACACTCGTGTTGAGCACGCACACCCGCGAGGCCAGTGAGCGGACCGTGTTCCGCTCCTGCTCGGTCGCGACCTTGTCCTCGATCTGGAACTCGACCCGCGCCACCCGCGTCGAGCTCATGATCCGGCCCTCGGCCACCTTCGGCGAGTCCCGCGTGACGAGCACCGTCGCGCCCACCACCACGACGAATCCCGCCCAAACCAGCGCCGAGAGCACGAACGTCCGCGACGTCAGCAACCGGTTCCACCCCCGCCAACTCCGCAACGATTCACCGATCTCGCGACGGAGCTCGTCCGTGCGTGACACGATGGGCTTGCTGGTGGGGTCCTTGGCCATGTCCGGGATTCACTCGTTTTCAGGCCACGTCAACGCTTTCGGCCCGTAAACACGCGGCCTCTGGTCATCGGCTTATCGGGCATCCGTTTCGACCCCGAGTTCCGCCTCCGCTCCCCCGACTGTCCCCTCAAACCGGGGCCCACCCTCCGACATCAAACGATCCACCTCCGTTGCGCGCGCGGCCGCGACTTCACGATCGTGCGGGCTTTCATAGGCCTCAACGATCCGCTGCACCAGCCGGTGACGCACGATGTCGCCCTTGTCCATCGCGACAAAGCCGATGCCCCGGATCCGGCGCAACCGCCGGATCGCGTCGATCAACCCGCTCTCTGAAGGATCGGGCAGGTCGATCTGCGTCGCGTCGCCGGTCACGATCATCTTCGACCCGTGACCCATCCGCGTGAGGAACATCTGCATCTGCCCGCGCGTCGTGTTCTGCGCCTCGTCCAGGATGATCACGGCCCGGTTCAGCGTCCGCCCCCGCATGTACGCCAGCGGCACCACCTCGACCACGTCGCCCAGCATGAACCGCTTGAGCGTGCCGTAGTCCATCATGTCGTGCAGCGCGTCGAACAGCGGGCGCAGGTACGGGTTGACTTTCTGCTGCATGTCGCCCGGGAGAAACCCCAGCCGCTCGCCCGCTTCCACCGCCGGACGCACGAGGATCACCTTCTTCGCCCGCTCGTGCTTGAGCATGTGCACGGCCGCGGCCACGGCCAGGTACGTCTTGCCCGTGCCCGCCGGGCCGATGCCGAACACCAAGTCGTGGTCGCGGATCGCGTCGAGATAGGTCTGCTGGTTGGGTGTCTTGGCCCGGACCGGCTGAGATCCGACGTAGACGTCCAGCTCCCGCTCCCAGGCGGGCCCGGCGTGCAAGGGCGCGTCGCCGTTCTCATCGGCGTGCCGGCGTGCGTACCCGCTCTCGGCGCTCCCCCTCCCATCAAGCCGTCCGAGCGACGCTTCGGAGATCAGGTCCAGCACCTGCTGGCGGGTCATGTGCTCTTGGCGCCCGGCCGCCAGGGCCAACCGCTCGAGCACCCCCCGCGCGGCCGCCACAGGCCCCCGCTCGCCGCTAACCTGAACGCTACCCTCGCGCGCGACCACTTTGACGCCCAGCGTCTCGCGCACGATCTTCAGGTTGCGATCACCCAGCCCGAGCATCGTGACCCGCTCGGCACCCTGTGGAACTTTGATGCTGAACTCCACGCGATCCGGTCTCCAGGCCCCCGACTTCTCCGCTCCCGCCCCCCCATCCATGCACCGCGCGCCCGGGACCGCTCCGTCTCTCCAACTCGGCGGAGGCGTCCGTTCCGGCGGTCTGCGGCGGGGCGAGTCCAGTACCCAAAACTCTATTCGATCCGCGACTCCCCCAAAGCCTGCGTCACCCAACACTGTCGGCCACCTGCGTTCGGGATATATACGGCTATTTCGCCTCCCGGTTGCGGCTAGCCTCGTTGTTGCAATAGGTGGGTGTACGGGAAATCAGACGGTCGAATCGCTGCACCTGCGACCGGACGCGCTCGCCGAGAGCGTCCGGGCGGACTGGGACGATGCCGACGCCGCCGTGTACGGCGGTCTGCCCCCCACCGGCGTGACAGTGACGGAGGTCGTCCCGATTTCGAGCACGAGTCGCCAGTATCGCCTGCGCTGCATGAGCGGCGAAGACGGCGCTTTGACCATCGATCGACCCGCCGCGGGCGCCGGGCAGGACACCGAAATCCGGGTGCGCTGCTCCATCGGGCGACTGGGCGATCCCAAACTTGAGAAGGCGGTCGTCGAGAGCGTGACCCGCCGCCTGCACGAGCTCCGCGGCGTCGAGTACGCACCCATCAGATAACCCGCCCCTCACCCCCGGGAACAAACTCCAGACCAGCGCCTCGCGATCGATTAGAAGCAGAGAGCGATGGCAACACCCGTATTTCCAAACACTTGCGCTCGATGGGCCTTGCGATGCCCGCTTCTTTCTTCCCCAGGCTCGCCGCCCGATTCGGCACAGTCAGAACGGTTTGGACGATCGTTCGGACAGACCGATCTGGCCGTCGGTCCGATAAGCCACCACGCACAATCCGTCCACAAACTCTCAGATTCGCTTGTGGACGAGCACCCCGACGGCCGAAATTTCCACCCAAGTGAGTTTGCGTTTGCTAATGACCACCGGTATGATCCCGCCCTCGAACGATGGTGGAGACTGAGCAGGCCGAGGCGAATCGCACAGCGTCGGAGCGAAGCGAACCAAGGGCCGGCTTGGACGATCGGGTCCATCGGGCGGGTGATTCGGGACGGGTGACTCGGGATGTTTGTGATGACAAATCAGCCTCCGAACCGATCCCACGGCATCGGAGGAAACGTCCGGAAACCGGCCTTGGGGGCCGGGATCTGCGTTCGGACGGGCGACAGACAGCGCGGGAACTCGGGCACGAGCTCACCGCGGCAGACAAGTAGGAACGGTTTCTCTGCTCACTAAGGAGTCTCAGAATGGGTCAGTCCAAGTGTCTTGTGTTGCTGGCGGGTGCTGCTCTGAGCCTGAGCGCTTCGGTCGCGATGGCTCAGCAGGCCAACAGCGACGAGGTCCGGGCGACGGTGGCGGAGGTGCTGGCGGATGCGGAGACCCGCTCCAGCCTGCTCTCGGCCGGCGACGCCGGTCACGACGGAAGGTTCTTCATCTCGGGTGACGGCTTCCGCCTCAACATCGGCGGCCAGATCCAGGCTCGGTACTACGCCGACTTCAGCAACTCCGAAGGCAACAACGACGGCTTCGAGAGCGGCTTCGAGATGCGCCGCGTCCGCCTGAACTTCCAGGGCGACGTCGGCAAGGATTGGTTCTACCGCATCCGCACCAACTTCGATCGTGAGGGCGGCGACGCGACCCTCGACTACGGCTACGCCGGCTACAAGTTCGCCAACGGCACCCGCCTGACCATCGGTCAGTTCAAGCTGCCGCTGCTCCGCGAGGAGCTGGTCGGCGACGAGTACCAGCTCGCCGTCGAGCGCTCGGTCACCAACTTCGTGTTCACCCAGGGCTACAGCCAGGGCATCATGCTCGATTACGAGACCGAGACCTGGCGCGTCGCCGGCGCGTTCTCCGACGGCCTCGACTCGGCCAACACCGCCTACACCAACAACCAGACCGCGGCCTGGTTCGCCTCGGGCAACGGCCTGGGCGAGGCCGACTACGCCTTCACCGGCCGCTTCGAGTACCTCTTCAGCGGCGGCTGGAAGATGTTTGACGACTTCACCAGCGCCAAGGGCCAGGACTTCGGCGCCATGCTCGGCGCCGCGGCCCACTGGCAGCAGTCGGCCAACACCAACAATCCCGCCGACGTGGACACCAACACGTTCGAGGGCACCATCGACCTGAGCCTCGAGGGCGACAGCTGGAACATCTTCGGCGCGTTCGTCTACCGCTGGAACGACTACAAGGCCCTCGGCGCTAGCTCCGAGGATCAGTCCGACTTCGGCGCTGTCGTCCAGGGCGGCTGGCGCTTCGCCGAGAACACCGAGCTCTTCGCCCGGTGGGACGCGATCTTCCCCGACGACAACAACCCCGCCTTCGCCGATGCCGACACCTGGAACTTCCTGACCTTCGGCATCAATCAGTACTACGCCGGGCACGCCGCCAAGGCCACGCTCGACCTTCTCTGGTCGCTCGACGACACCTCGACGGCCGGCTCTGACCTCACGGGCACCGGCGCCCTCTCCGGCACCGGCCTCCTCGGCGACACCCAGGAGAACGAGGTCGTCGTCCGGGCCCAGTTCCAGCTCCTGTTCTGATCGGGCTGGTTCAACTACCTGACGCTACACCCCACGCTACCCCGACGCCCGGCTCTCACGAGCCGGGCGTTTTTCTTTGCGCCCCGCCCCCTCATCCGCTCACGAATCGCGCGGCATCGCCGTCGCGCCGGCTTACGATTGTGCAGGCAGCACCTTCAGGCATGGCCGCGCGACCCCGTCGCTCACGCTCACATGCGCTCGATGGACTGGATGCCCAACAGACCCAACCCGTCCTCCAGCACGCGCTGGGTGATCGCGCACAGTCGGAGCCGGGACGCCTTGGTCGCCGCGTCAGGGGCCGACAGCACCGGGCAGTTCGTGTAGAACGCGCTGAAGGCGCTGGCCAGGTCGTACAGGTACTGGCACAGCCGGTGCGGCTCCAGCCATTGCGCCACCGCTCGCACCGCGCCGGGGTACCGCAGCAGCGTCAAGGCGAGGGTCTTTTCCTCCGGGGCCTTGAGCGACATCCCGGCCCCGGCCAGTGAAGCCGGATCGACCCCGCCCCTGCGGAAGATGTTGCGCACGCGCACGGCGGCGTACATCAAGTACGGCCCGGTGTTGCCCTCGAACGCCAGCATCCGGTCGAAGTCGAAGACGTAGTCCTTGATCCGGTCGTTGGAGAGGTCGGCGTACTTGATCGCCGCGATGCCCACCGCCTCGGCCACGCGCCGGCGTTCCGCGGGGTCGAGATCCGCCGCCTTCTCGGCGACGGCCCGCTCGGCCCGCTCAACGGCCTCGTCGAGCAGGCCGGCCAGCTTTACGCTCTCGCCGGTGCGGGTCTTGAAGGGCTTGCCGTCCTGACCGAGGATCGTCCCGAACGCCGCGTGCTCCAGGCTCGACGGCCCGGCGTGCCCCGGCGCCGCGTCGAACCCGGCCCGGTGGGCCGCGCCGAACACCTGCTTGAAGTGCAGGCCCTGCCTCGCATCCACACAATAGATGACCCGATCGGCCCCGAACTTCTGCACGCGCCGGCGCACCGCGGCCATGTCCGTCGTTGCGTACAAGAACCCGCCGTCGGACTTGCGGATGATGCACGGCTCCGCGAGCCCCTGCACGCGGATGACCAGCGCGCCGTCAGACTCCTCGGTGATGCCCATCCGCACGAGTTCGTCCACCATCGGCGCGAGCTCTTCGGCGTAACTCGACTCGCCCGCGGAGTGCTCGTCCAGCACCACAGCGCCCAGGCGGGCACAGTTGGCCAGGCAGGCCTTCATCGTGACCTCGGCGATGCGCTTCCACACGGCGTAGGTCGCCGGGTCGTGCGCCTGCAGTCTCACGAGCACGGCCTTGGCCCGGGCCAGGTGCTCCCGCGCATCGTCCACCTGCGTGCCGACCTCCGCCTCGGCCTTGGGCCCGAGGTTGTAGCGACGGACCATCGCCAGGCCCGACTCGTCCGCGTCGCATTCCTTCTGCGCGCCCTTGTACAACCGCTCAAGCTCGTCCAGCGTGAGCGAAGAAACGTCCTTGCCTGCGGCCTGCATTTGCATCAGTTTCGCCGTCACCATCGCGATGGGCAGGCCCCAGTCGCCCACGTGGTTCTGGCGGATGACCTTGTGGCCCAGCCGCTCGAACACCCGCGCGATCGCGTCGCCGATGATCACGGCCCGGATGTGCCCAACGTGCATCTGCTTGGCCAGGTTTACACCGCAGAGGTCGACGACGATGGTCTGCTTGCGCGCCGGCGGCTCGATCCCCAGCGCGGGCGTGTCGAACCGGTCCAGCAGGCCGGCGAGGGCGTCGGCCCGCAGGGAGATGTTGATGAAACCCGGCCCGGCGATGCTCGCGTCGCTGATCGGATCGGCCAGGTCTTGCAGCCCATCACCCAGCGCCCGAACGATGGCCCGGGCAACCTCGCGCGGGTTCTTGCCCGCGCCCTTGGCCAGCGCCATGGCCGCGTTGCACTGGAAGTCGCCGAACTTCGAGTTCTTGCTCGGCGCGATGAGTGGATCGACCACCCCTCCCCCCCCCGGCGCACCCGCGGCCGCTTCGGGGAACGCGCTGGCGATGGCCGCGGAGAATCGTTCGGAGAGAATCTGGAGCGGGTCGAAGTCCATAGGGCGGGATCGTAGAGACCCCGCTCGCGACACGCGGCCCGCTCATCCCGTCATTGTTCGTCCGGCAGCCGTCGGAACGTGTACGTCAGGCCGCGGAAGAATCCGTCCGCACCGTCGATGTTGCCGCGGATGTCGGGGGAGTCTTCCAGCGCTCGCTCAAGCGCGATCCGCAGCCGCTCCGGCAGCAGATCAACGCCGGTCACCGAGAACGTGTCCTGATCGACGCGGACGAAGTTGCGGGCCTGCGAGTCGTCGGACGTGACGATGAAGATGCCGCCGCGGTACAGCCAGCGGACGGCTCGGATCGCCGTCGATCGCGGCAACCCGCTCAGGTCGGTCTCAAAGAACTCCTCGATGGCCGCCGTCGAGATCGGCCCGCGGACCATCTGGCTGTCGCCAAGCGACACCTCGCCAACCTTGACCGCGGGGCGCCCGCTCAGCGGTTCGCTGATGAACAGCTCGTAGCGCCCGACGAGCGTGCCCCGCACGCTGGCCGTGCGCCGGCCGCGATAAATGAGACTGGCCAGGTCACGCACGCCCTCCAACCGGACCTGCTCGATGGCGTCGGCGATCTCCGTGTCGAAGCGGTCGGTGAGCCTGCTCACGTCGAGAATGGGCACGCCCCGCTCGAGCAACTCGTCGATCGTCTCTGTCAGGCGGGTTTCGAGCTCGGCGACGGCCCGTTGCGCCGTCTGGTTGACCTCGCGCTGTCCAGCACGGATCGCGTTGCGCACATTGAAGCTCGTCGCGGGGCGGACGTTCATCACCGTGTTGACGTTCGCGGAGATCGTCCGTTGAACTTCAGCCGCGGCACGTTCGGTGGCGAGACGGATCGCCGCCTCGGCCTTCTCGACAACATCCGGCGGGCTCACCGGGCCGGAATCCGACGCGCGGGCCGTCGCCATCGAACCGCTCAGGAACGACGAGACCGCCGCCGCCACCACGGCCGCGGCCCAACGAAACCGATCAGGCGCACGCCACATCCGCAGTCCCCTTTCGCCATCGTGAAGAATCACTCTGTTTTCAGGTTACCCGCCGGTTCGCCAGACGCAACCGCGAACCCCAGCAAACGCCCGGTCTCGACGCATGTTCTTGACCCCAGATGCAGCGCCGATGCCGGCCTGGCGCCGGAACCCACATCGAACCGTCCGAGAACCTCCCTCGCCCGCGTCACGCCCTACGCTCGCCCACCACACCCATGTCCATCGACCTCGCGGGCAAACCCATCGTGATCACCGGCGCGTCGAGCGGCATCGGCGCGGCGACGGCGCTGGCGTGCGCCCTCGCGGACATGCCGGTGGTCGCGGCCGCACGGCGGTCCGACAAGCTCGCGTCGCTGGTCGACCGCATCAGGTCCGCCGGCGGGCAAGCGATCGCGGTTCAGACCGACGTCACCGATTCGCGGCAGTGCGCCGACCTGATCGAGCGCGCCGTCGCCGAGTTCGGGTCGCTGTACTCGGTGTTCGCCAACGCGGGCTACGGCGAAGAGGTGGCGATCGACGCGATGTCCGACGCCTCGCTCCGCGCGATGTTCGAGACCAACTTCTTCGGCAGCCTCAACGTGATCCGCCCCTCGCTGCCGCACATGCGCCGGTCGCCCGGCCCGCACCGCGGGCACGTGCTGATCTGCTCGTCGTGCCTGGCGCGGATGGCGATCCCGTACTATGGAGCGTACTCGGCGACCAAGGCCGCCCAGGCGCACATCGCCCGCGCGATGCAGTACGAGCTCGAACCGGAGGGCATCCACGTCAGCTCGGTTCACCCGATCAGCACCAGAACCGAGTTCTTCGAGACGGTCGGCCGGGCCTCGAAGCAATCCGAGCTCATCAGCCATTCGCCCGACATGTTCATGCAATCGCCCGAGACGGTGGCCCGGCGCGTGGTCGCGTGCCTTCGCCGCCCCAGACCGGAGGTCTGGACGGGTCTGCAGGGCGGGTTCGTCCGTTTCGGCATGTCGGTGTGCACGATGTTCCCCGGGATGGGCAACCTGGTGCTCCGCGGCATGGTGAAACGCAGGTTGAAGCAGTCACGCACGCAGGCCGCGCCGCCGACCGTCTGAACCCGCATCCAAGGCTCACGGCGGGCTGCGCCGCTGCCCGAGCAGAACTACCGCGTGCGCCTCGATCGCCCGCCCCTCGCCCACCGCGTCCACGCGCTCGTGGCTTTTGCCCTTGATGTTCACGCTCGATCTCGCGATGCCCAGCGCGTCGGCGATGGTCGCCCTCATGCGGTCCTTGTGCGAACCGATCCGCGGACGCTCCAGGATCACCGTCGCGTCCACGTTCGCGATCTCGTAGCCCTCGCCCTTGACGCGGCGCACGGCCTCACGCAGAAAGTCCATCGAGTCGCGCCCGTCGTTCTCCGCGGCGTCGTCGGGGAACATCTGCCCGATGTCCGGGCCGGAAATGGCGCCCATCAGGGCGTCCACGATCGCGTGCAGCAGCACGTCGCCGTCGGAGTGCGCCACCGGCCCGCGATCGTGTTCGAGCGTGACCCCGCCCACCACCAGGGCCCGCCCCCGTCCGGCCGGTGGGGGCGGCTCCAACCTGTGCAGGTCGTACCCGTGACCGATGCGCAACTGCTCCGCGTGATGCCTCATGCAACGACTCCGGGGGCTCCGTGCGGAAAACTCGGGCGAACTGCCGATGACGCTGAGACGATACTCTGTGCACGCCGACGCGACCGGCGGTGACCGGTTGCGCCAGCGCAACTTCCGCCGCGACTAACGTCCGGCTTTGGGTTATTCTCCACACCCCGTCCACGTCCGCGTTGGGTTACCGCGCGAGAGTTTGAGGAGCCTGAGAAAAAATGTTCACCACCCTGAACCGGCTAAATCGCATTCGGAGCATCCTTGGCGCGGTGATCCTCGCTGGCGCGTGCGTCGCGATCGCCGGCTGCTATGCGGAGGGCGGGCTCGGGTATTCCGACGACAACTACACCTACGTCAGCCGGCCGTATCAGCCGTGGGTCATCACGCTCAAGGACCTGCGGACCAACCAGGACTTCTGGACGGTGGAAGTGCCTGTGGGCAAACAACTTGTGCTCCAGTTCCGCAAGGATCAGGGCACCAAGGACAGCTACACGCCCGACCTGATGGAGTGGGGAATCATGGAACCCGGCGAGGGGACCGGACGCTTGGGCAACTCGATGCCCGTGCCGCCCGCCAACGCGCGCAGGCTCGATCCGATCATTCGGACCATTCCTGAAATGCCACCGGGCATGGTGCAGGCGACCACTCCTTCCGGTGGCGAACCTGCACACAACGGATCTAACCCCTGATACGGCTGTGACTTAGTCAAGCGTCTGTTCGGCGGTGACAACCGCTATGGGCGCGTGCTAACTTCCCGCCCATGTCTCTCAGGCTGCGGAAGGTGTGTGCCCGCGCAACGTCCAGCGCCGGAAGGAACCGGCCCGGGTTCACGCTCATCGAACTGCTGGTCGTGGTCTCGATCATCATGCTGCTCATCTCGATCCTGCTCCCGGCACTCTCCGGGGCGCGGGAGGCAGCACGCGCCACCGCGTGTCTGAGCAACCAGCGCCAGATCATGACGGCGCTGCATCAATACCTCGGGGCGTACCGGGATGTGGTGCCACGGGAGGGGTCGGTCGATCCCGACCCGGCCCATGAACGCGATTACCTGAGCTGGGCGGTCGCCCTGCGACCGTTCCTTGACGATCGCGTCTCGGCAGACAACGACCTCAACGACCTGTTCGAGAACGCGCCGTACTACCGCGACCCCGGCCGCACGCCCGACGCTCACCGGATCCACTTCATGGCGAACGCCATGCCCTTCCTTGCCAAGGACCAGGTCGACACGGCCAGCAATGGGTTCGGCGATTACCACTACCGACGCGGCCCGACGCCGATCGACCGACTGCGGTTCCCCGAACAAACAACTTATTTGGGGGAGTACGCCGCCGATCGCGACGGGTCGATCGCCGCTCTGGTGAGCCTGCTGCCCGAGCGGGACATCGATCGGGCCCAGTACTACGACGTGTGGGCGGCCGAGCACATCCTGGACGGGCCGCAGCGGCGAATCGCCACCCGGCAGCACGGCTCGGGCGGGAACATGGCGTTCCTGGACGGACACGCCCGGACGGCCCCGGCGGCCGAGATCGGATCGCTGGATACGTGGGACGACCGTGATTATGGGCGGCGGCGCGGCGGCAACTGAGGGGTGGGTGTCACCATAGAAGGGTGGTCGGCCGATGGTGTTCCTCGGCCGCGCGCGTGGTCTGGTTCTTGGGGGTGTTCCGCGCGCCCGCGGCCGGGAGAATGTCGTCATGCTCGAAGGAATCCGGTGGATGGCCGCGGTGTGTGCGCTCGGGGGCATGGCGGCTGTGGCTTCGGCGCAGCCGGCGGGCGACCCCGCTCCAACGCCCTCCAAGTCTGCCACACCCGCCACTCCCCGTGAGCCGCGCTCTTTGCTGCTGCACCCATCGACCGGCGCGGGAACGGACGGGAAGGGGCGCGTCAGCCCGGCGCTCAAGCCCGCGCCGACGTCGACAATCTTCGATCCGAACACGAACGTCAAGGAAGCGATCGACGCGGCCGTCAAGCGGGCCGGGCCCGACTGGCGGCGCGTGCTGGTGTTCTGGGGGTTCAATGACAGCCGGTGGGCTGTGAAGCTGCAGGAGCAACTCGCGATCCCCAACACGGCGCGGATGGTGGGGTTCTATTACGAGCCGGTGTTCGCGGACGTGGGCGAGGGCGGCTTCGGCGCCCTCAACCGCGTGCTGGCGCAGACCTACGGCGCGGAGATCACGGTTGAGAAGAACATGGTGCCCTGGGTGACGGTGATCGAGGCCGCGGGGACGAACGCGGGCAAGGCGGTCGCGAACCAATCGACGATGGGCATGGCCAAGCCCCGTTCGACGAAAGCCAACGGTGACTATTTCTCGCTGAAGGTGCAGGACTTTCTGACCAACAACCGAGTCAAGCCGCCCTCGGGCTCCGAGACGGTCAACGGGGCGCTGGCGCGGGCGCGAGAGCGGTCGGTCCCGGCATTTCTCTACTTCCTGGACCTCGAAGACCCGTGGTGCCGCCGACTGGACACGTGGCTGCACCGGAGCGACGTGCGCGAGGTCCTGGATCGCCATTTCGCAAGCGCCACGATCGACCTCATCCGTCAGGACGACGCGCCGAAAGAGTTCGAGAAACTGGGGGGCAACGACGGCGAGGCCTCGCCGTGGTACGTGTTCGTCGGGGCCGACGGGAAGCGGCTGGCGCCGGACAAGGCCCAGGGCGAGCGCGACTTCGGCTACCCGACCGGCGATGAGGTCAAGCCGTTTCTGGCGATGTTGCACCGGCTGGCGCCGAAGTTGACCGACGCCGAGAGCCAGACGCTCCGCCGATCGCTCGCGGAGGTGCTCTCGCCTTCGTCCCCGGCCGCCGGCAAGAACTAGGTCCGAATCTCACGGTGCAACGCAGGAACACCAGACGCGGTTTCAGGAGGGCTGGGCATGAAGTCGAAGACGGGTGTCTGGGGCGTGGTGGCGGGGCTGGCGCTCGCGGCGGTCTTGGCCGCTCGGGCGCTTGGGCAGAAGGTTTCGTCGTCGGAGCCGCCCGCCCGTCCCGACGGGGAAGTCGTCACGCCATCGGGCATCACGCTCCCGTCCGGGCTCTACGACGCGAACGCCGACCCGGTGCGCGACATCAACCGGGCCCGCGACCTCGCGCGGCGAGACGACCGCAACGTGCTGGTCATGTGGGGCGAGAACAACTGCGAGTTCTGCGTTCACCTGCACCGGCTGTACACGTCGGACCCGCGGATCAAGCGGTTGATCGAGACCGAGTACGAGCTGGTGATGGTGGACATCGGCAAGTTCGAGAAGAACCTCGAACTGGCCACGCTTTACCAGACCGACCTGCTCAAGCTCGGCGCGCCCGACCTGACGGTCGTGAACCCATCGACCAACCAGGCGATCGCGGTCATGCCGGGCAAGGACGCGCTGGCCAAGCCGATGACGCTTCAGCGGGTCTTTGACGAGGACTACGTGTACGCGTTCCTCGATAACAACAAGTCTGCGCCCAAACCCGCCGTGCCGTTGCTGTCGGAGGCCGAACAGAAAGCCGGACGCGATGGCAAGCGCGTGCTCGTGTACTTCAACGTGTACGGGAACGACGCCTGCCGGGTGTGGGACAAGGCCGCGAACGACGCCGGCGTCGCTGCACTGCTCGACGCGGCGTACGTGGTCCGAAAGATCGACGTTGACCGCAACCCGGGCGGGTACGACCTGCTGCACCGGCTCAAGGCCAGCGCCACGGCGAGCCCACCGTGGATGACCGTGCTCGACGCTACGGGCAAGGGCGTCGCCGAGGCCGATGGTGGTCGGGAGTTCGACCCCGGCGCGAATCAGGCCGGCGTGGCGGACTGGCTGATCTCCGCCGGGGGCGGGAAGCTCAATCCGATCCAGAAAGAGGCCCTGGCCGCGGCGATAAAGGCCGCGATTGCCCCGAAATCGGCCAAGGCCGCCGGGGACGGGGGAAGCGGGAATCACTGACGATCGACGACTCGGTGCGCCCACGCGCTTAGCATTGGCCACCATGACCGACAGGAACCAGAACATGACACGCACACTCGCTCTGATCAGTTCGGCGCTAGCCGCGATGATGCTCTTGGTTGCTCCCTGCCAGGCGCAGCGGTTCTCCAACCCGGCCGGCGAGCCGGCCAAGCCCGAGGCCGCCAAGCCCGCCGAGGGCGGAGACAACATCCACCACGTGGAGGGCGGCGGCGGGCGGTTCACGCTGCCGCTGAAGCTGTACGACGAGAAGGCCAACGCTTCGCAGGACATCGCGCGGGCGCGTGAGCTGGCCAAGAAGGACAACCGGCGGGTTCTGGTGATGTGGGGTGAAAACCGTTGCGAGTTCTGCGCGTACCTCAACGAGCTGCTCACGACCGACCCGATGATCAAGCAGCTTCTCGACACCGAGTACGTGTGGGTGAAGGTGGACATCGGCAAGTTCGACAAGAACATCGACCTGGCCAAGAGCTTCCAGACGCCGATCGACGAGCACGGTTTCGGCGCGCCGGCGCTGACGGTGATCGAGCCCAACGGGGGCACGCCGATCGGCGTGGCGGGCGGCAACGCGATGGTCGCCAAGCCGATGATGCCGCCGAACAAGGTGTTCGACCGGGAGTTCGTCTTCGACTTCCTGGACAGCAACAAGGCGCAGCCCAAGGTCGCGACCGTGCTGATGCTGGAGTCTCGCCAGAAGGCGAAGCGAGAGGGCAAGCGCGTGCTGGCCTATTTCAACATCTACGGGAGCGGCGCGTGCAAGGCCTTCGAGAGCGCGGTGAACACGCCCGAGACCGAGTCGCTGCTGGAGAAGGCGTTTGTGCTGCGCAAGATCGACGTGGAGCGGAACATTGCGGGCTACGACCTGCTGCACCGGCTCAAGGGCAGCCAGACCGCCACGCCGCCGTGGATGACGGTGCTCGACAGCGAGGGTAATCCCGTGCCCGAGGCCGGCAAGGGCGTGGAGTTCGATCCGGCTCAGGCCGCGCAGGCGGCGGATTGGCTGATCGCGACCAGCGGCGGCAAGCTCACCACATCGGACCGCGACGCGCTCGTGAAGGCACTCACTCCGGCACCGGCCGCTCCGACGGAGGATGCGGCTTCGTCCCCGAGCGGAGACGCCGGGGCGGAGGCGAAGAAGTAGCAAGCAGGCTGCGTGCCGCACCGTTCAGGGCGTCGCTCGCTTGTCTGGTTCGCTTGCGGGCTCTGTGAAGCGATCGATCAACATACGACGGCAAGTCGCTCGAACCCCGACCTACGCCCCGCCGACCGTGAGCCCCACCGGTTGCGGCCGCACGGCGTGGGTCGGTTCGAGGACCACGCCCAGGGGTACTCGCTTCCCGTTGGGTCCGGCCGGGGGGATACCCTGACGGTCGATGTGGCGCTGGATGGCCATGATGCCCTCGAGCAACTGCTCGGGGCGGGGCGGGCAGCCGGGGATGTACACATCGACCGGGATGAACTGGTCGCAGCCCTGCACCACGGCGTAGGTGTCGAACACGCCGCCGGTCGAGGCGCAGGCGCCCATCGAGATCACCCACTTCGGCTCGGTCATCTGCAGGTAGATGCGCTGGAGAACCGGGAGGGTCTTGGCCGCGATTCGCCCAGCGACGATGAGCAGGTCGGCCTGCCTCGGCGAGAAGCTCATGCGCTCCATGCCGAAGCGAGCCAGGTCGAACCGGCTGGAGGCGGTGGCCATGAGCTCGATGCCGCAGCAAGCCGTGGCGAAGGGCATCGGCCAGAGGCTGGACCTGCGGGCCCAGTTGATCACCCGTTGGAGGCTGGTGGTGAGGAATCCGTCAACGGGGATGGCGGCTTCGAGGCCCATGAAGTCCCTCGGAGAGAGGCGATCGGCGTGAACAGCGGATCGTAGCCGCGGTCACTGCGGGAGCTTGG
Organism: uncultured Phycisphaeraceae bacterium; assembly: GCA_964630785.1. Lineage (GTDB taxonomy): Bacteria > Planctomycetota > Phycisphaerae > Phycisphaerales > UBA1924 > JADLCX01. The sequence goes on along the minus strand of CAZVZG010000007.1, from coordinate 34,277 downwards.
TGTTGTTGACCGGGCGACCACTCGGGCCGGGCGAGCCGAAGATCCATTCGTCCAACTGCCCGGACTCCTGGTACGGTTCCGAGACGTTGTAGTTGTCGGCGCCCAGGCCCTTGGCCCCGATGACCCGGTGGTAGCAGCCGGCGGCCGAAAGTGCGCACAGGCCCAGGACGCCCAAGATGCTCAGGGTCATGACCCGGTTCAGCCGGTTCGACAACGGTGTCGTTGAGCAGTTGTGCACGGACTTCTCCTGGTGCCGTCCCGACGAGGAAGGGTAGCGCACGGGCCGCGGGCGGGTCGGTCCGCCGTTTCGGTCAGATCCCCGATCTATCCGCAGCCGGGGGCTGGCCGGTTGGCGGGGCGGGGCGAACCGAGGGCACTTTGTCCGCGGCTCCATTCTCTTCGCGGCTCCCCGCTACGGGTTTGGTTCGGTCCCGGAGCAGAGCGGGAGAGAGCGGTCGGTTCTCCGGGCGGCCCGTGGCGGGGATCGAACCGTCCAGGCCGCAAACGTCGGCGAGCGTTTCTCGACCGGCCGCGGCGATCTGGGCCTGGCGGAGGCGGGCGATGATCGGGTCATCGGCCCCCCCCGCTCCCCCGCTGGCCGTTCCCTCGCCCCCGTTTCCGCTGGAAGCGAGGTCGTGGCCGATGGTCAGGAGTTCGGCGACGGTGATGGCCGCGAGCGGGCGGGCGAGCGTGTAGGTCGGTTCGGCGGCCTGCGAGCCCGCGGCGTCGGGAGATTCGATACGGTGGACGAGGCCGCGTTCGGCGACCCGGCCGAGGACGGTGCGGACGATGGGGTCGGCCAGTCGCACGCGCTGGGCGATAGCCGGAGCGTCGAGTGTGTGGCCCTGGACGAAGGCCCGCGCCATCGCCCGCATGACGATCAGGGCGGAGGTCGGCTCGACGAGTGCGGGACCGAACTCCATGAAGGGTTGGGCGCGAGTGCGGGCTCGCCCGTGCTGCAACTGGTACGCGAGCTGCAGGCCGAAGAGAACGATGAGCCAGATGAAGTAAACCCAGAGCAGGAAGAGCGGGATCAGGGCGAGCGAGCCGTAGAGGCGGCTGAAGCTCGCGCCGGCGGAGTATTGAACGTAGAGGCCGAAGGCGTATTTGGAGCCCTCGAAGAGCGCGGCCGCGATGATCGCGCCGGTGAGCGAGGGCCAGAACCGCACGCGGGTGTTGGGTACGACCTGGTAGATCACCAGCAGCAGCACCGTGGAGATCAGGAACTGTGAGGCGAGGCCAATCGTCGCCACGGCGCTGGCGAGCAGGTCACCGGTCGTGCCGTGACCGGCGAACCCGGCCACCCAGGAGTTGAGCCGCACGCCAATGAAGAACGTGGCGAAGAGGCAGATGGGCCCGAGCGTGAGAAGGGCCCAGTAGTTGATCATGCGCCGGGTCCACGAACGCCCGCGGGGCACGCGGTAGATCTGGTTGAAGGCGCGTTCGACCTCGACGACCATCGAGATGCCCGCGTAGATGAGCACGACAATCCCGACGAGGCCGATGGCCTTGAACGAGATGTCGTTGATCCGCTCGACGAAGGCCCGGATCCACTGCTCGAGGGATTCGGTGTGGGCGCCCGCGGCGATCGCGACGCTGTCGGCGATCGGCGCGGTAGGCGGCGGCGGAGTTGCGCCCGGCATGAGCGGACCCGCGAACCACGAACCGTTGTCCGTTGTCACGGTGTCCGTTATGCCGCCATTGACGACGATGCTCTTGAGCCCGAGCAGCGTGACGCCCTTGTCGATGAGCCTGGCCAGGTCGTCGGCGGTGAGGACGCGGTGGAGAACCCAGAGCCCGATCGCCAGCACCGGCAGCAGGCCGAAGACGGTGCGGTAGCTCAGGGCCGCGGCCATCTGAGGCAGGCGCGAGCGCTGGGCGTCGGCCGCGACGGTCCTGATGGCGGCCATCGTCGGTTCGAGGCCGGCACCGGCGGTGGAGGGGCGACGGCGCCAGGGCCACGTCATCGGTGGCCCTCCCCCCCCCCACCCCCACCACCCCTCCCGCCCCCCCCGCCCCGGCCCACTCCGCCCCGCGGGGCGCGGCGGGGCCGGCGCTCGGTGGTGTTGGTGGATCGTCGGGATCCAGGCTTGGCCGCATCCGACGCCGGGCGGGGGTGTCGATCGTTTGACGGTGCGGAAGCCAGGCCGCCGGCGACCCGGAGCGACTGGACCTCCTCGCGCGTGAGGTTTCGCCACTCGCCCACAGCCACGGCGCGGAGCCGGAGCGGGCCGATGCCGACTCGCGTGAGCTTTCGGACCAGGCAGCCCATCTGCTCGAGGATGGCGCGGAGCTGGCGGTTGCGCCCCTCGCGGAGCGTGACTTCGAGAACGGTGTTGGGCGACTCGGGCGAGGGGGATCGCGCGACCCGGACACCGTGGTCGGCGTCGTGCGCGGCGTCGTCGAGCTTGCCCAGGCGCCGGCGCAGATCGTCGAGGATGTCGGCGCGGATATCGCCCTTGACCGTGACGCGGTAGGTTCGTGTGACGCCGTAGCGGGCGTGGGTCAGACGGTCGGCAAGGGCGCCGTCGTTGGTGAGCAGGACGAGGCCCGTTGAGTGGTAATCGAGCCGGCCGACGGGGTAGATCCTCACGCCGGAGCGCGGCTGCACGAGGTCGGTGACGGTGGTGCGTGCCCCGCCGAGTGCGCGGCTCTCGGCCGTGTCGTCGCTGGTGGTGCAGAGCACGCGGTCGGGCTTGTGAAGCATGATGTAGAGGCGGTCGTCCCGCGTGGACCGGCGACCGGGGGCGGAGCCGGGCGATCCGCGGGAGACGCGAAGCGGGCGGCCGTCGACAACCACGCGATCCGCGCCCGGATCGACGAAGACCGGGAGTCGGGAGACCACGCGGCCGTTGACCTCGACGAGGCCGCGCTCGATCATCGCTTCGCAGTCGCGGCGCGAGGCTACGCCGGCGTCGGCCATGACGCGCTGCAGGCGGACGCCGCGAGCGGACGTGGAAGGCGGGGCTGCGCTTCGGCGGCCGGGTCTGGGCATGGGCGATGGTAGGAAACGCGGAGCGCAAGGAACGGAGCGCGGGGCCCGTGCGCCGTGCGACAACGGCGATCGCGCCAGAAAAAGGGCCCGAGGAACAAGTCCCCGGGCCCAGCGGTGTGGGTGCGGATGTGGGTGGGATGGGTCAGACGCGGCGGCCGATGATCCGCTGCATGAGCTGGAAGCTGTTCTGAACGCCCAGGAAGAAGTTGGTCTTGAAGGCGGGGTCGTTGAGGTTCGAGAGCGGGTCGCTGTTGTTGTTGAAGACGTAGGTCCCGCCCGGGCCGGGGTTGTTGGTGACCGAGTTGGAGGACATGATCGGCACGGCGGCGCTGGGGGCGCTGGCGGCGGAGAGCCGGAGGCCGATGAGCTCGCCGATGCGTCGGCCGACCGCGGCGGTCAAGGCCCGAACGAGGTTGTCCACGCCGGCCTGGCTGGGGTCGTTGCCGAGCTGGGCCAGCGAGGGGAGGAAGACCACGGCCTGATCAGACTTGTCTACGTTGAAGACGTCGACGTGCTCGCTGGCCCCGAAGGTGCCATCGTTGAAGAAGGCGTTGGGCTCGGTGTTGCCGGCGAGGAAGACGGTGGAGAAGGCGGCGCCCTCGAAGGTGGAGGCGTCGTCGGTAACGGTGATGTCCACGTCGGCCGCGGTGAAGATTGCGTCGAGGTTGGCGACGAGCGAGTTGATGATGTACTCGTTGACGTCCACGCCGTTGATCTGGCCGGCGAAGCCGAGCACGCTGGCGTCGAACTTGTCGATCTGGGTGGTGATACCGGCGGCCTCGAGCCAGTCAATGCGTCCGCCGCGGGTCTCCAGGAGCACGTTCTGACGCGAGCGCTGGACGGTGCCCGTGCCCTGGGTGAGCACCTCGAGGGTGTAGTCGGAGCGGACGGCGCCCTGGACGTAGACGGTGTAGGTGGCGGGGGTGTTGACGCTGTTGACGTCCTGTCCGCCGGGGAGGACCATGTCCATGAAGAAATCGCCCTGTTCGTCGTAGCCGTAGGAGTTGACGCCGTCGGTGGTGGTGTGCGCGGGTTGGCCGCCGATGGGGAGGAACTCGCTGGGGGCGGCCACGAGCTTGGCGTTGGAGAAGCCGGTGCCGGCGGGCATCTCGAAGAGCGCGAACTGAACGTCGCCGAGCAGGTCGGTGGAGAGACCGCTGATGCCGCCGAGGGCGTCCTGAACGGGCGTCAGGCCGATGTTGCCGGCGGTCTGGCTGAGCCGCATGGTCAGGCGGACACGTGTGCCGGGGAGGATGGGCTGACCGCCGTTGAGTCGGTAGACGTCGGCGTCGGAAGCGATCTGGTTGGGAACGCCGACGGCCCCGGGCAGACCGATGGCGCTGTTGGCGACCGAGAGCACCTCGTCGTCGCTGGTGCCCCACACGCCGTCGGATCCGGCCTTGCGGGTGGAGGTGATCTCGCCGCCGTCGGTCCCGCTGACGACGTCGTCACGCGTGTTGGCGATGCCGTCGGGGCCCTTGTCGAGCGTGAACCTGTAGCGGCCGGTGGTGAAGGCGCCGAGGTCGTCGGCGGTGCCGAAAACGCCGTCGTTGCCGGCGAAGAGGATCGGGAGCGGGGCGTTGACGACGAGCGTGCCGTCGCCCGAATCGGTGTCGCCGGCGAAGCCCGTGTTGCCGTCGTCGAAGATGGTGATGTTGAACGAGTAAGCGCCGACCGCGCCGGCGACGGGGTCGTTGTTGGGGATGTTGGTCGGGTCGGAGATATCCACGCCGTCGAAGGTCGCGGCGATGCCGATGTAGTACGTGCCGGTGATGTTGACGAGGAGCTGGGATTCGGACGTGGACTGGAGGTCGGAGGGCGTGGCCGCGGGGAGGACGGTCATGGCCGCGCCGCCGAGGTCGACCCGGGCGCCGGTGGCGTCGAATACCTGCCTCAGGGCCCCGCGGGCGTTGCCGCCCATCTGGCCGAGGATGAGGATCTGGCCGGCACGGAGGCTGACGCGGTAGAGGTCGACGTCGCCGCCGGCGCGGAAGTCGTTGGAGTTGGCGTCGGGGTGGTCGCCGACGGTGCCGTTGACGCTGATCGCGGTGTTGGTGTCGGGAGCGTTGTCGGAGTTGAAGTTGGAATCCAGGAGCAGGTCGAGATCGACGGCGGGGTAGAAGTCGATCCGGGTGCCGTCGGCGAGGATGTTGGTTCCCCCGGTGATCTTGTCGCCGGCGTCGCCGACGACGGCGTCAAAGGAGTAGTCGTCGCCGGTGGCGCCGTCGCCGTTGCCGTCGAGCATGACGCCCTGGCTGGCGCCGCGGAAGATCGCACCCGAGAGGACAAATCGGAACAGGCCCGGGCCGGGGATGCCCGGCTGCTGCGGCAGGTTGCGGTCGGTGACGGTGCGGCTGAAGGTAATGGTCGCGATGTTGGTGGCGGCGTCGTACGCGATGGTGTAGTCGGTGCCCTGGGCCAGTCCGACCAGGAGCGTGCCGCCGTTTCGGACCTCGGCGATGGCGAGGGCCGGGCCGAGGGTACTGGCGTCGATCGGCTGGTTGAAGGAGAGCCTGGCGCGGTAGATGCGGCTGTCCTCGAAGACGCTGACGCTGGTGACGGCGACGGGGACGGGCAGCGCACCGAGCTCACGCACGGCGAAGTTGCCGGTGGTGACGACGTTGCTCCCCTGAGCAATGACCTGGCCCACCGAGCCGGTGGAGATCACGCGGTACTGCTCGGAGTTGATGGACGATCCGAGGTTCCGCAAGCCGATGCTCACGGGGCCCAGGGTGGAGCGGCCGTCGGAGGCCACGTCGTCGGATGTGCCGAGGAAGCCGTCGGCGCCGCGGAACACGCCGCCGGAGACGTCCGAGCGGGTGAACCCGCCGCCGACGGTCACCGAGGCGACGTCGCCGTTGCTGACGACGTCGGCGTTGACGCCGGAACCGCCAAAGTTGGCGTCGCGTCCAAGATCGACGCCGGCATAGATCGCCGAGTCATCGACGTTGCCGCTGACAGTCACCGGGCCGATGTTGTCGCGGGCGGAGATGAGCACCTCGGTGAGGCTTGAGGCGGTGACGGAGCCGATGTCGCCGCCGGAGCGGAGCTCGCCGCGGAGGCCATTGACGAGCGTGACGGCGCCGATGCCCTGATCGGCGCTCACCGCGCCGCCGAAGCGGCTGTGGACGTTGAGCGTGCCGAGCGAGAGGAACTGGGCCGCGCCGCCGGGGAACTGGCCGGAAACATTGAGCGAGGTCACGTCGCGTCCGAGCAACGTGCCGTTGTCGACGCGGGCGATGCCGAAGTTGGCGACATCGCCGCCGGCGCCGAGCACGCCGCCGATGTCCGCACGGTTGGCGTTGATCTGGCCGATGTCGCCGTCGATGAAGATGTTGGAACTGCCCCGCAGGAACACCCGCAGGGCCAGCGTGCCCAGCGAGGCGTTGTTGCTGCCGACGATCAGGAAGTCTTTGAGTTGAGCGTTGGAGTTGTTCCTGCCGTTCCTGCGGCCCTGGACCGTCAGGGACGACGCCGAGGTCGTGTCGATCAGGACGACGCGGTTGTTGGCCGCGTCGTAATAGGCGCTGCCGGGGCCGTTGAAGAGGATCTGGGCCTTCTGGTTGAAGGGCGAGGTGAACGAGAAGACCGCGCCCGGCGTGATGGCGATCGCGCCCGGGGGTGGGGTGCCCTGGAAGAGGTCCGGGTTGGCGGGCTGGAGGCCGTGGCCGTTCTGGACGCGCTTAAAGCTTGAAGGACCGGAGACCGAGGTGATGGGACCGTCGGCGTAGACGCTGCTCTTCTTGGCCGCGCGGACGCGGACCGAGTCGATGGGGCTGACGCCGTTGGCGAGGAGGTCGTCGTCGGTGTTGTAGGTCCCGTCGGGCCCGGCCGCGATGCCGGCGGTGATGTGGATGTCCTTGTTCTTCTTGCCGTTGAACACGATCGAGCCGATGGAGCCCTGCTTGATGGTGTCGGCCGCGGCGCCGATGCCGCCGACGGCGTTGTCGGCGCCGAGCGAGACGAGGCCGGCGATGATGTTGATGTTGTCGCTGCTGCCCTTGGGCACGCTGATGTTGTCGACGCTGTCGCCGGCGAGGATGAAGTTGGCCTGCTGGACGGAGAGCTGGTCGTTGCGGATCGAGCCGCGGTCGAGGGTGATGTCGCGGATCGAGCGGCCGGCGATGATGGTGGACTCGTAGATGGAGCCGCTCTGGAGGTGGATGCGGCCGATGTCGTGGCCCGCGTAGATGCGGGCGCCGTCGGCGCCCGCGGTCCGGACCGTGCCGGGCGGGAGTTCGTTGCGGGTGGAGTCGCCCGGAACGGGAGTGGCGGTGGACTTGTACCGCGAGATACCGATGTGGCTCGCGTAGTTGTGGGCGCCGGTGAGCATCTCCAGCAGGGTCAGGTCGCCGTCGGTGTAGACGTTGCCGAGCAGGTCGCCGCCGGTGATGGTGATGCGATCGATCGAACCGTCGAGCGCGGTGATCGTCTTGCCCTGGCGGAGGGTGCCGTTGTTGATGGTGATCGAGCCGATGCCGTCGGAGTATGAGGTGATGTTGCCGTTGAGGTCGCCGTCGATGACGACGGCGTTGATGCGTCCGAAGGCCTTGATGTCGCCGGTGCCGACCTGATCGTTGTTGGGTTTGGCGCTGACGCGCCCGATCGTCACCGTGCCGGTGATGGCCTGGCCGACGAGCAGGTCGGAGTAGATCTGGCCCCCGGCGGTGATGCTGCCGAGATTGCCGCGGATGTCCAGCGCGCGATCGTCGAGGTCGGCCTTGCGTCCGATGTGGCGGCCGGCGCTGATCGTGGTCGCGCTGGCGGTGAAGAGGGCGTCGACCAACAGGTCGCGCCCGGCTCGGAGCGTGCCGATGTTGCCGTCAACGTCGGTGGTCACGATGCGTCCGGTGATGTCGCCGTTGACCGATTCGATGGTCTGGATTGGGCCGGAAGAGGAGATGTCGGCCTGGATGTTGCCCTGCGCCCGCAGCGTGCCGATGCGCCCGTCCGGGCCGGAGCTGAGCAGCGTCAGGCCGACGATCTGATTGCCGACGGTCACGTTCTCGACGGGGCCGGCGACCTCGAGGGAGGTGTTCTTGAGGTCGCGCCCGACCGTCATGGTGGTGATGCGCCCCGTGACGATGCTGGTGCCGCGGATGTCGGTCGTGGCCGTGAGCGAGTTGATGACGTTGTCGACGTTGATGCTCATCCGCACCAGGTTTCCGGCGCCAATATTGCCGGTGACGGTGCCGATCACGTCGATCACCAGGTCGCTCATGTCGCCGGTGAGCCCGGTGGTCACGATCGAGCCGATGTTTCGGCTCGACGAGATCATGTTGGCGTGGACCTCGGTCGGCCGGCCCAGGAGCGTGCTGTTGCGGTAGGAATCGGCCGTGACCAGGGCGATGTTCTCGATCGCGTCGATCGTGGTCGAGTCGTACGCGCCGCCGCTGACGCTGACCGTACCGACGATGTTGCCGACGATCTCGGAACGGAACAGGTCGGTGCGGACGGCCGTGACCGAGTCGACGTTGCCGGTGGTGTAGTCCACGTCGCGGACGCGGAGGCTCTTCCACCAGTCGTCGAGCGCGCTGGACTGGATGAACGCGCCGTTGATCGTGGCGTCGGTGATGGCCACGTCGCCCAGGCCGCGGAAGGGGCGGGGCACGCCCGAAACATTCTGGATGACCGTCTCGTTATCGCCCGACCCCATGGTGGTGCGGGGCGCGTTGTCAATGTCGGCGGCAAGAATGACGCCGTCGATGATCGAGCCGGTGAGCCTGGTCGCGTTGACGAAGGCGATCTCGTCGTTGGCGAAGATGCCCGCGGCGGCGAAGGGCGAGACGCCCGCGCCGCGCAGGCCGTCGCCGACATCGATGCGGAGGATGTTGTTGGCGTACACGCTGCCGACGATGCCCTCGAACGCGCCGAACGGACGCAGGCCGTCGGAGTTGGCCACGGCCGCGAGCAGGTCGCCTGCGGCGACCACCACGTCGCCCATCGCGGCGCCGGTGGTGACGCTCAGCAGGTCGCCGTTGCGCACGACCAAACCGTTGAGATAGGGATCGACCGGCGAGCCGAGGTCTTCCAGCGGGTTGGGCGAGGCGTAGTTGGTGGCCTGGACCGGCACGAAGACGCCGTTTCCGTCCCAGTCGTCGCCCTCGCCGCCGACGAAACCGCGGTCGATCGCGGCGTGCGGCACGCCGAACGGCCCGCCGACGCCCCCGTCGGTGCCGGAGATGCCGATGAACGGCCCGAGCAATCGCGGCCCTCCGTGCGTCTCGGTGAGTCCGAGGTTGCCCAGGACGTCGAGCCGGTTGAGCCCGTCCACGTCGACGGCGACGAGGTCGCCGGCCCGGCTGTTTCGTCCGATGGTGGAGTTACTGATGCGGTCGAGCGGGTTGGCCGACTCGATGCGCCACACGTCGACCTCGGCCTGCACGCCCGGCGCGTCTGTGATGAGGACCTGGGAAGTGGGGTCGCTCTCGAGGATGCGGATGCGCCCGATGGAGACGGTCGCGCCCGATTCGCCCGCGGCCTGAGTGCCGGTGGCCGTGATGGTGAGGTTCGCGCCCTGACGCAGCCTGACGTCAAGACGAGCCAGCGCCACGCCCTGCGAGCCGTCCACCGGGAGAGAGAAGGCTTCAAGGAACGAGGTGTTGTTCGCGGGGTTGCCGCCGGTGATGCGCACGGTGAACTGGGCGCCGGCATCGTCAATGAAGTTGTACGACTGGTTGTAGTTGAGGACGATGCGGAGGTTGGGGTCGCTGGGCCGCTGGATCAGGCCGAAATCGGCGAAGCGGATGTCCGAGCCGACGCCGGTGGTGAACCGCGGGATGTTCTGGCGGATCTGGTATGCGGGGAACTGCGTCGCCGGGCCGTCCTGCACGATGAACTGATCAATGACCGAGCCGGACGAGGTCTCGACGGTCATGTTCGAGCCGATGATGTAGGCGCCGACGAGGATCTGCCCGATGTTGCCCGTCCCGCCGCGGGTACCGCTGCGGATGCTGACCTGCCCGGCGAGGGAATCGGGGTCGGGGTCCTGGTTGGCGCCGACAGCGCCCGAGACCTGGATTGTGCCGATGTTGCCGCCGACGCGGATGTCGGCGGCGGTGAGGTCGCCGTCCTGGTTGGACACGCCGGCCACGGGCGAGGTGCCCGTGATGAGGGTGCCGAGGTTCCGCCCGACCAGCAGCGTGGCGCCCATCACGTCGCTTCCCGCCGTCACGCCGAAGAGGTCATTCGGGATGTTGATCGAGGCCAGCCCGAAGTCGAGCAGGTCGTCGTCGTTGTCGCCGGTGTTGATGAGGTCGGCCGGCGAAGCGAGCGCCGCCATGCCGTCGGTCACGCCCATGCCCACGCGGAGCGAGCCCATGGAGCCGGCGTTGAGCGTGAGCACAAACTGGCCGGCGACCGGACCGACCGGGAGCATGTTGGACCTCGTGCCCACACCCGCGCCGGTGGTCAGGCCGCCGAGGGTGGTGGGGGCCATGCCGGTGAGCGTAATGTCGTACCGGGCGCCGATCCCGAAACCGTCGTCGGGCGCGAGGTTGAGAACGAGGTAGTAGATGTCGGCGTGGTCCGGGCGGAATCGGATCACGTTGCCCGCGCCGAATTTCCCGCCCGGGCCGCGGCCGGCAGCACCCTGATCGAAGGCGGCGACGGTGAGGCCGTTGCGATCGACGATGCGGATGTACCCGCCCCGGAGGAGCCCCGCGGCGTCGCCCTGGACCACAACCTCGCGGGTGGGATCGGCGGCGAAGGCGTAGACGTCGGTGAAGTCTTCGCTGTTGGCGGGGTCCTGCGCGCCCAGCGCGCCGGTGATGCGCACGGCGGTACCGTTGTAGCCGACGTACTCGGCGTTCTGGAGCGTGTCGTTGCGGAAGGTGGAACCGCCGAAGAACACGGCCTGGCCCGGGCCGAAGCTGTCTCGCGTCGTGCCGAAGATGATGCCCGCGGGGGGCTGGGCCATCGGGTTGATGGCGTACACCACCTCGCGCTCGGCGTAGTTAATAAAGCTCAGGGGCGGGCGGCTGGGGTTGTTGATGTCGCCCAGCACCTGCACAGACATCACCATGCGCCCGCCGACGGCGATCTCTCGCACGGTGCGCCCGATGATGAGCTGGGCGGCGGTGCTCTGCTGCGGCGCGGTCAGGTCGTCGCGCTGCCAGACGCCGGCATCCGTCGCCACGCCGAAGTAACCGACGTCACCGTCAACGGTCACCGAGCCGAGTTGGATGCCCGAGCTGTATCGGCCGATGGAGCCGTGGACGATCGTCGAACCGAAGATGATGCCCGGCAGGTTGAGCGTCCCGATCGACCCGTTGACGACCACGCCCTGGTTGGCGCGGTTGAAGTTCGCCGGGATGACCTGGGCGAGAGCGTCGGCGTTGAGGTAGGCCGCCGAGCTTGAGTTGGTGCGCACGATGGGCGACCCGAGCACGAACGTGCCCATCGCGCTGGGAAGGCCGATGACCTGCGGGGGCTGGGCGTTGGTGAGCGCGAAGCCGAAGCCGGCCATCCCTTCATAATCGTCCAGGTTGCCGGCCAGCCCGTCCACGAACGCGGGCGGCTGAAGACCGGTGGTGGCGTCCAACGTGGAGCCCTTGGCCCCGATGATTGTGAAGGACGAGGACTCGTTCGTGCCCGTGAGCGTGATGAGTCCGATGCCGTCGTTGAGGTCCGGCACGCCGTCGTCGTTACGGTCGGCGATGGGGATCTGGACCGGCGAGTTCGGCGGGACGCCCAGGTATCGCTCGGTCTCGATCTCGCCTCCGTACAGGTCCACCAGGTGCGCCGTCGCGCCGGCCGGTCCGACGAACGTGACCCACGCGCCGAACCGGCGGTCTTCGACGAACTGGCCGAACCGCCCGGGCGGATAGGTGGTTGAGACGTCGTCGATGATGAACTGATCGGTCCACGCGGCGGTGTTGTTCTCGTCGGCCGCCTTGAACCGGAAGCCGTCAAAGCCGGGCGCAAACTGGATGTTCAGGATGGTGCGACCATCGCCCAGGTCGGTGAGCAGGGCTCGCAGGGCCGCACCGGTATAGGTCTGCACGACCTCGCCGTCGCGGGTCAACTCCAGCCGGGTGCCGTTGGCGCCGGTCTTGATCGCGTCGCCGTCGCCGCGGTTCTGGTAGGACGGACCGGTGCGCACGGTGATCAGTGCGTTGGTCGTGATGCGTTTGACCGGGTTGCCCTGGCCCTGGTCGGCCGAGAAGAACTCGATGCCGAACTGATCCGTGTTCTGGAGCGCGACGTCCAGGTCGCGGTCGTTCATCATGTCCCCTGGGCCGGCCACCCCGGGGAAGCCTTCGGGCAACAGGACGGCCGCGTTGTCGGCCTGGGCGCTGTAGACCACGCGGAAGCCCGAGGTGTTCAGGAACGTGCCGTTGGGGGGAACCGACGGGTTGAGCTGGGCCCAGAAGGCCATCTCATCGTCGAACTCCTCGACAGTGGTCTCCGGGGTGCCGTTGTTGTCAGGGATCTGCTTGAAGAGGTACGGCGAGATATAGTCGAACCAGGTCTGAACGAAGCCCAGACCGGTGTTGGGATCGACCGAGCTGGCGGGGATGGTCAGCACCGCGAGTAGCTGGCGCTGTTCGAGCGACTCGAACGGTGTCTCGGAGTCGATCAACCCGGCGGCGCGTGTCAACCGCGACGGACCCGTGCGGTCGCGGCGACCGAGGACCCGCTCGGCCGCGTGACGCAACCCCCACCACAGCCCGGGGCTGCGGGTGTCGTCGGCGGTCGGCTGGGCGGAGCGATTGTCAGTGTTCATGGCTACTCCCGCATCAAACGCTGGGTCGGCGACCGCCACAAACGGCGCGGCCGCGATCGGTGGTCGGGTGGGTCTTGGGGATTCGACGCGGCCCGTTGGGTGAGCCTCGTCCGGTTCCAGGCCGCGAGCGTTCCGTTGTGCTCCGGCCCCGACCGTTCTGGGGGCGGCAAGCTTACCCCGAAACCGCTTGTCGCGGGGGCCGACCCAGGGGTCGGTTCGGGTGCCTCCGGGGATATGTCCCGGGAGGGCTTGCGCCATGCTCTGCGGTGCGTCGCCGTGTGGTCACGCGCGGCACCGTTGGTGTGCTTGATCCCCCACATTCGGGTTGCGATCGGGCCGCGGCCCTGTGGCTCTCCGTCCGTGCCACGCTTGCCCCCCGCTCGGGTTTCCGCTCCGCACCTCCGGCGGCAACGCTCGTTTGGCCCCCGCTCCGGCATCGAACTCGACCGTGGTTCGCAGCAAGCGTGACAACCCTCATGTGGGAGAGTACCGGATGCTCCGCGGGCCCGCAAGTCAGGGTGGGTGTTCCGGGCAATCGGCCGCAGACTCCGTGTTCGCCGCCGCCGCTCGTGGATGCCGGATCGGAAGCCCCAAGGCCCGGTCGTTGCGGACCGGCTACCCGAGACTCCCCCCCCCCCACCATTTCCCGATAATCCGCTCTTTCGCCGTCAGGAGCGCATCGGGACGATCCGGCGTATCGACGCCATACGGAAGGCGCGGCGGGCCGGTTGCAGGATCGGCGCAGAGTGGGGTCGAGTTGCCCGCTGGGGGTTTCAAACCGCCGCGATTGAGTGCTCGTCGGCAAGCTTGGCGTGCATGACGTGGTCTTGCCAACGACCGGCGATCCGGAGCATGGCCCGGCCCACGCCCTCACGGCGAAACCCGCATTTGGCCGCGACACGCATGCTGGGAGCGTTCTCCGCGATGATGTTCGCCTGAACCCGGTGCAGCCCCAGACCCCGCGGCGGCGGGGCAAAGGCCAGGTCGAGCAGTGCGAAAACCCCCTCGGTCGCCAGCCCGCGACCGGTGCAGTCCGCGCTCACACTCCAGCCCGCGTCCGCGTTCTGGAACACGCCGCGGACGATGTTGTTGAGGTTGAACAAGCCGGCGATCCGCGCGGGCTCGCCGGGCGAGCACGGGTCCTTGAGCAAGCCGACCAACTTCGCACCCGTGCCCGCGGCGGCCCTTCGACCGGCAGTATCCAGAACAAAGTCGAAGAGCTCCGTCGGCGAACGGCCGTCGTCCCGCAGGGGAAACCAGGGGGCGAAGTGCACCTCCGAGACGTCCCAAACGCGGATGAACTCGTCGCGATCGGAGGCCCGAAGCGGACGCAGAAGCATCCGTTCGGTCGCGATGCACAGGTCGGGGATGGGCGTATCAGGCGTCATGGACGCCGACCGCGGCCTCGGCGCTGAGAATCGCCGCCACACCCGCCCGGAGCGCGGGCCGACGCGAGGCGATGCGTCGCGGTCCGGTGAGCGGTGCGAAGACCTCGTACAGGTCGTGCGGGATATCGCACCCGTTCAAGACGAGGTTGAGCCCATCCGACTTGGCGACCCTCGCCCTCCTCGGACGGCGGAGGCCGACTTTGGCCGCGACGCGTTGGCTCGCGGAGTTATCCGGGGCGATGAGGGCGGTGATGCGTTGAAGGCCCAGCCCGCGAGGAAAGTCGTCGAACCCGTGGTCGATCAAGGCCCGCACCGCCTCGGTGGCCAGCCCTCGCCCTGTGTGCTCGATGGAGACCCACCAGTTGGCCTCCGCGCGGCTCTCGATGCAGCGCACGATGTCGTTGAGATTGACCAGGCCCACCAGCCGACGGTTCGCACCGAAGACCCCGGCACGCCACACGCGACCCGTCTCCAACCCACGGCGGGACATGTCGATCAGCCGAGCGGCCAGGGCGGCATCGGTCTCCCCATCGCGGTGGAGTGGGCAGTGCGGGGCGAGGTGCTCGCGGTTGATCGCGACCACGCGGACCAGCTCGTCGTGATCGGTGGGCTCCAGAGGGCGGATGACCAGCCGCGCCGTGTGCAGCACGTTGGACGCGCTCACCTCCAGCGGCGTCGGCGGGCGCATGCCGGTCAGCCTCGACGCGTTGGTGAGGAACACAGGCGGCACTGAGCGTCGCTTTCGCGCAAGAAGCATCGAAACCTCGTCGGGGAAGTTCGTGCAGCTCCGCCGCGGGTGTTCGTTTGTCTGGGAACGCCTCCGGCGCTCCGGGGAGAAGGGCCGAACGATCAAACTTTCTGCTGGGGGCGCTTGGGATCGAGCCAGTCGAGGTGGAAGAACTGGCCGCGGGGCTGGTCGACCCGCTCGTAGGTGTGGCTGCCGAAGTAGTCTCGCTGAGCCTGGAGAAGGTTGGCGGGCAGGCGGGCGGAACGGTAACTGTCGAAATAGGACAGGGCGCTGGCGAACGCGGGCACGGGCACGCCGGTGACCGCGGCGCGGGCCACGACCTTCCGCCAGTTGACCTGGGCCTTCTGCATCTGCTCGGAGAAGTAGGGGTCCAGCAGGAGGTTGGCCAGGTCGGGCTTGCGGGCGTAGGCGTCGGTGATCTTCTGAAGGAAGCGGGCGCGGATGATGCACCCGCCGCGCCAGATCTGGGCGATGGCGCCGAAGTCCAGGCCCCACTGGCTCTCGGCGCCGGCCGCGTGCATAAGCGCAAAGCCCTGGGCGTAGGAGCAGATCTTGGAGCAGTACAGGGCGTCGCGCACGGCATCGACCCAGTTGTCTCCGCCGCTGGCGGCGAGAGCACTCGATAGGTCGTGGCCCCAGTGGATGCTGGGCATGTCGGGCGCCTTGAGCACCCTGCTCGCGGCGACGCGCTCTTCCTTCTGAGCGCTGATGCACCGGGCGAAGACGGCCTCGGCGATGGTCTGGGCGGGGACGCCCATGTCCAGCGCGCTCACGCTCGTCCACTTGCCCGTGCCCTTCTGCCCCGCGGCGTCGAGCACGACGTCCACGAATGGCTTGCCCGTGACCGGGTCCTTCTGGCGGAGGATGTTCGCGGTGATCTCGATGAGGAAGCTGTCGAGCTCGCCTTTGTTCCACTCGGCGAACGTCGCGGCCATCTTGTCGCCGTTCATCTCGAGCACATCCCGCATGAAGTGGTACGCCTCGCAGATGAGCTGCATGTCGCCGTACTCGATGCCGTTGTGCACCATCTTGACGTAGTGGCCGGCGCCGCCGGGTCCGATGTACGCCGTGCACGGCACCGCGCCCTCGGCCCTGACGGGCTTGCCGCGCGAGGCGCCCTCGATCGGGCGACCGGTCCGGGCGTCCACCTTGGCCGCGATGGCGGTCCAGACCGGCTTGAGCAGCTCCCAGGCTGCTTTCGTGCCGCCGGGCATGAGGCTGGGGCCGAAGCGCGCCCCCTCCTCGCCGCCCGAGACGCCCGAGCCGACGAAGAGCAACCCCTTGGCGCTCAGCGCGGCCTCGCGCCGGATGGTGTCGGTCCACTCCGCGTTGCCGCCGTCGATCACACAGTCGCCCCGCTCCAGGTGCGGCGTGAGCGAATCGATTACGGCATCGGTGGCCTTTCCGGCCTTGACGAGGATCACGATCCGACGCGGGCGCTTGATGGACTTGACGAAGTCGGCGACCTCGGCCGCGGGAATGAGCGACCCGCCGGGGCCGATCACGCTCGGCGGGTTGTCGGCGATGAACTTCTCGGTGTGCGAAGTGGTGCGGTTGTAGACCGCGACCTTGAAGCCGTGGTCGGCCATGTTGAGCGAGAGGTTGGCGCCCATGACGGCCAGTCCGACCAGGCCGACGTCCGCGGAGTTGGGTTGGGGTACGGGCAGGGCCATGAGGGATCGCTCCGTGTTCGGTGACTATCGGTATGGGGCGTCGCCCCGCGTTGGATTACAGGACGCGGGCAAGCGGGCTTGCCCGGTACGTGCATGTTATCGGGCTTGAACGGATGGGGCGGGAGGGGGGGCCGATAACCATCGCGGCGGAGTCATCGCCGGCGACGGCGCACCGGCGCCTTTCGAGCGATAGGGCCCACCAGCGCTCGCAAACGCGTCAGGTCGAGCCGGAAGCCGGGCAACGCCGCGCAGACCAGTGATTCATCGCGCACTCGCACTTCCACAAACTTCTTGCCGCGTCGGCGCCAGCAGTGCACCGAGCCGTCCTCCGGATCAACGACCCAGTATTCACGCACGCCGAACCGTTGATAATCGTTCTTCTTCGTGATGAGATCAAAGGGCTTCCTCGCCCCAGACAGCACCTCGACCACCAGGTCGGGCGGCACCCGAAGTTGATCCGGCCTCCCCGACACCCGCGCCGCCTTGTACGCCACGATGTCGGGCCTGTACACGTCCAGATCGGAGAATCGCACGTCCGTCTCGTGCACGGCCACGATCTCGCCGGTCTCCTCGGCGAACCGGAGCAGTTGGAACATGACCTCCGCGGCCATCCGGTTGTGCGCATAAGAAGCGCTCGGGGCCATGAGCACCACTCCATTCACCAGTTCGTAGCGTTCGGCGGTCTCGCCCAGCGAAAAATAACGCCGCGCGTTCATCCGGAGCCCCGTCAGGCTGCCATCCACGGGCGATCGCGTCAGAGCGGACATGCTCGGAGTCTAGGCGACCGCGCCCCCCTCCACCCTCCCTCTCCCCCATCTCCGAATACACTCGCCCATGCGTCTGACCCTCCTCGGCACGGGCACCAGCGCGGGCGTGCCCGCCATCGCCTGCGCGTGCCGGGTGTGCACTTCCAGCGACCCGCGCGACCGGCGGCTCCGCACCGGCGCGGCCGTCGAGTGGATCGACCCGGCCGGCCGCCCGCGCTGCGTGCTCATCGACACCACGCCCGACCTGCGCCAGCAGGCCCTGCAACACGGGCTCACCCGCTGCGACGCCGTGCTCTTCACCCACAACCACGTCGACCACACCTTCGGCCTCGACGAGGTGCGCCGGTTCAACGCCGTGCAGAAGGCCCCGATCGACATCTACGGCGAGGCGCACACACTCGACCACCTCCGGCGTGTGTTCGCCCACATCTTCGAGTCGCGCAACAACATCAACGACAGTTTCGTGGCCACGCTCATCGCGCACACGATCGAGCCCGAGCGGCCGATCGACATCCACGGCGCGCGGTTCACGCCGATCCGCCTGCTGCACGGGCGGCTACCGATCGTGGGATACCGCGTTGACGATATCGGATGGCGGATAGCGGATGGCGGATGTGAAGAAGAATCCGCGGCGTCGGTTCCATCCCATCCGCTATCCGAAATCCGACATCCGCCATCGGCCTTCCCCCTGGCCTACTGCACCGACGTGTCGGCCATCCCGCCCGAAAGCTGGCGGCGTCTGACCGGCCTGCGGACGCTCGTGCTCGACGCCCTGCGCCCGCGCAAGCACCCCACGCACTTCAGCATCGACGAGGCGGTGAGCGCCGCGGCCAACATCGCGGCCGCACGGACCTGGTTCGTCCACATGGCCCACGAGGTGATGCACGCGGAGGTCGACGCGGCCCTGCCGGAGGGGATGGGGCTGGCGTGGGATGGGCTTCAGGTTGGTGAACTGTCCTCCGGATACCGCTCGCCCTCGATTGAGCGCGCCGAATCTCCGACACCCGACCGATCGGACACATAGCCGCCCACACCCGACGACGATCGGCCCCCTTTCAACGAAACAGGGCCGCGCCGAAGGGGCGCGGCCCTGGAGATTGGTTCATCACACCTCGTGTCAGTTCGACGAGGGTGTTGCGGGCTTCTCCGCCGCGGGCGCAACCGAGCCTTCGGCCGACGCCGCCGGACGGATCACCACCTTCAGCACCGCCTCCGGCTTGTAGTACTTGTTGAAGGCGTCCTTGATCTGCTCGGCGGTGTACTTCTGCTGTTCCGCGGCCGAGTTCACGATATCGTCGAGGTTGATGCCGCGGTAGTCGAGTTGGCTCAGGCGCGCCGTCCAGAAGCTAGGCTCCTTCATCTGCTCGTCGAGCGTGTTGGCGATCTGCTTTCGGGCGGTCGTGAGTTCGTCGGCCGTCGGGCCGGTCTTGGCGAACCCGGCGTACTCCGCGTCCACCGCGGCCATGAGCCGATCGACCTTGCTCGGCTCGGTGGGGATCGCGGCGATGAAGAGGCCGAAGCCCGGGAAGTCGGTTCCGGGGCGGTTGCCGCAGTTGGGGCTGTAGGCGAGCTGCTCCTTCTCGCGGATGGTGTCGATCATGCGCGTGCTGATGACGCGGGAGGCGAGCTGAAGCAGGCGCGTGTCCACGACGTTGTCGAGGTCGGCGCCGTAAAAGCCGTCGAACACCAGCGCGAGCTTGGTCTTGGTGTCGAGCGTGCGCTCAACGCTGCGCGGGCCGGGCACCTTCTTGATGTTGCGAAGGCTGTCGAGCGTCGTGGAGGAGACCCGCTCGCGCTTGGGGAGCGAACCGATGTAGCGGGTCACCAGCGCCAGGGCCTTGTCCTTGTCGATGTCGCCGACGACGGAGACCTCGATGGGCGCGGTGTCGATGGCGTTGCGCAGCCAGGATTCGGCCGCGTCGAGCGTGACGGCGTTGACCTCGGCCGCGGTGAGCGGATGGGTGCGAGAGTCGGTCTGCGGGTACACGGCGTCGGCCATCGCCTCGGCCAGTGCGCCGCGCACGTCGGTCTTGCGCTGCTCGATGGACTGGAGCTCTTCCTTCTTCCACTGCTCCAGGGCCGCGGGCTCGATCACCGGGTCGGTCAGCAGCAGGTAAGCGAGCTTCATGCCCTCCTCCAGATCGGCAGGGTTGCCGCTGACGGAGAGGGTCATGGTGTCCATGTCCGACCCACCGCCGACGCGGACCTTCTTGCCCGTCATCAGGTCGCGGACTTCGGTCGAGGAGAGCTTGCTCGTGGCCGGGCGGCCCCACGCGAGCGCCGCCACGTCGGCGATACCGCGGTCGGCGTCGGTTTCCTGCAGCGTGCCCGCGGCCAGCGAGATGACAACGGAGGCCTGGTCCTTGTGGTAGTCCATGAAGCGATGGTGGAACCGCACGCCGTTGTCGAGCCACCCGCTGAGTACGGCGCTGGGCTCGTGGGTCACGCTTTCAACGACCTTGCCCGGCTCGGGGAGCTTGTCCATGAGCGCGGTCGCGCGGGCCTCTTCGGCGAGCTTCTCGGGCTTGACGCTGAAAGCGGCCTGACCGAGGCTGACCAGCTCCGCCTCGGTCGGCGGGTTGGCCGTGGTCGGGAGTTCGGCAAGGAAGGTCACGTTGGCCGGGTCGAAGAGCTCGGCGAACGCCTTGGAGACTTCCTCGGCCGTGATCGTGGGGAGGATCTGCTTGACCAGGTCCAACTCCTGCTGTGCCGACATGATCGGCTCGCCGTCGTTGACGGCGCGGTTCATCCGTCCGAGCACGGCGCGGGCCGGCATGGTGGACTCCTGCGCGACGAACTGCTCCTGCCCGGCGATGATCTGCTTGCGGACGTCGTCGAGCTCGCGGTCGCTGAACCCGTGCAGACGGGCCCGCTGCACGTCCTCGCCCAGTTCGGTGAGGAGCTTGCGCCAGTCCTCGGGCTTGCCGTCGGCGCTGACCTGGCGCAGCATCCCCGCGCCGAAGAGGTTCTGGGCCATCGCCGACGCCGAGAGGTAGGCTGTGCCGCCCTTGTTGATCTTCGCCCCGATACGCCGGTTGAACGCGCTGGTGGCGAGCTGACGCACCAGATCACGCCGCATCAGCGGCACGGTGGTCGCCGGCGGCTCTTTGGGGCCGATCGCCATCATCGCGACCGAGCCCTCGGTGTACTCCGGGTCGGTGGCCACGATCGCGCGGTCGGCCTTGTACGGGCGCACGCCGGGGTCCTGGTCGGCGGGCACGGGCGCCTTGTCGCCGGCACCGAAGTTCTTCTTGATGTCGTCGACGATCATCTGCGGATCGGCGTCGGCCACGACCATGAGCGTCATGTTGCCGGGCACGTACCACTTGCCGTAATAGGCCACGAAGTCGTCGCGGTTGAGCTTGGCGAGCGTCTCATCAACGCCGATGGGCAGGCGATCGCCGATGATGGAGCCGGGGGCGATGCGGGCCAGCACGTAGTCCTGCATGCGCTGCTGAACGCCGGATCGGGCCCGCTTCTCCTCCATGATGACCTGCCGCTCCGAGTCGATCTCGGTCTGCAGCAGGCTCAGCCGACCGGCGACGTCGGCGAAGAACTTCATGCCCTTGTCGATGGTCTCGGGCTTGTTGTCCGGGAAGGCGAGCTGGAAGGTCGTCTGGTCGAAGCTCGTGAACGCGTTCTGATCGCGACCGAAGTTCAGGCCCATGCTCTGGAAGTAGTCGATCACGCTCCCGGGCGGGAAGTTCTCGCTGCCGTTGAAGGCCATGTGCTCGAGGTAGTGTGAGATGCCGCGTTCCTTGTCCGTCTCGTTGAGCGAGCCAGTCGAGACGTGGATCCACATCGCGGCGCGCCCGGGCGGGTTGGCGTGCTTGCTCACGATGTACTTCATCCCGTTGGGCAGCTCGCCCGTCACCAGCCGCGGATCGGTCGGCAGGGCCTGACCCCGGGCCGGACCGGCCGTCAAACCCGCAAGGACCAACGCGGCCGCCATCGCGGCCCACTTCGAGCGCATCATGTATCCGTTCTCCGCACCCGGCCCCCGGATTGGGCGTTGTGATCGGGCGATTCTATGACCCGGGAGGGGGGTGTGCCGGCACAGGGACGCGCCGCTGCGGCGGCCCCGTCAAAGCCCGCGGCCCGGCCTCGCAAACACGCGCCGGTCCGCGTTCAGGGGCAGCCGGCAAAGTACGCCGCGAGGAAGTCGAAGATGTCCTGCACGCTGATGACTCCCGAGGCGTTCACGTCGGCCCGCGCCTCGCCCGCGAAGTATCCGGCGAGGTAGTCGAAGATGTCTTGCACGCTCACCACGCCCGAGCAGTTGAAGTCGGGCACGCACAGGGCGACGGCGGCGGCATCACTCGTGACCGAGCCGCAGGGGCCGGTGACGACGCAGTCGTACGCGCCGGCGTTGTCCGGCCCGAGCGCGGCGATGCTCAGGGTCGGTCCGGTCTGGCCGGCGAGTTCGGCGGTGTTCCTTCGCCATTGATACCCCAGCGGGCCATCGCCGGTCGCTGCAACGGTGAGCGTAACCTGAGTCCCGAGGCAGGCGCTCAGGCTCGCAGGCTGCTGGGTGATGCTGAGCGCCGGCACGACAGCGAGCGCGGCCGGATCGCTTGACGCCGTGCCGCAAGGGCTGCTCAATACGCACGAATAGGCGCCGACGTCGCCCGCACCCACGCCGGTGATCGAGAGCGAGGCGGTCGCCGCGCCGGCGATGACCGAGCCGGAGCCCGACAGTCCGTCGATCAAGTCCGTCTCGCCGCGACGCCATTGATAGCCGTTGACCCTCGTGCCCCCCCCTCCTGCCGCGACCGTGAACACGGCCGCGGCGCCCTCGCACACGGATTGAGGCTGCGGCTGCTGCGCGATACTCGGTCCGTCCGTCAGTGACAGCGAGGCCGGGTTGGAGGTCGAGATCCCGCACCCGCCGGTCACCACGCAGTCGTAGTTACCGACGTCCGTTGGAGCGACGGACGGGATATTGAGCGTCGGGGATGACGCCCCGACGATGTCGGTCCCGCCTTTGCGCCACTGGTAGGCCAGCGGGCCAAACCCGTGCGCGGTCACGCTGAACGACGCGGCCTCGCCCGGGCAACGAGCGATCGACGCCGGTTGGGCGCTGAACGAAGGCCACTCTCGCACGATCAGCAGGCCCGCGCCGCTGGTCGATGTGCCGCAGCCGCCCGTGACCACGCAGTCATACAGACCGGCATCGAGGGTTGTCGCCGGATTGAGGGAATAGTTGGGGCCGGTTGCGCCCGGGATGTCCGCGCCTTCCAGTCGCCACTGATACGCGAACGGCCCGGCGCCCGAGACGGTGACGAAGAAGGTCACCGGGTCGCCCTCGCAGATCGTCTCGTCGAGCGGATCGGCGATGAAGCCGACACCGCCCTGAACCGAAAGCGCGGCCGCGCCCGAGCTCGCGTTGCCGCAGACGTTGGCCACAACGCAGTCGTAGCTGCCGGAGTCGGCCTCGCTCACCGGGTCGATCGTGTACGTGCTGCCGGTCGCGCCGGCGATTGGCGAACCACCCTTGCGCCACTGGTATGTCGGCGCAGGGTCGCCCGTCGCGGCCACGGAGAACGACACCGACTCGCCCGGGCAGCGGGTCATCGGCGAAGGCCCGGAGGAGATTTGCACAGGCGAGCTCACGGCGAGGCTCACCGCGTCGGTCGCCGCCGAGCCGCAGGCGTTGGTCACCGTGCAGGTGTAGTTCCCCGCGTCCACGCCGGTGACCGGCGAGATGGTCAGCGTCGGCGAGTTGACACCCACGGGTGTCGAGCCCTTTCGCCATTGATAGTTCAGGGGCGGGCTCCCGTCCGCGGCCATCGTGAACGTGGCGTTGCTGCCGGCGCACGTGGTCTGCGAGGTCGGCTGTGCCGCGATTGAGGCGGACGTGCACACGCCCGAAACGATCGTGATCGGCCCGGCGTTGATGTTGTAGAACACGTTGCCGATCGACTGGACCTTGATGCGCCCCGCGCTGGTCGGATTGTCAGGAACATTCACCATGGCCGAGCCGTTGTTGGGTGTGCTGGACAGGAGCGTGATCGGGAAAGTGTTGCCGCCGTCGGTAGAGAGGAGGATCGCGACGTTCGCGCAGTTCACGGGGGCAGACGCGGTGTTGGCGACGCTCCACGACACGGTTCGGGACGTGCCCGTGGTCCAGGCGGTACCCGCGGGCGGGGCGGTCACGGTGAACGGCCCGGCCGCGGCGGTGACGCCGAGTGTCACGTCGGCGGTGTTAACCCCTCCCCCGCCCGCGCGGTTGTCACGGACGGTGACGCGGAAGCGGAACGAGCTCCGCGACACCTGTGGGTACTTCTCTTCGTTGTCGGTGCCGCCCGAGAGCACGGTGGCGAGCCTGGGGAACAGCCGGGTCGGGCTCGTCGTTGCGCCGAACGAGCGGAACAGCGGCATGACGCCGTTATCCGGCGACGCGAGCGTTGTGCCGGTCGAGCCGCCGAAGTTGCGGTCCTCCCAGCAGTAGGTGATTGGATCGCCATCGGGGTCCGATCCGTTGGCCGCGAGCGCGAAGGGCGTTCCCCGGGGGATGGTCCCCCCGCCCGAAACCGTCACCGTCGGCGCGGAGTTGGAGGTCGTCGCCGACGTGCCGCAGCTCGTCCCGTCGATATAGGAGCGGATCTCCTGGTAGGAGATGAAGTTGAAGTACGCGTCCGAGTGAGCCTGAAGATCGTCGGTGCCGCAGATTCCCGCGTAACCCATGATCGTCGAGCCCGAGCCGGGCTCATCGGCGGTCGGGCCGTTGCGGTTGCCTCCGCCACAACTGTCGGTGACGCCCTGGAAGTTGTGGTTGGCGCCGAACTGGTGGCCCATCTCGTGCGCGACGTAGTCGATCCAGAAGGCGTCGCCCGTGGGCGAGGGCGAACCGGTGACGCCGCGGGCCTTGCTCGACGACTGGCAGACCACGCCCAGCCCCGCGATCCCGCCGCCACCGGTCGAGAACACGTGGCCGATGTCGTAGTTCGCCGATCCGATCCGGTTGGTGATGGTCGTCTGGTTCTGCAAGAGCATCGCCGAGCCGTTGGTGTTGGTGTATGGATCGGTCGAGGCGTTGGTGTACACGATCAGGTTGTTGTTGGACACCAGCGTGAGCCGGATGCACAACTCGACCTCGTACACGCCCGTGACGCGGTTGATCGCGGTCACAATCGCCGATTGCGCCAGCCCCGCCGTTCCCCCATGAAACGCGGCGTACTCGCCCGTACACGCGCACGCCAGGCGATAGGTCCGGCGTGTCGGACCGGTCGAGAGGCCGCCGACCGTGCCCCGCACCCCCAGTGAGGGGCCGGGCTCGGTGCCGCAACTCCAGCTGTCGGTGCGCACGAGGGCCTTGCGGAAGTAACTCGTGTAGTGCGCCGTGTCGAGCGCGGAGAAGGGGTCGATGTACCACCCCCCCGCCCCCCCCACTCCGCCCACCCCGCCCATCCCGCCCGAGCCCTCAGGCGACAGCACCTGGGCGTGGAACCCCTGCATCGTGACGTCCGCCCGCAGCGTGGCCAGCGGATCGGTCACGCCCTGACCGACGTAGGTCTTGATCTCGGGGAACTGGGCCGCCAGCCCCGGCTCCATGATCGGCGACTCGACGACGCTGAACACCTGAAGCCGGCCGTTGGGATCGGGTAGTTCGAGCAGTAATGGGTGCGCCCGGGCGTCGGGTCCGTTTTCCAGCGGCGCGCCCGCGAGGACAGCGCGAAGGCGGACCAGGTTGGCGGTGAGGGCCTGGCCCGCGACCGGCCTAATCCACGGCTTGGCCGCTTTGACAGCAGGGTCGTGCTCGGGCAGGAGCGACCACACACCGTCGGGGGTCGGTTGATCGGCCCGTGCGCCGGAGGTGAGACCGCCGAGGGCGAACGCCACGATCAGCGCGAGGGCCAGACAGCCCGCCGCTTTGCCGGACCTGTTCCGAGGGCCACAGACGCGCATCTCACAAGCCTCACCGCGGTGACGGCCGCGGAACCGCTGCCATGACGGTCGGCACTCCGGCCGCGAACGCGGCGGGCCGCTCCAACAACTTACCTTCATCGGTAACGACGAACCAGACAAAGACACCCGATTGCAAATCCCGGGTCGGTCGGCCGTTACTGCCGGGTCGATCCACGGATCGTCGGGCGTAGGGAAGGGCGGGCGGGCCGATGAATACCCGAACATTTCCCGATTTACTGCCGCCGACGACGGACCCACCTATCCTCATGCCCCTATGGGCAAGACCCGCGAGATCAAGAAGCGCATCAAGGCCGTCGGCAACATCCGCCGCATCACCAAGACGATGCAGATGATCGCCACGAGCAAGTTCGCCCGGGCCCAGCAGAAGGCCACGGCCACCAAGCCCTACACCGAGGGCGTGTTCGAGCTGGTACGCAAACTTGCTGAAACGGCGGGCGGGGGCGGCGATGCCACGCACCCGCTGCTGGCTGGCAACCCCGCGGGCAAGGACAAGCCCGAGTTGACGCTGATCATCACGTCCGACCGCGGGCTGTGCGGGCCGTACAACGGCTCGATCCTGCGCCTGGCGATGCAGCACCTGCGATCGAGCGACAAGGTCCGCTCGGGCGTGATCGACCTGGTGGGACGCAAGGGCGCGGCGTTCCTGAAGTTCAACGGCGTGAACGTCGCCCAGCAGCACGCCATCGGCGACAAGCCCGAGTTCTCGCAGATCGAGCGGCTGGCCCAGGGATACATGGATCGGTTCATCGCAGGAGAGGTCTCCGCGGTGAAGATGATCTACATGCGGTACATCTCCGTGGGGCGGCAGACGCCCGAGGTCGTTCAGTTGCTGCCCCTCAAGCCGGCCGAGAACGCCGACCGCCGGCACGCCGCGCACGTCGAGTACGAGTTCAACCCGCCGGCGGAGGTCCTGCTGGGCTCGCTGCTCCCCGCGGCGGTGAAGGCGACGCTGTTCCAGGCGTTCAACGACGCGATCGTGAGCGAGCACATCGCCCGCATGGTGGCGATGAAGAGCGCGACCGACAACGCCGGCAAGATGGGCAAGCGGCTCACCCGCCAGTACAACCGCGCCCGACAGGCGCAGATCACCACCGAGCTCACCGAGATCATCTCGGGCGCGGCCGCGCTGGGCTGAAATACGCGTTCACTTCTCGCCGGGTGTTGGCGCGAGCGTTCGTTCGGGCGGGACGGTCCCGTCCGCATCGATCACTAGCCGCAGCACGCGGCCCTCACCGTACCGCCGCTTGAGCGCCTCGTTGACGGTCTGCGGGTCGAGCCCGCGGTAGAACGCCGCTCCATCGGCCACCTGATCGGGATCGACCCCGATGCTGTCGGATCGGGCGAGGATGCCGGCCCAGTACCGCGGTTCGCGCTCGAACTTCTCGACTGTTCGGGCAAGGTCTTCGGTGACCGACCGGAGTTCGGCTTTGGTGACGCCGGTCAAGGCCAGGGCCCGCACGGCCGCTTCGAGCACGTCGCCCGCCCGATCGGCCTGTTCGGGCGTGGTGGTGAAGTTGACGATAACCAGCCCGAAACCGGGATAGACCGTGCCCGGCACGAGCGAGGCGTTGATCTGAGCATTCTTGAATCCGGCCCCGGCCAGGGCCGCGGTGGCACGCTCGTCGAGCACGTGTCCGGCCGCGCGCAGGGCCCGCAGTTCCGGGATGTCCGAGGCGTCCGCCCCGGGGAAGCCGACCACGACGATCGATGAGCCCGCAGGGATCGCGCCCTTGACCCGCTCGCGGATGGGGTAGGGCGGCGGCGGCAAGTCTCGGAGCGCGGCCATGCGTTTGGGACAAACCCGATCCCGCGCCGGCATCCGCCCCAAGTAGCCCGCGGCGAGCCTCATGCCCTCGTCGAGCGTGAGGTCGCCGACGATGGACACCTC
Source organism: uncultured Phycisphaeraceae bacterium (assembly GCA_964630785.1). GTDB lineage: Bacteria > Planctomycetota > Phycisphaerae > Phycisphaerales > UBA1924 > JADLCX01. The sequence continues at coordinate 7,162 of CAZVZG010000007.1, read as the reverse complement.
GATCGGCGCGCCGGTTAGGTGCCGATCCAGGCACTCCTGCGCCGCCGCGACGGTGACCGCCTCGAACTCGCCCTTGGTCGCGGTGCGCACCCGGGCCTGGCCCGCGGGAAAGATCGCGTCGGTGATCGCGTTGCCGATGACGCCCTGGGGCGTCGCCGCCCGGCTTGAGATCTGCGCCCAGGCGTCGCGCATGGTCGCGTCGAGCGCGGCTTGGGTCACCTTCGGCCGCTGGAGCAAGGCCGCGGCCACCCGCATGCCGGTGTCGATGTCGGCCCGCCCCCCCCAGACGCGCAGTTGGATGGAGTCCGGGCCCGCGACCCCGTCGATGTGGACGTCGCGCCCGTCAAGCGCGGCGTCCGGCCCGCCCGCGGGGAATCCTTCGACCGAAAGGTCGTGCCACGCGCTGCAGGCGCCCATCGAGACGCCGCGGTTCTCCGTGGTTTCGAGCAGTTCGCCGCCGCAGAGGCTGATGGTGACCAGCACGTAGCCGGGCATCGAATCCAATCGCAGGTGGTGCACTCGCACGCCGTTGCGGAGCCAGGCCGAAACCGCGGGACTGCGCCGATGGCCCGCCATGCACACGATCTGCGACCGCCAGGCGGGGTCGCACACCGGCAAGTCCGCGTCGCCGGGCACGCCCGCGTCCTGCTCGATCGGGACCGGCAACGACAACCGCTGTTCGGTCGTCGCACGCTCGGGTGGAGCGAGCACGGGGGCCGCCGCGCGGAGCGCCGCGACACTTGGGCACGCGGCCAGCAAGGTGATGAACAGGAGTCGGAGCATCATGCCCTGGGGTGATATCTCCGCCCGGCGCGGAAGTTGCATGGGAAGGCCCGAACCGGGTCCCTATTCCTCGGCAGAATCGTCGTCGGGCCCGAGAAACTCGCAGACCTCGCCGTGACAGTTCTTCGCCCGGGGGAACCGGCCCGAGAGGATCCCGGCCACAACCTTGTCGATCTGCTTGCGGACGCCCCGCTCGTCCACGTCCGCGAAGTCGATCACGCCCCGCTGGCCGGTGGAAAACAGCCAGTACTCCGCGCTCCCCGTGATGTCCTCTCCATACTCATGCCTGAGCGCAAGCACGTACAGACCCATCTGCAGGTCCTTGGGGTCGGGCTCCAGGAGCTTCTTGGTCGGCTGGCCGGTCTTGTAGTCCACGATGCGGAACGCGGCCGACCCGTCCTCGCATGTCACCTGATCGATCCGGTCGATCTTGGCGATCACGCGGTGCGTCGTGGCGGCGCCGGCATCTCCGTCGGTCTCGCCCGCGCTGAGGTACTCAAAGTCCACCTGCCGCTCGGTTTCGAGAACGTGGACGTCCGGGCGGTGCAACTTCTCGAAGCCGAGCCGCACCTGGGCTGTGAGCCGATCGAGCTCGGCGGCGTTGATCTCGTCGTCCGCGCCCGCGCTGGCGAAGAACTCCTCGCGGGCCATCGCCTCAAGCTCGGGCAGGCCCGGGGCCGGCACACCGTTGGCGTCGGCTTCGCGGAAGACGTTGTAGAACCGCTCCAGGGCGCGGTGGATCGCGATCCCCAACACCGCGGGCTTGCCCTCGGGCCCGCGCATCTCCAGCACGTGCTTCACGTAATAGCAGCGTGGGCATCGGAGGTAGTCGTTGATCGCCGTGTAACTCAGGCGCAGCGGCGGACGCGGCACGCGGACCAGCCACTTCGGGACCGCCCGCGGGCCCGCCTCGCCCGGCGTCATCGCCGCCGACGACGCCGCAAGCAGAGCAGTGATCTCGGCACGCGCGCCCGGCCCGAGCCGGTCCGCCCACGGTGGCGGCTTTCCCTCGGCCTCGACCCTGGCAATCGCGGCCATCCGGTCGGCGGATTCCCCGAGCACCGCCTTCGCCTCGTCGATTCTCGATTCAGTGGCGAGCGGATCGTCGATCCGCGCCAGCGCCCCCGCCGCGGCCAGGCGGGCCTCGCGCCGGGCCCGCTCGAACAACTCCCGGCGCCGGTCGCGCGCACCCGAGGTGTCGGCGTCCTCACCGCCGCGCAGCCCCCGAAGGGCGTCCGCGCCGCCGTCGTGCCCCGGGCGACCCGCCTCGCGCAGAGCCTGCGCAACGACATCGCCCGCGGAAACGACGTTGACCTCGCTCCTGAGCGCTTCAACGCCCAGGATCTCCTTGAAGTAGTTGGTCGACGAGCTCTTGCCCTTGGGCTGCTTGGAGAGCAGCACGAGCCGCCGCTCCGCCCGCGTGCACGCGACGTAGAACAGCCTCCGCTCCTCGGCGAGCCGCCGCTCCTTGATATCCAGCGCCGGGCCGCCCTCGACCCGGGCGATGAGCCCTTCCGGAATCTCCAGCTCGTCGCTCTTGGAGGTCTTGGGGTATCCGTGCGGCGGCTGGACCCGCGGCACAAACACCGTGTCGAACTCCAGCCCCTTGGCCGAGTGCGCCGTGATGAGGCGAACGGCGTTGATCGACGCGCTCCCCTCGGGCTCTTCGCCCTCGTCGGCGGTCACGGGGTCGCTCGACCCGGTGAAGCCCTGCTCGCTCGGCGCGAGGTCCTCGTAATACTCCAGAAACTCGCGCACGCCCCCGGGCGCGGGCAGGCGGCCCTGCCTGGCCTGCACGAAGTTGAGCATCGCGACGATGCTCTCCACCCGCGCGACCCGCGACCTGTCGTCGGACAGGTCGGCGTGCACAACCCCGGTCTCGCGCACGATCCGCACGACCACAGCCGCGGCCGAATCTCGCGTGGCCGCTTCGGCGAACTCGTCGAACCAGCGGCAGAACTTCTCGACCATGGTCGCGTGGGTGGGAGTGTCTACGCCCGTGCCATCCCCGGTCGCCCGCGCCCGCAGCCACCGCGGGAACAGCCCCGGGTCTTCCGCCCGCCCATCGCTCTCGCGGGCGGCCCGGGCTCGGGAGGCGGCCGCGCGGTATTGCTGATCCCAACTGTTCACCGATTCGAGCGACAGGCCGATCGGCGGGCGCATGAGCAGCCGGCGCGCGTGCCAAGGCTCGCGCGGGGCGGCGATGAGCTTCAACCACGCCATGACGTCCTTTACCCCGTCCTCGTCGGCGGCGGAGGCCCGTTTCCATCGCAGGGTCGGGATGCCCTCCAGCCAGAGCGCCTCCTCGATGCGGTCGAGGTCGCTATGCGATCGGGCCACGACGGCGAATCCCTTGTACGGCGCGTCCGGCCGGTCGCGGTCCGACGCGGAGTCCTTCGGCGCGGCGCGCCCGGCCTGGGTGCGGATCATCGAAGCAATGGCCTCGCCGTCCTCTTTTTCCTCACGAAGTTGCACACAGTCGATCTCGCCCGCGGGAAGTCGGTCCGCGCCGCGCGGGAACTCGATCGTCTTGTCCGGCGCGAAGCGGTGCTCGGCCCGCTCGATGATCGAGTTGGCCGCATCGATGATCCGCGGCCGGCTGCGGTAGTTCTCCGTCAGCGCCACCACCCTCGCGCCGCTCCAGATGGACGAAAATCGCCGGAAAGCCTGATCGTCCGCCCCGCGGAACCCGTAGATCGACTGATCGTCGTCGCCGACCACGCACAGGTCCGGCCCGCTTCTCTCGCCCCCCCCTCCCCCACTCCCCGGCGGCGCGAGCAGCCGCAGGAGCTCGATCTGCGCCGTGTTGACGTCCTGGAACTCGTCCACGAGCCAGTGCTTGAACCGCGACCTGCACCACGCCGCGGCGGCGGGGTGGCGGCGCATCAAGCGGATCGGGATCATGAGCAGGTCGCCGAACGTGATGAGCCCGGCGGCGCGTCGTTCGGAGTCGAAGAGCCTGTGCAACTCGGCGAACTGGGCGAACCGCGCGTGCGCGGCACGTGCGGCCTCGCCCGCCTGCACGTCGAGCGTCTCTCCGTCTATCCCTCTCCCCGCGTCCACGGCCGCGCCCCATCGCTGGACGAACTCCGCGACGCCTTCCGGCGTCAGGGCGTGGTTGTCGAACGCATCGAACAGGCGGCCGGCCTCCTCGATGAGCGACTCCACGCCGCCCGCGCGCGCGTGCCCGAAGAGGTCGTTGTCGAGGATGAGCCGACGAAGCATCCGTCGCGATTGGGCGGAGTCGATCAGTTCGCACCGGCGCACACGCCCGCGGGCGAACCCGCCCGCCGCGTCATCCACCCCTCCCCCCCCCCCCCCACCGGAGGGGCCGCCGATCGGGGCGAGGTCGGCGAGGTCGGCGTTCCGACGCAGGATCCGCAGGCCGAACCCGTGGATCGTGTGCGCGTTCACGCGCTCGGCGGTCGGTGCACCGAGGATCGCGGCCAGACGCTCGCGCAACTGCTCGGCGGCGCGGAGGGTGAACGTCACCGCGACGATGCTCGACGGGTCGGCCCCCCGCTCACGCACGAGGTGGGCGATCCGGTGGGTGATCACGCGGGTCTTGCCTGTGCCGGGACCGGCGAGCACGATGAGCGGTCCGCCCGAGTGCGTCACGGCTTCGCGCTGGGCTCTGTTCAGGCCCGCCGTCGAATCCGCCGCCCCGGCCGCGGCCGATCCCCCACCCGCCAAGCGCGTCCCGTCCGGCATCGACCGCTCCCCGGGCTATCGCCCCTCCCCATCGGGGTTCTTCTGCATGTAAAGGTGCACCGCCTGCGAGGCGTACACGTGGGTCTCGGGCCCGGCGGCGTTGGGAAAGGTGAGGTCGGCGTCGTGGCGAACGATGTTCACGTCGGTGCGCCCGTGCGCGCCCGCGGCCTCGTCCTGCTCTTCCTCCCACATGGCCATCAGATCGTCCTCGTGCTCGGCCGCGATCTCGTCGAGGTTAGCACGGTCGCCCTCCCAGGCCTTCTCGTCGAACTCATCGGACCGCCCGCGCCGGGCGGTCCGCGCCGAAGGCGAACCCTGATTCCGCCGCTCGCGCACGCTCTCGAGCACCGAGCGCCACTCGCGCCGCCCGTCCGCGTGCACCACCTCCTCGTGACGTAGCGGCCAGGGGGTGCGCAGCACGGCGAACCCGTCGGCGCTGAGCAGATCGATCACGCGCCCGAACTGCCGCCGGATGCGGTCCCAGCCCTGCGGATCGAAGACCAGCGGAAAGGGCGGGTCGAAGAACGCGAGGTTGACCGGGCGCGGGGCGCGGGCCAGCGTCGCGGGCCCCAGCGCGTCGGACCGGACGACCTCGCACCGATCCTCGCACCCCAGATCGTCGATGTTGCGCTGCAGCAGGTCGCCGATCTTGCGGTCGCGCTCGACGAACACGCACCGGGCCGCGCCGCGGCTGATCGCTTCCAGCCCGATCGCGCCCGTGCCGGCGAAAACGTCGAGTACGTTGGCCCCCTCGCAGTTGCCGCGTAAGAGCCCAAAGAGCGACTCCTTGACCCGGTCCGGGATCGGCCGGGTGGTGCTCGCGTCCCGGGGGGTGTGAAGCGTGCGTCTGCGGAACTCGCCGGCGATGATGCGCATGTCGCCGGAGCAAAGCGCGCCCGAAGGGGCGCGTCAAGCGCCTTCGGCCTCGCCGATCTGGTAGCGGAGCAGGCGCGGGGCATCCACGCCCGTCACCACCCGCCAGAGCGGGGTCTCGCTGCCGTCGCTCCACCACGACCTGAACTGGCCGCAGGGATCCTCCGCGTACATGTCCAGCGACGGCCCTCCGACGAACACCGCCCGCTGCAGGAGCAGGAGGTCTTCGTTGGTGAACTCATACTCCGCGGCGACTCCGGCGATAGCGTCGACCAACTGGCCGAAGAGCCGGTGGTCGCGTCGCAGCAGGTGGTCGGCATCGAGCCAGATGTAGTACCGGCGCTTGACCGGGCGGTGCCCTCTGGGCGTGAACCGACGGCGCAGGGTCCCGACCACACCGCCGGGCGTATCGATGCGCCGTTCGACGCGAGGAAGACCTATCGCCCCCTCCAACTGCGCACAGAACGTCCCGAGGTCCGTGATCTTTGCGCCGTCGAGAAGCACCACCTGTGTATCGTCGAGCGACGAGAGGTGCCACGCGAGGCCGACGCCGAACTTACGACGCCGCTCGGGCGCGTGCGCCCAGGCGCACAGGTGGTGTTCCTCGAGGAGCTGCAGCACCTCGAGCGGCCACGGAGCTGTCCGCACCGGCTTGCGACTCGTCTTGATGACCCGACCGATCTTCATGGTGGCCCACCGGCGCTGCCGACGCGGTCCCGCTCCCCCGCTTCCCCCTCCCCACGAAGCCCAGCGCGGTGCCCGATAACTGAGACCGCGACACCCTCTCCCTCCCTCCCCGCCTCCCCCCTCCCCGCCCGCGTATCGACCGCGCGCAGGCGAACGTCTGAAAAGACTCTGTCCGACAATCTCGGACGCGGCCACTTCTCCGACGATCTTAGATATAAATCCTCTGGGCCGGGGACAACGCAGGTGGCCCGAATGTAGCGTGCAATCCTAACGGATTGCTTCCATTGGCCTGCCGATCTTCGTTCCGCTGAACGCGCTGTACCCGATGCGCACGCCCGGAAGGCTCTCAAAGCCCGCGGTGCGATCGGGCGTGCAGACCCACGACTGCACGGGCTGGTTCCCCCCCTCCCCCCCTCCCGAAGCCGCCCGTAACTCGATCGCGCCGCGCTCGATCGTGAAAACGGCTTCGGGCGAATCGGCGCTCCGCCTGGCGATGGTGACCCGGCTGAGCGGCGGTACGAACACCGCGACCCGGCCGTCAAACTCGATCAGCGCGTGGCCGTCCACGCCGGTGCGGACCTCGAACCGACCGGTGGCCGCGTCGCCCGCGGCGAGCGGCCGCCACGCGCCGCCCAGCGCCCGCCACTCGGCGCCGCTCGCGCCGGCACTGACGATCCGCACCGACGCGTCGGCCGGCTCGTTGGTGATCGAATAGACGGTCGCCGTGGCTTGGGCCGCGGGCGCGGGACCGCCCGTCGCGACCGTTGCTGGCGTCTGGAGCGACTCACGCGGCGCGACCGCCGCCTCGCCCACAGACGCGGTTTCGCTCCCGGGCATGGGCGACAATCCCGACTCGAACGAGGCCGCGTGGGAGTGTTCGGGCTCCGGCGAGGTTGCCGGAGGGGGTGTCGGTACGGGCGCCGGCGCACCACCCCGCGGGCCGCTGTTCGGATCGACCGGGGTCGGCGGCTCTTTGAGCATTTGCCCCGTGGAAGAATCGCGTGTCGCGTCGTTCGGGGGTATCGCAATGGGCGCGGGGGGAGGTTCGTGGGCGGCCTTCTGCTCGACCGGTGGGGAAGGGGGGGCGGGGGGGGCGGGGGGGGCGGGG
>CAZVZG010000006.1:0-177104 GCA_964630785.1 uncultured Phycisphaeraceae bacterium | reverse complement strand
GCAGCGAGACCGACCGAAGGAGCCCGCCTGCACCCCGCCGCGAACGCCGCGGGGGGGCTGTAGTCCAGCGAGCTGTGCGGCCGCCGGTGGTTGTACTCGTCCCTGAAGTCCCCGATCACCACCCGCGCCTCCGCCAGGCTCGTGAACAGCTCCATGTTCAGGCACTCGTCCCGCAGCTTCCCGTTGAAGCTCTCGCCGAAGGCGTTCTGCCACGGCGCCCCGGGCTCGATGTACAGCGGGCCCACGTTGTTCGTCTCCAGCCACGCACGCACCTTCCGGGCGATGAACTCCGGCCCGTTGTCCGAGCGGATGTGCCGCGGCACGCCGCGCGTGACGAACAACTCTCGCAGCACGCCCACCACCGCCGCGGCCGTGATGCCCCGCGCCGTCACCGCCGACAGGCACTCCCGCGTGTGCTCGTCCACCACCGTCAGGATCTTCATCGGCCGGCCGTCGATGGTCTGGTCCTTCACGAAGTCGTACGTCCACACATGGTCGATGTGCGCGGCCGCGTGGCGCGTGACCCCGTTCGCCGACGTGCCCAAACGCCTGCGTTTGTGCACCTTCCGCGGCACCTTCAGCCCGTGCTTGCGCCACAGCCGGTGCACCCGGTCACGTCCCGTTCTGAACCCTTCGGCTTCCAGCATCGCGTGAATCCTCCGGTACCCGTACCTCGGGTGCTTCCTCGCCAGCTCCTGCATCCGCGCCACCAGCGGCCGGTCCGTGTTCGGCTTGGTCGGCCTGTACCTCTGCGTCGATCGCGGCCGCCCGACGGCCTTGCACACTCGCCGCTGCGAGAGGTCGAGCGTGCGCACCGCACGATCGACCCCCTCGCGCGCCGCCGCCGGGCTCAGTCTTTTCCCCGCATCACCTCCTCGATGATCTGCTTGTCCAAGACCAGGTCCGCCACCGCCTTCTTCAGGCGACGGTTCTCCTCCTCCAGCTCCTTGAGCCGCCGGATGTGGTCGTCGCCCATGCCGCGGAACTTCTTCCGCCAGCGGTGCAGCGTCTGCTCGCTGATCTCCAGCTTCTGGCAGACCTGCCCGATCGTCTGACCCTGGCCCTCCAGAACCTCCGCCTCGCGGAGCTTCCGGATGATCTCCTCCGTCCCGTGCCGTTTACGCTTCATCGTCAAGAGCCTCCCGGGTACTTTGTACCCCAAAGACTCTCATCCGGACTGGATCAGGTTTTCACGGGCAGGTCATGCTCTTTCCCTCAAAGTCGGAATCCGAAGCTCTTGTCAACCAACTGTTCGACTGCTACGCGGCGATCGACGAGCCGGCATTCAAGCGCAGCGACGAAGCCGAGTTGTTCTCGAACGACGACGCCATGACGGGAAACAGGGTGGTCGACGTGTTGGCTCCACCATTCTCAAAGTACGTCAGTGCGGTCGATGTGAACCGTACGTACGCGGCCGGGATCGACGTCATGCTCCGATTGGCCTACTTTCACGCCCGTCACGGCGAGTTTCCGGCCGCCTTGAGCGAGCTGGCGGGCGCCGACATCGTCGATCCCCTCACCGGAGAGCCGTTCGGCTACATCCGAGTCGATCAAGCGTCCGATCCCTTTCATCGTCCCTATCTGCTGTATTCATTCGGGCGTGACCGGGTGGATGATGGCGGCAACGCTCCAAAGACCCGCGCCAAGGACTTCCGCTTGTTCGATAGTGAATTCGAGACGGGTTTCGACGCCCTCATCAGCCGCGCGCGTGCGGAGCGTTGATGGGCCGCGAAACCATTCGCCGACCGAGAGCCGGAACCATCGTCCACCAGCGCCGGTATGTCCGAGCTTTGCGATAGGGCAGAGTTTCCATGCGCCTCATCACCCGCCAGATCCACCTCGCGTTCCCCGAGCTCGATCGCTACAGCGAAGAGCAGTGCGCCCGCTTCCTGCGTGCCGCGCGCGGGAGCTGGCTCCGCCGTGTGACGAGGATCGTCGCGATCTGGCTGGTGGGCGCGGTCATCTCGATCGGCGGGGTGCTTCTCGTCGCGGCGATCACCTCCTCGGTGCTTCCCGAGTTTGATCTGCCGACAGCGTCCGGCCTCCGGTTCTATGCGGTGATCGGCGTGATGGTATTGGCCCTGGCCCTGGGGCCGATGTCGGCAATCTTCCTCCGCGACCGCCTGCTCGGCCGACGCGTCCGCCTCATCCTCCGCATCCGCGGCGTGTGCCAGAGTTGCTGGTATTCGCTCGTTGGGCTGGCCGTCAGCCCGGCCAGCACCGTGAGCTGCCCGGAATGTGGCGCGGTGAACACCGTCGATCCCTCGCTCGGCGAGCTGACGACCGATGAGTCCGGGCGCCTGCGGTTTCAGCCCGAGGGGGGCCACGTCGAGCTCGGTCATCCCTTCTGGACGCCGCGGCGCAAGCGAACGGTCAAGCGGTTGGTGCTCTGGGGAACGGTGGGGGTGGTGTTGTTGGTGCTCATCGGCCTGGGCGGCAACGAACTGCGGGTCCGCGCCGAGGTAAGGGCCGCCAAGTCCGCGCGCATCGGCGTGGAGGGGCTCCGCAAGTACGTTCTTGACCATCAGCCCCCGGGCGCCGACGCTCCAGGCGCCGTCGATGCTTTCGACCTCATCGCCCGTGCCGAGAACATCCGCGGCGATGCCGACGCCGCGGTGTGGAGTTCCAATCAGGTGACGTCGGAGCGGGGCAGACCCATCTCGCCGGACTTTGGGCTGCTGGCCGCGCGGCGCAGGCTGTCGCGACCGCGACGGCCGTCGTCCGATCCCGAGTTCGACGCGGCTTGCGAAGCCCTCGCCCGCCGCATGGTCGATGAGTACAAGGCCGCGGGCCTGTACGGGACGCTCGCCGAGGTCCCGGCCTGTCGGCGGGCGGTGGCGCCGATCGACCTCGCGCCCGATGCTCCGCCCATCGGGTTGGACTTGCCCTATCTGGGCACGATGCGCTCGCTCGCCCGCATCTGCGCCGCCCGCATGGCGGTCGCCCGCGAGCGCGGCGATCGCCAGGCCTACCTCGAGGCGTTCGAGCAGGGGCTGGCCCTCGGGCGAGTGGCTTCTCAACAACCCTTCCTCATCGATGGGCTGGTCGCCAACGCCATCGATGCGCTCATGCTCACCCAGGTCGAGGATGCACTCGGCAATCCTCCCCCCGCCAGTTGGCTCGACGGGATCGCCTCGGCGATGCGACGACAACGCCGGTCGGTGACTGCGGATTACCACTTCGAGGGCGAGCGACTGATGGGCGTGGACACGATCGCTTGGGTCTATAGCGATCCCAACCGCATCCGTTTCGGCCGGTTCTCATCGGGTTTGACGAGTGCGTTCGACATGTCGAGCATCGGCGCCGGGGGCCGGCTCGGCTCGTTCACGGAGAACTTGGCCGCGTACAACCAGGCCCTCAAATCGGCGAAACAACGGGTGATCGTGGACCCCGCCGCACGCTCGGTCTCATCCGGCCCGGCCTTCGGCTCGCTCATTCTCCTCGACTTGATCATGCCCGGCCTCGACCGTGCCATCGCGAGTCGCGATCAGTTCGAGCTCCAGCGCCGCGGCGTCTCCCTCCATCTCGCCATCGAGCGGTACCGCGCCGCCAACGGTCGTCCCCCGGCCACGATCCCCGAACTTGTGCCCGGGTACCTCGACCGAGTTCCGCTCGACCCGTATTCCGGCCGGCCGTTCGTTTACAGGGTCTTGCCCGAGCCTGACGCACACGGCCGCGCGTACCTGCTCTACAGCGTGGGCGTCGATGGGCAAGACGATGGCGGCGTGTCGGGCGAAGAGAGCCGTAAGAAGTCCAAGGACCTGACGGTCGGGCCCTCCGACATCGTGATCAACGAGCCGCCCGCGCCGTGACGGCGTGCCGGGGTTTTCCGGTAGTCTGTCGCGTGTGAGCACCCCCGCCAGCCCAACCCCGGTCGCTGTCCCGAGCGCCCACCCGCTCGTCCGCGCCGACCTCCCCCGTCGCATCGGCTTTGGCGGCGCGGTCGCGGTGATGATCGGCGTGATCATCGGCTCGGGGATCTTCAATACGCCGACGGTCGCGGCCAAGAACATCGGTCGGCCCGGGATGATCCTGGGGCTCTGGCTCGTGGGCGGCGTGCTCGCCCTGTTCGGCGGCCTGACCTACGCCGAGCTTACGACGCGTTACCCGCGATCGGGCGGGCTGTACGTGTTCCTTCGCGAGGGGTTCGGGCGGGCGGGCCGGCCGCTGGCGTTCACGTTCGGCTGGACGTACATGCTCATCACCAAGCCGTTCGCGGCCGCGGGGATCATGGTGCCGGGGGCCGAGCACATCCTCAAGCTCATCGGCTATGCCGACCCCGTGCCCGAGGCGCCGAAACTGGCCCTCACGACGGCGTTGCTGCTGTTCTTCACCGGGATCAACGTGCCCGGGGTGAGGATCGGGACGGGGCTGGCGGGCGTGCTCACGACGATCAAGTTCGGGGCGCTCGCGCTGATTGCCTTTGTGGCCCTCGCCCTGCGCAAGGGCTCCGCCTCGAACCTTGAGCCCGTGCCCGTCGATGTCCCGTTCATCACCGCGCTCGGCCTCACCCTCGGGGCGATCCTGTGGACGTACGACGGGTGGGCCGATGTAGGCTCGATCGCCGGCGAGGTCCGCAACCCGCGGCGAACGCTGCCGCTCATCTTCATCGCCGGCGTCGCGGCCGTCACCACGCTCTATCTCGCGGTCAACGCGGTGTTCATGTGGATGCTCCCCATGCGCGACATGGCCGCGACCAACACGGTCGCGCCGGTGGTTGCCGGGCGGATGATGGGCGAATCGGGCGCGCTCGTCGTGACCGCTCTTGTGGTTGTGAGCACGCTGGGATCGAGCCACGCGTCGATCATCACGGGCGCTCGGGTCACGTTCGCCCAGGCCCGCGACGGCCTGCTGTTCCGCTCGCTCGGCAAGATCCACGCGAAGTATCAGACCCCGGCGGTGGCGCTGTGGGTGCAGTGCGCCCTGTCGATCGCCGCGGTGTGGACGCTCAGGACGTTCGAGAGCCTGGCCAGCGGGTTCGTGTTCACGATGTGGATCTTCTACGGGCTCGCGGGCGTGGCCCTCATCCTGATCCGTCGGCACGAGCGGCGAGCGCCCGTGGCGCCGCCCCGACCCGTCTTCGCGGCCTGCGGATACGACCTCTCCGGGTTGCCCGCGGGCCACGCCTGCCCGGAGTGCGGCGCGGTGTCCGTCCCGCCCGCGCCCGTGGGGCCGCCGTTCCGCTGCCCGGGCTATCCCGTGGTGCCGATGCTGTTCGTGCTCAGCGCTCTGGCGATGACCGCGCTCGCGGTCGTCGGCAACCCGTGGGAAACGCTGCCGTGGCTCCTGGTGCTGTCGTTCGGGTTCCCGATGTACTACTTCTGGATGTGGGTGACGCGCGAGGGGGGCGCGGGCGGTGAACGCGTAACGCAGTCGTCGCCGGCGGCCCTTCGCGGGGAATCCGGCGAACCAGGTTCGCGTCACCCTCAAGCCACCAACAGGGGATGCTGGAGAGGGAGCGAGGCGTAGAGCAAGCAGGCTTGGATGTCGGCCTGCTCCAGAAACGGAAGTTCCGCCACGATCTGCTCAGGGGTCAGACCGTTGGCCAGGTATTCCAGCACGTCCGTCACGCGGACGCGCATGCCGCGAACACAGGGTCGCCCACCGCACTGCTTCGGGCTCACGGTGATGCGGTCGAGCAGGTTGGGGTAGCGGCGTCGGCGAGCCATCGAAACCTCCTGGGCGCGGTGGGCCGATCGATCCGAACCGGCCCGATGAAGATCGCCACAGTATAGGTTTGGGTGTCGCACCACCATCGCGTACGGCGTGCCGGGTCTGGCGTTTGTGTCGCCCATACCCTCGCCCATGTCTCATCCCCTGTCTCCGATCGCCGTCTATTGCGGCGCCGCCCACGGGGCCCGCCCGGCGTACCGCGAGTCCGCACGTGCGCTGGGGCGCTCGATGGCCGCTCGGCACATCGGGCTCGTGTACGGCGGCGGCAAGGTCGGACTGATGGGCGAGGTCGCCGACTCACTGCTGGAGGCCGATCCGCGGGCGAGCATCATCGGCATCATCACGCACGAGCTCGTCCGGCGCGAGATCGCCCACAACGGCATCCCCGACCTGCGCGTGGTGGACACGCTGCACGAGCGCAAGAAGGCGATGGCCGACCTGGCCCGCGGCTTCATCGCTCTTCCCGGTGGCGTGGGCACGTTGGACGAGCTGTTCGAGGTCGTGTGCTGGTCGCAACTGGCGATCCACGACCACCCCATCGGGCTGCTCAACACCGAGGGCTACTACGACAAGTTGATGGACTTTCTCGACCACGCCGAGGCCGAGCGGTTTCTCCGCATCGATCCGCGCGAGGCCCTCGTGGTGGAATCCGATCCAGATCGGCTGCTGGAGCGCATGGCGACCTACCGCCCGCCGCTGCGCCGGAGCGTGGTTGTCGGGCCGCCCGAAACGCGATAAACGCCCAAAGTTTCGGGAGCTTGCGCACCCGCAAGGCCCGTGGGGTAGACTGTTCAACGTGGAGGCGATCGGGGTGGGGATCGGTGGCCAGCGTCCTGTCCCCAGCGTTCTGCCGGGAGCCCCGCATGGAATCCGCACCGTCCGCGCCGTCGCCGGTCCTGTCCATCCACCGACTGCTGGGCGCGATGAAGCGTCTGGAGGCGAGCGACCTGCACATCAAGGTCGGCGTCCCACCGACGTACCGGATCAACAGCAACCTGCGCCCGGTGCAGGGCGAGGCCATCTCCGAGGACGAGGCGGACCACCTGCTCGATCCCATCGTGCCCGAGTCGCTCAAGGCTCGGTTCGAGTCCAGCGGCAACCTCGACTTCGCCACCCACCTCAAGGACGGCGAGCGGTTTCGCGTCAACATGTACCGCGCCGGCGGCCACACCCATGCGGCCATTCGGCGCGTGAAGGCCGAGATCCCCGACTACAACAACCTGCATCTTCCGGCTGTCTACGGCGAGCTTGTCGAGCGCACGATGGAGGGGCTGGTGCTCGTGGTGGGGGTCACCGGCTCGGGCAAGAGTTCGACGCTCGCGGCAATGATCGAGCACATCAACGCGACCCGCAGCGAGAACATCATCACCGTCGAGGACCCGGTCGAGTACCGCTTCATCCCCAAGAAGTCGATCATCAGCCAGCGAGAGATCGGCATCGACGTGGACGGCTACCCCACCGCGCTGCGGTACATCGTGCGCGAGGATCCAGACGTGGTGTTCATCGGCGAGATGCGCGACCACGACACGGTGCTGGCTGCGATCCAGGCGGCCGAGACCGGCCACCTGGTCTTCGGCTCGATGCACACGGCCGACACGATGCAGGCGTTCAGCCGCATTCTGGAGTTTTTCCCCAGCCACGAGCACGGGTTTCTCCGCCACTCTCTGAGCAACACCCTGCGCGCGGTGTGCGCTCAGCGGCTGCTGCCGGCGGTGGATAACTTCGAAGTTGGCGTAGTGCCGGCGTGCGAGGTGCTGCTGGGCAACCCGACCGTCCGCCAGAAGATCCGCGACGGCGACGACAGCGACCTGCCGGGCGTGATCAGCCGGTGCGAGGAGGGGATGCAGAGTTTCACACACGCCCTCGCTGAGATGGTGAAGAAGGACTGGATCACCACCCAGACGGCCATGGACTACGCCCCGAACCGCGACGCCCTGGCCAGTGTGCTCAAGGGCGTCGAGGTCAAGAGCCAGGGGCTGGTCGGGCGAATCAAGGCCGGCCCGCGGTAATGCCCGTCGGGCCGCGCCGGAACGACAATTCCCCGCGCATCCCCCTCCCCGCGGGCCGATAAACTGAGAACCATGAGGCACTACGACCTGTGCGTGATCGGATCCGGCCCCGGGGGGCAGAAGGCGGCCATCCAGGCCGCCAAGCTCGGCAAGAAGGCCTGCGTCATCGAGAAGATGCAGTTCGTCGGAGGGGTCGCGATCAACACCGGCACCATCCCCAGCAAGGCCCTCCGAGAGGCGGTGCTGGACCTGAAGGCGACCCAGCGGGCTCTCGAGGGAATCGGCGGCGGTGGGCCGGGCATCGACCGCAACACGCAGCTCTCGACGCTCACGGCCAGTTGCCAGCGCGTCATCCGCGCCGAGATCGACGTCGTCCGCAAACACTTCAACTCCAACGGGATCGACGTCATCCAGGGCACGGGCGCCATGGCCGGGCCGGACACGGTGATCGTCGAAACGGGGACCGGTATCGAGACCGTCGGCGCCGAGTTCGTCTGCATCGCGACGGGGACCTCGCCCGCCCGGCCCTCGAACATCCCGTTCGACCAGAACCGGATCATCACCAGCGACGAGATCCTCAAACTGCCGTACCTGCCGCAGTCGATGATCGTGGTCGGCGGCGGCGTGATCGGCACCGAGTACGCCAGCATGCTGGCGGCGATCGGCGTGCGCGTGACGCTCATCGAGGGGCGCGACAGGCTGCTCGACTTCCTCGATCGCGAGGTGTGTGAGGCGCTCCAGTACCACCTCCGGCAGACCGGCGTCACTCTGCGGCTGGGCGAGAAGGTCGTCAGCATCCGGCTCGCCGAACCCCCGCCCGGGCCCCGACCGGCCGGAAACGGCGGCGGCGAGCTGGTCGAGGCCACGCTCGAAAGCGGCAAGACCATCCGTGCCGACTGCCTGATGTACTGCGTAGGCCGACAAGGCGCGACCGACCGGTTGAGCCTCGAAAACGCTGGGCTCACCAGCGACGATCGCGGACGCATCAAGGTGACCCCTAACTACCAGACCGAGGTCAAGAACATCTACGCCGTCGGCGACGTGATCGGGTTTCCAGCCCTGGCGAGCACCAGCATGGAACAGGGCCGGCTCGCGGCGTGCCACATGTTCGGCGTCCAGACCGAGAGCGTGCCGGAGCTCTTCCCCTACGGCATTTATTCCATCCCCGAGATCTCGATGGTCGGCTGGACCGAGGAGCGTCTGACCCAGTCGGGCATCCCCTACGAAGCAGGGATCGCCCAGTACAAGGAAACCGGTCGCGGCCAGCTCCTGGGTGACGAGATCGGCATGCTCAAGATGCTGATCCACCAGGAGAGCGGGGCTCTGCTGGGCGTCCACATCCTGGGCTCACAGGCCACCGAGCTCATCCACATCGGCCAGGCCGTCATGGCCTTCAAGGGCACGGTAGACTATTTCGTGAACACCGTCTTCAACTACCCGACGCTGGCCGAGTGCTACAAAGTCGCGGCGTTCAACGGGCGGAACAAACTGCGGAGCATCTAGGCCCGGCGCCCGAGCGGCATACGGTTGCCCGCCATGGCCAAGCGAGCCGCCAAGCCGTCCGTTGAGTCCATCACGGCGCCGACCGCCGGTCCCGCCCACCCGATCACGTTGATCGATCAGGTTGTCGGTCAGACCGGGGCCAAGCGCGTGCTCGCGGCCGCGCTCAAGTCCGGGCGTGCCCACCACGCCTGGATATTCCATGGTCCGGCGGGCGTGGGCAAGTTCACCACGGCCTACGCGTTCGCGGCCGCGCTGCTCGACCCCACCACGGCCGCGGGGCTGACCGGCCAGGTCGCGCCCGAGTCCGGCTCGCCGGTGCAGGAACTGTGCCGGACCGGGAACCACCCGGACCTTCACGTCATTGTCAAGGAGCTCGCGGCCATCAGCCGCAAAGACTCTGTCCGCAACGGTAAGCAGACAACCATCGCCAAGGAGGTGCTCGACGAGTTCCTGGTCGAGCCGGCCCTGCGCACGCGGGTGTTACAGGGTGCCAGCTTGATGGGCAAGGCGTTCATCGTCGACGAGGCGGAGATGATCACGCCGGACGTGCAGAACATCCTGCTCAAGACCATGGAGGAGCCGCCCCCGGGCACGGTGATCATGCTGGTGACAAGCAGCGAGGACCGCCTGCTCCCGACCATCCGCAGCCGCTGCCAGCGCGTGGGGTTTGTGCCGCTCGACGAGCGCGAGATGGACGAGTGGATCGAATCGGCTGGGATCGATCTCGACGCCAAGCGGGCCGCGTGGCTGCGGGGCTTCGCCGCGGGCTCACCTGGGCTCGCGAGGCTCGCCGTCGATGCGGACCTGTTCACCTGGCACGAAGCGCTCGCGCCGCTGCTGGCGACGCTGGACAAGGGCGGCTTTCCGCCCGAGCTTGGGTCCACCATGGCCAAGCTCATCGCCGAGCGGGCCGAGGCCGATGTCAAGGCCAACCCGGACGCGAGCAAGGACGGGGCGAACAAGGCCTGGGCGCGGCGAATGCTCGCGTTCCTGGCCGAGCACTTCCGGGTCCGGCTTCGGGCAACCGCCGGTGAGGGGCGCGGCCCGGACGATCCGGTCATCCTCCGACGGCTCGCGGCCATCGACGCGATCCAGGCCGCGGAGGGTCACCTCGCCAGCAACGTGAATCTCACCCTGCTCTTGGAGAACCTGGCCGCCCAGCTTGTGGCGGAGCCGGTGGCGGTCTGAAGCGAGCCCGCGTGCGCGGCCCGCATCAGCCCTGAATCGAGAGGGCTCGCCGCACGGGGGCATTGGTCGGCGGAGTCTGCGCGCGAGCGAGCGGATCGGCCGTCTTCGCAGCCGAGGCCGCCGGAGCATCGGCGCGGCCGGTCGCTCCCCGCTCCTCCGCGAGTTTGCGGATCGCCAGTTCCCACGTCTCCCGCTCGAAGTCGAGCATCTCGATGGCCTTGTCCGCCTTCTCGATGTTCTTTTCGAGGCTGGCCTCGACGATGGTCTGATAGATGAACACGTAGAGGCTGTGCACCCGGCTGCACAGGGCCGGATCGACGTCGGGGCGCATCGAGTTCATCAGCTCGATGACGATGTTCCGACCTTTGGAAAAGCCGTCGAAACTGATGTTGTAGTCCTTGGCGGCCAACCCCTCTCGGGCCTGCCTGAGGAACCGGACGGCGCCCTCTAGCAGCATCAGCCGGAGCTGCTCCGGGCTGGCGGTCAGCACCTGGGTGCGGAGGTACGCGTTGACGGTCGAGTCGGCGGTCATGGCGTCCGGGAAAATCGGCCGACAGGGTGTGTCGCTTGAGTGAAGGTCGGCTGTTTGCAAAGTGGCCGCGGCCGGTGGTGGGAAGGAAGCAGGCGAAAGCGGGGGTGAGAAAGTCAGCGGGCGGGAATCTGGCTCAGGGCCGCCTGCTGACGCTGGAGCCCCGCGAGCGTGGTCTCGAGCGTGGCGAACTGCTGGGTCAGGTAGTCTCGACGGCGGGCCAGCTTGGCGTCCAGGGTCGCGATCCGGTCGTTCTGGTTGGCGATCTCGCTGTCGAGCGAGTTGGACCGCCGGGTCAGCACGCCGTCGACGCCGTTGACGTACCGGTCCACGAAGTTGGCGAACTGCTCGGCCACGCCCAGTGCGCTGAACGTGTCCGGGTCGGTGTTGTTGACGGTGATTCCCGGCCTGACCGTTGTTTGGGTGTCGCGCGTGTTCTGTGTTCGCGCGGCGAAGAGGTCGGCGACGCCTTGCGGATCGGCCGCCAACGCGGCGTCGAGCTTGGCCTCATCGAGTTCCAGCGCGCCACCCTGACCAACCTTGACCCCGACCTGGTTCAGGTACTTGTACGAGCCGGAGAGGCCCGTGGCGGGGCGCAGGAGCTGGTTGTAGAGCGCGGCACGCAGCTCGTTGGCCGTCGAGTCGCCGAGCAGCGGGCCCTTGCGATCGGTCTCCTGGTCATAGGCGGTGAGCTGGTCGACCCGCCCGGCAACGTCGTTGAACGCGTCGATGAAACTTCGGACGGCGTCCTTGATCGCGCCCGTATCGCGGCTGACGGTGACTGTCACCGGCGTGTTGCTCGCGGCCTTGGCATTGAGCGTGAGCCCTTCAACGACCCCGTCGATCGTGTTGGACGTGCTCTCGATGAGCACGGCCGTCGCGGGGTCGTCGGAGCCGAAGAAGACGCGGGCGTTTCGCGCCTTGGAGATGGTGGTCAGGCCCAGGTCGGCGCCGGTGGAGGTGATCGTGAACGCTCCGGCCACGCCCGTCTGCTTGGCGGTCAGTTTCAGGCGGTACTGGCTCGACCCCGCCGAGTCGCGGATCACCGAGGCACTCACGCTCGCCTGAGAGTTGTTGATCTTGGTCACGACGGAGTCGAGCGTGTCGGCCGCGGTCAGTTGGACGGTCTTCTCGAAGGAGCCGTCGACGAAGTTCTGATCGGTGGTGTTGGCCGCCTCGCCGATGATCCCGAGGCTCTTGCCGACGGTGCCGGTCACGTCGGAGACCTTGATCTTGTTGAGCCCGGTTTCGCCGGCCGACTTCTCGATGATGATGCCGTCGCCGTGGTCGTTGATGCGGGCCGTGACGCCGATGCCGCGGGAGTTGATCTCGGCGATCACGTCGGCGATGTTCCGGGCGTCGGTGCCGATGTCCACGCGGGTGGTCGTGCCGCGCGGCCCGCGGATCTCGATGACCCCGCTGCCTACGCCGGCGCCGTTGTTGAACGACAGCAGCGAGGTCGATCCGCTGATGTACCGATGCTGGAGCCGCGAGCCCGCGACCGTCGCGGCCGCGACACCGCCCGGCGCTGTGGCCACGCCCAGGGCCGTCGCCCCCGCGCCCCCGACAATGAGGTTGCCCGAGCCCGCCGTGTTGTCCGTCAGGGTGAGGCCGACACCGTCGTCGCTGACCCGGGCGGTGACGGCACCGCCGGTGCCCGATTCGATCTGCGACAGGATGTCGCTCAGCGAGCCGCCGGTGGCGACCGAAAAGTTGTGGACCGCCCCGTCGCGGGTCGTGATCGAGAACGTACCGTCCGCCAGACCGCTGCCGCCGCTGAGGTTGCTCACCAGCGTCGAGTTGAGGCCGGCAATCACCGCGCTGCCGTCGAGCGTGCCGTTCGTGCTCGAACCGACGAGCCCGAGGTCCGCGGCCGCGCCCTTGATGTCCACCACCTGGGTCGGGTCCGTGCCCACGGTCGAGTCCACCAGGCGCAGGCCGCGACCGTCGGCGGTGGTCGCGAGCGTGACATACCCGTCGGTCTGCTCCTCGATGCGGGCCCGCAGCCCGGCGACGTCGGCGACGGCGGCCTTGGTCTTGGTCAGCTTGCCGTCCACCATGTCGTACATCTCGCCGATGTCGATTGAGTACGCCGCGCCGTCGCGGGTCTTGATCGTGAAATCGGCTGTGACACCGGCGCCCGCGGCGGTGTTCACCCGGATGCCGTTGCCGTCGTTGAAACTCTGGATGTTGGTGGCGTCGCCGATGTAGTAGATCCGCTGTCCCGTGAGCGGGCTGTTGGCCGCCGACCCTTCGATCCCGAGGCTCGTGGCCGTGTTGTAGCCGTCGGCGTTTGCGATCGTGAGCGTGCCGCCGACACCCGTCTCGTCCTCGATGACGAGCTTGTCGCCGTCCACGCGTGCCCGGACCCGGACGGAGTCCGCTGAGTTGATCGCATCCACCAGTTCGCCGACCGTGGCAACCCGCGAAAGGTCGATCGTGCCGCGGGCGCCGCTGTGATCGGTGACGACGATCTTCCCGCGCTGGGCCCCGCTTCCTCCGTTGAGCGCGGACAGCGCCGTGTCGGAATCGAGCCTCGCACGCGAGGACTCGACCGTCAGCGAAGTGGCCCCAATCGAAGAACCATTGCGGTCGGCAAAGCCGCGGGAGAGCACCTGCTGTGTTCCCACCACGCGATCGACCAGGAACGAAAAGCCGCCGACCGGCGCGCCCGTGGAGGCCGAGGCGGTCAGGACACTCTCATCAGAACTGCTCACCGCCGAGGAGGCGAAAATGTTGTTGGCCCGGAACGCCGCGGCCGCGGTCTTCAGCGAGTTCAGCCGGCCCTTGAGGTCGAGAAACGCGGCCTGATCCCCTTGAAGCGACACGATCCGCTGTTGCGCGAGCGCCTTGGGTTGCGCCTCCAGCGCCAGAAGTTGGTTGATGAGGCTCTGGTAATCGATGCCGCTGACCAAGCCGGTGCTGGACGTAACTCCACCCATGACGAGCCTCCAATCTCACGCCGCCTCAGGCGGCCTCCGCCGGCGACTTGGACCCGGGACCCAACAATCCCGCGGTGGACCACGCCCCGCGACGGAACGTCGGCCGATCCAGCCCGCGCCGGCGCAGGCTCAGCAAATCGCCGGCCCACATCCCGAGCACGCGCCCGAACATCGCGCGCGCGGCCGCACGCGGATCGGGCGTCGCGTCCGCGGGTCGGGATGGAGAAGCTTGGGCCATGCTTGCGTTCCTTCTGGTGACCGGCGAAGATCGCTGAAGGGGGCTGAACGGACTGTGAACCATCGGGTTCATCGGCCCGAACGAAGCCCGGTCTGGACATCCGCCGTACCGACCGGGTCCGTAGATCCGGGTGAGTGCATCGGCCGTTGCGGGGTCGGGGTTTGGGGTGACCCGGTGGCTCATGTCGAACGCCCGATTTCGGGGGTCCGAGCAGCCCGGCCGGGTCGTTCGGGTACAGAAGTAGCGGCCGGGCGCCGATACTTGCCGGTCCGAGAACGACCGGCGAAGCTTGGTGCTGAGGGAGTGCCGCGTTGTGGGTGGTTGCCTGCCGGCGTGATCGGGTCGTGGATGAAAGGGTGCCTCGCGGATGTCCAACGGAGCGGCCATGACGGTGGTTCCCCCCATGCCCCGGGGCGCAAGACCCATTGCGAGTTGCGCGTCGTTGGTGGTGCTGCTGAGCGCGCTGGCGGGGGTGATCGCCGCGGCCCTCAACTCACCCCCGGTCTGGTTCATGCTCGGCTTCGAGGCCGTCATCGCGTGCGCGTCGGTCTTTGGCGTGCTCGTGGGCCTCGGGCGGTTCCGCGATGGTCCCGCCCTGGCCTTGCTCTGCGTCGCGGGGACGATCGCCGCGGGTTCGCTTCTGGGCTTTCTGGCGGGCCGGGGGAACATCGGCCTGGGGCCGGGATGGTTCCTGCGCTTGCTCCTTGCGCGTGTGGCCCTCAGCGCGATCATCGCCGCGACGGCGGGATGGATCGTGCTCGTCCGACGGCCGCAACTGAGCTTTCGCAGGCTCTGGTTCGGCCTGGGCTGTGCGCTGGCCTTCGCGGCCATCACCTGGGCGTTGTGGGAGTTCAGCGGTCAGCTCGCGGCCCTGGGCACGATGCCCAGTGCGTTCGTGGGCTTCGTCGCCGCGGTCACACTGCTTGGGTTGCTCGCCGCCGCGGTACACCTGCTGATCGGTGCGTTTGAGACGGGTGCAATCGACGACGCTCCCGCAGCCTCAGCGGAGTGACTCGAGCAACCGCTTGATCGCCGACACGCACGCATCGCGCTGCCCCGGCTGCGTGAAGAGCGTCGTGTGCCGGCCCTCGGGGACCTCCACAAGCGAAGCGTGAGGCAAATGGGCCGCGAGCTTGCGTCCGTCCTCTATCGGCGCGATCGCGTCGAGTTGGCCGTGAAGGATCAACGTCGGCATCCGCAGCTCCGACGGCAACCAGCGATTCGACGGCGCCGCCCGGGGCCACCAGCCCAACCCGTGTCCGAACGCCATGCCGAGCAGCAGGAACGCCGGTGGCAGATTCGTGCGGTACGGCAGCCCCCGCAGACGGAGCACGTTTCGTGCCGGAGTCCACGGCGCGACGTACGGAGCCTCGGCGATCAATCCGGCCACCCGCGGGTTCGCGCCCGCGGCCCGCAGCGAAATAAACGCGCCCTGTGAAAAGCCGTACAGGATGAGCGGGCGGCTGTCCATCGGTTCCAAATGTTCAATGAGTGTGCCCAGATCGTCGGGCTCGCACGCACCCAGCGTGCACACGCCCCCCGCGTCGCCATGCCCGGGCAGGTCCCACAAGATCAGTTGAGAGACGAGCGGAAGTAGTGCGGCCGCGCGCCCGCTTCCGAGCATGGTCACCCGGGAGTCGCCCCATCCGTGGGTGAGGACGACGATCGGCCCGCCTGGATCGAGTCCCGTTACCGACCACACGGGCAAGTCGAGCGAGCGGGAGCGAAAGGTCCACGCGTCAAACTCCACCGGCCTGTCCGCCCCTCCGGCACCACCGGGGAGTTGAAGCTCTGATGGATCGCCCGGCAGCGAACGGGCCACGGCCCACGCGTAACTCCGGCGAGGTGGGTGGGTGAGCAACCACGCCGAGTGCACGACCAGCAGCGCCCAGCCGACGGCCAGACCGATGAGCAAGAGCAGGGCGAGGCCGATGATGTCCATGCGGGGCGGGGTTGGGGAGAGCCGCGGTGAGTTGTCGAGTTGGGTGTAGTCCAAGTTTCTGGCGGCGGGTACCCCGCGTCTCCGACGCGGCCGGATCACGGGGCATCCAAGGCGCGCCGCCCGCCTCGGAGAGGCGGGGTACCCAGACCGTAAGTCTCCGCCGCCAGAAACTTGGACTACACCCGTCGAGTTGCCCAACACCGATGAACGGAGCGGGTTCGGTGCACAGCGTACCCGCATGGGCCGGATCGAGCCACCGCCGAAATCGCGTCGGCGCGCGTGCGGGGCGCCCGCAAAGGGCACGGAACGATGCCCGCGGGCTGATCGACCGGGCCGAGCCCGACGCGCACAAATAAAAGGCCGACGCCCCGGGCGCGGGCGCGGTATCCTCCCGCACCCATGCTCCGAATGTTCCATCGAGTCCGGTTGTTGCTGGCGGCTACCGCGACGTTCCTGTCAGCGTCGTCGCTGGCGCGCGGGCAGTCCGAAGAGATGAAACTCGACGAGAACGGCGAGTGGCAGACCACGCACCGGGCCGTCGAGGGCACGACCGCTTGGACGGTGGATCGGGCGCGGCAGGACCTGGCCGACGACCGGCCCGCCGCGGCGTTCGCGACGATCGACAACTGGATCAAGGCCCACGATCGACGGACAGACCTGACGTTGGACACCGCCGACGACGGGTCGGGAGCGGGGCGGGAGTACTTCGCCGAGGCGCTGCTGGTGCGCGGCGACGCCCAGACGGCGATGGGGGACGAGTACAACGCGCTCTACGACTACGAGCGGATCATCAAGGAGTACCCCGGTACCGACACGTTCGTCACCGCTGTCGAGCGCGAGCTGGACATCGGTGTGCGCTACGTCGGGGGCATGAAGCGGCGTTTCATGGGCGTGCGCATCCTCGACGCGACCGACGTTGGCGAGGAACTGCTCATCCGCGTGCAGGAGCGACTGCCAGGCAGCCGCCTGGCCGAGCGGGCGGGGATCGAGCTGGCCGATTACTACTACGAGAACCACGACCTGAGCCTCGCGTCCGAGGCGTACCAGTTGTTCCTTGAGAACTACCGCAACAGCCAGTACGCGATGAAGGCCATGCAGCGCCGGGTGTATTCGACGATCGCGCAGTACAAGGGCCCGCGGTACGACGGGTCGAAACTGCTGGACGCGCAGATCCTCGTGAAGCGGTTCGCCGGTCTGTACCCGGCGCAGGCCCGCCAGGCGGGCCTCGACGACGCGCTGCTGGTGCGGCTGGATGAATCGGCCGGCCTGAGCATGATGGAGTCAGCCCGGTGGTACCTCAAGCGCGGCGACACCCCCAGCGCCAGGTACGTTCTTCAACGGCTGGTTGCGGCCCACCCGCAGACGGCCGCGGCGAGGGAAGCTGTCTCGATCCTCGAAGCGCATGGATGGAAGTTGGTGCCCCCGTCCGCCCCCTCCGACGAATCACGGCCCCCGGAGGCGGTCGAAGCGCCGGCACCCGGAAATGGAAGTTCTGCTGGTCCGGCCGATGGGACCAAGCCCGCCGGGGAGGGGCAGCCGTGAGCATGCAGGCGCGCGTCAATCGATGGGGTGGTCGAGCGGCTGGATTTTCGATCGCCGCAGCGGCGTGCTTCTCGCTCGTCGCGTGCGCCTCGGACCCGAGCGAGGGCTATTCGTTCTCGTCATCGCACGCGACCAACATCTCGACCGTGCACGTGCCCATGTTCAAGAACCCGACGTTCCACCGCGGCCTGGAGGTGGAGCTCACAGACGCGATCATCAAAGAGATCCAGCAGTCCACCCCGTGGAAGGTGACCAGCGACGCGGTCGCAGAGACCAGTCTGGGCGGGACCATCACCGATGTCTCGATGCGCCGGCTTTCGGCCAATCGCGACTCGGGTCTGGCGCAGGAGTTGGCCGTGTCGATCACCGTCGATTTCGACTGGATCGACGCCCGCACGGGCAAGACGCTCGCCAGCCGGAGGTCGTTCTCGGCCTCAGAGACGTTCGTCCCTTCGCACCCGGTAGGCGAGCGGCTGGAGGTCGGTGAGCACGCGGCGATCCAACAGCTGGCCCGCGACATCGTCGCCGAGCTCCGCTCGGGCTGGTGAAATCGGACGAAAGCCGCGTTAGTTGGTCGTTGAACCTCCGGCGCTCTGATCGGTATCCAGACGGGGCGGTGGTGTCCTAGCGTTGCTCAGCCGATATTGCCCTCGGGCGCGGATCGCTCCGGGGAGGGTGGCGGCCGAGTCGCGGCCGCGGGAGTCCGATCAGTCCTTGCCCCGCCCACGTATGGAAGGCGGAGGCCCGAGCCAGCCATGAACAAGCTCTCCAAGTTCACCACACGCATCCGACCGACCGAGCCGGACTCCGACTCGTGGCGCAAGGCCAGCGTGTCAGGCCCCGGTTCCGGGGGTGGCGCTGCGGGCGGTGGGAGCGGGAGCAGTGGAGGCGGAGGGGGCGGGGGGGGTGGGGGGGGCGGGGGGCGGCCCACCGGGCCGGGGGGTGGAGGACCGGGCGGGCGGCAGGCACCCGGCAACATGCGCCCCAGCCGCGGGCTCTTCGGCGTCCTGACGATCCTCACGCTCTCGCTGCTGCTCTTCCTGGCGCTGAACACGCTCAACGGACAGGCGCAGCAACTCGCGTCGTGGAACGAGTTCAAGGCGCAGTGGAACTCGGGCAGCCTCTCCAAGATCACCATCACCGACGAGGCGATCAGCGCCATCTCGACCGGGCAGCCGGGATTTGAGGGACAGCCGGTGCGGGTGATGCTGCGCATCAGCCCGAGCGACAAGGAGTTTTTTCTCAAGCA
Organism: uncultured Phycisphaeraceae bacterium; assembly: GCA_964630785.1. Lineage (GTDB taxonomy): Bacteria > Planctomycetota > Phycisphaerae > Phycisphaerales > UBA1924 > JADLCX01. The sequence goes on along the minus strand of CAZVZG010000006.1, from coordinate 158,289 downwards.
ACTCGACACGCTCACGGGCGGCGCGTTCAAGCCCGACCGCGCCAGCATGTGGATGCAGGTGCTGGTGTCGCTCATCCCGTTCCTGCTGCTCATCGCGGTGATCTGGTTCTTCATCGCTCGCGGGCTGCGGAGCGCCACCGGCGGGGCCGGGGGCATGTTGGGCTCGTTCGGCAAGTCGCGCCACCGAACACTGACCAAGGAGATGACCGGCATCACCTTCGCCGACGTGGCGGGCATCGACGAGGCCAAGGACGAGGTGACCGAGATCATCGAGTTCCTCAAGAACCCCAAGCGGTTCACCAAACTGGGCGGGCGGATCCCGCGGGGCGTGCTGCTCATCGGCGAGCCGGGCTGCGGCAAGACGCTGCTGGCCAAGGCGATCGCGGGCGAGGCGGATGTGCCGTTCTTCTCGATCTCCGGTTCGGACTTCGTCGAGATGTTCGTGGGCGTGGGCGCCAGCCGCGTGCGCGACCTGTTCAAGCAGGCCAAGGACTCGGCCCCGTGCATCATCTTCCTCGACGAGATCGACGCGGTGGGCCGCCGGCGCGGCGGCGGGTTCACCACCGGCGGGCACGACGAGCGCGAGCAGACGCTCAACGCCATCCTGGTCGAGATGGACGGATTCAACTCCGCGGACGGGGTGATCGTGATCGCGGCGACCAACCGTGCCGACGTGCTGGACCCCGCGCTCACGCGCCCGGGCCGGTTCGACCGGCAGATCATCGTGCCGCGCCCGGACATCCAGGGCCGCGTTGAGATCCTGAAGGTTCACGCCAAGAAGGTGAAACTGGGCCCGGACGTCGACCTGGAAAAGGTGGCCCGCGCCACGCCGATGTTCTCCGGAGCGGACCTGGCCGCGCTCATCAACGAGGCCGCCATCGCGGCCACCCTGCACAACAAGGACTTCATCGAGCAGGAAGACCTGGAAGAGGCCCGCGACAAGGTCAAGTGGGGGCGCGCACGGAAGAGCCGCGTGCGAGAGAAGGACGAGAACCGCCTCGTCGCCTACCACGAGGCCGGGCACGCCGTGTTGCAGGCGCTGCTGCCCGACGGCGACCCGCTGCACAAGGTGACGATCATCCCGCGCGGCGAGGCGGGTGGCGCGACCTTCAGCCTTCCCGCCAAGGACCGCATGGGCTACGGCCTCAAGTGGCTGGGCGCGACGATGCGGATCGCCTGCGGCGGGCGCATCGCCGAGGAACGCGCCATGGGCGACGTGTCGAGCGGCGCGGTCGGCGACATCTCACAAGTGACCAACATCGCCCGCGCGATGGTGCTGGAGTGGGGCATGAGCGACCGGCTCGGGTTTGTCCGCTACGCCGGCTCGGACACGCGCGAGATGTTCATGGCCGAAAAGGACTACTCCGACGACACGGCCCGGATCATCGACGAGGAGATCCGCCGGTTCGTCGACGAGGCCTACGAGGACGCCAAGCGCTTGCTCGAGGCCAACTGGGAGAAGGTCGTCGCGGTCGCCGAGGCCCTGCTCAAATACGAGACCCTCAGTTCGGACGACGTCCGCAAACTCCTCCGAGGCGAGTCGCTGGGCAAGCCCACCGTGAGCGATCTACTGGCCGCGGAGGCCAGGAAGGAGGCCGCGGCCGGCGGTGGAAACCGCCCGTCGCCCGAGCCCCCGCCGGACATCATCCCGCCCAACATCATCCCGCGCCCAGCGTGAGTTTCCGCCGTCGGATTTCGGGTGTGGCCGGATGAGCGGCCAGACTCGTCACTTGTTCCGCTGGGCCTCGCGCAGGAACTCCTCGAACTCGCGCTCGCGTTCCCGGTTTCGCGTGTCGCGGTTCGGGTCGCGGTCGATCGGCTCGAACCGCACCGTCGATCCTCCCGCCGCGGCCGCCGCGCCGGCGGTCACGCCCCAGGCGGCGAACGTCGCGCCGTCGGGCGCAAAGAGCGCGGCCGCGCTGGCCGGCATCCAGCCCGTCGGGAATGCGATCGAATGCAGTTCACCGACCCGGACGAAGAACGGGAAATCGGAGACCACGCCGTTGACGTCCCGAGTCCGCAGGATGAACTGCACGGGCGCCGCGGTCGCGCCGCCGTGGACGCCGCTATCCTTCGGTGAGATCACGATCGACTGGTAGTTGGCCTGCGGGATCACGACGACGTACGTCGCCTTCACGGACGGGTCGAGCGTGGGGGGCTCGGGTTCCGGCCGTCCGGAGGCGGCCCAACCGGCCGCGCCGGCGAGCACGAGAACAAGTCCGACGATCTCGATTCGTGGGGCGTGGCGGGGCATGGATCGGCTCCGGCTCGGGGGTTGGGAAGGTCCGGAAACTTGTACCACGCCGATCACCCCAGGTGACGCCCGCCGGTGGCGATTGCGCGCGGCCTCGCGGGGTTTTCTCCCCGGCTTCCACCCAAAGGGGCAGGGCGGGTGGGTGGGGAGGAGGGGGCGGGTGGGGGCCGAATGTGGTGAATCTTTGACCAAGCGGTAAGTTTGGTACGCCTGGAGAAGTGGCCGGGACCGGCCGCCCACGGAACGCGCAAGCCCGATCCGGATCCCTCACCGTTCACAGGAGTTTTCCAATGCGCCCCACTCGGAACATGCTCGCTGCGACCATTCTCGCCTGCGGCGCGGCCTCGCCGGCTCTTGCTCAGTGCTCGCTGTACCGCTGGTTCGTCCCCGACTTTGACCAGAAGCGGGATGCGCTTCCGGGGAACGGGGGGATGTACTGCGTGCCGACCAGCGCCGTGAACTGGATGGCGTACATCGCCAATCACGGGTACGGGCCGATGATGAGCGGGCCGCGGAACTGGCAGAGCCAGTCGAACTACGGCGTGGTCACCTCGAAGATTGAGATGATGGGCATCCTGATGGGCACGTCGGCGAGCGGCGGCACGGGCGGGGACGAGGGGCTGGACGGGCTGCGGACATTCATGTTCGCCAACGCGCCGTTCCAGTTCAGTGCGACGGTGTGGTATGGCAACATCACGCCGCAGTTCATGCACTTTCAGATGGCGACCAACGGACTGGTGAACATCTGCTACGGTTACTACGACCAGGTGGCCGGACCGTCGGGGAACTACTACGTGCGCGACGGCGGGCACTGCGTCACGCTCAACGGCGTGGTGGATGCCTGCTCGGTGAACCCGAAGGTGCGGGTGCGCAACCCGGCGGACGACGGCGGCCTGCTCACGCAATCGGTGTTCGCCACGGCGGAGACCCGGGCGATTTCCCAAACGTTTGCCAGCGGGCCGCTGTCGGGGATGACCAGCACGCTCACGCGGTTGGCGGATTTCGCCGCGGACAGCACGACGCGCCGGTACGTGGACACAATGTACGTGATCCGGTCCAGCTTCGCGTGCTGGTCGCCGGCATCGCCCACCAATCAACTGGTCATCACGCGCGCGCTCTCGCTTTTCGGCGATCCGCAGCCGCACGAGGTGATGTTCAACATCCCCGCGGGCGCGGTCGCCAGCGCGGTCGCGGTGCATCCCGATCAGACCCAGGCCGCCTACGTTGAGTGCCGTCCGATCGTCGGCGGGACGGGGGGCAACACCTACAGGCTGCACCTGTTGAACCTCGCCGACGGGAGCGACCAGGACCTGGGCCTGCTCCTGCCCGCGGTGCAGAGCAAGACCCCGATCACGTTCGACCGATTCGGGCGGCTGGTCTACTGCGACGGCTCGGTGCTCAAGGTGATGAACCTGTCCGGCCGGGCGCCGCAGGTGGTGGCGATGCACACGTTGGCGTCGCCGGCGAGCAGCGTGTGCTTCGACGACGCGCTCGACGAGGTGGTGGTGCTCACGCCGGGCAACCGGCGGCTGATTCGGTTCACGATGGACTTGGCGTCAAACGCCGACGAACCCGTGCCCAACGGGGTTCCGGCGATGGGCGACGGTTCGGTGATCCCCGATCCGACCACGAGCGGGCACTACCTGTTGTGCATCCCCGGGAACCCGAGCCTGTTCGATCTGGCGTTGATCCCCGGCACGCCGCGGTTCGGGCTCGGCAACACGCTGCTGCTGCCGGCGGTGCAGAGCATCCAGGACGTCCAGCCGGCGGACGGCGGGGCGTTCGCGATGTGCGACGGGAGCGTGCGGGTGCTGGACCGCGACCCGACCAACGGGCGGCTCCGGCTGTCGCCGATCCAACCCTTCGGCGGGATGCCCGCGATGCGGTGCATGAGCCTGTCACGCAGCCGGACCAACTTCGATCCCGCCCTGCACGACGGGCCGGCGTGGGTCAATCTCCCCGACGCGGACGAGGGTGTGACGGCCGTTCCGGACTGCCCAGCCGACTACAACCTCAGCGGCGAGGTGAGCGTGCAGGACATCTTCGATTTCCTGGCCGGATACTTCGGCAACGACCCGCACGCGGACGTGAACGACTCGCTGGCGATCACCGTGCAGGACATCTTCGACTTCCTGGCGGCGTACTTTGCGGGTTGCCCGTAGACAAGGTGGGGGGGGGGTGAGGGGATGAGGGGGTGAGGGGTGAGAGACAAGGAGACAAGGAGACAAGGAATCGCTAGGCTGGTGGCTGGGCGGTGATCGGGAGGCCATCAGCGTGCGCATTCAACTCTTCACTACGCTTGTGCTGATATTCTCGACGGCGACGGGTGCGGCCGCAGGATCGGGCGAGGGCGGGTCGCGGGTCGATGTTGATGACTTTGTGGGGGAGTCGGCCGCATCGAAGTCGAGCCTGCCTGAGTACACGCTTCGACTGGCAAGTCTCTCGCTGGGTGATCCGCCCTCGACGGAGGCTCCGGGCGCGGCGGGGTCTGAGCCAGGGGCCGCCACGCCACCCCCCAGCGACGGCGCCGACCAGTCCGCCGACCTGGCCAAGAAGCTCCAGAACCCCGTCGCCGACCTAATCAGCGTGCCTTTGCAGTTCAACTACGACGATGGGTTTGGCCCGAAGGACGGCGGCCGGTACACGCTCAACATCCAGCCGGTGATCCCGATCTCGATCAGCGAGAAGTGGAACCTGATCTCGCGGACCATCCTGCCGGTGATCGATCAGCAATCGACCGCGGACGGCATCGACAGCGACTTCGGGCTCGGCGATGTCACGCAGTCGTTCTTCTTCTCGCCGAAGGAGCCGGTGGGCGGGTGGATCCTCGGATTCGGCCCGGTCGCGCTGCTTCCCACGGGCACGTCGCCGCGGCTGCGGAACGAGCAACTGGCGATCGGGCCCACCGTGGTCGCGCTCCGTCAGGAGCACGGCTGGACGTACGGCATCCTCGCCAACCATCTCTGGGCGGTGACCGACAGCGACGACCACGACACCATCAACTCGTCGTTCATCCAACCGTTCATCTCGCACACATGGCCGAGTGCGACGTCGCTCACGCTGAACTCGGAGACGACATACGACTGGACGCACCACGAGGCGACGGTCCCGATCAACCTGATGCTGAGCCAGCTCGTGCGGATCGGCAAGCAGCCGGTCAACTTTCAGATCGGCGGGCGGTACTACGCGGACTCACCGGACGGCGGCCCGGAATGGGGGATCAGGTTCGCGATCACTTTCCTGTTCCCGAAATAGCGGAACGGGCGAGCGCACGCCGCGGCAGCGCAAAAATAATTGCGTACCCATTGACGACACGTCGCCTTTGGGCATTCAGGGCCCGCCGGGCCCGCAATGCCCATGACTCAGGAGACCACGTTGATGTCCGCGCAGCACAGTTCTGTTTGTCCTCTGCACCGCTTTCGCTCCGAGGCGCCCATCGGCCGCGCCGGCGGCGTTGTCGCGCTGGCGTACGGCCTGCTTGCCTACGCGGCGTTCGTCGGCGCCTTTCTATACGCCGTAGGGTTCGTCGGCAACTGGTTGGTGCCCAAGTCGATCGATTCGGGCAAGCCCGGCGAGCTGTGGCCGTCGCTGTTGATCAACGGCCTGCTGCTGGGGCTGTTTGCTGTGCAACACTCGGTGATGGCGCGCCCGGGGTTCAAGGTGTGGTGGACGCGGATCGTGCCGAGATCGATCGAGCGGAGCACGTATGTGCTGGTCGCCAGCGCGTGCTTTGGGCTGCTGTACTGGCAGTGGCGGCCGCTGCCGGCAACCGTGTGGCACGTGTCGAACCCGATCGGGTGGTACGCGTTGTCAGCAGTTTCTTTGGCCGGCTACGCGTTGGTGTTTGTCGCGTCGTTCATGCTCAGCCACTTCGACCTCTTCGGTCTGCGCCAGGTGTGGGCCCGGTTCTGCTCGCAACCGTTGCGACCGATCCCGTTCCGGCTCGTGGGCGTTTACCGCGTCGTCCGTCACCCGCTGATGGTGGGGTTCCTGATCGCGTTCTGGGCGACGCCGCACATGACGGTGGGGCACCTGTTCTTCGCGATCATGACCAGCGCGTACATCTTTGTGGGCACGTGGTTCGAGGAGAGGGACCTGATCGCGGCCCACGGCGAGGAGTACCTCGCGTACAAGCGCCGGGTGCGGGGATTGGTGCCAGTGCCGCGGCGGGCGGCGAGTGAGCCGTGAGAAGCGAGGGTGGAGGGGTGGAGGGTGGGCGGACGAACGTTACCCCTCCAACTTTGTCTGCCCGTCCACCTCTCGAGCGTGCCCTTCGATCGCCGGCAACACGGGCAGTTCCTTGGCGCTCTTCACGCCGCCGTCCTCGAACCTGCGCATGACGGGTTCGAGGCGGCGCTCGTAGCTGCCGGCGAAGTCGTTGTACCGTTCGACGGCTTGGTTCAGCGCCTTGCCCAGGCCGGCGAAGTGCTCCATCGCCTTGGCGACGCGCTCGTGGAACTCCTTGCCCAGCACGCGCAGCTCCTCGGCGGCGGAGGCGAGCTGTTGTTCGCGGTAGCCGACGGCGACGGCGCGGAGCAGGCCGATGAGCGTGCTGGGGCTGGCGAGGATGACGTTCTGCTCCGCGGCCCGCTCCAGCAGTTCGGGCTGGCGGCTGAGGGCCGCGTCGATGAACTGGTCGCCGGGGATGAACATGACGACGAACTCCGGTGATCCGTCGTACTGAGCCCAGTATTTTTTTCGGGCCAGGGCGGTGGCCTGGTCGGAAACGTGGCGGGCGAAGCGTTCCAGTTGCCGTTCGGCCTCTTCGGGGTTGGGAGCGTTGATGGCGTCCATGTAACCCTGGATGTTGGTCTTGGCGTCGACGACAACGCTGCGCGAGTTGGGCAGGCGAACGACCATGTCGGGGCGCAGGGCCGCGCCGTCGGCGCCGCGGGACTGGTCCTGCTCGAAGAAGTCGCAGTAGTTCTGCATCCCGGCGAGCTCGGCGACGCGTCGGAGCTGGATCTCGCCGTAGCGGCCGCGGACGTGCGGCTCGCGCAGGGCCCGCACCAGTTTGCCGGTCTCGGTGCGGAGCTCGGCGCCGGCCTGCTCGATGACGGCGAGCTTCTCGCCGGTCTTCTTGAGCGTGTCGGCGATGGGCTTGACGAGCTCGTCGACGGCGCTGGCTTTGGCGGTGAGTTTCTGATCCGCGAGCGTCAGGAACTGCTGGTTGTTGGCCTTGAGGGCTTCGCCCGCGAGCGAGCCGAATACGTCGCGGAACTTCAGCTCGACCTGGGCGAGCGAGGCCTTGATCGCGTCGCGCTCGCGTTCGGCCGAGGCCAGCCGTTCGGCGCTGATCTTCTCGGCCTCCTGCACGCGGGCTCGCCAGCGCTCTTCAACGCCTGCGAGCTCGCGGTCCAGACGCTCGTCGGCGCGGGCCGCGCCCTCCCGGTGGGCCGCCTGCGCGGCGTCGAGCTGCTCCTTGAGCCGCGCCGCGTCCACGTTCCGGGTGGCAAGTGCGTTCGACAGGTCCGCCGCCTGCGCGCTCAGCCGGTCGGCCTCGGCGCGGACCTCGGCACGTGACCGCTCTGAGGCGTCCGACGCCGATAGGGACGCCGCGAGATCGGACATGAGCCGAGCCCGCCCAAGAGCGAGCCACGCGGCCGCGGCCGCAAGGGCCAGGGCCAGCACACCCAGCACGGCCAGGGCGATTTCCATGCGGGCATCATACCGCACAAGCGGTCGAAACAAGGGTTTTGTTCGCCTGCCATCTTGGCACGCTCAGTGTGTCGACGTCACTGGTCGGCAGGCCGGATTCGGCTCTGCGGCGTCAGTTTCCCGGCCGATCGGGTTGCGCCACGGTCGGCCGTTCCGGCACCGCTCTTGCCCTCTGCGCTAGCGGCATGCGCCACACACGCGCCTATTCCTCCGGCTTCGGCCACGCTCAGCACGGCAGCCACCCGCACGGGTCGCCGGCCGCGGGCGAACGCGCCGGTGGAGGGGGTGGGGAAGGAGGGGGGGGCGGGGGGCGGCTCAACCTGTTGCTCTCTTGGGGAGGCTGGCGGCCGGATTCATGGGCCGACAACATGGATTGCCTATTGCGACCAATGGGCGTGGAGTCGATCCGGGCCCGGACCGCGCGGCAGGCCGAAGAGGTCATCCGCACCAACCCGATCCACATCGCGGTGGTGGACCTGGGGCTCCCGCTGGATGCGCAGGGCCACCATGCCGGGGCGGAAGAGGCCGGGTGCCGCGTGCTGGATTTGCTCCGGCGTCTGCCCGCGCCGCCGCCGACGGTGATTGTGCGCAGCACCCGGGCCAGCCGCGAGGCGGCGCGAGACTTGGCGGCCGCGTTGAGGTTCAACGCGTTCGCCGTGGTCGATCGCACCAGCGCGGACGTGGAGTTGATGCTCAAGGTGCTGCAGCGGTGCCTTGAACGGTTTTATCAGGGCCGATGGCCGGACGAGCGGCCGTATGGCGGGGGAGTCGGCTAGTTGCTCTCCCTCCCAGAGGAAGGGGGTCGGGGGGAGGGCGGAAAGCTTCACGAAGTTTGCAGAGCACACCAACAGATCAGATCGTTTTTCCCGGATTTCCAAGCACGTCATACCTCTTACCACCGGTTCACGAAGGAGCCCGTCCCCATGTCGAAGACCGCGACCGCACCCGCACCCAGCAAGAGCAAGTCGGCGAAGGTGAACCTCCGCCCGCTCAACGACAAGATTCTCGTCCGCCGCGACGAGGCCGAGGACCGCACCGCGGCCGGCATCTACCTGCCCGAGAAAGCCAAGGACACGCCCAAGACCGGCGTTGTCGAGGCCGTGGGCACGGGCACGGTGAACACCGACACCGGCAAGCTCATTCCGCTGACGGTCAGGAAGGGCGACCGTGTGATCTTCTCCAGCTACGCGGGCACCGAAGTGAAGCTCGGCGAGAGCGGGAGCGACAAGCTGTTGATCATGAGCGAAGACGAGATCCTCGCGGTGATCGATTGAATCGTGGGAGGGGATCAGGAGATCAAGGGATCAAGTCTTGATTCTTCGGTTCCCATCCCAACGCCCCAATCCCGTGATCCCTCGATCCCCGACCCCTTCCCCCATGACTACCGATCAACTCCGCCAATCTCTCCGCGAACTGAACGGCAAGCGTGACGCCGTGATCTACTTCACGCGGGCGGAGAAGTGCATCGTGACCAACGCGATGCTCTTGCCCGATGAGCCGGACCACCAGGTCAAGCTCACCGACGGCAAGCACGTGTACATCCTCGACGCGACCCAGGTCGCGTGGGTCAAAATCGGTTGAATGCAGATGGGACCAGGGAATAGGGACTTGGGAATAGGCCGAAGCCACCCCGATCCCACCCCTCCAAGTCCCCAGTCCCAAGTCCCTAATCCCCAAAAGGAATAAACATGGCCGCCAAGCAGATTGCCTTTGATACCGACGCACGCGAGCGGATCCTCCGCGGCGTGCAGAAACTCGCCCGCGCTGTCAAGGTCACCCTGGGCCCCTCGGGTCGGGTGGTGGTGCTTGAGAAGTCGTTCGGAGCGCCGACCGTGACCAAGGACGGCGTGACCGTCGCCAAGGAGATCGAGCTCGACGATCCGTACGAAAACATGGGCGCCCAGATGGTCAAGGAGGTCGCCAGCAAGGCGAGCAAGGACGCCGGCGACGGCACCACGACCGCGACCATCTATGCCGAGGCGATCTACGGCGAGGGCCTCAAGAACATTACCGCCGGCGCCAACGCCAACCAGGTGAAGCGGGGCATCGACCTCGCCGTCTCGGCGATCGTCGAGGACCTCAAGGGCATGTCCAAGAAGGTCTCCTCCAGCAAGGAAATCGCCCAGGTGGGCACGTGCAGCGCCAACCAGGACGCCGAGATCGGCAAGATCATCGCCGACGCGATGGACAAGGTCGGCAAGGACGGCGTGATCACGGTCGAAGAGGGCAAGAGCCTGAGCACCGAGGTCGAGCTGGTCGAGGGGATGCAGTTCGACAAGGGCTACCTCTCGCCGCACTTTGTGACCAACCCGGCAACGATGGAGTGCGTGCTGGACAAGCCGTACATCCTGATCTTCGAGAAGAAGATCACGTCGGCCAAGGACCTGCTCCCGCTGCTGGGCAAGATCGCCGAGCAGGGCGCGAGCCTGCTGATCATCGCCGAGGACATCGAGGGTGAGGCGCTGGCGACGCTGGTGGTGAACAAGCTGCGCGGCGTGCTCAAGATCGCCGCCGTGAAGGCCCCGGGCTTCGGCGACCGCCGCAAGGCCATGCTCGAGGACATCGGCGTGCTCACCGGCGGACGCGCGATCATGGAGGAGCTCGGCATCGAGCTCGAGAAGGTCGAGATCAAGGACCTTGGGCGCGCCAAGAAGGTCACGATCGACAAGGACAACTGCACCATTGTCGAGGGCGCCGGCACCGCGGGCGACATCAAGGGGCGCATCGACCAGGTCCGCCACCAGATCGACGCGACCACCAGCGACTACGACCGCGAGAAGCTCGAGGAGCGCCTGGCCAAGCTCTCCGGCGGCGTCGCCCAGATCAACGTGGGCGCGGCCACCGAGGTCGAGATGAAGGAGAAGAAGGCCCGCGTCGAGGACGCGCTGCACGCCTGCCGCGCGGCCGTCGAGGAGGGCATCCTGCCCGGCGGCGGTGTCGCCATCCTGCGTGCCCGCAAGGCGCTGGAGCGGGCCCGCAAGAAGGCCACGGGCGACGAGAAGATTGGCATCGACATCATCGACCGGGCCGTGAGCGCCCCGATCAAGCAGATCGTGGCCAACTGCGGGCTGGACGGCTCGGTGGTGGCGATGAAGGTCGAGGAGAACAAGGACGCCGCCTACGGCTTCAACGCCCTCACCCAGGAGTACGGCGACCTCATGCAGATGGGCGTCATCGTGCCGACCAAGGTCGAGCGGGTCGCGCTGCAGAACGCCGCGAGCATCGCGGGCCTGCTGCTGACCACCGACGCCGCGATCGTCGAGATCAAGGACAAGAAGAAGGCGGCCGTGCCCGCCGGCGGCGGCATGGACGACATGGACTACTGATCCACGGTCGTAATCGTGAAACTCCCGCAACGGCCCCGGTCTTCGACCGGGGCCGTTGTCATTTGCGGGCCGAGCAGCGGGCGACTCGCCGGGTATGCTCCCCGCACGATGACACTTCGCCCATTGACAAGCAGCGATGCCGAAAAATACTGCGAGCTGCGACGGGAGATGCTGCTCGACTCTCCCTGGTCGTTCGGGTCCAGCCCGGGCCACGACCGCATGGGTGAGGCGGGGACGGTACGGGAGTGGCTGGCCGGCGCGGCGGGCGTGATCATGGGCGGCTTCGATGACAGGTCGGGCTCGCTGGTCTCGGTGGCCGGCGCGATGCGGGAGGCCGGTCTCAAGCGGTCGCACATCGCGATCATCTGGGGTGTGTACACCACGCCCGAGTTCCGCGGCCGCGGCCTGGAAAGGGCGGTCGTGTCCGCGGCGGTCGGGGCCGCACGCGCGTGGCCTGGCATCGCTCAAGTCCAACTCAGTGTGAGCGAGAGGTCTGCGGCCGCGCGGGCGCTGTACGAGTCGCTCGGCTTTGTCGCGTGGGGCACCGAGCCCGACAGCCTGCGCATCGACGGGCGCGGCGTGACCGAGGTTCACATGACGCTCCGATGGTAAGGGGCGTTCAGGCCGGCTTGGGCTTGCGGCCGGCGCGTCGCGCGGTCGGCCCGGCGGTCTCGCGGGCCAGTTCGTCGAGGTCGGCGAGCATCCGGGTGGGTGCGACGTTTCGCCAAGCGGCGGCCACAGCCGTGCGGAGCGTGGGGGAGTCAACCTTGCCGAGCCGGACGTACGTGCATCCCTGCCGCCCCCACGCGCCCGCGGCGGGAGTGAAAACGTCGGGCCGATTTCGTACGAGGCGAGCTTGAAGATCGGCCGGGAGCCGCACCATGCCCAGGCGCGTCCGGGGTTCATTCTTGCGGCTCGGCGGTAGAGAAGCGAAGACCTTGCCGCCGACGCGAAAGTCGGCGTGGCCCATGTGCGAGCCCTCGACGGCGGCGAACATGCTCAGAGCGAGGCGGCGGAATCCCGCGGGGGTCATAGAAGCGAGTCCTGGCGATCGACGCACGATCAGGAATGGCCGGTGAGGGCGAGCACGGCGAAGGTCGCGAGCCAGTGCTCACCGCCGTAATGGCCACTCTGGACGTGGGGGAGGGACGCCGCGGCGTGCAGATCCGCCGATCGCAGCAGCGTGGCGTGCGCGGGGTCAGACGCGGGAACGGCCGCGGCGAGGCTCCTCATGCACCACGCGCGACCGAGGTTGAGGCCGTCAAGGTGGACGATCTGGAGGTCGGCACGATCGGCGACGCGCGCGGGCGTGAAGAGCGACGGCGGATCGGCGTGCCCGATGCCCGGCAGGAAACGCCTGAGCCATGGAAGGAAGCGTTCGGGGCCGAGGACGCGGCGCATCAGTTCCGCTTCCATGAGCGCGGGTGAGAAAAAGTCCGCGCCGCCGGGCTCCATGCGCGCGGGGTAGTCCACGTCGGGCTCATATAGCGCGACGGTCGTTCGTTCGACGAGCGATCGGAGCGCGTCGTGGCCGATGAACGTCGCGTAATCGTGGGCAAAGGCCAGGCCAAAGGCGGTGTTGGGATGGACGCCGGTGCGGATGGGGTAATCGAGCTTGGGCAGGTAGGCGAGGTAGCGGGCGACAAACGCGTCCGCGAGCGGGGTGATCGCTCCGGACCACGCGCGGGTGTGGGGGGCCCTGCCGCGGGCGAGTTCTTCGGTGAGTTTGAGCAGCCAGGCCCATCCGTAAGTGCGCTCAAAGCCGGCGGCGGACGGGCGGCCGAGGTACGCCACTTCCACGGCGATGTTTTCCGGTGTGAGGCTCTGGTCGAGCGCGGCCCGAATCTCGCTCGCCCCGGGCATGTGCGGCACCAGCCGCAGCAGGCGAGCGAGCAGCCAGTGGCCGTGCACCGCCGAGTGCCAGTCGAAGCAGCCGTAGAACGCGGGGTGGAGCTCGCGCGGCGAGCGGATCGCCCCCGCGGTGTCCATCACGTGGTCGAGCTTGTTGGGGTACTCGCGGTGGATTCCGGTGAGCGCCACGCGAGCGAACGCCGAAGCGGTGGGGACGGGGAGGGGTGAGTGGGTGGGTGTCATGGGTGAAGGCCGCGGGCGAGATGGTACCGGGAACTGAACGCGTGAACGGCCCTCAAAGCGGTGGTTTGGAGCGATTGTCGCGCGCGAAGTTTGACCTGCGACCCGGCCGTATCCGCATGGTTCGGCGCATGGGGCCCGCGTTTCGACGAGCCCCCGCAAAGGAGATTTCCATGTTCGCATTCAGCAGCAGATTCGTCTCGCGTTCGCTCGTGGCCGGCGCGGTGATCGCCCTCGCCGGCGTGTTCGGCTCCCACGCGGCCGAGGCCACGGTGGTGGGTCCCAACGGGAGTGTCGATCCGTTGCCGTCGGCGGCGTTGCCGAGCGGCTCGACGCTGGAGTACACCAAAACGGTCGAGTTCACACTCACCGCGATTGGGTTCATCAATACGCCCAACGGGCCGATCCCCGTGCCGCGACCGATGAGCGGGTCGTTGGTGCAGCGGGTCTATCGCCTCTCGGACAACACGATCACGTTCGCGTACACGATCTACAACGACAGCACGTCGACCGCGGACGTGCTGAACTTCGCGGTGCGAGACTTCTCGGAATACACCACGGACCTATTCCAGAGCAACGCAATCATCGTGCCGCTGGGAACCAGGAGCGTGAACAGCGCCAGCCGCAGCGCCGACGGCGGCTCGGTGGAGTTTGACTGGGACTCCGGCCTGGCGTCGGGCGACAACTCGCGCCAGGTGTACGTGAAGACGGACGCCACGGCGTACCAGACGCCCGGGCGCTTCATCCCGGTTTCCAGCCGCGCGACGGTGTGCGGCCCCGGCGCTTGTGTAAACCTGTACGGGTTCGCGTACCCTGTCGAGGACTCGACCCCGCCGATCGTCTCCATCACCTCGCCGGACGCGTTGGCTTGCGTGTGCAACCCCGCGACGATCTCCGGCCGGGCCTACGACCCCAACGGGTTCGACAGTTACACGCTGGACTACGCATCGGCCCCGAACGGCCCGTGGACGGAGATCGACACCTCGACCACGCCGGTCAACCCCGCCGGACCGCTCGCGTCGTGGGACACGACAGGTGTGGCGCAGGGGTACTACTTCCTCCGTCTGACCGCGTTCAACAGCACGGGCCTGTCCAACTCGGTCACGAGCATCGTCTTCGTCGACAAGCAGTTCGACACGGTCGACGTGCGCAGCCCGCAGACGGGTCAGGTCCTCGGCGGCGGCGTGTGCTTCGACGGCAGCGTGCAGGACGGCAACTCGGGCGTGTGCTTCAGCAACTACCGCATCGACTACGCCCCGCTGCCCGCGGGCTCGCCCTTCAACCCCGTGAACCCCGGCGCGCCCGTGTACACCACGCCCGTGACCAACGACGGCCTGGGCTCGTGGATCACCACCTCCGGCGGCGCGGCCGTGGCGGACGGCGACTACCGCGTCCGCGTTACCGGCACCGACGACTGCGGCAACTCCCGCACGGTCACGCGGGACCTGACCATCGACAACACCCGCCCTGTGGCCGAGATCACCTCGCCCGCGTCCTGCGGGAGCATCGGCTCCGGAACGGTGCAGATCACGGGCAACGTCTCGGACGCGCACTTGGCGGGCTGGTCGCTGCAATACACCGGCGGAGATGCGCACGGTTGGGTGACGATCGCCTCCGGCAACACCAACGTCTCGGGCGTGCTGGCCGACTGGAACACCGCGGGCCTGCGTCCGTGCTCGTACACGCTGCGGCTGCTGGCCGGCGATGCGAGCAGCATCAACTGCGGCAGCACCAACAACCAGACCGAGCACCTGGTCTCGGTGAAGGTCGGCTGCCCCGGTGACTTCAACGACTCGGGCGCGGTCAGTGTGCAGGACATCTTCGACTTCCTCGCGGCGTACTTCGCCGGTTGCCCGTGATCGGGCCGCGGGCCGGATGAACACCCGCCAAGCGTCGGCCTGTCCGTCCGTCCCAGGACCGGCCGACGCGTTCCACAGGACGCCGCGCCCATCGACCGGGCGCGGCGTTCTTCGTTTCTCAGCGGGCCACGGCGGCGCCGCGTTGCCGGTATGCTCCCGGCAATGCCGAGCAGGCGAAATCATCGAGGACTGGACGCGCTCACGCCCGAGCAGGTGCGGGCGTTTAAGGCGGGTGCGCGGGCGGATACCGAAGCGGCGCCCGCGGCACGCCGCCTCGGGGCACGCTCCGCGGCCGAACGACTGGTCGTGGCGCACGGCGACTCGTGGTTCGACTACCCGATCGGCACGGACATCGTCGACTGCCTGCGGAAGCTCCACCGCTACCGCGTGGTGAACCACGCCCGAGCGGGCGACACGCTGGAAAATCTGGTGTACGGGACGCGCTTCGACCCCAGGGCGGGCTACCGGGCGCTGCCGTCACGCTTCGAGGACGTGCTCGGGGAGCTCCGGAGGCACAGGGCGCGCGTGCTGCTGTTCTCAGGCGGCGGAAACGACGTGGCCGGAGAGGAGTTCGCCCAGTTCCTTGAACACGCCGGGGCCCGGTTCGGAACGCTGCGCCGGGCGCACGCGGAGTACGTGATCCGCGTGATCTTCAGGCGCGTCCTCTCGGACATGGTGCGTCGCGCCACCGAGGCGGCGCCGGCCGTGCAGATCTTCTCGCACGGGTACGGGTATCCGCACCCGGACGGACGCGGCATCGGCCTGGCGATCGGGCTGAGCTTCATCGGTCCGTGGCTGCGCCCCGCGCTGGCCGCCAAACGCATCGACCCCGACACCGACGGCGTGGCGATCGTCCGCGAGCTCATCGACATGTTCAACGACACGCTCGCGGCGGTCGCGAATGAACACCCAAACTTCCACTACGTGGACCTGCGCGCCGTGATCGGTGGCGGCGTGAAGGCGTGGGTGAACGAGTTGCACGTGCGGAACTCGGTCTACGCGGCGATCGCCGACACGTTCGCCGAGCGGATCGAGGGCGCGGTGAACTGGACGGGTGGACCGCGCACGAGTCCCGCAAAGGCCCGGAGCGCCCGCGCCCGACGCGCCCGGCGAGCCGAACCCCGGGCCCGATAATCCAAACCCCGAACACCGGCCGCGCGCTCTCGGACGTGCCGGCGCGTGCGGACTTGCGGTATCTCCCGTATCGGGCCTCGATAACGATGCACTGACGTTGCGGACCGGGTGCGGTGAGGCACTTTCTGTCGTGGCGGTCCACTTCGCCCGCGGGGCGCTGGACGCGCTGAGAGAGTCCCAGAGAGGGGAGATCGAGATGCAGATTCGTTGTGGTGTCATTGGCGCGCTGAGTGCGCTCGCGTTGGTCGGTGCTGCGCAGGCCGACACGGTTGCGACGTTCGCCGATCCGGCCGCGAGCCCGGCGACGCCGCTCTTCGCCCTCACCGGTCCGGTTCTGTCCGGCGGGTGGGCCGGCACGGGCCTGAACCTGCTGACGCCCGGCACCGCGGCCCCCGACTACACCGACGTCACGTTCTTGATGACGCCGCTGGTGGTCACGCCCGTGCTGCCCGGCTTCGCGACGACCAACGCGGGGCGGATCGACTTCTTCGACGGCATGAACCCGATCTTCACGATCGAGTTCGACAGCGGATTCCTCACCAGCCCATCGAGCTTCGGCGGGAGCGACTTCGTCGGGCAGAACGTCCGATTTTCCGGAGCGGTGCTCGGCGGGAGCATCGCCTCGAACGAGGCGTTCTCGTTCAGTTTCGCCAACCCGATTCCCAACCAGGCGGGATACACGGTGACGTCGGCTTTCACTTCTTCGGCCGAACTCCGCATCCCGGGACCCGCGACGCTCGCGGGAGCGGGCGTCGGCCTGCTGCTGGCCGCGCGTCGGCGCCGGCGCGCGTGAGTCAGTCCGGACAGCCCGACATCACGTCCTGTGCTCGACGACGCCCGGCGCTCCGCCGGGCGTTGTCTGTTGGCGGCTTCGGTGCTTTGGGTGGTCCGAGCGGCTGATGCCCCGGGGCTCACGATGGGTTGTGCCCGGCAACCGCCGGGTGCAACGGTGCGAACAGCCCATCGGGTCAGGGCTGTGAGGTTGGGGGGGAGGGGGGGCGCGCCCGAGCAGGGTGAGCGGGGTGGGTTCGTATACTTGTTGGGATGGTCGGTGGCGGGCGGGGGCGGTTGCACGCACCCTCCTCCCCACCCCCCTGTTCCGCGGTCGCGACCTTACACGGGAGCTTTCATGCGACGGGCCCGGGCGTTCACCCTGATCGAGCTGCTGGTGGTCATCGCGATCATCAGCGTGCTGATGACAATCCTGTTGCCGGCGCTGGCCGGGGCGAGACGGCAGGCCAAGTCGACAGTCGGCATGGCCAACCTCCGTTCGCTTTCGCAGATGATGTTCGTCTATACCAACGACCACAAGGAGGAGTTTCTCAACCCCTTCCGAGCCGAGGACGATCCGGGCGCTGCCGGCTCGGGTGGGGGAGGGGGATCTTGGAGCGATGCGGTGGGGATCGGCGACTCGGGGTTGCGGTGGAAGTTCGACTCCCCCGTGCCGCAGTGGACGACGGAGTTCTTCGCGTACTACTGGTACAGCTTTCTCGCCGAGTGGCGCGGCGGGTCGCGCGTAAGTGACGAGATGTTCTCGCCCGCGGACGCGGACCTCGTGGACCAGGCACGGCAGTTGCGAAGCCGGCCCGAGACGCTGGACGCCCTGATGCTCTGGCCCTCGTCGTTCCTTTATTCGCCGACGTTCTGGAGCGACGGCGAGCGGTACCCGGCCGGCGGGCGGCTTCCAATGACGGCGCAACTCGTCAAGACCAGCGCCACGGGTTCGGTGAGCGTGCCGAGCGCCAAGGTGCTGCTCTTTGAGCGGGCCGATTTCAGCCAGTCCAGACGCGTCGAGATCCGACAGGGCCAGAGCGTCACGAGCGACAAGAGCCCGGCGTGGAGCAACCCGCGATCCAAGACCACGATCGGCCTGGCCGACGGGAGCGTCGATCAGGTGAAGATCAGCGACCTGACGCGCCTCGCGGCCACGGGCGGCAACCACGGCGAACTCATCCCCTCGGGCACGGGCGGGCCGGGCGACGGCATGCCGCTCTTGGCGCCGCGGGGGCGGGAGAGCCAGTACCCGACAGGCGGCAGTCCGAGCAGCGCCGACGGTGAGTACCCGTTGTTTTTCTGGGCGACGCAGCACGGTGTGAAGGGCCGGGACATTTCCCGCTGACGGGCGGGCGGAGCGGCACCGAAACGGATGAGATCGCTCGAGGAACGATTCGCGGCAGTAGGGAGAGCGTTCGATCGCGCGTTCGAGCGGCTGCGCGAGCGCCGGCCGCGTCGGTTCGAGCGGCGCGTCGGCCCGACTCTGCGCGAGCAGTGGCGTGAGCGGGTGACGCGCACGCGCGAGACCCTCCGGGACGGGCAATGGAAGCGGGCGATGTGGGTCGACCAGCGCTCGCGCCGGCGGCTGATCGTGCTGGGATCGGTGCTGGGGGTGTGCCTGCTCGTGGCCGTGCCGTGGTGGATCGTCCGCGCGGCCGGGGCTCGTCCGAACATGCAGGAACTCATGGACCAGGCGATGCTCAAGGCCCGTATGGAGATGGCCGCGCAACAGGGGCCCGCGGGTTCGGTGCAGGGCAGTTGGGGCGGCGGGCCGGGCGCGGGCGCGAGGGTGGACCAAGGGATGAACCGTTGGGGCCCGTAGGCCGAGGGCGAAGGGGCTGGCCTACTTTCCGGGCGAGCAACGGCGGGGTGGAGTCAGGCCGGGAGACTTTGAGCGAAAGGAGTCGCGATTGGCCAAGGGACAGCACCTCAGCGCGTACCAGCAGAAGATCGTCAAGCGGTACTACGACAACATCGACACCATCGCCCTGCAGAAACTGAGCGAGACGGTGGGCGAGCTGTACCTGTGCGAGGACGCCAAGAAGAAGACGCGTCTGTGGGCGAACGTCGAGACCGCGCTGCGGCAGGCCAAGGTCGAGCCGGCCAAGATCACCAGGGTGCTCGAGAGCCAGGACGTGAAGCTGCTGGCGGAACTGGTGAACAGGCTCGCGGGGAAGTGAGGTGGGGGTGTGCTCGGCGAGCCGGTCGCCGCGTCACTTGCTGCGGATCATCGCGTAGAGCCCGCCCGAGAGCGCGGCGAAGAGCACCCACATCAGAATAACTGAGTGGATGAAGAACGGGTACACGCACATCCCCACGCCCGTGAACAGGCAGCGGAGGTCGGGTTGCTTCTTGCCGTAGAGGAAAAGCGCCGTGCCGACCAGCCCGATGAACGACGACGAGATGAACAGAGCGGGGGAGCCGAAGAGGTCCATGCGTGGGATATCGGAGCGTTCAGGCCGCGCCTGATGATGGCGAGCGAACGGGCCGCGGGAAGATGGTCGGGAGCGCCCGGGCGAACGGAGGACGCGTCGGCCAAGCACCGATTCTCGGACCCGAATACCTCCAGAGCGGGAATGGTCTTTGACATCAGGAGTAGCGGACCAGCACCACTCCCGCGCCCAGCAGCAGTACCCCGCACACGCGTCCGATGCTGACGTGGTGCACCGGGAAGCCCAGCAGTCCGTAGTGGTCGAGGACGACCGACGCGACCGCCTGCCCGGCGAGCCCGGCGGCGAGCAACCCAAGCGCCCCGATGCGCGGCGCCGCGATGAGCGCGACGGTGACATACGCCGCACCGATCAGCCCGCCCGTCCACAGCCACGCGGGAATCGAGAACAGCCTGACCCCGCTCGGGACCCGGCGCACGGCGAAGACCGCGTACAGCGTCAGCGCGCACGTGCCCACGGTGAAGCTCGCCAGCGCGGCCCAGACCGGGTGCTTGAGCTGCTTGCTCAGCAGGCTGTTGATGCCGGCCTGTGCGGGCAGGAGAATGCCGGCGAGGAGCGCGAGGGCGTAGAAGGCGAGGTTCATGGAGACTCCGTGCTGGGCGGATGCGCACGCGGGCGTGGCCGGTGGATCGGGGCGAGGCGGGGGTGTCGGTCAGGCGATCGCGGTCGGCGATGCGGGTGGCTCGAGCGGCAGCTCGCGCGCGGTCTTGAGGAATCGCTGGTAGTTGTCCTGCGTCTCGATCAGGCTGTCGCCGCCGAACTTGGCCAGGAACGCCGCGGCGATCTCGAAGGCGACCGCGTTCTCCATCACCACGCTCGCGGCCGAGACGGCGCAGATGTCGGACCGCTCGTAGGCGCTCATGGCGGCCTGCTTGGTGTTGAGATCGACGCTGGGCATGCCGCGGAGGAGCGTGGAGATCGGCTTCATCGTGCCGCGGACGACGACCGGCGCGCCGTTGGTCATGCCGCCCTCGGTGCCGCCGGCGTTGTTGGAGTCGCGGACGAAGCCGAGGCTGGGGCGGTTGACGCGCGAGGGGTCGAAGCGGATCGGGTCGTGGACCTGCGAGCCCGTGCGGGCGGCGCACTGCTTGCCCAGGCCGATCTCGACACACTTGAACGCCTGGATGGCCATGACGGCCGCGGCGAGTCGGGCGTCGAGGCGCTCGTGCCAGTTCATCGTCGAGCCGAGCCCCGGCGGGCAGCCGAAGACGTGGCACTCAACCAGCCCGCCGACGGTGTCCTTGTCGATCTTGGCCTGGCGGATGATCTCGCAATGGCGCGCGGTGGTGGGGCCGGCCGCGCCGTCGGGGCAATAGGTCTCGCTGGCGTCGCGTGCGGCGACGAGCGATCGCCGGTTGTCCTCGGTCACATCGCCGGGCCAGGCCGCGTCGAGGATGGAGCGGACGAAGCCGAAAGACTCGATATTGACCGATCGCAGCAGGCAGCGCGACAGCGCTCCCGCGGCCACACGCGCGGCCGTCTCGCGCGCGCTGGCCCGCTCGAGCGTCTCGCGGCAGTCGGTTGTGAGATACTTCACGCTCCCCGCGAGGTCGGCGTGGCCCGGGCGCGGCGTGTACACGGGCGGGGTCTTGGCGGGGTCGTCGAGGCGGGAATCCTTGTTGCGGATGAGCATCGCCACGGGCGAGCCGATCGTGCGCCCGCGGCGTACGCCAGAGAGCACCTCGATCGCGTCGGTCTCGATGCGCTGCCGCCCGCCGCGCCCGTAGCCGCCCTGCCGGCGCGAGAGCTCGGCGTTGATGAAGGCCGTGTCAAAGTCGATCCCGGCGGGCAGGCCGGAGACGAGGGCGACAAGGCCGGGGCCGTGGGATTCGCCGGCGGTGGAGTAGGTGAGTGTGGGCATGGGGGGGATGGCGGGTGTGGGCCGTTGGATGGGGCTGAAGTTGCGTGGATCAACTCGGCGGGCGTGCCGCGTGGGCTCCCTGATCTCGTGCCGCGGCAACCACTTCCCTCAGGCGCGCCTCGAACGCCTGTCGGCGCACCCGGCGATCGTCGAGTTCCCGCTGTTGGTCGGTCAGGTAACGCTGGCCTTCGATCGGGGAGTTCTGAAGGCTGTCGGCCCAGGCGCGGAGCTGACGCGAGATGGACTCAGCCTGAGATTTGAGATTTGAGATCTGAGATTTGAGATGGGCGAGACGGGGCAGGCGATCGATTTGTATCAGCATGCTCCTGACCTCCCCCGCCGACCCTCTGGCGATATACAAATGGCTGATCAACTGCTGCGTCGTTTCGAGCTCGAAGCCCTCGACGATGTTGTTGGAGACCGATAGGGCGGCGCGGTGCATCTGGTCGGCGAGGTCGACGCGGCGACGAATCGCGTCATCGTCGCAGAGCGAGTCCACGCCGGCGAACAGCTCCGTCGCCGCCTTCCACACGGGCAAGTCCTCGAACCGCGAGTACTTCACGCCGCGAGTCTATCACGGGGCGTGGCTGGCGTGGAGCAGTGAATACCCTCCGTCATGACGCCGCTCGCCCGCACCTCGCACCCGCGCTTCGACCTGATTGTGTCGGACATCGACGGGTGTCTTCAACCCGAGTCGAACACCGCGATGGACCTGGAGAGCCTGTCGAAGATTGCGGCGTGGAACCGGGACGCCGATCGGTGCGGGATGCCCCGACTCACGCTCTGCTCGGGCCGGCCGCAACCGTTCGCGGAGGCGATGTGCAAGGTGGTTGGCAACCTGAGCGTGCCGTGCGTGGCCGAGAACGGCGTGTGGCTGTATCACCCGGGGACCAACGAGTACCTGATGGACTCGTCGATCACGCGCGAGCACCTCGCGGCGGTGCGCGAGGCTTCGGCGTGGCTGGAACGCGAGTTCGGGCCGGTCGGTGTGAGCCAGCAGCCGGGCAAGGCGGCGTCGATCTCGCTCTATCACCCGGATACGCGGGTGCTGAAGGAGATTTGGGGGCGTGTGGGGGAGCAGTTCGACAAGTGCGGCTGGCCGCTTCGTGTGAGCATGACGTGGCTTTACATCAACTGCGACCTCAGGCATGTCAGCAAGGCGACGGGGATGCGCCGGCTGATCGAATCGACGGGCGTGCCGAGGGAGCGGATCGCGGGCATCGGCGACACGATGAGCGATCTGGCGATCCGTGAGCACTGCGGGTGGTTCGCCTGTCCGGCCAACGCGGCGCAAGAACTCAAGCCGCGGGCGGACATGGTGGCGAGCGAACCCGAGGCGCGCGGAGTCGTTGAGATTCTGGAGGCGATCAGGGCAGGATGACCATCGCGTCGCCGAAACTGTAAAAGCGGTATCCGGCATCCACGGCGGTGCGGTAGGCGGCGAGCAGCCGCGACAGGCCTTCCCCGCGAACGCGATCGTCGTCGTCGAGGAATGCCGCGACCATCGCCAGCAGTGTGCTGCGGGGAAGGTGGAAGTTGGTCATCAACGCGCCGACGTGACGGAAGCGGTGACCGGGTGTGATGAGCAGCCGGGTTTCCTTGGCCGGCGTTGCGAGCATCTCGTCGGGCGACGCGAACGACTCGAGCGTTCGGGCGGTGGTGGTGCCCACGGCGACGACGGTGGGCGGGTGTGGGTGAGGGTCGGTGGCGATTGGGGAACGCGAACCCTCACTTGCGTGGGGGGCTCTCTGGAGACGATGCGCGGTTTCGGGGGGGACTTCGCACCACTCGCCGTGCATGGCGTGGCGTTCCACAAACTCGGTCTCGACCGGCTTGAACGTGCCCATGCCCACGTGCAGGACGACCTCCGTGCGATCCACGCCCCCGGCGTTGAGGCGGGAGAGCAGGTCGGGCGTGAAGTGCAGCCCCGCCGTGGGCGCGGCCACCGAACCACGCCCGTGCGATTCGTGCTCGTCCGCGGCCGCGTAGACCGTCTGGTAGACCTCGCGGTCGTGGCGGTCGCGAGCGATGCCGCTCGCCTCGTCGTGCCGTCGCCGGGCCGCGAGGATGTACGGGGGCAGCGGCGTCAGACCGATGCGTTCGAGGACGTACCGGGTGGTTGCTCCCGCGTCGTGGCCTTCGACGGCGACCCGCCAGCCGCCGGTGTCGTCGCCCGACTCGGCGCCGATCCGTTCCATAAGTCGGAGGTGGATCGGGCCGGGCGTGCCGTCGGAATGCAAGGCCCGCACAATCACGCCCGGCTTGGCGCGTCGGAGTTTGAGCAACACTTGCCAAACGAGCGAGCAGTCCACGCCACCGGGCAGTTCCTGCACGAACAGCCCCTCGGCCTTGCCGCCCGTGTCGGTTCGGACGCCGCGGAAGCGGGCGGGCAGCACGTGCGTGCGGTTGACGACCAGCAGGTCGCCCGGCACGAGGAACTCTGGCAGGTCGCTCACTCGCCGGTGCGCGAGGAAGTCCGGGTCGCTCCGGCGGAGCACCATCAGCCGCGCCGAATCTCGCGGCGAAGCCGGCTCGGTCGCGATCAGTTCCTCCGGCAGGTGGTAATCGAGGTCGGCGGTTCGGAGCATGACCCGTGAGCGGGCGGAGAGAGGGAACGTGGATGGGTTCTCGTGGCGTGGGGGCAACGTCCGCGCCCGCTTGTTGCGTCCGGGCAGCACGGACCGGTCCGCGTGTGAGCCCGGACATGGCCGCGGGCGATCTTACCGGGCGCACCGCCCGGGCACACGGTTCGAAGCCTGTGGGGTGTGTTCAGGCCCGATCCGATCTTGCCCCCATCTACCCCCGCGCACCACGCTCTCCGGCCCCCGTGCCACGATTGGTGCTGCCGGGTCGCCTTGCCGTGCGCCCGGGTGAACGAGGGGGGCTGCCCGGAGTGGGTGCGTCCGGTCGCGTTCGACGAGTACCTCCGGTCGAACAACGCGGACCTGGCCCGTGCGGGGCTCGACGGACCGGTGCCGTACTCACGCTGGATCGAGCGGGTCAACCGGGAGGACGCCGTCGATCACGGAGTGGAGCGTTCGGCCCGCCCCGACAGACCGCCTTCGACGAGGGCCGAATCCCACCGTGTGGGCGACTTGTGGGCCTTGCCGCGCAGGCTGAGCGAGGTTCACCCGGCCGCGGTGCAACGGGTCGTTGAAACCGTCCATCACGCCTACACGCAGACGACCATGCTGCCCCGCGGCATGACCATGGACGTGCTGGCCTGAGCGGGCCGCCGGACCGGCCATCCGAACCACACCAGAACAGGCGATCGACCGACCTGCTCGCCCGGACGGTCCCTTTGGCTCCGGTGGCCGGGACCTGTACACTGGCGATACTCGCGTCGGGCGGAGCCGGAGGTGGTGGGAGGGGGTAGGGAGAGAGGCGGAGCGGCCCGGCCGGCGCGAGCACGCACGCCATGACGCCCGGGCCGCGATGGCCGGGGCGAGAGGGATCAATCGCCATGCCGACCACCAACGTTTCGGAAATCAGGAACATCTGCCTCGTGGGCCATACCGGGTCAGGGAAGACCACCCTGACCGAACGGTTACTTCTGGCGACGGGCGTGATCAAGCGGATGGGGACGGTGGAAGAGGGGAACACCGTCAGCGATTTCACCGACGAAGAGCGGCACCACAAGCACTCGCTCCAGCCCGCCGTGGTGTACATGCCCTTTGAGGGGCACGAGATCAACCTGATCGACACGCCGGGGCTGGCGGACTTTCTCGGGCACGCCATCGGCTGTCTGCCCGCGGTCGAGACTGTGGCCGTGGTGGTCGATGCCTCCAAGGGCATCGAGAACGTCACGCGCCGCATGATGGGCGTCGCGTCCGAACGCGAGCTGCCGCGCATGATCATCGTCAACAAGATCGACCACCCCGAGTGCGACCTGGAGATGCTCACGGCGCAGTTGCGGGACGCGTTCGGCTCGATCTGCCTGCCGATCAACCTGCCCACGCCCGACGGTAAGGGCGTGATCAACGTCTTCGAGCACGACGGCACCGATGCGGCTGGTGACCAGACCGCCTTCGGTTCGGTCCGCGATGCGCACAAACAGATCGTCGAGCAGGTCATCGAGGTCGACGAAGACCTGACGCTGCAGTACCTGGAGACGGGCGAGGGCGGCGCGTTCGACGCCGCCAAACTGCACGCGGCGTTCGAGCGATGCCTTGAGCAAGGGCACCTGGTACCGATCTGCTTCTGCTCGGCCAAAACGGGCGCGGGCATCGAGGACCTGCTGCACGTGCTGGCGAGCCTGTGCCCCAGCCCCGCCGAGGTCCACCCGTCCGAGTTCCTCAAGAAAGACGAAGACCAGACCGGCGAGAAGGCCTACCGGCCCGATCCCGACGAGCACCGCCCGCTCATCGCGCACATCTTTAAGGTGAGCACCGACCCCTTCGTGGGCAAGCTGGGCATCTTCCGCGTGCACCAGGGCGTGGTGAAGCACAAGCAGGACCTGCTGCTGGACGACCAGAAAAAGACGATCCGCGTGGGGCACATGTTCAGGCTCCGGGGCAAGGAGCACACCGAGGTGCACGAGCTCGGCCCGGGGCAGATCGGCGCGGTGGCCAAGATCGAAGAGGTCCGCTTCAACAGCGTGTTGCACGAGAGCCACGACGCCGACGGCGTGCGCCTCAAGCCGCTCCCCATGCCCAGGCCCATGTTCGGCCTGGCGGTCGAGCTCAAGAACCACGCCGACGAGACCAAGTTCAGCGGCGCGGTGCACAAGCTCCAGTCCGAAGACCCTTGCTTCGTGGTCGAGCGGATCGCGGCGACCAAGCAGACGGTGGTCCGCGGCATGGGCGAGCTTCACCTGCGCGTGATGCTCGAGAAGCTCAAGACGTTGGGCATCGAGGTGCTCACCAGCCCGCCCAAGGTCGCCTACAAGGAGACGATCAGCGTCAAGGCCAACGGCCACCACCGCCACAAGAAGCAGACCGGCGGCGCGGGGCAGTTCGGCGAGGTGTACCTGACCGTCGAGCCGCTGCCCGGCGACCACCCAGAGGGGTTCGAGTTTGTGAACGACACGGTCGGCGGGACCATCCCCAAGCAGTTCATGCCCGCGATCGAGAAGGGCGTGCGGCAGATGCTCTCCGACGGGGCCGTTGCCGGGTACCCGATGACCAACATCAAAGTCAGCGTCTACGACGGCAAGTACCACGCCGTGGACAGCAAGGAGATCGCCTTCGTCACCGCGGGCAAGTACGCCTTCATCGACGGCGTGAGGAACGCCCGGCCGAAACTGCTCGAGCCCTACGTGCTGCTGGAGATCACCGCGCCCAGCCGCTACATGGGCGACATCAACGCCGACCTCTCGGGCAAGCGGGGGCGGGTGCAGGCGACGGAGATGATCGGTTCGGACACGTGCTTGATCAAGGCCGTGGCGCCTCTGGGCGAGTTGCAGTCCTATTCCAACCAGCTCAAGAGCATGACCGGCGGGACCGGCAGCTTCTCGATGGAATACAGCCACGACGAGCCGACGCCCGCGCACATCCAGCAGGACGTCATCGCGGCGTTCAAGGGCCCAGTGGCCGAGGAGTGAGCCGGCGTGGGCAGGACCGACAAATCCTGGGAATCGTGGGAGGATCGTCCGATGTCGAACCGACGCAGTCCGTTGGGCAGTTTCGTCGGGGTGATCGCCCTGCTCGCGCTGGGCGCGCTCATCCTCTACGGAGTGCAGTCGCTGAGCAGGAACATGCCCGGATCGACCCAGGCCCAGGCCGCGCCCCCGGACGGGACAGGGCTTTGCATGCTCGCGGCCAAGGGCGATGCCGCGGGGGTGCAGCGCCTGGCAACGGCCGGCGCCGACGTCAACGCGCCGGCCGGGCCCGGACAGGCCGATAGCGGACGCGTCGGGCTCACGCCGCTCATGATCGCTTGCATGGACGGCAACGCGACCACCGTCAGGGCCCTGCTCGACGCCAAGGCCCGGACCGAGACCCGAACCGACGACGGGCGCACCGCGCTCATGTTCGCGGCGGGATGGGGCGACGCCGCGAGGGTGCAGGCGCTCATCGATGCGGGTGCGCGTGTGGATGCGAGGACGACCGACGGCTTCACAGCGCTCATGTTCGCGGCCGCGCGGGGCGATCTGGAGAGCGTGAAAGCGCTGGTCCGGGCCGGTGCCGACGTCAACGCCAGCAACAAGTGGCGGATGACCGCGCTCATGGCCGCGGCCCGCAACAACAGCATCGAACGCATGACCGCGCTGCTGGACAGCGGGGCAAACGTGACCGCCACGGATCAGACCGGACGCACGGCGCTGCACGTCGCCGCGGGCAACGAGGTCGCCCCCGAGATCCTCGAACTGTTGATCAAACGGGGGGCCGCGGTCGATGCCGCGGACGAGGACGGCGTCACGCCCCTGATGCTCGCCGCGGAGCGAGCGGACGCGACCCAGGTCCCGGTGTTGCTCCGGGCCGGCGCGTCAACCTCGATCAAGGACAAGGCCAACGGCTGGACCGCGCTCGATTGGGCCGCGAAGCGGGACGACGAGAAGGGCAAGGTGGTCATGGACCTGCTCAAGGGCGACAAGTAGCTTCGGTCGCTCGCGGGGCTCGCGTTTCGTCCGCAGCCGAAATCAAAAGCGCCCCTGCGCGAGGCCGGGGCGTCTCGTTTTTGAAGCCGAGCCTTGTGGCGTTCAGGTTTGAGCCGCGTCGGCGCCGACATGCTTCATGCCGCGGCGACGTTCGCGGAGCCGGCGGCTCTTGCCGATGCGGTCGCGTAGGTAATACAGCTTGGCACGGCGGGCGTCGCCGTGACGCACCACCTCGAACTTGGCGACGCGGGGCGAGTGGATCGGCACAATTCGCTCGACGCCCATTTCCTCGACGATACGCCGGAGGGTCACCATCTCGTTCACGCCGCGACCAGTGCGAGAGATCAGCACACCCTGAAAGACCTGGATGCGCTCTTTCTCGCCCTCGACGATGCGGAAGTGGACGTTGACCGTGTCGCCGATGTCCATGCGAGGCAGGTCGCCCTTGAGCGTGGACTTGTTGATCTCTTCGATGATGGCGACGGCGTTGGTGCGGGGCATGGCGGGGTCTCGAATGCGCTCAACCGACGATCGGTAACCGTTTGGGTACCGCCGGAGTGCGGGGCGAAGTCTAAGCGGCGTGGATGGTTGGGTCCACCGGGAGCCGGATTGAGGACAGAGGCAGGCATCGAGGCACGCGGCATCGGGGCATCAAGCCAGCAGGTCGGGGCGGCGGGCGCGGGTGCGCTGCAAACGCTGCTCAAGCCTCCAACGGGCGATGGCGCCGTGGTCGCCGGAGAGCAGGACATCCGGTACGGTCCGCCCCATCCAATCTCGGGGCTTGGTGTAGTGGGGGCAGTCCAGAAGACGGGCAGAGTTTGAGGGAGGAGGGGTAAAGGAATCCTCAGCCGCGGAGCACTCGTGCCCAAGCACGCCCGGGAGAAGACGAATAACGGCGTCCATAAGGACCATGGCCGCGAGCTCGCCCCCCGAAAGAACGTAATCGCCGATGCTGAGTTCGAGCGGGGCCAGGGCCTCGATGACGCGCTCGTCGATCCCCTCGTAGTGGCCGGCGATGAGGAGCAGGCGGGGGCGAGCGGCGAGTTCTTCGACGATGGACTGCGAAAGCGGCCGTCCCTGCGGCGTAAGCAGGATCCGCGTGGCGGGCCGCGGGTCGAACGCTTCCATGTCGTGCACGGCGTCCCACACGGGCTGGCACATCATGACCATGCCGGGCCCGCCGCCAAACGGCCGGTCGTCGGTCTTCTGATGCTTGTTGGTCGCGTACGAGCGGACATCGGTCGCGTACCACTCGGCCAGCCCCGCCGCACGGGCGCGGGCGGGGATGCTGCTGTTGAGCGCCGCGGCTGGCGCGGACGCGTCGAACATCTCGGGAAAGGTGGTGAGGACGTCGAAGCGCATGGGCGATGGTAAACGAAAAACCCGCGGGCTTCCGCGGGTTTGGGTTCGATGATCGGGTTGTCGGCCGCGGGCTCAGGACTTCTTCTTGTCGTCCTTCTTGGGAGCGGCCGCGAGCTTCGCGGCGTGCTCCTGGCGGGCCTTGGCCCGGGTGTCGCGGACGGCCTTCCACGCGGCCGCGTCGACGAGGTTCCGCTTGGAGAGGATGTCCATCATGGTGTCGCTGGGGCGGGCGCCCATCGCGAGCCAGTGCTTGACGCGCTCGTCGTTGAGAAGGAGCTGCTTGGACTCGTCCTTGGCCGAGGGGTTGTACCAGCCCAGGTTCTCAAGCACCTTGCCGTCGCGCTTGATCTGCTTGTCGATCGCGTTGATCCGGAAGAAGGGAACGTGCCGACGACCAACGCGCTGCATGCGAATCCGAACCACGAGGCTGCTCCTGAGACAGGGACAACGGCCCCGGCGGGAGGGTCCCGGTCGGGGTTGGGCCGAGAGTATAGACCGGGGGACGGTTGGGGCCAACCGGGTTGCTCTGTGGCAAAAATTTAGCAAAATTGTCGGATTCCCGGCCGATGTTAGGGTGCATCGCTTGACTCTTGGGATTAGACTGGGGCGTCCAGATCGGACACCATTCGGTTCATCAATGCCGCGTTGGGCCATTCTGCTCGGCGCGCGGAGGATTATGCCATATGAAGATGGTCACTGGTGCTCGGGTTGGCCTGGCGCTCGCGGCGATGCTGTGCGCGGCCGGGGTGTCGGTGGGACAGTCGGTCGGCCCCGACGTCATCGTCGGCGACCTCTACGACCTGGACTACTACGGAAGCGTCGGCGGCGTTCACGCCTTCGCCGTCGGGACCATCTCGTGCAACATGGGCACGCAGAACGTCAGTTGGCAGGCGAATAACAACCAGCACCCGGTCATCGGTCAGAACATGTACCGATTGAAGGACGGGCGCTTCGAGCAGATCGGTCAGTCCTGGCTCAAGCACGGCTTCACCGCCCTCACCGGCAGCATCTGCGGCTCGTGCAGCGGACAGGGTGGAACAGTGCTGGGCGTGGGCTGCTCCGACCCGTACAGCGCGGGCCTCAACGGCGGCCAGACCAACGCCGGACCTCGCTACCAGGTCAACGCGGCGACCGGATATTTCGTGTATCCGCCCGCCAACCCGACGTGGAACGGAACCGTGGCCCGTCGCCTCCAGGTCCGGGACGAGGACATCCGCACCAGCCTCAATGCCGGTGCGCAGTACTTCGTCGAAGGCCAGTACGTCACCCGTGACGACGCCCTGGCCGGCAACGCGGCCAACAACGCCTCGTACCGGCGCATCAACCTCAACTATGTCAACGCGACCACGGTCAACGTGACGCTCGCCTCCACCACGCAACGGACCAAGCCCGCGATCTTCGCGTGGCGTGACGCCGACCCCACCGTCACCATCGTGCGGGTCGACATTCCCAGCGAC
This sequence comes from uncultured Phycisphaeraceae bacterium, assembly GCA_964630785.1. GTDB lineage: Bacteria > Planctomycetota > Phycisphaerae > Phycisphaerales > UBA1924 > JADLCX01. Next base: position 127,525 of record CAZVZG010000006.1, on the reverse strand, counting down.
GGCGTGTACGCGGAGACCGTCGGGGCCAACACGGTCTACCACCAGTGCACCGGCACCATGTACGTGGCCTGCAAGGTGACCGACAACAACGACGGCACCTACCACTACGAGTACGCCGTGGAGAATGTCTGCAGCGACCGCTCGGCGGGTGGGATCCGCTTCAATCTGCCCACCGGCGTGGTGCCCGAGAACCTTGGCTTCAAGGGCGGCCTCTATCACAGCGGCGACGGCATCCCGATGGGCGCTACGCCCCGCAACTTCAGCAACACCGAGTGGACGCCCAGCATCGGCTCAACGACTCTGCGCTGGGCTACCGAGGCTTACGCAACCAACGACAACGCCAACGCGCTGCGTTGGGGCACCATGTACAACTTCCGGTTCGACGCCAACGCCGAGCCGGGCACAGGTTCGGGCACGATCGAGCTCTACAAGCCCGCCGACGCCCACGCCGACGCCTCTCCGGCCGAGGTGGCGTTCACGGGCATCCCGGTGCCGAGCGTCCAGATCCCGCGGAACATCCGCGTGCGGGTGGACACCGCGACCGTGCCCGAGTTGATCCCGCCCGGCACGCCCTTCACGCTGACCGGCACGATCACGCCCGGCGACGATCAGGTGCAGTCCGATTCGGCCTTCGCCTTTTACCGCTACAGCAGCACGCCGGGCGATCCGTTCACCCAGGTCCCCATGACCCACACCACGGGCGACTCCTACACCGCCCAGATCCCGGGCACGAGCTGCGGGCACGTGGTCTCGTTTTATATCCAGGCCACGGGCGCCACCAGCGGCGTGGTGACCTGGCCTCTGCAGGGGGCGAACGCTCCGTTCGCTCGGCCGGTCGGCGTTGTGACGACCACCTTCCCGGACGACTTTGAGATCGACAAGAACTGGGTCGGTTCCGATCCGAGCGACACCGCGGCGGTGTCGGGCCGCTGGGTGCGCGGCGACCCGATCCCCACCAGCTACAACCCGGGCTCCGGCGCGGTCATGATCCAGCCCGGGGACGATCACACCCCGGATCCCGGTGTCAACTGCTGGTTCACGGGTCAGGGCACGGCGGGCGGCCCCGCCGGTGCGGCCGACGTTGACGGCGGCAAGACCACGCTGGTCTCGCCGGTGATCGACCTCTCGGGTGTGCTGACCGCCCGCGTGCAGTACTGGCGCTGGTACTTCAGCGGAACCTCCACGTCGCGGAACGATCCGTTCGTTTCGCAGATCTCCAACGACAACGGCGCGACCTGGGTCACGCTCGAAACCGTCGATGCGGCGTCGGGCAACGGCGGCTGGGAGTTGGCGGATATTCCCGTGAGCATCCCGCTCACCGGCCAGATGAAGGTTCGCTTTATCGCCCAAGACCTGGGCGCTCCCGACACGGTCGAGGCGGCGATCGACGACTTCAAGTTTGTCACCACGGGTTGCGAGGACAATCCCTGCCCGTCCGACTGGAACCACGACGGGTCGCTGGGCGTCCAGGATCTGTTCGACTTCCTCGGTGGCTACTTCTCCCAGAACGCCGACTACAACCACGATTCGGCCACGAACGTGCAGGACATCTTCGACTTCCTGGGCGGCTACTTCAGCGGTTGCCCGTAACCGCGTGCCCACCCGCAAAGACAGGATCGATTGCAGGGGCCCCGGCGGTTGCCGGGGCCCCTGTTTCATTTTGCGGTATGGCCCGCTTCGGGATGCTGTGGACAGGACTGCCCCATCGCCGGCAATGGGCCCGGTGGGAGTTGAACCCACACGCCGGGATGAACCGGCCGCGGATTTTAAGTCCGCTGCGTCTGCCGTTCCGCCACGGGCCCGACGGTGATTCTATTGAAACCGGGCAAGGTTGATCGGAACTTGACCGGGCTCAGCGGCCTGCCAACTATTGCGTCCCTGCCGGGGGTCTGACTGGACGACCGGCGGGGGACAGCCAAGACCGTTTACCACCGCGTCCGCTCGCCTCCCTTGGCCGGGAACGAGTAGCCGAGCAATGGCCCTTGTGGGGCCGCGTCGGCCGGCCGGTGGGAGGTGGAGCAGCATGGCCAAGAAAGAAGTTGTCAATCGTCTGAAGGTGATGGCCCCGGGTGGGAAGGCGACGCCCGCGCCCCCGCTGGGCCCCGCGCTCGGCGGTGCCGGCATCAACCCCGGGCAGTTCGTCAAGCAGTTCAACGACGCCACCGCGAAGCTCAACGGCAAGGTCGTGGGCTGCGTGATCACGGTGTACAACGACCGCACCTTCTCGTTCGAGATCAAGAGCTCGCCCGCGTCCGTGCTCATCTGCGAGGCCGCCAAGATCGAGAAGGGCTCGGGCGTCCCGAACAAGGAGAAGGTCGGCAAGATCACCAAGAAGCAGGTCGAGTCGATCGCCAAGGAGAAGCTCGCCGACCTGAACGCGGGCTCGCTCGAGGCGGCGTGTCGCATCATCGAAGGCACGGCCCGGAACATGGGCGTTACGGTGGAGGGCTGAGCCGGATGAGCAAGACACGCAAACCCAGCAAGCGTCAGCGAGCAAACCTCGAACTGCAGCCCGCGGAGGCCCTGGCCCCCGCGGAGGCGTGCGGCGCGGTCAAGAAGTTCAAGGGCACCAAGTTCGACCAGACGGTCAACGTGGTGATGTACCTCGGCATCGACCCGGCCCAGGCCGACCAGGCGATCCGCGGCTCGGTCAGCCTGCCGCGGGGCATCGGCGTGAGCAAGCGCGTGATCGCGTTCTGCCGCGAAGACTTGACCAAGGCCGCCAAGGACGCGGGCGCTGTCGAGGCGGGCGCCGACGACCTGGTCGCCAAGATCGAGGGCGGCTGGATGGATTTCGACGTGGCCGTCGCCACGCCGGACATGATGCGCGTGGTGTCTAAGCTGGGCAAGGTGCTCGGCCCCAAGGGCCTCATGCCCTCGCCCAAGAGCGGCACTGTCACGCAGGACGTGCCCGGCGCGGTCAAGGAATACTCGGCCGGCAAGGTCGAATACCGCAACGACAAGGGCGGCAATGTCCACGCGGTGATCGGCAAGATGTCGTTCAAGGCCGAGGACCTCGCGGCCAACCTTGAGCACTTCATCCACACCATCGAGAAGTCCCGGCCTAGCGCGGCCAAGGGTCTGTTCATCAAGAAGTGCGCCATCGCGGGCGCCATGACGCCCAGCGTGCAGGTCAAGATCGCCCAGGCCGTCGTGGCCGAGTAAACGGGATGGCGGATATCGGATAGCGAATAGCGGGTTGGTTCCCAGGAGTCGGGCAAATGTCCAAGCAGATCAAACAGATGATCGTCCGTGACTACAAGGTCCGGATGGAAGGCTTCAACGACGCGGCGCTCATCAGCATGCGCGGCGTGACCGGCATCGACACCACCCGTCTGCGCAAGGCGCTGCGTGAAAAAGAGATCAAGCTGACCACCGTCCGCAACTCGCTGGCCAGGGCCGCGTTCAAGGACACCGGGCTCGCGGCGTTCGACCCGCTGCTCGAAGGCCCCAGCGTGGTGTGCTACGGCGGGGCGTCGGTGGTCCACGTCGCCCGAGAGCTGGTCAAGGCGCTGGCCGAGTTCCCGCTGGTGGAGCTCAAGGGCGCGATTCTCGACGGCACGCTCTACAAGGGCAAGGCCGGCGTGACCGAGCTGAGCAAGTATCCAACCCGCGAGGAAGCGCTCGGCCAGACCGTGGCCCTGCTGCTCGGGCCGGCCCGATCGCTCTTGGCGCAGGTCAAGGGCCCGGGCTCGACCGTCGCGGGCATCATCAAGTCGATCGAGACCAAACTGGAGAAGGGCGAGGCCATCGCCAAGAAGGCGGGCTGAACCCCGGTAGAAGCAGGCGATACGCCGCCAGACTGGCCCCGAACGGGGTTAAATGCCGGAACTGTTCCGGCGCCTATCGGGCGGATCAACACACCCGCGGCCGCGCGCCGCGGGGCAAGCAGATCGAGGATTGACCCATGAGCATTCAGGAACTCGGTGACAAGCTGGCCGGTCTGTCCCTCAAGGACGCCGTCGAGCTCGGCAAGTACATGAAGGACACCTACGGCATCGAGGCCGCGGCCGGCGGTGCGGTCGTGATGGCCGGCGGCGGCGGCGGTGCGGCGGCCCCGGCGGCCGAAGCGAAGAGCACGTTCGACGTCGTCCTCAAGGGCTCGGACCCCGCCAAGAAGATCGCCGTCATCAAGGTGGTCCGCGAGGCCACCGGCCTGGGTCTGGCCGAGGCCAAGGCGTTCGTCGAGGCCCCCGGCAAGCCGATCAAGCAGGGCTTGGCCAAAGCCGACGCCGAGAAGCTCAAGAAGCAGGTCGAAGAGGCCGGCGGCACCGTCGAGCTGGCCTAAGTCCTTGAGAATCAGTCACTTATGAAAAGTGACCGATCGAGAAACAACCAAGGTTGAGGGCTTCCCGGTTCGCGGGAAGCCCTTACTTTGCGCTTGGTGGGGCCGCTTGCCCGGAACGTGGTGCGCGGGTACACTAGGCGATTCGACTCGCGACAGCGCGACGGGCAATGGGCGATTTGGGCGACACGTACTTCACGAAATTCTGACCGACGGCCGGCGACGGCCTGTACGGCGATCACACCATCTGAGGGACTCCGATGGCAGCGACCAACGTGCGCGATTTTTCCAAGCGTGGTGACGGCATCACGGTTCCCACCCTCACCAAGATCCAGACCGATGCGTACGAGCGGTTTCTGCAACTGAGCAAGTCGCCCGAATCCCGCGACTCAAGCGTGGGGCTCGAGGCGCTCATGCGCGAGGTCTTCCCGATCGAGAGCTACGACGGGACGATGCGCCTGGAGTACCAGGCCTATTCCCTCGAGGAGGCCCGGTACACCCCGGACGAGTGCCGCGAGCTGCGCCTGACCTACGGCATGCCGTTCCGTGTATCGGTCCGTCTGGTGCGCGAGGGCCACCCGGACATCGCCGAAGAGGAGATTTATCTCGGCGAGTTCCCGATCATGATGGGCGGCGGCGAGTTCATCGTCAACGGCGCCGAGCGTGTGATTGTCAGCCAGTTGCACCGCTCCCCCGGCGTGGACTTCTCCATCGTCTCGGCCGAGGGCGACCGCCCGCTGCACTCCACCCGAATCATCCCCGAGCGAGGCTCGTGGATCGAGCTGGAGGTCACCAAGAAGGACGTTCTGGCGATGCGGATCGACCAGAGCACCAAGCTCGCGGCCACGACGTTCCTCCGCTGCCTCGACGAGTCGATCGCCGCGACGGACGTGATCCTGAGCCTGTTCTACGAGGTCAACGAGGTCGCGGTCGAGAAGGTCAAGCCCGAGTTCTGGGCCGCCGCCACGATCATCGACACCGAGACGGGCGAGGAGCTGGTGCACGTCGGTCGCCAGATCGGCGACGCGGCCGAAAAGATCGTCAACAGCAGCCTCAAGAAGGTCCGGATCATCCAGAACCCCTCCGACACGCTGATCCTCAACACGGTCGCGGAGGAGAAGCTGGAGCAGTTCGAGGCCGCCAACGACTACGAGCGGGCCCTGCTGAAGATCTACACCAAGCTCCGCCCCGGCAACCCGCCGCAGGTGGAGAAGGCCAAGCAGCTCTTCCTCGAGAAGTTCTACGACGATAACCGCTACCGCCTCGGTCGCGTCGGACGATTCCGCATCAACCGGAAGTTCAACCTCAACATCCCCGAGGACGCGATGTTCCTCCGGGCCGAGGACTTCCTCAAGGTCATCACCTACGTGCTGGACCTCCGCAGCAAGCGGCTGGACCCCAAGACCGGCCGTCCCGCGGCCCAGGTCGACGACATCGACCACCTCGGCAACCGCCGCCTGCGCACGCTCGACGAGCTCGCGGTGGAGGAGCTCCGCAAGGGCTTCCTCAAGCTGCGCCGCACCGTGCAGGAACGCATGAGCGTCAAGGACCCGGACGAGATCGCCAAGATCGCGGACCTGGTCAACTCCAAGAGCATCAGCTCGGCGATCGACTTCTTCTTCGGTCGCAGCGAGCTCTCGCAGGTGGTCGACCAGACCAACCCGCTTTCGAGCCTTGTGCACGAGCGGCGACTCTCGGCCCTGGGTCCGGGCGGCCTCAACCGCAAGCGTGCGGGCTTTGAGGTCCGCGACGTGCACATCTCGCACTACGGGCGCATCTGCCCGATCGAGACGCCCGAAGGCACCAACATCGGCCTCATCAGCTCGCTGGGCATCTACTCCAGCATCGACGACTACGGCTTCATCCGCACGCCGTACCGCATCGCCAAGGACGGCAAGCTCACGGGCAAGCTCGTCGAACTGCGGGCCGACGAGGAAATCAAGGCGGTGCTCGCGCCGGCCGACACGATCGACAAGGACGGCCGCCTCAAGAAGGGCATGATCCTGGCCCGCGTCGACGGCGAGCTGGCCGAGATCGGCAGCGACATGGTGGAGTACGTGGACATCGCGCCCAAGCAGATCGTGGGCGTGTCCGCGGCCCTCATCCCCTTCCTCGAGCACGACGACGCCAACCGCGCGCTGATGGGCTCGAACATGCAGCGCCAGGCCGTGCCCCTGATCAAGGTCGATCCGCCCTGCATCGCCACCGGCATGGAGAAGCCCGTCGGCCACAACTCGGGCATGGTGGTGAAGGCCAAGAACGCCGGCACGGTGACCTATGTCGACAGCCGTCGCATCATCATCGACAACTCCGACGAGTACGTGCTGCGGAAGTTCGCCGGGCTCAACGAGCGGACGTGCCTCAACCAGCGCCCCATCGTCAAGAAGGGCCAGAAGGTCGCCAAGGGTGAGAACATCGCCGACGGGCCGAGCACCCGGCACGGCGAGCTGTCGATCGGTAAGAACGTGATGGTCGCGTTCAACACCTTCGACGGGTACAACTTCGAGGACGCGATCGTCATCAACGAGCGGCTGGTGAAGGACGACACCTTCACGAGCATCCACATCGACGCGTTCGACGTCGAGATCCGCGAGACCAAGCTGGGGCGCGAGGAGTTCACCCGCGACATCCCCAACGTCAGCGAGAAGATGCTCCGCAACCTCGACGAGCACGGAGTGATCCGCCTGGGCGCCCGCGTGGGCCCGGGCGACATCCTCGTCGGCAAGGTCAGCCCCAAGAGCAAGAGCGAGCTCACCCCCGAGGAGAAGCTGCTGCACGCGATTTTCGGGCGGGCCGGCGAGGACGTGAAGAACGACTCGCTGGAGGTGCCCGCCGGTGTCGAGGGCATCGTCATCGGCGCCCGCCGCTTCAGCCGGCGTATGCACCTCTCGGCCGACCAGAAGAAGCGGCTGCAGGCCGAGATCGACGAGTACAGCAAGGACATGGACCAGCAGGCCATGGGCCTGTTCAAGCAGATGATCGCCGAGGTCAACCGGATCGTCGGCACGGAGATGATCGACCCGAGCACCCGCCAGAAGGTGGGCGCCAGCGATATCGCCGAGGTCATCATGGAGCAGGTCTCCAACTTCGACCTCAAGTGGATCAAGGGCAGCAAGGAGCTGCGCGAACAGGCCGAGGTCGCCTACCGGCAGTTCTGGCCGCGAATCGAGGCCAACCGCAAGGAGAAGGACCGTAAGGTCGGGCACATGAAGCGGGGCGACGAGCTCCCCTCCGGCGTGCTGGAGATGGTCAAGGTCTACCTCGCGACCAAGCGGCACCTCTCGGTCGGTGACAAGATGGCCGGCCGCCACGGCAACAAGGGCGTCATCGCCCGCATCGTGCCCGAGGAAGAGATGCCTTTCATGGAGGACGGCACTCCCGTCGAGGTGCTGCTCAACCCGCTGGGCGTGCCCAGCCGCATGAACGTCGGGCAGATCCTCGAGACCCACCTGGGGTGGGCGGCCAAGGTGCTCGGCTTCCAGGCGGTCACGCCCGTCTTCGACGGCGCGACCGAGGACGAGGTCCACGCCGCCGTGGACGAGGCCAACAAGGCCGTCGAGGCCGAGCTGGCCGAGCACGAGAAGAACGCCACGTTCCCGCACTGGCGCAAGCTTCTGGCCCGCATGCCCCGCGGCGGAAAGGTCCAGCTCTTCGACGGTCGCACCGGCGAGCCCTTCACGCAGAAGACCACCGTCGGCTACATGTACATCCTGAAGCTGCACCACCTCGTGGACGACAAGATCCACGCCCGCGCCACCGGTCCCTACAGCCTCATCACCCAGCAGCCCCTGGGCGGCAAGGCCCGCACCGGCGGCCAGCGCTTCGGCGAGATGGAAGTGTGGGCGCTGGAGGCCTACGGCGCGGCCTACATCCTTCAGGAGCTCCTCACCGTCAAGTCCGACGACGTCGAGGGCCGCACCAAGATCTACGAGAGCATGGTCAAGGGCACCAACACGCTCGAGGCCGGCATGCCCGTCGCGTTCGACGTGCTGTGCAACGAGATCAAGGGCCTGGGCATGAACATCACGCTGGAGAAGAAGGGCGGCGAGACCGCCAGCCTGCTGTAACGCGACCTCCCCCCGCCTCGGCCGCTCTACCCCGGCCGAGCGTGAAGACGTCCGAGACTCGACAATCCCGCCTGCTCAATCCGATCGCCGTCCCCCGAGGCGATCGGCGAGGGCGGCCGAGCCCCACGGCCCGGCCCACCCCCTGGAGACAACCATGGCCGCAGAGAGCATGTACGACCGGATCAACGACTTCAGCGCCGTCAAGGTCACCCTGGCGTCGCCCAACGACATCCGCTCGTGGTCCTACGGCGAGGTCAAGAAGCCCGAGACCATCAACTACCGCACGTACCGGCCCGAGAAGGACGGCCTGTTCTGCGAGCGGATCTTCGGCCCCGAGCGCGACTACGAGTGCGCCTGCGGCAAGTACAAGGGCACCAAGTACAAGGGCATCATCTGCGACCGCTGCGGCGTGAAGGTCACGCACTCGCGTGTGCGCCGCAAGCGCATGGGCCACATCAACCTGGCCGCGCCGATCGTGCATATCTGGTTCTTCAAGGCCATGCCCAGCCGCCTGGGCAACCTGCTGGCGATGAAGACCGGCGACCTGGAGAAGATCATCTACTTCCAGGACTACGTGGTCGTCGACCCCGGCGACACCGACCTCACGTTCAAGCAGATGCTGACGGAGGACGAGTTCCGCCAGGCCACCGAGAAGTACGGCAATGCGTTCCGCGCGTACATGGGCGCCGACGCCGTGCGCGAGCTCATCGAGCGAACCGACCTGCACAAGCTGGCCTCCGAGATCCGCGAGGACCTCAAGAACACCCGCAGCAAGCAGAAGATCAAGGACCTGGCCAAGCGGCTCAAGATCGTCGAGCAGATCCGCGGCAGCGCCAACGACCCGGCGTGGCTGGTGATGGACGTGATCCCCGTCATCCCGCCCGACCTGCGACCGCTGGTGCTGCTCGAGAGCGGCAACTTCGCCACCAGCGACCTCAACGACCTGTACCGGCGCATCATCAACCGAAACAACCGGCTCAAGAAGCTGATGGACCTCAACGCCCCCGAGGTCATCATCCGCAACGAGAAGCGGATGCTCCAGCAGGCGGTGGACGCGCTCTTCGACAACAACCGCTGCCGCCGCCCGGTGCTCGGCTCGTCCAACCGTCCGCTCAAGTCGCTCACCGACATGATCAAGGGCAAGCAGGGCCGCTTCCGCGAGAACCTGCTCGGCAAGCGCGTCGATTACTCCGCCCGGTCGGTCATCGTCGTCGGCCCGGAGCTCAAGCTGCACCAGTGCGGCCTGCCCAAGAAGATCGCCCTGGAGCTCTACCAGCCCTTCATCATCCGCAAGCTCAAAGAGCACGGGCTGGCCGACACGATCAAGAGCGCCAAGCGCATGCTCGAGCGCCGAGACCCCGAGGTGTGGGACATCCTCGAAGAGGTGATCTACCAGCACCCGGTGCTGCTCAACCGCGCCCCGACCCTGCACCGGATGGGCATCCAGGCCTTCGAGCCGGTGCTCGTCGAGGGCAACGCCATCCGCATCCACCCGCTCGTGTGCACCGGCTTCAACGCCGACTTCGACGGCGACCAGATGGCCGTGCACCTGCCGCTCTCGGTCGAGGCCCAGGCCGAGGCCCACGTGCTCATGCTCAGCACGCACAACATCTTCGGTCCCGCCAACGGCAAGCCCATGATCTCGCCGAGCCAGGACATCGTGATGGGTGTCTACTTCATCACCATCATGCTGGCCGACGAGCGGCCGACGGAGAAGCTGCTCCACTTCAAGGACCGGGCCGAAGCGCTGCTGGCCTACGACCAGGGCAAGGTCCACCTGCACGAACGGATCGTCGTCCGCCTCGACGGCTTCGACCGGATCGTTGAGAACCAGGGCGAGGCCGCCAAGGCCATGCCCGAATCGCGCCGGATCGTAACCACCGCCGGCCGCCTGCTCTTCAGCGAGATCCTCCGGCCCGACATGCCGTTCTACAACTGCGGCCTGGGCAAGAAGGGCTGCGCCCGCGTCATCGACGACACCTACGCGATCCTCGGTCGCCCCGCGACGATCGAGCTCCTCGATCGCATGAAGGAGATCGGCTTCAAGCAGTCCACGGTGGCCGGGCTTTCCTTCGGTTTGACCGACCTGCGCATCCCCGGCGAGAAGCAGGCCCTCATCGACGAGGCGCAGAAAAAGGTCGACCGCATCGAGAAGAACTTCGAGCGCGGCCTCATCACCGAGCGCGAACGCTACAACCAGCTCCTGGACATCTGGAGCCACTGCCGTGAGCAGGTCACCAAGAAGCTCCAGGACACGCTCAAGACCGACTGGCGCGACGGCGACGGCAACGAGATGCCCACCGGCGACAAGAAGGGCAAGCTCTACCTCAACCCCGTCTACCTCATGTCCGACTCGGGCGCCCGCGGCAACGTCAGCCAGCTCATGCAGCTCGCCGGCATGCGCGGCCTGATGGCCAAGCCCAGCGGCGAGATCATCGAGACCCCCATCCGCGCCAACTTCCGCGAGGGGTTGCACATCCTCGAGTACTTCAGCTCCACCCACGGCGCCCGAAAGGGTCTGGCCGACACCGCCCTCAAGACCGCCGACTCGGGCTACCTCACCCGCAAGCTCTGCGACGTCGCTCAGTCGGTCATCATCGGCGAGCACGACTGCGGCTCCCGACGCGGCGTGATGAAGCGGGCTATCTACAAGGGCGAGAAGATCGACGTCGCCCTCCGCGACCAGATCATCGGGCGAATCAGCCGCAACACCGTCATCAACCCCAAGACCGACGAACTCATCGTCCGCGAGAACGACGTCATCACCGCCGAGGCCGCGCGGGCCATCGAGGACCTGGGCATCGACCAGGTCATGGTGCGCTCGCCGCTGACCAGCGAGAGCCGCTTCGGCTGCTCGGCGCTCGATTACGGCATGGACATGTCCACGGGCAAACTGGTCGAGGCCGGCATGGCCGTGGGCATCATCGCGGCCCAGTCGATCGGCGAGCCCGGAACGCAGCTCACCATGCGTACGTTCCACACCGGCGGCATCGGTTCGCGCGAGATCCTCGAGACCGAGATCCGCGCCGGCAACGCCGGCAAGATCGAGGTCCGTGACTGCAACGAAGTGGCCACCAAGGACGAGGACGGAAACGACGTCCGCGTCACTCTCAAGCGCAACGGCGAGATCGCCATCCTCGACGCCAAGGGACGCGAGCTCGAGAAGAGCAAAGTCCCCTATGGCGCCTACATCCTCGTCAAGGGCGGCGACGAGGTGAAGCGCGGTCAGCAACTGGTCAAGTGGGACCCGCACCGTCTGCCCATCCTCGCCGAGAAGGACGGCACCGTCCGCTACGTCGACATCGAGGTCGGCGAGACGGTGCGCGAGGAAGACGCCGGCCAGGGACGCAAGGCCCTGGTCGTGGTCGAGCACAAGGGCGAGAAGCACCCGCAGGTCACGATCGTGGACGGCGCGGGCAACATCCTCGATTTCCACTACCTCCCCGCCAAGGCCCGTATCGAGGTGCCCGACGGCCACCCGATCAAAGCCGGCCAGATGCTCGCGCGTCAGCCGCGCGGCGCGGGCGGTTCGCAGGACATCGTCGGCGGTCTGCCCCGCGTGACCGAGATCTTCGAAGCCCGCAAGCCCAAGGATCCGGCCGTAATGGCCGAGATCTCCGGGCGTGTCGAGATCCACAGCGACAAGCGCAAGGGCAAGATGACCATCCGCGTCATCTCCGACTCGGGCATCGAGAAGGACCACCACGTGCCGCAGGACCGGCACCTGCTCGTGCACACCGGCGATTACGTGCAGGCCGGCGATCCGCTTATTGAAGGGCCGCTGGTCCCGCACGACATCCTCCGCATCAAGGGCGAGGAGTCGCTGTGGACCTACATGCTCGACGAGGTGCAGAACGTATACCGCGCCCAGGGCGTGACCATCAACGACAAGCACATCGAGGTCATCCTCGCGCAGATGCTCCGCAAGGTCCGCGTCGAGAGCCCGGGCGACACCGACCTGCTCCCGCACGACGTGGTGGACAAGTTCGAGTTCCGCCAGCGGAACCTGCAGATCGGCGAGATGGTTCGGGTCACCGAGCCGGGCGGCACCGACCTGAAGGTGGACGAGCTCGTGCACAAGTCCGCCATCCGCGAGGCCAACGCCAAGGCCGAGGCCGCGGGCAAGGAAGGCGCCAAGGCCAAGAAGTCCAAGCCCGCCACCGGGCGCACGCTGCTCCTGGGCATCACCAAGGCTGCGCTCTCCAGCGAGTCGTTCCTCTCGGGCGCGTCGTTCCAGGAGAGCACCAAGGTGCTCACCGAGGCGTCGCTCCGCGGCGCCATCGACGAGCTGGTCGGCCTCAAGGAGAACGTGCTGCTCGGCCACCTGATCCCCGCCGGCACCGGCTTCCGCGCCTACCAGGCCATCCGCGTCAAGCCGCTCGCCGAGCCGATGGACGGCGACGAGGACGGGGACGCCCGCATGATCGCCGAGGCCGCACGCGAGGCCGAGGCCGTGGGCGCCAACCGTCACGTCCAACTCGGCGTGCCCCAGGTCGAGGTGCCCATGGGCTCGCCCAGCGGCAGCAACGTCTGACCGACGGGATCAACTTGAACACACCGAGGGCCGTCCGCTGAACTGCGCGGGCGGCCCTCGTCTTCTTCGGTGTCGCGAGCACGACCGCGTCGGGTCGGGGTCACGGATAGTCGAACTCGCCGTTGTCGTCGGTTGTCCCGAACCACCCGATCCCGTACGCCGCCGGATCAACACCGTAGATCGCGCTCAATCTCGAATGCGTCATCGATCGGGGCGCGACGTGGCCGTCGAGCCAGGCGACGTTCGCCCGACCGTCGTCCGCGTTGCGGCCGCGCGGGTGCCGGAAGTGGATCGACGGGTCGGGCCGGTCCGACACGGAATCGGGCCAGATTCTGGGCTCAATAAACGAATACTCCGCCACCCCCGCAGTGGGGTTGCCGTCAGCGATCGCGGCGTCCGCGAACCCGGCCGTGCCCGACGGATCGGCGAACCGCGACCGGGCGGCGCCGGTCCGGTCGCTCACCACCACCCACAGCGTGCGGCCGTCCGCACCGTGCTCGCCCGCCGAGCGATCGGTTCCGACAAAGGCGTTGTTGTAGCCGTAGCCGCCCGCGGAGCGCTCGAACCCGCCTGCGCCCGGCGCGGCCGCGGCCAGCGCGAGCTGCGTCGGGACAAACTCGGGGCAGGCCCGAACGGCCACGCTCGCGCCGGCGCCTCCTGCCGCGTCGCCGGCGAGGTAGGGTGTCAACGCCCCCCCCGCGGCCGTAAACGGCGCGCCCGGGCTCGGACGCGACCCGTGCCAGCGGTTGAGGTTCGCGCTGATATCGGCGGCGCCGGGGCAGTAGCGGTCGCCGTGGTCGTTCGCGTACGCGTCGTTGGCCAGCGCGATCTGACGCACGTTCGATGCGCACAGCGACGAGCGCGCCGTTGACCTCGCGCCGCCGAGCGACGGCAGCAGGACCGCGATCAACAGCCCGACGATCGCGATGCTCACGAGCAGCTCGACGAGCGTAAACGCGGGAGATGTGCGTGTGTTCGCGGCCAAGGTGGTCCGATCGCAGGTTCAGCCGGCGAAGTACGCGCTCAGAAAATCGAAGACGTCCTGCACCGTGGTCGTGCCGGAGTCGTTGAAGTCGCCGCCCCCGCCTTCCCGCGCGGGGTCGGCCGCGAAATAGTCGGCCAGAAAATCGAAGATGTCCTGCACGCCCACCGCGCCGTCGAGGTTCCAGTCGGCGGTGTACCGCGGGCGCACGTCCGCCACCGCACTGACCTCGGTGGACATCTCCCCCAGCGGCGGGTTGATGGCGTTGACGGCCGTGGTGATCCGGACAAAGTCGATCCACGCCAGGTTTGCGGGCGCGCCGGTCAGCGGGTCGATGGCGGTCGCGATATCCACCGCGTCGCCGCCCCCGCTCCCGGGGCTCAGGCCGACGGCCCCGGGGTCGTCGGGAACGGTGTAAAAATCCTCGGGCGAAACGAGCGGATCGTCGCTCACGTTGTCGCCGTCGAGGTCGCCCAGGATCGCCGTGGGCGAGACGTCGGCCAGGCCGACATGGGCCTCAACGCTCGCTCCGGCGCCCAGCGGGTTCACCAGCACGGGCAGGGTGAACGGGCCGGCCAGCAGATACGCCGAAGTGGTCCATGCCCCGCTCTTGCCCGCGGGGACCCACGCGGGGTTGTCCGGCGGCAGCGCGGGGTCCGAGGTGTTGTCGTCCCAACCAACGCTCGTGAGCACGTGAGAACCGCCGCCGAACTCTGAGCCGGGGATCAGGTACCACGGATCATCGGCCAGTCCGTTTCCGTTGGCGTCGCGGCTCACTTCGATCGTGCCCGCCTCCGCGTACCGGCGAAGCGGGTTGCCCGCGGCCCAGAAGGCGTTGCCGAACACGATGAGGTCGAGGGTGCCGCCGCCGGCCGCGGCGCCGGCACGCGGGTTGTGGGCGTTGTCGTACACGCGATGGTCGAAGCCGAGCGTGATCGATCCACCGAAGCCGCCGAGCGAGACGACCTTGCTGTTGTCGGCCGCGATGGTGCCGCCCGCGACGGGCGGGCCCAGCGCCCGCGACGGGTCGTTGTACTGCGGGTTCAGCACAAACTGCCCGGGCGCGGGCGAGTAGTCGATCACGCGCGCGGCGAACGGCGACCCGGGCCCGGCGACCGCCACTCCGCCGGAAACGGTCAGGGCCGCGGCGACGAAGCCCAGCAGTGCGCGACAACGCATCATCGCCGACGCCTCCGCGCCGCCCACAGTCCGCCGACGACCGGCACCATGAGACCGGGCGCCGCGGGCACGGCGTAGCGGTGAACGGTCAGGCTCAGCGAATCGAGCACGAACAGCTCGTGCGTGGCGTCGTTGAACGCGACGCTGTACACCGCGCTTGTGCCGGCGGGCGAGAGGTGCAGTGGATGCGACGGATCGGCGGGATCGACCACGGCCGCGTATCCGTACTCGCTCGTGCCCGAGAACGAATCCCCGCCCCCGACGAGCAGGTTGCCGAACTCGTCAAAGTCCAGCGGCGACGCCGACAGCACCGACCCGAAGAGCGTGCCGTTGGCGAACGGCACCGACGACGGCCCGGCGAGGGCGGCCAGGTCGAACGTGCGGACCTCGCCCGTGGGCAGGTAGCCACAACCGGCGAAGAGCCGTCCTTCGTGCACGGCCACTCCTCCCGAGCCCGCGCCCACGCCGCTGATGACGGTCGTCACCGCCGAAGAACCGCCGGCAGAAGCGGGGAGGTCGACGCGGTTGATGATCGACGCGAAGTCGCTCGCCCGCGAGCCCGTAACAAACAGCCGCCCGTCCGACGCCCACGCGCCGTCGAAGTTCGGCGTCACGGCGGACGCGATCACCGTCGCTGGGCCTCCGGCGCCCAGCGATCCGGCGTCGAGCACGTACACCGAGGCCGTCGCGTCGAACTTACCGTCGCCGATCGCCACGCGGGTCCCATCCGGGCTGAAGCGAACAAAGCTCGCGCCGAACGGGCTGGTCGTTCCCGCGGGCAGCGTGGCCACAGTCGAGAATGCCGAGCCCCCGAGCACTTCCTGACGCACGATCGAGTCGCCGACCACGGCGTAGGTCCGGCCATCTGGCCCGACACCGAACACGGGACTGGGCGCGACAAACGACCCGACAAGCGTGTACGGCGGTATCGCCGCCTCGGCCAGTGGGGGGGGGGTGGCGACCAAACACGCGACAGCGGCGAGGGCAACGATCAACAGCGGACGATCGACACGCACAACGGCTCCTTCCCCGGATTCGCGCGGGGACACTCCCAGAAGGGTGCCTCGCGGGGGGGAGGGAGGGGAGGGTGGAGACGTGCCGGTGGTGAGGGGCCAACGCGGGGAAGAGCGCGTGGCCGCACTGCCGGCGCCCCGTTCCGCGAGGGCGACGAACAACACGCTCGGGGCAGGTCTTCCGGCTCGGAGCCGCCGGCCCGGTCTTCCCATTCCACCCTCGATGGCAAGGCGGAACAGTGACCGTTGTCTGGGCCGGCGACGTGCTCCTTACGGCGGCGCGTCCGCGGTGGCTTTTCACCACGCTTCCCTTTTCAGCCCGCCGGACGATCCCGCCCCGCGGACACCTCAAGCGGAGTCACGGTAGCCGGGCGGCGGGCCCTGTCAAGCCGGCGAGGAATCCGACGCCGGAAAGAAAAACCGCCCCGCACAAGGGCGGGGCGGTTTGGGAATCGATCGGCGATGGGCGACTTACTCGCAGCCGGCGAAATAGCGAGTCACAAAGAGCTGGTAGTCGGCGGTGGTGACCTGGTTGTCCTGGTCGAGGTCGGCCAGCAGAACGCCGGCGAAATACGCCTCGTTGAACACGCGCATGTCGGCGGAGTTGACCCTTCCGTCCTGGTTCATGTCCGCCGAGCAGTTGCGGGGCAGGAGCATGTGGTCCATGATGTAGTTGCCCAGCAGCGTGCCCGAACTGAACGCGCTGTCGGCGTCGAAGCGGAAATGGACGCCGAGGTAGATGCGGCTCAGCCCGTCCTCTCGGGCGGCGTCGCTGAACCGGTGGAACGTCCGCGTGACGTTACTCACGATCGGCTCGTCGGTGTGGACCGTGAACGTCATCTCGTCGGTGCCGAAGAACCGCTGCATGACCGCCGCGTGGGCCGAGGCGAACGTGCCGTGGCCCGATGTGTACGCCGGGAAGTTGGGCGTGAAATCGAGCAGGGGCAGCCACGCGCCGTTCTTGGCGGTGGCGGGATTGTTGTCCTGGTCCGCGTTGCGGATCGCGGTGACGGGGCGCCACAGGTCGATGTTGGTGGCGAACTTCATGTCCCAGGAAACCAAGCCCGCGTCGCCCATCGCCATGGCCGCCAGAGCGTACAGGCGGGTCTTATCCTCCAGCGACAGGCCCTCCTGCTCCGCCACGGTCTGCGTGATCTCCATCAGTTGGCCCGGCGGCTTGTACGTGCCGTTCCGGTCGTTGGCCCAGAACCAGGCGATCTCGGTCTGCTCGGCGGTGCGATCGGAACTGTTGCGCCGGCCGAGCCGCTTGACCTCGTTCACCGCCTCCGCGTAGCCGGCGCTGCGCAGCAGCGCGTCGAGCCGGAAGAAACCCAGCGGCCCGGTGGGCCGGAAGTGGTCGCCCGAAGGAATGCACCACGGGGCGGTCGCCCCCCACCCGGGATTGGACGCCGGCGTGGTGAAGTCCGGCGGGGTCGGCCGGTACGAACCACGCTTGTTTCGATAGACATACTCGGGCTCGGAATCCGTGCGATCGGTGGCGCGAGCGGCGATGATCTGGTCGGCCGCGGCCTCACCCAACGCGATGCCGTTGATCGTTCGCGGAGCGTTGCGGAATCGTGCCCGCTGCGTTGCGTACAGGTCGTCGTACACCGCCGCCCGCTGCGGATAGACCGACACGAGCACCTTGTGGGCCGCGGCCGCCACGGCGATCTCGCTATTGACCGGGAACTTGACGTCGACGAAGCCGATGTACGGCTCGTGCTGACGGTCGATCGAGTTGATCGCCTCGTAGATCGCCGTGTACACCATCGCTTGATTTCGAGCGATCGGACAGGGGGGGCCGCCGAAAGCACGGATGGTGTCGAACCATTCCTCCGTCCACTCGCTCAGAATGTCCGCCCGGGCCTGGTTGAGGCCCACGGCGAGGACAATGCCGGCAACCGCGGCCGCACGCGCATGAAACAACTTCTGAAACATGTTGGGCTCCTACCTTGAGCTTGCACGTCCCCCGGTGCGTCGTCAGACCAACCACGGACCCCCAGCCTTCACGGGCTTGGCGTGGAGAATAACCGGGAAATCTCTTCCCCGCAAGCATTTTGTCGCCGCGGATTTACCGCTTATCCGGACCCAGAAGGGTCTGGGCGGACGATACGCCCTGCCAGGTTGCCAGTGCGGGGGCGGCGTTCTCCGCAAGCCGGCCGCTCTCGAACGAATCTGTCCGAACCGCGACCGTCCCCCGGGGGCCCAGGCCGTCCGCGCCGTCGCACCGGGCCGCAAAGCCCGGCACGGCCATGGGTGAGAGCCCGAACGAACGAAAGGCGCCCATCGATTGCAGGAGCGCGACCTCGTTGGACAGGAGGAAGTCGATGAACACCGCGCCCGTGTCCGGGCTCGCGGCGCTTTTCGTCAGCCCGACCGTCTGCGCGATCTGCACCAAACCCGGATCGAACTCCATGACTCGCCCGCGCGCTTTGCCCGATGCGATCGGCCCGTCGTTGCCGAGGATGCGAAATCGGATTGGGGTTCCGCTTTCGGCGGCGTGGATAGCGGCGTCGGACGACGTCAATCCCAAGGCGACCTGTCCGTTCGCCACGGCCGCGGCGGTCTCGGCGTCGGAATCGAAGAGCCGGACGTCGTTGGCGAACATGGCGGAGATCCATCCGCGCAGAAACCCGTCCCCGTGCGCGGCCCGCAACGCGGCGAGTTGGAGCGCGGTGGTGCTGGCCTTCGTTCCCGGGCGGGCCATGCCGACCCGGCCGCGCCAACGCGGGCCGGTCAAGTCCATCCACGATCCCGGCAGATCGGCCGGAGCCGTGACAGCGGCGTTGTAGGCGAGTACGCGAAGGCGGCGGCTCAGCGCGTACCACGTGCCGTCGGCCGCACGGAGGTTCTTCGGCCAGCCCCCTGGTCCGGCGTGCCTGTCGCCGCTCTCGCTGTGGTAGGCGGCCAGTCTCCCGGCCGCGTCGAACGAGAACATCTCGCACGGCTCGGCGGTCCAGCACACGTCGGCGGCATCGGGAGCCGACGCGGCACGAACGGTGATGCCGGTGATGTCCTGGAACTTCCCGATGATGGGCGCCGCAGCCTCGGGGTCCACCGAGCAATACAGCGCGACGGACTGCGCCGCGGCCGACGGGTGCGCCTGGGGCGCGGGGAACTCGCCTTCGCGGTCCGCGGCCGGGGCGGCGGTCGTGGTGCGGGTGGAAGGTGGCGGTGCGCTCGCGGCCGGGCTCGATGAGCGGGCGTCGCCGTGGCACGCGCTCAGGGCCGCGCCGAGCACGCCCATCGCCAGGCACAGCAGACCGCGGCAAAGCAGTCCCCGAACCGGCGTCGAGGGCCGCGGGCGGTTGTCAACGCGGGACGTGGATGCGGACGCTGGGGTGGGGGTGGGGGTGGGGGGGTTCATGGTTTGGCCTCGTGCGCCTTCTCGTACGCGAACGCGGCGTCGGCCTGATCGACGAACGCTTTGGCGAGTTCGCGCAGTTTGGCACGCTCGGCAGGATCGGTGATGCCCGGGTGCTCGCCCGCGAGTTTGGAGCCGGGCGGCATCCGGTTCTCGTCGATGACTTCGAGGATCGAGTCGCGGGCCGCGAGCGCCTGGTTGGGGAAGTTCAGCAGCAGCAGGTCGTTCATGTGGCCCATGTTGTTGGGCGCGTGGCAGTCGGTGCAGACGTGGGCCCGCAGGCTCGACTCGAGATCGCGGTACGACGTGTCCAGCCCGGCCACGTAGGGGTTGCCCTTGGAGAAGATGTACGAGAACAGCGCGACGCGCGGCTGCGGCTCGCCGCTCGCGTTGGTCCAGTGCCAGTGACCGTCCCACTGCTTCTTGGCCAGCGGGATGGACGCGTCGGGCGGGCTCTTGCGCATGGCGCCTACGAGCCGACCGCGCTTGAAGATCAGGTACAGCCGCTCGGTGTTGACGTACGCGGTCCACTTGTTCGGCGAGTGCCAGAACGGGTAGGGGTACTCACCCGCGTCCATGCCCTTGCGGAAGCGGGCCTCGATGTCCAGCACGGTCACGTCCCCCTCGTCCCGCACCTCGTACTTTCCGGGGAACATGTACGTCGAAACGTACAGCTTGGCCCACACCAGCGGGTTGAGCTCGGTGAGCTGGTACCGCGGCGTGAGCGGGTCGAACTGGTCGAGCACGTACGCCTCGGGGTCGTAGCCCTGCGCGGGGTGGTACCCGCCCCAGAGCACCAGGTCCCCGGTCGCTCCCAGCAGCGCCTTGCACTCGCCCAGCCGCGCCGACGCCGCGTCGCGGGCCGCGGCGTCCGAGTCGTCGGCCACCGGGCTGGCGGCGATGAGCTCGCGGGCGATCTGATCGATATCGGAGGGCGGATGGCGGATGGCGGATTGATCGATCGCGGATTGCGGATCGCGGATCGCGGATCGGGGAGCCTGTTGTTCGGGCGGCGGGGAAGAGCACGAGGCGCTCGCGAGCGTGATCGCCGCGAGCGCGGCGGCCGCCCCGCCAACGATGCGCCGGTTCCGGGTCGTCGTCATAGGCGGAGGGTAGTCGATCAGTGAGAATAAACGTGCCACAGGTTTCTCGCCGCCCCTGGCGAGACACCCGTGGCGGGAGCGGACGGATATCCAGACCACCCAAGTACACAGGCCGCAGGTACGCGGCCCGGGGTGGCCGCGAACCTGTGGTAGGTTTCGGCTCTTGTGTCGGGCTTGGGCCTTGCGGGGACCGCGGTTTCGAGTAGACTGGGGGCCGCGTGTATGAATAAGAAAGGAGAAGCCGCCCGTGCGCACGAACGGTCTCTGTTTGCTGCTTTGCGGCTTTGCCGCCTTTGCCGCTTGCTCTTCCCCCGCCCTCGCCCAGTTCGCGTACGTCGAGCCGCCGGACGTCTCGAACAACGCGGGCTTACCGACGCCGGTCGGCACGGTGGACCCCGCGGGCCCGAACACCGTGGACGGCATGGTCACGGCGCTCTGGGTCCCGTTCTCGCCCGCGTCGGGCGACTTCAACGACTCGTTCTCTTTCGTCGTCCCCGCCGGGATGGAAGTGCGGGACCTCGGGCTGACCGTCACGAGCTTCACGGTCAACAACGCCGTGCTCCGAATGGAGTACGGGCCGGGCGGGGTGGGAGGGTTTGCGACCATCGTCGGCAACGGGACGTACCACCCGGCCATCCCCGGCGGCGCGCTGGGCGCGGGAACCTACGCCGTCTCGTTCTATAGCACGCGGCTGGCCGACAACCAGCCCGCGACCGCGGGGATGATATACCAGGTGCGGATCACCGCCGTCCGGCTCGACGACTGCGCCCAGGCCCGGCCCGTGGGCGTGGGCCTCACGCCCTTCGACACCACCGGGGCGACCACCGACGGGCCCAACCACGACGAGTGCAACGCCCTCGGCGTCCCCTCGTTCTCCCGGGACACGTGGTTCACCTTCACGCCCGCGGCCGGCGGGCTGCTCACCGCGGGCACCTGCGGGTCGAGCTTCGACACCAAGCTCGCGCTGTACGACGGGGCCGCCTGCGACAACCTGGCGGGCTCGATCCTCGCGTGCAACGACGACAGCAACTCGTGCGGCGTCGGCAGCTTGCAATCGTCCCTGGTCCACCTGGTCAACGGCGGGCAGACCTACCTCATCCGCGTCGGCGGGTACAGCGACGCCTCCGGGCCGGGCACGCTCGACCTCGCCCTCAGCACCAGCGGCGCCTGCTGCAACCGGGCCACCGGCGGGTGCGCCCTGCTCACCGCGTCCGTGTGCGCGTCCCTCGGCTGCGAGTTCGTCGGCTACGGCTCGGTCTGCCTCCCCGGCGTGACCTGCACCGCCTGCCCCGCCGACTTCAACCGCTCCGGCACGGTGAGCGTGCAGGACATCTTCGACTTCCTCGCGGCCTATTTCGCCGGTTGTCCGTGAACGCAAGTTGTGGTATCGCCATTTCTGGCGATGCCGGGCCGCCCCCCTCCCCCCGGCCCGAGCGGTTGCCGGAGTCTTCGGAATCCCCTTTCGAGGATCAATCCCATGCGCCCAATCGGGAGCCTCCCCAAGTCCCCATTCCCCAGTCCCCATTGCCTGGTCCTCTGCCTCGCCGTCCTGGCCTCCAGCGCTCTCGCCGAGCCGATCACGTTCCGCTTCGAGGGTACGGTGACTTCCAACCACATCACCCGCGCGCCGTGGAACGCGGCCGTCGTCGGCGACCCCGCGTTCATCGAGTACACGTTCGAGTCTTCCACGCCCGACAGCGACGGTACGCCGGATGAGGGCACGTACCTCGACGCGGTGAGGTACTTCACGGTCGGCGTCGGATCCGAGGGGGCCGGGGGTTTCGGCGGAGATATCGCCATCGTGAGGAACTTCGGCCCGGACGCATACCAGGAGAACGCCCTCCGGATCGTGGATCAGTTCGAGGTGGCGTTGCTCTTGAACGCCCCGCAGGGTTCGGTGCTCACGGGCGACGCGTTGCCCTCGGCCCTCGTGTTGGAAGATTGGAACCTCAGGCGAGGCGACCTGATCGACCAAATCGCGGCAACACGGCTCTCCATCAACTGGACAAGCTTCCGCGTCGTGCCGCCCCTGAAGGCCTGCTGCCACCCGACCACCGGCGCTTGCGGCCTGGCCGCCGCGGCCGACTGCGCCGCCCTGGGCGGCTCGCCGCAGGCCGTGGCGTCGTGTTCGCCCATCCCGTGCCTCATCGCGTTGCCGACCGGGGCGTGCTGCGAGGGCGTCGGCTGCACCGTGACTGTGTCGTTTGCCTGTTTCGGCGGTGTCTGGCAGGGAGCGAACACCACCTGCCAGCCCGCGCCGGGCGTCAACCGCTGCTGCCGCGCCGATTTCAACAACTCCGGCACGGTGAGCGTGCAGGACATCTTCGACTTCCTCGCGGCCTACTTCGCCGGTTGCCCGTGAATGCAACCGAATGGCATCGCCGCTTCAACGAAGTCGGCTCGTCCAAGCCCGAGTGAGTTCGTTACGTCACCCGTGGCGGACGGGTGACAGCGGGGCCGAAGGCCGCGGCCATCCGAGCTCACTCGGTGAGTCCCCCATGGGCTCAACAGTTCCAAATTCCTTGCATCCCATGTGCGCGGTTGGCGCCTTCGGGTCCAGCACCGGTTCGAATCGCAGATGACTGCGCGACGGGCATCGGGCGGCGGTGTGCCGGCGGCCCACTCGGCCGGTCACCCTTGAGGGTCCTCCGGGGGCCGCCGACCGATCACCCGTACGGCATGCCCGTGACAGACCAGCAGAGATCATCCATGCCGGACACCACCTGTTCACGCCGAAATGTCCATCGCGACCTCGCCTTCCTGATCGCGCTCGCGGCGCTCGCTCTGGGCGGCCCGTCGGCGCGGGCGCAATCCGGCGCGTGTTGCATCGGCCTTGCGTGCCAGACGCGGTCATCGTTTCAATGCAGCATCCTCGGGGGAGATTTCGTCGGGGGTCCATGCACGCCCAACCCCTGCGGCCCGCTGGGGCGGTGCTGCACCGGTGGGGCGTGCACGGTCGTGGCGCTGGGCATCTGCTCCGCGGGCGGGGGAACCTGGACCCAGGGCGCAAACTGCTCGCCCCCGCTCTGCCTGCGCGTCGGAAGCTGCTGCACCAACGGCGAGTGCGTTGTCAACGCCGAGCCCTTCTGCGGCGGAACCTGGACACTCAACGGAACCTGCTCGCCGAACCCCTGCCCGCCGCCGACGGGGTCGTGTTGCGTCAGCGGCTTGTGCTCGACGACCACGGAGGCCGACTGCCTCGGGCTGTGGGTGCGGAGTCAAGCGTGCGAGCCCGTTCCATGCCTGAGCGCGTGCTGCAGCGGCGGCACTTGCGTGATGGTTGCACAGGCGGAGTGCTCAGGGGCCAACGCTTATTGGCTGCAGGGGCTTGCGTGCTCGCATTGCACGCCGAACACCTGCGCGACAGCCTTCACACTTCGAGAGGGCGAGCCGGCAATCATGGGCGACAACGCGGGCGCCACGACGGACACGCCATTCACCGGCACCACTTGCGAATCCAGCAAAGACGTCTGGTTCAGCTTCACCGCCGATGCCGACGGGGGTGTCTACCAGTTCGACACGCGCGGAAGCTCTCAGCCCGACACGGTGCTGGCTCTGTTCCTTGACGTGTGCGGCGGCAGCTCGATATGCACCGATGACAGCGGTTCCGACCCTCACCCGCGCCTCACCCGGACCTTGGGAGCGGGCACGATCGTCAAAGTTCGAGTTGCCTCGGCCGGCGCCGCCGCCGCCGGTGGCGGCTTTGTCCTGAACATCGTTCAAACCGCGCCCGCGGTGGGTGCATGCTGCGCGAACACGATCATCGCCTGCGGCATCACGCTCGCGGGCGGATGTGTCGGCGGTACCTACCAGGGCGACGGCACGGTGTGCGCCCCGAGCCCGTGCCCACCGGCGGGCGCGTGCTGCGGCGGGTCCTGCTGCGTGGTCGTGCGAGAGGCCGGCTGCGTCGGAACCTGGACGTTGGGCGGGGCTTGTACACCGGGACAGTGCGGCGCCAACGGTTCACCCCCGGCGAACGACGCGTGCTCTGACGCCGTTCCGCTTGTGGAGGGCGTACCCGCCGTCGGCTTCAACTGCACCGCCACGGACGACGGGAGTGCAAGCTGTGCCCCCTCGAACAAGGACGTTTGGTACACGTTCACGGCCGCTGCTGGCGTCGGTGGCGGCGGCCCGCACGTCTTCGACACCGAGGGGAGCCAGATCGACTCCGTGCTCGCGCTGTTCAACGAATGCGGCGGCGGGGAGGTCGCCTGCGACGACGACGGAGGAACCGGCCTGACCTCGCGCGTCGAACTCTCGCTCACGCCCGGACAACGGGTGACAATCCGAGTCGCCGACTTCGGCAACAACTCGTCCGGCGGCGCCTTCACGCTCAACGTCACGCGCACGGGCGGCGGGGCCTGCTGCTGCGGCGCGTCATGTTCGATTTCTACTGCGGCCGCGTGCGCGGGCCCGAACCGTGCGTTCGCGGGCGAGGGCACGTCCTGCACGCCCTACTCCGCCTCCACGCCGTGCTGCCGCGCCGATTTCAACCGCTCCGGCGGCGCCCCGACGGTGCAGGACATCTTCGACTTCCTCGGCGCGTATTTCGCCGTGGACATGTGCGCCGACACCAACGACAGCGGGACCACGTCGGTCCAGGACATCTTCGACTTCCTCGCGGCCTACTTCGCCGGTTGTCCATGAACCGCGTCACGACCCCATTTGGGCCCTAGCCGCGATTCGCGGTCCCCTTCAACCACGCGGCCATCGCGGCCGCGGCCGCGGCGCGGTGGCTGAGTCTGTTCTTCTGCTCCGGCGCGAGCTCGGCGCCGGTGAGCGAGAACTCTGGGGCGACCAGGAAGAGCGGGTCGTAGCCAAAGCCGTCGCGCCCCGCGGGCACGCGAGGCGGCACGCCGATGCGCCCGTCGAACACGCCGCGCGTCACATGCAGCACGCGCGGCTCCCCACCGCCTCCCGCCCCTCCCCCCGATCCCCGATCCGCGATCCCCGATCCGCGATCCGCGATCGCCATCACACACACGAACCGCGCCGCCCGCCGATCCGGCGCCACGCCGCGCAGCTCGTCGAGCACGCGGGCGTTGTTGGCCGCGTCGCGATCAGCCCGCGAGAGGCCCGTCTCGCGCCCGTCGGTGCTGTAGTGCGAACTGATGACCCCGGGCCGCCCGCCGAGCGCGTCGATCTCCAGCCCCGAGTCGTCGGCGAGGCAAGGCTCGCCCGTCATGCGCGAGTAAGCGAGGGCCTTGATGGAGGCGTTCTGCTCGAACGTCGTGCCGGTTTCCTCCGGCTCGGGGAACTGTCGCGACCCCCCCGGCAGATCATCCAGCCCGAGCACGTCCACGCCCGCCGCGGCAAAGATCGCCCGCAGTTCGGCGACTTTGTGCGGGTTGGCGGTGGCCAGGACGATGCGGTTAGGCATGGGCCACGGTAGGAAGGGGCTGGCCACGGATGAACACAGATGGGCACGGATGAGAAGCGGCCGCGGATGTGCGCAGATGAACGCAGATAAGTGGGAATCAAAGCGGGGAAACCCGGCCCCGCCACCCCCCTCCCCCCAACGCATCCCGGTATTCACCCGTGAGCATCCGTGCCCATCCGTGGCCAATCGTCCCCTTACCTCCCGCTGCAATTATCCGCGTCGATCTGCGCAATCTGCGGCTGTCTTGGACCTACGATCGAGCGATGCGATTTGACCTGCTGCAAGCCCTGGGCGTGACCGAGGACCCCCGTTACGTGCCCGCGGATGCACGCCCCGACGCGGGCGTCGTCATGAGCGAGAACCCCGCCACCGGCAAGCCCATCGGGGGCATCCGGCTCGAAGACGCCGACGCCTACGAGCGGTGCGTCGCAGAGTCGGTCGGGGCGTTCAAGAAATGGCGCGAGCTCCCCGCCCCCGCCCGCGGCCAGATCGTCCGCGAGATCGGCGACGAGTTCCGCAAGCTCAAAGAACCGATGGGCGAGCTGCTGAGCCTGGAGATGGGCAAGATCCGCGCCGAGGGCCTGGGCGAGGTGCAAGAGACCATCGACATCGCCGACTTCGCCGTCGGCCTTTCGCGGCAACTGCCCGGTCAGGTCTTCCCAAGCGAACGGGCCGGGCACCGGATGTTCGAGCAGTGGTTGCCCCTCGGGCCTGTGGGCGTGATCACGGCGTTCAACTTCCCCAACGCCGTGTGGGGGTGGAACGCGATGCTGGCCGCGATCTGCGGCGACACCGCCATCTGGAAGCCCAGCCTGCTCACGCCGCTCATCTCGATCGCGACCAACCGCGTGGCGGAGCGGGTCGCCGCGGCCCACGGGCACGCGGGCGTGTTCAAGCTCGTCATGGGCACCGACGAGGCCGTCGGCCACCGCATGGTCGCCGACCGGCGGCTCGGGCTGATCTCGGCGACCGGCTCGTGCCGCATGGGCCGGGCGGTCGGGCGCGGCGTGGCCGAGCGGCTTGGCCGCTGCCTGCTCGAGCTCGGCGGCAACAACGCCATCATCGTCAACGAGGACGCCGACCAGGAACTCGCCGTGCGGGCGGTGGTCTTCGGGGCCGTCGGCACCGCGGGCCAGCGCTGCACGAGCACGCGAAGGATCATCGTTCACGAAAAGATCGTCGATCGCTTCACCGAGCGGCTGGTCAAGGGTTACCAACAGGTGATGACCCGCATCGGCGACCCGCTCAAGGAGGGCACGCTGGTCGGCCCGCTGGTCAACGCTCGCGCGGTTGAAGCGTTCCTCGGGGCGATCGCGGCCGCGAGGCAGCAGGGTGGCAGGGTGATGGTGGGGGGCGAGCGAGCGAAGGTCGCGGGCGACCTGTCCGGCGGGCACTACGTGCAGCCGACGATCGTCCGGGCCCCGGCCGACAACAGACTGCCGATCGCGCAGGAAGAGACCTTCGCGCCGATCCTCTACGTGTTCAGTTTCAAGACGCTCGACGAGGCGATCGCGATGCAGAACGGGGTCGATCAGGGCCTCAGTTCCGCGATCTTCACCGAGAGCCTGCGCGCCAGCGAACGGTTCCTCTCGGTGAGCGGCGGCGGCAGCGATTGCGGCATCGCCAACGTCAACATCGGCACCAGCGGCGCCGAGATCGGCGGTGCGTTCGGCGGCGAGAAGGACACCGGCGGCGGGCGCGAGTCGGGTAGCGACTCGTGGAAGGCGTACATGCGACGCCAGACCTGCACGATCAACTATGGCGGGAAGTTCGAGCTTGCACAGGGGATCCGCTTTGAGTAACCAACCCAAACTGGCGACGGACGGCCTGGCCGAGGCCGCGATCGCGGAGGTCCAGTCGGGCATGATCGTGGGCCTGGGCACCGGGCGTGCGGCCTCGCGCGGCATCATGGCCCTGCACACGCGCGTGCGTGAAGACGGCCTCGACGTGACCGTGGTGGCCACCAGCCACGCGACCGAGACCCAGGCGCGGGCCCTGGGCCTGAGGCTCATCGACTTCGCCTCGGTCGAGGCGGTCGACTACCTCTTCGACGGCGCCGATGAGGTCGACCCCGACCTCCGCATGATCAAAGGGCGGGGCGGGGCGCTGGTGCGAGAGCGCGTCGTGGCCAAGGCCAGTTCGCGCTGCGTGTACATGGTGGGCGAGGAGAAGCTCGTCACGCGCCTGGGCGAGCGATCAACCCTGCCCGTCGCGGTGCACTATTTCGGCCTGGCGAGCATCCGCAAGCACCTGATCGACATGGGTTTCAACGGCGTTGTGCGGCGCTCGCTCGGTGGCGAGCACTTCCTCACCGACCAGGGCAACCTCGTCATCGACGTCTCGCTGCCCGCCGGGGCCGACCCGGCCGAGGTCGCCGACCAGCTCGACAGTGTGCCCGGCGTGGTCGACCACGGTCTGTTCCTCAACGAGGCCGACGAGGTCGTCGTCGAGATGAAGGACGGGCGGATCGAGCGGATGGTGCGGGCGGAGTGACCGCCGGGAGGCCGCTTCGCGATGGACGGCAAGGAACACGTCCGCGACATCATGTCCTCGCCCGCCGTGAGCGTGAGCCTTGACACGCCGGCGACCGAGGTCGCCCGCATCATGCGCGATCGAGAAATCGGCTCGGTCATCGTCGTTGGCGACGACGGGCTGCTCGCGGGCATCATCACCGAGAGCGACTTCACGGGCATGGGCCGGTGTGTGCCGTTCTCGCTGGAGCTGGCGCCGGTCATCTTCGGTCGGCGGGCCGCCGACCTCGACGAGCTCAAACAGATCTATACGCTCGCGAAGCAACTGGTTGCCCGGCAGATCATGCACGAACGCGTGGTCACCGTGAGTCCGGAGAACACGATCGGAGAAGCCGTGCAGATCATGATGAATCAGGGCCACAAGCACCTGCCGGTCGTGCGTGACGGAAAACCGGTGGGAATGCTCGTCAGGCATGACATACTCAGACTGATGCTGCCGGTGGAGTGAACCCCTGGGGCCGCGGAGCAGCAACGAGGGTCGGCCGATGCCTGGGTGCGTCACGGTTCAACTTCGATCTTCACCCCGCGCGTTCTCACTCGTCGAGCTGCTCGTCGTCGTCGCGGTGATCGCGGTTCTGGTCTCGCTGCTTCTTCCCGCGCTCCGCGGCGCCCGAGAGGCCGCCCGCGCCGCGGCGTGCCTGAGCAATCAGCGGCAGATCGGCACGGCCATGCTCCTGTACGCCGGCGATTACCGCCAATACGTCGCGCGCGAGGGCAGTTGGGATGCGACCGACGGCCCGGTGCAGGACCACATGCCCTGGAACATCGCGTACCGACCGTTCGTTGATGATCGTGTATCGCGCGCGTACGGACAGGAGGAGAACGACCTGTTCGCTCGGGCCGAGTATTTCCGTTGCCCCGCGCGCCGGGCCTCGCCGCACACGTTGCAATACATGGCCAACGGCGCGGCCTTCCGGGTGCCCGGCCTGATCGACTCGCGTGCGGCCACGCTCCAGCGATTCCGCCGCGGCATGTTCCGGATCGACCTCGTGCAGCGACCCGCCGACGTGATCGCCCTGGCGGAGCTGGCCGAAGACCCGGGCGACGTGCTCTACCGCCGTTGGCGGGGCAACGGCCCCGCCAGCGACTGGGAGTACGGCCAGTTCTACGACGTCTGGCTCGCGGCCCATCTCCAACCGGGCAATGCCGACTACCGCGTGAGCGCGACACGCCACGGGCGCGGCTCGAACGCGGGCTACTTCGACGGCCACGCGACGCTCACGCCCAAGGGCAAGCTGCTCAACGCCCGGTCGTGGGATGATGGCGTGTACAACCGCTGAAGTGTCCGAACGCCGCCGGAGTCAGGCCCGGCCGCGCCCGCACTCCGGGCACACCGAGTCCGGCGCGAGCCCCGCGAGGTCGTACCCGCAGCCTTGGCACCGACCCCGCGTCGGCGGTGTTCTCCGGAGCGAGACGAGCGACCGGCTCGGCAAGCCGAGCGCCAGTTCAAGCAGAAGCAGCCCGCCGCCCACACCCGCGACCTCCAAGCCCGTGCGGTGTTCGCGCAACCGGGCGGGTGTCGGAGAGCATCCGTAACCGCCCGCGACAACACCGAGATAGTGCCGCGTGCAGTCTTCGCACATGCAGCCGTGGTAGTTGCGGATTCGCGCAAGGGTCCGCACCACCACGCATGATCCCTCGGGCGACCCGGCCCAGATCGACACGCCGATCACCGACGCGCCCGCGAGCGATATCAGCACGGCCAGCCTCACCGGGATCGATGCTTTCCGGGCCATCCGCATGGCCGAATATACGCCGCCGGGAGCCCGGTGGATGCTCCGAGCGCGGCTGCGGTGGGAGGGGCGGCGGTGGTAGACCATCGCACTGGATTCGGTGCGAATTCCATGTCATAATGATGCGATGATCCACCCCGAAGACATCCTCTCCATGACCGATTTCAAGCGTGACACCGCGGCCCACCTCAAGCGCCTGAAGAAGCAGGGGCGGCCCGGTGTGCTGACCGTCAACGGCAAGGCCGCGGCCGTGGTGATGGACGCCGTTGTGTTCCGCAGGCTCAGCGAACTGGCGGACCGCGCCGAAGCCCTCGACGCGATCCAGAAGAGCATCCGCGAGTTTGACCAAGGCCGCGGCATGCCCGCCCGTGAAGCCCTCGAAAGAGCTCGCCGGCGACGGAAGGCGTCGTGAAATATCGGGTCGAAATCTCACCATCCGCGCTCGCGGACGCCCTCGCGGCCTATGACTACATCGCGATCGACGCACCGACGGTCGCCGAGCGTTGGTACGACGGCTTGCTTGCGATGGTCGATTCGATGGGCGAAATGCCCCGACGATTCGCGAAGGCGCGGGAGCACGGCCTTGTGAAGGGCGACCTCCGACAAGCCATCTACCGGCCATACCGGATCATCTTCACCATCGAGAAGGCCACCGTGCGGATCCACGCGATCCGACACGTCGCCCGGGATCGGCTCAGACGCCGCGATGTCCGCGACTTGCTCGGATAGCCCTACTGCCCCTGCGCCATCGAATACCCCTTCACCCCATCAAACGTCCGCAGCAGCTCGTAGCAGCACACGGTGAACTTCTCCGCGACCTTGTCCATGAGCGCCACCGTGCGGCTCTGCCCGATCGAACCGACGCCCACGCCCTCCTTGAGCTCGAACCGCACACGGAAGTAGTCCACGCACTCCGTGTACACGCTCCCGGTCGGCCACACCTGCGTGCCGCGGTTGGAGATGAGCGTGAGCCGGAACGGCGTGTCCTTCGCGATCCGCGTCATCTCGTCGGCCAGCGCCAGCGGCGAGAGCGCCGAATCGAGGTAGATGTCGCACCCGACCACGTGCGTGACAACGTTCGCGAAGGTGTGGACGATCTCCTGCCCCTGCGGACGCTGCGGGCGCTCCGCCGGTGTGCCGTCCTTCTCCGGCACGTCGATCGCCGGCACGGTCCTGGGCTTCTGGCCCAGCCGATCGGAGATGGCCTTGGCGAACTGGAACGTGCCGACCGGCGGCTTGTTCTTGTCGCCGAAATCGCCCGTGTGCACGCCGCTCTCGAGCGTCGCGAGCAGCGCGTTCTCGATGATCGCCGCATCGCGGGTCAGCCCGATGTGGCGCAGCATCATGATGCCCGAGAGCACCAGGCTGGTCGGGTTCGCCAGGCCGCGCCCGGCGATGTCGGGCGCGGTGCCGTGCACGGCCTCGAAAATCGATATGTGCTTGCCGATGTTGGCGCTGGGCGCAAAGCCCAGCCCGCCCACCAGCCCCGCGCACAGGTCGCTCACGATGTCGCCCTGCAGGTTGGGCAGCACGATCATCTGGTACTGCTGCGGTCTGACGACCAGGTTCATGCACAGGGCGTCGACGATCACGTCCTGATTCTCGATCTCCGGGAAGTCCTTGGCCACGGACCGGAAGCGGTCCAGAAACAGGCCATCGGACATCTTCATGATGTTGGCCTTGTGCCCGCAATGCACCTTCTTCAGGCCGAGTTTCCGAGCGGTCTGGAACGCGAACCGGCAAACCTCCTCGCTCCCCGGCGCCGAGATCAGGCGCTTGCATTGGACCACGTCGTTGCTCAGGCGGTGCTCGACGCCGCCGTAGGTGTCCTCGATATTCTCACGCACGACCGAGAAGTCGACCGTGACCCCGGCCCGTGAGTACACCGTCTCCACTCCGGGCAGGCTCCGGAACACGCGCAGGTTCGCGAACGCGTTCCACAGCTTGCGCGCCGTGACATTGATCGACTTGCCACCCCCGCCCTTGGGCGTCTCCATCGGGCCCTTGAAGAGCACGCCGCAGTCTTCGACCGTCTTGATTGCCTCGTCGGTCAGGCCGCGGCTGTTGCCGCGGGCGAAGACCGTGGCCCCCATCTCCACCGGCACGAACTCCACGCGATCACGCACGCCCGCCTCCTGGAACAGGTCGAGCGTTGCGTTCATGATCTCCGGGCCGATCCCGTCGCCGGCGGCCATGGCGATGCGGTGGGGGGTGGGCATTGGAAACTCCTGCAAGTCTTTGTAAAACAGACGGTTGCGCATCAATCGCGGTGGGCGTCTGCACGCTCTCACGCCGCGGGAGACAAGGATAGACTGCCGCGGGGGCACTCTCACGCACCGGCGGTACCCGCCCTACAACCCATCGCGACCGGTCACGTTCCACCACACAGTCATCCTGTCGTCCGGAGTTATCGGCATGGCGAAGAAGAAGGTTCACGTCTCCCGCAAGGCCGCGGGCAAGCCCGGAAAGAAAAAGAACGTCAACACTCCCGCCCGCAAGCGTGCGTCGGCTGGTTCGGCCTCGCGGGCCAAGCCCGCGGCGGTCGCGCACCTGGCCTGGACCCACGCCATGTTCGAGAAGGTGCTCGACGGCTTCCCCGAAGACAAGGCGGCGTTCCAGCCCTCACCGACCGACAACCATCTGGCTTGGACGCTCGGCCACATGGCCACGGCGTACGCATGGTTCGCCACGCTGCTGGGCGCCAAGATGATGCCCCTGCCCGAGATTTACACCGCGCTCTTTGGTCCGGGCGCCAAGCCGACGCCCGATCCCGCCGCCTACCCGCCCCTGGCCGAGCTCCGGGCCAACTTCAAGTCGGCGTTCGCGCGCTTCACCGAGGCGGTCAAGAAGCAGTCGCCCGCGGACCTGAACAAGCCGCCCGCGGCCGAGTCGCACGGGTTCGGCAAGACGCGCCAGGAGGTCATCCTGCTCACGGCGTGGCACGACGGGTGGCACGCGGGCCAGGTCAGTTCGCTCCGGCGCGCCCTGGGCTTGCCCACGGTCATGTGATTCGGCCGGCCGTTCCGGGCAGCCTTACTCGCGGTGCAACGCGGTCGTCGCGCGGGCGAGCCGGTCCGCGATCGCGTCCCACAGCGGGTCGCCGTCCGGCGGGCGATCGATCAGGATCACCGCCGCGCCAAGCCGATCGGCCTCGCGCAGGGCCGCGTACAGCGCCGCGGCGTATTCGGCCGCTTCCATCGGCATCTGAATGATCCGGTTCGGCGGATCGACGCGCCGGAAACGGTGCGTGATGACGACGGCCTGTCCCCGCTTTCCATCTCCCGATTGCACGCACGCGTCGAGGACCGCCGGCCAGTCGCGATCGTCGAACAGGTGCGCGGGCGTTCGCGGCGCGTAATGCCGCGCGAGCAGCCCGGGCGAGTGCAGCGGTCCGTTCTCGGAGCGTCTGCCGCCGCCGAACGGGATCACCGGCGCACCGATGACGTCGCCGATCTGTCCGGCGCTTACAACCCCCGGCCGGAGCACCCGCGGAGGCGCGGCGGTGACATCGAGCACCGTCGATTCGATCCCGGCCTCGCACGTCCCGCCGTCGAGCACGAACACGTCATCGGCGCTGAACGAATCTCGCACGTGTTCAGCGCAGGTGGGCGACACCTCGCCCGAGAGGTTCGCGCTCGGGCCCACCAGCGGCCGGCCCAGCTCAAAGAGCAGCGCGAGCGCCACGGGATGATTCGGGCAGCGCACCGCGACCAGGTCGCTCCCCGCCGTCACCGCGAGCGGCAGCGCGAGCGAACGCGGCACGAGCAGCGACAGCGGCCCGGGCCAGAACCGCCGGGCCAGCGCGTCGGCTTGCTCGCCCCACTCACGGGATACTCGGCGGGCCATCTCGGGCCCGCTCACGTGAACGATCATGGGGTTGTGTCGCGGACGCCCTTTGAGCGCAAAGACGTGATCGACGGCGTCCGCGTCGAACGCGTCAGCCCCCAACCCGTACACGGTCTCGGTCGGGAACGCGACCACCCGCCCGTGAGCGAGCAGTTCGGCGGCGTGGTGGATGTCCTCAAAGGTCGCGCCCACGGCCAATCGTTGGCGCCCGGGCGCTCAGCGTCGGTCCGTGCTCGAATAATCCGGGAAGATGTCCGATTCGCGACTCTGCGGCTTGATCGCGGGCACGTCGAAGAGGATCCGGTTGTGCTCCAGCGCCGTGCCGCAGGCGGCGTGGAACCGCGCCAGGGCCGCGGCGTACTCCGTGAGCGCCTGCACCTCCTGCTG
Source organism: uncultured Phycisphaeraceae bacterium (assembly GCA_964630785.1). Lineage (GTDB taxonomy): Bacteria > Planctomycetota > Phycisphaerae > Phycisphaerales > UBA1924 > JADLCX01. The sequence continues at coordinate 93,121 of CAZVZG010000006.1, read as the reverse complement.
CTCGGACGCGGAGAGGTCCTGCTGGAAGCGGAGCTTTCGGTCGAGAAACTCGGGCGTGAGGCCGGTGGTCGTCGACTCTTCGATGGCGAGCTGTCGGAGCTGCTCGGCCGAGGCGATCCGAGCCACGCGCTGCTGCTCGATGAGCGCGTAGTTGGTCACCACGTCGCGCAGGGCCGACTTGACCTCGCTGCACACCTGCTGCAGCGTGTTCTGGTAGGCAAGGTTGGCCTGCGAGCGCTGCAGGCGGCTGACGCGGTAGTTGGCCTCGGCCGCGCGGTTGCCGATGGGCATCTCGAACTGCAGCCCGATCTGATAGTCAACGTAATGCCCCTCGGTCATCACGTCGTATGCGCCGTGGGTCGATCCGCCCAGCCCGCTCAGGCGCGTGAGGGCCCGCAGGTTCAACTGCGGCAGCCGGGCGTTGTCCGCCACGCGCTGACGGATCGCTGTGTTGTCCATTGACAGCAACGCTCGCTGCACCTCTGGTCGGTTGGCGAAGGCCGTGTTGATCGCGTCGATCAGGCTGTATTCGACCGGTTCGTCGATCGTCCGATCCACCGGCAGCAGCAGCACCTCGGAGCCCACGCTGTACTTCGGGTCGTTGATGAGCACCTTCAGCCGGTCGCTCGCGTCGCGCAACACGCGCCGGGCGCGGATCACGTCGGCCCGCCGGCTCTCCACGGCCGCGGCGGCGTTGGCCCGGTTGGCCGGGCGCGCGTCGAACCGCTTCATCAAGACGCCGTGGACCTCTTCGCCGCGCCCCTGAAGCCGGCGCAGGATGAACAGATCGTCGCGTGCCCGCACCAGGTTCCAGTACGCGGTTTCGGTGTCCGTCACCGTCTGCAGCAGCGTCGCCTTGAGCGATTGGACCTCGTCGCGCTCGGTGTTGCGGGCCAGTCGCACCTGCGCCAGCGCCACGTCAGAGCCGAAGTTCCGCAAGAGCGGCTGGTCCAACTGCACCACCACGTTGGTCTCGCGCGCCGGGTCGGGGTTCACAAACAGCCCGGGCGTCTCGTTGTCGGTGTAGATGAACTGGTGCTGCACCGTCACCTGACCGCCCGAAATCAGCGGCTTCCGCACGCCGATGGCGTTGTCCAGCGCGTTGAATGTGTTCGACGTCACGCCCACCACCGACCCGTTGATCGACTGGTTCGTCCGGGGCTGGTCGGTGTCGCTCCAGGTGGCGTTGTCGAAGAGGATCCAGTCGAACGCGGCCTCGGCCGCGGCGAGCTGGTTCTGGCTGATCGCCGGCGCCAGGCGAGCAAACTGGACGTTCAGGTTGTTGTTGACCGCGGCTTGGATGACGTGCTCGAGCGTGACCTGCGCCGTTGGCTGCTCACCACCGAAGAGCGTCGGTCCCAGGTCCAGTTTCTCGCCGGCGTAACTGTCCGGTCCGGCCATCCGGTTGAGCTCGTCCATCACCTCGGGCTTGATGCCCAGGTTGGCCAGACGAGACTCGCGCGTGGTGCTTCGCAGATCCGGGTTCTTGCGGGCGTCGGCGATCTCGCGATCGGCCGCCTCGCGTGCGGCCCGCCGCAAGTCTCGGTCGGGCTGGGTATCCAAAGGCGAGGCGCACGCGCCGCACGCCAGCAGCGCGGCCGCCACCGACGTGAGCAGCCCCCGCGAGCGCGCAAAGGTCCGCGATCGCCGTGCGGGCTGAGTGTCGGCCTTGACAGAGTGCTTCATGCGAGCGGCAAAGGTAACGGTGGCCAAGGGGAGAATCAAAGTGCGGACCCGGCGCAATCCCGGTTCCCTTTCCGGGGCCCAGGCCGCGAGCCGATCCGTCTGCCCACCCCGCGCTTGCGGTCCGACGAGTCCGCGTTCCCGTGGTGGGACACCGGTTCGCCGCCGCGTCAGATCGGTGTTCTACCAGAACTCCGCGGGGTGTGCACTGCGGACACGGCGTGTGTCCGTCCGACCCAGGGCGAGGGTTCCATTCGGAGCGCAACTCTCGCCGGTTTCGGGGATTGCGACGCCTTCCATAAATCGGTCCGGGCGGCGCGATCCCACCCGGCCGCGCGTACCATTGGCCCTTGCCAGGGTCGGCAACCGGACTTTCGGAGAGCAACACCATGCAGCGATGGATTCGTGCGGGCGGCGGAGCGGGGGCTCGGGTGGCGAGTCAGATCATGAGGTTCCTCACCGCCGGCGCGGTGTCGATCGCTGTCGCCGCGTGCCTGTCGGTCGCGACCGCGCCCGCGGCCGCGCAGGAAGGCATCAAGGCCGTATCGCCTTACATCGTGGTGGTGACCCTCGACCACGCGCCCATGCGATGCTCCAACGGTGTTCAACTGTTCTATCCCGTGCGCGAACTCAAGGCGGGCGAACTCCTTCGCGTCAACGGCGAAGGGCCCGGCTGGCTGCGCGTCGACTACACCCCGGGCATGCAGGCCTACGTCACCGCGAGCGAGGTGCAGGCCGAGCGAGACGGCAAGTCGGTCAAGCTCACGCGCCCCTCGCGATTGCTGGCGGTGAACGCCGAGGGCAAGCGCCCGTGGTGGCCGCTGGAACTCGACGCCGACATCCCCGCAGGAACCACGCTCAAGGTCGTCAAGGCTTACAGCACGCCCGACGGCATGGTCGAGGGCTACTACGTCGACGCGCCGTCCAAGGCCCGCGGGTTTGTGAAGCCCGAGCACGTGCGCAAAGCGACGCCGGAAGAGGCCGCCAAGTACGAGGGCGCCGGCGCACCCACCCCGCCCCCCCCCGTCAAACCCGCCCCCGGCGCGGGCGAGGCCAAGCAGCCCGCCGACGTGAAGCCGGAAGCCGCTGGAGGCACGCCCTCGCCGAACGCCGGAACTCCGGGCGGCGCCGCAGGTGTCGAGCCCGCGACGCCCGGCGGTGAACAGCCCGCGACCGCCACCACAACCACGACCGAGACGCCCGCCGTCCCGACCGTGACCGTCACGCCCACCCCGCCCACCAAGGACGAGGAGATCGAGCAGATCCGCACGATGTTTAACAAGGTCATGCAGAGCGGCGGCGATGCCGAAGTTCCGACGGTGATCGGCATGTTCGAGCAGAAGATGGCCAAGCTCGGCACGAGCGAGTCGGACAAGCAGATCAAGTCAGCCCTCCAGCAGCGGCTCGACGCGCTCAAGCTCCGCCAGGACGTCGTCGCCCAGCTCAACTCGCTCAAGCAGTACTCCGAGCAGCAGCAGATGCAGATGAAGCAGGTCACCCTGCTGGTCGAGCAGGCTCAGAAGCAGGCCATCTACAGCATCGTGGGCCGCATCCAGCCCAGCACCGTGTACGACGGCAGCCGCGGCATGCCGCTGATGTACCGCGTCGAGAGCGCCGACGCGCTCTCGCCCCGCACCGTCGGCTACATCGTCCCGACCGAGGGCATGGACCTGCTCACCAAAATCGGCAAGGTCTGCGGCGTGGTCGGCGAGAACCGCTTCGACCCGTCCCTGCAACTCAACATCGTCTCACCGCGACGGATCGACGTGCTGGACGTTGGCGCGACGACCGCGACGCCGTGACCATCGGCGGCGTCACGTGGCGTCCGCCGGAATCGATCCCCAGCCTCCACCGCCCGGTGTGCGTACCACGACAAGGTCGCCCGACCCGACCTCGCGGCTATCCAGCGACTTCAGCCGCTCGGTTCGCCCGTCCACCCTCTCGATCCATTGCTCTCCGGGCATTCCCGGTCCGCCGCCGTTGCCGCCGCGCGGCCCGCGCACGCGACGCTGCGTGAGCAGCGAAAGGCTCATGGGCGCGAGAAAACGGATCGCTCGCTCCACCCCGTCGCCGCCGCATTGTTTGCCCGCCCCGCCGCTGCCGCGGCGCACGGCGAACTTTTCAAGCCGTACGGGGTATCGCCGTTCGAGAACCTCCGGGTCGGTGATCCGCGTGTTGGTCATGTGTGTGTGGACAGCCGATGCGCCGTCGAAGCCCGGGCCCGCACCCGCGCCGCCGCAGATCGTCTCGTAGTACGAACGCTCCTCATCGCCGAAGATGAGGTTGTTCATCGTCCCCTGGCTCTCGGCGCACACCCCGAGCCCGCGGAGCAGCAGGTTCACGAGCCGCTGACTGGTCTCGACGTTGCCGCCGACCACCGCGGGTTGTACCTCCGGATCAAGATCGGGATCGAACGGCGGATTCAGCAGGCCCTCGGGCAGGATCAGCCGTACCGGGCGCATGAGCCCCTCGTTCAGCGGCAGCCCGCGCCCCGCCCGGTTGGTCTGTTCTCGCCCCGCCAGCACCCGCGTCACGTACAGCACGCACGAGTTGACGATCGCCGGCGTGGCGTTGAGGTTGCCTGGATGCACGCCCGCGGTGCCCAAGAAGTCGAGCGTCAATGAATCGCCCGCGGCCACGACGCGGATGCACAGCGGCGAGCCGTCGTCCAGTTCGTCCTTGAGGTGGAGGTCGATCGGCCCCAGCGCACGGGCCACGCCGGTCGCGGCGAGCGCCGATCGCCGCTGGATCGCCTCCAGCATTTCGCCGAGCCTGCCGGCCCCGTGCGCCGCGACAAGGTCCTCGATCTCGCTCGCGCCGTTCGCGCACGCCGCGATCGCGGCGCGGATGTCCTCGATGTTGGCCCGCAACGCCCGCGTGGGGTGCTTTCCCGAACTCAGCACGCGCTCCAGGCCGGCAAAGTCCGGAACCCCCGAGCGAACCACGTGCATTGGGGGAATCACCACTCCCTCATCCCCGAGCCGCGTCGCGTTCGGCGGCATCGAGCCCGGTCGGATACCGCCGATCTCCGCGTGGTGCGCCCGCGCCGCGACATACCCGATCACCCGGCCGTCACCGTCGAACGCGCCGCCGATGACGGTCACGTCGGGCAGGTGCGAGCCGCCGCAAGCGGGGTGGTTGGTCACCACGGCATCGCCCTGCGCGATCGTTGTTCGACGGACCACCTCACGCACGCACACGCCCAGCGAGCCCAGGTGGACCGGCACGTGCGGCGCGCACGCGACCAGCCGCCCGCGGGCGTCGAGCACGGCGCACGAGTAGTCCAGGCGCTCCTTGACGTTCACCGAGAAACTTGTCCGGCGCAGGGCCTCGCCCATCGAGACGGCGATCGACTCCATCCGCGCGGTGAAAAGCTCGACCTCGGCCTCCTCGATCGCGCCGGCGCCCGACCCTGCGCCCGCCGCTCCGCGCGCCGCATCGCTCACACGGTCGAGCCGCAGGGAGCCGTCGTGCAGCACCGTCAGGTCCCAGCCTTCATCGACCACGGTCGTGCAATGGCTCTCGACGATCAGCGCGGGGCCGCGAATGGTCTCGCCGGCATGCAACGCGTCGCGATGCAAAGCCTCCGTCCGGTGTGAACGTCCGCCCGAACGCAAGTCTTGCGCACCCATAATCCGTGATGCGTCGCGCTGCTCTGGGCCTGCCGGCGCAAAGCCTCCGATCGGTTCGCCGCCCGACACAACAACGCGCAACCAGACCAGTTCTCGCCCCGCATCCCTCCCCTCCCCCTCAGGCCGATACCCGAAGACGCGCTGGAACTCCCGATCGAACGCCGGTGCAAGATCCGATGAGCGCCCGAACGTCAACTCAAGCGGCGTTTCCTGCCCACGCACGCGCACCGCCGCGATCGCGCGGTGCTCGATCCGTTCGGGGTCCTCTCCGATCTCCGCGAGCGTGGACGACAACTCGCCCGCGGCCCGGTCGCGCAGTTCGGCAACCAGGTCATCGAGCTGTTCCCCCACTTCGGCCAGCGGCGAAAGCACCTGTCGCTCGGCGATCCGCTCGAAACGGGCGGCCGCGAGACCGCGGGCGCTGAGCAGGCCCGCGTCCGGTGGGATGATGACCCGGGCCATCCCCAGCCGCTCGGCGACCATGCAGGCGATCTGACCGCCCGCGCCGCCGAAGGCCAGGAGCGAGGCCGCATGCGGATCATGTCCGCGCCGCGTAGAGACGGTGCGGATCGCACCCGCGATCCGCTCGGCCGCGACCGCTAAAAGCCCGTCGAGCACGCGCCCCCGATCCTGAAGCACGCCGCCGTTCCCCATGCGGGCCGCGAGCGCCGCCAGCGCACGCTCCGCGCCCGCGACGTCCAGAGGCACGGCGATGCCCGACGGCCAGATCCGCCCCGAGAGCAGTTGCGCGTCCGTGACCGTCAGCGGCCCGTCGCGTCCGTAGCACGCCGGGCCGGGTTCGGCCCCCGCGCTCGCGGGCCCGACGACCAGGGCCGCCCCGTCGAAGTCGCAGACCGATCCACCGCCCGCCGCCACCGTGTGAACATCCGCCGCGGGCGCGACCAGCGTCGCGTCCGCGACCGTGTGCTCGTAGACGTGTTCGAGCCGGCCCGCCCAGCGTGAGACGTCGGTGCTCGTGCCGCCCATGTCGAACGCGACGATCTCGCGCTCACCGGCGGATTCCGCCGCCGCCGCGGCGCCCACGACCCCGCCCGCCGGCCCGCTCAGGAGGCTGTCCTTGGCGCGGAACGCCCTCGCCGGCACGAGCCCGCCCGCGCTGGTGAGCGAGTCGAGCCGCCCGCCGGGTAGCGACGCCGATACCCGTTGGAAGTAGTCCGACACCACGGGCGAGAGCGCCGCCTCGATCACGGTGGTCTGCGCACGCGGCAGCAGTTTCACGAACGGCGCGACTTCTCCCGAAGCGCAGACCACCCTGAAGCCAAGCCTGCGCAGGCACGACACCACCGCACGCTCGTGCGCCGGGTTGATGTCGCCGTGCAGAAGCGACACGGCGGCGCACTCGAAGCCCTGATCCAAGGCCCGCCGCGCCGCGCCTTCGAGCGCCTCAAGATCGGGCGGCTTCAACACGGTCCCATCGGCGTTCAGGCGCTCGTCCACTTCCACCACGCACCTGTGCAGGGCGCGGGGCTGGTGGATGTCCAATGCGAAGAGGTCGGCGGCCGGGCGTTGCTGTGTGCCGATCTCCAGCAGGTCGCCCAGCCCGCGTGTGATGAACAGCGCGATCGGCGACACCCCGCCCGTGAGCAGCGCGTTGGTGCCGCGTGTGGTCGCCAGCCGCATCGAGATTGGCGGCAACGGCCGGTCGCCCGGTGTTCCCGTCATCAGCCGCGCCGCGACGATCGGCGCTTCCTCGCCGCTTTCGATCTCAATCATCGTCCCGCACGGGACCTGCCGCTTGATCGGCGCCGCCAGGCGCAGCGTGGAAGACCGGCTGTCGTAACCCGCGATCTCGAACGACCCGGCGGGGTCACGCCCCCGCATCACCATCCGCCACCCGCGGGGAAGGTCGTCCTGCGCGTGCCACGCCTCGTCCAGGCGCACAGTCCGCCCGTCGATCACTTCCACGACCCGTGCCCGCAGTACACCGCTGCTGAGCACCTTGGCCCGAAAGGTACGACCACCAGGCGACAGCCCGAGGGCGTCGGTGAACGTGCCGCCGGTATCGATGAAAATCCGCCACATGGCCGCTTCCGGGCGTGCCGCGCCTCAGCGGCCCGCGGCACAGGGCGGGAGCATACGGCCGCGACTGCCTTGGCCAGGCAATCCGGAAGTTCGGGTGCCCCCATCCCAGAATTTGGTGGGGACATCCGCCCACCCGTCGCCGATCTTTCCGAGCAAGCGGTCATCCACGCGCACGAGTCCGGCGCCTTTGAAGTATCGTAACCTCTTGTGACAGAATCGTTTGCGAAATCGAGCCGGCCAGGCACGATTGCGGGACATCAAGCCGCCGAAAGTGAACACCCAAGTATGGGGGGAATATTGCCGTTCTTGCCGCACGATTGTAAGTGCTTGGCGACCAAGTAGTTGGATGTTGATCCCGCGCCGTAACTCGACGCGGAGACCATCCTTCTGCCGCGCTCGAATTGCTCTTGATTTCCCGTAACTTTTTTGGGACCCTGACGTTACGTCTCAGGCGACGAGGGCCGGGGGGTCCGGTCCAGTCCGTTTTGTCCCGCTTGATCGAACGAGGTTCCGATGTGTAAGTCCGTTCTCATTGCCGGCATCGCGGCCGCGTTTTCCCTTGCCGCAGGCGCGGCGGCCCAGACCGCCCGTCTGGATGTCCAGGTCTCCACCGACAACGTCAACTGGACGGATTCGCTCTTTGCGCCGGCCGGGAGCGACGTCTTCATCCGCGTCGTGGCGAGCACCACCGCGCCCAACGCCGTGGGCCTCGCCGGCGTCACCTATCAGCCGACCCTCACGGGCTGGACCTCCGCGGACACGCGGATGTTCTTCACCAGCAGCAACGGGGCCTCGGCGTTCAACAACTCCGGCCTGCCCGCCAACCTGGGTCGCATGACCCCGTACGGCGCGTCCGCGATGAACCTGTCATCGACTTCCGGATTGCTCGTGAGTTTCGTGGACGCCGGCGGCGTGCTGCGCATCGCCGGTTCCCGCGCGTCGTCAATGACGACCGATCTCGGTTACGGCGTGGTCAGCGACCAGAACCCCAAGGTCAGGTATCCGACCTACGACCAGTCCAACACCGCCGTGATCCTCCGGTACGGAATCCGGCTGAGCGACAGCCCGCTGCTGCGGACGATGATCGCCGACATCCCCATCGCCGGCGTCAAGGACGCGAAGACCCGGTGGTACACCAGCCTCATCAACTCATCCGGCAGCCCGATCGATGTGCCGATAACGCAGGCCGACATCCACTCGGCCACGCTGCACGTCGGCCCGCCCAACACGGCCCCGACCGCGGTTGACGACGTGTTCAACATGCTCGAGGACCAGTCGCTGTTCGTCACTACCGGCAGCGTGCTCAACAACGACACGGATCCCGATGCGGGCGAGACCAAGACCGCGACGCTCGTGGCGAGCGTCGGCCACGGCACGCTCGACTTCCACGCCGACGGCACGTTCTCGTACATCCCAGCTCCCGATTTCAACGGGGTGGACACGTTCACGTACCGTGTGCTCGATCGCTACAGCGCGGCGTCCAACATCGGCACGGTCACCATCAACGTCGCCGACGTGAACGACGAACCCGTCCTCACCGCCAACGACCCGCCCGCCACGCTCGAGGACTCCGGTCAGCGGACGATCACCAACTGGGCCGGCTTCAACCCCGGCAACGGCGAGCACCAGGGTGTCTCCGAGTACGACATCCTGTCGGTCGGGAACCCCAACCTCTTCGCGATGGGCGGGTGGCCCTCGGTGTCGAGCGACGGCACTCTCCGCTTCACGCCCGCGCCCAACGCCAGCGGCGTCGCCACCTTCGAGGTGCGCGTCCGCGACAACGGCGGCACCGCCAACGGCGGCGTGGACATGTCCGAGACGCACACGTACACCGTTGTGATCCTGCCGGTGAACGACGCGCCGATCCTCACGGCCTCTCCGGTCGCGCCGATCGTCGAGGACGCCGGGCAACAGTCGATCGCGCACTGGGCCGGCTTTGATCCCGGCCCGGACGAAAGCACGCAGACCCTGCTGGGATACCAGGTCTCCGGCGTCAGCAATCCTTCGCTCTTCAGCGTTCAGCCGACGGTCGCCCCCGACGGGACGCTGGTGTACACACCCGCGCCCGACGCCTCCGGCTCGGCCACTTTCACGGTTGTCGCCCGCGACAACGGCGGCACCGACAACGGCGGCCAGGATACCTCCGCGCCCCAGGTGTTCACCATCAACGTCCAAGCCGTGAACGATGCCCCAACCTTCGCCGCGGTCGATCCCGGCGCGGTCAACGAAGACGCCTCGGCCCGGACGATCAACAACTGGGCCAGCTTCAGCGCGGGCGCCGGGAACACCGAGAGCACGCAGTCCGTGCTCGGCTACACGGTCTCCAACGTTTCCAACCCGGCCCTCTTTTCCGCGGACCCGTCGGTCAGCCCGTCGGGTGTGCTGACTTACACGCCCGCGCCCGATGCGTTTGGAACTTCCACGTTCACCGTGCGGGTCCGTGACAACGGCGGGACCGCCGCTGGTGGTGTGGACACCTCGGTGCCGCAAACCTTCACGATCACGATCAACCCAGTGAACGACGCCCCGTCGTTCACCGCGGCCGCGACCGTAGCCGTCGGCGAGGACCAGGGCCCGCAGTCGCTCGCTTCGTGGGCCCAGTTCAATCCCGGACCCAACGAGACCGGCCAGTCCGTGCTGGCTTACACCATCTCCAACCTGACCAATACGACCCTGTTCTCCAGCATTCCCGCCATCACCGCCGACGGCACGCTGACCTTCACGACGGCCGCCAACATCAGCGGCTCTTCAACCTTCCAGCTCCGCGTGCGTGACAACGGCGGGACCGCCGGCGGCGGCGTCGACACCTCCACCCCGCAGACCATCACGATCTCGGTCGCGGCCGTGAACGACGCGCCCACCGTGGCCGTCACGTCCATCCCCACGGTCATGGAAGACAGTGGACCCAGGACCGTCTTCGGGTTCGCGAGTTTCAACCCCGGACCCGGCGAATCGTCGCAGTCGCTCGTCGGCTACACCGTCGCGGACGTCTCCAACCCGGCCATGTTCAGCGCCGGCCCGAGCGTTGCGAACAACGGCGCCCTCACCTACACCCCGTCGCCCAACGCCAGCGGATCGGTCACGTTCACCGTGACCGCGCGTGACAACGGCGGTACCACCAACGGCGGCACCGACACGTCGGCACCCGTCACCGCGACCATCAACATCACCAACGTCAACGACGCTCCGACCTTCGCCGCGGCCAACCCACCCGCGAGCAACGAGGACGCGGGCGCAGTAACGGTCGCCGGTTGGTCCGCCTTCAACCCCGGGCCGTTCGAGGACGGCCAGACGGCCGAATACACCGTCACCAACATCACCAACCCGGGCCTTTTCGCCGGCGGCGCGCTTCCGGCGGTTTCGCCCGACGGCTCGCTGACCTACACCACGGCCGCGAACGCCAGCGGATCATCGCAGTTCACCGTGCGTGTGCGCGACAACGGCGGCACCGCTCACGGCGGCGCCGACACGTCGGCGCAGCAGACTTTCACGGTTTCGGTGAACGCCGTCAACGACCCGCCCGCGGTCTCGCTCAACTCGATCCCGGGCATCAATGAGGACGCGCCCGCCCAGGTGGTTCCCAACTTCGCCGCGTTCAGCCCCGGCGAAGGCGACAGCGGACAGACGCTGCTTGAGTACGTCGTTTCGGGCGTCAGCAACCCCGCGGCGTTCAGTGTCCCGCCCGCGGTGAGCAACTCCGGCACGCTGACCTACACCCCCGCACCCAACGCCAGCGGCACGATCTCGTTCACCGTTCGCGCCCGCGATAACGGCGGCACCGAGCACGGCGGCATCGACCTCTCCCAGCCCGTCACCGCCACGCTCAACATCACCGGCACGAACGATCCGCCGGTGGCCCTGGCCCGCAGCATCACCCTCGACGCCCGCACCGGCTGCGTGTCGCTGCTCGTGACGCCCGCCCAGGTGGACAACGGCTCGTTCGACCCGGACAACGGGCCGGCGGAGCTCACCTACCGGCTCAACCACACCGGCGAGTTCCCCGTCGGCTCCACACCCGTCGTGCTGACCGTCACCGACCCCGACGGCCTGACCGCCACGGCCGACGCGACCGTGACCGTGCTCGCCAACGATACCAACCACAACGGCATCCCCGACAGTTGCGACCTTATCCGCGGCGGGGGCGGTCCCGACTGCGACGGCGACGGCGACTTCGACGAATCCCAGTGCGTCTGGGACAACGGTGCGGCCGCGCCCATGCAGTCCACCATCAACGGCCAGCTCAGCCAATACGGCGGCACGGTTGCGGCCAGGGTTGCCGACGATTTCTATCTGCCTCCCGGCCTGCTCTACCGCATCACCGGCTTCCGCGGTCAGATTCTCACCAACTCCATCGAGCGGACCGCGCGGCTGCAGTTCTTCCGCGACTGCGACGGTGCGCCGGCCGGCGAGCCCTTCGCCGTCTTTGAGACCAGCAACGTCGCCAGCGAGACCGAGGGCGACAACGGCAAGATGCTCATCACCTACGCCTTCGAGTTCTGCGACGAGAAACTTGTTCTTGACGGCGGCGAGCAATACTGGGTATCGCTCCAGGGCAAGGTGGACTGCAACACCACCGACCAGGCTTACTGGGCCATCGTCGGTGTCGAGGGCGATCCGCACGACATGATCGGCTCGGTCCCCTACAAGGCGTTGGGCGTGGGCGACCACCCATGCACCGTCACCGGCTACGACCCCTGGCAGAGCATCGCCGACTGCTGCATCGGCTGTGCCAACATGGCCTACTCGATGACCGGCTCGTACTGCCAGCTCATCTGGGACAACGGCGCCGTCGACCTCGGCCCGGCCCGCGGCGGCGACCCTTCGGGCATCAACCGCGCGATCTTCAGCCGTGCCGCCGACAACATCGTCGTCAAGCCCTGCCGTACCGAGCAGGTCTGCTGGATCGAGGCGTACATCTGGACCAACTGCACGCCGGTGCAGGGCTTCCTGGAGGTGTACGACAACAGTTGCAAACTGCCCTCGGGGACCAACTACCGATTCCGCGCCACGCCCACCGACGTGATCGAGCTCGACGAAACCGCCACGATCGACGGGGCCGAATACCGCCTGGTGAAACTCGAGTTCTGGGACATCCCATGGACGCTGACCGGCGGCACCAACTACTGGTTCTCGGTCGGCGCCGACGGCGCGGGTTCGTTCAACGCCCGCTCGTTCTTCGCCTACGCGATGCCAACCACATTCTGCGGGTGCCAGGACATCCACATCTCCCACGGTGCCAAGCTCGCCAATCGTCAGTCCGACACGCGCTGGCTCCGCGGCGATCGCGAGTACGCCTTCCGCATCGCCACAAAGGCCTTCTACACCGATCCGATCATCACCAACATCCCGCCCGCCCGCGCTTGTGAGCAGGACATCAACGAGGACGGCGTTGTGAGCGTGCAGGACATCTTCGTCTTCCTGCAGGCCTGGTTCGCCGGTTGCCCGTGAACCGGCGAGCCCCTTGGGGCCGTGGACAACCGGGTGCCGAGCAGCGGCGCGATGTCTCGGTGCGACAGCTCGCGGCACGGTCCATCGCCAGCCGGGGGCGGGGGACGCTTGCGAGGAGCCCGCGACGGGCGCAATCCCCGGGCGAGGATGCGCGGCATCGATGACCTCGAAGCGGTCATCGAACGGAACTGACGCCAAGTCGGTTGACGCTTCGGCCTCGCAACCCTGAGTGCGGCCGAAGCGGAAAAGCAGGGGATCTAGGATTCGAACCTAGACTAACTGATCCAGAGTCAGTCGTGCTACCGTTACACCAATCCCCTAACACTCGCCTATCCGCAGGCGAGCGGGTGTCGTCAATGCTAACGCGCCCCACGATCAAGGCAAGCGGGGCGTCACGGGCGTGTTGTGGGGAGGGACCGCGGCCGATCCGCCGGCTCAGCCCGCCTTCTCGATCGCGTCGATGGCTTCGATCACGGTTCGGCGGATCGTGAAGACCAGTTCCAGGCGGGTGAGCTTGAAGAGCACCTCGACCTGCTGCGTCGCCGCGGCCACGCCGATCCGGCCGCCCGTCTGACGCACCACGGTGAGCAGGTCCACAAACGCGTTGAGCCCCGCCGAGTCGAGGTACTCGATGTTGCCCATGTCGATGACGAGGTTGCGTGCTTGCGGGTTGGCGGCCATCAGCCTCCGCACCTCGCAGTTCACGTCCGCGGCCTTGAACGAGTTGAGCTCGGGCTCAACTACGGTCACGACCAGCGTCTGGCCGAGCTGGCTGCACGTGACCAGGTGCTGGTCGTACACCTGTTCGCCGCCGGTCGCGTCGGTGAGGCCGGGCGCGTCGGACGGCTGCTGGCCCGCCTCGCCTGCGCCGAAGAGTTTTCGGAGATTCCGCAACATCATGAATCCCGTGTGCGATCGATCCTGTCCAATCCCTGCGGAGCAATCCGGGCGCGGGCCGTTATGGGCGCGGCTGGGTGCGGTGTTCCATCCGCATCGGCGTGGCGCGACCGAAGCCCGATGTGCCGGGCGTCGCGAGCGGGCGGGCCGCGGGCATCGCGGGCGCCGCGGCCGGCTGGGGCATCCGTGCCTGCAGCCGCTTCTGGCGGGCCGCGTCGATGTCGCGGTCAAGCTTGCCCAGGATGGACTTGACCTGTTCAAACGTGCGCTGAGACGTGCTCATGCGATACCTCCCTGCGGATCAGGCTTGGTATCGGAACGTCTCCATCGCGACTTGGCGGCTTGGCGGGCTTGGACAATCGGTCCGTCGGTCCGGTGCCGATTGTGCCGGATGGGGCGGCACGCCGGATAATCCACGCCCCGGGTTATCGAGCGCCCGGGCGTCGGTCAATCCGCGCGGCGGATCGTGATGCGGGTCTCAGCCGACATCTGAGTCGTGCCGTTGCCCGCGGTCTGCTCGATCTTCGTGTTCAGCGTCCCGTTCATCTCTTTCAGTTCGCCGCGTGACGTGTCCCACACGTACGTGCCGCCGTAGCTCGACTCCTTGAGCGTGAACCCGCCGAGAGGTCCGGTCGAATCACCCAGCGACCGGGCGTCGGCGCGGCCCGAGAATACAAAGTTGGCCAGGCCGCCGGCGGCCGATCGGCAGGTGTGCTTGGTCACCATGGAGAACCCGCCGACGGGCGTGCCGGAGAGCGAATCGTTGTTGGTCCAAGACTCGCCGACGTGCACGGTGGACCGCTGGGCGGGCCCGGTGATGACCCAGGCCATCGGCCCGCCGCCCTTGCCGCCGGTCGGCAAGCCCGCGCCACCCAGACCGCCGGCCCCGCCGCCCAGCCCGCCGAGCAGACCACCCAAATCGATCCCGCCACCCCCGAGCGCTTCGCCGCCCGACACGCTGGTGATGTTCCCGTTCTTGTCCACGTGCATCGTCAGCTTCGTCCCGACCATGGGGCGCATGATCTGGGCCAGCAGATCGTCCATATCGGCGTCGCCGCCGCCGCGGTTCTGGGTCGGCTTGGCGCCGCGAGGGTTGTGAGGAGGTGGGGGGGTGGCCGTGCCGGGCTGGGCCGGTCGATTCGCTCCGGGTCGCCCCCCTCCCCCCCCCCCTGCCGCCGGCTTGCCGCTGTCGAAGGCCGCGCGGTAGTCCGCGGTCTCCAGCGTCGCCTTGATGCTGTCGTAGATCAGTTCAACTACCGCGCCGTCTTCGGTGAGTTCGACCGTGTGCATCCGCAGCCCGATCGACTGCGTCAGCGTCTGGTCGCCGTCGAGTTCGGGCGTGGTTGTGGACTTGAGCCGGTTGGCGCTGCTGAGTTCGAAGCGGTACCGCGTGTCTCGTCCCACTCGGAACTTCGGGCGCAGATCGACTTCGCGGCCGTCGGGCGCGGGCGGTGCAGGCGATTTGGGCGGTTCGGCTCCCCAGGCGGGCACACCCGCACCACCGATCGAGGCCGCGGCGAACACTCCCGCTACAACCCCGACCACGATGCTCGGACGCACGCGGAAGGGTGAACACACGACAGGGTGGAGCGAGAATCGGGTTTGCACGTGGACCTCCGTTCGGCGGCGAGCTTCACGCATCCGCCACCGAACATTACGAGCCAAGCGGGGCCGAAATGCCCGAGCCCGATCGAGAGACCCAAATCCCGCCGATTCAGTCGCGGCCCGGTTCCGGCGTTGGCGGGAAACTCGGGCCGCGCGGGCCGGGTGAGGGCGCCCCCTCGTTCTCCCCCAAACCCCCGACCTCCCCGTCTCCGCTGAACCGCAGCATGAGCTCCACGCGGTTGTGCACGCCGTACTCGCGATAGATCGCCATCGCGTGGTCGTGGACCGTGTGCCGGCTGCGGCACAGCAGTTCGGCGATCTTCTCCTCTTTATAGCCCTGAAGCAGATACGGCAGCACCCGGCGCTGCGCCGCCGTGAGGCCGCTGCCGAGCACGCTTGATTGGCCGTTGTGGTTGTTGAGGACTCCCGCCGAAGTGCCGTTGTGCAACGGCTTGACGTGCACATCACCCGACTCGTCGAGCCACAGCCAGGGCGCGAGTTGGCGGTGCAGCAACTCGAAGAGCGCCAGTCGCTCAGGGTCGAACGGCGGGTCCGACGCATCCCGGTGCAGCCCGATGATCCCCATCCAGCCCGGCTTGGGCATGTCGGTCCACAGCGAGAAAGCCTGATCGTCCAGCCCCGAACCCTTTCGGTATGAAGCGAAGTAGCGGCTGGAGTACCAGCGCTCGTCTTCCACCAGTTCGCGCCGTGAATAGGTCGTCACCGGCGGCTTGGCACGGTCCAACAGCGAAATCACCGTTGGGTCGTGCGCGCTGGGGTCGTCCAGGCTCGAGAAGATGGCGTGACGCTGCCGGTCGTCGCGCCAGCCGAACTCAGCCCGCGGCCGCCACGGCATCTTCACACTCGCCACGTCGACTGGGACCTCGCCGATCAGGCAGACGCGAGCACCCAGCACCGAGCAGAGTTTGGAAGCCACCACTCCCGATGCGCTTGGGGATTGTGGACCCGCACACCCCACGGCGGCCAGCAACCGCATAGCCAGATCGACTTCCACGTAGGGAAGTTTGTCAATCGTTCGCATACCCGCCTCACCCGACAAACACTGCGCACATGCAACAGCGTTCGGCGGACTCTCGTTTGGGCGTTCCTGGGCCCTGGCCGGCGATGCCCTGGTGACACGGTCGTGGTGTCCACCGGCCAAAGAGAAGTACAGGCTGCCATTATCGTGATGTTGGGGGGCTTGTCCACCCGATCCGAGGTCAAAAACATCCCCTAAACAGTTGAAATCGCAGATTGCGTGCCGATCGGGGCTGAATTGCAAGGTTTCGTTCCGAACGGTTGCCGCCGACTGTCGGAGTCTTGCGCTCGACCGGACTTCGATCGTGCTGACGTTCGTGGAAAACGACGCGGCCGCCCCGATTGAGGCGGCCGCGGACAGAGCGTCCAGTGTAATGATGGGGTCAACGAGGTTTCGCACCTCGCAGCGACTGCGCTACTTCTTGGGCTGAGGCGGGACGAGGTTCTTGACCGCCAGCAGTTCGACCTCGACGGTGATCGGCACGTCCGCAGGACGGGTGCCGGGGGCGCCGGGCGCCGTCTTGTTCATCTCCTTGGGGATCACCAGCTTGCGCTTTCCGCCGACCTTCATTCCTTCAAGGCCCATGGACATGCCCATGTGCTCGCCCGGAACCCAGATGAAGGGGTGTTCCTTGGTGGCCGACTCGATCTCCTTGCCGTCGGCGCCGGTCATGGTGTAGTCGGTGACGCAGATCGGTCGCGGCCCGACCTCTTCGCCATTGCCGACCGTCTCGTCCGTGATCTGCAACGCATCCACAAGTTGGATGATGAACACCAGGTCGCTGTTGGGCGGGATGTCCGCGCCGGCACCCCGCTCGCCGTACCCGAGCTTGGCCGGGACGGTCAGGCGACGGATGCCGCCGACCTTCATTCCGGGCACCCCTTCCTGCCAGCCCTCGATCACGCCCGAGAGCGGGAACGCCGCGGGTTCGCCGCGCTTGAACGAGGAGTCGAACTCCTTGCCGTCCGCCTTCAGCGTGCCCTGGTAGTGAGCCACCACCGCACCGCCCTGCGGCACCTCGTACCCGTCGCCGATCTTCAGGTCTTCAATGATCAGCCCATCCTCGCGCTCGGTCCGCTTAATGACGGGCAGATCGCTCGGGACCGGGATCGCCGCGGGGGCGGCCGGCTCGGCGGCGGGCGGCGTGACGGCGGGGGTTGCCGGGATCGCGGGCGCGGTTGTGGCGGGGGTGGAAGTTGGGGGGGGGGGGGTGGCGGGTTTGTCGCCGGGCTGAGCGAGGGCGACCGACAGGGGCGCGGCCAACGCCAGGCCCGCGGCGAGCACAAGGGGAGCGAGCTTCAACATGGTCAGGTGTGTCCTTGGGGGTGCGGGAAAACGTACAGGGCGGAACGGTAGGAGGGTAAGGGGGGAAGGATCGTGGGTTTCGGGGATCAAGGGACCCTGGGCTGTTGACCGGACGTTTGACCCCTGCGATCCCGTCATCCCCCGATCCCTCGGATTCCCCCCCCCTCCCAACCCGGGCTTGCCCGGCCCCGTTCGCCCGTGGTATTCTGAATGTCTGTGGGCCACCGGCGAACTCTCGCCGCGACTGGGAGGCCGCGATGCTCCGTAATCGGTTGGCGATCCGAAGGCAGGCCGCGTTCACGCTTGTGGAGCTGCTGGTGGTGATCGCGATCATCGCGCTGCTGGTCAGCATCCTGCTGCCCGCGCTCTCGGGCGCGAGGCGAGTCGCCCGCATGGCCCAGTGTCAGTCGAACATGCGGGGCATGGGCAACGGCTACTACAACTACGCGGCCGATACCCGCGGTTGGCTCGCCGCTTTCAGTTGGCAGCCGCGCACGTCGCCCAGCAGCTTCAACGACCTGAACAACGTCAACAGCCCGACCGACGCGCACTGCATGCAGTCGGTGGACATCGTGCGCCGACTCACCGGGCGGAACCAGGCCCGATTCACCGGACGCATGATGGCCCGCAACTTCACCCACCTCGTGCTGATCGACGGGGGCTACTTCGGGAGCGACACGCTGCCCGAGCCGGGCGTCGTCTGCACCGAGGACCGCCTCTCGCTCATCTGGTCGCGCACCAAGCCGGAACTGATCCCGAGCCTTCCCCCCGACCAGCGTGGTGACACCGGCGGCACGCCCGCCGGCGCGTTTCAGCAGATGCAGGCGTACTGGTCGAGCTACCAGCTCGTGCCCGCGGTGTGGGCCAGCGACTTCGGCCCGCCGTCGATCTCGCAGGCCACGACCGACTACCGCCTGTACTACTACAGCCCGTCGCAGACCAAGTTTCTCAACCGGCGCATGGACGATTTCGCCTTCCCCTCGCAGAAGGTCGTGTTCTTCGACCTCTTCGACCGCCACTTCGCCAAGCGCACGCAGTTCTACGCCTACCCGGATTCGTCACAACCGCTGATCTTCGCCGACGGATCGGTGCAGGTGAAGAAGACCCGCGACTCCAACCGCGGCTGGAACCCCGATGCGTACACCAACCTCAACGCGGTTACGCAGTATTTCTACAAGCCCATGAGCTTCGGCGACCCGGCCGCACGCACCACCGGAGCACAGGGCGACCCGGTGATCGGCTATTACCGCTGGACGCGCTGGGGTGTGCGGGGGATCGACTTCGGCGCCCCGGAGCCGCGACGGCGTCCGTGATTCCGTCGGTACGGGCCACGATCTCGCGGCGGATCGGAACACTCCCCGGCATCATTGGGCGTCATTGATTGATTCGGCATGTCAATCAATCGCTGTGAGGCGAGCGCGATCACACCGGCGTTCGACGGCAAGATTTCGGTGCAAGACACGCAGCCGACCGCTCTCAGATCGGTACCATTGGATTCACGCTTGGTTGATGGACCCGGTCGGTGACGGCGTGCGTAGAGCAGGTTGCCGGCGGAACGGTTCTTCAGCCGGGGCGGCGAAACCGGAAGGAGTGCGCCGATGCCGACGATAACGCGCGGTCTCTCTCAGGGGCGGGGTCCCGGGCGTCGTTCGGTCGCGTTCACGTTAATCGAGTTGCTCGTCGTCATCGCGATCATCGCGCTGCTGGTGAGCATTCTTCTTCCCGCGCTCGCCGGAGCGCGGCGTGTGGCCCGGATGTCCGTGTGCCAGACGGGCATGCGGCAGCTCGCGACCGGGTACTACGCGTACGGGACCGATTCCAGGGGCTGGCTCGCCGCGTTCAGTTGGCAGCCCAACGTCGCGTACAGCCAGTGGGGCGACCTGAACACGGCGAGCACGTCGACGGATGCGCACTGCAACCAGGCCGCGGACATCGTGCGGCGGATGACCGGTCGTATGCAGCCGCGGTTCGATAATCGGATGGTGGACCGCAACTTCACGCAACTCGTGCTGGCCGACGGCGGCTATTTCGGGGGCGATCGACTGCCGGTCGGTGGGGTGGTCTGCCCGGAAGACCGAGTGTCGCAGGTCTGGCAGCGCACCGCCCCGGAAGACGTCGAGTCTCTGCCCGAGTATGACCGAGGAGACGTGACCGCTACGCCGGAGTACCGGCAAATGCAGCCCTACTGGGCCACGTACCAGTTGATCCCCGCGGTGTGGACCTCCGAGCGGCCCAACGAGGGCATCTCGCAGTCCACCAATGACTACCGCCTGTACAACCACTACGGGGACACCCGCTTCGTGAATAAGCGGGTTGACGACCTCATGTTTCCCTCGCAGAAGGTTCTGTTCTTCGACCTGTTCGACCGGCACAAGAACAGGAACACGCTCTTCTATGCCTATCCCAAAGCGGCGCAGCCGCTGGCCTTCGGCGACGGTTCGGTGCAGGTGAAGAAAACCTCGGAGTCCAACGTCGGCTGGAACCCACTCGATCCCAACAACCCGCTCACGTACACGATCTACTCCTACAGCCCGATGGAGCCGGACGACCCGCCGGCCATCAGCGGCACCGCCCTGGGGGACGTGGTCAAGGGCTATTACCGCTGGACGCGATGGGGCGTCCGCGGCATCGATTTCGGCGGAAAGGAGCCGCGACAGAGGCCCTGATCCGTCGATCACCCGCACCCCCGAGGGGATGTCAATGTCGCCGCTCGCGAGCGGAGCGCGACAAGCGGTTATTGTGTAAAAGCATTTGCGTTGAATAAATATCGGATATTAAGTATCTGATGCAGTTGTGTGGCTCGACTTGGCACTCGTGGTATCTTTGTTCATATCCCCGATACGCTCGGGCGTGTCGGCGTCCGTCCGAGAGGTTGGACGTCTGGGGAGCCGGTCCGTTCGTTCACGTCTGCACACTTGAAGGGAGCTTGGTCATGTCCGTGAGTCGTTCTGTTCTTCCCGCCGCGATCGTGGCCCTGGTCGGCGTTCCGGCGCTGGCCTCGCACTGCACGCCCGTGTTCGACCTCTCGCTGGGCACGCCCGGGCCGGTCTCGGGTTTCAGCAACCTGGTGACCAAGTTCTACGCGTCGGACGCCGTGACGCCGGGCAGCAATCTGCTGTACGTCGGCGGCACGTTCGATTCCATCGGCGGCGTCGTCGGCACGGGTTCGATCGCCGCATGGAACGGCTCGAGCTTCGCCGCGCTGGGCACCGGCGTGCGGAGAGTCGACATCGTCGGGGGCACGCCGACGTACTCGACGGCCGACGTCAACGCCGCCATCGCGTTCAACGGCGCGATCTACATCGGCGGCCAGCTCGACGGCACCGCGGAGGGCATCGTCTCACGCGGCGCGATCCGCTGGACCGGCTCGACGTTCGAGTCCGTCAACAACGTGGACCCCGATGTCGGCGTTTCCGTTGTGAACGCCTTTGCCGTGTACAACGGCGAGCTCTACGCCGGCGGCAACTTCACCCTCTTCGGCACCGCCACGACCAATGCCATCGCCAAGTACGTGCCGGGCACGAACGACTGGGTCGCCGTCGATGGCGGCACCGCAACGACGGGCGCCAACGTGACCGACATGCTGGTCTTCAACGACGGCTCGGGCGACAAGCTCTACGCCGTCGGCAACTTCCTCTCGATGGGCACCGCCGCGAGCCCGAGCACCAAGCACATCGCCCGCTTCAACGGCACGGCGTGGGAGCCGGTGGGCACGGGCTACCTGTCGTCCGGCCCCAGCGCGTTCCCGCGTGACATCCTTGTGTTCGACGACGGCTACGGCCCGGCCCTCTATTCGGCGGGCGGCCTGGCGATCGCCGACCCCACGCTCACCCGCTCGTCCATCAACAAGTGGGACGGCACGAAGTGGACCGCGATGCCCGGCTTCACCAGCGACCCGGCGGTGACCGCCGTCACGGTCAACTCCATGGGCCTCTACAACGACGGCACCGGCACCACCATCTACGCCCAGGCCCGCTTCTTCGGACCCAGCATCGGCGCTCGCCAGGTGATCGTGCGGCTGGAGAACGGACAGTTTGAGGAGGTCCCTAACACCTCGCTCGGCACGGGCTCGATCTTCGAGTTCTACCAGCACAACGACGGCTCGGGGACCAAACTCTTCATCGGTGGCTCGTTCACGGAGGTGGGCGGCGCGCCGGCCAACCGCATCGGAACCATCACCGGCTGCAACCCGGCGACCTCGGCCTGCCCCGCCGATTTCAACAACAGCGGCGCGGTGAGCGTGCAGGACATCTTCGACTTCCTCGCGGCGTACTTCGCCGGTTGCCCATAACCCCAACGCCGAACAGGCGTCTGAACGAGCACGACGGTTCTCGCCAGCCGGGGGCTCTGATGCCTCCGGCTGGCTTTGTCGTTGCCGGACTCGAGATTGGTCGGCGCAGCGCCCCGCGTCCCACAAGCCATCGAGCGATGAGACTCCGCCGGAGCGCTCAGGCCACGCTCACCCCACCGCCGCGCACACGCGCTTCGCCGCGTCGGCCAGGTCCGTCGCGGCCTGCATCGTCGGGATGTCTTTCTTCGCGCCGTCGAGGATCTTTCGTCCTGCCTCGACGTTGGTGCCTTCGAGTCGGACGACCAGCGGCACCTTGAAGCCCACGAGTTTCGCGGCGTTTACGATGCCCTGCGCGATGATGTCGCACCGCATGATCCCGCCGAAGATGTTGACCATCACGCCCTCGACACGGCTGTCGGTGAGGATGATCTTGAACGCCTCGGTCACCGCCTCCTCGCTCGCGCCGCCGCCCACGTCCAGGAAGTTCGCCGGCTCGCCCCCGTGCAGCTTGATGATGTCCATCGTCGCCATCGCCAGGCCCGCGCCGTTCACCAGGCACCCGATGTTGCCGTCGAGCGCGATGTAGTTCAGCCCCGCGGCCTGGGCTCGCAGCTCCAGCGGGTTCTCCTCCGTCGGGTCGGCCATCGCCTGGAGGTCGGCGTGGCGGAACAGACCGTTGTCGTCGAAGTTGAACTTCGCGTCGATCGCCAAGATCTGCCCCTCTCCGGTCACCACCAGCGGGTTGATCTCGGCGAGCGAGCAGTCCTTCTCTACGAACAGCCTCGCGAGCCGCTGCATGATGTCCGCGGCCAGATTCGCCGCCTTGCCGGCAAAGCCCAGCTCGTACGCCACCTTGCGGGCCGCGAATGACTGGAGGCCGAGCGTCGGGTGGATTACCTGCTTGATGATCGCCTCCGGCCGCTCGTGCGCAACCTGCTCGATCTCGACGCCGCCCTCCTTGCTCGCGATCAGCACGTTGCGTCGCGTGGCCCGGTCGGTCGTGATCGCGAGGTAGTACTCCTTGGCGATGTCCACGCCCGCCGCGATGAGCAGTTTCTTGACCGACAGCCCCTCGGGACCGGTCTGCACGCTGACCATCTTGTTGGTGAGCATGAACTGGGCCGCGGCCTTGGCCTCTTCGGCGGTCTTGACGAGTTTGACGAACCCCGCCTTGCCGCGTCCGCCCGCGTGGACCTGGGCCTTGACCACCGCCAGCGGCGGGGCCATGCCTTTGGTCGCCTTGACGAACGCCTCTTCGGCCATCAGCGGAGACTCGATGACCGACGAGGGCGGGACGGGGATCCCGGCCTGGGCAAGCAGGTCGCGGGCCTGGTATTCGTGGATCTTCATGGATAAATGCGCCGGGGAAGGGGTCGTCGATCGCGGGGCGATCATACCCGTGGGCGGTCGTAGTTACGCGCGAGTCGTCGCCGCGACGAGCGGTGCGGCCATCGGCAAAGTACCGGGTCGCAGCCTACGGAACCCGCCACGCCCGAGCGTTCAAGTCCGACAGTTTCAGCACGCGCACCTCGCCGGGCTTGAGCTCGATTGCGATTCCGGGCTGGGTCGCCCCGTCGTCGTCCCCGGCGTTCGCGGCCGTCTCCGCGGGCACGGGCGCGTCGGTACCCGCCCACTCCGGCCACGAGTTGAGCAGCGGCCAATCCCACGGCAGTTTCATGTAGTCGCGGTGCCGTTGGTGATCGACGAGCAGCCGGCCGCGGTAGCCCCCGGGCCCGGCCTTGACGACGAGCACCGGCTCGGCGTCCTTCGCGCCCGCGATGCCCACGCCCGAGCCGGGAGTCCACGGGTAGAGCCGGAACCCGCCGCTGCGCATCTCCGCGTAGAGCATGGCCGTGCGGACGAAGTTGCCGTCGAGGTAGCCGTCGGAGACGAACCCATCGGCCCGTTGGAACCTGAACAGGTGCGTGGTCTGCGTGTCGCACCAGTCGAGCAGTTTCTGGCGGATCGCGGGTCGCTGGGCGGCGACGTAGATCGCGCTCTCGATCGTGTCGGCGAACCCGTCCTGGTTGGTGCCCTCCCACGCGAGGTTGTCGGTCCTGGTGACGGCCAGCGAGATGCGATCGACGGCCGCGAGGATGGAATCCAACTGCTCTTGCGGCACTTTGCCGTGTCGCTCGGCGGCCTGGGTGAAGAGAATCGCGCCGGTGAACATGTACCCCCAGTTGTCGCACGCGCCGTTGTCGATGGGTTCGAGCGTGCGGTCGTCGATCTGGTTGACCAGCAGGCCGTCCTTGTTGACACCGTGCGTGAGGATGATGTTGTACATCCTGGCGATCCGCGCGGCCCAACGGTCGGCGCGATTGGCCCAATCGGGGTCGTTCTTTTTGGCGACCGCCAGCGCGTAGACCTCCGAGAGGCCGACGGCGGTCTCGTTGCCGTGGTCGCGGAGTTGCACCACATTCCGCCCGGGCTTGTCGTCGGCGTAGTTGTATCGTTTCACCGGCAGGTCCCCGGTGTGCTTGAGCATCTGCTCCACCACCGCGTCGCCCAGCCGCCCGGCCATATTGGCGTACTTGTCGTCGCCGGTTACGAACGCCAGGCGCGAGAACGCCTGGAGGACGTCGCCGTTGACCTCCGAGCCGCGGCTTGGGATCGGCCCGAAACGGGACTCCTCGCCACTGGCGTTCAGGATCGCGTCGCACAGCTCGACCATGCGGGCGAACGTGTCGGCGTCGCCCTCGCGGTCGTACAGGCTCATGAGCCCGTCCTTGACGTATTCGCTGGTCGAGAAGATCATGTCGCGGTGGGAGCGGTGGACGCGTTGGCCGGTCTTCCACTCCAGCGCACCGCACAACTGGCCCGGACCGCTGAGGGCCCGCTCGCTGGCCAGCGATTCCTTCAGCGCGGGGATCGTGTCGCGCCCGGTGTACATCGCGATCAGCAGTTGGAAGCAGAAAAAGTCCGCGCCCACGTTGCGGTAGGTGAACTCCTGCCGTTCAAGGGTCTGCGGGAAGAGCTTGGTCTCCGGGTCGCGCCGGGCCATCCACGCGTCGTGCACGGCGATCGCGCGGGCCAGCGCGTCGGCGGAGAGTTCGGCGTTGGCGGTCGCTTCGGCGACCAGATCGCCCGCGGCCCGGGCCGAGAGCCGACGCTCGATCAGTGCGGGGCGGCCGTCGAGGCTCCGCACCGCGGGCTTGGCCCACGAAGGCCCAACGGCCGGCGCTGAGGCGGGCGGCTCGGCGGTCGCCGCTTTGGACAAGGAACCCATTGTCGCGACCAACGCCACCCCCGCCCCGAGGGCGCACAAGAGGTCGCGGGCAAGCGGCGTCGGCGAACGGGCTTTCCGCATGATGGGCCTCGGGGGGGGGAGGAAGAGCAGGAGGGGAGTGGGGGAATGGGGGCGCGGAAACTACGCTAGGGGCATCCGGCCTGCATGTCGGCCCTCCTCCCTCCCTCCCCCCTCCCCAAACAACCTGAACGGAACCCTGATCGCGGCGGCGGGCGTTGCCCGCAATTGCGGCTTTGCCCCAATTGCCGCTTTGCCACTTTTGCCACCCGTCCTATGCTTGTCCCCCCCAAAAGGAACACCCGTCCATGGCCACGCACGGCACGATCACCCAAGTCATCGGTTCGACCTTCGACGCCCAGTTTCCCGACGACCAGCTCCCCGCGATCTACAACGCGGTTGAGATCAAGGAAAAGACGCCCTTCGGCGACCTGGACTTGGTCGGCGAGGTGCAGCAGCACCTGGGCGGCGGCAAGGTCCGGGCCGTGGCCCTGGGCTCGACCGACGGGCTCAGCCGCGGCATGCGGTGCGCCGATACCGGCTCGCCGGTGCAGGTGCCCGTCGGCGAGGAGGTGCTCGGGCGCGTGTTCAACCTGCTGGGCCGCCCGATCGACAAGAGGCCCGCGCCGGCCGCTGGCAAGAAGCGGCCGATCCACCGAGCCCCGCCCGAGTTCAGCCAGCTCAACCCCAACACCGAGATCCTGGAGACGGGCATCAAAGTGATCGACCTGCTCTGCCCGTTCGTCCGCGGCGGCAAGATCGGCCTCTTCGGCGGCGCCGGCGTGGGCAAGACGGTCATCATCCAGGAGATGATCGCCCGCGTGGCCCGCAACTTCGGCGGCTACAGCGTGTTCGCCGGCGTGGGCGAGCGCACCCGCGAGGGCAACGACCTGTGGCGCGAGATGGCCGAGGCCGAGTACATCGACTCGGCCGGCAAGAAGGCCCATGTGCTCGACAAGGTGGCGATGGTGTTCGGCCAGATGAACGAGCCGCCGGGCTCGCGTCTTCGCGTGGCGCTCTCGGCCCTCACGATGGCCGAGGAGTTCCGCGACGAGTCGGGCAAGGAGACGCTGATCTTCGTGGACAACATCTTCCGCTTCACGCAGGCGGGCTCCGAGGTATCGGCGCTGCTGGGGCGCATGCCCAGCGCCGTGGGTTACCAGCCCACGCTCAGCACGGAGATGGGCGAGCTGCAGGAGCGGATCACCTCGACGGCCAAGGGCGCCATCACCAGCGTGCAGGCGATCTACGTGCCCGCCGACGACCTGACCGACCCGGCCCCCGCGACGGCCTTCGCCCACCTCGATGCGTTCGTCGTGCTCAGCCGCGGCATCGCCGAGAAGGGCATCTACCCCGCCGTCGATCCGCTGGCCTCGACCTCGCGCATCCTCTCGGCCGACATCCTCGGCGAGCGGCACTACAAGGTGTCTCGCCGCGTGCAGTCGATCCTGCAGCGGTACAAGGAGCTGCAGGACATCATCGCCATCCTCGGCGTGGACGAGCTCTCGCAGGAGGACAAGCTGACGGTGTCGCGGGCCCGCAAGATCGAGCGGTTCCTGTCGCAGCCGTTCTACGTCGCCGAGATCTTTACCGGCTTCCCGGGCGTCACCAGCCGCCTGGAGGAGACGATCGACAGCTTCGAGCGGTTGTGCAACGGCGAGGGCGACGACATCCCCGAGGGCGCGTTCATGTACGTCGGCACCCTCGACGACGCCCGCAAGAAGGCCGAGAAGATGAAGGCGGGCTGAGCCGCCAAAGTTCCCGCAACGCCATGTCACAGGGAGCCCCGAGCGCAAGCTCGGGGTTTTTGTTTCGTCGGTGGGCCAACCATCGCATGCTTGGGGCGGGCGGAACCGTCATGTCGCCGATCAGGAAGCGGCAATGGTTCGAGACCTACCCCCGCAACCACTTCCGCGCACGGCCGTCGCTCCGCACCGACCTACCATGCGTTGATCGACCACGGCCAGCACGCGGCCGGGCCTTGTTTCAGGCCCGGCCGGGCGCCCGCGCGCGCCGCGAATCGACCGCAAGGAGGATGTTCGGTGGACTTGCTCGCCTCGATCGCCGCGACCTCCGCAGTGGTTCAAGTGTGCGAGCATCTGCGTCGCGGCCGGCGCGTGATCGCTCGCGGGTCGCAGGGGTCGAGCGGATCGTTCGCGGCCGCGGCGGTAGGGCGCGTGCTATCGCGCCCCGTGCTGATGGTGGTCGCGCACCTCGACGACGCGGACGAGGCGGTGGACGAACTGGCCAGCGCGGGAGTGGAAGCGGTGCGCTTGCCGGCGCTCGAAGTGCTGCCCGGCGAGTCGGCGGTGAGCATGGACCTGTTCGCCGAGCGGCTGGGTGTGGTCCGGCGGCTCGTGGCCGGAGGATGCCCGGCCGTGCTGGTCGCGCCGATCCAGGCGCTGATGCAGCCCGCGCCGGGCGCGGAGAGTCTGGGCGCGCTGGCGTTGTCGTTGCGGGCGGGTGAGCGCCGGGCGCTCGGCGAGGTCGTGCGATGGCTGGAGCAGGCCGGCTACCAGCGACTCGACGCCATCGAGGAGCCGGGCGACTTCGCCGTTCGAGGTGGGATCATCGACGTTTTTCCGCCCGGCGGAGGCGCTGCCGGAACCCAGCATGACGCCGCGGCCGTGCCTGTGCGACTGGATTTCTTCGGCGATGAGTTGGAACGACTCAGCGAGATCGATCTGGACACGATGGGATCGGATCGAAAACTGGCTTCGGTGGAGATCGTGTGCGCGAGTTTGGAGCGGGTGTTCGGTGGCGAAGGAAGCGGGGATGAACCGGCGTCAAAGGGCGGCGGAGATGGAGGCGTGAAGGGAAATCGTTCGCCCTCCCCCCGGCCCCCTCCCTCTGGGAGGGGGAGTCTGGATGCACTCGGGGGAAGCGCGGGCGTGAGCGTGCTGGAGTATGTGCCGCGTGAGGCGGTCGCGGTGCTGCACGAGACCATGGAGATCGTCGAGCAGGGGCGCGGGTACTTCGAGCGGGTGACCGACGGTCGCATCTTCGGCCCACCGGCCGTGCTCAAGGCGCTGCAGGATCGGTTCGGTTTTGCGGGTGGGGATGGGGGTGGGGGAGTTGTTGAACTGAACCAGTTCTCAACGGCGTTGAGCGCGAGCGATGCGGTGGTGGGAATCCCCGTCTCTCCCCTGCCCACGCTAGCCGAGGACGCCGGCGCGGCCGTGAAGGAACTCGCGGAGATGGCCGCGGGCGCGTTCGCGACGCTCGGGGGCGTGCCCGCGGGCGTTTGTGTGTACTGCCAGAACGAGGGCGAGCGATCCCGCTTGCGCGAGTTGATCGCGGAGTTTGTGCCGGGCGACGCCCCCCCTCCTCCCCCGCGGATCGAATCGCGTGTGCAGTACCTGCATCGGGGTTTCATCTGGGGCGGGTCGCACTCACTCACGCCGGGGCAGGGCCACTCACTGCCCTTCGTCGCGGTGCCATACCACGAACTGCTGCACCGCTTCGAGCGTCGTCGTGGCCGGGCCTCCCGCGGCACCACCACCGCTGGGGAGGAGACACGCCTGCGGGCTGGGCGCGCGATGGACGCCTTCCTGGGCTTCGGCGTCGGCGACCACGTCGTGCACCGCGACCACGGGATCGCGGTGTTCCAGGGCCTCACGGTGATGAAGCCCCGGGAGGTCAAGCGGGCGGAAAAGGTGGTTCTTCCGAGCGAGAAGCCCGCGAGAAATGACCGTCGCTCAACCCGTCTGAGCGCCGAAGACGACCCCGATGCGGGGTTGGAGGAGTTTCTCACGCTGGAGTTCGCCGGGCGCTCGCGCCTGCACGTGCCGGCGATGAAGATCGATCAGGTGCAGAAGTACGTCGGTGGCATGGGCGGCGGACGGGGAGGGGGCGGGCGGGGGGGCGGCGGACGGGTGGGTGGGAAGTCGTCGCCGACACTCAGCGCGCTGGGCGGCACGCGTTGGAAGAAGCAGAAGGAGGCCGTCGCCGAGAGCGTGAAGGACCTCGCGGGGGAGATGCTCCGCGTCCGGGCCGCGCGTGAGCACATGCCCGGGATCCGCTTCCCCGGGGACACCGCCTGGCAGAAGGAGTTCGAGGCCGAGTTTCCCTATCAGGAGACGGACGACCAGATTGCCGCACTGGGCGAGATCAAGAAGGACATGATGACCGAGCGGCCGATGGACCGGCTGCTGTGCGGCGACGTGGGCTACGGAAAGACGGAGCTGGCGGTCCGGGCCGCGTTCAAGGCCTGCGAGTACGGGCGGCAGGTGGCGGTGCTGGTGCCCACCACCGTGCTGGCCGAGC
This sequence comes from uncultured Phycisphaeraceae bacterium, assembly GCA_964630785.1. Taxonomy (GTDB): domain Bacteria; phylum Planctomycetota; class Phycisphaerae; order Phycisphaerales; family UBA1924; genus JADLCX01. Next base: position 63,665 of record CAZVZG010000006.1, on the reverse strand, counting down.
AGCACGAGCGCACCTTCAGGTCGAGATTCGCCGACTACCCATTCCGCGTCGAGAGCCTCTCTCGCTTCAAGACCGACAAGGAGATCAACGAGACGCTCGCGGCCGTGCGCAAAGGCCAGGTCGACGTGGTCATCGGCACGCACCGGCTGCTGAGCAAGGACGTAAAGTTTGCCGACCTCGGGCTGGTCGTGATCGACGAAGAGCAGCGCTTCGGCGTGGAGCACAAGGAGCGACTGCTGAGCCTGCGCATGACCGTGGACGTGCTCACGCTCAGCGCGACGCCTATCCCTCGCACGCTGCACATGTCGATGCTCGGGCTGAGGGACATCTCGAGCCTGGCGACCGCGCCTGTGGACCGGAGGGCGGTGGTTACCGAAGTCATCCCGTACAACCCACGCCGAATCCAGCAGGCCATCGAACGCGAGCTGGCCCGTGAGGGGCAGGTCTACTTCGTGCACAACCGCGTTTACAACATCGAGACCGTCGCCGACGAGGTGCAGAAGCTCGCGCCCGACGCCCGGATCGCGATCGGGCACGGGCAGATGCCCGATCGCGAGCTCGAGAGGGTCATGCTCTCGTTCATGCGGGGAGAGGTGGATGTCCTCGTCTCGACCACGATCATCGAGAGCGGCATTGACATCCCAACCGCCAACACGATGTTCATCAACGACGCCGACCGCTTCGGCCTGGCCGAGCTGCACCAGCTCCGCGGGCGCGTCGGCCGGTTCAAGAACCGCGCATACTGCTACATGCTGCTCGGCCACGACAAGGCCGTCACCGAGAAGGCGATGAAGCGGCTCAAGGCGATCGAGGAGTTCAGCATGCTCGGCGCCGGGTTCAAGATCGCCATGCGCGACCTGGAGATCCGCGGCGCGGGCAACATCCTCGGGCCCGAGCAGAGCGGGCACATCGCGGCCGTGGGATACGAGATGTACTGCCAACTGCTCGACCGTGCCGTCAAGGAGCTCAAGAACGAGCCCACGCAGGTTGCCAGCGAGACCGCCATCGAGATCGGGCTCACGGGCATGATCCCCAAGCGGTACATCGCCAGCGACCAGCGACGCATGGAGGCGTACCGGCGCATCGCCGTCGCGCAGACGAGCGAGGAACTGGAGCGGATCGCCTCGGAACTCAAGGACGCATACGGCGACGGCCTGCCGCGGGCGACGCGGCGGCTGCTCGACCTGGCCGACCTGCGCGTGCTGGCGAGCCACTTGAAGGTCCGCTCGATCGCGGTGCGAGGCCAGGACGTGATCCTTCGTGCCGCGCCGGCAGACGCGCCGGTGGTCGGGCTTCTGTTGCACGACGTGAGTGCCGTGTCGGCCGGAGGGGCGGGCGGGGGTGGGGGTGGGGGAACGCAAGTGACCGTGCTGGAGCCCAAGTCCGGCGAGGAGTCGTGCGAGGTGTACTTCCGGCCTCCCGCCCCGTGGATGGAGCCGGAATCGCTCCTGGGCGTGCTGCGCAGGCGGCTGCGGACCACCGAGGGCACGCCCGCGGGGGTGGCCTGAGCGGGCGCACAGGCACCCGCGGCGCCGGTATGCTGGCGGGCGATGACACGGGTAGTAGTCCGGATCCTCACTTCCCTGCTGTGCGTGCCCGCGATCGTGGTGCTCTGCGCGCTTCTCGGCGCCACTTTGAGCGAACTTCGCTGGATCAACGAGAACACGGCGGTGACGGCGGCCTTTTCCCTGGCGCCGCTGATGGGCATCGGCGCTTGGTTGATCGTGTGGAATCGGATGATCCGGTGGACGCCCCGTCGCAGGCTCACGACCGCCGTGATCGTGGCGGCCGTTGCGGCCCTCGACCTGATCGCGGTGGTCGGCGTATCGGTGGTGTTCCGCTTCCGATCGGGAGACTGGTCGTTTGCGGCGTCGATGCTCAACCTGTTGATCGGGACGTCTGGCTGGATCGCGTGCCTGTGGGTCTGGAGTGAGAACCCACGCGAGCGGTTCAAGCGGATGAGCCAGTTTGAGGGTGTCGCGAGGACCTGCCCGGCCTGCCGCTACGACATGAGCGGCCTGACCAACCTTCGTTGCCCCGAGTGCGGAGGTGTTTACACACTCGGTCAGATTGAGGATGCGCACCGTCGGAGCGAGTCGCCCGCGGACTTCAACTAGCCGGCGCGCGACGGGGTTGCGTCGGCCGCGCGGTCCTCGGCGGGGCCGGGTTCCACAAACTCGTTCGATCCGTCGAGGCAATAGCCAGAGGCCTCCGCCACCGCCTCGGTCGCGTCGGGGGCGACCCGGCCGCGCATGGCCGGATCCTGCCGAAGCTCCCGACTGACCCGCCACTGCATGGTCAGCAGCAGCACCGCACCCGCGACCGCCACCACGCCGGCGAGCATCTGCTCGGTGGTGACGGCCTCACCGAGAAACAGGTACGCACCGACCGCCACGAGGAACGGTTGGAGCTGGATGACCCCGCTCGTCACCGCCACGCCCAGCCGCACGATCGCGATGTAGTAGAACACGTGGCCCAGCGCGATGCCGATAACCGCCGAGAGCAAGAGGAGAGCGAACGGCCCGTCGGCGAGACGCCACGCGCTCAGCCCGCCGTCCCACGCGCCGGTGTGAATGTCGCTCCCCATCACGAGCATGAGCGCGACCATGACCAGGGCGGTGTATTGCGAGATCGCGGCGAACGCGGTGACGGGGTGGAACCCGTGCATGAACTTGCGGACGGCCAGACCGTAACCCGCAAAGAGCAGACCGCCCGCGACGGCCAGGACGACCCCAAAGACGTGCGAGGCGCGATCGGCGGAACCTCCCGCACCCAACCCCGCCCCCCCCCCGGGGGCCAGGAAGATCGTCCCTCCGATGCCCGCGAGCACCAGTGCGATGGCGAGCCACGTGGGCCTCCGCCGGAGCAGCTCGCGCTCGACCGGGAAGAGCACGTAGGCCCCGATGGCAACGAACACGATCTGCATGCGCAAGCCGAACGTGGCTGTTGTGGGATCGATCTTGTAGAAACTCCACGCGAAGACGACCTGTCCGACGGTGTTGAACAGCGCGGGCACCGCCGCGGCCCGCCAGAGGCCCGCGGGGAGCGACCGCTTGCGCCATCCCCACACAAGCACCGGCGCCCAGAGCAGGGCGCTGAAGCCGTACCGCCAGCCGTTGCTCGTCCATGCGTCCAGCGACGCGGAGAAGTACGAGATGAACAGCGGGATGCTCGACCATCCGACGAGCGTCAACACCACCGTAACGATGCCGGTCCACGTGACGGCGAGACTGGGCGCGTGCTCGGGCCGGCTCGGGGCGAACGCGGGGGTGCGGAGTTGTCCGTTCGGGGTGGTGTTCACGCGTGGCGAGCGGAGCGAGCCGAGTCCGTGCCCGGTGCTCCGGTCCGGCGGCGATCGTACGATGTCCGAGGACGGCTGGATGGATCTTTGCTTTCCGCGAAGATGACGGCCGCGAAAAGCGCGTGGGTAACGGAGATCGGTCATGTCCGAAGCGGTCGATACCAACGCCAAGGCGCTGAAACTCAATCTGGACAAGGCGACGTACGGAACCTTCGCCGAGATCGGCGGCGGTCAGGAAGTGTCTCGCTGGTTCTTCCGAGTGGGGGCGGCGGCGGGTACCGTCGCCAAGACCATCTCGGCGTACGACAAGGAAATGAGCGACGCCATCTACGGGGGTGGCGAGCGTTACGTCTCGCGCGACCGGCTCAAGTCGATGCTCGAGCGCGAGTTCGACCTGCTCCAGAGCCGGCTGACCGAGTCGCGCGGTGCGACGAGCAGGTTCTTTGTGTTCGCCGACACCGTCGAGACCCGCAACTACGCGGGGACCAACGAGCCCAACGGCTGGGTGGGCCTGCGCATGCAGCACGAACCCGGCGCGCCGACAAGCGACATCCTGCTCCACGTGAGCCTGCGCGACCCGACAGCACCCCTGCAGCAGCAGTCGCTCGGGGTGCTCGGCGTCAACCTCATCTTCGCCGCGTTCTATCAGCGCACCTCGGGCGCGGAGATGCTCAAGGCGCTGATGGACGGGCTCACGACCGACGACGTCGAGATCGACGTGGTGGACTGCTCCGGGCCGGCGTTCGAGGTCGCCGGCGACCCCGGCGACGTCGCCTTGCACATGCTCAGGCAAAGGCTTTCCCATGTCGTGGTGTTCGACGAGCAAGGGCGGATGGAGCAGCCGTCCACCGTGTTCCGCAAACGCGTCATCCTCCTGCACCGCTGCTCGCTCGTGCACGACAACCCGGCCCTGCATCGAATGCTTGACGCGGCCGTGGCCATCGCCCGCGTTGAATACCCCAAGCTCGAGCACTCTCCCCTTCGCCTGCTCGAGCTCTCGGTCGCCGGCGTGATGGGCGACAAGCCCACGCAAGGGGAGGGCGTACGGGCCAGGCTCGACTGGCTGCGACGGCCCGGTCACGGTGCGATGCTGACCAACTACACGGAGAACTTCCGTCTGCCCGAGTACGTGCGCCGCTACACGTCCGAGCCGATCCGCATGGTGATCGGGCTCGACTCCGCGGTCACCATCCTCCGCAGCCACTTCTACAAGGACGTTGACGGCGGCATGCTCGAAGGGCTCGGGCGTATGCTGACCGAGAACACGAGGCTGGACGTATTCTCGATGCCCGCCCCGGACTTCCGCGAGCGACTGGCCGCGCACCGCGTCGAGCCGGAGTTCTGCCGGGTGCCCGATAAGAAGGTGCTGACGGTCGCCGACCTGCAGCTCGCCCCGCCCGCCGGCCACCTGTTGAACTTCCTCCGCGACTCGGGGTGGATCGCGGGCGTTGAGACGCCGGGCACGTGACAGGGCGCTCGCGGACGCTCATTCCTTCTTGCGCCGACGCTCCGGCTTGGTCGAGTCCTTCTGGTCCGACTGCTCCAACTTCGACGCTGAGCCGGCGGCCTTGGCCGCGGGCTTGTCCGTCTTGGCCGTTGTGTTGGGCGCCGGTTTGTCGGGCTTCGCCGCGGGAGGCGGCGGTTTGGGTGCGGGAGGCACCGGTTTGGGCGCGGGGGGCGGAGGGGGTGGAGGGGGTGGGGGGGGTGGGGGGGTAGGTGCCGAGCGCAGCACGGGCAGTTCGGCCTTCGGCGCGGCCCGGGGCGTTGCCTTGGGGGGTGAGTCAGCGGACTTCCGTACCGGCGGCGACACCGCGTCTTCGCGATCCTTCGGGCGTTCGGTGCGGGCCGGCGGTCGCTTCGCCGCTCGGGGTTTGACCGTCTTTGGCGGCGTGTCCGAGTCCACGCTCATCACCGGTGCGGAACCGTCAGCGGGCTTGGCCGCGGGCTGCGCGGCCGTACGCGGCGTTGGGGTGTATTGCCGGCGCGGAGCGCGGGCGACTTCCTCCGTGCGAGGCTCGTCCAGGCGTGCCTCCGGCAGCAGGCTCCGTTGGCGCGAAGCGTCCGGCTGATCGACCCTCGCGGCTTGGCGAGGAGTGCGCCGCGGGCTGTGCGTTTCCTGTGGAGGTGACGGCGGCGGGGCCGTGATCACGGGCGGATTGGGCTCGGCGGCGCGCGGCGTCCGCCGCTCGGGTTGGTCCGCTCGATCACCTCCGTCGTGATCGTGCCGATCGTGCCCGTCCCCGTGGTGATCGTCGTGGCGGTCCCGATGGCCATCGCCGTATCGCCAATCGTGCACCGGCCTGTCGCAGTCGTTGTGAAAGTAGTCAACGGCCGGGTGCGCGTCCGACCAGGTCCTGCGCCGATCGTAATAGTCCCGCCAAGACCAGCCGTCTCGCCAGCACACCGCCCGCCGGCGCCAATCACAGTCCAGGTCGCTCCACGGCCCGATCCGGTAGCACGAGCGAAACGACACGTACCGGTATGTCGGCGGACACGCGTTCGTGTAGACCACCGTCGGTTCGTAGATCGGCACGTACACATACTCGGTGGCCGGCAGGATCCGGATCGTTTCCGGCCCGATGACCACCTCCTGCTCAGGGGTCGTGACGAGGTTGCCGTACCAGCGAGCCACCTCGCGCAGGCGCTGCACCGACGTGATCACGTCGTCGGGCTGGTCGATGAACGCCCGTCCGAGACGCTCGGTCCAGTCAAGGTGCTCGTCCATCATCGCGAGCACCTCGGGGAAGTGGGCCAGCGCTTGCACGGTCGCGTCCAGATCGGTCGCTGCGATGGATGCCTCGTCGGAGCCCGCCCGCACAAGCCGCGCGGCCTTGACCACGTCCAGCGGGTTCGTCGACGCCGGCAGCACCTGCGCCAGCAGCGGATCGGGGTACAGAGCGATCGGGCCGACAAGCCGCTTGACGTCTTCCGTGTTGAGCAACCCCTTCGGCCACGGGCCCTCGAAGTAGGCCGCCGGCGGGCCGACCGTGGCCCGGCTCGGCACGGCCGCGACGGGCGTCGTCGGCGACGGCTCGTACGGCCCCAGTTGAGCGCACGCGGCCTCCGTGAACACCCAGGCTCCCACGGAAAGAGCAAAGAGCATGGATCTCATGTTGAACCTCCTGATCCCCGGCGGATCGGACGGAGCCGTCCGCCCACGGTGATACCTGCCACCGCGGCCCCCGGATGCCCTCAGACGCCGAGATTCGGCGGTCCGCGCCACGATTTTGGGAGCGGTGCGCAGGAGGTTGTGGATGTATGGCCTTACATCCCGAGACGCCCGGGCGGTCGCGGGCTGATCTGCGTTCCTGCTTGGCGGAATCCGGAAATGGAGCGGAGGAGATTCGAACTCCCGACCCCATGCTTGCAAAGCATGTGCTCTACCAACTGAGCTACCGCCCCGGCCCGACGATCCAGAATCGCCCGGCACGTGTGGGCAGAGTCTAGGCGGCACAAGTCCGCGTCCCGCGCGGCCATCGCCCACGCCCCCGGTGTGGCTCGGCTGCGGTCATTTCCCCGGTGCCGCGTACTCGATCAAGCCCGCATCGATGTACTGCCCGCCCGTGGTTTGATGACAGTGGACGGCGATGACGTTGCGGCCCGGGCGAATGACCGCGAGTGCGTCGGCGGCGATCGGGGCCTCGACGTATCCCGTTGAGAAGCCCTTGAGAGCGCAAGCGGGCACGCCGTTGATGAAGACCTCCGCGTCCTCGTCGTGGTGGACCCACAGCCAGAGCCGGCACGGGTCTGTGGCTGCGGGCAGCTCGAACTCGCGGCGGGCCCAGATGTCCGGCGAGGTCCACTCGGTGCCGATCACCGCCCCGGGCGTGCCGCGCGAGCCGAATCCGGCCGCGCCCTTACGCCAGGACGAGTCGTCGAAGTCCGCCTTCGCCCACGAGCGTGCCGGTGTGTCGGCGGTGTACCGCCAGGCGACCGCGGGCCGCGTGTCGGCCGCGGCGAGCACGGCTTTGCGTTCCGGCAACCAAGAGAAGTCGCCGCGGTTGGCCCGCGCCACCCGCGATTCATCCACCTTGACCACCGCGCGGTCGTACGTGAGCAGCCCGTTGCACTCGATCTCGACGTCCGTGGTCTGGGTGTAGACCGCGGCGCACAGGCCGGGATCGTCGCGGAGCCCGTACACCCGGCGGAGCAGTTCGCCGTAGCGGCGGGTGAGGTGCTCGCGGTCCCGCATGTCCTGATATCCCCAGGCACGTTCCTTCCACCGATGGTTGGAGACCGGCAGGCCCAGGCCGCCGAACTCGCCAAGGACCGCGGCCCGGACGGGTTCGACCAGCGGGCACGCGGCCTCTGGATAGTTGTGGATGTCGTGCACGTCGCCGACGCCCTTGTCCGTCCAGCCGCTCGCGTTGTCGACCAGCCGCGACGGATCGAGCCGCTTGACGTCTGCACACACCCGCTCCGTGTCGTACTGGCCCCACCCCTCGTTGAAGACCACCCACGTCACGATCGAGGGGTGGTTCCAGTGCGTACGGATCATGGCCCGCAGCTCATGCTCGAACTGCTCGCGCCCCGCGTGACTCGGGCCGGCGTTGTTCCCGTTGGGCATGTCCTGCCACACGAGCAGCCCCAGTTTGTCGGCCCAGTAGTACCAGCGGGCGGGCTCGACCTTCACGTGCTTGCGCACCATGTTGAAGCCGAGTCTTTTGGTGAACTCCAGATCGAACCGCCGGGCCTCATCGGTGGGCGCGGTGTACAGCCCGTCGGGCCAAAAGCCCTGATCCAGCGGCCCGATCTGGAACACCGGCTTGCCGTTGAGCAGGATGCGGCTGATGCCCTTGTCGTCCTTTCCGATCGCGATGGATCGCATGCCGAAGTAACTCTTGACCGTGTCGACCACCCGCCCGTTCTGGACGAGTTCCAGGCGCAGGCCGTACAGGTGCGGGTCTTCGGGCGTCCACGCGTGCGTCTCGGGCAGGACGAGCGAGCCGTCGGTGCCCGGAAGGAAGCTCGCGCTGGCGATTTCTTGCCCGTCATCGTCCGCCACAGCCCGGATGCTCAGGCCCGAAGTGTCGCCCTCGGGTATGACGTTTACGTTCAGCAACCCGGCGGAGAGGTCGGGCGTGAGGCGGAGCTCCTCGATGCGACTCGCGGGCACCGGCTCCAGCCACACCGTCTGCCAGATGCCCGAGCTGGGTGTGTACCAGATGCCCTCAGGCTTGAGGACCTGCTTTCCGCGGGGCTGGTCGGTGGCGTCGGATTCATCGACGACCAGCACGTCGATCGTGTGCGGCACCGATTTGGCCAGCGCGTCGGTGATGTCGGCGGTGAACGGGTCGTAGCCGCCCGTATGCTTGGCCACTTGCCGCCCGTCCACCAGCACGCGGCAGCGGTAGTCCACCGCCCCGAAGTGCAGCAGGACCCGATCGCCCACCGGCCAATCAGAAGGGATCGAAAACTCTCGCCGGTAGTGCAGGTACTGCTTCCCCGGATCGACCATCAGCCCCGAAAGCGCCGACTCGGGCGGGAACGGCACGAGGATTCGGCCGTCGGGAGCGGGCGGGTCCGCCTCGAACAACTCGACTTCTGAAGCCCGCTGAGCGAACGTCCACAACCCGTTGAGCGACATCCAGCGATCACGCACCATCTGCGGACGCGGGTACTCCGGCAGCACCCGATCCGGCGATACGTCCTTGGCCCACCGGGTCGCGAGCGGCCCGGGCGCGGGCTTCCAATCCTGCGTGGTTGGGCCGAGGGCGGGCTCCATGCCGAACATGATCCCGCCAAACCAGAACGGCATCAACACCGGGCAGAGCAACCTGAGCATTGGGCGATCCCCGAGTTGCGGGCAGTTTACCGCACACCCGTCACGAGCGTTGCGCTTGTTCGGGATTGGGACTGAATGGGGCGCTCCCGAGCGCGGCGCCGCCGCGAGAGGTCGCCACGAGTCGATCGGCTGTGCTGCCCCGGACACTGTTTCTTGGCGAGATCCGCGGCTTGAACCACGGCGACCGGTCCAGACGTCCGATACCATGTGTTTGGAGGTCCCGACCAATGAAGGGCATTATCCTCGCCGGTGGCTTGGGCTCGCGGCTCCGCCCGCTCACGCTGGTCACCAACAAGCACCTGCTCCCGGTCTACGACCGGCCGATGATCTACTACCCAATCCAGACACTGCTCAACGCCGGGATCAAGGACATCCTGATCGTGACCGGCGGCGAGCACGCCGGCGACTTCCTGAAACTACTCCGCAACGGCAAGCAGTTGGGCATCCATCACCTGGAGTATGCCTACCAGGAGGGCGAGGGCGGGATCGCCGATGCGCTCAAACTCGCCGAAGAGTTCGCCGACGGCGGCAAGATCTGCGTCGTCCTGGGCGACAACATCATCGAGGGCAACATCAAGCGGGCCGCGGGCGATTTCTTCACGCAGAGCGCGGGGGCCAAGATCCTGCTCAAGGAAGTGCCCGACCCGGAGCGGTTCGGCGTAGCCGAGCTCTCCGATGCGCCGCCGCGCGGCAAGATCACCCGCATCGTCGAGAAGCCGAGCAACCCCGCGTCGAACCACGCCGTGACGGGGATCTACTTCTACGACTTCCGGGTCTTCGACATCTGCCGCACGCTCAAGCCCAGTCGGCGCAACGAGCTTGAGATCACCGACGTGAACAATGCGTACCTGGAGGCGGGGGAGTTGACGTACGGCATCCTCGAGGGCTGGTGGACCGACGCCGGCACGGTCGAAAGCCTCCACCGCGCCTCGCGGATGGTTGCAGACAGCGGCGCCAACCACGTGGACCTCGAAGCGGGCAAGCCACCGCTCTTTCGCCAGGCCGCACCGGCTTCGGCCGAGCCGTGACCCTCACCATTGCCCATCCGAGTAACACCATCCCCGGCCTACCCGCATGAACCCTCCTCCTACCTCGCCTAAGACCGTCCAGGAGCCTCTCCCCAAGGCGTTCGCCGCGGCGATCGAAGGGCAGGAGCCTGTGTTCGTTCCCGCCGCGATCTTCACCGATGATCGTGGTTGGTCGTTGATGAACCAACTCCAGGGCGTGATGACTTCGGAGGGGCAGGTCAACTATTCCGTCACCTACCCCGGCGTCATCAAGGCCTGGCACCGGCACCGTCTGCAAACGGATTTCTGGGTCTGTCTCAACGGCCACATCAAAGTCGGAATCTGCCGCGAGAGCGACGGCAAGTCGTGGCTGGCGGTGATCGGGGAAAAGCGTCCGGGGGTGCTCATCATCCCGCCTCCGCTGTGGCACGGCGCCGCGACGGTCGGGGACGTGCCGGCCGGTCTGCTCTACTACGTCACGCACGCGTACAACCCCGCATCACCGGACGAAGAGCGGCGTGCCTACGACAGCGTCCCCGGCTTCCCCTGGCACGTACGGCACGGTTGAACCCGGAGTGACCATCTCGTGCTCGGATCGATTCTCGTCATCGGCGGCGGCGGTATGCTGGGGCGGGCCGTCCGGTCGGTGTTGCAATCCCGCGGCCATTCCTTCGACGCTCCGACGCGGGCCGAACTGGACCTGTTGAACCCGGGCACCATCGACGCGGCCGTTCCGGGTCACTCGCTGGTCATCAACTGCGCGGCGTGGACGGATGTTGACGGAGCCGAGTCCGATGAATCCGGGGCTACCCGGATCAACGGCGAGGCCGTCGGCGACCTGGCGAAAGCGTGCCTGCGCCACGGTGCGGCGCTCGTTCACTATAGCACCGACTACGTGTTCGACGGCCGCGGCGCCCGACCGTACCCGGTCGATGCACCCATCAACCCTGTGAACGCCTATGGGCGCAGCAAGGCGGTGGGCGAACATTGCATCGCCGAAGCTCGCGAAGAAGGACTCAGGGCGATGGTTCTCCGCACCAGTTGGCTCTACGCGCCCTGGGGCAAGAACTTCGTTCGGACGATCGCCCGCGCCGCCCGCGAAAAGAGCGAGCTCCGGGTCGTCAGGGATCAGCGAGGCCGCCCGACCTCCTCCGAGCATCTGGCGGCGGCCACTCTGGACCTAGTCCGGGCGGGCGCAAGGGGCGTCTTTCACGTCACCGATGGTGGCGAGGCGACCTGGTTCGACTTCGCGACATCCATTGCCGCGGCCGTCAACCCGTCGTGTCGCGTCGAACCTTGCACGTCCACGGAGTATCCGCGACCGGCCGTCCGGCCCGCGTACAGCGTGCTGGACATCTCACGGACGGAATCGATCATCGGCCCGCGGGCCGCGTGGCGGGAGCAGTTGAGCGACGTGCTGTCGCGCCTTGAATAAGCAAGCCCGGGAAAGGTCCCAAGCCCGAACGCCCGATAGTCTCTGAGTCACGCAACCAATCGGGCCGTGTGCCGGGCCCGCCGCCGTGGAAGGGATACCGCCTCATGCACTTGCTGCTGACGGGAGGAGCGGGTTTTATCGGGTCGAACTTCGTGCGGTTTGTGCTGCGCACTCGCCCGAAATGGCGCATCACCAACCTCGACGTGCTGAGTTACTCAGGGAACCTCGAGAACCTGCGCGGCATCGACCGGGACCCGCGGTATTCGTTCGTCAAGGGCGACGTGTGCGACCTGGGCACGATCCTGCCGCTGGTCGAACAGGCCGATGCGGTCGTGCACATGGCCGCGGAAAGCCACGTGGACCGCTCGATCATGGACTCCCGGCCGTTCGTGGTGAGCAACACGCTGGGAACGCAGACCGTGCTCGACGCGTGCAGGAGGGCCGGCGGCGGGAAATGGCCGGGCCGGTTGGCCTACGTCTCGACGGACGAGGTGTACGGGTCTCTCCCGCTGGACCGCCCCGACCTGCACTTCACCGAAGATACGGCCCTGGCCCCGAACAGCCCGTACGCGGCGAGCAAGGCCGCGGCCGACCTGCTCGTGCGGGCCTATCACCGCACATTCAAGATGAACGTGGTGACAACCCGCTGCTCGAACAACTTCGGCCCGTACCAGTTCCCCGAGAAGGTGATCCCGCTCTTTGTGACAAACCTGATCGAGGGCTTGCCCGTCCCGCTCTACGGAGACGGCCTCAACGTCCGCGACTGGCTGCATGTCGACGATCACTGCGAGGCCATCCTCACCGTGCTCGAAAAGGGAGCGGCCGGCGAGGTCTACAACATCGGCGGCGAGAACGAGCGATCCAACCTCGAACTCACCCACACCATCCTCAAGCTCATGGGCAAGGGCGAGGACTCGATCAAGTACGTGCCTGATCGGCCCGGCCACGACCGCCGCTACGCCGTCAACACCCGGAAGATCACGGAGCAACTCGGATGGCGACCGTCGCGGTCAGCGTGGCCGGACGCCCTCGTGCAGACCATCGATTGGTACCGCGCCAACCGCGAGTGGTGGGAGCGTGTCAAGTCCGGCGCTTATCGCGAGTACTACGAGCGTCAGTACGGCGCCCGCGGTTGAGGCACGCCGTGCACGCACCGAGTCGTGACGCAGCGTGCCCCGGCGAACTCACGGGAATACCGTTCCTCCACGGCATCCGCCCGCAGGACGCGGCGTTGGACCCAGCATCAGGACCCGCGATCGTGCCGAACGAATCGAGTTTTCAGTCTCCGTCCGTCGCGCTCTCCGAGCCGCCCGTCGCGGGTGCAACGGCAACCCTGTGGTGGGTCCTGCACACCCGCCCGCGCCAGGAGAAGGCCCTCGCCCAGGACCTTTCCGATCGCGGGCTGGAGCACTTTCTGCCACTCCAACAGACCGTGCGGTATTACGGCAAGCGGAAGTTTCGGGTAGAACTCCCCCTGTTTTCGGGATATCTGTTCCTCCGGGGATCGCTCGAACAGGCGATCCAAGCCGATCGCACCGGGCGCGTGGCCAGCGTCATCAAAGTCAAGGACCAAGTGCTGCTGGACAAAGAACTTGCGGCTATTCGTCTGGCTCTTGATCGGGGTGCCGTGCTCACAGTGTCGGGAACCATCGAGGCCGGCGATCATGTGGAAGTTACGGCGGGCCCATTCAAGGGACTGCGTGGAATCGTCGAACGATTAGGCACGCACGATCGTCTCTTGCTGGGAGTCCACCTGATCAACCGGGCCGCGGTTTTGGAAATCGACCACGGACTCCTTCAACGTGCGGACTAGGAAAGTCCGGTGGCCAATCGGCTCGATGAGACGTCGAGCGTGGTCGCAGCAAGGTGTCTCTGCGCAATGCGTGCGCAGTTGACCAAGGCGGAGCCCCGCGCTTCGCTCGGTTCGACCCCCTGAAATGGTTGGTATTCGAGTGACCGAACTGGGCACCTCGCCGCTATCGTTCCGCGTCTGGTTCCCGGACGTGGGGCGGTTCGGGCTGGGTGGTCACTCGCGTCGCGGCTGGTGCGGATTGCCGGTCGGCCGTTCGAGAGCGATCACGGGTTGTCCGACTATCCCCACCGGAGGGTCGCCTCCGGGGGAACCGCCATGTCGAATCCGATGAGTGTTATCAAGCCCATCGCCGCCGTAGTGCTGGCTGTGATCGCTGCAGGTGCCGCGTGGGCGGCCAGTGGCGAGAACTCTTCGCCGTCCAAAGCCCAGGCCGCGCCCGCGTCTGCCGCGCCGGGCCCGACGGTGATGACTCAGGAACTGGTCCGCCTGCCTGACGGCAGCTTCACGGTCCGCTTCGTGATGAAACCGGTGGCTCTGCCCGGCGACCCGGCGACCGAGACTCCCGACGGCGCGGTGATCGTCCCGGAGAACGCTCAGGGCGGCGAAGGCGCCCCAGCGCCCGGCCGCGGCAGTGGTCGCGCTGGTCGCTCGAGCGGCGGCGCGGGTGGCGGAGGCGGCGGCGGCGGTCGATCCTTCGCGCACGGCGGTGGGGGGGGAGGTGGTGGTAGTGGTGGGGGCGGTGGCGGTAAGGGCGGCGGTGGTGGCGGACAATCCGCCACCGCTCGCGGCGCGGGTTCGCCCGTGACGGCTCGCTCCGAGCCGCGGTTCGACGAGGCCACCCCCGTCAAGCTCGCGGCCAACCCGCCGCGCACCGGCGTCACTAATCCGACCGCCGCGCTCGGTGGCGACGGCGACAGCGGCGGCGTGCTTGACGAGACCGGATGGGCCGCCGAAAACGGCCAGCCCGCGGCGGCACCGACCGGCCTGGTCGCGACCGATCGAGGAAACCACCTGCACGTTGACCTCACCTGGGACGGCCCCGCCGAGCCCGGCGTCACGTACAAAATCGAGAAGCGGACCTACGACACCTCGGCCGGGTGGTCGAGCCCAATGGTCGTTACGGCTGTGCAAGGCCGCACCGACGCGGCCGTGCTCACCGGGCCCGGCACGTTCCAGTTTCGCGTGCTGGCCGATTCGGGCAACGGCAACGCCGCGGCCGGCGATTGGGTGCAGATCACCATCGCCGCCCAGGGCCCCAGCGGCCCCGGCGTGCCCGGCAACGTCACCGCCACCGACATCGGCAACCGCACGGCCCGCGTGAGCTGGACGGTCCAGCAGGCCGCGGCCGCGACGTTCCAGATCGAGCGAACGCCGGCCTTCAGCACGGGCCTGAAATCCGTGAGCGGCACGGTCACCAACTACATCGACCCCTGCGGCGCGGGCACGTTCGCCTACCGTGTGCGTGCCGTTGCCGGAGACGGCGCCCAGACCGGATTCAGCGGATGGTCCACCGTGACCATCTCCGACACGGCCCCCAGCGCCCCGACCGGGCTCGCGGCCGCGGACATGAACAACGAACGCGACGTGGAACTCTCATGGACGCCGCCGTCAACCGGCAACGCAACCTCGATCCAGATCGAGCACCAGTTCAAGGACATCGACGGCGTTTGGATGACGACGCCGACCATGCAGGTCGCCGGCGACGCCGAGGGCGCCACCATGCACGCCTGGGGCGGCGACCACAAGTACCGCGTCAAGGCGGTCAACTCATCGGGCTCGTCCACGCCGACGGGCTGGATAGGCGCGTTCGTGGCCAGCGGGTGGACCCAGTTCACGCCGAGCGCCGACACGCGGATCGTGTACGTGAGCTCGAGCGAGGGGAACGATGCGAACGATGGGCTGAGCAGGGGGACGGCGAAGAGGACGATCGCGGCGGGGTTTGCGCTGCTTCGTCATACGTACCCCGACTGGATGTTGCTCAAACGTGGAGATGTGTGGGATGAGTCGCTCGGACACTGGATAAAGAGCGGCCGCTCTCCGTCAGAGAAGATGATTGTCGCCACGTACGGCGCCGCGCTCGACCGACCGACACTCCGGACTGGGGTAGGCGACGGATTTTCCAGAAGCGGCGGCGGCGGATCACCCCCACGGATTGATTTCATTGCCATCGCCGGCCTTCACATGCTTCCCAATTTGCGTACGTCCGAATCGCCGACAGGATTCCGCTGGATCGACGCGGGCGGAAATGTCCTTCTCGAAGACTGTCTGATCGAAGGGTATTGCAACAATATTTCTATCCAAGGCTTTACCGGACGCGTAGATGCGGTCCGCATCAATCGGTGTTTGTTGCTTGATTCATATTCGATGTCTAGCCATTCCCAGGGAATGTTTGCATCCCGCGTGGACGGCCTTCAGGTCGATGGCTGCACGTTTGATCACAATGGCTGGAAGGAAGGCGTCGATCCACCCACTATTTTCAATCACAATATTTACATACAGGTCGACTGTACTAACGTCAACATCATGAACATAATATCGGCAAGAGCCAGCAGCCACGGTGCGCAATTGCGACCGGGTGGCACGATCACGAACAGCCTCTTCGTCCGAGACCCGATCGGCTTCCTGCTCGGTACGGGCGGCGCGGACGGCGGCGGGCACGACCCGACATCTCCCATATCGGCGGTTGCAAAGTACAACGTTGTCGTAGAAGGAAGGGATATGGATGTCGGTGCACCGCGTGGGTTTGGCGTTGACATGCTTTATCTCAGTAGTGGCGTGTTTCAATATAATATAATCAAAGACCAAGGGATATCCACATCGCCAATTGCGGTCCATCTTGATGGGAGCCAAGGCGATGGCAATCATAATATTACTATATGCGACAATGCGATTATTAATTGGAATGGTTCGGTGCTTCTGAACGGAAGTGCGGCGCAGTTGTCGGGGATTGTCTTCGAGCGCAACGTGCTGCAGAGTCAGGGCGGCGGCAGGCCCCTAGTGGCGGTTGACGATGCGACGAACATCGGCGCTGTCGCCTTCCGAAACAATCGGTATTGGGCGCCAAACCACCCCGTAGGCTCCTTGATGCGGATTGGTAGCACCACCATGTCGTTCGAGTCCTGGCGGAACGCCGTTCCGGACACGACGTCCGTCCTAGCCGAGGCAGATCTGGTCGATCCGTCCGTTTCGATCACCAACTATCTGCAGGACGTCCTGGACGTGGAAGGCGATGCCGAAACGTTCCTTGGCTTGGCTCGCGAACAACGGCGTCTCGACTGGGACGCCCGCCTTTGGGCCCCGTCGGTCGGCACGTACTTCAGGGCCGGTATCGGTTACCCCGAGCCGCCGCCTCCATGACCGATCCAAGAAGATTGAACATCTTAATTCTGGCCGAAGCGTGCAACCCGGAGTGGCCGAGTGTGCCGCTTCTCGGGTGGCGCGGCGCGGAATCGCTTTCCCGGATTGCGAATGTGCATCTTGTTACCCAGGTGCGGAACAAGAAAGCCATTCTTCGGAGCCGTCCGCCTTGGCCATGCACGTTCATCGATACGGAGGATGTCGCTGGGCCGTTGTACCGGCTTGGCGTACGCCTGCGTCGCGGCACGGGACGGGCGTGGACCTTGAACTCGTTGATCGCCTCGTTGAGCTATCCACTCTTTGAAAAAAGAGCCTGGAAATGCCTCGGCGAACGCGTCCAGAACAAGCAGTTCGACGTTGTTCACCGACTTACACCCGTCAGCCCAGCCTTCGCAAGCTCATTCGCCAAACGATGCGCGGCCCTGGCGGTCCCCTTCGTGCTTGGTCCGATCAATGGTGGCGTTCCGTGGCCTCCGGGGTTCGAGGCGGAGCGTGCTCGGGAGGGGGAGCGCCTGGGCCGGTTTCGGGGGTTGCATCGGTACATGCCCGGTTACAGGGCGACACGAGATTATGCCTCCGCTATTCTCGTGGGTTCGCGGGTTGCCCTGTCGGAGCTCGCGGGGCACCACAGGAGCAAAGCCACCCTGTTGCCAGAGAATGCTGTTTATGAGAGGGAGGTAGTCGCGAATCGGAACGACTTCTCGGATGGGCCGCTCCGGGTCGGCTTCGTAGGGCGGCTGGTGCCGCTAAAAGGGGTACATTTTCTGTTGGAGGCATTTTGTCGCGTCGCCGACCGATCCTCCGGAGCGATGATTCTGGACATCATTGGGGATGGGCCTGAACGTGCGAGGTTGGAGGGGCTCGCAAAGGGAAGGCGGGACATTCGATTTCACGGCCGCCTGACACACCAGGACGTCATGGCCTCGCTACGGACCTTCCATGTTTTTGCGTTTCCCAGCATCCGCGAGTTTGGTGGGGGCGCAGTCTTAGAGGCCATGGCGAGCGGTGCGGTACCCTTGATCGCGGATTACGGCGGTCCGAGAGATTTGGTGCCGTCCGGGATGGGCTTTCGCCTGCCGGTTACCTCGCGAGAAGCGCTGACAAATGACCTCGAGGCGAAACTGGAGCATTGTCGAAGAGAGCGGCGGGAGCTGGCCGATATGAGCGGCCTCGCTTCCGGGTATGTGCGGCAATCGCTTACCTGGGAGGCGAGGGCGCGAACACTGCTGGCGTTGTATGAGAGGCTGCGGGAGCAAAGCCAATCGGGTCTCGCGCAGGCGGCCCAGGAAGCATGTTAAACATCCGAACGGTATCGGGCGAGTGTCCGCGGAATGACGTCGAGAATTGCGATCGGTGACAACGGTATGAACCGTGCGGTGGAGGGCGAGACGGACAGTGGGTCTTGCGGGAACCGTGGGCAGAGACTGGCATCGGACGATGGACGTGCTGATCGCGCGAACGGGGTGGGTAAGTCGGGCGGCGGCAGAGCCATCATGAACGGTCATCGCGAGTGGGCGAGCACGGAAGGTGTCAAGCCGAACGGCGACCGGGCATCTTCGGAAGCGGCAGGCGACCGTCGATGGCAAGAGCTGCTTCTCAACGTGATCATTGAGCAGCTACCGATTCAGAAATCGGACGATGTCGGTTCGCTCGCGTCTGTCACGGGGTTTTGCCATCTCTTTAAGTCTCGCAAAGTCAAGGATGCCGTCGAGACGTACCAGGGGCTCTCGACAGACGGGCGACCTTTCGTGGTGATTCAGATCGCGGATCCGTGCGCGCCGATGTTCCTCCATCGCGCGATGTCCACCGCTCGTGAGGTGCGAAGCCGGCTTGGTTCGGAACTCGGAGAAATGGTGATCGAGCCGATCTGCGGCGGAGTGCTCGAAGGTAGGAGCTACGCTGTGTGGCCATGGCGACGCCCGATGGCTCAGCAAGGCGTAGCGTGGCGGTTGTGCAGGCCGCGGGTTCGTTCGGCCGTCCTCGAGTGGCTGCGTGGCTCCGCGCTCGCGGCGGCGAAAGGCGAGCGGTCGGAGCAGGTTCGAGAGCGGTATCGGGAATCGTTGTCACATGTGATCGATTCGGAGGTGTTCTCCGCTGAGCAATGCGTCTCGGCGAAGGAGGCACTTGAACGGCTGGCGAGCGGCAAGTGGCGCCCGGTATCGATCATCGATCACAACGACCTTTGGCGGGGCAACATCCACTGGAATATCGACGGGAGCGGGCGAAGGTGTGGACGGTCACGGTTCGTGATCATCGACTGGGGGGGCGCAAACGTTGATGGATTTGGATTCTTCGATCTTGTCCGCTGGGCTCGATCGACAGACACGCCCAGAACGCAGCTGTCACGCGAGATCGCGACGCACGCGGAGATCCTGGGCATTGAACTTCGGGATACTTCGGGCCATCTGCTGGCCGCTTTGGGCCGCCTCGCCGTCCATCGGGAGCACTTTCCAATGGACCGGTTGAAGGCCCTGGTCTCTTCAACCTGGGACAGATTCCTGTCCGCCACACTCTGAACGCGTTCTCCGAACAAGCCACATCGACTGCTTTCGTGAACACGCTGATCTTGGCACGTCCCGAATCACAGCACCTTGAAGCGGTTTGCGGCCCGGGCGGGAGCAGCTTCGCCGATTATGTTCGGGCCGCGCAGGAGTTCAGTGGTGGTGTCACCGCCGGCCAGGCCTGTGGAGAGGTGTTGCGGGAACGGCCCGATTCCGCGACGGTCAGATTTCGGCATCTGGGCACGCACGGCGTGATCATGAAACTGTGGACCAGGCCCGGCTGGCGCGGGGCGGCGCGGCGCGTCACCCGCACGACACCGTCGTGGCGAGAGTGGAGTTCGCTCCGCCGCCTCGACGCCGCCGGCGTGTCGGTCGCGAGGGGGCTGTCGCGATTCTCCCTTGAAGGCCACTCTGGACGCTACAGCGATGTGCTGGTCATCGAAGACCTCGGCGAGGTGCAGACCGCCCAGCAGTCGGTCAAGGCCGCGCTGACCGCCGGACGTGCGTCGGCCGCGGATGCCGTTGACGGACAGGTCATCGAGATCACCAAGGGCATGTTTGCGGCCCGGGTCTTGGACGACGACCACAGCATGGTCAACTGCCTGTGCGACGCGAGCGGGAAGGTCTTCCGCGTGGATCTCGAAGTGTCAAGGATCGTGAGTTGCGTCTCCGCGCGGCGCGCGTTGGTTGCGAGGATGATCGCCCGGCTCGTCACGTCGTACGTCTACACGGTCCAACCCGACACGGCCCGGGCGGCCACGTTCGCGGCGCGAATCGCCGATGGGCTTCATGCGCCGCGGGGTGTGCTCCGCCGCGCCAAGTCGCTGATCGACCTGCGGCTTGACCACCAGCGGAGCACGAAGGGGTTGGACGTCCAGCTGCCCGTGGATTGGTGATCGACTCCGAGCGGACAGCCGAGGTTCCCGCGAAAGGCCTTCCCGTGAGCGAAACCTATAGCCTGAAGTACAGTACGAACGCAGCGGCAGCGGCCTATGACGAGCGCATCTGCCAGCACGAGGACGATCCGGTCTGGGCGGTTGAGCAACGGCTGCTGTGCCAAATGATCCGGCGGCACGTGCCCGATCCCGCCGCGGCCCGGGCCGTGGACTTCGCGTGCGGATCGGGCCGGATCCTCAAGGTGCTGCAACCGGTCGTCGGTGAGCTGGCGGGGATCGACATTTCCGGCGCGATGCTCGAGCGTGCCGCGGCCCGAGTTCCCGGGGTCAAGCTCATCCAAGCGGACATCGTCGCGGAGCCGCAGTCGGTTCCCGACGGCCTGGACCTGGTGACGGGCTTCCGATTCCTGCTCCTGGCCGAGCCGCCGCTCCGCGAAGCCTGCCTTCGCGTGCTGGCCGGCAAAGTGAAGCGGGATACGGGCCTCCTCATCTTCAATAGCCACGGCAACCCGTGGTCGTTCCGATTGATCGCTCAACTCCGCAACAAGATCCTCGGTCGGAAGCCCGCGCTGCCGAAGTTCTCACTGGGAGACATGCGGGCTCTGGCGTCGCGCTGCGGCCTGGAGGTAATCGGAGCGTCCGGCGTCGGATTCGTCCCTCGAACCCTCCAGGCGGCGCTGTCGCCGGTGGCGCTGGTCTGGATCGAAGCGAGGTTGGCCGGCCTTCCGATTCTGTGGCGGTTCGCGACAAACCAACTCTACGCGATGCGGCCCGTGAGCGTGGCGAGTGAGCGGTGATCGAAACGCAAGGAGTGCTGTGCGGATGGATCGCGAGTTGATAGAACAAGCCTACCAGTGCCCCCTTTCTGGAAAGTCGCTCCGTCTCGGGGCGGATAGGGTCGAGGCGGTGGACGGCTCTGAGCGATACCCGATCGTCGATGGATGCGTCATGTTTCGCGGACCCGGAGAGCCGAGCGTCGAAAACGAAGAGACCCGACGAGTAGATGCTACGTTGATGGAGGCCAGGCGATCGTCGTGGCGAACGGCTGTTGATTCGATCTATAAGGTTGGTTCGCGGGATCATCGGTATATTACGGAAGGCCAACGTTGCACGTTCATGGATCTGCTCCCGATGACCCGTGAGTCGGTGGTGCTCGAAATCGGGTGCAGTATGGGGCAGCACACCTCTGAGTTGGCAGGTCGTTGCCGGACCGTGTTTGCGTTGGACATCATTCCTCAACAAGCGGTGTTCACCGCGTTGAGAGCGGAGCAAGACGGGTTCGAGAACGTCCACGTCGCCTGCGGCGGCGACGGCGGGAGACTGCCCTACAAGAACGGCGCCTTCGACGTGGTCATCATGAACCTTGTAGTGGAGTGGTGCGCGATGCGGACCCCCGAGCCGCACGAACAGGTACAGCGACGCCTCCTGGAGCAGGCCGCGAGAGTGCTCAAGCCGGGCGGGACCGCGTTTGTGCTGACGAAGAACAGGTACGCGCTGGCGCTGATCGCCGGCCACCGCGATGCGCATGTTCACCAGATTCGGTTCGGCAGCGCGCTTCCGCGTGCGGTCTCCCGCTGGGTGCTCAATCGGAGAGGTCTCCCGCGTCAGCCCGGCTGGCTCCACTCCCACAACGCGCTCGTTGGGATGTTCAGGCGCTCCGGGTTCGGGTCGGTTCGCACGTTCTGGGCTGCGCCGGAGATGCGGTACCCGGGGTGGTTTGTGCCCACAGATGTGGAATCGGTTCGGGCCGCCCGAAGGGAATACGGCGTGAAGCTGTACGACGGCCGACTCTCACGACTGATGTTGCCTTGGATGCCCCCGGGGCTGGTCAGGCATTTCACGCCCGCCTTGTGCGTGGTCGCGACTACGCCGCCGTGAACTTCGATCCCGAGGTGACTTGAGCGCGTCCCGGTCTACGACCAAGCACGGGCCGCTGTCGCGTCGTGTTTGGGTGTGGCGGTGAGAGATAGCCGCATGGTTCGCGGGGGATGTGCGTCGGACGAGTTGCTCGGTTGAGAAGTGCCGGTTTCACCACGGTGATGAGCGAGGCCGCTATCGCAGGGTCGGCTTACGATGCGGCCGCGGCGCCCGCCCGCGTCCGCGCCCCGAGTCTTCGCCAGCGGGCGGTTCGAGCGACCGCGATCCGCGGCGCCGGCTATTCCGCGACGAAGGTCATCCAGCTCGGCACCAACGTCGTGCTGGCCTACATCATCGGCACGCCGCGGGCGTGGGGCGTGCTGATCATCGCCCAGACGCTCCTGCAGGGCCTCAAGATGTTCTCCGACGTTGGCGTCGGCCCCGCGGTGATCCAAAGCAAGCGTGGGACGGACCCGGCGTTCCTCGATACCGCCTGGACGATTCAGGCGATCAGGGGTTGCGGCATCTGGTTGGCGGGGTGTGCGTTGGCCTGGCCGCTGGCGTGGCTCTACGCAGAGCCGATGTTGCTGTGGATGCTGCCGGTCCTGGCACTGACGAACCTGCTGGCAGGACTGCAGAGCACGCGGGTGTTCACGCTCAACCGTCAGCTTGCGGAGGGGCGGAGGACCGCGCTCGACCTTGTCGAGCGGATCGCGACGCGCGGGGCGAGTGTCGGGTTCGCGTTGGTGACGCCAACGGCCTGGGCGTTTGTCTGGGGATCGCTGGTCGGCAACACGATCCTGACGATCGGCACCCACACCTACTTGCCGGGGCACCGGAACCGGTTCAGGCTCGACGCGGGCGCGGCCCGAGAGTTGCTGCATTTCGGCAAATGGATTTTCGCCGGCACGGTGATCGCGTTTTTTACGCAGCAGGCCGACCGGCTCATGCTCGGCAAGATCGACGACCTCAGCTCGCTGGGCGTGTACGGGATCGCTTTGACGGTGTCCAAACTGCCTCACGAGATGATCGGTGTCATCGCGGGCGTCGTGGTCTTTCCCGTGCTGGCCGAACTGGCCAGGAGCAAGCCCGAACGGCATCAAGAGATGGTGCGGCGGGTGCGAGGGGCCGTGCTGGCGCCCGCGATGACCGCGGTGTTGGGTGTCGCCCTCGGCGCGCCATGGTTCTTCAAGCTCGCCTACCCGGAGGCTTTCCACGGCGCGGGGTGGATGGCGGCGCTGAGCGTCGGTGCGGTGTGGATCGGCGTGCTGGACGTCACAACAAACAAGGCGCTGATGTCGATCGGGGCGACCCGGCCGCTGGCGATCGGCGGGTTCGTGGACCTCATCGTGACCGTGGCGGGCTGCCTGATCGGCTACAGGTATTTCGGGATGCCGGGCTTCATCGGCGGCACCATCGTCGGAGCGGTGTGCGGATACCTTTACGTGCAGCGGTCGGCGCGGCGGCACGGGATCCGGCTCGCGGGACAGGACCTGCGATGGACTTCCGCCGTCGTGGTGCTCGGGATCGGGGGATATGTGACGGGACACTGGTTGAGCGGACTTGTGGATAATCCGTGGGGGGCTGTCGTGGGTGTTGGATGGGCGGTCGCGCTGGTCGGGTGCGTCGGCCTTTGGGCCGCGCGCCGGAGTTGGCGGATTGTGCGGAAGCGGCCCGGGTGACGCCGGCGGTCTACATCGCGCTCTGGGGGATCCTGCCGGTCGGCGTGCTGCTGTTCTGGCTGATCCCGCCGCGGCGTGCGCTCATCGCGGTGCTGCTCCTGGGCTGGTTGTTCCTGCCGATGGCCGGGATCGCATTCGCCGGCTTTCCGGACTACACCAAGATGACGGCCACGTCGCTCGCGGCGTTGTTCGGGGCCCTGCTGCGGGACAGCGGCCGCCTGATGACTTTCCGGGCGCGGTGGTTCGACCTGCCGATGCTGGTGTGGTGCCTGGTGCCCGTCGTGACTTCGACGAACAACGGCCTGGGTCTGTACGACGGGATGTCGGCGTCACTCGGGACCGTGATCGACTGGGGTGTGCCCTATTTTCTGGGTCGGGTCTACTTCACGAACATGAGCGAGCTGACCGAGCTCGCGATCGGGATCGTGATCGGTGGGTTGGTCTACGTTCCCTTGTGTTGGTTCGAGATCCGGATGAGCCCGCAGCTCCACCACTGGGTGTATGGCTTCACCCAGCACGAGTTCGTCCAGACCAAGCGCTACGGCGGCTATCGCCCGATGGTGTTCATGTACCACGGGCTTGCGGTTGGGATGTGGATGACGGCGGCCACGCTCGTGGCCGTATGGCTCAGTGCCACCGGTGCCGTGCCAAAGCTCTTGGGGACACCGATGTGGGCCTGGGCCGCGGTGCTCGCGGTCACGAGCCTGTTTGTCAAGTCTTTCGGCGCATTCGCCTTGCTCCTCATCGGTTGCGCCGTGCTCCTGAGTTCCCGGCTGGGTGTTTCGAGGTTGATGTTGGCGGCAATCATCGCGATACCGTTGCTCTATGTGGGTACTCGATCGACCGGTCATTGGGACGGAAGCGAACTGGTCGGCCTCTCCTCGGCGCTTGGTGGGGAACAGCGAGGCGGATCGCTCGAATTCCGGATAAGCATGGAGAATGTGCTGATCCAGCGGGCGCTCGAGCAGCCGGCATTTGGCTGGGGGAGGTGGGGGCGCAACCGGCCACCCGAGGACCGCGCCGGCGTCGTCACTGACGGACTTTGGATCATTGCGATGGGTCAATACGGGATCGTTGGCCTCGCGTCGCTGATGGCCGTGATCCTTGTGGGGCCGCTGATGTTACTGAGGTACGCCCGCTCGTCCGACCTGCCGCAACCGCGCTGGGTGGCGGCGGCCGCGATCGGCGTACTTTTGAGCCTGTTCATGATCGATTGCCTGTTCAACGCCTGCCCGAATCCTGTGTTCACGCTTGCGTGCGGTGCCGTGCCAACGGTGATCTCTGTGGGGCTGGCTCGTGAGAATAGCGCAGAGCTTCGGTCGTGTGCCGCAGCCGCAAAATGTGGAGTTGCCGGGCGGCGCTCCGGCTTTCATGTCGCGCGGTTTGATGGGTACTAGATCGTTGCAACGAGCCGGACCTTAATGCGTGGTGTTGATTTACCGATTGCGGCTGTGGGCGTTGATGCCGGCGAACGAGATCAGCGCAACGTTGTTGGTGGGTACGCCGAAGATGTACGCGACGAACAGGCGGTGTGGTGCGTTCGAGCGCGAAGGAGCGGAGGCGGATGGTTGCATAGTGCCGTCGCCGCGGAAGTGTTGCTCGGAAGACTGACTGGCTCGGTCGTGATCGGTGGGTAGTGACCGGGGATATCAGTTGCGATTGAGCGATTTGCTGCTAGTTACCGCCATAATTGTCAACTATCGTTCGTCCAAGCTCGTCAGCGGCCTGCTGGAAAGCGTGGCCAAGCGTGGAGCTGGGTGGGTCGGCCGCGTGATCATCGTGGACAACGCTTCCGGCGACGGTTCGGTCGAGATATTGAAGAGAAAGACAGCAGAGCTGGGGATCTCAGCGTGGGTGGATGTTCTGGATGCGGGGCGAAACGCGGGATTTGGAGCGGGGAACAACTTCGGGGCCTTAGCCGCGTTGCGCACGATCAGGCCGGACGTGCTGTGGTTTCTCAACCCCGACACGCTGGTCGACGAGACGGAACATCGGTGCGCTCTGGAGTGGTTCGAACGGGACTCCACAGCAGGGATTGTGGGCACGGGCCTGCTCGATTCGGACGACCGGCCTGAGGTTGGTGCGCACCGTGACCCGACCCCGGTGAGTGAGTTTGTGCGAACGGGTGGTGCGCTGCGAGTGTTGCAGCGGTGGGCGGTTTCCGATCCGGTGCTGGACCGGCCGGGGCCCGTGGATTGGGTTTCCGGTGCGAGCTTGATGATGCGTGCGAGCGCTTTCGAGCAGCTCGGAGGATTTGATGAAGGATTTTTCCTCTACTTCGAGGAGATCGACCTGTGCCGGCGGGCGCGCCGGGCTGGTTGGAAGGTGATCTACGAGCCGCGGGCCCGTATCGTGCATTTGGAGGGACAGACGACCGGTGTGACGGCGGGAAAGCCGCGCCCTCGCTATTGGTACGAATCGAGAAGACGATACTTCGTCAAGCACTTCGGAGTGTTGGGTCTGATCGCGGCGGACGTGGCCTGGGGCGTGGGGCGAGTGGTAGGGACCGTGCGACGAAGGCGTACCGATGCTTGCCGACTCTTGGATCTGTGGAGATGCGACGGTGCGGTGATTCTGGGGCGAGAACGGGTAACCGGGCGAGACGCGGCGTGATTGAACAGATCGGCGTCGTCGTGATCGGTCGGAACGAGGGTGACCGGCTCACACGATGCCTGAGCTCAACGCTCGGGTCTGGCCCCGTCGTCTACGTCGATTCCGGCAGCACCGACGGGTCCGTCGAGAACGCCCGCTCGGCGGGAGCCGTGGTGCTGCAACTCGATCGGTCGGTTGCGTTCACCGCGGCCCGGGCCCGAAACGCGGGCTTTCGGCGGCTGCTCGAAGGGGCTCCCGCCGTGCGGTTCGTGCAGTTTGTGGACGGGGACTGCGAGATCGATGCCGGTTGGCCGGCCCAGGGGCGGGCCACGCTGGAGAATGATCCGAGCATCGCGATCGTGTGCGGCGGCCTTCGTGAGCGATCGCCCGAGGCCTCGATCTACAACCGCCTCGGAGACATGGAGTGGCGAAAACCTCTCGGCGATGTCGAGCATTGCGGCGGGGTCTTCATGATCCGCGCAGAGGTCTTCGAACGCGTGGGAGGTTTCGACGCCACCATCGCGGCAGGCGAAGAGCCAGAACTGTGCTGCCGCGTCCGTCAAGCCGGGTTCCGGGTTGTCCGCCTCGATCGCCCGATGGCCACGCACGACCTCAACATGACCCGGTTCTCCCAGTGGTGGCGGCGGAGCTTCCGCGGAGGCTACGGGGCGCTCAGGCTTACTCTTTTCGGTCCAGTGATCAGCAGGCACGTGTTCCGCTCGCAGGTCCGCAGCGCGATTTGTTGGGGAATCGGGCTGCCGATCACGGTGATGGCGGGGGTGTGCGCGGCGAGTGCAACGGGCGGTTGGCCCTGGTCGCTCACACTGTTGGCGATCTGGCCGGTCTTGCTGGCTGCGCAGAGCCTGCGGCTCGCGTGGAAGGCTTCGAGGCGGGGATGCCCGGCTTCCGCGGCGCTCGCGCATGGAGTTCTCACCGTGCTGTGGAAGTACGCCGCGGTCGCGGGTTTCGTCACATGCCTGCTCGATCAGCGGCGGGAGCATCGCTCCGCTGAGATGGTTACCCGGGAGTTCCACAAGTCGGTGGTGTGACGACGACCATGCCCCTGTTCGACCCCCGACTCCGCGAAGACCTGCGACGCTACCCCAAGCGGCCTTGGGTCCGCGAGCAATCGATCTGGGCGATCGCCGTCTACCGGTTCGGCCGGCAGAACGAGATTCGCGGGCGCGGGTTGACAAGTTGGATTCTGGATCGCTTGTACTGGCTCATGCACCGGATCGTGGAAACGGCAACGGGCATCTCCATCCCGAAGACAGTGGAGGTCGGCGGCGGGCTTCGTATCCATCATTTCGGGTGCATCTTCATCAACGGCTCCGCTCAGATCGGGAAGAACTGCACACTGCGCCAAGGAGTCACAATCGGGAATCGCCACGACAACGGGCCTGTGCCCGTGATCGAGGACGATGTCGAACTGGGCGCCTTCGCACAGGTGCTGGGCGGCGTGCGGGTCGGCCGTGGCGCGAGGATCGGCGCGTTGAGCGTTGTGCTCCGCGACGTCCCTCCCGGCGCAACGGCGGTGGGGACTCCCGCTCGTGTCATCCAAGCGGACGATTCCGATGAACTGATCCACGCTCGCGATCACGCGGGTCCGCGGCCTGCGGACCGCGCCGGAGTGATCCCTCAGTGAACACCGCTCGCACCTCAATGCAAGACACCTCCGCACTTCGCGTGGGCGTGATCGGAACCGGCAAAATTTCCGATGAACACCTGCGGTTTGTTTCAGCCGACAAACGATGCTCGCTCGTCGGAGTGTGCGACCTGTCGCCGTCACTCGCTGCTTACGCGGCGACGCGCTTCGGGTCCACCGCGTTCACCGACTACCGGCGCATGCTTGCGGACGCTTCCCCGCAGGTAGTCCACGTGCTCACGCCGCCGCACACCCACGTTCCGATCGTGACCGAGTGTCTCACGCGTGGTGCGAATGTTATTGTGGAGAAGCCCGCGGCGCCGAGCGCACACGAGGCCGAGCGGCTTTGGGCGCACGCGGACGGGTGCGGGCGACGCCTGATCGAGAACCATAACTATCGGTTCAACGTTCCGATTCGGCGCATGCGGGAACTGGTCGAGTCTGGGCGTATCGGCGATGTCCGAGAGGTCGAGGTCCGGCTCGTGCTTCCGATCCGGGGCAAGGGCGGTCGCTATGCGGACGCGAATCTTCCGCATCCCAGCCACCGGCTTCCGGCCGGGGTTCTGCACGAGTTCCTGACGCACATGTGCTACCTGATGCTGCACTTTGTCCCCCGATGGGACAAGGTCCACGCGGTGTGGTCCAACCACGGGGGAGGGAGCCTGTTCAAGTACGACGACCTGGACGCGGTTGTGATCGGGGGGGGATCGGGAGGGGGGGTGGGGGGGAATGTGCACGGGCGAATGCGGTTCTCTTGCGCACAATCGCCCGACTGCTTTTCGGTCACGGTGCGGGGGACCGATGGATGGCTGGAAACGGACCTCTTTCAACCCCACGTCTCGATGAGCGTCCAGAGAGCCGTGGGGAGTCAGATCTCGCCATTGGCGAATCAGATCATCCGGGGAGGCACTCTCATCCGGGCCGGTGTTCGGGGTTTCTGGAACAAGGTCATGCAGGTGACTCCGTACGAGGGATTGCACACCTTGCTCGACGAATCGTATGAGGCGTTGGTTTCGGGAGTCGAACCGCCCGTGTCCAGGGAGCACTCTCTCGCGGCGGCCCGATTGCTCGACGCTCTGGTTGCTCAAGCGGAGGCCGCGTGAGACTGCTGATCACAGGTGCCTCCGGCTTCCTGGGCCGATTTGTCGTTGCCGAGGCCGTGCGCCGGGGCCACGACGTTCGCGCGCTCGTGCGCCCCGCGTCGGTGATCGATGACCTTGCCGCTCTCCGGCATCCGGCGATCGAGCAAGTCAGGATCGACCTTCGATCGCCGGTCGGTCTGGACGAGGCCCTCGGGGGTGTCGACGCGGTGCTGCACCTGGCCGCATCCAAGGCCGGCGACATCTACACGCAGTACGCGGGGACGGTGGTGGCGACCGAGAACCTGCTCGCGGCGATGGCGAGGTCGCGGGTCACCAAGATCATCGCGATCTCATCCTTCGCCGTGTACGACTACATCCGGCTCAGGAGCTGGTCGACGATCACGGAAGATTCTCCCCTGGCCCGGACGTTC
This sequence comes from uncultured Phycisphaeraceae bacterium, assembly GCA_964630785.1. Lineage (GTDB taxonomy): Bacteria > Planctomycetota > Phycisphaerae > Phycisphaerales > UBA1924 > JADLCX01. The sequence continues at coordinate 34,281 of CAZVZG010000006.1, read as the reverse complement.
CCGGCGCGAGACGAGTACTCGCACACCAAGCTCGTTCAAGAGAACCTGATTAGGAACGCGGCCGCCGCGCACGGTTGGGACTTCGCGATTCTTCGGCCCGGGGCCATCATCGGACCGGACAACCTCTGGACCGCGAGGCTCGGGCTCTCGGCTTCGCCGAAGCGGTGGCTGCGGATCGGCTGGTTTTCGCTCGTGCCTGTGTCCTATGTGGAGAACTGCGCCGAGGCAGTGCTATTGGCGGCGGAGAAATCGGGCCCAATGGCCCTCACCCTCAACGTATTTGACGATCGCTGCCCGACTCAGGCTCGGTATTGCGGTGAGGTCCTTCGGCGCACCCAGCCGCGCCCGCGATCGTTGGTCATCCCGTGGACGGCGGCCCGGGTGCTCGCCCGATTGGCCGCGATCACCAACCGGGTCGCGTTCGGGGGACGGGCAAAGCTCCCGTCGATCCTGATCCCCGCCCGCCTGCACGCCCGTTTCAAGCCGTTGCGTTACTCCAATCGACGCCTGCATGAAGCCCTCGGGTGGTCGCAGCGGTACTCCCTCGCCGAGTCGCTGGATCGGTCGATGGGAATACGTAAGCCGCTGAGCGCTGAGTCGAAGGAAGAGCCCTCCGCGGGACATCTGGTCACCATCGAGTCATCGCCTTGATTCACTACATCACATCCGACGGACTCGGCCAGCCCTGGGTCGGGAACGAGCTCCGCGTGGTCACGGAGACGGGAGTGCCCGTAACACTCCACGCGATCCGTTCACCCGGACAGGTTCACTTCTCCTCGCCTTGGGCGCAATCCATGGCGGAGAAGACCCGTGTGCTCTATCCGCTGCCTGTGCTGGGGTTGATCGTGGCGAACGTGCTGGCGCCCTTCGTGTACGGACGTCGCTGGTTCGGCGCGGCCGCTAACGCGCTCTTCTCGCCCCGCGAGAATCGTCGCGCGAGGTTGAGCGCCACCGCCCATTTCTTCGTCGCGTGCCATTGGGCGCGTTCGCTCCGTCGAGACGTGGTCTCTCACATCCATTCACAGTGGGCGTACTCGTCCGGCAGCATCGGCATGTACGGATCGTGGCTCCTCGGCGTTCCATTCTCGTTCACGGGTCACGCCGCCGACCTCTTCCGGGACAGGGTCGCCCTTCGCGACAAGATCCGGCGAGCCCGGTTCATCATCTGCATCTCCGAGTTCCACCGCGGATTCTATTTGGAGAACGGGGCCCGACCCGAGCAACTTCGAGTCGCGTACTGCGGGATCGACGTGCAACGGATGTCGCCGAGACCGGGTCCCCGCGCCCCCGGACCCCACACGATCCTTTCCTCCGGACGCCTGGTCGAGAAGAAAGGCTTCGAGTACCTGATCGACGCCTGCGGGATCCTCAGGGACCGCGGCGTTGCGTTCCGCTGCATCATCGCGGGGTCCGGACCGCTGGAGGCGTCCCTGCGGCAGCGAGTTCTCGATCGCAGGCTCGGCGACCTTGTCACGATCACGGGCCAGCCGCTCCTGCAGGAGGACATCCCGGGCTTCATGCACACCGGAGACATCTACGCGCTCGCGTGCGTCTGGGCCAAGGACCGTGACGTCGACGGCCTGCCCCAGATGACGATGGAGGCGATGGGGTGCGGCCTCCCCGCCGTCACCACCAACATCGTCGGCAACCCCGACCTGGTGGTGCACGAACGGACCGGCCTGCTCGTGGAACCGAACGACAGCGTGGCCCTGGCCGACGCCATCGAGCGGCTCACACGGAACCCCGAACTTGCGGGCCAGCTGGGTCGTCAGAGTCGAGAATGGGTCCTGCAACGGTTCGACATCAAGACCTGCCTGCGGCCTCTGATCGACGAATACGAGAAGGCGTTGAGGTCCGCCGGAATTCCGCTTGGAGCGCCCCAACCCGCCGACAGCGGTCTCGAACGTTCGATTCGATCGGTCGAAGAGAGCACCGTCGCATGATCATCTCTCAGACCCCTTACCGCGTCTCCTTCGCCGGCGGCGGCACCGACCTCCCCTCGTTCTACCGCCAGGAGTCCGGCGCGGTGCTCAGCGTCGCCGTGCAGAAGCACATGTACGTGACCGTGACCCGGCGCTTCGAGCCCACGATCCGCGTTTCCTACACCAAGACCGAGATCGCCGACGACGTGGACGCCGTGCAGCACACGCTCGTCCGCGAGGCCCTGCGGATGACCGGGCTCGGCCCGCACATGGAGATCGTGACCATCGGCGACGTGCCGGCGGGCACCGGGATGGGCTCGAGCAGCACGCTGACCGTGGGCCTGCTCAACGCGATGCACGCGCTCGGCGGGCGGGTCACCAGCCCCGGCCAGCTCGCCTCGCAAGCGTGCAAGATCGAGATCGACATTCTCGGCAGCCCCATCGGCAAGCAGGATCAGTATGCCGCGGCGTTCGGCGGTTTGAACTACATCCGCTTCAACCCCGACGATTCCGTGGACGTTCAGCCCGTCCCGTGCGCCCGCGAGACGCTCGACGAGCTCGAGCGGCGCGCGATTGTGCTGTACACCAATCAGAAGCGTGACGCCAACACCATCCTTCAGAAGCAGAGTGAAGGCACGGCCGGCAAGCTCCGTGTGCTCCGAGAGATGCGCGACCTCGCCAGCGAGATGCGCTCGGTCGTCTCGGGGCGCGGCAACATCGACGAGTTCGCCCGCCTGCTCCACTGCGGCTGGGAGCTCAAGCGATCGCTCGGCTTCGGCATCACCGACGAAAAGGTCGATGCCTGGTACGACGCGGCCCGAAAGGTCGGTGCCCAAGGCGGAAAGCTCCTCGGTGCCGGCGGTGGGGGGTTTGTGCTGCTGCTGGCGCCCCCAGAGCGTCACGAGGCCATCCGCGAGGCGCTCGGACGCCCGCGAGAGATCGACCTCCGCATCGACCGGCTCGGAAGCCGCATCATCTTCATCAGCAGTTGACCTGGCGGCGATGGCGCCCACCCGAGCCGGGCGTCGCGTCCCCCCGTCCCCTCTCCCGGAGTTCACATGGCCGGAACGATCACCGGTTCACCTGACGACTATTTCGCGCATCTGGCCCGCGCCGCGGCCGCGATCGACCACGGGGCTGTCCAAGCCTACGTCGACACGCTGCACGACGCCTGCACAAGGGGGGCCCGGGTCTTCGTGTTCGGCAACGGTGGTAGCGCGTACAACGCGAGCCACCACGTCACCGACTACGTGAAAACCGCGTCGGCGCCGGACCGGCCCCGCCTGCGGGCTTTCAGCTTGGCCGACAACTTCGGCATGACAACCGCCATCGGCAACGACCTCTCGTACGAAGAGACGTTCAGCTTCCCGCTCGAGAGTTACGCAGCCAAGGGCGACGTGGCCGTCGCGATCAGTTGCTCGGGCAACTCGCCGAACCTGCTTCGGGCGTGCCGGTGGGCCCGGGATAACGGCCTTACCGTTGTCGCCATGACCGGCTTCAAGGGCGGCAAAGTTCGCGAGTTCGCGCACATCCACATCAACGTGCCTTCAGACAACTACGGCGTGATCGAGGACTTGCACCTCTCGATCGGGCACATCGCCACCCAGATGCTCCACGGGCGCATCGCCAAGGAGGCCGCCCGATGAAGGTCCTGATCACGGGCGGCGCGGGGTTCATCGGCTCGCACACCGCCGACGCGCTGCTCGCCCGCGGCCACGCCGTCCGCGTGCTCGACAGCCTCGAACCGCCGGTGCATCCGAAACGTGAACCGCCAGCGTACCTCGACCCTCGGATCGAGTTCGTGCGCGGAGACGTCCGGGACGAGCAGATCCTGCTCGGCGCGCTCCGCGGTTGCGACGCCGTGTATCACCTGGCCGCGTTCCAGGACTACCTGCCCATTTTCAGCCGGTTCTTCGATGTCAACGTCACCTCGACGGCGCTCATCTACGAGCTGATCGTTCGCGAAAAGCTCCCGATCAGAAAGGTGATCGTGGCCAGCAGCCAGGCCACGCTGGGCGAAGGACTGTACCTCGACGCCGATAGCCGTCAGTGTCTCCCCGACATTCGCAACGACACCCAGCTCAGCTCGGGTGAATGGGAATGCCGCCCACCCGTCGGATTCCGGGCCCCGCTGCGGTGGCAGCCGACGAACGAGTCGGTGGCCAACCCGCAGAATCAGTACGGTATCAGCAAGATCGCCGAGGAGCGGGTCGCCCTGTTTCTCGGGCGTCGCTACGACATCCCATCGGTGGCGATGCGGTACTCCATCGTGCAGGGTCCTCGCCAGAGCTTCTACAACGCCTACAGCGGCGCTTGCCGTGTGTTCTGCCTGGCCATGCACCAGGGTCAGGATCCCGTGATCTACGAGGACGGGCGGCAGGTGCGAGACTTCGTGAACATCCACGACGTTGTGGACGCCAACCTGCTCGTGCTCGACGACCCGCGTGCCGACTACCAGATGTTCAACGTCGGCGGCGGCAAGGCCGTGACCGTCGCGGAGTTCGCGACTCAGGTCGCCGCCGTGTTCGGGAAGAACGGCTACCGACCGGCACCCAGCGGTCGCTACCGCTTCGGCGACACACGCCACATCTTCTCCGACATCGCCAAGCTCCGAGCGCTCGGTTGGGCCCCGCGCCGGTCGGTGGCCGAGAGCGTCGAGGCCTACAAGGCATGGCTCGGCGAGGCCGAATCCATCGGAGACATCCTGGCGTACTGCCAGAAGCAGATGGCCGCGATGAACGTGGTTCGTGAGATCAAGCGTGGCTGAGCGGACTCCGCAACACGGGAGGTCCGAAAGTCGTACCAAAGTGCTTCTCATGGCGGCGGGCCTCGGCACGCGCTTGCGCCCGATCACGGACCGCACCACCAAGTGCCTTGTGCAGATCGACGGCCGGCCGCTTTTGGATTTCTGGTTCGATCGCCTCGCGCCTGCGGGTCTGCACGACGTGCTGATCAACACCCACCACCTCCCCGGGCAGGTCCGCGAGTACATCAACTCTGTCAACTTTCGGGGCCGTACCGGCGCTCGCTTCCGAATGCACGAGGCGTACGAGTCCACACTCCTTGGGTCCGCTGGGACAGTCCACGCCAACCGCGGCTGGGCCGACGATGCCGATCGCGTGATCATCATCTACAGCGACAACCTCAGCGGCGTCGATCTCGGCGCGATGCTGAAGTTCCACGAATCGCACCCCGACCCCGTGACGATGATGCTCTTCCGCACGGAGAACCCCCAGCGGTGCGGGATCGCCGAGGTGGACTCCGAGGGTCGCATCGTCGCGTTTGTCGAGAAGCCCGAGCGACCCCGAAGCAACTTGGCCAACGGTGGGCTCTACATCGTTGACGCGGACGCCTTCCGCGAGATGGCCGACATGGCCGCGTTTGACCTGGCGTTCGAAGTGCTACCCAAGTTTGTCGGGCGGATGCGCGGCTGGGTCTGGGACGGATACCACCTGGACATCGGCACCCACGAGAGCCTGGCTCGCGCCGAGGAGGATCTCGCGGCCGGGTGTCTGCTCCCGGGCTATCGGCGCACCGTGAACTGGAGCCCCGCCGCGTGAGGCCCGCCGTGTTCCTTGATCGTGACGGGACGATCATCCGCAACGTCCACCACCTCGCCGATCCCTCGGGCGTGGAGTTGCTCCACGGCGCGGCCGCGGCCATCGCGCGCCTGCGGGCCGCCGGCTACCCATGTGTCGTCATCTCCAACCAGTCCGCCATCGCCCGTGGGCTGCTCACGCTTGAGGGGTTGGAGACCATTCACCGCGAGTTCTGCCGTCAGCTCGCCGCGGCCGGCACGGCCATCGACGGCTGGTATTTCTGCCCCGAGGCGCCGCGCTTGGCCGACCGCGCCCTCATCGACCACCCCGACCGCAAGCCCGGACCGGGAATGTTGCTCCGGGCGGCCCGGGATCTGGATCTCGACCTTGCCCGCTCGTGGATGATCGGCGACATGCTCAGCGATATGCTCGCGGGACGCAACGCCGGATGCCGGGCATCGATCCTGGTGAGGACCGCCGGTCCTCAAGAGTTCAATGCGGCCGTGCTGCACGCCGATCACGTCGTTGACGACCTCTTCGCGGCCTGCGATCTCATCCTCAACATGGACCCGCACGCGCCCGGACGGGCTCCGCTCGGCCCCGGTTTTTCGATTCCTTGGAAAGGCGGCACACACCTATGAGAGTTCTTGTCACCGGCGGAGCGGGCTTTGTCGGCAGCGCGTGCCTTCGCTACCTCCTGCGCCACGGCCACGAGGCCCTGGCCTTCGACAATCTCGCCCAGGGACACCGCATGTCGGTTCCCGCCGACCGCCTCGTGATCGGAGACATCGCGAACACCGACCTGCTCGCCTCCACGCTCAAGGACTTCCGCGCCGAGGCGGTGATGCACTTCGCGGCCGCCACGTACGTGGGCGAGTCGGTCGAGAACCCCGAATATCACTACCGCAACAACATCGGGGGCACGCTCTCACTGATCAACGGCATGCGCAAGGCCGGCGTGAACCGGATGCTCTTCTCGAGCACGTGCGCCACCTACGGAGACAACCCCAAGGCGCCGATGGCCGAGGATGCGCCGCAGATTCCGTGCAGCCCATATGCCCGCACGAAGCTCGCGGTGGAGTGGATGATCCGCGACTTTGCACACGCTTACGGGCTTGGATTCACCCTGCTCCGCTATTTCAACGCCGCGGGCGCCGATCGCGACGGAAAGTTTGGCGAGGACCACCGGCCAGAAAACCACTTGATCCCCCTGGTGCTTCAAGTCGCGCTCGGGAAGCGCCCCGAGCTCGCGGTTTTCGGCAACGACTACGCGACCCCGGACGGAACCTGCATCCGCGACTACGTCCACACCGACGACCTGGCCCAGGCCCACCTGCTCGCGATCAAAGCCACCACGCCCACCACCGCGGAGGTCTTCAACATCGGCACAGGGCACGGCTATTCGGTGATGGAAGTCATCAAGGCCTGCGAACAAGTAACCGGCAAGCGGATCTCGCGTTCGATCGCACCCAGGCGGCCCGGCGACGCGCCCGCCCTCGTCGCCGATCCCGCCAGACTCAAGTCGAGATTGGGCTGGGCGCCGGAATACCCCCGCATCCAACAGGTGATCGAATCCGCGTGGCGGTGGCACTCGACTCATCCCAACGGGTATGAAGGTTGATTCCCTCCCCTTCGCGTCACGCCGCCCCGAAAACCCCACGAACTCTTCCGTGAGTCGCCGCTACGCCATTATCGCTCCCTGCCGCAACGAGGAAAAGTACATGCGGCGGACGCTCGACAGCCTGGTCGGGCAGTCCGAGCGACCGTCGCTCCTGGTTGTCGTGGACGACGGCTCCACCGACTCGACTCCGACGATTCTCGCGGAGTACGCCGCGAAGCACGACTGGATTCGGATAGTCACCCGCAAAGACCGCGGTACGCGATCGGTCGGGCCGGGGGTCATCGAGGCCTTCTACGCTGGCCTCGACACGATCAGGCTCGACGACTTCGACTACGTCTGCAAACTCGACCTGGACCTCGTTCTGCCGCCGCGATATTTCGAGTTGCTGATGAATCGGATGGAGCGGGAGCCGCGTCTGGGCACCTGCTCGGGCAAGGCGTACTTTTCCGGCGCGACGAACACCGCCGAGGGCTTCGGCGGTGAGCTCTTCGCGGAGGTCGGCGGCGACGAGATGTCCGCCGGCATGACCAAGTTTTATCGCATCGAGTGCTTCCGCCAGATCGGCGGGTTCGTTCGTCAGGTCATGTGGGACGGCATCGACTGCCACCGCTGCCGCATGTTGGGCTGGATCGCGGCCAGTTGGGACGATCCGGACCTCCGCTTCATCCACCTCCGCCCGATGGGTTCAAGCCACAAGGGCATCTGGACCGGGCGCAAGCGGCACGGCTTCGGCCAGTACTTCATGGGCACGAGCCTGGCGTTCATCACGGCCAGTTCGATTTACCGTATCCCCCGCGCCCCCGTGCTCGTCGGCGCGGTGGCGATCTGGTGGGGCTACGCCCTGGCGTGGCTGAGCCGCAAGCCCCGCTACGACGACCCCGAGTTCCGCCGCTTCCTCCGCCGATACCAATGGGAGGCCATGCTCCTCGGGAAGGCCGCCGCGGCCGGGCGGGCCTCGCAGCGTCGCGCACACTGCTGGCGACCCACACAAGACCGCGAGATGCCGCCGCAAACTACACACGCCGCTCAGCAGACCTGACCCCGCGGGCTCCCCTCACGCCAATCCGCTTTCCGACCGATCTTCCCAAACACCATGTCCACCGAACAAACCCTCATCGACAAACTCTCCCGCGCCGACGCCCTCATCGGCGTCATCGGCCTCGGCTACGTCGGCCTTCCCCTGGCCCACGCACTCCACCGCGGCGGGTTCCGCATCCTCGGGTTCGACATCGACCGCGCCAAGATCGACGCCCTCGCCCGCGGCGAGAACTACCTCAAGCACCTCGGGCCCGAGATGGCCACCGACCTCGGGCGCAGCGAGCGGTTCCGCGGCACCACCGACTTCTCCCGGCTCTCCGAGCCCGACGCGATCATCATCTGCGTGCCCACGCCCCTCGGTCAGCACCGCGAGCCGGACCTCTCGTTCGTCATCAACTCCGGTCGCGACATCGGCCGCACGCTCCGACGCGGGCAGTTGATCGTGCTCGAGTCCACGACCTACCCGGGGACGACGCGTCAGGACCTCGTGCCCGCCATGCTCGCCGCGCGCCCGAAGAACGCCGAGCCGCTCGAGGCCGGCAAGGATTTCTTCGTCGCCTTCTCGCCCGAACGCGAGGACCCCGGTCGCAAGAGCCACGACACCAAGACCACGCCCAAACTGGTCGGCGGCGTCGACGCGGCGTCCGGTCGGTTGGCCGCCGCGCTCTATTCCAGGGCCATCGACAACGTTGTGACCGTCTCCTCCGCCGAGGTCGCCGAGGCCGCCAAGATCCTCGAAAACACCTTCCGCGCCGTGAACATCGCCATGGTCAACGAGCTCAAGGTGCTCTATTCGGCGATGGGCATCGACGTCTGGGAAGTCATCGAGGCCGCGGCCACCAAACCCTTTGGCTACATGCCCTTTTACCCGGGCCCCGGTCTGGGCGGCCACTGCATCCCGATCGACCCCTTCTACCTCACGTGGAAGGCCCGCGAGGTCGGCAAGCCGACGCGGTTCATCGAACTGGCCGGCGAGATCAACACGCACATGCCCGAGTTCGTGGTCGAGCGCGTCGCGGCCGCGCTCAACGACGACGGCCGCGCCGTCCGCGGAGCCAAGGCGCTCGTGGTCGGGCTCGCGTACAAGCCCAACATCGACGACGTCCGCGAGACCCCGGCCGCGGAGATCATCGACCTGCTCGAAGACCTGGGCGCCGAGGTGTCGTACCACGACCCGCTCGTGCCGCGGTTTCCGCTCATGCGCAAGCACAAGCGCGACATGCAGTCGGTCCCCATCACGCCCGAGTCGCTCACCGCGTTCGATTGCGTGGTGATCGTGACCAACCACGCCGTCATCGACTACAAGCACATCGCCCGCCACGCCCGGCTTGTCGTCGACACACGCAACGCCATGAAAGGCCTCGACGGCCTGGGCGCCCGCATCGTCAAGGCCTGACTCACCCCCCCCGTTTCCCCCGATCACCGCCTCGCCCGTCCGAACAACGTGCCGGAATACCGCACGATCAACTTGCTCGGCGTGCCCGTCGATGCCCTCACGCTCGATCAGGCCGCGCGGCGAATCGTCCACGAGGCGGCGGCCGGCCGCGGCGGGTGGGCGGTCACGCCGAACCTCGACATCCTCCGCCGCGCCACGCGCGATGCGAAGTTCCGCGAACTCTACGACCAGACCACGATGCGTCTGGCCGATGGCATGCCCCTGGTCTGGGCCAGCCGGCTCCAGCGGACGCCCCTCCCGCAGCGGGCGGCGGGCTCGGACCTCATCTTCAAACTCGCCGAGCACGCGGCCTCGGGCGGCGTGTCGGTTTTCCTCCTCGGCGGCAACCCCGGCACCGCCGACAAGAGCGTGGCTGAGCTGATCCGGCGGTTCCCCGCTCTGCGCATCGCCGGCATCGAGTGTCCGGCCCCCGGCTTCGAGAAAGACAACGCGGCGTACGAATCGATGATCCGTCGCGTCGCGGATTCACACCCCGGGATCGTTCTCGTCGCCCTGGGCTGCCCGAAGCAGGAGCAGGTCATCCAGCGGCTCCGGCCGCACGTGTCCGCGGCGTGGTTTGTCGGGGTCGGCATCACATTCAGCTTCGTGGCGGGCGAGGTCTCGCGGGCTCCCGTATGGATGCGACGCATCGGTCTGGAGTGGTTCCACCGGATGATGCAGGAGCCGGGCCGGCTGGCCAGGCGCTACCTTGTCGACGGCATCCCCTTCGCCCTCTGGCTCTTTGCTCGCTCCGCGATCGACGGATTCAGCGGGAGCGCGCGGCGGCTCCCCGCCCACGGCTGAAATCGCATGAATTCAGGCTCCTTTTCATCGCATCCGAAGCCGCCTGCGCCGACTGTTGACGCGTCGGTGATCGAGCGGGGCCGTTCGCTGGCGGCCGTCGTGCTGCTGGCCGGCGCGGTGCGCCCGTCCGACCTGCAGCGGGCGACGGGCCGCTCGATTCTCGACCTTCCGCTCACCGCCGACAGAACCATCGCTCACGAGTGGGCCCGGCGCGAGGAGGAGTTCCGCCGCGCCGTCGGCCGCGCGGACCTGCCGCTCCTGATCACCGCCAACGCCGCCGCGGGAGCGCCTCAGAGTCTTGCGACATCGGCAACGAATGGGAGCATAGACGGGATTGGGACAGACCCCGGCCCGGCGCCGATCATCCGTATGGACACCGACGAGCCCCGCGGCTCCGGCGGGTCGTTGCGCGACCTCGCCATCGGGTTCGACCCCGCGGGCCGGTTGTTCGTCGCGTCCGGCCACAGCCTCCCGCGAACCAGCCTCATCGACGTTTACTCCACGCTCTCTCGGTCCGATGATGACGTGGTGATCCACACCGACGCCGCGTCCCGGCCCACCGGATTTTTCCTGATCCGCTGCGGCTGTCTTCAGCGGCTTCCGGCGGTGGGCTTCGTCGATCTCAAGGAACAGGCCCTGCCCGAACTCGCCTCCGATTTCCGCGTCGGCGTGGTGTCGGATGCGGGCCTCCCGCCGATCCCGATCCGCACGTTGCACGGCTATCTCGCGGCGGTCGGAGAGCTGGCAGCGCCCGCCGCTTCAGAGGCCGAACGCGCCGCGCCCGCGGAGGACTGGATGTGCACGTTCGCGCTCGCAGAACCGGGTGCTTCGGTCGACCCCTCCGCCCGCCTGCACGACTCGGTGGTGCTCTCGGGGGCGAGCGTGCGGTCTCGTGCGAACGTGGTGCGATCGCTCATCGGCCCCGGCGGATCGGTGGGCCCGGGTCAGAGCGTGTTCGACGAACTCCTTCCCGGCGGTGAGCAGCGAAAATGAGCTCCGTCAACGCACCCTCGGACCTGACCATCGCCGCCTCCCGGCATCACCGGGCGGAGGAGCCGCTTCTGGTCGTGGAATCCGGCCCTCGCCTGTCCGTGTTCAACAGCGGCACGATGCTCGCCCTCTGGGTCGCGCTCCTGGTCTGGAGTACGTGGACCAACCGCGGCGCTTGGTTGGATATCGCCCACATCGTTCAGGGCGACGAGGAGCAGAGCCACGTCATTCTTGTGCCCATCGTCGCCGTCTGGATGGCCTGGATCCGTCGCGGTCGCCTGCGAAAGCTGCGGCCCACCGGCACACTTATCGGGCCGGCCGTCATGGCCGTCGGGTGGTTGATGTCCTGGTTCGGGTACAACCACGCCGTTCAATCATCCTGGCACGCCGGCGCGGTGATCGTTCTCATCGGCGCGGCCGTCGCCGGCCTCGGTCTCAACACGCTGCTCAAACTCTTCCCTGCGTTCGCCGTGCTCGCGTTCATGGTTCCGGTCCCGGGAGCCATCCGCCACGTGATCTCCGGCCCGCTTCAGACCGCCAGCGCCCACGCCACCCAGGTCATCCTCGAGACCTTCGGCGTCCCTCTCGAACGGTCCGGCAATCTCCTCACGCTCAACGGTCACGACATCGCCGTGGCCGAGGCCTGCAACGGCATGAGGATGGTGTTGGCCCTGATCCTCGTCTCGTTCGCGTTCGCGTTCAGCATGCCGCTCCGCCCCTGGGCCCGTGCGCTCGTGATCATCGGCAGTCCCATCGCGGCCCTGATCTGCAACATCTTCCGCCTCGTGCCCACGGTCCTGCTTTACGGCTACGCCGACAAGTCGGTGGCCGATTCCTTCCACGACATCAGCGGCTGGATGATGGTGCCGCTGGCTTTCGGCGTGCTCCTCGTCGTCACCGCCACGCTGCGCTGGGCGATGATCCCCGTCACCAGGTTCAACCTCGCTTACCAATGACCACGATCCCACGCCGCCGAGCCGGATACATCCCGCTCCTGGCGGCGGCGATCCTGACCGCGCTCATGGCGTGGGAGGTCGCCGGCCGCCCGACCCCGAAGGACGCCGAACCGTTCCACCGCCAGGCCGCTCTGGCGATCGATTCGATCCCGATCAAGTTCGGTTCCTGGGAGGGGTCCACCATCTCCGTTCCGGAATCGGCACAGGCTCTGCTCAAACCCAACGCCATCCTCAGCCGTAGGTACCAGAACCCGCAGACCAACGAGCAGGCCAGCCTCGTGGTTGTGCAGTGCCGTGACACCCGCGACATGGCGGGGCACTACCCGCCTATTTGTTATCCCGGCCAGGGATGGAAACTCGACGTCCACGCCAACCGGGTCGTGGAAATCCCGCTCGAACACGTGACCGTCAAGGCGATGCGTTACGAGTTTGACCGTTCCGGCGGCGGATTCGACCGCGACCGTACCCTGACAGTTTACAACTTCTTCGCGATCCCCGGCCAAGGACTGCCGATCGATATGGAGGCGGTCCGTGCGGCCGCCGCCGACTACACCGCCCGCCCGTTCGGCGCGGCCCAGTTCCAGGTGGTGTTCGACAGCCGTCTGCCCATTGCCGACGAGGAGAAGGTGGTGACCGCGTTGCTTTCGCAGATCGAGCCGGTGATCATCCTCTTGTCGGACCCCAAGTGGAGGTCGCGATGAGCGGGAACCAGGTGATCCCAGGCGCGGGCTCGGAGCACGACATCGTGCTCGCGGGTCAGCCGCGCTACCTCATTGAGTCGGGCGGCGGAACCGGCGGCGGTGGCATCGCGCCGCCACAGCAGAGCCTCCCCAAAGTCGTTCACCGGCTCCTTCGCGGCCGCTATCCCATCGCGATCGCCCTGGCCCTCATCGGCGGCATTGGTGGTGCGGTGGGGGGATACTTTCTGCAATCACCCAAGTACAAGTGCGACGGCCAGGTCGAGGTGCAGCCGACGATTCCCAAGATCCTCTACCAGACCGAGCAATCGTCGGTTTCGCCGATGTTCTCCAACTTTCTCAACACGCAGGTCAGCCTGCTCCAACAGGACCGCGTGATCCGTCGGGCGATGGACAGCGAAGATTGGCGCGCGCTAGGACGGGGAAGGGGACCCGAGGACGAGGCCGACTTCCGCAAGAGCCTCAAGGTCGCCACCATCCCCAACACGTTCCTCATCAATGTCTCGTTCACCGACGGCGAATCGCGAGCCACGCTCGTCGCGGTCCGCGAGGTCATCAACGCCTACAAGACGCTCTTCGGGCACCGGGAAGAAGAAAACGTCACCAGCACCCGGCTCAGCACACTCAAGTCGCTCCAGAAGCAGTACGAGTCAGACCGCAAGGATCTGCGCACCCAGGTGCTCAGCAAGTCGTCGGAGTTCGAGTCCGACGACCTGACCCGCCTGCAGGACCACTACCTGACGCAGCTCCTCGCCGTCGACAGCCGCGCGGCCGAGGCCAAGGCCCAGTTGACCCAGCTCGGGATCGACCCGGACAAGTTCTCCGTGCCGACCCCGGGCTCCGCCGACTCGGATTCGACCGCTCCCGCCCCGGCCCCGACCGCCGAACAGATCGCCGCCACCGATCAGACCATGGCCGCCCTGCTCGCCCAGCAAGCCACGATCAAGCGCCGCCTCGCCAGCAACCGCGCCCGTGGTCTCGGCGACCAGCACCCCGCCATCATCATGGACCAGACCGACCTCGCCGCGGTCGAGGCCGACATCGCCCAGATGGTCGAGAAGTACAAAGACCCCGCCACAGCGCCGGCGAGCAACTCGACGATCATCGCCGCGGGCCCGCCGCGACCGGATCAGCTCGTCGTGCAATACCGGCTCCTGCAGTCCCAGGCCAAGCAGCTCCGCGACCGAACCTCGCTCATCAGCACGCGGCGCATCGAGATCGACGGGCTCAACCGCGACATCCAGGCACTCGACCTCAAACTCGCCGAGGTCAACCGCCGTCTCGACGAGATCAACGTCGAGTCCAACATGCGCGACACGGTCGGTCGCATTGACACCCAACTGCCCGAGGCCGCGCCAGGCACGCCCAACGTCGATCCGCGCAACAAGATGGCCGCCTTCGGCCTCTTCCTGGGCGGCGGGCTCCCCATCGCCGTCATGCTGCTCATCGGCCTCATCGACCGCCGCTTCCGCTTCGCCGATCAAGCCCGCGATGCTTCCCACGCCGCGCCCCTTCTGGGCATCCTTCCCGAACTTCCACAGAGCGGCGGCGACCCCGAACGCTCCGCCGCGGCCGTCCATTGCGTGCATCACATCCGCTCGCTCCTGCAGATGACCAAGCGCGACCACAAGGTCATCGCGGTCACCAGCCCCGCGGCCAGCGACGGCAAGACCAGCCTCGCCCTCTCACTGGCCATGTCTTTCACCGCATCGGGGTCGCGCACGCTCTTGGTGGACTTCGACCTCATCGGTTGCGGCCTCACGTCGCGACTCAACGCCAAGTGCGATGAGGGGCTCGGCCACGCGCTCCTCCACGCCTCAGGCAACGGCCACGCCGTGCCCACCGGGGTCCCGGGCCTCGACCTGCTCCCCGCAGGACGCGACGACGCCCGCCTCATCAGCCGGCTCTCCCGATCCGCCTTCAAGACCGTGATCGACGAGTACCGCGACAAGTACGACACCATCATCGTGGACACCGGGCCGGCCATGGGAAGCCTGGAGGCCAATATCGCCGCCACCACCGCCGACGGCGTCGTCCTCGTGGTCGGCCGCGGCCAGCACGGCGATCGCGTGCAGGAGGTGCTCCGTCACCTCGATCAGCTCGGCGCCAGCATGTTGGGCATGGTGTTCAACCGCGCCCACGCGACCGACTTCGCTCGCTCCACGATGAGCAAGTCCATCCGTTCCGTTCGCACGCAGGACGCGCCCCACCGCCCGTCCGCGGCGGGCGAATCCAGCGCCGCGACCATCGCCCCGAGCGACCCGCTCGCCCGCAGCGTCGTCTCCGATATCCAGGACTGAACCCCGCCCGTGACCACCGTCGCCACCATCTGGGGCCTGTCGCCGTCCGAACTTCACGACCGTTTCTGGGCCTCCCGCGGCGTGCAGGTTGTGCGACCCGGCGAGCCCTCGGCCATCGTGCCGCACGCCGAGATGTATCTGCTGGTCGACGCGGCCATCCTCACGATCTTCCGGCCAGCACCGCTCCTCGACACGTTCTCGTGGCTCTCGCCCGACCTGATGATGGTCCGCATCACCGACCCACGGGCCGGTGAATACACCGAGCGGGTCAAATCCGACGCCGCCGGCCGGTTCGTCGCGATCGAGCGGCTCTACGAGGGCACCCGCGCCCGCAACGCCCGCGTCGGCCTCACCACCGACTCCGAAGTCGCCCGGATCTGGCAGGCGGCCCCCGACGCCGCCACCGGCTGGACCCGCCTCCGCAAGGCCATCCGCCCGCGGAATCGCTACGCCACCCGCCTGCGAGGCCGCTTGTTTGACGTGTCCTCTGATGAGCATGTCACCCACTTCATCCGCGAGATCGTCCGTCGATGGAGGCGGCCCGACGCCGCGATCGACGGCATCCGTTCCATCGGTGATCAGGTCTGGGCGTCCAACAGCGCGTCGCGGAACGGCGTGCCGACCGCCGCGACCGCCCGGGGGCCGCTTTGGATCGGGTCCGGGCGCGAGCTGCCCGCCGGCGGGGCAGCGATCGGGCCGGCCGTGCTCTGGGACGACCCCGCGAGCCGCCCCACGCCGACGCCCGTCGAGTGGTTACGGCTCGAGCCCGTGAGCGAATCGCTCGCCCGTGCTCAGACGCCCACCATCGCCAAACGCCCGTTCAAGCGGGCGTTCGACATCCTTTTCTCACTCGCCGTGCTCATCCTCACGCTCCCGATCTACCCACTCATCGCCCTGCTCATCTTCGCCGAGGACCGCGGCCCGGTCTTCTTCAGCCACAAACGGGAAACCATCGGGGGGCGCCCGTTTGGATGTCTCAAGTTCCGCTCAATGCGTCGCGACGCCGAGGCCATGAAGTCGCGCCTCGTCGCCGAGAACAAGGCCGATGGTCCGCAGTTCTTCATCCCCGACGACCCCCGCCTCACCCGCGTGGGCCGCGTGCTCCGCGACTTCCAGATCGACGAGCTCCCTCAGTTTCTCAACGTCCTCATCGGCGACATGTCGGTCGTCGGCCCGCGCCCAAGCCCGTTCAAGGAAAACCAGTTCTGCCCCGCGTGGCGCGAGGCCAGGCTGAGCGTTCGTCCCGGCGTCACCGGCCTCTGGCAGATCCGGCGCACCCGCGCCGAGGGCGCGGACTTCCAGGAGTGGATCAAGTACGATGTCGAGTATGTTGAGCGAGAATCGTTCCTGCTCGACCTCTGGATCATCTGGCGGACCGTGTTCCTGGTGCTAAAGAAGGTCACCCGTTCATGAGACTCAAGCCCACGGCGGCCCGGCGGCTGCTGCTCCTCGCCGTCGTCGGTGTTGTCATCATCGGCGGAGCGGTCGCGTTCGTCGGCGTTCGGTCCTGGCAGCGCGAGCGTCGAATCCACACATGGCGTGCCGATGGAATGGCCGCATTCCAAAGGCACGACGACTTCGGCACGATCGACAACCTCTCCCGGATGCTCCGGCAGAAGCCCGACGACCGCGAGGCCTGGCTCGCTTTCGCCGAGGCCCGCGAGCGCGTGGAAGAGCCGCGGGGCCAGCACATCATGCAGGCCATCCTCGGCTACTCCCGGGCCCTCGCGCTCGACGAAGCCGACGCCAAGACCGCCCGCAAACTTCTCAAGCTTTACAACACCGTCGGCCAGTTCCCCGAGGCCAAGGCCCTGGCCGCTCGCCTGCGCCCCAAGAACCTCGCCGACGCCAAACCCGAGGACGCCGACGTTATCCGCGAGGAGGTGTTCGCTCGACTCGCGAGCAAGGACCTGGGCGACTCGCTCGACCAACTCTCCAAGCGGCTCGTCGAGCTGCGCCCGGGGGATTACGACGCGGCCTTTCTCCGCTGCTCGGCGCTCATCGCCGCGGAGCACAAGGACGACGCCGTCAAGCTCGCCGACGAACTCGTCGCGGCCCACCCCGGCAGCGCACAACTGGGCTTTCTCCGCGCGATGGTCCGCACGGGAACGGGCGCCGACACCAACACCGAAGAGTTCGTCAAGGCCGTGTGCAAAGCGGCCGGTCTTGCGTACGACCCCAAGAACCCGGGCGCCTGCGATCGCGTCGCCGACGCGGCCTACACCGAACCGCAGTTCGCCGCCCAGTTGATGGCGACCTTCGACCAGCGCAACCTGCGCACCCACGCCCTGCGCGTGCTCAAAGACTCCGCCGAGCGCCTGCACGATCCCGACGCCCGCCGCCTCTTCGCGCGTCGAGCCTGGCAGGCCGCGATGCCCGGAGAGGTCGTCGCAGAGTTCGCGCCCGACGGCGCCGACCTGAGCAAGGTCAACCCCGAAACCCTCGGCTTCCTCGCCCTCTCCGAACGCGACCTCGGCAAGCCCGACCGGGCCGCCGACATCCTCAAACTCCTCAAGGCCGACGATCGCAGCTACCTCGCACGCACCTGGAGCAAACTCCTCACGGCCGTGCTCGAAACCCCTGACCGCGCCGCCTCGCTCGCGCTCATCGAGTCCGCCGAGAAGGACAACCCCGCCGAGCCCGTGTTCGATTACTTCCGCGGCGAGGTTCTCGCCGCCCTTTCGCGCGCTGACGAGGCACGCACGGCCTGGGCCGACGTCTACAAGTCTCCCGCCGCCGAGGGCTGGGCCGCGCCCCAGGTCCGCATCGCCGAGACTCTTCTCGACGCAGGCGAACCGGCGCAACTCGAACCCGCCAAAGACGCCGCCGAGCTCGCCACCCGCAAGTCCAGTTCCAGCGCGGCCGCCAGCCTCGTCCTGCTCCGCGCCAAGGCCGCCCTCATTGAGGCCGGCAGACTGCCCGCCAAACCCGCCGAGGTGCTCAAGCAACTCGACAAGATCAGCGCCAACCTCTCCGCGGCCTCTCCGCAGCTCGCGACCCTCGCCTACCGCCTGTTCCTCCCCCCGAAGGTCATCCTGCTCTGCGAGCTCGGCCGCCGACCCGAGGCCGTCGCGGCGATCGAGGCCGCCATCGCCAAGCCCGACACGCTCGTGCCCGACCTGGCCCGACGCCTCGCCTCCGCCTGCGTGCGAACCGGCCTGAAGTACGAAGACCGTCTGCTCGCCGCGTCCGCCGGCGCGGCCGGCGCGGGCGACGCCGGCACGCTCATCTCCCGCGCAATGCTCATGGATTCCACCGGCCGGCGCGCCGAGGCGATCAAACTGGTGGACGATGCCGTCGCCGTCGCCAGGCCGGACGACCTGGCCGGCCTCTCCACCGCCCGCGCCCGCTTCTACGACGCCATCCACGATCCCAAGGCGCCCGAGCTGTGGAGGAAACTCCTCGCCGACTTCCCCCAGTCGCTCCCCGCCCACATCGCGATGCTGCGCTCCAACGCCGTCGAGGCCGACCCCGCGCTGCTCGAGCAGGTCATCGCCCGAGTCACCGAGCTCGGCGGCTCCGACGCCGATGCCCCGACCGCCGACGTGCGCTTTGCGAGAGCCAGAGCCCTGCTTCACGGCGAGCCGACCGCTCGCAACCGCGACGAGGCCATCGCGCTGCTGCGGGCCCTGATCATCGAGGCCCCGGCGCGGCTGCAGTTCCGCGACGTGCTCGTCGGCGCCTACCTGATGAGCGACCCGGGTCGGAACATCTCCCCAGACCCCGCCGGCGCGCTCGAGCAGCTCACCGCCGCCGCGGCCGTCGCGCCCAACCGCGCGCCCTACATCTTCCGCCAGGCCGACTTGCTCCGCGACCTGCACCGGACCGCCGACGCCGCCGACCTGCTCGCCAGGCTCGCGCTCGACCAGACCGCCGATCGTGACGATCGCCTGCTGGCCGTCGATCGACTCTCGGCCCTGAGCCCCGCCAACTCCGACGCCGCCCTGCGCGCCATCGACAGCCTGATCGGCACGAGCAGCCCCGCCCCGGTCGACCTGCTCGTCCGCCGCGCCGGCCTGCTTACCTCGCAGCGCCGCGACCGCGAGGCCATCGAGGCCTACCTCCAGATCGTCGATCAGCCCACGGACAACGTCGACGCCCTCTTCGCCGCCGCCAACGGCCTCCGCAGCCTCGGCGACCAGGCCGACGCCGCCCGCGCAATCAAGAAGCTCGACCAGCCCGAGATCTCCCCCGTCACCCGCTCGCTCGTGCTCGGCGGCCTCGCCGCCGCCGCCGGCGACGATGCCGGAGCCCTCCGCGACCTCACCCACGCCACCGAACTCGCCCCCGACGAGGCCCGTACCTGGATCGCCCTCGCCCGGTTCAATCTCGACAAGGGCAACCTCGACCAGGCCGAGGCCGCCGCGGCGGCCGGCCTCGCCAAACTCCCGGGCGACCCGCAACTCGCCGTGATGCTCGAACAGGTCAAACTCGCGAGGCAACCCGAGGCGTCCGTCAACCTCATCCCGCTCGCCGACGCCCTCGAAAAGATCCCCGGCGGCCAAGCGCGGGCCGCCGCCCCCCGGGCCGTGCAGAAGGCCCGCCAGGGCGGCCAACTCGACGACACCGGCGCCCTCGTCCAACTCTCCGAAAAGTGCTACGACGACGCCACCACCCAGCTCTTCGTCGCCCGTCGCCTCCTGGACCTCAAGCCGCCCCGTCTCGACAAGGCCGCCGAGGTCCTCGGGCGAGCCATCAACCGCTTCCCTTCCGACGCCAAACTCCAGGAACAAGCCACCCGCGTCTTCGCGACCATCGGTGATTGGAAGCAAGCCCGCGCCGCCGCGCTCGCTTGGCGGGCGCTCGGCCGCTCCAAAGAGGCCGACATGGCCGTCGCCGAGTCCGAACTCGGCTCGGGCAACTCGCGAGCTGCCCTCGACGCCGTCGCGTCTTACCGCCTCCCGACGCCGATCGCAGAGTCCGACCGCTTCGGCTTCGCCCTGCTCAACCTCCGCGCCCGCGCCCAGGCCGCGATGAAGGACAACGCCGGTGCGCTCGCGCTCCTGCGCCCATACCTCGACACGCGCGCCGTCCGCAAGGACATCGTCCTGCTCGTCGCCGCCGGGGTGGTCACGCCGGCCGACGAGGCCCAACGCTGGATCGAACTGGTCGCCGCCGCCGCCAAGCCCGACGACCCCGAAGAGCAGTTCGCGATCGCCGGCGCTTGGGCCCGCCTCGCCGACCGCCTCCCCGAGGTCAAGGCCGACGCCAAAGCCGCCGTCCGCGCCGACCTGCTCCATCGGGCCACCGCCATCCTCGATACGCTCGCATCGAGTGACGCCACCGCCCGCGTCTTCGAGGCCAAGGCCGCGCTGCTCGACGCTTCGGGCGACACCCCCGGCGCGATCGCCGCCGCGCGTCAGGCTGTCGCCAAAGACCCCAAGTCCGCCTCCGCGCTCGTGGGGCTCGCCTCCCGCCTGCTCGACTCCGCCGCCGACCCCGCCGAGGCCGTGGCCCTGGCCCGTCAGGCCGCCGAAGCCGAGCCGAAGCAACCCGCGATCTTGGCCCTGCTCGCCGAGGCCCAGCTCAAGCTCGCCGACAACCGCGCCGCTGCTCAAGACCCGTCCGGGAGCGCAGCCGCCCGCAAAGACGCCGCCCGCACCCTCGAAGAGTTCCTCTCGCTCAAGGCCGCCGACTTCCGGTCCTCCTCCGGCATGGGCATCCTCGCCGAGAACCTCGGCAACCTCCCCGCGGCCATCTCCTGCTACGAGAGCGCCCTCCGGGCCGGCGCCAGCGTGCCGGCCGGCAACCTCGCCGTTGTCAAAAACAACCTCGCCTTCGCCATCTACTCTCAGGCCGCGAGCGCGGGCACCAAAGACGGCCTGCAGCGCGCCAAGTCACTCATCGACGAGGCCATCACCGTCAACCAAGTCGGCCCCTTCTACGACTCGCTCGGTGCCATCAACGCCGCCCTGGGCGACCGCGCCGCGGCCATGGCCGCCTACCGCAAGTCCATCGAACTCGATGCCCGATCCATCACCTCCGCCATCGGCCTGGCCGACCTGCTCTCCGTCGGGAGTTCCGCCGACAAGGCCGAGGCGAGAAAACTAATCGACACCGCCGACAAGGCCCTTGCCGCGGGCGCCGTCATCTCTCCCGAACGCAAGCAGCAACTCGACGCCACCCGCGCCCGACTCGCCGGCGGTTGATCTCGGCTATCCAGACAAGCACAAGGGCCGCCTCACCGAGGCGGCCCTTGCTCGTTTTGAGTTGTTCTGGATCCAGCGAACGCTCGTCCAGATCAAGCGTTCATGCGACGGCGGCGGATGTAGCCCAGCCCCGCCACGCCGACCAGAGCCGAGATCCCGGCCCAGGCGCCCGCGGGGAGCGGGACCACCTGAAGCTCGCCGACCCAGTCGTTGTAGTCGCGGTCTGAGCCGCCACCGATGGGGAGG
The DNA here is from genome assembly GCA_964630785.1 of uncultured Phycisphaeraceae bacterium. Taxonomy (GTDB): domain Bacteria; phylum Planctomycetota; class Phycisphaerae; order Phycisphaerales; family UBA1924; genus JADLCX01. The sequence continues at coordinate 12,583 of CAZVZG010000006.1, read as the reverse complement.
TCCTCCCATCCAATGACGAAGAACGTGCGGCCCGCGCCGGTGACGAACCAAGTCATGAGGTGGTCGCTGGAATCCGAGTTCGTGCCCGTGTTCGAACCCCAGTACGTTCCGCTGCTCCGCAGCGCGAGCTGAAAGTCGGAGCTGAGCGTGACCGTGGTCGAGGCACCCGGCGTGGTGTCGCCGAGGATCGTCGTGAAGTTTCCAGCCCCGATCGCCGTGACTCCGCCCGTCTGGTCGGCCCAGCCCAGCGTGTTCGAGTTGCCGGCGTATTTCACCGTGAACGTCACGTCCGTGGTGCCGTCCATGAAGCGATCGTCGTTAGTGCTCGGCCAAACCAGCGAGTGGATGTTCGTCGGCGTGCCGCCGCCGCTGTCGTTCACGCGCGTGAACGTGTACGCGCCGAACGTGTGCGACGCTGCGGGCATGCCCTCAAACATCGCCTGGCTCGAGCCCGCGGCGCCGTACTCGGTCACGAAAATCGAATACAAGCTTGGTTCGCCGCTCGATCCGAACGTCGTGTATGCCGCCTGTGCGCTTCCCGCCGCCGCGAGCACGAGCATCGCCGCGGCCCAGTTCGTCCGTCTCATAGGTCTAAGCCTCCGTCCTTCCGACTTGCCTGAGCGCCGCGGCGCCCGTTGATGGAATGAAGGTCGTCTCGGACCGGACACCTGCACATTCTGCTCGCCCGCGTTTCGTCCCTTTCGGCATCGAAGCGCGACCCGGCGATCGTATCTGTGCATCATCACGATACACGGAGCGTCCGGAAACACAATCCCCTATTTTGTTCAATTCTGATTCCCGCTCCCAGTTCGGGTGGGGAGTCTGGAGCCGAGTCAAATCCCCAAATCAGGGAGGCGAGAAAGCCCGCCACCCCAGATTGGACTGCGGCTCACGCCGTGATCATCAACGAAAAGCGCCGGACGACGTCCGGCGCTTTGGTGCAGGAGAGTTGCAGTTGCAGAGCATGCGGCACTCCCGATCAGGAGCCCGCACCGAAGGCGCGATCACGCCCTGAGGAGCCGGCGACGGCGGACCCGCGTGAGCCCGAACACGCCGAGCCCACCCGTGAGCCCCGCCCACGCGGCCGCGGGCAGCGGGACCACTGTCAGGTTGATGTCGTCGATCGCGTAGTCGTTGCCCGAGAACGCGTCGTTGGTGTCCCAGATCTGGACGCTGTACGTCCCCGCTGCCGTAACATCGAACGTGAACGACCGCTGGGCCCACACACCCGGGGGCAGCGGGGCGGTGAACGTTGGGCTGATGGTTGAGCCGTTGCCATCCACCACGCGGAACTGCAGCGACGCGGGTGCATCGGGGAACAGGCTGGCAAACCAACCGGAAAGCTCATACCTGCCCACACTGAGCGATTGGTCCTGGGCCCACGTCGGGCCGAGGCCCGCGTCGGTCCCGTTGACGATCATGTAGTGTCCGACGTTCCCGTCGCCCGTGGTGTGGTCCGCGAAGTCCACCCAAGAGGAGTGGATCGTGTCGAACTGCACGATCGAGTACCGCGCCGGGTCGTAGATGCTCGCCGGCGGCACGTAGAGATACGCAGAAGTGAACCCCGTGTTGCCCGCCTCAAAGTCGCCGTTGACGATGGAGTTCGCCTGAGCCGAACCGACGATCGCGGCCGTGCCGGCCGCGGCGAGTAGTCCCAGTGTCGCCTTACGCATGTGATCCAACTCCATTCGGCCGGTCATCGCAGCCGTGAAAAAGGTCTCTAAAGTCACCTGAAACTACCGGCGGGTTCGCCTCAAAGGCGACCGATTGCTCGCCCGATGGGCTCCTACCGCCTTGTCGAGATCCAAGTCCGCTACCCTAGCGGTGGCCGAACATATGGCGACGTTCGGCCGCCCGATTTGACGCCTCTTCGCTGCCGGTTTCGGGCCGCGCGCCGCGTCGTCAAACAGCGTAACGGGTTCCGACTCGCGCGCCTAGCCCGAATCCGAGATTCGTGCAGATTTTGACGCAATTCACCCGGACAGATGTCCATTCCAGCGGATCTGAACTCCGAGCGAGCCGATCGCGTGGAACTCAGGCATTGAGCCAACGTCCCATCATTCCCCCTCGATGGACCCCGGCGTCCGATTTCTCGGACCGGCCGCTTTCATGCTCCCAAACTTCAACAAACCGGCGTGTTTCCCCTTGCGTTTTGGGCACGATCCGTATTCTATTGGGGTAGGCCTTCGCCCTGTGTCGCGGAGGCTGCTCATCTGTTGTCCAAGATTGGGAGGGGGAATCCCACATGCCCGCCGGTCGTGCCCAGATTTCGTTTTCACGCGTGTCGCTCTGCGGCGGCTTGGCCCTTGCCGCCATGGCTTCCATCGCCCAGGCCGATGCGCTCCGGCTCGACACGAGGACCAGCTTTTCGCTGCCGTTCTCGCCCGCGTTCCGCTTCGTTTCGCCCATCGTCAAGACCGCCTTGCCCGTTTGGGCAGGGGTTGATTACTTCGGCGGTCGGGTCGGCATGAGCGCCGGCAACACCCACGGTTTCGATCCGCAGAGCCCCTATTTGCCGCCCAGCTCGACGCCGACCGACGCCGGCCAGGGCGCTGACGGCGACGGCGGTTTCAGCCTCGCCATCATCCGGTGGCCCGGCGCATACGTGCCCCCAATCCTGAATCTCGGCGAGCCGGGTGTTTTGGGAACCACCGGGCCGGGCGCTCCGGGAGACGGATTCACGGGCACCACCAATCCGAACGATCGCTTCGCTTCGCCGACCACGCACGCGAACGGTGACAGCGGGCCCGATCCGAACCCCACGGTCGTGCCCGTCCCGCTCCCGGCGGCAGCCTGGTCCGGGTTGATCGCCCTGCCCGCGGCCTTCGGCGCTGGCTGGGCGCGCCGCCGCCGCCAGCGCTCCGCCTAGTTCCACGAGTCCAGCCAGCATTTCGAGCTCACAACCCCGCCCCGTGCGGGGTTTTTCATTGGGCATCCGACTGACTCCGGCGATGTTCCGAGAATGGAGCCGCGATTCAGCCAGAGGCCTGCCCTAACAAAATCTGTCTTCGTTTTCGGGCGTTCTTTCGTAAAAATCTCACCGAAATCGCGGATTTTCAACACATCCAGATCGTGTCTGCCCACTTTGGGGGTATATTTCTACCCACACGTTTGGGGGAGTGTTACCTCCACAGATCGGGCTGCTGACCCAGGCGTCTTGCCCCGGTTTCGATTCAGTCAGATCGTTTGGGAAAAGTTCAGATAGGAGTTCCACGATGAAGTTTGCTCTTGTGGCGGTTGCCGTCGCGGCTGCGGGGATGGCGTCGAGCGCCATGGCCGACAGCACGCTCCTGGGCCACGTGCTCAGCGCCTCCAATGGCCTGGGCTCGAACAACAACGGCGGATATGCCCACAACCTTTGGGGCGCGTCCGACGCCAGCACGGCCCGATTCACGGGCGGCGCGGCCTCCGAAGCCGAAGCCACCACCGTGTACATGTTCTGCGTCGACGCGAACTACCTCAGCACCACCAATCCCGCCACGTACCACCTCGTGGACGTCACGGGCGCCCCGGTCCAACCCGGTGGCAACCCCGGCAACCCGGTCGGCCAGTTCACGGCGGCCAACCGCTCGGCCCTGAACGCGACGGCCCTCGCGGCCCTTGCCGCGGGCATCCTTGACGGCCGCGGATTCCTCGCCTCATCGTTCACTTCCAACCTCAGCCAACTCGTGACGATCGGCGCGGACACCTTCACCAAGGCCCGCTGGATTGAGGGCCTGCAGAAGGCGCTCTGGGCCGACCTCGGTGTCGATCAGCCCCAGACCATCACCGCGGCCCAGACGGCGATCGAGAACCTCTCACTCGCCCACGCCAATGACCCGATCCGCGTTGCCATCCTCGGCGTCGACAACGGCAACAACCGCGGCCAGGACATGCTGGTCATCGTTCCCCTGCCCCCGGCGGGCTGGGCCGGCCTGGCGAGTCTGAGCGGCGTCGGCCTGTTCGGGGTCGTCCGTCGGCGGAAGCTGCGGCAGGCGTAAGCGTCCACGGTTTCAGGTGAACTCCTTGGCCGGACCCCGCAGTTCGCGGGGTCCGGTTCTTTTTGGATCTCCTCGCAGGCTGTGAATCTGGGGGGTTTGGCGACGGCCCTGCTCGAGGCCTTGTCGCATCCCGCCGTCCCCAAAAAAGGTCCGAAATCCACTGTTGAGGGGATTGACATTCGGACTAAATCTGAGATGATCCCACTAAGGTCGGCGAACGCGGACTTTCCAGGATCGAGAGCCGTGCGTGTGGTTGCGGTCGGGTCACCTCGTCGGGTGGCTCTCTGCCGCCGGTACCGTTTGGCTATTTTTTTTGGAAAGGCAGGTTGGAGGCTATGTTGAACAAGAACAGGATCTTTGCCGCATCGATCGTGGCGGTCGCGGGTCTGGCGAGCATCGCGCTCGCGGACGGGCGTGTCACGATGACGGATGCCACAGGTTTCTACAACGGAACCGACGGCAGCGGTGGCGCCTTCACGGCGACCAAGGCCACCGATGGAGTCGGCGCCAACTACAACGGCAGCTACGTGGGTGTCTACGGAGGGAACGGCACCTCCGGCAACACCTACCTCACGTTCTGCCTCGAGGAACACGAAAACATCAGTTTCGGCGGCACCTACTACGCGCAGATCTCGACGAGCGCGATGGCCGGTGGAAGCGGCTATGACCCGGCCACGAACACGACCGCTCCGGCCGGGAGCGATCCGCTCAGCCCCGTGACGGCGCGCATCTACACCGAGTTCCGCAACAGCGGCAACTTCGGCGGTAACGCCACCGACGCGACTTTCGCCGATGGCTACAACACATCGGCGGAGACAACCGCGATCCAGAACGCGATCTGGTATTCCGAGGGTGAAAAGACCTTGGCGGACATCGGCGGAAACACCAGCCTCGCGTACAAGATCTGGAACTGGGCCAACTCCAACAACAACGGCATGATCGGGAACGTCCGTGTGCTCCGGTTGTGGAACAGCTTCAACACCGGTAGCGGCTACTCCGGGTTCGCCCAGGACCAGCTTGTGCTCGTTCCTCTTCCCGCCGGCGCCTATGCCGGTCTGGGCACGCTCGCGGGCGTGCTCGGGTTCGGCGCGATCCGTCGTCGCCGCCATCGGTCGGAGTGAAGCGGGCTTCGGCTCGGACCTGAACTCAATCGAATACTCTCGGGGCGCCCATCGGGCGCCCCTTTTTTCATTTTGACGCCCGCCCGGTGCGCCGCGACCGCTGGAGCGGCTCCGCGGCCTGAGCCGATGACGGGTGTGTGAAGCACCAGCCCGCACTGTCGCTCGCGCCGGCCTCCGTCGATCGCGCCGAACTGCTGCTCGTGGTCGTGGGTGCTCACCTCGCGGCCGAGAGACACGACCGGGCGGTGGCCGGGTCGCTCTGCGTCGAGATCTCCCGGAGGCTCGCCGATGCGTCCCTCGGTCGGGCCGACGGGCTTGTGCCGCTGATCTGCACCGACCTCTGGTATCTCAACGACGCCACGCTTCGCGAGTGTCCGGCGATCGCCATAGGCGCGCCCGAAGTCAACGCCTTCACGGCCTTTCTGGCCGACAAGCTCCCCAGCGCATTCGCGATCGATGAGGTCCTGATGGTGCAGATGGACGTCGGGCTCGGCGATCCGCCGTTGCTCGCGGCGTGCTGGGGCGTCGACCACGCCCAGACGGCCCGCGCGGTGGAGTTCTTTGTCCAGAAGCACCTGGGCGACTTTCTCGCGGCCGCCGTGCGAGACTGACCGTTCACTTTCCGACGCAAAACGTGGCGAACACCCGTCCGATGATGTCGTCGGGCGAGACGTCGCCGGTCAGCTCCGCGAGTGCATCAAGGGCCGAGCGCAGCTCGCCGGCGACGGTCTCAGGAAAGGCGAGCGCGTGCGCTCGGGCATCGACCAGATCGGCCGCGGCGATGAGCCGCTTGCCGACAGTGGTCAGGGCCAGGCGGTGGCGAGGGAGCACGGCGGTCGCGCCGGCATCGCGCTCGGCCCACGTCGCGTCCGCAATTGCGCGTCGGAGGACGCCGACGTGCCACCCGTCGAGTGCGCACACACCAATCGTGTCGCTTTCAAGCGGTGTGGCCGATCCACCGGTGAGCGAATGTGGAAGGTCGGACTTGGTCGTGACCCGGATGATCGATGGCCTTCGGTTGTGCCCCTGCGCATCGGAAAATGATTCAGGTCCAGACCGCGGCCCAGCGGGCGAATCAGCCGGGCGGCACACGATCAGGATGTCCGCCCGGCGGATCTCTTCCTTGCTCACCGCCTGGGCCGCGGCGTCTGGTCCGGAGGTCGGGCTGTCGTCCAGGCCGGGCAGGTCGATCAGCAGTACCTTGCCGCCCCTCCCACCCCCCCCGCCGGGAAGGTGCGCCACGCCGGAGAGGTCCAGGTCTTCCGCCAGCGCGTCCCGCGTGGTGCCGGCGAGGGGCGACTCGACCGCCCGCTTGCGCCCTAGCAGGGCGTTGAACAGAGTCGATTTGCCCGCGTTCGGCGGCCCGACAAGCACCACCCGCGGCGCGTGACGCGGTTGCTCGGCCCCGGACTCCCGCCCGAGTTCGGCGTGGATCGCGTCGCGCAGCTTTTCGATCCCGCGCTTCACGTCGCGGGGAGCGATCGGCACAACGTCCTCCTGATCGGTGAAGTCGATGCCGGCCTCCACGAGCGCGAGCATGGTGGCCAGAGCGTCCGCCCAGCGGTGGTACCGCTCGCCGGTGCGTCCGGCCAAGAGGGATTCCGCGGCCGCGAGTTCCCGCTCGCTGGCGGCCGCGATCGCCGCCGCGACGCCTTCAGCCTGTGCCAGCGTCAGTTTTCCGTTGAGGAACGCGCGGGCCGAAAACTCCCCCGGCCCGGCCTCTCGCACGTCGGGCTCGGCGGTCAGCCGCGCGAGCACGCGCTCGATCAGGATGGGGTTTCCCGGGATGACCAGTTCGGCCATGGCCTCGCCCGTGTATGAGCGGGGCGGGTCGTACCGGATCACCAGGAGCGGCAGTTCGAGCGCCTCGGTGAGGCGCATGTCCGCGCGGAGGATCGACCAGGACCGCCCGGGCATCGGGCGGAGCAGGCGGTCGAGCAGGTTGGGCACTCCCGGACCGGAGAGTCGGATGAGCGCCCTCGGAGACCGAGAGGCGGGAGTCCAGCCCGACGCCGCCGCGGTGATGGTGGGTTGGAGGGGTGGGGGATTCACCGGGATGAGGACGGATCGGTTCATCGCCGCCCGGGCCGCAGGGACGCTGGGATCAGGCCTCCGCGAGAGCCTGCTTCAGACTCTTCTTGATGGAACCCCAATCGGCCTCGGGAGACTTGTTGACGGTGAGCCAGTCGCCGTTGAGGAGGAGCCCGACCACGCCCGGCACTCGGAACAGGGGCGCCGCGAGCGGGTCCGCGCCCGCATCTTGGGCCGAGCGGAACGAGCGCGGCGGATCGGGCAGACGCCGATCGAGAATGCACTTGAGCGCGTTGGGGTTGGGGGTGGGCTGAAACTGGGTGACGGCGTAGGGCATCGCGGGAGAGTATGTGCGGCGGAGGCGAGCGGCGGACTTCATCACGTCCGTGGAATCGGCTTCCCGCCGATTTCGGACCGTCGCGGATTCAGCTTCCAGCCGACTCGCGGGCCGATGCCCTTGAGTCCACGGATGCTGCTCGGCTTGGCCCTTCGGGCCAACTTGGGCTGGAAACCCAAGCCACGGTGGGGGGCTCGGGTGTAGACTGATTCTCACGGCAGCCGATGCATAACGGCGGTGCCGGTCGTCGGCATTTCTGAGGATCGTGACGGATGATGTTCGAGCGGCTGCAACGACTGGCGGAACGGCTCCACGACTACTCGTGGTGGCAGATCGCCATCGAGTTGCTGCTTATCTGGGTCGTCGTGTTCGTGGTGGTCCGGTTCGTGCAGGGCACCCGAGCGGCCGGCGCGCTCAAAAGCACGCTCTTTCTGGTGATCGTGACCACCTTCGTCGTGCGAATCCTCGCGCAGCAGGAGCAGTTCGCACGGATCAAGTACCTCTACGACACGTTCCTCACGCTGCTGGCGGTCACGATGATCGTGGTCTTTCAGCCCGAACTCCGGCGCGGGCTGATCCGGCTTGGCGAGACGCCCTTCCTCCGCCGTTCGCAGCCGGGGACCGCGGTGATGATCGACGCGATCGTGGAGGCCGCGGCGTACTTGAGCAAGGCCCGCTTCGGCGCGATCGTGGTCATCGACCGCGAGTCCGGGCTCAAGGGGCTGATCGAAGGGGGCACGGCCATCAACGGGCGCGTGTCGGCGAGGCTGCTTCAGACCGTGTTCTTTCCGGGCTCGGCCCTGCACGATCTGGCCGTGGTCATCCGCAATGGGGAGGTGGTCTCCGCGGGCGTGCAACTCCCGCTCGCCGAGCCCGAGGACATGCCGGATCGCGGCCTGGGTTCCCGCCATCGCGCGGCCGTAGGGCTGAGCAAGGAGTGCAACGCGCTGGTCGTGGTTGTCAGCGAGGAGACCGGCGGCATCTCGCTCGCTGAGCGAGGGCGTCTCGACCGTGGCCTCACGCCCGAACGACTCCGCGAGGAACTGGCCACGCGCCTGCGCCGGCCGCTTCCGCCCGCTCCGGGCGCCGAGCACGCCGCCGACATCGAAGACCTGGATGCGCACACGGACCCGGGCGCGTCGGCCAACGGTGACTCCGTCGCGGGCGCCGACGTCGTTCGGCGCGGCTCGACGCGAGAGGAGCGGATTGGCTCGGTGAGCGGCGAGGGTCGGAACGTCGGAAAAGACGTGGGGGTTGGTGGGGGGGAGGGCTGAGCCATGACCGAGCAATGGGCCATCGTCAAGGCCGCACTCGTCGCGCTGGTGGTCGCCGTGCTCATCTGGATCTGGGCCGAGGGCGAGAGCCTGACGTCGCGCCAGACCGACGCGATACAGGTGACGTTCCCCGTCGAGCCGAGCAACGACCTGGTGGTCCGGCCGATCGATCCGAAGTGGAAGGGCACGGTCCGGATCCGACTCGAAGGCGCAGTCCGTGTGCTCGACAGGGCCGCGGGGCAGATCGGGCGGGAGATCCGGCTGACCCCGGACCTTGACGGCATGCCCCATGCCCCCGTCGATCGAGTGGACGTTGACTTGGAGAAGGTCATCCGCGGTCTGCCCGCCCTCGCGGGGGCCGCGGGGGCCGTGGCCGAAGTCGAGCCCTCGAAGGTCACGGTGACGGTGGTGAAGATGGTGACCAAGTCGCTCCCGGTGCGAGTGGAGTTCGCCCGCCCGCTCGCGCTCGATGGGACGCCCGTGACGACGCCCGCGACGGTGGACATCCGCTTGCCCGAGCCGTTGGCGGCCGCGCTGCCGCTGGATGCCCAGGCCGTGGCAACCATCGGGGACGCCGAGATCGCGCGGATCAAGGGCGACGGTCCGCAGGTGGTCTCGGCGGTGGTGCGTCCGCCCGACGCGGCTCTGGTCGTGCCAGAGGCTTCCGTCACACCCGACACCGTGTCGGTCGCCTTCCGGATCAAGCAGTCCATCGACTCGGTCAAGCTGCCCACCGTGCCAGTGTGGTACAGCCTGCCGCCGACGGAGGACGGCTCGAAATGGAACATCGACATCCTCGACAAGTTCCTGACCGACGTGGTGATCAACGGGCCGAGCGAGGACGTGCAGCGGGTCCGGTCCGGCCAAACCCCCGTCAAGGCCATGATCGAGTTCACCAGCGACGAGCTGGAGCGGGCCTCGGCGGACAAGGCCGGCGTGACGCGCCAGGTCTCGTTCCCCGGCCTGCCCGCGGGCCTGAGCGCGGTGGTCGCCAACCCGACCGTCCGCGTCAAGGTCACCAAGCGACAGTCCAACGGCGCGGCCGGCTCCGCCGGCTCGCCGATCTGCGCGCCGGCGGACTCTGAGCCCGGGCGGATGTTGCCGGCGGTGCCGTGAGTAACTCGCGGGTGCGGACGGATGGAATTCGGTTACCATGTCCCCGCCCGCACGTTCGAGGCGGGAGTCGGCATCGTGGCATTGGCGCCGCTCTCTCGACGCCTATCCCGACGTGTTCTCGTGGGGCAGTAGGCCGCAACGAAATCTCTCAAATTCAGAAAGGGCCTTGACCAATGCTCAGCCTATCAAATCGGATCGTGAGTTCATGCGTTGCGATGGTGGCGATGGCTTCGTTCGCGGGCTGTCAAACGGGTTCAGCACGCTCTGACAGCGCGGCCACGTCGCCTCGTGTGAAGGTGGATCCGAGCAAGGTCCAGGCGCGCGCCGCGCAGCCTCCTCCGGACAGCGGCGGGCACGGCACGCAGATCGGCAAGGGCGGTCTGACCATGCACACAGCCAACACTTCCGACGATCGAGACATCGTGTGGGTGGAGAACATCGATATCGACGGGGATGGTGTGGTCGAGCGCACGGAGATGCTCTGGGACGACGAAGATCGCGTGCTTTACGCGTACGCTCAGACCGATGTGGACTGCGCCTTTGGCGGGGTCGCGATTGCCAACGTGCTCATCGGCGTGAACGCGGCGGGCAACCCGCGCCACCGGGAGCCGGGATCGGGGATGTACGCGGCGGAGTTCGATGAATCGGAGTGCGGAGCCTCGGACGCCGGTCTTTATGGATGCACGTTCACGGCCAAAGGCGAGGTGACGAGTTGGGTGTTGGTCCGCCTGGACGAGGACAACGACAGCATCCAGACCGCGGACACGTTCCGATAGAGAATCACCCGAAAGCGCGGCGGTGCCGCACGCCGGAACGAGCGGGCTCGACCGTCCTTCGAGTCAGCCCGCGCGGTGGGCGGATGCCCGATTCGGGCAAACTGCATTTGCGGACAACCCCGCCCCACAGGGATATCCTCTTGCCCCCCGCGCGCGGCCCGCGCACCCCGGCGTTGTTTGGGGTGTGAGCGGGTATTGGTTGGGCCGCCGGGCGGGATGGGAGGTGGGGGCGGGGGGATCGCGGTGCGCGAGCCGCGGTGATTCGGGCCTGTCCAATCGTTCCAGAGGAAATGCACCCGTGAAGATCAAGACCGACGAGATCACGAGCGTCATCAAGCAGGAGATCGCCCAGTACGCCCAGGAGCTGGAGATCTCCGAGGTCGGGCGTGTGGTCGAGGTCGGCGACGGCATCGCCCGCATCTACGGCCTGTCCAAGGCCATGGCCGGCGAGATGCTCGAGTTCCAGTCGGCGCACGGCGCGGTGATGGGCCAGGTGTTCAACCTCGAGCTCGACACCGTCGGCGCCGTCATCTTCGGCGATTACCTCGCGGTGAAGGAGGGCGACCTGGTCAAGAGCACCGGCCGCCTGCTCGAGGTGCCCGTGGGCGAGTCGCTGCTGGGTCGCGTGGTCGATCCGCTGGGCCGCCCGCTGGACAACGGCCCCGCGCTCACCGGCGCCGAGCGCCGCAAGGTGGACATCATCGCCCCCGGCATCGCCGAGCGTCAGCCCGTGCACGAGCCGCTGCAGACCGGCGTGAAGGCCGTGGACAGCATGATCCCGATCGGCCGCGGCCAGCGCGAGCTGATCATCGGCGACCGCAAGACCGGCAAGACCGCGGTTGCGATCGACACGATCATCAACCAGAAGCAGTTCTGGGGCACGCCCGATGCGGTGGTGTGCGTGTACGTCGCGGTCGGGCAGAAGGAATCGACCGTGGCGGGCGTCGTCGAGACGCTCCGCAAGCACGGCGCGATGGACTACACGATCGTGGTCAATGCCGCGAGCTCCGACCCCGCGCCGCTGCAGTACATCGCGCCCTACTCCGGCTGCACGATGGGCGAGTTCTTCATGTGGCAGGGCAAGAACGCCGGCGCCAAGCTGAGCGGCGGCCAGCCGATGCCCAAGCACGCCCTGTGCATCTACGACGACCTCTCCAAGCAGGCGGTCGCGTACCGCCAGCTCTCGCTCCTGCTGCGTCGGCCGCCCGGTCGCGAGGCGTACCCCGGCGACGTGTTCTACCTCCACAGCCGCCTGCTGGAGCGGGCCACCAAGCTCTCGGCCGAGAACGGCGGCGGCTCGCTCACGGCCCTGCCCGTGATCGAGACCCAGGAGGGCGACGTCTCGGCGTACATCCCGACCAACGTGATCTCGATCACCGACGGGCAGATCTACCTGGAGCCCGAGCTGTTCTTCGCGGGCGTGCGCCCCGCCATCAACGTGGGCATCTCGGTCAGCCGCGTGGGCGGCAACGCCCAGATCAAGGCGATGAAGAAGATCGCCGGCTCGCTGCGGCTCGACCTCGCGGCCTACCGCGAACTCGAAGCCTTCGCCCAGCTGGGCACCGAGCTCGACAAGGCGACGCAGAAGCAGCTCGACCGCGGGGCCCGCATGGTCGAGCTGCTCAAGCAGCCGCAGTACGTCCCCTACAACGTGACCGACCAGGTCATCTCGATCTTCGCCGGCAGCAAGGGCTACATGGACGACGTGGACGTCAAGCACGTCCCCGAGTTCGAGAAGGGCCTGCTCTCCTACTTCACCAGCGCGGCCAAGCCCGTGCGCGAAGAGCTGGAGCAGAAGAAGGCCCTCGACGGCGAGCTGGAGAAGAAGCTGGGCGAGGCGTGCGCCAAGTTCAAGGCGGGCTGGAAGCCCAGGGCCTGACTCCCCCTCCCAGAGAACCTTTTGCGCTAGGCGCTTGTTCGCCCACCAAAACCGGGCGCTGGCGCGGGT